>JAUXRG010000092.1 GCA_030681795.1 Rubrivivax sp.
GCGGCGAGCATGCCTCCGACGCTCAGGCAATGCGCGACAACCGCCATCACCGCTGTGCACGCCACGTCCATCATGTTCGACATGGGCGCGATGCTCGGCCGGCTTGTGGCTCAACTCAAGATGCCACGGCTAGACGCTTACGATGTTCAGGCTACCAACCACTATTCTCGTGCAGCGCTTCAAGCCGCCCCACCGACGCAGCGCAAACGCGCACATGACGAAAAAGGGGCGCCCGAAGGCGCCCCTGGCAGAACAACAGCCTGGGCCGATTACTCGGTCGTGGCAGTGCCGTACGGACGGACCAGCGGCAGGAAGCCGTTGGCGCCGGTGACCGCGTCGACGATGTTGTAAGAGCCCTTGACGGTACCGATCGGGGCATTGATCGTGAAGATCACTGCACCGCGCGGGACGGTCGCGTCGGAGAAGCTGCACACCGAGCCGGCATCCAGCACCGTGGTGCCAGCAGCCTTCAGCGTGCCATTGGCGCCGTTGGTGGCGACGTTGGCGCCTTCAGCGTAGCACTGCACCGAGTAGCCGACCGCGGCCGCACCGGTGTTCAGCATCGAGAAGCGCGTGACGAACCTGCCGTTGGTCGACATGTACGACGTCATCAGCTGCGACGCATTGGCGCCCCAGACCCAGGCCGTGGCGTTCTTGCTCGCCGTGTCGGCCAGCGCCTCGACAGCGCCCACTGCCGGCGTGACCGTGCCGGTCAGCGCGAAGTTGCGCGAAGTGCCCAGCGGCGTCGTGCCAGTGACCTCGAAGGTCACGGTACGCGTCGCAGTGGTGCCCTGGACCGGGAACGCGGCCACCGTGATGCCAGACAGCGTGCCGCCCGTGGCGTTCGCGGTCAGAACCTCACCGGCCTCGCACAGCGTGGTGTCGTTGTCCAGGTCAATACAGAACTTGCTCGCCTTCAGACCGATGGTCGAGCCGGTCAGGGCGATCGCAGCGGTACCAGTGCCGGTACCGGCAGGGCCGACGCCGGTGACGATGGCGTTGGTGAAGTCGAAATTGGCGGCGCCTGTAGCGTCCTTGGCGTTTGCCGAATTGTTATCAAACGTCAACCACGCCGCAGCCACCGTGGTGGTGTCAACCGGTGCCGCACCGCCGGCCACGAAGCCGGTCAAGGGACCGCCGACGGCGTTGACGTCAGCAACCGTCGCCGTGTCCGAAGTCGCCGCATAGATATTGATCGCCTGCACGCTGTTGGCGACCGTCACGGCCAGCGTGTTGGTGTTGTCGATCTGAGCGGTTTCGCCCGGATCCTTCAGGTTGACATTGACGTTGACGGAGCCGCCGGCGGTCGCCAGCGGATGCGTGGCCAGCGCGAGGCCGTTCACGGTGAATGTGTCGCCGACGGTGATAGCTAGAGTAGCCACTTGAACGTCATAGGCGCACTCGATCGTGCTCTGGCGCTTCACGGTGATGCTGACGGTCGAAGGCCCAACGTAGACAGGGATCGGGCACTGAACACCGAGGACCGTCGCGAAGGTCGCGCCGACGGACGGCGTGACGATAAACGTGAAACCGTTGCCGATCGGACGGCCGACACCCATCTGGTAGGTGATGGCGGGTAGCGTAACGGGCGTAGCGGCCGTCATGGCTTCGACTGCGTACTTGGTCGGGGTGGCCGGCGCGGTGATCGTGCCTGCATAGACCGAACCACAAACCCCGGCGATCGCCAGAGCGGCGGCCTTCAAAGCAAATTTCTTCATACCGTAACTCTCCAGAATTGTTGGACCATGAACGCACTGATTCGCGAATCGAGCGCACAAGCCGCTCGCCGTTGATTCTATGGTACTCGACCGAGAACCTGTCAACAAAGCCCGCCCCTGAAATCCAGTTGCCAAACCTCGAAGGCAACCCTGCCGACCGGCGAACCACTCGTCTCCCTTCCACGCCTCCAACCCTTTTATTGCAAAGCGCCGTGCGGTTCCAGTGAGACTGAAAAAAATCTTAGCAGAGCCTTGCGGACATTCCTGCAAAACAGACAGCTTCTCTTGCCTGACTGTCTTGAGTGTTGCGCGAAACGCACGCCGCTGCGCCCTATGTCACGCTCCGGGTGGCTTCGCCTGTGGGTGCAATGCTGCAACTTGCCCTTCGTGGCATCAGGCAGCGTGACAGAGCCCCCACCCCCTCACCCACCTGCAACGACTGGGGGCCGAGAGCATCCACATCCTTCGCGATAGGGTGGCCGAGGCCGAGCGGCACGCAATGCTGTACTCCTGCGCAATGACAGCGCGACGCTGCTGCACCTGGCGCGCCAAGCCTTCTGCCCGGCGCCGCCGCCGCTTCCGCTGTTGCACGTGGACACCATGTGGAAATTTCGCGACATGCACGCGCTGCTCGAACGCATGACGCTTGAGAGCGGCATGGAATTTTTGCAGATGCTCGGGGGCACAGGCCTGGGCCGCTTCGGGGCGCGTTGGCGCCTGGCTAGCTCGGCACGCTCCATCTGGGTGATGGACCGCACCTGAGGTTCGAACAAGGTTTGCAGTTCATCCGCCAGACCCAGCGCCATCGCGATGCGCACGGCCGATTCCGTCGACGACAGGCCGGAGCTGGTGATTGTTCGTGATTGTTGCGATCAACCATCAGTATTGAGATGCCTGAGAACGCGTGCGCGACCTCACGCCGCCAAAGTCACGAGCCAGTCAGCCGCCGCTTCGATGCGCACGCCGCTGCGGACCTCCGGCTGCCGCAGCTCACGCACCAGTTGCACCGCCTGCGCCTGGGGAAACTGGCCTGCGAAGCGCACCAATGCGCGGTGCGGCGAGGCGTCGGCAAATTTGCACTCGATCAGGTGGCTCAGCGTTCCGGCCTCGCTGAGGCAGAAGTCCACCTCCGCTCCGTCCTTGGTGCGCACGTAGTGCAGTCCGACATCGGCACCTTGCAGGTCCTGGCGCGCGTGGACGTGCTTGAGCAGCAGGGTCGCCACGGCGTTCTCGAAGCGCACGCCGTCGTCTCCGCGGACCAGGCCGGTGTCGAAGAAGTAGACCTTGGGCGATTGCAGCAGCGCACGGGCAATGTTGCGATGCCAGGGCTGGACCACGAATACGATGTACAGCGCCTGCAAAACCTCCAGGTAGCGGCGCAGCGTGCCGGGTGCGACAGCGAGGTCGCGCGCCATCGACGCCAGCGACAAGGGCGACCCGACGCGTTCGCGCAGCAGCTCGAAGAAGGCGCGCATGGCATTGAGTTCATGCAGGCGCGAGAACTCGACCACGTCCTCGCGAATCAGGTCGGTGGCGTACTGGCGACGCCAGCGCTGCGCCTCGTCGTCGGTCTCTGCCAGGCAGGGCTCCGGGAAGCCGCCACGCTGAATCAGGCGCTCCAGAGCTTGGGCCGGCGCGGCGCCGGTCTGCTCGCACCACTCGCGCACCGAGAACGGGTGCAGGCGCAGGCCACGGTAACGGCCAGCCAGAGATTCACCCGCCTGGCGAAAAGTGTCCATGCGGGCGCTGCCCGTGACCAGCAGCGCCTGGCCCGCTGCGCGCCCATCGACCACCCCCTTCAGCCAGGCCTTCCAGCCAGGCATCTTGTGGATTTCGTCCAGCACCAGCAGCCTGGCGCGCGGGCTCCACGACTGGCGCAGCAGCACGGCGCGATCGGAAGGCACATCCCAATTGAGGTACTGCGCACCGTCGAACTGCGGCATCAAGGAGCGCGCCAGCGTGGTCTTGCCGACTTGGCGGGCGCCAGTCAGCAGCACCATCTTGTGCGCGAGGTCCGCCAGTACCTGAGCTTCCAACGATCTCTTCATGCGACCATTATTCAGAATAATGACAAATAGTCGCGACTTTTATTCAATATGCGTTCTTTTGGCTGCCAGCATCCGTGGCTGCCGTCATGTGCCTTGCTCGCAATTGCCCAGCCCCTCACCCACCTGCAGCGGCTGGAGACCGCAGTTGCAGGAGCTGAAACAGACGCTACGTGCGGACCCGTCGGGCTCGATTGGCTTTGGCGGCGGTCGAGGCGGCAGACCGCGCCGCGGCGCTCACGCCGGCGCTGTCTGCACCACCGGCACGCTTTCCAGGTACAGGGAATCCGGATCGAGGTCGATCCCGCCCGGCCAGTTCACCGTTCCATGATCGGCTTGCACCAGCGCAAAGAAGGCGGGTTCGCGCAGCCGTTCGAATACGGGGTAGGCCAGGTACGGGCGCACATCCATGCGGCGCCGATCGCCGTTGTTGAACTGCAGCAGCAGCGCGCAGCCTTCGAGCGGTGTGACGGCGGTGACACGTGGGTTCATGTGGACCAACCCCTCACTTCAATGGATCGATGGGAAACAGCGGCTCGCCCTTGACCGCCAGCGACCAGTCGGCCATCAGTTCGTCACGGCGGAGCTCGATCCAGGCCTGCACCAGCCGGGTTTGCCGTCGCGGCAGGTTGCCGTCGATGACTTCGCCGCTCTCGATGCCGAACACAGCTTCGTCGCCCGCATACATCGCGTGGATATGAGGCAGGTGATGCTGGCGGGTGTCGAGCCAGTACAGGTAGACGAGGACACCGTAGAAGCTGCTGATGAGAGGCATGGGCGGCTCGGACGAGTGCACCGCGCCATTGTCGCGCCTGCGCCTCGAAGACGTCTGGTCGGCCCTGCAAGATCCCACCCGCCCGCAAAGGCGCTCGCTTTGTGCCCGCTGGGTCGCTGATGCGCAATCGCATCATGCCCTGGGTACCATCCGGGCACCGTGACCCCGCCGCCTGCCCCCCTCACCCACCTGCAACGCCTGGAAGCCGAGAGCATCCACATCCTGCGCGAGGTGGTGGCCGAGGCCGAGCGGCCGGTGATGCTGTACTCGGTGGGCAAGGACAGCGCGACGATGCTGCATCTGGCGCGCAAAGCCTTCTTCCCGGCGCCGCCGCCGTTTCCGCTGTTGCACGTGGACACCATGTGGAAATTTCGCGACATGTACGCGCTGCGCGAACGCATGACGCGTGAGAGCGGGATGGAGCTGATCGTCTACCGCAACCCCGAAGCCGTGGCGCGCGGCATCAACCCCTTCGACCATGGCTCGGCGCTGCACACCGAGCTGTGGAAGACGCAGGGGCTGAAGCAGGCGCTGGACGAGCACGGGTTCGACGCGGCCTTCGGCGGTGGCCGGCGCGACGAGGAAAAGTCGCGCGCCAAGGAGCGGATCTTTTCCTTCCGCAATGCGCGCCATGTATGGGACCCGAAGAACCAGCGGCCCGAGCTCTGGCACCTCTACAACGGGCTGAAGCGGCCGGGCGAATCGCTGCGCGTATTTCCGCTGTCCAACTGGACCGAGCTCGACGTCTGGCAGTACATCCACCTCGAGCACATCCCGGTGGTGCCGCTGTATTTCGCCGCCGAGCGGCCGGTGGTGGAGCGCGAGGGCACCTTGATCATGGTCGACGACGAGCGCATGCGGCTGCGCCCGGGCGAGGTGCCGGTGCGGCGCCGGGTGCGCTTCCGCACGCTGGGCTGCTGGCCGCTTTCGGGCGCCATCGAGTCGGACGCGACCACCCTGCCGGAGATCATCCGCGAGATGCTGCTGACGCGCAGCTCCGAGCGCCAGGGCCGCCTGATCGACCACGACGGCGAAGCCTCGATGGAGCGCAAGAAGCAGGAAGGCTATTTCTAGATGTCTCATCGCTCCGAGCTGATCGCCAGCGACATCGACGCCTTCCTGGCGCAGCACCAGCACAAGAGCCTGCTGCGCTTCATCACCTGCGGCTCGGTGGACGACGGCAAGAGCACGCTGATCGGGCGGCTGCTGTACGACAGCCAGCTGCTCTTCGACGACCAGCTCGCCGCCGTGCAGAAGGACTCGCAACGCTGGGGCACGCAGGGTGCGGCGCCCGACCTGGCGTTGCTCGTCGACGGCCTGGCCGCCGAGCGCGAGCAGGGCATCACCATCGACGTGGCCTACCGCTACTTCAGCACCGAGCGGCGCAAGTTCATCGTCGCCGATACGCCGGGCCACGAGCAGTACACGCGCAATATGGTCACCGGCGCTTCCACGGCCGACCTGGCGGTGATCCTGATCGACGCGCGCAAGGGCGTGCTGACGCAGACGCGGCGGCACAGCTTCCTGGTGCACCTGCTGGGCGTGACGCAGGTGGTGCTGGCGGTGAACAAGATGGACCTGGTGGGCTGGGACGATGCCGTCTTCCACCGCATCGATGCCGACTTCCGCGCCTACGCGGCGCAGCTGGGGCTGGCCGATATCGTTTCGATTCCGCTCTCGGCGCTGGACGGCGACAACGTCATCAGCCGCAGCCCGCGCATGCCCTGGTACAGCGGCCCGACGCTGCTGGAGCAGCTCGAGACCTGCCCGCTCGACGAGACCCGGCTGCAGGCCGGCCCCTTGCGCCTGCCGGTGCAGTGGGTGAACCGGCCGGGCCCCGACTTCCGCGCCTACTGCGGCCTGATCGCCAGCGGCAGCGTGCGCCCGGGCGAGCTGCTGCGGGCGCAGCCCTCGGGGCGGCAGGCGCGGGTGGCGCGCATCGTCACCACCGACGGCGACCTGCCGCTGGCGGTGGCCGGGCAGTCGGTGGCGCTGACGCTGGATGCCGAAATCGACATCTCGCGTGGCGACATGCTCTCGGCCGCCACCGCACCGGCCGAGGTCGCCGACCAGTTCGAATGCACGCTGGTGTGGATGGGCGACGACCCCATGCTGCCCGGCCGCCCCTACCGGCTGAAGATCGGCGCCCGCACGGTGGGCGCGTCGTTCACAGCGATCAAGCACGAGATCAACGTCAATACGCTGGAGCACCTGGCCGCACCCAAGCTGGCGCTCAACGGCATCGCGGTGTGCAATCTGGCGCTGGACGCGGCGGTGCCCTTCGATGCTTATCGCGAGCTGCGCGAGACCGGCGGCTTCATCGTCATCGACCGCATCACGCTGAACACGGTCGGCGCGGGCATGCTGCACTTCGCGCTGCGCCGCGCCCACAACATCGCGCTGCAGCCGCTGGACGTGGGCCGCGCCGACCGCGCCGCGCTGATGCGGCAGACGCCGCGCTGCGTCTGGCTCACCGGGCTGTCGGGCGCGGGCAAATCGACGCTGGCCAACCTGCTGCAGTCGACCCTGCACGCGCAGGGTCGGCACGTGTATGTGCTGGACGGCGACAACCTGCGCCACGGCCTGAACCGCGACCTCGGCTTCACCGCCGCCGACCGCGTGGAGAACGTGCGCCGCACGGCCGAGGTGGCGCGGCTGATGGTGGACGCCGGGCTGATCGTCATCGTCAGCCTGATCTCGCCCTACCGCGCCGAGCGGCGGCTGGCTCGCGAGCTGTTCGCCCCCGGCGACTTCGTCGAGGTCTTCGTCGATGCGCCGCTGCAGGAGTGCGAGCGCCGCGACACCAAGGGCCTGTACGCCAAGGCGCGGCGCGGCGAGCTGAAGAACTTCACCGGCATCGACAGCCCCTACGAGCCGCCCGAGGCGCCGGAGCTGCACCTGGACACCACGGCCTGGCCCCCCGCGGACGGCGTGGCCCGGATCGTCGAGCTGCTGGGATGAGCCCCGCCCGGCCGCCCCGAAGGGGCTCATTCCCGCCTGGCGGGGCCGGCCGCAGGCCGTAGGGTGCCCCAGTGAACGCTGCCGCGGCTTTCACGCGAGGTCAGCGATGGCGACCCCCAGCTCGTGCAGCGGCAGCACCTCGACGCCGGGTGCCAACGGATAGCGGCGCGCCACCGGGGCAACGACCCAGGCGGTGGCGATTTTCAAGTCCTGCAACGACTGCCAGAACCCTTTGGCCGGTTTGGGTGCCGACGAAAACTTGATCTCGATGCCGGTCTTTCGGCCGCGGTGCTCGATCACCAGGTCGAGTTCGGCGCCTGCCGCGGTGCGGTAGAAGCCCATCTGCGCTTCGGCGGGCAGCGCCGCCGCCACCTGTTCGATGACGAAGCCCTCCCAGGAGGCGCCCGCCGCCGGGTGGCCTTGCAGGTCGCGCACGCTGGCCAGGCCCAGCAACGCGTGCAGCACGCCGCTGTCGCGCACATAGACCTTGGGCGACTTGACCAGCCGTTTGCCGACGTTGGCCAGATGCGGCTCGAGGCGGCGCACCATCAGCGTATCGACCAGCGTATCCAGGTAGCGCGCCGTGGTGGTGTGCGATGCACCGCCCAGCGCCTGGCCCAGCAACGAAGCGTTGAACATCTGGCCCTGCAAGTGCGCCAGCATGGTCCAGAAGCGGCGCATCGTCTCGGCCGGTACGCGCAGCCCCAGGGCCGGCAGGTCGCGCTGCAGGAAGGTCTGGATGAAGTCCTGCCGCCACTGCAGCGCCGCCTCGTCGTCAGCCGCCAGATAGCTCAAGGGGTAGCCGCCGCTCAGCCAAAGGTTTTGCACCGTGGCCAGGTCGGGCGGCAATTCGGCCGCCCGCAGCGGGGTCAGTTCGACGTAGGACACGCGCCCGGCCAGTGATTCGCTGCTCTGGCGCAGCAACTCGCCCGAGGCCGAACCCAGCAACAGGAAGCGGCCCGGGCGGCGATCGGCGTCGATCAGCGGGCGCAGGGCAGCGAAGAGCTGCGGCAGGTGCTGAACCTCGTCGAGCACGACGAGGCGATCGCTGACGCTCGGGAAGAACAACTCGGGCTCGGCCACCGCGGCACGGTCCGAGGGGCGCTCCATGTCGAGCACCACGGCGCCCTTGTGGCGCGAGGCGATGACGGTGGCCAATGTGGTCTTGCCGACCTGGCGCGGCCCGAGCAGGACCACCGCCGGGAATTGCGCCAGGCGGCGCTTCACGGTGGCTTCGAGCAATCGACTTAGCATCATTGCATTTTGATCGTCTATCGATCAATTTGCAATGTTACTGAGCCGGCTTGTACCCCGCCACCACCTCGGCCAGGCGTGATCGCACCTCGGCTTCTGCCGCTCCGGTCGTCTGGCGGGCCCATTCGAGCAGCGCCAGGACGCCGCCCGGTTCGTCCCGCAGCCTGGCGATGCGCAAGCGCTCGACCCTCGTGGGCACGGTGTCGTCGGCATCCGCCAGCAACTCCTCGAAGAGCTTCTCGCCCGGGCGCAGGCCGGTAAATTCGATGGCGATCTCGTCTGGCGCGTGCCCGGCCAGGCGGATGAGATCGCGCGCCAGGTCGACGATCTTCACCGGCTCGCCCATGTCGAGCACCAGCACCTGCCCGCTTTCGCCGATGCTGGCTGCCTGCAACACCAGGCGCGCCGCCTCGGGAATGGTCATGAAGTAGCGAATGATCTCCGGGTGCGTCACGGTCACCGGGCCACCGCGGGCGATCTGCTCCTTGAACTTGGGGATCACGCTGCCGCTGCTGCCCAGCACATTGCCGAAGCGCACGGCCATGAAACGTGTGCCGGGGTGCTCGCCGGCCAGGTGGCTGAGCACCATCTCGGCGGCGCGCTTGGTGGCCCCCATCACGTTGGTGGGGTTCACCGCCTTGTCGGTGCTGATGAGCACGAAGCGCTCGGCGCCGGCCTCGGCCGCGGCCAGGGCGGCGTGGTAGGTGCCCAGCGTGTTGTTGCGCAGTGCGGCCGCGGCGTTGAGCTCTTCCATCAGCGGCACATGCTTGTAGGCCGCGGCATGGAACACCACCTGCGGGCGCCACCGCGCGAAGGTGTGGCGCAGGTGGGCCAGGTCCTTCACGTCGCCGATCAGGCGCACGAGTTCGAGCCCGGGGAAGCTCTCAGTCAGCTCCTGCTCCAGGGTGTAGAGGTTGAATTCGCTGAGCTCGTAGAGCACCAGCCGCGCCGGCGCGAAGCGCGCCACCTGGCGGCACAGCTCGCTGCCGATGCTGCCGCCCGCGCCGGTGATGAGCACGGTCTTGCCCTGCAGGGTCTGCGCGATGCCGGCTTCGTCGAGCACCACGGGCTCGCGGCCCAGCAAGTCCTCGGGCTCGATGTCGCGCAGGCGTTCGACGCGGCTCTTGCCGGTGCGCAACTCGTCGGCGCTGGGCACGGTGAGCACGGGCAGGCCGGTGCCCGCCGCCAGGTCCAGCGCGCGCCGGCGCTGCGCGCGTGTGGCCGCGGGCATGGCCACCACCACATGGGTGGCGCTGCCGAGCACGGCCTTGTCGACCAGCGCCGCCAGCGGGCCCAGCACCGGCACGCTGCCGATGCGCGCGCCTTGCTTGGCGCGGTCGTCGTCGAGCAGGCCCAGCACCACCCAGCCCTGCTGGTGCAGCCCCGCCAGGAGCATCCGCGCGGCCTCGCCGGCACCCAGCACGATGGCGCGGCGCACCTCGCCATGCTGCCCGGCGATGCGCGAGCGGGCATGCTCGTAGGTCATGCGGTAGGCGATGCGCACCACCGCCAGGCCCATCAAGGTGACCACCGGGTGCAGGGCCAGCACCGCGCGCGGCACCTTGTTCAGGCCCAGGCCCATCACCACCGCAGCTGCGACCGTGCCGGCCAGGGCGCAGGCCAGCGTCAGGCGCTTGATCTCGCCGAAGCCCGCAAAGCGCCACATGCTCTGCGGCACCTTGAAGAGCGCGCTGGCCAGAAGATAGGCGAGCACCACGCCGGCCAGCACCCAGCCGTCATACGAAGGCCGGGCACTGAGCCAGCGCTCGAAGCCCAGGCGGAACAGGTAGGTGACATTCCAGCAGGCCGCCACCACCACGGCGTCGATGGCCAGCGACAGCGGTTCACGGTGCGGACGCAGCCGCGCCAGGAACAGGTCCACGCGGTGCCAGAAGCTCGGGCGCGGGGTCATGGCAGAGCCAGGGACGGGTGTCGGTTCTGTTTCATGGTGGGATGTGGAATTCTGCGGGCGGTGCTCAGGCACGCCGCAGCAGCGCCAGCAGCGTGCGCCACAGCACAGCGATGTCGCTGGCCAGCGAAGCCTGCTCGGCATACTCGGCGGCGCGCTGCAGCTTGGCGGGCAGGATGACCTGGATGTACTCGCGCTCCGGGTCGTCGGCCGCGGCAAGCAGCGCGGCTTCGTCGATGAAGTGCAGCGACGCCGGGTCGGTGAGCCCGGGCCGCACGGCCAGCGCGCGCTCGCGCAGTGCCGGTGGGTAGTGGGCCACGTAGCGTGGCACCTCGGGCCGGGGGCCGACCAGGCTCATCGCGCCCTGCAGCACGTCGATGAACTGCGGCAGCTCGTCCAGCCGCGTGCGGCGCAGGAAGCTGCCCACGCGCGTGATGCGCGGGTCGTCGCCCACGGTCAGTGGCAAGCCCGTGGCACCGGCGTGCATGGTGCGGAACTTGTGGATACGGAACACCACGCCGCGGCGCCCCACCCGCGGCTGGCGATAGAACACCGGCCCCGGGGAATCGAGCTTGATCGTCAGCCCGACGACCAGCAGCAACGGCGAGAGCAGCAGCAGCGCGACGGCGGCGACCAGCAGGTCGAACAGGCGCTTGGCCACGCAGGGGTCAGGGCGCCGGGCTCGGCTCTATCCCTGCGAAGACATCCGCCATCGCGACCTGGCAGCCGATGCTGGCGGCTTCCATCGTCTGCGCTTCGCTCATGTCGTGCAGATCCCAAAGCCCGTCGGCGCCGCGGCGAAAGGCCTCGACGCGGCGGGTATCGGGGTCCACCAGGATGTATTCCTGCAGCGAAGGAATGCGGCGGTAGAGCGCGAACTTCTGGCTGCGGTCGTAGGCCTGGGTGCTGGGCGAGAGGACCTCCACCACCAGCGTCGGTGCGCGGAAGATCATCTCGGTGGCGAGGTCTGCCTTGTCGCAGGTGACGAAGACGTCGGGGTAGAGCACGGTGTCGTCGGCGATCTGGACCTTCATGCCTTCGGTGAAGACCTGGCAGGGCGAGCCGTCGAGCGCTTCGGACAGGCGCCGATTGAGGTTGGACACCACACGCCCGTGAGAACGCCGGCCACCGACCATGGCGAATATCTCTCCCCGGTAGAACTCATGCTTCTCCGGCTGGGCGTTCTCCCAGGCCAGGTAGGCATCGAGCGTGAGTTTGGGTTGGGGCAATGCACTCATGTTTCACCTCACCGCAAGTGCGTCATCGTAGCGCCGCACGCACCGCGGCGGCCACGCGCTCCACGTCGGCCTCGGTCATGCGCGTATACAGCGGCAGGCTCAGCATGCGCTCGTAGGCGTGCTGGCTGTGCGGGAACATGGCAGCGGTGAGGCCGTAACGGTCGCGCCAATAGGGATGCAGGTGCAGCGGGATGTAGTGCACGCTGCAGCCGATGCCGGCCGCGAACAGGCGTTCGATGAAGCGGTCGCGGTGGATACCCGCGCCATCGGCCAGGCGCAGTACGTACAGGTGCCACGAATGCTGGTCGCCCAGCGCTGGCCGCGGCGGCAGCACGACCGGCAGGCCGGCCAGCGCCCGGTCGTAGGCCGCAGCCAGCCGCTCGCGCTGCTGCTGGAACGCCAGCGCCCGCTTGAGCTGGTGGATGCCCAGCGCCGCGGCGATGTCCGTCAGGTTGTACTTGAAGCCCGGCGCCACGACCTCGTAATACCAGCTCGGCACCTTGGCCGTGAAGCGGTCGAAGGCGTCGCGGTTCATGCCATGCAGGCGCATGGTCTTGGCGCGCTGGGCGAGTGCGGCGTCGCGCGTCACCAGCATGCCGCCTTCGCCGGTGGTGATGGTCTTGTTGGCGTAGAAGCTGAACACCGTGGCATCGCTGGCCAGCGTGCCGACAAGGCAGCCACCACAGGTCGTGGGCAGCGCGTGGGCGGCGTCTTCCACGACCTTCAAGTTGTGTCGGTGCGCGATGTCCAGCAGGGCCGGCATGTCGGCAGCCAGGCCGCCGTAGTGCACTGGCATGATGGCCTTCGTGCGCGGCGTGATCGCAGCCTCCACGGCCGCAGGATCGATGTTCAATGTGGCGGGGTCGATGTCGACCAACTTCACGTCGGCGCCCAGGTAGCGCACGACCTCGGCTGTGGCGGTAAAGGTGTGGGTGGTGGTGATGACCTCGTCGCCGGGGGCTATGCCCAGGGCTTCCAGCGCCAAGTGCAGGCCGGCCGTGGCGCTGTTGACGGCGATGCAGTGCAGGCCCTCGGGCTCACCCAGGAAGGCCGAGAAGTCCTGCTCGAAGCGGCGCGCCTTGGGGCCGGTGGTGACCCAGCCGCTGCGCAGCGTGTCCACCACCTCGGCGATCTCTTCCTCGCCGATCTCGGGCAGGGCGAAGGGCAGGAAGGGCTGCGTGGGGCTCATCGCTTCAGGCTCCAAGAACGGTGAGGTGGCGCGCGTGGGCGCCGGGCACGGCCGCCAGGCTGATGCCGCGATCGAAGGTCACCAGCGTGCCCTTGCGCGCCACGGCCAGCCCCAGCAGGTAGACATCCGTCACCTGGCGTCCGCTGAGCACATGGGGCCAGGCGATGACCCCGGCATCGAGCAGGCTGAAGGCGTCGGGCCAGAACTCGTGGCTGCGGTCCGTGGCCGCGGCGGCCAGGCGTTCAACCACCCGCGCCGCCGGCTGCGGGTTGGGGTAGGCGGCCAGCGAAAGGATGCGGATGCAACCGTTCTGCGTCAGCGGGCATGACGCCCAGCCGCGCCTGGCCTGCGCTGCCAGCCACGACGTGGCCAGGCGGTGGTGCAGGTGCCCGGCGTCGAGCAGCGCCACCAGCACGTTCACATCGAGCAGCGCACGCATCGCGGGGTTCACACGCCTTCAGCTTCGCGCAACTCGTCGACCTGGTCGTTGGTCGTCACCACGCCGCGTCGCGCCGGGAAGGGCTCGAAACCCGCCACCCGACGGGACGGGCGCGAGCGCGCGGCGGCCGGCGTGTCGGTGGCGCCCGTGAAGCTGCGGCGCAACAGCGACGAGACCACTTGGCCCGCGCTGCGCCCTTCGCGCCGCGCCAGCTCCTTGGCGGCGGCCAGCACGTCGTCGTCGATGTCGAGCGTGGTGCGCACGGGGATCTCCTCGTCGGATGATGGGTTGATGCTGTGATGCTGTGATGCTGTGATGCTAGCGCATCATTCTGGTTCGTCCGGCTTGGCGATCCAGGCCAGCAGGTGGGTGCGCAGCACGGGCAGCGCGTTGAACACACCATACAGCGCCGGGTGCAGGCGACACACCGCACGGGCCAGCGGCGGGGCCAGGGTCAGGCGCGATGCGCTGATGCGTGCCTGCGGGAAGAGCTCGCGCACGCGCGCCAGCGGCACGCCGCGGACATCGCGGTTGCGTGGATTATCGACGCTGAAGTCGTACCAGATCACCGCCCCGCCCGGCACCAGCCATTGCCACATCGCGTCGGCCAGGCGCTGCTGGAAGGCGTCGTCGAGCAGCGAGGAGAACACCGTGGCCGCCAGCACGAGCTGCCGGCTGCGCGGCGGCACGGGCGCCTCGCAGGCATCACCCAGCCACAGCGTGGCGGCCTCGGGCAACATGTGGCGCGCGGCGGCCAGGCGTTCGGGCAGCAGTTCGATGCCCTGCAGGTGTTCTGGCGCAAAGCCCATCTGCAACAGCTCCAGCAGATTGCCGCCGTGGCCGCAGCCGACCTCGGTGAGAAGCAGCGCCTCGACGTTGCCATGACCCTGCACCACCAGCATGCGCGCCAAGGCGCGCTGGCGCGCCTGCCGCTCGCGCAGCGCAGCGGGGTCGAGCAGGCTGTAGCGGCCGGCGGGCACCTCGCGGCGCGCATAGCGTTCGCGCACGGCGTCGGTCTCGCTCTTGGGATTGGTGGGCGGCTGGTCCATCGAAGTTCAGCGGGTCAGGGCCCCGAAGCGCGAGCGCCCGGGGCGCCGGCGCAGCGCGTCCAGCCAACCCGGCCACGAGCCCAGGCCGTAGCCCAGGTGGTACGCCGCGATCACCGCCGGCACGCGCGCCGCCACGGCCAGCGGCAGCTGCGCGCTCACCGCCACGGTGGCACTCAGCGCGAATACGGCCCCGGCGTAGGCCGTCACCAGGGCCAGCAAGGGCCAGACTGCGCCCCCCAGCCCGGCCAGCACCGCGCTCAGCGCGAGCAAGCCCACGAAGGCCGCCGGCACCAGGTGCCGCAACGAGGCCGGCTGCCGGTGCTTGACGATGACGAAGGGCTTCCAGTAGCCGTACTGGAACCACTGCGAAAACACCTGGCGCAACGTGCCGCGGGGCCGGTAGCGGCTGCGGATCAGCGGCGACTGCCAGATGCGGCCGCCGCCGCGGCGGATGCGCAGGTTGTGCTCGTCGTCCTGGTTGCGCACCAGGGTCTCGTCGAAGCCGCCGAAACGCTCGAAGGTGGCCCGCGGCCAACAGCCCAGGTACACCGTGTCGACCCAGCCGGCATGGGCCAGCCGGCGCGACGCCGCCCCGCCCGCGACCCAGGCCGACTGGAACGCGGCGGCCACGGCCTGCGCCATCGGCCCGGCACCCGGGGCCGGCTCGGCGCGCCAGGGGCCGCCGACGTTGTCGGCCCCCGTTTGCGCCAGCGCGGCCAGGCACTGCGCCACGTAGTCGGCGGCGTAGGCGGTGTGGATGTCCATGCGCACGATGACCTCGCCGCGGGCCGCCGCCAGCGCCCGGTTCAGCCCGGTGGAGACGATGCGCCCGGGGTTGTCGATCCAGCGCAGACGCGGCTCGGCCGCCGCCAGCGCCACGAGCCGCTCGCGCGTGCCGTCGTCGCTGCTGCCGTCGGCAATGCACAACTCGAGTCTCCAGCCCGCAGGCAATTGCTGCGCCAGCGCGTCGGCGCAGAAGGCGTCGATGTGCGCGCGCTCGTTGCGACAGGGCGCGATGATGCTGACGAGGCGCTCAACACTCATCCATCGGCCTCGGCGAGCAGCCGTTGGTATTGCGCGAACATGCGGTCCATCTGCACCTCGCGGCTGCCTTCGGCGCGCATGCGGGCGTGGTTCGCCTGGCCGACGCGCTGTGCGCGCGCGTCGTCGTGCCACAGCCGCTCCAGGGCGTCCGCCAGCGCCCGCGCCAGGGTGGCGTCGCTGTCGCCCGTCAACAGCAGGTCCGGCTCGCTGCCCAGCCAGTGCCGGTTGGCCGGCAGGTCGCTGGCGACCACCGCCAGGCCACAGGCCATGCTCTCCAGCACCGAGACCGAGGTGGCGTCGCTCAGCGGCACCGAGACCGAAACCTTGCAGCGCGCCAGCACGGCGGCCATGCCGGCGTCGGCCAGCCGGCCGTGCAGCGTCACCGCGCCCTGCAGGCCGGCCGCGCGCACCTGCTGCGCCAGGGCCTCGACGAGGGGCCCGCCGCCCAGCAGGTGCAGGTGCAGCGGCGCGCCGGGCAGGCGCCGGCGCAGCTCGGCCAGGGCCTGCACGATCACCGCAATTCTGTAGTTAGGCTCCCAGTTGCGCAGGCTCACGATCTCCAGCCTCGGCTTGTCGGCCCAGGGCGTGGGTGCGAAGCGCGAGAGCTCCACGCCCCAGTGCACGAGCAGCGGCGCCGCCCGGGGCCGGTAGGACGCAATCTCGTGCAGCAGGTCGGTCGAGTCGCCCGTCACCAGGTCGGCGCGTCGCAGCGTCCAGCCGGTGAGCGCGCGCATCAGCGGGCGGCCCTTGGGTGTGACGAGCAGGTCGCTGCCCCAGGCCGTCATCACCAAAGGCCGCTGCGTGCAACGCGCCGCGAGGTAACCGTAGGAGGTGATGTAGTGGGCGTGCACGAGGTCCGGGGCGAGCCGGTTCAAGGCGCGCTGCGCCGCCCCCACGCGCCACAGCCAGTCGCTGGGGCGCTGCACCGGCGGCAGCACGATCTGCTCGGCCACCCCATTGATGGCCGCCGGCCGCGCCGTGACCACGCTCACGCGCAGGCCGCGCGCGAGCATCTCGCGCGCCCAGCGCTGCACATGCACGCTGTTGGCGTCGCCCAGCAGGCACAGGTGCGGCTTCATGGCTTGTGTCCCAGCGCCAGCATATGGGTCTTGAAGAGCCCGGTGAGCTCGAGCACCGCCATGCCGCGCTCGCCCAGCAAGGCGTGCACCCGGCGCAGCAGGCCCAGGTGCGTGGTCAGCCGGCGCTGCTGCAACGGCAGGCCCGGAAAGAGCGCGCGCAACTCGGTGTCCGGCACGTCACGAAAGTGCGGATCGCGGTTGCGGCTGCGTTCGGCGTCGTACCACAGCAGCCAGCCACCCGGCCGCAGCACGCGCAGCATCTCGGCCGCCACCCGGGCGCGCACGGCGTCATCGACGATGGAGCTGAAGACGGCGTTCTGCACCACCAGGTCGAAGCGGCCATCGGCGAACGGCAGCGCCGCGCCCGAGGCCTGCGTCACCCGTGGCCCGAAGGCCCGCGTGGCCGCCAGTACGCGCGGCGCCACGAGATCGACGCCGAAGAGGCCGTCCAGCGGCACGCCCCAGCGCAGGTAGTTGGCAAACTCGCCGCCCGCACCACAGCCGACGTCGAGCACCTGCATCGCGCGAAGGTCCACGCCCTGCCCGGCCAGCAGGGCCAGCACCACGCGCTCGCGCTCCTGCGCCAGATGCAGCGCCACGGGGTTGGTCAGGCTCCAGAAGCCGCTGAGCGCCGCGCTGGCATCGCGCTGGCGGTAGCGCTCGACGATGCGCTCGGCCTCAGTGCGCTCGGCCTCAGTGCGCTCGGGATCAGCCACGCCAGGCCTCGCGACAATTCACCAGGAACCGCGCCAGCTCGCCCGTCAGCGCGCGGCGCTCGAAGCGCTCGACGCCCGCGGCCGGCGCCGGCGCGGCCCCGGGGGCCCGCGGCGCGGCGTCGACCATCGCCTGCAGTGCCGCGGCGATGGCCTCGGGCCTGGTCTCGTCGGCCACCCGGCCCTGCCCGTGGCGGCGCAATATCTCGGCCGCATCGCCCCGCTCGTCACCGAGCAGCAGCACCGGCCGCGCCGCGCGCAGGTATTCGAAGATCTTGCCCGGCAGCGTGCCGGCCACCACCTCGCTGGCACGCCCGCCGGGCCCGGCACCGACCACGAGCAGCAGCGCATCGGCCGCGCGCATCTCGGCGATGGCTTCAAAGTGCGGCACGTAGGCGCGCAGTTCGATCACCCCCGGATGCTGCGCCTCGAACTGCTGCACGCTTTGCGCGAAGCGGGCACCCATATTGCCCACCAGGCGCAGGCGCAGCGGCCGGGCCGTGGGCGCGGCACGGCGCAGGTACAGATCGATCCCGGCGAGCAGCGTCGCGGGGTCGCGCGGGCCGTAGAAGGTGCCGGTGTGCACGAGGCGAAAAACGCCGTCGTCGCGCGGCACCGGTTCGGCCGCGGCGAAGTCGGCTTCGTCGTACCCGTTGGGGATGAATGTGACCGGGCTACCTGCGGCCAGGCGCTGCACGAAGCGCTCGCGCCACGAGGGTGTCACGGTCACCACGCCCGCGGCCTGGCGCAGCCAGCCCGTCTCGGCGCGGCGGTCGAGGGCGGCGCGCCAGGCCGGCGCGGCATAGCCCGGGTTGTCGGTCCACAGGTCGCGGTAGTCGGCCACCCAGGGCAAGCCGGCGTCGCGTGCCAGCCGCATGCCCAGCCAGTGCGCCGACATCGGCGGCGCCGTGCTCAGCACGAGCGCGATGCCCTGCTCGCGGATCAGGGCCTGACCTTCGGCGTAGGCGCGCCGCGCCCAGCCGGCGCGGTCGTCGGGGAAGTGCATGGCGGCGTAGGCACGCAGCGCGGCATCGCGCAGGCCGGGGCTCGCGGATGTGCCACCGTCAGCGAGCCTTGGCGCTGGCGCTGACTTTGGCGCTGACTTTGGCGCTGCAGCGGCCGCGCCACGCTTGCGCCACGCCATGAAGCGCTGCAGCCAGGGCCGGTGCTCGACGCGGCGCACGGCCAGTGCGTCGGGCACTTCGGCGAGCAGCGATTCGTCGTGCACGTAGTCGCGGTTGTCCGCCGCCAGCACCGAGGCGCGCACGCCGAAATCCCCCAGATATTTGCTGAACTTCAAGGCCCGCTGCACCCCGGCGCCGCCCAGCGGCGGGTAGTAGTAGGTCACCAGCAAGACGTTCATGGCGCCGCCGCGTCCACCGCGCCCAGCACCCAGTAGTCGCAATAGGGCAGCTCGGCGAAGCGCTGGGTCTGGAACCCGGCCGCTTCAAGGCGGCTCTGGACATCTGCACGCCTCACGCGGCCATCGCCGATTTCCCAGCAGTGGTGCGGGTCGATCCAGATGCGCCGGCGCACGAAGCGGTTCCAGGCCTCGCTCAGGCTGGTCAGGCCGACCGGGAAGCGCCACTTCCACAGCCGCTGCCCGGGCGTCACCACCAGCATGTGCCCCTTGCGGTGCGGCAGCGTCAGGTAGAGCCGGCCGCCGGGGCGCAGGAAGGCGTGCAGGTGCGTCAGGCACAGCGGCAGGTCGGCAAAGGGGATGTGCTCGAGCACCTCGGTGGCCACCACGGCGTCGAAGCGCCCGGCCAGGGCGGGCTGCGGCTCGCGCAGGTCGGCCAGCACGTCAGGTTGCAGCTGCGCATTGACGTCGACCACCGTATAGCTGCGCACCAGCGGCTGCAGGCAGCGCCGCACCACGCCGTCGCCGGTGCCGACCTCGAGCACGTCGCCGGTCTCGAGCTCGCACAGGTCGCGCAGCACATGAAAGTGGCGCGTCCAGGTGTAGAAGTCGACCCCGGCCAGATACTGCCGCTGGCTGATCGAATATTGCGTGTCGAAGGCGGACGGGTTCATCGAGCGGTCATCTCTTCAGCAGCATACGGGTGATCGATCCCGCCCGACCCCAATCGAGCCCCAGGTAGACGACGGCGCCCAGCGCCAGCATCGCACCGACGGCGCCCCATGACACGGCCGCGGCGACCGCCGTCCACCACAGCACCAGCGCCAGAGGCAGCGCGGCCAGCGCGCTGCTCCAGGCCACCGCCCACAGCGCGGCCCAGGGAAAGCGCCAGGGCATCACGAGGGCGGCCCAGCGTGCCGCCCAGGCCAGCATTGCGGCATTCGCGGCCGCCGCCGCCGCGGCCGCGCCCGTGGCGCCCCAACGCGGCGTGAGCGCCAGGTTGAGCGCGGCATTCAGCGCCGCAGCCCCCACCGCGAGCATCAGGACCTGGCGGCTGCGCCCGTCGAGCAGCAGCGCATAGAGCAGGATCTGGTACGCGCCGAAGGCCGCCACGGACACGCCGAGCAGGGCAAATACCGCCATCGGCGCGTCGTAGCTCGCGGTGGCCAGCCGCGGCAGCAAGGCCGGGCCGACCAACGCCAACCCCAGCGCCACGGGCAGGCACAGGAAGACGAAGGTCTGCAGGGCCAGCGTCGTCAGGCGGGCGGCCTCGTCGCGCCGGCCATCGCCCCATAGCCGCGCGAGGACGGGGAAGAGGGTGAAGCCGAGCACGCTGTAGAAGACCGCCGGCACGCTGCACAGCGACGCCGCAGCGGAATACACCGCCACCGCATCCAGGCCCAGCAGCCGCACGAGCAGGAAGCGATCGAAGGCCAGGTTGAACGAAGTGAATAGCGCCAGCAGCACTAGCGGGGCGCAGAAAGCCCACAGCTCGCGCAGCGGCGGACCCTGCGCGGGGGCCGCCGTGGCCAACTCAGCCGGCACCCCGCCACGCCGCAGCACGCCGTACGCGGCCGCCAGCACGCCCAGCGCCAGCACGCACTGCGCCGCCGCGTAGCTGCCCAGCCAGCCCGCCAGCGGTTCGCCGCCGGCCCCGACGAGAGCGTAGACCAGGCCGTAGCGCAGGCCGCTGCGCACCACCAGCACGGCCGCCACGGCGCCGATGCGGCCCACGGCGCGCAGCCAGGCGTTGGCCAGTTCGACCGAGGCATCCGCCAGCAGCAGCCCCAGCAGTGCCGGCACCAGGGCCTCCCGGCCGCCCTCACCGTAGACCAGGCGCGCCACGGGCAAACGGCCCGCCCACACCAGCGCGGCGCAGACGATGAATAGCGCCAGTGCCGCGGCGCCGATGCGGATGAAGAAACGGGGCCGCCCTGCCGCGGCGCTGGCGCCCGAGAACCAGCGCACGATGGCCGTGGGTGTGGCGAACAGGACCACCGGCATCAACAGGCCCGTGGTCACGCCGGTCTGGGTCCAGGCGCCGTAGTCCTGCGGCACCATGGCGCGCGCCAGCAGGGGCAGCAGCAGCAGCCCGAGCAGGCGGTCGAGCAACGTCGCGCCGGCGTAGAGCGCGGCGCCGCCGCGCAGCGTGGAGATCATGTGCAGTTGGCGAGGGCCGCCCGGGGCGCGGCAAGGCGCGAAGAAGTTCGACCGAACAGGCACCGGGAGCGGCGCCAGCAGGCGGCGACGATTCTATGGGCAGCCCTGCCCGCGCACGGGCCACTGCGGGCCGCGCAGGGCGCAGCAGCGGCGGATCGACGCCCCGCGGGCACGCCACCTAAAATCGCCCTTCCACTCTGGCCCTCCCGATGTCCTCCCACACCCCGCCCGCCGCGCCCCTAGCCACCGCACCCGATGCCAACCAACTGATGGCCGAGCGGCGCGACAAGCTCGCCGTCATCCGTGCCCAGGGCATCCCCTTCCCGAACGACTACAAGCCCACGCACCACGCCGCCGACCTGCACCACAAGCACGGCCAGGTGCCCAACGAGGAGCTCGAGCCCCAGGCCCTCAAGGTGGCCGTGGCTGGCCGCCTGATGCTCAAGCGCGTGATGGGCAAAGCCTGCTTCGGCACGCTGCAGGACGGCTCCTTCGGTGAGAAACACGGCCGCATCCAGATTTACGTCACGCAGGACGCGGTGGGCGAGCAGGCGCTGGCCGACTTCAAGCAGCTCGACCTGGGCGACATCCTGGGCTGCGAGGGCACGCTGTTTCGGACCAAGACCGGCGAGCTCTCGGTGAAGGCCACCCGCGTGCGGCTGCTCACCAAGAGCCTGCGCCCGCTGCCCGACAAGTTCCACGGCATGACCGACCAGGAGCAGAAATACCGCCAGCGCTATGTCGACCTCATCACCGACGAGGCCGCGCGTGCGCGCTTCGTCGCGCGCAGCAAGGCGGTGAGCTCGATCCGCGCCTTCATGGTCGAGCACGGTTTCCTGGAAGTGGAGACACCGATGCTCCACCCCATCCCCGGCGGCGCCAACGCCAAGCCCTTCACCACCCACCACAACGCGCTCGACCAGCAGATGTTCCTGCGCATCGCCCCCGAGCTTTACCTCAAGCGGCTGCTGGTGGGCGGCTTCGAGCGCGTCTTCGAGATCAACCGCAGCTTTCGCAACGAAGGCATCAGCGTGCGCCACAACCCCGAGTTCACGATGATGGAGTTCTACGCGGCCTACTGGACGCACCATGATCTGATGGACTTCACCGAGGCCGTGCTGCGCCACGCCGCGCGCACGGCCATGGGCACGGCCGAAATCAGCTACGGCGGCCGTCCGGTGGCGCTGGACCAGCCCTTCACCCGGCTCTCGGTGAGCGACGCGCTGGTCGAGCATGCCGGGCTCACCCGCGTCGAAGCCGGCGACGCCAAGGTGCTGCACGCCAAGCTGCGCGCGCTGGGCGAGGAGCCGCCGGCGCACTGGGGTCTGCCCGAGCTGCAGTTCGGCCTCTTCGAAGCCGCGGTGGAAGACAAGCTCTGGCACCCGACCTTCATCATCGACTACCCCGTGGAAGTCTCGCCGCTGGCGCGCGCCTCCGATACCAACCCGGCAGTCACCGAGCGCTTCGAGCTCTTCATCGCCGGGCGCGAATACGCCAATGGATTTTCCGAGCTCAACGACGCGCAGGACCAGGCCGCGCGCTTCCAGGCCCAGGCCGTCAACAAGGAAGCCGGCGACGAAGAGGCGATGTACTACGACGCCGACTTCATCCGCGCGCTGGAGTACGGCATGCCGCCGGCCGGCGGCTGCGGCATCGGCATCGACCGGCTCATCATGCTGCTCACCGACAGCCCAAGCATCCGCGACGTCATCCTCTTTCCGGCGCTGCGCCGGGAAGGGTAAGCCGCCCGCACTGAGCCGCCCGCAACGGGCCGCCCAGGGCCGCCGCGCGGCGCGATTCAGCCGTGCCGGAACGCCGGCTTGCGCTTGTCGAGGAAGGCCTCCATGCCTTCCTTCTGGTCGGCCGTGGCGAAGAGGGCGTGGAACATGCGCCGCTCGTAGCTCACGCCGTCGGACAGGCCGCTCTCGAAGGCGCGGTTGACGCATTCCTTGGCCATCATCACGCTGGGGCCACCCATGGCGCAGATGAGCTCGCCTGCGGCCAGCGCCTCGGCCAGCAGTTTGTCGGCGGGCACCACGCGCGAGACCAGCCCGGCGCGCTCGGCCTCGGCGGCGTCCATCATGCGGCCGGTGAGCACCAGGTCCATGGCCTTGCTCTTGCCCACCGCGCGGGGCAGGCGTTGCGTGCCGCCGGCGCCGGGGATGATGCCGAGCTTGATCTCGGGCTGGCCGAACCTGGCGCTGTCGGCGGCGATGATGAAGTCGCACATCATCGCCAGCTCGCAGCCACCGCCCAGGGCGAAACCGGCCACCGCGGCGATGACGGGCTTGCGGATGCCGCGGATGGTCTCCCAGTTGCGCGTGATGAAGTCGCCCTGGAAGGCCTCGATGAAGGTCTTGCTGGCCATGGCGGCGATGTCGGCGCCCGCAGCGAAGGCCTTCTCGCTGCCGGTGATGACGATGCAGCCCACGTGCTCGTCGGCGTCCCAGGCGCGCAGGGCCGCGCCGAGCTGGTCCATGAGTTCGTCGTTGAGTGCATTCAGCTGCTTGGGGCGGTTCAGCGTGATGAGGCCGGTGCGGCGCTCACCGTCGCCGCGCAGTTCGGTCAGGATCAGGGCGTCGGTCACGGGGTTCTCCTCGGTTGAGCCAGGGCATTCCAGCGGCACTATATCGGCCGCACTGCCCTCGTTCACTTTCCCTCGGCCGCCTGCTCGGGCAGGCGCTCGATCAGCAGGTCCACATAGGACTCCGTGTCCTGGCGAATCAGCACCCGCACCGGCAGGTACTGCAGGCTGGGGGCGACCCAGAACTCCACCGACAGGTCGCCGCCCGTGCGCGCCCTGGCCCGCGGCTTGATGTGGACGGTCTGCACCGGGCCGGCGGGCGTGGCGAGTTCCTCTCCACCGACCACCTCGTAGGTGATGAGTTCCACGCGGCGCGGCAAGGCCACCGGCATCTCGATGGTGCGGCCCGGCGTCAACCACTGCGGCTGGGTGATCGAGAGCCAGGTCAGGTGCACGAACTGGCTCACGCTGTCCTGCAACCCCGGGGCGCGCGGCAGTTCGCGGCCGTCGGCGAAGCGCACGCGATCGGGGTCCATCTGGACGGACAGGCGCCGGGTGGCGCTGAAGGGCACTTCGGTGACCTCGTCGTACTGCCGCGGGCTCAGGCCCTCGGGCGTGATCTCGCCTTCGCTGCGGCTGTGCCGGCTGACCACCAGCCCCGCGCTGACCTTCATGTGCACCTGGTAGCGCGTGCCCGAGCGCAGCCATTCAACCTGGGCATCGCCGACCAGGGGGCCGCGCCAATGGCCGGTGAGCGTGTAGCTCAGCCGCGTGGAAGGCGGCCACTCGAAGGCCGCGGCGGCAGAGGCCGCCGGTGCCGCGGGCGCGGGCACCGCAGTCAGCGCCGGCGGGGCGGGATCGAGCTCAGGCACGAGCTCAGGCATGGGCTGCGCAGTAGCTTCCAGTGCGGCCACGGGGGGTTGTGCTGCTTCGAACACGGGCTCGGGCGCGGATGCCTGCGCGGCCGGAGCCGCTGCGGCCCGGCGCGGGCGCACCCGCGGCGGCGCGGCGGGGGCCGGCGGCGGTGCAGCGGGGGCAAGCTCTCGCACGAAAGCCACGTCGATGCGCCGTGGCCGCGACTCGTGGGCCCCCTCGCCCAGCCTTGTGGTCAGCACCTGGCCCGCGAGCCAGACGTGCGCCAGGGTCACGCCGGCCGTCAGCGCAGCCAGATGCCGGCGGCGGTAGGCCAGCAAGCGCCTCCCAGTCAGGTGCCGGCGGCGCCGAGAAAGCAGCTCAGGGCCGCCACGGCGCTGAACCGGAAGCGCAGCGTGAGCCAGTGCGCCACGCCCTGGGCCGGGTAGAGCTGGCGGTCGACCGCGTAGCAGGCCAGCAGCATGGCTCCGAGGATCACCAGGCCGGCACCGGGCGGCATCATCACGGCCAGCCAGGCCACGAGGGCGGGCACCACGCCCCAGCCGAGCCCCACCGCGGGCGGATCGGGTTGGCGCAACGCCAGGCCCCAGTGGATGGCACCGATGAAGGCCACGGTCACCGCCGCGTAGCTGGACAGCGCCAGCGTCACGTAGGGGTGGGCGTCGGGGTGCACCAGCCACACCAGCAGCGCACCGGCCACGAAGGGGATCAACCCCGCGTAGCCCAGGCGGCGCGCGAGCCGCGGCAGTTCGGGAGCGGGGGCACAAGCGGGGACAGGAACGGGGGCAGGAACGGGGGCAGCAGTCATGCCGCGATTGTCGGCCCCCGCGGGCGGGCGCGAGGGGCGGCCTGATGTGCGTTGCTGCCCTACTTCTTGGCCGCGGCCGCGGCCAGCAGCTTCTCGACCTGTTCGACCGGAATCGCGCCCGGCTTGCGCGTGCCGTCGGCAAAGAAGGTCGCCGGCGTGCCGTTGATGCGCTGCTTCTGGGCGAACTCACGGTTGCGATCGAGGGCCGTCGTATCGCAACGCGGGCTGACCTTGGGCGGCGCCACGTTGTCCAGCATCCAGGCGCGCCAGACCTTCACCGGCTCCTTGGCGCACCAGACATCGCTGGCCTTGACCGTGGAATCCGGGCCGAGGATGGGCAGCAAGAAGGTGTAGATGGTGACGTCCTTGATCGTCACCAGGTCGCGCTCGAAGCGCTTGCAGTAGCCGCAGTTGGGGTCGACGAACACCGCCATGCGGCGCGAGCCATTGCCCTGGCGGATGATGAAGGCGTCCTTCAGCGGCAGCTTGTCGAAGTCGATCGCCAGCAGCCGCTCGATGCGCGCTTCGGTGAGGTCGGCGCGCGTGCGCGTGTCGATCATCGAACCGTTGACGAGGATGTACTCGCCCTTTTCGTCGCTGTACAGGATCTCGGTGCCGCTAAAACGCACCTCGTACAGCCCATTGATGGGCGTGCGCATGACCTCGTCGATCTTGATTTGCGGCAGCCGCTCGGCCAGCGTCTTGCGGATCGCGGCCTCCTGGGCGAAGAGGGTCGACGACGCAAGCAGCGCGGCGGCAAGGAACGAGGGTCTGAAAGCAAAATTCATCGAGTGATCCTGTGAAGTCAGGCGCCCAGGGCGCCACCGGTGAGCAGCCGCTTGATCGGCGGCAAGTGATTGACCAGAGTCAGGCCACGGTTGCGCAGTTCCTTGACCAGCGGGTCGGGGCTGGCGAAGAGGTGCAACAAACCGTCGCAGACCTGTGCCATGGCGAGCGTGGGGCCCAGGCGGCGGCGGGCGTAGCGGGCCAGCAGCCTGGGGTCGCCCAGGCCGCGCCAGCTCTCGCGCGCCGACAGCACCTCTGCCAGGGCGATGACGTCGCCCAGGCCCAGGTTCAGCCCCTGCCCGGCCAGCGGGTGCACCAGGTGCGCCGCGTCGCCCGCCAGCACCCAGCCCGGGCCGTACCAGGCCGAGGCCTGCGCCAGCGCCAGCGGCCATTGCGCGCGCGCGCTGGCCAGCGTGAGGTGGCCGGCGGCGCCGGCGGTGGCGTCCATCAGCGTGGCCGTGAAGTCGGCATCGGTCAGGGCCATGAGCTCGTCGGCACGCGCGTCGGGCACCGACCACACCAGCCCCAGGCCATGGCCCGCCAGTCCGTTGAAGCGCGGGCGGTCCAGCGGCAGCAGCGCCAGCACATCGGGGCTGCGGAACCACTGCCGCGCCAGGCCGGCATGCGGCCGGTCGCTGAGCAGACGCGCGGCGATGCCGCGGTGCCCGTAGGGGTGGCGCGTCATCGTCACGCCCAGCTCCGAGCGCGTGGCGGAATCCTTGCCTTCGGCCAGCACCTGCAGCGTGGCCGGCACCGCGGCGGGCACCGGCGTGACATGCGCCGCATAGCGCACCACGGCGCGCAGGGCACGCTCGAGCTCGCTGGCGTCCACGATCCAGGCCAGCTCACCCAGGCCCTGAGCCCAGGCCGAAAAATCGATCGCCGCACCCGGCGCGTCGCCCTGCACATGCATGTCGTGCACCTGGGTGCGTGCATCAAACGGGATCGCCTCCCAGACCTTGAGCTGCGCCAGCAGCGACACCGAGGCGGCGTTGAGCGCGTAGCTGCGCAGGTCTTCGCCCGCCGGCTCGTCCAGCGGGCCCAGCAAGGCCACGCTCAGCCCCTGGCGCGACAGCGCCAGCGCCGTGGCCAACCCCACCGCGCCCGCGCCGCGCACCAGGACATCGTAAGAACTCATTCGCGGATTGTAGGGAGGGGCCCCATTGCACAATCGCGCGCTCAGGTTGAAACCGCCCCCACGCTCGCTGCGCTCGCTGCCCCCCGAGGGGGCGCGTCAGTACCTTCGGGCGGCTGGGCGGTACCGACATGCCCCTGCAAGGAGCCGCCTTGAACGAAACCGAGTGCACCCTGTCCGCCCTCACCATCCACCCGATCAAGTCGTGTGGCGGCATCGCCGTGGCCGAAAGCCTGCTCGTCGAGACCGGCCTGGAGCTCGACCGCGCCTGGATGGTGGTGGACGGGCAAGGCCGCATGCTCACCCAGCGCGAACTGCCGCGCATGGCACTCATCCAGCCGAGCCTGCGCAACGCCGAGGTGGTGCTGCGCGCGCCGGGCATGCTCGCCCTGCACCTGCAGCGGGACACGGTGGAAGCCACCACCCGGGTGCAGGTCTGGGACGATGTGGTCAAGGCCTACGACATGGGTGGGCTGGCCGCGCAGTGGTTCAGCGATTTCCTCGGGCCGGATTGCCATCGACCCCTGCGCCTGGTCCGCTTCGACCCCGAGGAGCGGCGCCTGTCGAGCCCGAAGTGGGCCGGCGAGATCGAGGCCGAGAATGCCTTCTCCGACGGCTACCCGCTGCTGGTGGCGGGGGCCGCCTCGCTGGAGGATCTCAACCAGCGGCTGGCCGCGCGCGGCGTGCCACCGGTGACGATGGCGCGCTTTCGGCCCAACCTGGTGCTGACCGGGCTGCAGCCCTACGACGAGGACCACCTGCAGGAAATCGACATCGCCACCGACGACGGGCCGGTGACGCTGCGGCTGGTCAAACCCTGCGTGCGCTGCACGATCCCCAACGTGGACCCGGCCGCTGGCACGACCTCGCACGAGCCCGGCGACACGCTGGCCGGCTACCGTGCCGACCCCCGCATGCAGGGCGGCATCACCTTCGGCATGAACGCCGTCGTGGTGGCCGGTTTCGAGCACCGGCTGCGCGTGGGGCAGCCGGCCCGGGTGCGCTGGAACTTCGAATGACGCCCGTGGTGGAAAATCGCGGGTTCCCCGCCTCTGATCCGAAAGTCACCCCATGAGCCTCAAGTGCGGCATCGTGGGCCTGCCCAACGTGGGCAAGTCCACCCTCTTCAACGCCCTCACCAAAGCCGGTATCGCGGCCGAGAACTACCCCTTCTGCACCATCGAGCCCAACGTCGGCGTCGTCGAGCTGCCCGACCCGCGGCTGGCCAGGCTGGCCGAGATCGTCAAGCCTGAGCGCGTGGTGCCGGCGATCGTGGAGTTCGTCGATATCGCCGGCCTGGTGGCCGGCGCGAGCAAGGGCGAGGGGCTGGGCAACCAGTTCCTCAGCCACATCCGCGAGACCGACGCCATCGTGGGCGTGGTGCGCTGCTTCGAGGACGAGAACGTCATCCACGTCGCCGGCAAGATCGACCCCATCTCCGACATCGAGGTCATTCAGACCGAGCTCTGCCTGGCCGACCTCTCCACGGTGGAAAAGAGCCTGCACCGCTACGTGAAGGCGGCGCGCTCGGGCAACGACAAGGAGGCCGCCGCGCTGGTCAAGGTGCTGGAGAAGTGCCAGGCCACGCTGGACCAGGCGCTGCCGGTGCGCGGCATCGATTTCAGCAAGGAAGAGCTTGCCATCCTCAAGCCGCTGTGCCTGATCACCGCCAAGCCGGCGATGTTCGTGGCCAACATCGCCGAGGACGGTTTCCTCCACAACCCCTTCCTGGAACGGCTGCAGGCCTACGCCGCCAAGCAGAACGCGCCGGTGGTGGCCATCTGCGCCAAGACCGAGGCCGAACTCGCCGACATGGCCGACGAGGACAAGGCCCTCTTCCTGCACGAAATGGGGCAGGACGAGCCCGGTCTGAACCGGCTGATACGCGCCGCCTTCAGTCTGCTGGGGCTGCAGACCTACTTCACCGCTGGGCCGAAGGAAGTGCGCGCCTGGACCATTCATATCGGCGACACCGCACCGCAGGCCGCCGGCGTGATCCACACCGATTTCGAGCGCGGCTTCATCCGCGCCCAGACCATCGCCTACGACGACTTCATCGCCCACCAGGGCGAGCACGGCGCCAAGGAGGCCGGCAAGATGCGCTCCGAGGGCAAGGAGTACATCGTCAAGGACGGCGATGTGCTGAATTTCCTCTTCAACGTCTGAGCCGCGAAAGCTTGACAAGCGCAAGCGCATGCGCCGGCCTGGCGGGTCGAAGTGCCGCACTGGGCGCCTCGGTGCGGCGTAAAGTGCAGGCATGACCCCGCGGTCCGACCCTGGCCTCGACACCGCCGCAAGACCGGCGGCGCTGGCCGTGGTCCTGATCACTGCACTGGCTTACGCGCTGGTGGGCGCGCTGGCGCTGGTGCTGGCGGGCCCGCCAGGCTACGCATCGCCGCTGTACCCCAGCGCGGGGCTGGCGCTGGCCGCGGTGCTGGTCTATGGCCGCACCGCATTGCCGGGCGTCTTCCTGGGTGCCTTCGCGGTGAACGCCGGCCTGGGCGCCCTGCGTGGCCAGGCCGGTCTGAGCAGCCTGCTGACGCCGGCGTTGATCGGTGTTGGCGCCGCACTGCAGGCCGGCGTGGGCGCGGCGCTGATTCGACGCTACGTCGGCGTCCCGCTCGTGCTCAACGCCCCGCGCGATATCCTGCGCGCCGGCGTGCTGGGCGCGTTGGTCGCCTGCAGCATCAACCCCAGCGTGGCCACGCTGGCCCTGCTGGCCGGCGGGGTGCTGGGCCGCGACGCCTGGTTCACCACCTGGTTGACCTGGTGGCTGGGCGACGCGCTGGGCGTGCTCATCGGCGCGCCCTTGGTGCTCACGGTGATCGGCCGCCCGCGCTCGGACTGGCAGCCCCGGCGGCGAACCGTCGCCGTGCCCCTCTTGCTGGCCTTGGCGCTGCTGGCCACCGGCATGGCCGAGTTCCACCGGCTGGACCGGCACCGGCTGACCGCGAGCTTCGAGCGCGACGCCGACCGCCTGGCCAGCGAAGCCCAGGCCCGCCTGGCCCTGCCGCTGCACGCGCTGCAGGCGATCAAGGGCGCGGTCCGTGGCGACGAGCGCATCGGCGCCGCCACGCTGCACCAGGCTTCGAGGTGGTGGCTGGCGCAGCCCATCCAGCTTCAGGCCACCGGTTGTGCCGAGCTCGTTTTGCTGGAAGACGTGCCGGCGTTCGAAGCCGCGGCACGCGCCGAAGGCCTGAGCGGCTACCGCGTATTCGACCGTGACAACGACGCGGCCCGCGCGGCCGACCGCGAGGTGGTGGCGCTGCGGCGCATCGAGCCCGCCGAAGGCAACGTCGCGGCGCTGGGCGTCAACGTGCTGTCCATACCCGCGGCCCGCGCCGCCGTGCTGGAGACCCGCCGCAGCGGCAACCCGGCGGCCACGACGGGTTTCCAACTCACGCAGCTGCCCGGGGACGAGACCGGCATCGTGCTCTACCAGGCGCTGTACCGTGGCGAGCCGGCGGACCAGGCCGCCCGGATCGCTCAGTTTCGTGGCGTGGTATTCGTGACGGTGCGCACCGAACGGGCGCTGGCCGGCCTGGCGCGGCCCGAGCAGCAGTACCTGCGCTGGTGCCTGGTCGACCCCGACCCCGCGGCGGCGCGGCACCGCCTGGCCGGGCCGGCCGGCTGCGACACCGCCCGGGCACCGGACAACGCCTACCAGGCCGTGCGCCGGCTCGAACTGGGCGGCCGGGCGATGGAGTTGCGCATCGTCGCGCCGGAGGGCACCGTGCCCGGGGCGCAGGTCGAGGCCAGCTGGCTACTCGCCTTGGTCGGCATGGCCGCCGCGGCCCTGCTCGGCGCGCTGCTGCTGACCGTCACCGGGCACAGCCGGCGCACCGAGTTGGCCGTACAGAAAGGCACCTCCGAGCTGCGCCGCGAGGTCGCCGAGCGCACGCATGCCGAGACCGCCCTTCGCGAAAGCGAGGCCCGGCTGCGTGCCATCCTCGACCATGCGCCCATCGGCGTGATGTTCCTCGACCCGCAGGGCCGCATCATCGACTGCAACCTGCAGCTCTGTCGCATGGCCGGGCACAGCGCCCAGGAGCTGCGCGGCCGCTCGGTGACGGACCTGGCCCAGCCGCAGGAAGCCGCTCGCCTGGGCCAGATGCGCCGCGAGCTGATCGAAGGCGCCGCCGACTCGTTTCTCGAAGACGTGGCGCTGCGCCACCCGCAAGGGCGCGAGCAGATCGTGCGGGTGGCCACCGCCGCGCTGCGTGACCCGCAGGGGCGCATGGCGCGCATGGTGGCGGTGGTCCAGGACATCACCGAACAATTGCGGCTGGAGGCCTCGGAGCGCGCCCTTCACCAGGCCGAGGCGGCCAGCCGGGCCAAGAGCGAGTTCGTTTCACGCATGAGCCACGAACTGCGCACGCCGCTGAACGCCATGATCGGCTTCACACAACTGCTCGGCATGGACCGCGAGCCCGGCTTGAGCCCGCAGCAGCAGGAATGGACGCAGCACATCTTGCGCGCCGGCTGGCACTTGCTGGAGATGATCAACGAAACCCTGGACCTGGCGCGCATCGAATCGGGCGCCGTCAAGCTCACATTGGTGCCGGTGGACTTCGCGCCGTTGGCGGCCGCCTGCCGATCCATGGTGGCCCCCGGGGCGGCGCAACGCGGCATCCGCATCGACGAGGTGATCGCCCCCGGCCTGGGTGCGGTGCTCGGGGACACGACGCGCCTGAAGCAGGTGCTGACCAACCTGCTGTCCAACGCCGTCAAATACAACCACGAAGGCGGTGTCGTCACGCTGACCGCGCGGCGCCTGGACGACGGGCACATCGAGGTGGCCGTGGCGGACACCGGCATGGGCATGACGCCCGAGCAGCTCGCCTCGCTGTTCCAGCCCTACAACCGGCTCGGCCGCGAAAGCACGGGCATCGAAGGCAGCGGCATCGGGCTGGTGATCAGCCGGCGCCTGACGGAACTGATGGGCGGGACGATCGTGGTTTCCAGCGAGGCCGGCGTGGGATCGATCTTCACGCTGCGCCTGCCCGCCACCCAGGCCACCGAAACGCCGGCAGCCGGCTTCATCGATTCGTCACCCGCGCCTTACCAGCAGCGCCTGGTGCACTACGTGGAAGATAACGAAACGAACATCGAAGTCATGCGCGGCGTCTTCGCGCAGCGCGCGCAGATCCGCCTTGAGACATCGACGCTGGGCCTGGATGGCCTGGCCTCGATCCGCCAAAGGCGGCCCGACCTCATCTTGCTGGACATGCACCTGCCGGACATCAGCGGCCTCGAGCTGCTGCGCCACTTGAAACAGGACGACAGCGTCGCCGACATCCCCGTCATCGTCGTCTCCGCCGATGCCACGCCCGAGACCATGCGGCGGGCCCTGGTCAACGGCGCGCTGCACTACGTGACCAAACCGCTGGACGTGGCCCGGTTCCTGCAGATCATCGATGGCATCCTGGAAGCCGTCGAGACGCGCTGGGGCCTCTGAACCCGGCTTGCGCCAGACCCCCACCACTGCAAACCATGTACGACCACAACGAAACCCTGGACGAGGCCGTGGCGCGCAATGTGCGCGACGCGCTCTTCGAAGACATAGGCTGCGGCGACTGGACCGCGCAACTGGTGCCCGCCGGCCGCCGCGTCAGCGCGCGCGTGGTGGCCAAGGAGGCGGCTGTGCTCTGCGGCCGGCCCTGGTTCGACGCTTGCGTGCAGGCACTGGACCCGCTCGCCACGCTGGTCTGGCCACACGCCGAGGGCGAGTCGGTCCAAGCCGGGGCCGAGGTCTGCCGCGTGCAGGCCGATGCCCGCGCCCTGCTCAGTGCCGAACGGCCCGCGCTGAATTTCCTGCAGACGCTCTCAGCCACCGCGACGGTGACCAAGCAGTTCGTGGACGCCATCGCCGGGGCCTCGCCCAACCCGCGCGGGTGTGCCGTGCTCGATACCCGCAAGACCCTGCCCGGCCTGCGCCAGGCGCAGAAATACGCCGTGCGCACGGGCGGCGGGCACAACCACCGCATGGCGCTGTGGGACGGCATCCTGATCAAGGAGAACCACATCGCCGCGGCCGGCGGCATCGCCCAGGCGCTGCGTGCGGCGCAGGCGCTGAATGCCGGCGTGACGGTGCAGATCGAGGTCGAGAACCTGGCCGAACTGCAAGCCGCGCTGGCCGCCGGCGCCACCCGTGTGTTGCTCGACGACTTCGCCCTGGAAGATATGCACCGCGCCTTCGCCCTCAATGCCGGTCGCGCCCTGCTGGAGGTTTCCGGCGGTGTGGATCTGGGCCACATCCGCGACATCGCCGCCACGGGCGTCGACCGCATCTCGGTGGGCAAGCTGACCCAGGACGTCAAGGCCGTGGACCTGTCGCTGCGCGTCGACGGCTGAAGTTCCCTCGTTGCGTTTAAGTTTGTGTGCGCAAACTTATTCAACGCGCGATCAACACCGTATGAAGTGCATCTTCCGTACATGCCACGGGGACGATCAGCACTCTCTGGTGGGGAGTGCTAATATTTGTGGAACTCGGCCTCCGGCCCGTGAATCTCAGACCGCATGAATAATTCTGGTACCACCACCACCGCTCTGTCCCTGCGCGACCCCTGGTCGCTGGTGCCCTCGCTGGGCAACCTGGATGCGTACGTCTCGGCCGTCAACCGGCTGCCGATGCTGACGCAGGCCGAGGAAACCGAATTCGGCCGCGCCCTGCGCAACGAGGGCGATGTGAAGGCGGCCGGGCGGCTGGTGCTGTCGCACCTGCGCCTGGTGGTTTCCGTCTCGCGCCAGTACCTCGGCTACGGCCTGCCGCAGGGCGACCTGATCCAGGAAGGCAATGTCGGCCTGATGAAGGCCGTCAAGCGCTTCGACCCCGAGCACGGCGTGCGCCTGGTGAGCTACGCGCTGCACTGGATCAAGGCCGAGATCCACGAGTACATCCTGAAAAACTGGCGCATGGTCAAGGTGGCCACCACCAAGGCCCAGCGCAAGCTGTTCTTCAACCTGCGCTCGATGAAGCAGGGCATGAAGAGCGACGCCGCCGATGCCGACACGCATCGCAATACGCTCACACCGGCCGAAGTCGCCGCCATGGCGCGCACACTCAACGTCAAGCCCGCCGAAGTCATCGAGATGGAGACGCGCTTGACCGGGGGCGACGTGGCCCTGGAGCCGCAGACCGACGACGGTGAAGAGAGCTTCGCCCCCATCGCCTACCTGGCCGACGACAGCAGCGAGCCCACCCGGCGGCTGGAGGCGCGCCACCGCGACTGGCTCTCCGGCGACGGCATCACCCAGGCCCTGGGCTCGCTCGACGAGCGCAGCCGGCGCATCGTGGAAGAACGCTGGCTGAAGGTCAACGACGATGCCTCGGGCGGCATGACGCTGCACGAACTGGCGGCGGTATACGGCGTCAGTGCGGAGCGCATCCGCCAGATCGAAGTCGCCGCGCTGAAAAAGATGCGCAAAGAACTTGAGCCCACCCCCGAAGCGGCCGTTGGCCGCTCCCCCTCAAGGGGGCAACGCCAGCGGCCCGGCCAAGCCGGTTCCGCGGCGTTCGCTTGATTCAGCGCGCCTTCAGCAGCAACTGCAAGTCCTGCTTCAGCGCCTCGGCTCCTGTGCCATAGCGCGTGAACAGCCGCACGCGGCCCTGGGCGTCGAAGACATAGCTGCCCGCCGTGTGGTCCATGGTGTAGCTGCCCTCGGCCCGGCCGGGCACCTTGGCGTAGAACACCTTGAAGTGCTTGGCAACGGCCCGGGTCTCTTCGGCGTTGCCGTGCAAGGCCACGAAGTCGCTACCGAAACTGCCGACGTAGGCCTTCAGCACCTCGGGCGTATCGCGCTCGGGGTCGATGGTCACGAAGATGCCCTGCACGCGCGCGCCCTCGGCGCCCAGCGCCTGTTTGACCGCAGCCAGCTCGGTGAGCGTGGTCGGGCAGACATCGGGGCACTGCGTGTAGCCGAAGAAGACGACCGCGATCCGGCCCTTGAAGTCGGCCAGGCGGCGGCGCTGGCCGTCGGCATCGGCGAGATCGAAGTCGCGCGCATATTCGGCCCCGGTGATGTCGATGGCCTTGAACTGCGCCGCCGCGGGGCTGCCGCGGTCGCAGCCCGCGAGGGCCCAGGCGGCCAGGGCCAGCGCGATCAGCCTGCGATGTGGATCAACCATGGATTCAGGTAGTGGTCCAGCAGCAGCGCGGCAAAGAGCAGCGACAGGTGCCAGATGGAGAAGCGAAAGGTGCGTCGGGCCAGGGCTTCACTGTAGTCGCGCCAGAGCATCCAGCCATAGGCCATAAAACCCACGCCGAGCAGCAGCGCCGCAATCAGGTAGATGAAGCCACTCATGCCCTGGACGAAGGGCAATAGGGTCGCCGCAAAGAGCACGATGGTGTAGAGGAATACCTGCAGCCGCGTGAATTCCGGCCCGTGGGTGATCGGCAGCATGGGCAGGCCGGCCTTGCGGTAGTCCTCGGCCCGGTACAGCGCCAGGGCCCAGAAATGCGGCGGCGTCCACAAGAAAATGATCAGGCACAGCATCATCGCCTCGGGGCCCACGTCGCCGGTCATCGCCGCCCAGCCCAGCACCGGCGGCATGGCGCCCGAGGCGCCGCCGATGACGATGTTCTGCGGCGTCAACGGCTTGAGCACCACGGTATAGACGACGGCATAGCCGACGAAGGTGGCGAAGGTGAGCACCATGGTCAGCGGGTTGACCCAGAAATACAGCACCGCGCTGCCCAGCGCGCACAGCACCGCCGAGAACGCCAGCGACTGCATCGTGGTCAGCTCACCCCGGGCGGTGGGACGCCAGGCGGTGCGCACCATGCGGCGGTCGATCTGCTGTTCCACCAGGCAGTTGAAGGCCGCGGCCGCGCTGGCCACCAGCCAGATGCCCAGCGTGCCCGCGCCCGCCAGGCGCCAATCGGGCCAGCCGGGCTGCGCCAGCAGCATGCCGATGACGGCGCAGAACACGATCAGCTTGATGACGCGCGGCTTGGTCAGCGAATAGAACTGCGCCGCACGCGAGGCCTGCGGGCGAGAGGCGGAAAGGGTCTGGGCCATGGGGGGCGTCGATTCTAGGCAGCCGCCGCGGCACAGCGCAGGCGCGGCGAGCTGCGCACCAACAGCAGCGTCAGCAGCAGCACCAGGGCCGCGGCGCCGCCCGAGTGGGCCACCGCCGCCACCAGCGGCCAGCCCAGCACCACGTTGGCCAGCCCGCTGCCGAACTGGGCCAGCAGCAGCAGCGCCAGGAGCCCGCCCAGGCGCCTTGCGGCCGCGTCGCCCAGGCGCCAAAGCTTCCATGCCAGGCCCGCCAGCACCAGCGTCGCGACCACGGCAAACAGGCGATGCGCCATGTGCACGGCCACCAGCGCCTCGAAGGGCAACGGCGCTCCCTGCCGGGTCTGGCCCAGCTCGTGCAGCAGCGTGAAACCGTGGCCGAAGTCCATCGCCGGCCACCATAGGCCATTGCATTGCGGGAACCCGGTGCAGGCCAGCACGGCGTAGTTCGTGCTCACCCAGCCGCCCAAGCCCACCTGCACCGCCAGCGTGGCCAGCGCCACGAGGCCCCAGCGGCGCACGGCCGCGGGCAGCGCCAGCGCGCGCCGGCCCAGGGCGGCGTGCTGCGCGGCCAACATCGCGAGCAGGATCAGCCCGCCCAGCAGATGCAGCGTCACCACCGCCGGGTAGAGCTTGAGCGTGACGGTGTATTTGCCGAACAAGCCCTGCGCGATCACCCAGGCCAGGCTCAGCGTGGGCCACCAGGGCGAAAACGGCAGGCGGCGGCGCTCGCTCCAGCCGGCCACCGTCATGACGACGATCAGCGCCCCGACAGTCATGGCCAGGTAGCGGTGGATCATCTCGATCCAGGCCTTGGACCAGCTCACCGGCCCGCCCGGCAGCGCCGCCTGCGCCGCATGGATCTCCTCGCGCGCGGCCAGCGGGCTGGCCTGGCCATAGCAGCCGGGCCAGTCCGGGCAGCCCAGGCCTGAATCGGTCAGGCGCGTGAAGGCACCGAAAACGACGAGGTCGAAGGTCAGGAATAAGGTCAGCGCCGTGAGGGCCGCCAGCCGCGCCGGCGTGTCCGCACCGCGCTGGCGCAGCCACACCCACGACAGCGGCAGCAGTGCCATCACCCCGGCCAGCAGGAGCAGCTGCAGCGCAGGCGCGTAGTCGACGAGGGCGGGCCCGTTCATTCGCCGCTCAACGCCCCGCCTTGTCCCACGAGGCCGAGGCCCGCAGCAGCCGCTCCAGGTCACGCTTCACACGCGGCGGTTCGGCCTGAATCGGCAGGCGCATCATCCACTCGCCCATCGGGTCGACGAGGTACAGGTGCTCCTCGAGGGCATGGCCCTCGGCCGGGGCCAGCCAGCGCGCCAGCGCCGCGCGATCGGCGCGCAAGGCGGCCACCGCCACCGGCGCTTCGATCGCCGCGCGCAGCGGGCCCGCCAGCGGCGCGTCGTCGGTGATGAACCAGACCTTGTCCAGCCGGTCCCGGTCGCGGCCGAGCATCTCGCGCAGCTGGCGCTGCATGAACAGGCGCTGGTCGCAGGCCGCGTCGCAGGCCGCGGGGCCCACGGCCACGAGCAACCATTGCCCGCGCAGCGAGGCCGCAATCACCGGCGTGCCGTCGAGCGCGCGCAGGGCCAGCTCAGGCAGGCTGCGCGTGGGCAGGATCAGCGTGCCGTAGTTGGTGCGCGTGTCGGGCCGGATGTAGAAGTAGGTGAGGTACGAAGCGACGACCGGCGCGGCGCACACCGCCAGCACCAGCAGCATCTTCAGCCGCCCGCGCGCGGTGCGGCTGCCGGCCACCAGAACCGGGTCTTCAAGGTCGGGGGTCGCCACGCCATGCACGGTGAGCGATACGGGCTCAGGCATGGCGCGACCTGCGGGGACGGATGAGTTGGAACCAGACATATAGGCCGATCACGAGCGCGCTCATTGCAAACCATTGGAAGGCATAGCCATAGTGCTTGTGCACATCGGCCGCGGGTGCGGGCCATTGGCGCAGCAGGCCGTCCTGCGCCGCCCCGGCACCGTCTTCCTGCACGACCGTGAGCGGCCGCAGCCGCAGGCCGGTCTCGAGCGCGAATCCCTGCAAGTCGAGATTCTGCCGGATCGGGCCCGAGGCCGCCGCGGCGAACTCGTACAAGCGCGAGGGCTCGGGGGCAATGCGGCCGAGCAGACGCACCGGCCCTTCAGGCGGCGGGGGCGCCACGATGCGCGTACGGTCCACGGGGTCGCGCGGCAGCCAGCCGCGCTGCACCAGCACGGCGCTGCCGTCGCCCAGCCACAGCGGCGTGACGGCAAAGAAGCCCGCCCGGCCGTTCATGGTCCGGTTGTCCAGGTAGACGGTCTGCGCGGCCAGCCAACGGCCTTCGAGCACCACGCTGCGCTGCAGCTGGGCCGCGGCGGCCGCCGCATCCGCGGCCAGGTCCTGCACGGCCAGCGCGGGCAGGGCGCGTTGAGCCGTCAGCGCGGCCTGCAGCCGGTTCTTCTGGGCGGCGCGGTCGAGCTGCCACAGGCCCGCCCGCGCGGTCAAGGCGGCTGTGGCCACGGCCGCGACCAGCACGACGAGCGAGCGCCGGCTCAGCGCCATGCGCGAAGCCCCCGGTGATAATCCCGCCCCATGAAGACCCTGATCGTCCTGATGCTCGTGGCCGTGCTCGGCGCACTGGCCAGCGCGGGCGTCTTCATGCTGCGCAAGGGCCGCGACGGCGACCCGCGCAGCCCGCGCATGGCGCGCGCGCTGGCCGTGCGCGTGGGCCTGTCGGTGGCGCTGTTCCTGTTCATCCTGCTGGCCTGGTATATGGGTTGGATGCGGCCCACGGGCATCCCGCTCGGACCCTGACCGGTGCACAAGCAAGAACGCCGCTTCGTGCGGCGTTCTGCTTTGGGATGGGGCCCGCGGTCAGAGCCAGTAGACCAGGATGTAGAGGCCGAACCAGACCACGTCCACGAAGTGCCAGTACCAGGCCGCGCCTTCGAAACCGAAGTGGCGCTGCGGCGTGAAATGGCCCTTCATCAGGCGCAGGGTGATGAAGATCAGCATCAGCATGCCCACGAAGACGTGGAAGCCGTGAAAGCCGGTGAGCATGAAGAAGGTGGAGCCGAAGATGCCCGAGCTGAGCTTGAGGTTGAGCTCGGTGTAGGCATGGTGGTACTCGACAGCCTGCACGCCGAGGAAGGTGGCGCCCAGGGCCACCGTGACCCACATCCAGAAGATCGTCTTGCCGCGCCGGCCGGCGATGAGCGCGTGGTGGGCGACGGTCAGCGTCACGCCCGAAGTCAGCAGCAGTGCGGTATTGATGGTCGGCAGCGGCCAGGGGCCGATGGTGGTAAAGGGCTCCACGGTGCCGGCCGGAGACGCCGTGACGCCGCCCCCCACGCTCGGCCAGATGGCCTTGAAGTCGGGCCACAGCAGCTGGTGCTCCAGGTTGCCGAGCATGGGCAGCGCATGCACGCGGGCCCAGTACAGCGCACCGAAGAAGGCGGCGAAGAACATCACCTCGCTGAAGATGAACCAGCTCATGCTCCAGCGGAATGACACGTCGATGCGCTCGGAGTACAGCCCGCCTTCGCTCTCGGCGATGGCCTGGCTGAACCACTGGAACAGCACGGTGAGCCAGATGACCACGCCCGCCAGCAGCACATAGGCCGCCCAGCCCGCGCCGTTGATCCATTGCCCGGCGCCGAAGATGACGAGCAACAGGCCGAAGGCGACGAGCACCGGGTGGCGCGAAGGCGCGGGGACGAAGTAGTACGGGGCGGTGCCCGCGGTGGGGGTGGCTGACATCTTGATTTCGCTCCTCGAACGGGATTTCTGTTGAACGATGCCGGCGTTCAGCCGGCGGCCACACCGCTGCCGACCACCCAGCGCACCAGCCCCACCAGGACCGCGACGAACAGGGCCGCGGCCAGCAGCCCCGCGACCACCACATGCACGGGGTTGAGCCTTCGTACATCTTCTTCGTGGCCGGCCGCGCGGCGCACGCCGAAGAACGACCAGGCCACGGCGCGCATCGTTTGCAGGAACGACCCCCTGCGCGCGGCGGCCTCCCTGAGGTCCTGGCTCATGTGCCAGTGGCCTTCACGGCGGACCCGGCAGGCGCCTGTGGAAACTTGCCGCCGACCTCGAAGAAGGTATACGAGAGGGTGATGGTCTTCACGTCGCGCGGCAGCTTGGGGTCGACCACGAAGACCACCGGCCAGCGCTTGCTTTCGCCCGGCGCCAGCGTCCATTCGTTGAAGCAGAAGCACTGCAGCTTGGTGAAGTGCGGGCTGGCCTGCATGGGCGCATAGCTCGGGATGGCCTGGGCCGCCATGGTGCGGTTCTGCAGGTTGCGGAACTCGTACATCACGGTGGTCATCTCGCCCGGGTGCACCTGCACCGAACGCTGCTCGGGCTTGAAATCCCAGGGTCCGCGCGAGTTGGCGTCGAACTCGATGGTGACCGTGCGCGTCAGGTCGACCTGCGTATTGCGCGCCGCCGTGCTGCCCGTCCAGCCGGCGGAGCGCAACTCGGCCAGCGTGAGCACGTTGACGCCCAGCGCCTCGCAGATCGTGCGGTATATGGGCACCAGGGCATAGCCGAAGCCGAACATCGCCGCCACCACCACCAGCAGCTTGCCGAGCATGCGGTGGTTGTCCAGCAGCAGGCGATTCACGGCCACCATGGCGCCCTCAGGAACCCAGCCAGACCATCTTGGCGACGAAGCCCAGGCCGAAGAGCAAGGCCGCCGACGCCAGGATCAACGCCAGCCTCAGGTTGGCCTTGCGGTGCTGCGCGGAAGTCGCCATCCCCGCGCCCTCAGCCGACCACGCGGGTGGCCGAGGCGTCCAGCTTGGGCGGCGTCTCGAAGGTATGCCAGGGCGCCGGCGACGGCAGTTCCCACTCCAGCCCTTCGGCGCCCTCCCAGGGCTTTTGCGGCGCCGGCTGTCCCTTGCCGCGCATCATCGGCACGACCACGGCCAGGAAGAAGTAGACCTGCGCCAGGCCGAACGCGAAGCCGCCGATCGAGGCCAGCATATTGAAATCGGCGAACTGCATCGGGTAGTCGGCATAGCGCCGCGGCATGCCCGCCAGCCCCAGGAAATGCATCGGGAAGAAGGTGACATTGAAGGCGATCAACGACCACCAGAAGTGGATCTTGCCGCGCGTCTCGGAGTACATCACGCCGGTCCACTTCGGGCCCCAGTAGTAGACACCGGCGAACATCGCGAACAAGGAACCGGCCACCAGCACATAGTGGAAGTGCGCCACCACGTAGTAGGTGTCCTGCAGCTGGATGTCGATGGGCGCCATGGCCAGCATCAAGCCCGTGAAGCCGCCCATCGTGAAGACGAAGATGAAACCGACCGCCCAGAGCATGGGCGTCTCGAAGGTCATCGAGCCGCGCCACATGGTGGCCAGCCAGTTAAAGATCTTGACCCCCGTGGGCACGGCGATGAGCATGGTCGCGTACATGAAGAAGAGCTGCCCCGTCACCGGCATGCCGGTGGTGTACATGTGGTGCGCCCAGACGATGAACGAGAGGATGGCGATCGACGCCGTCGCATACACCATCGAGGTGTAGCCGAACAGCCGCTTGCGCGCAAAGGCCGGGATGATGGCGCTCACGATGCCGAACGCGGGCAGGATCATGATGTAGACCTCGGGGTGGCCGAAGAACCAGAAGATGTGCTGGTACATCACCGGGTCGCCGCCGCCGGCGGGGTTGAAGAAGCTGGTGCCGAAGTGGCGGTCGGTCAGCGTCATGGTGATCGCGCCGGCGAGCACCGGCATCACCGCGATCAGCAGGTAGGCGGTGATCAGCCAGGTCCAGGCGAACAGCGGCATCTTCATCAGCGTCATGCCCGGCGCGCGCATGTTCAGCACCGTGACGATGATGTTGATCGAGCCCATGATCGAGCTGGCGCCCATGATGTGCATGGCGAAGATGCCGGCGTCCATGCTCGGGCCCATCTGCAGCGTCAGCGGCGCGTACAGCGTCCAGCCCGCCGCCGGCGCGCCACCCGGCATGAAGAACGAGCCCACCAGCATCAGCGCGGCCGGAATGAGCAGCCAGAAGCTGAGGTTGTTCATGCGCGCGAAGGCCATGTCCGCGGCGCCGATCTGCAGCGGGATCATCCAGTTCGCGAAGCCCACGAAGGCCGGCATGATGGCGCCGAAGACCATGATCAGGCCATGCATCGTGGTGAGCTGGTTGAAGAGCTCGGGGTTGATGAATTGCAGCCCGGGCTGGAAGAGCTCGGCGCGGATGCCCAGCGCCAGCACGCCACCCACCATCAGCATGGTGAAACTGAACAACAGGTACATCGTGCCGATGTCCTTGTGGTTGGTGGCGTAGAGCCAGCGCTTCCAGCCGTGCGGCGGGCCGTGGGCGTGGTCGTCGCCGTGGTCATGGCCGCCGGCCGCGGGCTTGCCGTGGCTTGCCTCGGGGCCGTGATGATCGAGAACTGCGCTCATTGGTGAGTACCTTCGTGCTGGGCACTCCGGTATGAGCCCTTCGGGCGGCCGGGCGTGCTCATGGGTTTCCCTGACTTCGTTCGTTTCGGCGACGGCTTACTTGCGCGCGGCAAGCACCTGGGTGGGCTGGATGGCCTGCCCCGTGTGATTGCCCCAGTTATTCTTCGTGAAGGTGATGACGGCCGCGATCTCGGTGTCGGACAGCGTCTTCCACGACGGCATGGCGCCGTTGTTCTGGCCATGCAGCAGCACCTGGATCTGCTTGGACGGGTCGGCGTCCACCACCACGGCCGCGCCATCCAGCGGCTTGAACGGGCCGCCGCCCTTGCCGTCGGCCTTGTGGCAGGCCACGCAGTTGGCGGTGTAGACCTTCTCGCCGCGGGCGACCAGCTCCTCGAGCTTCCAGGTCTTGGCCGGGTCATCGGCCGCGGCGGCCATCTCCTTCTTCTTGCCGTCGACCCACCGGGCGTAGTCGACGTGGCTGAGGACCTTGACGTGGATCGGCATGTAGGCGTGCTCCTTGCCGCAGAGCTCGGCGCACTGGCCGAAGTAGTCGCCCGTCTTCTCGGCACGGAACCAGGTGTCGCGCACGAAGCCGGGGATGGCGTCCTGCTTGACCCCCAGGGCCGGCACCATCCAGGAGTGGATGACGTCGTTGGCGGTGGTGATGATGCGGACCTTGCGGTCCACCGGCACGACCAGCGGGTTGTCCACCTTGAGCAGGTAGTTGTCGCCGCTGGGCTTGCCGGAGTCGGACATCGCGCGTTGCCCGGGGTCCAGGGCCGACAGGAAGCCTATCCCCTCGCCTTCGCCCTTGAGGTAGTCGTAGCCCCATTTCCACTGGTAGCCCGTGGCCTTGATGGTGAGGTCGGCGTTGCTGGTGTCCTTCATCGCCACCACCGTGCGCGTGGCCATTGCGCCCATCGCCACGACGATGAGGAAGGGCAGCACCGTCCAGGCAATCTCGACGCCCACGCTTTCGTGGAAGTTGGCGGACTTGTGCCCGAGCGACTTGCGGTGGCGCAGGATCGAATAGAACATCACCCCGAACACCGCCACGAAGATCGCCACGCAGACGACGAGCATGAAGTTGTGCAGCCAGTGCTGCTGCTCGGCGATCTTCGTCACCGGCGCGTGCAGGTTGAGCTGGCGCACCGCCGGGCCGCCCGGCAAGTCGTTGACGGCCCAGGCCGCGCCCGACGCCAACGTCGCGCCCAGGGTGGCCAGCGGTCGGGACAAGTGGAGGCAAAGCGCGGCGGTCTTCGTATTCATCGTCGATGTCACTTCAATGCAAGGCGCCGCGGCGCGACGGTTCGGGCTGCCCTGCCGATTCCACGCGGCGCTGCCGCTGGCGCACGGGCTTCGAGGGCCATGGGTCGGTGCAGCGCGCCGCACAAACCTTGATCTCGATCAAAAGCGCGCGGATTCTAGCCCAGGCATTTTTCCCCGTGAGGGAGGGTCAAACCCGGCGCGGGTGGACCCTGACCAGGGCCCTCATGTCGTCCAGGGCGAGCACCGTTTCGGCCGCCGCGCGCGGCCTGGGCGGTGGCCTGAACGCGTGCCCGTAGACAATCTCGAAGCCCAGTGCGATGCGGCCCGATGCATCGGCCCGCGCCGCCAACAGCCCGAGCAGTGCGCTGCGCCAGCGCGGCGTGCGCAGCCCGGCGGCCCGCCCGGGATCGACGTTGCCGCCCAGGCTGCGCAGTTCGGCCAGCAGCGCGTCGGCCGAGGGCCAGGTCAGCGTCAGCGTTTCCTGGTCCATCACCGGTTCGGCAAACCCGGCCTCGACCAGCATGTCGCCCAGGTCGTGCATGTCCACCAACGGCGCCATCGGCGCCGGCCAGCCGGCCCGGGCGTAGAGGTCGCGCAGCGCCTGCAGACTGCCCGGGCCGAGCGTGGAGAACATGAGGAAGCCGTCGACTTCAAGAGCGCGGTGCCATTGCCGCATCAGGGCACCAGGGTCGAGCGCACCGTGCAGCGACATATTCGCCCACAGCAGCTGGCACTGCCCCGCGCCGAGTTCGTCCACCGCCAGCGCCACAGGGGCCCTGGAGGCGCTGGAGGCCCAGCGCCTCGGCGACCACCAGGGCGGCGCCAGCGCCGTGGCGGTGGCGTCACGGCGCGCGGGATCGGCTTCGACGGCGATCAGGCGCGCCGCGGGGTAGGCCTGGGCCAGCCGCGCGTGGCTGGCGCCGATGAATGCGCCCCAGTCGCAGACGCGTTCGGGCTGCATGCGGATCACCGGCAAGCGCTCGGCCATGCAGCGCGCCACTTCGCCATGCAGCCAGGGCGGCGCGTCGGCACGCAGCAGGCGGCGCGTCACGCGCGCCAGGGCCACCGCATCGAGCGGCCGGCGTGTGCTGCGCTCGGGGGAAATCATGGCCGGCCAGTATATTGAGGCGATGTTGCGCCCCGCCCTGGCCCTGCTCCGCCCGTCCCGCCTGCCGAGCCAGTGCGAGATCTGCCGGCAGTGGGTCGATGCCGACATGCACCAAATCCAGCCCGGTGCACTGTGCGCCGACTGCATCAGCCGCTTTGCCGCGCCGCGGCCGCGCTGCCAGCGCTGCGGCCTGCGCATGGGCGTCGAATCGCCGGCCTGCGGTGACTGCCTGCGCGACGCCCCACCCTTCGAGCACACCGTCTGCGCTGTCGACTACGGGTTCCCCTGGGACGGGTTGGTCGCGGCCTTCAAGTTCCACGGCCGTGTCGAGCTGGCCTTCGCCCTGGCGGCGTTGATGGCCCGGGCGGTGCACGCGGCGGGGCGGCCTGCGCCACACTGGGTGCTGCCCGTGCCGCTGAGCCCCCGGCGCCTGGCCGAGCGCGGCTACAACCAGGCCTGGGAGCTGGCGCGCACGCTGGCCGCCACGCTCGGCCTGCGGGCCGACGCCGGCTTGCTGCTGCGCCACGGCGACACCGCGCACCAGGCCGACCTGGGCCGCGCCGAGCGGCAGCGCAACCTGCGCTCGGCCTTCATGGTGGAGCCGCGCCGGCGCACCGAGCTGCAGGGTGCCCGCGTCGCGCTGGTCGACGATGTGATGACCACCGGCGCCACCGTGCGCGAGGCCGCCGCCCTGCTGCGGCGCGCAGGTGCGGCCGCAGTGGATGTCTGGGTGCTGGCGCGCACACCTGAACCAAGATGAGAGCCCCAAGACGCCTGCGGCGTCGTCCCCCGGGGGGAACCGGCCTCTTCGGGCGGCCGTGCGAGGCCTGATCATCATGTTCCACATCGTCCTCGTCACGCCGGAGATCCCGCCCAACACCGGCAACGTCATCCGCCTGGCCGCCAACACCGGCTGCACGCTGCACCTGGTGGAGCCGCTGGGCTTCTCGATGGACGACAAGCTGCTGCGGCGTGCCGGGCTGGACTACCACGAGTACACCGCGGTGCGCCGGCATGCCTCGTGGCAGGCCTTGCTCGACGCCGAGCGGCCCGACCCGGCGCGCTGCTTCGCCTTCACGACGCGCGGCGCCAGGCCGCTGGCCGAAGTGGCCTGGCAGCCAGGCGACTGGCTGGTCTTCGGCAGCGAGACCGCCGGCCTGCCAGGCGAGTTGCGCGATCGGTTCGCGCCCGAGCAGCGCGTGCGCCTGCCCATGCGGCCCGGCCAACGCAGCCTGAACCTGAGCAACGCCGTGGCCGTGGCGGTGTTCGAAGCCTGGCGGCACTGCGGCTACGCCGGCGGGCAGTAGCCCGAGGAAAAGCGTCGGCGCGTCAGCGATCCAGGCCTTCGGCCCGTGCGTGGCGCGACATCAACCGGGCCACGGCCTGCGCTGGCGTCAAGCGCGCCTGCAGCACCTCGACCACGGCTTCGGTGATGGGCATCTCCACGCCCAGCGCCTGCGCGCGCGCGAGCACCATGGGCGCCGAGAGCACGCCTTCGGCGACATGGCCCAGCGACTGCAGCACCTGCGCGAGCGTGTGCCCGGCCGCCAGGCCCAGGCCGACGCGGCGGTTGCGCGAGAGGTCCCCCGTGGCGGTGAGCACCAGATCACCCAGCCCCGACAGCCCCATGAAGGTCTCGGCGCGGGCCCCCAGCGCCAGGCCCAGGCGGGTCATCTCCGCCAGGCTGCGCGTGATGAGCGCGGCGCGGGCATTCAATCCAGCCGCGGGCAACCCGTCGAGGGTGCCGGTGGCCCGTCCGTCAAGGATGCCTACGGCCCATCCGTCAAGGATGCCTACGGCAATGGCCAGCACGTTCTTCACCGCCCCGCCGACTTCCACGCCGATCACGTCGGTGCTGGTGTAGACGCGCAGCGCGTCGCTGTGAAAGGCGGCCACGGCCGCTGCCGCCAGCGCGGCGTCGGTGCTCGCCGCCACCAGCGCTGTCGGTTGGCCACGCGCCACTTCCTGCGCAAAGCTGGGGCCGGAGAGCACGCCGCAGGGCCGGCCGGGCCGCTCGGCGTGGGCCACCTCGTGGCCGAGCGCGCCGCTGCCGGCCTCGAAACCCTTGCACAGCCACAGCGCCGCCCGCTCGTCGCCCAGCGTGGCCAGTTGCGGGCGCAGCGCCGCCATCGGCGTGGCGATGACCGTCAGGCCACCGGCCGCATGGGCCAGCGCTTCTTCGCGCTGCGCGGTGATGCGCAATGCGGCCGGCAGCTCAGCGCCGGGCAGGTAGCGTTCGTTGCGCCGCGTCTGCGCCATCGCGGCGGCCTGCGCCGCATCACGCGCCCACAGCACGGTGTCGTGCCGGGGGGCGGCCGCCAGGGCCAGCGCCGTGCCCCAGGCGCCGGCGCCGAGCACCGCGATCTTCATGCGGCTCTCGAACGAGCGAGGGTTTCCCGAGCCGTTCGAGCCCCCCTCGGGGGGCGACACGTGCGCAGCACGGGTCTCGGGGCCGTCAATTCACCGAAGTGATGATGCGCGAGCCGCCGTTGCCGCCCTGCGCCGCGGCCTGGGCCTGGGCCTGGGCCTGCTGGGCCTCGAACATGGCCTGGAAGTTGACTTCGGTGAGCAGGATGGGCGGGAAGCCCGCACGCGTGCAGACATCGGAGACGATGGCGCGCAGATAGGGGTAGACCATCTGCGGGCAGACGATGCTGATGATGCCCTGCATCTGCTCTTCGGGCACGTGGCGGATCTCGAAGATGCCGGCCTGCTTGGCCTCCACCAGGAAGAGCACCTTGTCCTTGACCTTGGTGGTGACCGTGGCGGTGACGGTGACCTCGAAAATGCCCTCGCTCACGGGTTCGGCAGCCATGGCCAGGTTGATGTCGACCTGCGGCTGCGACTGCTCGAGCAGGATCTGCGGTGAATTGGGCTGCTCCAGCGACAGGTCCTTGAGGTACATACGCTGGATCTGGAAAATGGGGGTCTCGTCGGCCATGGCGGGGTTCCAAGATAGACAAAGCCCGCCGCCGGATGGCGTCGAGCCGCAATATCAGATTATGGCCGAGCGCGCCTGCGCGAAGCCGCCTGCCGGCGCCGCGCGCGCTCCATGCGCTTCAGGCGCTTGAGGCGCTTGAGGCCGCAAGCAAGGGCAGCAGGCCGCCGCGATGGTCCAGCGCCACCAGCTCGTCGCAACCCCCGACGTAGGTGGAGCCGATGAAGATCTGCGGCACCGTGCGCCGGCCGGTCAGACCGATCATCGCGTCGCGCTGCACGGGATCGAGGTCGACGCGGATCTCTTCGATCGCCTCCACGCCGCGCTGCCGCAGCAGCGCCTTGGCGCGCAGGCAGAACGGGCAGACCTGCGTCGTGTACATCTTCACCGGGTTCATGCGGTCATCCTTGCGCTGCGCTGCGCTGCGCTGGGCTGGGCTGGGCTGGGCTGGGCGGGCGGGCGGGCGGGCGGCAAGATTCTTGCGCGGATGTCATGGCCTTGGCGGCAACGCCGTCAAGCCGACTTCTCGATCGGCAGGCTGGCGTCACGCCAGGCCGCCGTGCCGCCCTGCACGACCAAGGCCTTCTCGTAGCCCGCGCTGCGCAGTTGCGATACGGCCCGACCCGAGCGCCCGCCGCTGGGGCACATCACGAGCAGCGGCAAGGTCTTGTTGCTCGGCAGTTCCTTGGCGCCCTGGAGCCGGCTGAGCGGCACATTGCGCGCGCCGGCGGCATGGCCGACGGCAAATTCGGCGGGCTCGCCGACGTCGATGAGCAGGCCCTTCTCGCGGTTGATCAACCGCACGGCCTCGCTGATATTGACGGCGCTGCCCCCGCCGCGCCGGATCGTCGGCATGAGCAGCATGCCACCGGAGGTCAGGGCCAGCAGAATGAGGATCCAGTTGTCGATGAAGAACTTCAAGGGCGCCGTCGCATTCGTGAAAAACCGGGAATTATAGAATCCACCCCATGTACAAGCTCGTTCTCGTCCGCCATGGCGAATCCACCTGGAACCTCGAAAACCGGTTTACCGGCTGGACCGACGTGCCACTCACCCCCACCGGCGTGGAGCAGGCACGGCAGTCCGGCCGCTTGCTCAAAGAGGCGGGCTACGACTTCGATGTCGCCTACACCTCGGTGCTCAAGCGCGCCGTGTGGACGCTGTGGCACGCGCTGGACGAGCTCGACCGCACCTGGCTGCCCGTGGTGCACGACTGGCGCCTCAACGAGCGTCACTACGGCGCGCTGCAGGGCCTGGACAAGGCCGAGACCGCGCGCCAGTACGGCGACGCGCAAGTGCTGGCCTGGCGCCGCAGCTACGACACGCCGCCGCCGGCGCTGGACCCCACCGACCCGCGCGGACAGCGCGCCGATCTGCGCTACGCCAAGCTCGCGCCCGGGCAGATTCCGCTCACCGAATGCCTCAAGGACACGGTGGCCCGCGTGCTGCCGTGCTGGGAGGAACGCATCGCGCCGGCCATCCTGGGCGGGCAGCGCCTGCTCATCGCCGCGCACGGCAACAGCATGCGCGCGCTGGTGAAATACCTCGACGGCATCAGCGACGCCGACATCGTCGGCCTGAACATCCCCAACGGCATCCCGCTGGTCTACGAGCTCGACGCCGCGCTCAAGCCGATCAAGAGCTACTACCTGGGTGACGCCGAGGCCGCGGCCAAGGCCGCTGCCGCGGTGGCCGCGCAAGGCAAGGCCCGCTGAACCGGCCGCAAGCTCAGGCCTCGCGCAGCGCCGCCGCGAGCAGCGGCACCACCGACACCGCGTTGCTGGCGTGCGGCACGCAGTCGGTGCTCCAGATGTGGCGCACGCCTGCGGCGCGCACCTGCGCCACCGCGTCGCCGACGAAGATGGCGTGGGTCACCGCCACGTCGACACTGGCCGCGCCCCGCGCCAGGGCGCCGCGTGCCGCAGCGACCAGCGTGCGACCGGTGCTGGCGACGTCGTCGAGCAGCACCACGGCACGGCCTTGCACGTCGATCGCCGGCAGGGCGACATCGACATCGCGGTCGCCATGGCGCTGCTTGCGGCAGATCGCATGCGCCAGGCCATGCGGCTCGGCCGCCGCGCGCACCCAGGGCTGCGATTCCTCGTCGGGCCCGATGAGCACCGCACCACTCACTTGGCGGGTGATGAAGTCACCCAGCAGCGGCGCGGCCGACAAGGCCAGGCCGCGCCGCCCGGGCACGACCTCGTCGAGCGTGGACACGCGGTGCAGATGGGGGTCGACCGTAACGACGGCGTCGAAAACGCCGGCCAGCAGGCGGCCCAGGTGCCGCTGGCTTACCACCTCGCCGGGCGTGAAGGCCATGTCCTGCCGCATGTAGGCCAGGTAGGGGCTGACCAGGATGAGCCGCTGGGCCCCCAGTTCACGCGCGCCGCTGGCCGCCAGCAGCAGTTCGGTGAGCTTGCCGTTCGGGTGATGCAGGCCGCGCAGCAGGACAACCCGCTGCGGCAACGCGGGCGGCAGCCGCAGGCGCGTCTCGCCGTCGGGAAAGTGGTGTCGGGCGATGACCGCGCTGGCCCATCCCAGCTCGGCCGCCAGCCGCTGCGCGAGTGCGGTTTCATCGTCAAAGCACAGCAGCAGGGTCATGGTCTTAGCCTCTCGGCGATGAGTTCGCGCAGATGCGCGGCCAAGGCGCGGCGGTCGGCATGCGCGGTGGCCACCGCGGGGAGCAGTTCCACGTGCACGCGCAGGCCGCGCGCCGAGACCACGCGCCACACGCTTTGCGCCAGCGTCGCCGTGCCGACAAAAGCCGCCGCCGGGCTGAAGGGCAGGTGCTCGTCGGCAAAGCGCAGCACCACCGGCTGCACCGGCGTGGCGGTGGCGATCGCCGCTTGCAGCAAGTTGGCGTGAAAGGGCAGCGGCTCGGGGCCCGCGCCCGTCGTGCCTTCGGGGAATATGGCCACCGTGTCGCCGGCCTGCAGCGCCGCGGCCATGGCGTGCACCACGCGCAGCGCGTCGCGCTTGCGCTCGCGCTCGATGAACAGCGTGCCGCCGCCGCGCGCGAGCCGGCCCAGCAGCGGCCAGCGCAGCACGTCGGCCTTGGAAACGAAGCGGGCGTGCGGCGCCGCGGCGTGGATGGCCGCGCTGTCCAGCCAGGAGACATGGTTGGCGACGATCAGCGTCGCGCCGGGGCGCGGCGTGCCACTCACCTGCAGCGTGGCGCCCAGGCGCCGCACCAGGCCGGCCGACCAGCGGCGGATCACCTCATGGCGGCCCGCCGCGCTGCGCTGCGGCAAGCTCATCACCAGGACCATGCCCCACAGCACATGCCACACCGAGCGCGACAGCCGCCACACGGCCACGGCGCGGTGCATCAGGCCGCGCCAGCGCCTGCCGCTTGCGACGCCTGCGCAGCCACGGCCTCGTAGGCCACGGTGCCGGCCACCAGCGTCGCGCACACGCGGCCTGGCAAGGCCATGCCGGTGCTGGCGAACGAGAACGGCGTGTGCTTGCCCTGGCTGGCCAGAGCCGTCGGCGTCACCGACCAGACCGCTGCCGGGTCGAAGACGCAGATGTCGGCCACACCGCCTTCGACCAGCCTGCCGGCACTGCCGGCCAGCGAACCCAGGGTCTCGCCGAGCACCCGCACCGGGTCGTGCGTCACGCGCGAGAGCGCCTGCGCCAGCGGCAGGGCGCTGTCGCGGCCCCAGCGCAGCGCCAGGCTGAGCAAGAGCTCCAGCCCGGTGGCGCCGGGCTCGGCTTCGCCGAAAGGCAGGTTCTTCATGTCCTCGGCGACCGGGTTGTGGTCGGAGACCAGCGCGTCGATGGTGCCGTCGGCGAGGGCGGCGCGCAGCGCATCGCGGTCGGCGCCCTGGCGCAGCGGCGGCAGCAGGCGCATGTCGGCGTTGAAGTAACCGATGTCGACGTCGGTGAGGTGCAGGCTGTTGATGCTGACGTCGGCCGTCACCGGCAGTCCTTCGGCCTTGGCGGCGCGCAGCAGCGCCACGCCGGCGGCACTGCTCATGCGGCAAAGGTGCACCCGCGCCCCGGTCACGCGCACCATCTCGAACAGCGTGTGCAGCGCCACGGTCTCGGCCACCACCGGCACGCCGCTCAGGCCCAGGCGCGTGGCCACCGCGCCCGAGGCCGCGATGCCCTTGCCCAGCCAGGCGTCCAACGGCCTCAGCCACACCGTGTAGCCGAAGGTAGCGGCGTACTGCAGCGCACGCAGCAGCACCAGGCTGTCGGTGACCGGCACGTCGGCCTGCGCGAAGCCGATGCAGCCGGCCTCGGTCAACTCGGCCATCTCGGTCAGCGCTTCGCCCTGCAGGCCGCGCGTGAGCGCGCCGAGCGGGAAGACACGGCAGCGGCTGAGCTTGCGGGCGCGGAACTTCAGCATCTCGACCAGGCCCGGCTCGTCGAGCACGGGGTCGGTGTCGGGCGGGCAGACCAGGCTGGTCACGCCACCGGCAGCAGCCGCGGCGAGTTCGCTTTCCAGCATGCCCTCGTGTTCCTGGCCGGGTTCACGCAGGCGCGCGGCCAGATCGACGAGGCCGGGTGCGACGACCAAGCCGGTGGCATCGATGACGCGGTCGGCATCGAAGGCGCTGGCCGCACCGATGCTGACGATGCGGCCCGAGGCGATGGCGATGTCGGCCGTTTCGTCGCGGCCCTGTTCCTTGCCGTTGCCGGGGTCGATGACACGGCCGTTGCGGATGAGGATCTTCATGCGTTCAGGCCTGGTTGCCGGCGATCGTGGACATCACCGCCATGCGCACCGCGATGCCGAAGGTGACCTGAGGCAGGATCACGCTGTGCGTGCCGTCGGCGACGTCGGACGCGATCTCGACGCCGCGGTTGATAGGCCCCGGGTGCATCACGATGGCGTCGGGTTGGGCCAGCGCCAGCTTTTCGGGTGTCAGGCCGTAGCTCTTGAAGAACTCGCCGGCGCTGGGCAGCATCGCACCGCTCATGCGTTCGTTCTGCAAGCGCAGCATGATGATCACGTCGGCGTCATTGATGCCCTCTTCCATGCGGTGGCACACACGCACACCCATGCCGGCCAGGTCACCCGGCACCAGTGTCTTGGGGCCGACGGCGCGGATCTCGGGCACGCCCAGCGTCGTCAGCGCATGGATGTCGCTGCGTGCCACGCGGCTGTGCACGATGTCGCCGACGTTGTGCACCGTGAGTTGCGAGTAGTCTTTCTTGATGTGGCGGATGGTGTACTTGTCCATCTGCCCCTGCGTGGGGTGGGCATGGCGGCCGTCGCCGGCGTTGACCACGTGCACGTG
>JAUXRG010000099.1 GCA_030681795.1 Rubrivivax sp.
CACCACCTGTGGCTCTCGCCTCGTGCGCACTCCGCATGGCGCCGCCTAACACGTCGCTCAACCGGACGCGCAACGGCTTGTCGCCTGGGCCGCGTGGCCGTGTGGTACATCTTCGTCCACACGGCCCAGGCGCCAAGCCGCCGCGCGCCGGTTAGCTCCAACGTTAGCCCCCAGCAAAACCACTGTGCGGCAATTCGCCTCTGACTCGCTGCTTCTGCCTTGCACGCATCAGCTTGCCGCGTGCCTCGTCGCCCAAGCCCCAGGCGTGCAGACGGCCAAGCCGGCTGAGTCTCGGACGCTCTTAAACTCGAAAAACGGAACACTTGGCCAAGCCACTTCGGTGCGCGTCGCCGACGCCTCGTGCCACACGTACGAGAGAACACCAAAGACATACAACGCCAGCTCCTGCGCGTCGCTACCTTCGTCGTGCCAGTCCGCCGTTGCTCGCTCGGTGGCTTCGTCGCGCCGTGCGCACGAGCCAGCCGCAAGTTCTCTGTTCGGCACCAGCGTGCAGCCGCTGGACAGGTTTGTGGCGGGCGGGTCTGGCTTGGCCGGTGCTCAAGTTCGCAGCCCTGTGCGGCGGTTGGCCAAAGAGCTGTGGGCTAACCCTTCGTTCAACCGGACCTCCAACAGCCGGCCGCGCTACAGCACCTCGCTATTCTTGCTTTCGCGCGGCCGGCTGTTGAAGGCCGGTTAACTCAAACGTTAGCCCCCAGCAAAACCATCGTGCAGCACATCGCCCCGGTCTCGCTGCTTCTGCCATGCACGCATCAGCTTGCCGCGTGCCTCGTCGCCCAAGCTCCATGGGCGGTTGCGGCCGCATCGGCTGAAGCTCGTACGCTCGTGAAGACCAAGACCCGAGCACTTGGCTTGGCCACATCGGTGGGCTCCTTCGACGTCCACCGCCACTCGTACGAGAGAACACCAAAGACCTACAACGCCAGCTCCTGCACTTGGCAACCTTCGTGGTGCCAGTCCACCGCTGTTCGCTCGGTGTTGCCGCGCCGCGAGCACGAGCACGAGCCAGCCGCAAGTCCTTTGTTCGGCACCCGTGTGCAGCCACTGGACAGGTTCGTGGCGGGCGGGTCCGGCTCGGCCGGTGCTCATGTTCGCAGCCCGCTGGGGCGCCTGGCCAAAGAGCTGTGGGCTAACCCTTCGTTCAACCGGACCTCCAACAGCCGGCCGCGCTACAGCACTTCGCTATTCTTGCTTCCGCGCGGCCGGCTGTTGAAGGCCGGTTAACTCAAACGTTAGGCGTCGTGTGGAACCAATTGCTGTTTGCCTCAACACGGCTCGGCCAAGTGGCCTCGCCTTGGTCGGCTTCCTTGCTGGCTGCACTCCATTGCCCACAGCGCACCGGGGGTTGCTCGCGGTTTGGTCCCGGGCCCGCTTTTACGCGGGCCTGCGAGCACCGCGCGATTTGACCGTTGTCCTCCGCCACCTCGCCCCGGCGCTTTTACGCGCCGGGTTCACCACCTGTGGCTCTCGCCTCGCGCGTACTCCGCATGTCGCCGCCTAACCCGTCGCTCAACCGGACGCGCAACGGCTTGCCGCCTGGGCCGCGTGGCCGTCTGCTTCATCTTCGTCCACGCGGCCCAGGCGCCAAGCCGCAGCGCGCCGGTTATCTCCAACGTTAGGCGTCGTGTGGATCCAAATGCTGTTCGCCTCAACACGGCTCGGCCAAGTGGCCTCGCCTTGGTCAGTTTCTCTGCAGGCCTCACTCCACTGCCGGGAGAACGCCGCGGGCTTCTCCCGGCTTGGTCCCGAGC
>JAUXRG010000103.1 GCA_030681795.1 Rubrivivax sp.
CCTCGGCCAGGTGTTTTTCAGCGATGCGGCTGATGCAGCCCATCCAGGTCGGAATCTGGTCATCCGAAAGGAGGTAGATCACCTGCAGCCCCTCCTTGCGGGATTCGGCCAGGCCGGAATCACGCAGTATCTGAAGGTGATGCGAGGTGTTGGCAACCGACATGCCGGTTGCCTGGGCCAGGGCATCCACACTCTTCTCGCCCTGTGCCAGCGTTTCCAGCAATTCCAGTCGATTCGGGCTGGCAAGCGACTTGGCGACACGGGCGAATTGCTCGAACAGTTTTTTCTTGGGAGTCATGAATTCATTATCCCGTAAGTCAGTTCTGTCTGAGCCCAATCGCCAATCAGCCTTGTGCCTCAAGTTTGTGGCCGGATTTAAGGCCCGGCCGGGCGGCTGAAAATGCTGTACCCCTGCGCGCCAGCCACGATGCTGAGCGGAATGCCGTCGGTCTCGGCGTAGGGTGTGGTGAAGAAGTTGAGCGGGCCGCCCTTCGCCGGTGGGTCGAGTTGGAAATCGCGGGCGTGGTTGTAGGCAATCCAGTTGGCCTCGGCGCTGCCGAGGAGAAACGCGCTGACTTCACGCCGCAGCATTTCGGGCGCGCCTGCGTCGGCCAGTTTCAAGGCGTCGGCAGGGTCGGCCGGCACCCAGCCAAGGCCACCCAGAAACACTTCCGCCCGGGTATGCAGCGCCTGGGTAACATCGCTGGAGGCTCCGAGCGCGTGGGCAAAGCGCGACGGCGCGGCGCGGATGCCGAGCACCGTTCGCGCCGGCAGGCCGGCAGCACGGCACAAGGCCACCAGCAGCGAGTTGATGTCCACGCACTTGCCGCAGAACTCCCCGGCCGCCAGCATCGCCGGCACATCACCCAGGCCGCACCAGGCGACATCGAAACGGCGTTGTGCGTGCGTCAGAACCCAATCATAGAGCGCGCGCAGCTTGTCCACCGGCGCTGTCAGGCCTTGCGTGATCGACTCGGCACGGGCGCGGACCTCGCCCTCAACGGGAAGATGCGCGCTCGCTGCCAGGTAGCGGCGCGCTTCCCCGGGCAGCTGAGCGTCTGCGCGAGCCTGCGCGAGGTCGCAGTTCGTCTCCCGCGTTTGCACCCGGATGGAAACAGTCAGCCGCGGATCGGCCTGCACGCCCAGCCAGCGCACGAACAAAATCGGCGCCCCATGCAGAGGATCGTGGTGGAGCGACAGTTCGGCATGATTGCCGCTGCTTTCAAGCGCAAGCCGGCGCTGATGCGAACTGTCCTGCGGCAAGGGCAGCCACAGGGCGAGATCCTGGAAGCGGCCGGCAAGCGCCAGCTGAAAGCTTAGATCGATCTGCACGGCGAGTTCAGTGGCCGGCCGGTTTGCTGGCGCGGGCGTGGGCCTCGAAGCCGCCCTTGGCTTTCCAGCCCTCGATGCCGTCCTGCAGCACCTTGACGTTGTCGTAACCCAGCAGGCGCAGCGCAAACACCGCCTGCGCCGACAGCGAGCCGGAGTTGCAGTAGATCACCACCATGCGGTCTTTCGGCAGCTCGCTGCGGCGCGCCACCGCCTGCCGCCAGTCGATATTGATGGCGCCGGGGATGTGCTCCTTGGCGTACTGGGAGGCGTCGCGGGCGTCGACGATGAAGACCGTGTTCCAGTCGTCTTTCGGAATCTGCTCCGGCCAGATCAGGCTGCTGCCGTATTCGGCGAAATCCATGTAACCGGACAGCGCGTCGACCACAACGGGGTTTTCGTCGGCGTGAGCCAGCGCGACGAACAGGCTGAGGCTGGCCAGCAGGGTGCCGAGTTTGATCATGTGTAGGGTTTTATTCATGGTGTTTCTTTTTTTGAATCAATCGGCGGCCGGATTGAGGCGCGGATGGGTTTCCTCGCACGCCAGCAAAACAACCAGACCCGAAACGAACATGGCAGCAGCGGTGAACCAGAAGCCCGCCTCGATGCCGCCGAACAGCGCCGCCACCGCGCCCAGCAACAGCGCGCCGACGCCGTAGCCGAGGTCGCGCCAGAAGCGGTAGATG
>JAUXRG010000110.1 GCA_030681795.1 Rubrivivax sp.
GTCCCAACACGCCCGGCCAGCTCCGCAAGTTCTGGCCGAGCCGTTTCCTGTTCAAATCCACCGGTCTTGCGCGCACGATTTCGCTGTTCCTCAATCGCCTGGTCAAATCCCGCCTCATCGAGTCTCATCCCCTGCTCGCGACAAGCCTCTCCCATTAAATCCATCGGGAACCCATAGGTGTCATAGAGCTTGAACACGTCGGGACCCTTAAGAACCGTATCTCCGGCTGAGTGGGCTTTTGCAATCATCTCGTTCAGAATCGGCAACCCTTGATCGAGCGTGGCAATGAACCGCTCCTCTTCGCCCCTCGTCGCTTCAGTAATCGTCGCGGCAGCGCGTTGGACTTCTGAATAAACTCCGGCCATTTGATTCACGACCGCCGCCGTTAACTCATAGAGGAAGGGCTCGACAATGCCCAGTAGCCGTCCATGGCGAGCAGCTCGTCGCAAAATCCGGCGCAACACATAGCCACGCCCTTCGTTCGACGGCAACACACCATCCGCCATTAAGAACGTAATTGCGCGAAGATGGTCTGCGACCACGCGCATCGATCGATCAGCCGTATCCTTTTCCCCATACCTGACCCCAGCCCTCGCAGCCACAGCGCTCAGCAACGGCGTGAAGACATCGCTGTCATAGTTGCTGTAGACACCTTGCGCCACTGCCGCCAGCCGTTCCAATCCCATGCCCGTATCGATACTGGGCTTGGGCAAGGGATGCATGGTTCCCGCGGCATCCCGATTAAACTGCATAAAGACACGATTCCAGATTTCGATGACGCGGTCGCCCTCACCGTTCGGCAGGTCATCCCCAGGCACCGAGGGCCCTTGATCAAAATGGATTTCCGAGCAGGGCCCACAGGGTCCGGTATCTCCCATTTGCCAGAAGTTATCCTTTTCGCCGCACCGCACGATCCGCGAAGCTGGAACTCCGATCTTCCTCCACAGGCGATCCGCTTCATCATCGTCACGGAACACCGTCACCCACATCCGATCCTTCGCCAAACCTGCCGTCTGTGTCAGAAATTCCCAGCCGAACTGGATGGCGTCTTCCTTAAAGTAGTCGCCAAATGAAAAGTTTCCCAGCATTTCAAAGAACGTATGGTGGCGTCTCGTATAGCCGACATTCTCCAAGTCATTGTGCTTGCCTCCCGCGCGAAGACACTTCTGCACAGTGACCGCCCGCTTGTAAGCGCGCGTTTCCTCGCCGAGAAACACCCGCTTAAACTGGTTCATCCCGGCATTGGTGAAGAGCAGCGTCGGGTCGTCGCCAGGCACGACGGGCGAGCTGGCAACGACGGTGTGGCCCTTGGACTCGAAAAACTTGAGGAAGGTGGAGCGGATCTCTGAGGCTTTCATGGCATGGCCCTGTCTTGTCGGTCGGTTCAGGCCTTGGTGGCCACGAGGTTCGGAAAGAGTCGAATGCCGGCACGCGGCGCCGCTGCGATCATTTCGGCGTCGTAGGTCGCCAGGGCCGCCTTGCGCCGAAGTGCCAACTCGAAATACAGGCCGTCATAGGCGCTCAAGCCATAGGCTCGTGCGCACTCCAGCGTGCGCACCACATCCACGGGATGGGCATCGACGGTCGGATCGAGGGCCAGGATCGCGGCGAGCGCCGCACCGACGCGCGCCGGCGGCGCCGCATGTCGCCTTTCGGCCTGCACCAGCGCATTGGCGACCTCGGCGTTCCACAACGGCGGAACGATCAGCTCGCAATCACGCAGCAGTTGCAGGCCCGCCGGGTGCGGCCGTCTTGCCGCGGTGTGCAGGACATAGCGCAAGACGAACGAGGCGTCGAGCACCACGGCTTGCGGCGCGGGCCCGGCCGTCGTGGCCGCCGCCATCAGGTCCGCCCCGCCGAGATCAGCTCGACGATGGTTGCGCCCTTCAACTCGATCGGCTCGAACGCCTGCAGCGCATCGAGAGCCGCGGTCCGGCGCTGCGCGCCAGCCTGGCGCTTTCGACCGATCGGCATCAGCCGGGCCACCGGCTTGTTGTGGCGCGTGATGATCACCTCTTCGCCGCGCTCGGCGCGGGCGATGAGTTCGGACAGGTGGGTCTTGGCTTCGAACAGGCCGATGGATTCCATGGCGGTTCCCAGACTGGTTGAATCAACCAGATTCTAGTTCAAGCCCGGACCGCGGCACGCCCACAATCGGCGCTCCGCAACCCGGCACGCGCCACGACGACCATGGCCCTCATCCAACTCACCGACCAGCAGACCCGCGACTGGACCCGCGCCCAGAAGGACGAGTGGTGGTTCAAGAATATCTTCCGCGGCGACATGCCGCAGCTCACGCTGCGCTCGGGGCTGACGGGCTTCGTGCTCGGTGGCGTGCTGGCCGCCACCTCGCTGTATATCGGCGCGAAGACCGGCATCGGCATCGGCGTGGGGCTGACCTCGGTGATCCTGGCGTTCGCGTTCTTTCGCATGCTGCACGGCGCCGGCCTGGCCGCCGACATGACGATCCTGGAAAACAACTGCACCCAGTCCATTGCCACCGCGGCGGGCTACATGACGCAGCCGCTGATCTCCAGCCTGGCGGCCTACATGCTGGTCACCGGCGTCATCATCCCCTGGTGGCAGATGATGATCTGGCTGATCGTCATCGCCTGCATCGGCGTGCTGGTGGCGTTCCCGATGAAGCGGCGCTTCATCAACGACGAGCAACTGCCCTTCCCCGAAGGCCGCGCCAGTGGCGTGGTGCTGGATGCGCTGTACACCGGCGCGGCCGGTGCCGGCATGTTCAAGGCCCGTCTGCTGGGCTATACGGCGGTGGGCACCGGCCTGTGGCAGGCGCTGGTGAGCGACGGCTGGATGAAGCTCGTCCAGTTCAAGCTGCTGCGCATGCACCAGTGGGCGGGCATGAAGGAGCCCTGGACGATCCACGAGCGGCTGGACACCTACTACTACCAGTTCGCCACCCAGGCCGGCGCCTGGATCCCGAAGATCCTGGGCACCGACATCCGCGTGCTCGGTCTGCGCCTCACGCTGGACGCGGCGATGCTGGGCGTCGGCGGGCTGATGGGCATCGCGGTGGCCACGAGTTGCCTGCTCGGCGCCTTCGTCAATTTCGCCATCCTGGCGCCGCTGATGATCCAGGCCGGCGACATCGTGGCGCGCGTGACGCCCAACGGCGCGGTGATCCCGATCTCGCGCGCCGAGATCGTCAACCAGTGGTCGATCTGGTGGGGCGTGACGATGATGGTCGCCGGCTCGCTGGTCAGCCTGGCGGCCAAACCCGAACTCTTCACCAGCGCGTTCAAGTCGGTCGTGGGCCGCAAGGCCGCGCCCGCCGGGCCCGACCTGCTGGCCGATATCGAGCTGCCGCTGTGGGTGTCCTATGTCGGCGTGCCGGTGTTGAGCCTGCTGGGCGCCTACATCACGCATGCCTTCTTCGGCGTGCCCATGCTGCTGGCGCTGGCCGCCCTGCCGCTGATCTTCGTGCTCACGGTGATCTGCACGAATTCGATGGCGCTGACCTCGTGGACACCCACCGGCTCGCTGGCCAAGATCACCCAGTTCACGATGGGCGCGCTGGACCGCAGCAACCCGGCGAGCAACCTGCTGCCGGCGGGCATGACGGCCGAGATCGCCTCCAACGCCGCCAACCTGCTGTCGGACATCAAGCCCGGCTACATGCTGGGCGGCAAGCCGCGCCAGCAGGCTGTGGGCCATGTCATCGGCATCGTCTCCGGCGTGGTGGCCTGCGTGCCGCTGTACTTCCTGCTCTTCCTGCCGGCCGATGCCAACGGCGTGCGTTCGACCTCGACACTGGTCACCGAGCAGTTCGCCATGCCGGCGGCGCTGCAATGGAAGGGCGTGGCCGAGATCATCGCCAAGGGCTTGCAAGGCCTGCCGACCTCGGCGCTGGTGGCCATGGGCGTGGCGGCGCTGGCCGCGGTGGCCATCGAGCTCGCGCGCGTCGCCACCCGGGGCCGCTTCCCGCTGTCGGCGGTGTCCATCGGCCTGGGCGTGGTGTTGCCGCCCGAAGCCACGCTGGCGATGTTCGCCGGCGCCTTGCTGTTCTGGGTCATGGGCCTGCGCCACAAGAAGCCGGGCACGCGGGCGCACGAAATCTGGGTCGCGGGTTGCGAGCCGATCTGCGCCGGGCTGATCTCGGGTGCGGCGCTGATGGGCATAGGCAACGCCATCGTCAACGTCGTCATCGGATGACGGACGCGCCAGATCTTCAGCCCTCGCCACGGAGGGTTCGGGCCTTCGTAGGCGCCAGGCCCTGCGCAGGCAGGCCCTGGCGTCCGACTCAGTGCTGGTCGTCGTTGGCGGCCGCGCCGGGGCCGCGCTCGGTGCGCCCCGCCGAGCCGCCGCCCGAGGTGGCCAGCGAGCCGGCCTGGGCGCTGGCCCGCTGCAGCAGCGCCAGCGCGTCCTTGCCATGCTCGGGGTACACCGCCAGGCCCACGGCTGCGGCCACGGTGCAGGGCTGGCCGGCCACGACCAGGGGCTGCTGCAAGGCGCGCACGAGCTTGGCCGCGACGCGTTCACCGTCGCCCTGGGCCTCGAGGTGGCCCAGCAGCACGGCGAAGGCATGCGGCCCGATGGCGGCCACCACGTCGCTGGCGCGCAGCCCACCGCGCAGGCGCACCGCCACCTTGCGGCGCAGGACGTTGGCGGCCTCGCTGCCCAGCCGCGCAGCGGCCGCGGCGTAGCCCTCCACGCGCAGCACGATCAGCGCCATGGGTGCCGGCTCGCGCTCGCGCAGCGCCAGCAACTGCGTCATATGTTCGAGCAATTGCGCCTCGTGCGGCAGGCCCGTGGCCAGGTCGGTCGCGTAGGCGGCGCGCGTCGAGCGCTCCACCTGCTTGCGCAGCACGGCGTGGCGGACGGCGCGCTGCAAAGCCGGGGCCTCGCCGCCGACCACGACGGCCTGCACGCCCAGGCGCAGCAGCTCGGCCTCGGCCTCGTCGTCGGCCTCGCCGGCCGCCACGACCAGCGCGCTGTCGAAAGCCACCTGCGGCAGCTCGACACGCTGGCACAGGTCGGCCAGGGCCACCCGGTCGGCCGCAAACCAGACCACGGCATCGTGGCGCCGCGCGGCGCTGGCCTGGGGCGCGCTGGTCAGCGTCCAACCCGACTCGGCCAGCGCCAGGTCATCGCCTTTGCGGGCATCGATCAGGAGCACCGAGAGGGGTTGCGCGGCCATGGCGGCATGATGCCGCAAGCGCGCCGGCCCGGGGCCGGCATTCAGCCCGCAGGGCGCGGGCCACGCCGAACGCCGGCCGCAGCGGCGCCGCTGCGCTCGGTCGAGACCCCTTGCCCGCGCTAGAATTCGCCTCGATTGCGGGTGTAGTTCAATGGTAGAACGGCAGCTTCCCAAGCTTCATACGAGGGTTCGATTCCCTTCACCCGCTCCAGATGCGACAAAGGGCCCCGCGAGGGGCCCTTCGGTTTTGCGGGGCGCGGTTCAGAGGCCGCAGGTCGCCACCCTGGCCTGGGCCGCCGCGGCCTGCACGAGGCCGAAGCCGAACTTCGTGTCGCGCCCGACCACGCCCAGATCCTGCGCCGTGCTGTTGAGCAGGTTGCGGATCTGCGTCGCCGTGCAGCCGGTGTTGTAGCTCCAGACCAGCGCGGCGACGGCCGACACATGCGGCGTGGCCATCGAGGTGCCGTCGTAGAAGGCGTAGTTCCACGGCGACACGGCGACGGTGGCCGTGCTGCCGAGCAGCGTCTTCAGCGTGGCACCCACGACATCCGAAGCGGTCACCGACGGGATGCTCGTCACCACGGTGCCCAGGGTCCCGCTGAAATCGCCGGCGACGTTGTTGTAGATGATCGCGCCCACCCCCCCGCTGGCCTGGCAGTTGCTCACCTTGACCGCGAAGTCATAGGTGCCGCGCAGGATCAGGCAGACCTTGCCCGTCATGCTGCCGGCGACCACCGTACCGCCGAGGCCGAAATCGGCCAAGGCGCCGCTGGCGCTCATCTTTGGCGAGCCCTCCATGCTGCCGACCGCATAGGCCGTGGCGCCGACCTGCAGCGACGAGGTCGTGCCGGTGCCCATGGGGACGGTGGACAGCACGTTGACGCCAGGCGCGGCGAGCTCGACATCCTTGTTGTATTGCGAGAACGTGGCCCACTGCTTGTACTCGTCGATGGCGGCCACCGACACCACGCTGGCGTAGCCCGCGGGGTAGGAAAGACGCGTGCTGCCGTCGTTGCCGGCGGCGGCGATCGAGAGGATGTTGTTGGTGTTCAGCAGCTTGTCGAAGGCCGTCAGCTCGGTCCGGCTGGACCGGGTGCCACCGAGCGACATGCTGATGACGTTGGCGCCGGCGTCGCGGCACTTGTTGGCGGCCGTGGTCAGCGTGGACGAGTAGGCCCAGGCGTCGGCGCCGAAGACCTTGACGATGTGCAGCTTGAGCGTGCCGTTCGAATTGACGCCGACGACGCCGATGCCCGGGTTGTTGAGTGCCGAGATCGTGCCGGCCACGTGGGTGCCGTGGTGGCTCTCGTCGGTGTACCACCAACCGGTGCCGATGTCGTACTCGCCCGTGACGTTGGCCGCGGCCGAGAGATCCTCGTGGCCCAGGCTGTAGCCCGAATCGATGATGCACAGCTTGCGGTTGGAGGCATCCTTGGCGGTCAACCGGTCGGCCTGGACCATGGGGATGCCGTAGGGCACCCATTGGCCGCTCGCGTAGGGAGTGCCGGTGGACGGCGTGGCGCCGGCGTACATATAGCGCTTCGCGTCCTCCTCCACGTACTCGACGTTCGGGTTGCGCGACAGCCCGGCCAGCGCTTGCGTCGGCACCTCCACGGCCATCGCGTCGACGCCGTGGATCTCGTGCTTGACGTTGCCGCGGGCCACGGCGACTGCCGCGCGGATCGCGCCTTGCGCACCGGGCTTGAAAGCCACGATCACCCGCGTGGTCTGGTCGGCGGCATGGGCCAGCGGCGCGGCCAGGGCCGCAACGGCGGCCAGGGCCAGCAGTGCGCGACGGGTCGAGGAGTCAGGGCAGTTCTTCATCGCTGAGGGGGTCCTTTTGACGTGGGGGCTGTTGGCGCGTCGGCGGCTGCCGCGCTCTGGTCGTTCCCGAATCGGGTCCGAGCGCCGCAGTTTACGGACCGGGCGAGGGCTCAGTGACTACCCAATGGGCGTGTGGGCCAGGACTTACCCGGTGTTACCGCCCCCTGGGTCCGCATTGCAGGCCGCGTCGGCTGCCTCTTGCGGCCACGGGTTTACAGGCGCTTGGCCAGCACCAGTTCGTTGCACCCGTCTTCGGCGAGGCGGTAGCTGACCCCGTCCACCAGGCGGCGCAGCAGAGCCAGGCCAAAACCGCCTGGCTTCTCGTGCTCCAGCGGCGAGAGGTCGAGGTCACGGTCATCGTGCCGGGTCGGGTCGAAAGGGTCGCCGGGGTCGCGAATGCGAACCCGGATGGCATCCGGGCCGCGGACCACTTCGATCTCGATGCGGGCGGCCTCGGTCAAGCCCCCGTGCTCGATGAGGTTGGAAACCCATTCGTCGACCGCCAATACCAGTTCGCCCACTCGATCGGCCGGCATGGCGTGCGCCGCCGCGCTGGCTTCGATGAAGTCACGCACCTGGCCGAGATCGTCCAGATGGGGTCTGACCTCGAGCCGGTGGGTCGCGTTCATCCGGCCCGGCTCGGCGATCAGCGCCGGCGGAAGCTCGCCAGGGCCTCGTCGACCGAAGCATGGATCTCGAAGAACTGGTCGAAACCCAAGGTCTTCATGACGCGGGCCGCGGCGTCGGAGGGCTTCACCAGCTTGAGCTGGCCGCCGCCGCCCGCGGTCTTCAGGCGGTTGGCGATGCCGTGCATGGCGCGCAGACCGGCGCTGCCCATGAAGGTGATGGCACTCAGGTCGAGAACGATGCGGCTCTTGCCCGCAGTGATCAAGTCGCCGGCCTTGGTCTCGAGCTGCGAATGGCTCTTCGAGTCCAGGTCGCCGCTGACACGCATCACGGCCACCGGGACATCGCCCGCGGCTTCCGAAACGGCGATTTCGAGTGCTGTGCTCATGGTCATTTCTCCAATCGTCTGGTGGTCGATACTTCCGGAAATCTCCGGCCGGTGCTTGCCCGCGAATCAGGACAAGCCTTCGCGCTGGACACTGATCATCGTAACGTCGTCGTAGATATCCGCGTCGCCGACGAAGCCGCGCACCTGCGCATCGACTTCGCTCAGCAAGCCCGCGCGGCCCGGCGCGGCGGCCTGCACGGCGGCGAGCAGGCGGTCCTCGGAGAACGCTTGGCCGGCGCCGTTGTGGGCGTCGCTGGCACCGTCGGTGTAGCCGAACAAGTGCTCGCCCGGCGCGATCTCGGCCCAGGCGACGCCGAAGGCTGCGTCGTCGAACAGGCCCACCACCGGGCCCGTGGTCTCCAGTGCTTTGCGTCGGCCTGCGGCACCGATGATCCAAGGCGCCTCGTGGCCCGCATTCACGTAGCACAGCCGCCCGGACTCAATGGCGACGAGGCCGAAGAAGACCGAAGCGAACATGCTGCTGGCGGCGTGCGTGGAGGCGATGTAGCGGTTGGTCGAGGCGATGGCGTGCTGTGCGGTCTCGGCCAGCGCGGCCGGGCTGGCCTGCGTGGCCGCGGCGCCCCGGCTCTGGGTGGCCGAGCGGATGAGGCTGCGAAACAGCGACATGAAGAGCGCCGCGCCGACCCCCTTGTCGCAGACATCGCCGATCACCAGGCACACCGCGCCCAGCGCCGGCACCGGGAAGAAATCGTAGAAGTCGCCGGCCACCTTGCGCGCCGGCCGCAGCAAGGCGTCGAAACGCCAGCCGTCGATGGCAGGGATGACCTCCGGCAAGAAGCTCTTCTGGATGCGCTGGCCGATCTCGAGTTCGTTCTCCAGCACCTTGGCGCGGACGATGCGCTCGTACTTCTCGTCGATGATCTGGGTCTCGCGCCGGCACAGCGCCTGGATGACGGCCCGGCTCGCCCCGGGCCGGGCGGCCAGCGTCGCGAAGATGCTGTCCTGCTCCAACTTGAGCAGCGCGCTGTCGCGCTCGGCCGTCGCGGAGGCCGTTCTCGGTGCGCTCGACAAGGCGGCGATCTCGCCGAGCAATTCACCGCGCTCGAGCCGGACGATGAGATCGTCGCCGCGGTGCACGCGGATCTCACCCTCCACCACCAGGTACATCGCGGTGCCGGGCTGACCGTGCGCGAACAAGATCTCGCCGGCCAACAGGCGCACCGGCACGGCCAAGCCCGCCAGGGCTTCGAGCGTCGAATCGTCCGCTTCCGCAAGAAACGGGCATTGCCGAAGGAACCGGCTGATTTCGCTGGAAGGCAGCATCGATCAGCCCCTTCGCGGGTGGGCGAGACCCGCAACGCGGGCGGGCGCCCGTGCCAGGTCGACGGGGGCCCTTTGGCGCTTGAGCATTCCAGCCCTCCTGCGCAGCGCTTTTTGGGGCGGCCATATTGACCCAGCTCATGGCCTGCCGGCCCGCGGATATTCCCGGACACCTGGCAGTGGTCGACCGACGCCGCCGCGGCCGCCGGGACACAACCCTCCAGGCCGAACCCTACTTGCCGCCGCGCAGCTTCGTCAATGCCGCCTGCGTTTCGTTCCACAGGTCCATGCCGATGCTCACGCCGATGCCGGCGTTGACCTTGACCAGGCGATCGCGCATGCGTGCCACTTCGGCCACGGGGACCTCATTGACCTGCATGCCCTTGGCCTTGAGGTCGCCGACGGCCTTGGCGGCTTCCGCACGCGTGTCCTTGCGCTCGAAATCGCGGCTGGCCTTGGCGGCGTCGGCCAGCACCTTCTGCTCGGCCTTGTTGAGGCCGTCCCACCACTTCTTGCTGACCAGCATGATCCACGGGCTGTAGACGTGGTTGGTGATGCTGAGGTACTTCTGCACCTCGAAGAACTTCGACGACAGGATGGTGTTGTAGGGGTTCTCCTGCCCGTCCACCGTCTTGGTCTCCAGCGCGGTGAAGAGCTCCGAGAACGGCAGCGGGATCGCGTTGGCGCCCAGCGTCTGGAAGCTGTCGAGGTAGACGTTGTTCTGCATCACGCGCAGCTTGATGCCTTGCAGATCCTCGAATTTGGTCACCGGCCGCTTGCTGTTGGTCAGGTTGCGGAAACCGTTTTCCCAATAGGCCAGCCCCACCAGGCCTTTTTCCTGGAGCTTGTCGCTCACCTTCTGGCCGATCGGGCCGTCGAGGATGGCGTCGGCCTCGGCGGCATTGTTGAAGAGGAAGGGCGTATCCCACAGCGCCATTTCCTTGGTGATGCCGACCAGGGTGGCGGTGGAGCCGACCATCATTTCCTGCGCGCCGCCGATCAGCGCCTGCTGCATCTGCACGTCCGGGCCCAGCGCCGCGGCGCCGATGGCACGCACCTTCATCTTGCCGCCGGAGGCCTTCTCCACCTGCTCGGCGAAGAAGCGCACGGCGCGCCCCTGGTTGCTCTGTTCGTTCAGGCCGTAGCCGAAGCGGATGAGGTGGGGTTTGATGTCCTGGGCGAGGGCGGCAAAGGGCGCGGCCAGCGCGCCGGCCACGGTCGCGGCCACCAGGGTACGTCTGAGAAAATTCATGGAGATCTCCTGTTTGCGGGGTGAATGGGGGAAACGGGGGTCAGCGCATCCACGCCACCGGGGCGATGACCAATTGCGGAAAGGCGACGAACAGCGCCAGGATCACCACGTAGGTGAGCAGGAAGGGGTTCACGCCCTTGATCACGTCGTGCATCGAGAGCCGGCCGACGCCGGCGACGACGTTGAGCACGGTGCCCACGGGCGGCGTGATCAGGCCGATGGCGCCGTTGAGCACGAACATGAGGCCGAAATAGACCGGGTCGATGCCGGCCTTGACGGCGATGGGCAGCATCACCGGCGCGAAGATCAGGATGGTCGGCGTGAGGTCCAGCGCGGTGCCTATGAGCACCAGCACGACCATCATCACCACCATCAGCGTGCGCGGGTTGTCCACCAGCGGGCCCAGCCATTGGCTCAGCACGCTGGGCAGATCGGCCAGCGTGATCATGTAGCTGGCCACCTGCGCACCGGCGCACAGGAACATCACGATCGCCGTCGTCTTGGCGGCCCGAACGAATACGCCGCGGATATCACCGAACCGCATCTCGCGGTGCACGACCAGCGCCACCACCAGCGCGTAGAACGCAGCCACCACGGCGGCTTCGGTGGGCGTGAACAGGCCCGTCTTCAGGCCGCCGATGATGATCACCGGCATCAGCAGGGCCCAGAAGGCCTTGACGGTGGCGCGCAGGCGCTGCGCCATGGGCAGGGGCTGGCCGCTGGGCAGATCGATGCGGCGCAGCACCCATTTCCAGGTGAAGATCAGCCCCACCCCCATGACCAGCCCGGGCACGATGCCCGAGACGAAGAGCGCCGAGATCGAGGTGTTGGTGGTGACGCCGTAGATCACGAAAGGCATCGACGGCGGAATGATCGGCGCGATGATCCCGCCCGAGGCCAGCAGGCCCGCGGAGGTGGCCATCGGGTAGCCCTGCTGGCGCATCATGGGCAGCAGGATGGTGGCCAGTGCGGCGGTATCGGCCAGCGCCGAGCCGCTCATGCTGGCCATCAGCACCGCCGCGCCGATGGCCACGTACCCCAGGCCGCCGCGGATGTGCCCGACCCAGGCCTGCGCCATATCGATGATGCGCCGGCTGATGCCGCCGCTGTTCATCAGCTCACCGGCCAGGATGAAGAAGGGCACCGCCAGCAGCGGAAAGCTGTCGACGCCGGCCACCAGGTTCTGCGCCAGCAGCTGGGTGTCCCAGAAGCCCAGCACCCAGGCCATCCCCGCGCCGGTGAGCACCAGCGCCAGCGCCATATTCATGCCGATGCCCATGAGCACCAGCATGCCGACGGAGAAGACGACGAAGGCCTGACCTTCCGGGTTCATGCGCGCTTACTCCACTTCGGCGCCGTGGCCCAGGTGCAGCGGCGGGCGTCGAACGAGCTCGACCAGCGCCATGGCGCCGATGGCCAGCGCGCACAGCAGCGCCGGCAGCGGCAGCAGCGCCACCGGGTAGCCCAGCACCACCGAGTGGCTGTCCAGACCCACCCGCACCTGCTGCCACGCGCCCCAGGCCAGCAGCACGCAGCTCAGAAGCACGAGCAAGCGGATGAGCAGCGTCATGAAGCCGAAAGCCGCCGGCTTGTCCTTGAGCATGGCCACCAGGCCGGTGAAGGCCATGTGCTCGCCCGCCGGGTAGGCGGCGGTGGCGCCTATGAAAACCATCCACACGAAGAGCAGGCGCGAGAGTTCCTCGGCCGCGGCCACGCCGCTGCCGAAGCCATAGCGCAACACCACGTTGAGGAAGACCGACACCGCCATGACGGCCAGGCAGGCCGCCATGGCGGTCTCTGCGGCGCGCGTGAGACGGTTCTGCCGCGGCGCGGTCTTCATGCGGCCTCCTGAGAGTGCAACCAGTTCGACACCTGGGCTTGCAGCAATGGCAAGGGGTCGCTGGCGTCCACGCGCAGCACGCCGGGCTCGCCGACGGGCGACTCCAGGGTGGCGAACTGGCTGTCGACGAGACGGGGTGAAAAGAAGTGGTCTGCGCGCGCCGCGATGCGCGCGCCGGCCGCTTCACGCGAGATGTCGAGAAAGACGAAACGCAGCCCCGGCGCCGCCTCGCGCAACAGGTCCCGGTAGCTGCGGCGCAATGCGGAACAGGTGAGCACCCGGTCGTGGGGATGGGCCCGCAGCACATTCGCCAGGCTCGCCAGCCAGCCCGCACGGTCGGCGTCGGTGAGGGCGATGCCCAGCCGCATCTTTTCGCGGCTGCCCGGGCTGTGATGGTCGTCGCCTTCGATCACGGCCATGCCCTCGCCCGCAGCGACCGCAGCCGCCAGGCTCGACTTGCCGCAACCGGCCACGCCCATGATCACCACCGAACCCTGCATCGATCAGATAACGCTATCCAAGAACATATGGAGATATGTCGACGGCTTTCCCTGTCGACATTTCCTCTTCTACCGGGCCCGGCTACTGCCCTGATTGACAAACCCTCTCCGCGCCGGAGAATGTTTGGATAGCGCAATCCTAATTAGCAACGGACACCACCGAACTGGTGTTTACCCTAGGTGCCATGAGCCACCCGCCTTCACGCCCGCGCTCCACCGGCCGCGTCACCTTGTCCGACGTGGCGCAGCTCGCCGGTGTCAGCCCGATCACCGTGTCGCGAGCCCTGCGCGGCGAGCGCGCGGTGGCGCCGGAGCTCGCCGCCCGCGTGAAGCAGGCGGCGCAGCGGCTGGGCTATGTGCCCGACCCGGCCGCCCGGGCCCTGGCGTCGCGCCACGGCTCGCATGTCGCGGTGCTGATTCCCATGCTGTCGAATGCGCTCTTCGTCGACTTGCTGGAAGCCGTGCAACGCTGCATGCGACCGGCGGGGTTTCAGACCCTGATCGGCGTCACGCACTACGACCCCGCCGAAGAAGAGCAGTTGCTGCGCGAGCAACTGCAGCACCGGCCGGCGGGCCTGCTGGTGACGGGCCTGGATCAAAGCGAGGCCACGCGCGCGCTGATTGCCGGCAGCGGCGTGCCCTGCGTGCACCTGATGGAAGTCTCCGACGCGCCGGGCAGCCATTCGGTCGGCCTGTCGCAGGCCCAGGCCGCGGCCGCGCTGACGCGCCATCTGCTGGACCGGGGCCACCGCCGCATCGCCTTCGCCGCAGCGCAGCTCGACCCGCGGACCCTCAGGCGCATGCAAGGCTGGCGCGACGAGATGGCGGCCCACGGCCTGGGCGACCCGCGCCTCGAATGGCTGAACCCGGCCGCTTCTTCGCTGGCCGTGGGAGGGCTGATGTTCGAGCAGATCATCTGCCAGCAGCCCCCCGTCGACGCCATCTTCTTCTGCAACGACGACCTGGCGCAGGGCGCCCTGCTGGCCGCGCTGCGCCTGGGCGTCGAAGTGCCCGCACGCGTAGCCATCGCCGGGTTCAACGACCTCACCGGCTCCGACCAGATGCTGCCGCCGCTGACCACCGTGCGCACGCCGCGCAGCGAGGTCGGCACGCAGGCAGCGCGCATGCTGCTCGCGCTGATGCGCGGCGAGGCGCCCGCCTCACCCCGCATCGACCTGGGCTTCGAGGTGGTGGTCCGCGGCAGCACTTGACGGCCCGCGCGGGCACGGCGGGCACGGCGGGCAGAATCGTGGGTCCATGAACGACCCGAACGATCCCGCCCGCAGCGACCGCATCGAACGCCCGCATATCCGCAGCTACGTGGTGCGGCCCGGCCGCATGGGCTCGGGGCAGGTGCGGGCGCTGGCCGAACTCGGGCCGCGGTACATGCTGCCCTTCGAAGCCAGGCCGCTGAACCTGGACGCCACCTTCGGGCGCCACGCGCCGCGCGTGCTGGAGATCGGCTTCGGCATGGGCGACGCCACGGCGCAGGTGGCCGCGGCGCAGCCCGGAGTCGACTTCATCGGCGTCGAAGTCCACCCGCCGGGCGTGGGGGCCCTGCTGCAGCGCATCGCCGAGCGCGGCCTGACCAATGTGCGCATCGTCCAGCACGATGCCGTCGAGGTGCTGCAGCACATGCTGGCGCCCGGGTCGCTGGCCGGCGCGCATGTCTGGTTCCCCGACCCCTGGCACAAGAAACGGCACCACAAGCGCCGGCTCATCCAGCCGGCCTTCGTGGCCCTGCTGGCCTCGCGCCTGGCGCCGGGCGCCTACCTGCACTGCGCCACCGACTGGCAGCCCTACGCCGAACAGATGCTGCAGGTGCTGGCAGCCGAGCCGGCGCTCATCAACAGCGCCGCGGGCTACGCGCCCAGGCCGCCCTGGCGGCCGCTGACCAAGTTCGAGCAGCGTGGCCTCAGGCTCGGCCACGGCGTATGGGATCTGGTCTTCAATCGACCCAGTTGACGAGCCCGAACCACCAGGTGACCAGCACCACCCCGCCGAAGGCGATGCGGTACCAGGCAAACGGCACGAAGCTGTGGGTCGAGATGTAGCGCAGCAGCCAGCGCACGCACAGAAAGGCCGAGACGAACGAGAAGACCATGCCGACCACCCACATGCCCAGGTCGTCGGCCGAGAGCAGCGCGCGCTCCTTGTACAGCGAGTACGCCCCGGCGATGGCCAGCGTGGGGATCGCCAGGTAGAAGGTGAACTCGGTGGCCACCTGGCGGCTCAGCCCGAAGAGCATGCCGCCGATGATGGTGGCCCCCGAGCGACTCGTGCCCGGGATCAGCGCAAAGGCCTGCGCGATGCCGACCTTCAGCGCATCCAGCGCCGTCATGTCGTCCACGCAGGTCACGCGCACGTGGTTCTGGCGGCGCTCGGCCCAGAGGATGACGAAAGCCCCCAGGATGAAGGTAGCCGCCACCGTGGGCGCATTGAACAGAGCGATCAACCGACGATGAACCTGCGCCACTTAAGGAAAGGGCCAGGGCAGGGGCGGCCGATCGCGGCTCAAGCCCGAAAGCGGGCAGTCGATGGGCAACCCGGCGCAGACCTTGCGCTGGAGGAATCGCTTGAAGCCTGTGGCAAAGCGATCGGCCTAGGCGGTAGCTCGCTTCACCTTCTCGATGAACTCCGCAATCTCCGGGTCAAGCGAGTCGTTCGCAGTCACCTTGGGCGCAACCGCATTCGCCAGCTCGATTTTGGACATCGAGATTGTCCTGACAGTAATGCGCTCCGCACCTATGTCAACGCCGAGCAGTTCGCCCTCGTCGCACCTGAACGCCGCGGCCACGTACTTCTTCGGGTAGTACCACTCAATGCCGTTGTGTTTCCAAACCTGGATTCTGTCGTCGAGGACACCTTGGCGGATCAGGCTTGATTTCTTGGTGCTGTGCTTGGCGTCCAGGATGACGAACAGGCGAGCGCGGTATGGGCTTGAATGAAGGTCGCCAAAGCCCTCTGCCAGCGTGTGCACCTTGTCAGGAGCGCCGCCGTCGCCATGCGCCACGACGATAGAGATTCTCCGGCTCGGTACTTGCAGCATGAAGAGCCGTGCAAGGTAGGTGGTATCGCACGGCCCCTCGACCACCACAACAGCCGCTGGCATGAAGAGGTGCTCAAGGTCATTTCCGAGCATGCCAAATTGCAGTTGATGAAGCTCGGCGATCGACTGGACGGGCCTGCTGGAGACAACATCGCCTGCTTTCTCGACGATGTGGTTGTTGGAGAGCACGTCTCTGTCGAGGAAGAGGTGCGAGTGCGTGACGACAAAAACCTGCTTCAGATGCGGAAAGTACCTTTTCCGGGTCTCGGCGTCGTACAGCGCATGAGCGAGAACTCCTTGAATGCGCGGACTGAGGCCAAGCTCGGGCTCGTCAATTAGCACTGTAGGGAAGTACTCGTCGAGCAGGTTTCCAAGCAGAGTAAAGAGTAGCCGCGTGCCGCTGCTCGAGTACTTTAGGCTCTGACCGTCAATGTCCACATACCACGGGCTTGTTCTGTTGTTCTTGTCGGTCTTCTGCAGCGATACGCTCGATCCGAGCAGCTGCCCGGCGATCTCAAACAGCTTGTCTTGCTTCTCGTCATTCAGGCCTCTGATCAACTGGTCAAGCTGCCGTGCATTCAAGTCCTCGTGGTGATGGCCAGCCTCGTGCTGATGGATGAACGAGTCGTAGAGCTGGCGGCGCTCGTCAGGGTTAGAGGTCTGCGAGTTGATGACGTCGATTGACGAGAGGCGGTTGCATGTCAGCAGGCAAGACTTGGGACCGAGGCTCGCGAACAGGTGCTTGAGAACTAGACTCTTGCCCGAGTTGTTTGACCCAGAGAGAACCGTCACTGCCTTGTCCTGTCTGGATGAGATGAGCGCTTCGATCTCTGGCCTGAACTCGACATTGAAGCGAGGGATGTCCGAGTAGCGAACCCTGGACAGTCGAAGGCCGATACCAGGCTCGCGCACTTGCCGGAATAGCTTGTCCTCGACGGACTCGTCCTTGGCGATACGTTCGTCAATCTGAGCGAGCGTGAGTGGTCCGTCGACGTCTTTCCCGTTGTCGAGCCCGATGAACCACTCTGCCTTCATGTGCTCTTCCCTCAGCGATCCGTATTCTTGCACCTCACCGCGCACTGATGCTAGATGCGACATTGGATGCAATTGACGCTGAGCGGCCAGGCGCACGTAGGGCCGGCCTCTTGGCAGGCCGGTGGCCAGGGTGGACTTGGTCCTGTCGATCAACTCGGCGCCGTCAAAGTCGGCGTTCGACCGGATTGCTGACCTGCAGCCCCGCAACGTTGGTGGGCGGCATGTTCGCGGAAGCGGCACCCCTCTTCAAGCGGGCTGCCGACATGCAGCGCTGACAATCCTGTAGCCGGGGCGCCCCAGTGAAAACCTCAGCGCGGAGTGGAGCTTGCGACGCAAGCCAATCTCACTATGTCACAAGAACAGCTTTGCGCTGACTCTGCCGCAGCAGGCCGCCTACGATCTTCTTCAGCTTGCGCATCTTGTCGCGCTCGATTTTCCATCGTCCGCCCTAGTCGCCATTCCGCACCGTCCGGGCCTTGCTTCAAATGTTGCCTGGCCTGGTCGACTACTGCCTTCGCTTTCTGCCCGATACAGCCAGACCTCCAAGAGCTAGACTGACGAGAGCTAGTGAGCCTGGTTCTACGACATTCGATGTTGAACCAGGCCCATCTACAGTACTAGTGCCCAATAATGTGATGACTTCAGTAGCTCTTGCTAATGCAGGATCTATGCATAAATCAGGATCAGGAAAAACACTGGTACAGGGATTATTAGATGCAAAAGATTGACCATAATAGTCAACATTTGATGCAAACACAAAAACTTCCGATGTTAATGGAGATAGATCATTCAAGTGCAGCAGTACGCTGTAATTCAAGGCCGAATTATCTGCAACGTAATAGTATGTTGACGGGTGGATTTGATTCGTTTGATAGTTCGAACCGACAGTAGGCGAACACCACATATTTGGATACGCAACACACCAATTTTCATATGACGCTGGAACAGGGTCTTGATAACTTAAATTTATCGAACTATGCCCTGGAATGTTGACTACAAAACTGCCGTTATAAACAGCGAACGTAGAGGTATTAAAATCAACCCGTCCGGAGTATGTGGATCCGTTGGTGGCCACGCCGCTGATTTGCAAATGATCCACGATTTGAGAGGCGTGTGCAGACGCAAACAAAAGACCCGATATGACAATTAGAGCAGCTTTGACATCACTACTGTCCGGTTAAAAGTTGAACAAAATCAACTGCTTGGCGTCGTCACTTAGATTGGTTGTGGACTCATCGCCTGGAAAGGCGCATGAAAGCTGGGTTTTCTCGAAAACGGACACCGACAAGATCTGTAGACAT
>JAUXRG010000111.1 GCA_030681795.1 Rubrivivax sp.
AGTTCGAGGGCAAGAGCTACCGCCTCAAGGAAGCCGCCTCACGCATCGCGCTCAACGCCGCCATCGACCCATAATTCGACCGTCCTGCCCGGGGGAGTTTGACTGGCCACAGGTGGGGGAATTTGAAGTGGCCATCAGGGGTCGATCAGGCTGCGAAGTCGAGCGAAGAGATCGCGGAGCTGTGCCGCGTACTCGACATCTTCGACGGCGCCCATCGCGAGCGCATTGTCGATCTCGACCAGTGCAAGGCGGATTTCGCCGAAGTCACCGCCTTCGAATTGCTCGCATATGCAAGCGTATACGCCTTTGAGCACCTGATCCCGCGCAGTCTCACGGCAAACCCATCGGTTGGTTCGAACGAAGACCGGGTCGATGGAGCATGGGATGCCATCAACGACTTGCTGGTCTGGAAGCTTCGCGACGCAGGGCCGGCGTCATTGAAGCTCGACGACGAGACCATCGCGCGTTCGCTCAAGGAGCACCTCACGCCGTGGCTGTTTCCCGAAGGGCCAAAGTCACGCCCGCCGGATCGCAGGCTGATCCAGTTCCGTGCCCTGATGGACGCGCAGATCGAGCTGAACGAGTTCCTGTCGAGAAGCATCGACGCGTTCAGCTACGACGAGGCGATTCGGTTCGAGCGACGCGACCAACGGCTCGAGATCGTCGAGATCGACCCCGAAGCAAGGGCGACCTGGCTGCGCGACGGGCGCAAGCTCGAGCGCCTGCACGGCTACTGGTTCTATAGGGCCTTCGATGCCTTCGCCAAGTCGGATGTTGCCAACAAGCGCATCGGTCGCCCCGAGAACGAGAATGACAACCGGCTGGCATTCATCCGCGCGATGCGAACCCACCTTCGGCTGCGCGAGGTGTATGGCATTGCCGAGCAGGTCTCGGCCGAGACCTGCGAACCGGTGGATTTGTTCCAGGCCCTGCTGTCGCTCGAACTGATGTCGGTGTTCTTCCTGCGAGACTTTCTGGCCGAGTTCGCAGCGCTGGCTTCTGCCAGTGGCGACTGGGTTGTCGCCCTGCGGACCTTGGCCTTCAACGGGCTCCGCGACGACCTTCAGAATCGCTGGCCGTTGACCTGGTCGGATCGAGCTTCCAAGGTGGCGAACATCACCGGTTGGACGGTCAGCGAAGCTCAGCCGCAGGGCAGCGCACGGATGGCCTCGGCCATCCTGGACTTCTGGACCTACGACGTAGCCGCCATTGCGGAGCGGCTGCAGCGCGGTGCGGCCGGCCTGAGCCCGCGGTTGTTCGAGCGACCGGTACTGAAGTTCGGATCGACGCTCGTTCAGTTGCCCTGGGTCGTTGGCACGCAGAACAACAGCACGGCCGCGATCAACAACCTTCGCAGGCTCGGCGCACGGCGGGGCGAAGCTCGCGATGAGACGCAGCGGATCGAGTTCGGTCTGGCTCGAGTGCTGCGGGAGCGAGGCTTTCGGGTGCAGACGAACTGGGCCCCGCCTGACGAGACCAAGGACGCTGGCGAGGTCGACGTGATCGCGATGCGCGATGGGCATCTCTTCATCCTGGAGGTCAAGTCGACGTTCCAGCGCCAATCGCAGCGCGATGCATGGCTGCACGCCACGACCACCTTGCGCAGAGCGGGGCGCCAGCTGGCGCGTAAGGTGCCGGCCGTGCTGCCGGCCCTGGAGACGGATGCCGCGCTGGGTGAGGCACTGGCGCATTCCGGCGCGCAGCCGCCCGGTCAAGTGCACGTCTGGATCGTCGACACGTCCATCGAGTGCGACCACCAGCGCTTTGCAGGCTTCCTGAAGGTCTCACTTGAGGAGGTGCTCATCGCGCTGCGCGATGACCGCCATCTCCTTGACGATCCGGATGGCTTCCTGTCTGGAAGGTTCAACGTCGACGGAAATACCGAGGAGCATGGGCGCGAGCATCGTGGCACGCTTTATCCCGATGGGTTCAATGCCGAGCGATTCGTCGAGGTCATCGAGACCGAGGCCGTATGGGCGACGATGTGAGGGCAGCGGCGTTGGCCTGGACGGGTGACGCGGCGCGTGTTCAGTGCGCTGTTCGGCTGTGACATCGACCATGGGTTACGCTACCCAGGTCGGGCACCGCGCGACGCGTTTGGATCGACTCAATGAGTCGCAGGCCGTCCAGGGAGAGCCCGCCATTTTCGGGTAGCCAGAGGGGTAGCCCGGTGCCACCGTCGAAGACAGATGCCTCGTAAGCCAATGATTCGTATGGACTTTCCAGCGATGCATCCTCAATACGACATTGTGCTGATGTAGGGTTCAGGGCGTCTCACGCCGGCCCACTTGCCACCCGCAAACGGCCACTCACTTCGAAACCAAGGTGTACACCCACGCATACTGCAGCGAGACGACACTTTGAATCGCGTACGTGTAGGCGGCAGGCTGTTTCTTGGGACCCGGCGGCGGAGGGACCGTGTCGAGCGACATCAGCTTCGCCAACGCCGCGCCGCATTCGATGCCCGGCGGCGGCTGTGTCGGCACGCCGACCGCCGCCAGGGCGATGGGGTCGTCCGAGCTGATGCCCTGCACGTACAGGGTCAACAGGTTGGTTCCCGCCGACCCGATCGTGCCGCAGATCAACACGACGGCGTGGGTCTGATCTGCGGTCTTGCCACCGCTGCCTTGCGCCGCCACCGGCGGCGGCAGCGCGGGAACCAGCGACAACGACACTATCGCGATCGCATGAGAGATCTTCCGCATGACGAAGCTCCTTTCGTGATGAACCTGGGCGGGACATGCCGGCGCGAAACACCACATGGACATCGGAATCTGCCGGCCGCCCTGCCGACGGTCCTCAGCAGCCGAGCTGCGATTCGACGACAGCCGCGGTGGCGATCAGCGCCTGGCCCTGGGCTTGCGTGAGCGCGGCGGAATTCATGAACGCCTGCACCTGGTTCCTGAACGCCTTTAACTGGTTGCAGGCCGGGCCGTTCGGCCCTCGGTTCAGCTTGGCGATGACTGCTTCGAGCTTGGCGATGAGTCCCGCGCCCTGGCCTGTGGTCAGTGTGCCGGCGCCGATCAGCGCGTTGACTTGGTCGATGATCGATGCCGTCAAGTCGCGTGGCGTCCTTATCAGTTCGACCGAACCGATGTCGCAGGCCGGGCCTTTGGGTCTGGTGACGCCACGTTGATCGGCTGTCAACGGCGCGCCGGTCGCGTCGGTGCAGTCCGCGACCGGCACCGCGTCCAGGGCAGGGCTACCGGCCAGCGGTGCATGGGTGGGCGTCGCGCCGCCGTTGTTGGCCAGCAGCCCCAGCAACGGATCCTTGCCGCTCAGGTCGCCGCTGCCGGCGGACGTACATGAAGCGTCGCCGACGATGTTGTGCCCGGCGCTCGCCAGAGCAGCGGCATAGCAGCTGTTGCCGAGACCTTGGGTGGGGCTGGCGACGATGCTGTTCTTCAGTACGACACTGCCTGCAGCGCTGAACGCATCGGCAATGCCGTCACCGCGCCCCGCAAAGCCGGCCGGACCATCGGCGCGGTTCTCGAAGATCGTGCTGCTGACGACGGTGGTGGTGGCCGTACAGAAACTGGAGAAGTTCAAGATCCCGCCACCGCCGTATCCACCGTAGCTGCGATTGTGAGAAATCGTGCTGTTGACCACCAGCACCGTCCCGCACAGGTTGAAGACGCCCGCGCCTTCGCCCAGGGGATTGGAGGCCAGGCCTTGACCGTCGTTGTGCGAGATGGTGCTGCGGCTGACGGTCAGGTGCCCCCGGAAGTTCCCGACGCCTGCACCATATCCCCCCTTGCCGCCGCGGATGTGGACCTGATTCAGCGTGAGCTGCCCGTACTCGATATGAAAGATCCGGAACTCCGGTGTCGCCGGCGCACCACTTCTCTGAATGGTCGACCCATGGCCGTTCAGCGTGATCTGGCCGGTGACGACAGGCAACCCCAAGTTGCCGTTGTCCACCGACGACAAGGTGTAGTTGCCGGCCGGGGCGAGATCTATGGTGTGACCCCCAGCCGTCGCGTTGGCCTGGTGGATAGCCGCAATCAAACCGGCTACATCACCATCGGCGACCGTGAAGATTGCCGCGCTCGCGATGCCAGGACCGAGCGTTGCCAGACTGGCCGCCAGCAGGCCGAGCGTGAGAGCGCGCAAGGCATTGGCGCATGCTGCGCGCCGAGATGACGAGGCATTCACCTTAGCTACCTCCGCCGAAGAAGACCCAGGACGACTCGATTGCACTGCGCTCCCGACGCTGACGTCGGGCAAGGGTCCGTCAGCCCGAAGCTCAGCACTCGCCGCCAAACGCCTGAGGATGTAGGAGTTTGCGCCAGTGCCTATTACGCCAGACCACTCATGAACGGCAACCCCTAGCCTGAAGTGCTTCGATGCACGGCGCGAGTTGCGTTCGGGTGACGAGTTCTGCATGCGCATCCTGACCCGCAAGAGCCACTCGGAGGACCGCGGCGTGTACAACATGCGCACCCCTGGCCGCAGGGTAATGACCGCCATGCCGACCTGCCAGATGACGCCGCCATGGCGCGTCGGGCCACTCTTGTCGTACGCGCTTGACTCTGCAGTGGCTACAGGGCTTCAAATCCTCTCACTTGAAGGAGAGAACCCATGGCACCTTCCATGCCGCGACTGCTGTCGACCACCCCATTGCTCGACTTCGGGCACCCCTCCATCGAAGCCCTCGTCGCCGGGCGTGGCTGGCGCCAGTGGCCGGTCTTCGATCGCATCGGCGCGGTCTACGACTTCGTCCGCAACGAGATCGTCTTCGGCTACAACGCGGGCGACGAATTGCCGGCCTCGGCGGTACTGGCCGATGGCATCGGCCAATGCAACACCAAGGGCACGCTGCTGATGGCGTTGCTGCGCGCCTGCGGCATCCCTTGCCGCTTCCACGGCTTCACCATCGACAAGCCGCTGCAGAAGGGCGCAATCACCGGCCTCGCCTACCTGCTGGCACCGCGGCGCATCATCCACAGCTGGGTCGAGGTGCACTTCGAAGACCGCTGGGTCCACCTCGAGGGTTTCATCCTCGACGCACCCTACCTCGCCAGCCTGCAGCGCAGGTTCCCGCAGGCCAAGCGCTTCTGCGGCTATGGCGCAGCCACCCCGGACCTGTCCGCACCGGGCGTGGAATGGCGTGGCCAGCCCACCTACATCCAGAAGGAAGGCATCGCCGACGACTTCGGCGTTTTCGACAGCCCGGACGACTTCTATGCTCGCCATGGGTCCAATCTGTCGGGCTTGAAGCGCTGGCTCTATGAGAGGGTCATCCGGCATCGGATGAACGCTCGAGTCCGCCGCATCCGCGCCGAAAGGTGGTGAGGCGCATCACCGCGTCGTGATCGGTCACGCCGCTCGAACGACAATCGTCTGGCCCGCCCCGTTGGGGACCCCGCGACAGGGTCGAGGCAGGGGCGGCGTTCGAGAAGTGGAGACCGACCTGAGGCTGCTGGAGAAACTCGCCAAGCTGTGTGCGGTGGCCGCCGGCGTGCTGCTGACCGCGATTGCGCTGATGACCTGCGCGAGCCTGGTCGGGCGCAACACCACGGGTTGGACCCTCGTCGGCGATTTCGAGCTCTCGGGCTCGGCCGCCGGTGCGGCCATCGCCTTGTTCATGCCCTGGTGCCAGCTGCAGCGCGGCAACATCATCGTCGACTTCTTCACCGCCCGCGCTTCGGCGGCCCTGCAAGATCATCTCGATCGCCTGGGTGCACTGCTGCTCGCTCTGGCCTTCGGCCTGCTGGCCTGGCGCAGCACCGTCGGCGGCCTGAGCGCGTGGAACACCCATGCGGGCTCGATGATGCTGGGGTTCCCCGAGTGGGCGGTCTATGCGGCCATGGTGCCGCCGCTGTGCTTGACGGCCCTCATCGGCCTGGCGCAAGCGGTGCGCGGTTTTTCGGCCGTGGAACAGGCCTGACGGCATGACGCCCATTGCACTGGCGCTGCTCATCTTCGCCGCGATGCTGCTGCTGATGGCCTTGCGCGTGCCCATTGCCATCGCCATGTTCGCCGCGGGTGTGCTGGGCTACGTGATGCAGGCCGGCTGGCCGCCGCTGCTCGGATTCCTCAACACGCAGGCCTTTGCGCGCTTCGCCAGTTACGAGCTGAGCGTGATTCCGCTGTTCATCCTGATGGGCAACTTCGCCACGCAGGGGGGCCTCTCGCGCTCGCTGTTTCAGTTCGCCGCCGGGGTGACGGGCCGCTTCAAGGGCGGGCTGGCCATGGCCTCGGTGCTGGCCAGTGCGGCCTTCGGCGCCATCTGCGGCTCGTCGGTGGCCACGGCGGCCACCATCACCCAGGTGGCGCTGCCCGAGTTGCGCAAGCAGGGCTACTCGGGCCGCCTGGCCACGGCCACGCTGGCCGCCGGCGGGACGCTGGGCATCCTCATCCCGCCGTCGGTGCCCCTGGTGATCTACGCCATCCTCACCGAGCAGAACATCGCCAAGCTCTTCGCCGCGGCGATGGTGCCGGGCCTCATCGCGATGCTCGGCTACATGGGGGCCATCTCGGTCTACGTGCGACTGGTGCCTGGCCATGCGCCCGAGCCACCGCAGACCCCCAGGCCCACGCTGCGGGCGTTGGCCGGCATCGGCCCCATCGCCGCCGTGTTCATCGTCGTCTTCGGCGGCATCTACGGCGGCTTGTTCACGCCCACCGAAGGCGCGGCGGTGGGCGCGGCCGCCACCTTCCTGGCCGCGCTGCACAAGGGCGAGATGAACCGGGCCCGCTTCCAGCAGTGCTTCTACGCGACGGCCGAGTCCTCGGCCATGATCTTCCTCGTCTTCCTGGGCGCTGACCTCATGAACGCCGCGCTGGCGCTCACGCAGGTGCCGGGGCAGCTCGCCGGCGTGGTGCAGGGCTGGGGCCTGCCGCCGCTGGCGGTGGTCAGCGCGGTTTTGCTGTTCTACGTCGTGCTCGGTTCGGTGATGGACGAGCTGTCGATGATCCTGCTCACCATCCCGATCTTCTTTCCCATGGTCATGGGCCTGGACTTCGGCATGCCCCGGGAGAGCGTGGCGATCTGGTTCGGCATCATGGTGCTGATGACCGTGGGCTTCGGCATGCTCGCGCCGCCGGTGGGGCTGAACGTCTGCGTCGTCAACCGCCTGGCCGGCGGGGTGCCCATCGCCGAGACCTACCGCGGCGTATTGCCGTTCCTGCTCTGGGACCTGCTGCGCACGCTGCTGCTGCTGTTCTTCCCGCCGATCTCGCTGTGGCTCGTGAAATACATCGGTTAGAGACAATCCACCCATTTCCTTCGGAGACGTTTCATGAAACGCCGTTCCTTCGTCCAGGGCGCTGCGGCCGCGCTCGGCGCGCCGCACCTCTCGGGCCTGGCCCAGCAGAGCGTCACGCTCAAGTTCCATACCTTCATGGCACCCATGAGCCAGGTCTGGCTGACGATGCACAAGCCGTGGATGGACAAGGTGGAGCGGGCGTCGGGCGGCCGCATCCGGTTCGAGGCCTACCCGGCGATGCAGCTCGGCGGCACGCCGGTGCAGCTCTACGACCAGGCGCGCGACGGCGTGGTCGATATCGTCTGGACGCTGCCGGGCTATACCGCAGGCCGCTTCCCGCGCATCGAGGTCTTCGAGCTGCCCTTCATGATGAACGACGCCGAGGCCACCTCCAAGGCCTTGTGGGCCTATGTGCAGACGCAGTGTCCGGACGAGTTCAAGGACACCCATGTCCTGACGCTGAACGTGCATGGCCCGGGCACCATCCACTCGGTCAACAAGCCGGTGAAATCGGTGGCCGACCTGAAGGGCATGAAGCTGCGCGGGCCGACGCGCCAGGTGACCCGGCTGCTCGGCGCCCTGGGCGCCATACCGGTGGGCATGCCGCTGCCGCAGATCCCCGACGCCCTGTCCAAGGGCGCCATCGAAGGCTGCGCGCTGCCCTGGGAGGTGGTGCCCTCGGTGAAGGTTCAGGAGCTGACCCGGTTCCACAGCGAGTTCCCGGCCGACCACCCGGCGCTCTATACCGCGACCTTCGTGATGACGATGAACCCGGCCCGCTACGACGGCCTGGCGCCTGATTTGAAAAGGGTGTTGGACGAAAACTCAGGCCTGGCTGCCTCGGGCTGGATGGGCGCGACGCAGCAGGGCAACGACGCCGTCGGCCGCAAGAGCGCCACCGACCGCGGCAATACCATTCATACCTTCACACCGGCGCAGGCGCAGGAGTTCATCAGGCTGTCCAGCGCCATCGACGACGAGTGGGTGGCCGATATGGACAAGCGCGGTTTCAAGGGCAAGGCCCTGCTCGAGTCGGCCAAGGCGCTGATCGCCAGGCACGCCAGGCCAGGCAAGGCCTGACTCAAGGGCGCGGGCCGGCGCCTGCGACTCGTTGTCTCAGCGCCAGAGCCAGGCCGCGCCGCGCACGCCCGAGGCGTCGCCGTGCCGCGCCGGCACGAGCCGCGTGCGCAGCGCCTCGCCGCGGCCGCCCGAGAACACCCAGCGCCCCCACAGCGCGGGCACGCGCTCGTAGAGGTGCGCCAGGCGCGACAGGCCGCCGCCGAGCACGATGACGTCGGGGTCGAGCAGGTTGATGACTGCGGCCAGCGCGCGCGCCAGGCGCTGCGCATGGCGCTCCAGCGTGGCGGCGCAGGGCGCATCGCCGCCGGCCGCGCGCTGCACGATTTCTTCGCCCGTCAGCGCCTGGCCGGTGACATGCCGGTGGTCGCGCGCCAGGCCCACGCCGCTGACCAGCGTTTCCACGCAGCCGCGCTGGCCGCAATAGCAGTCGAAGGCCGGGTCTTCGCCGGGCTGGCCCCAGGGCAACGGGTTGTGGCCCCATTCGCCGGCCAGGCCATTCGGGCCGGTGAGCACGCGGCCGTGCACCGCGATGCCGGCACCCACGCCCGTGCCCAGGATGGCCGCGAAGACCACCGGTGCGCCGGCAGCGGCGCCATCGGTGGCTTCAGAGAGCGCCAGGCAGTTGGCATCGTTGGCCAGGCGCACCGGTTGGCCGATGGCGGCCTGCACATCGCGCTGCAGCGGCATGCCGTTGAGGCAGGTGGAATTGCAGTTCTTCATCAGGCCGGCGGCGGTGGCCGTGCCGGGCGTGCCCAGGCCGACGGTGTAGGCCTCGCCTGGCGCGGCACGGCGGGCCGCCTCGATGGCCGTGGCCAGCGCGGCCACGGTGGCGGCGTAGTCGCTCGCCGGTGTGGGCCAGCGCCGGCGCCAGAGTTCGCGGCCGTCGGGTGCGAACAGGGCGGCTTCGATCTTCGTGCCGCCGAGGTCCAGCCCGAGGGCGTTCACGGCAGGCTCAGAGTGCGGCGGTGCGCTCGGTGAGCCAGGCCAGCGCGGCGCCGCTCAGTAGCGGCGCCAGCCGCTCGCGCACCGTGGCGTGGTAGCGGTTGAGCCAGTCGATCTCGTCGGCGCGCATCAGCTCGCGCGCGATGCAGCGCGTGTCGATGGGGCACAGCGTGAGCGTCTCGAATTCGAGGAATTCGCCGAAGGCGCCGCCCTCCGCCGTGGTGGCCGGCACGGCCAGCACCAGGTTCTCGATGCGCACGCCCCACTGCCCGGCGCGGTATACGCCGGGTTCGATGGAGGTGATCATCCCCGGCTCCATTGCCATATGGGGCTCGGGCTGGGTCTTGCTGATGCTCTGCGGGCCCTCGTGCACGGCCAGGAAATAGCCCACGCCGTGGCCCGTGCCGTGGCCGAACTCGATGCCTTGTTCCCACAGCGGCGCGCGAGCCAGGGCGTCGAGGTAGGGGCCGGGCGTGCCACGCGGGAAGCGCGCGCGCGACAGGTTCAGCGTGCCCTTGAGCACCAGCGTGTAGTCGCGTTTCATCGCCGGGCTCACCTCGCCGATGGGCCACACGCGCGTGATATCGGTGGTGCCGCCCAGGTACTGGCCGCCGCTGTCGATGAGCAGCAGGCCGCCCTCGCCGGACTTCACGTCGATGACGGCGTGCGACTCCTCGGTGGCGCGGTAATGCGGCATGGCGCCATTGGCATTGAAGCCGGCGATGGTCGAAAAACTCAGCCCCACGAAGCCGGTGCGCCGCGCGCGCGCTGCGCTGAGCTGCTCGTCCACCGTGAGCTCGGTGATCGGCTCGCCGCGCGCCAGCGCCGCCTCGAACCCGGCGTAGAACTCGCACATCGCCGCACCGTCTTCGGCCATGGCCTGGCGCACGAAGGCCGCTTCGGCATCGCTCTTGCGGCTTTTCAGCAGCGTGCTCGGGTTGATGGCCTCGCGCACCGTGCAGGCCGGCGCCACCTGCGCGCGCACGCCCAGCGTCACGCGCTTGGGGTCGATGAGCAAGGTGTCCTGGGTGCGCAGCGCGGCCAGCGCCGCGCCGGCCTGGGCATAGGGCGCGAGAAGCAGGCCGTCGGTGGCGAGCTTCGCGGCCAGCGCGGGGTCGATCTTGCCTTCACCGATGAACAGCGTGCCGCCTGTCATGTCCAGCAGCAGGTGCGCCAGGAAGACCGGGTTGTAGGGCACGTCGCTGCCGCGCAGGTTGGTGATCCAGGCCACATCGTCCACCGTGGAGACGAAATGGTGCGTGGCCTGGTGGCTGGCCATCGCCTCGCGCACGGCCGCCAGTTTGTCGCGGCGCGGCTGCGTGGCGTGCGGTGCGGCATGTTCGTACACCGGCTGGCCGGGCAGGCCGGGGCGGCCGGGCCAGATGGCGTCCAGCGGGTCGATATCAGTGCGCAGGTGCACGCCCTTGGCTTGCAGGGCGGATTCGAGCAGCTTGGCCATGCCCAGGCCCAACACCTGGCCATCCACCGCCACGGTGCTGCCGCTGGGCAGGTGTGCGGTCAGCCAGTCGACATGCGCGGTGGAGGCACCCGTGGCGATGCGCTCCAGCGCGATGCCGCTGCCGGCGAGCTCGGCCTCGGCCTGCATCCAGTAGCGGCTGTCGGCAAATAGCACCGCACCCTGCTGCGTGACCACCAGCGTGCCCATCGAGCCCGTGAAGCCCGACAACCACTGCCGGCCCTGCCAGCGCTCGGGCAGATATTCGGACAAGTGCGGGTCGCTAGAGGGCACGAGCAACGCCTGCACGCCGCTGCGCTGCAGCGTCTCTTCCAACTGGCTGATGCGCCATCGGCTGGGGGAAATGCGGGTGTCCATGACGGCGCTCCGGCAGGCGGGAAAGCGCCGGATTCTAGGTCGCGGCGCCATCCCGGCGCGCCTGCAGGCTTACTTCTTCTTCTTGGTGTCGGCAGGCTTGCTCACACCGGGCTTGGGCGCGTCGCCGATCACGGTCTTGAGCGGGCAGATGCCGACCACCGGGCACTTCTGGCAAGTGGCAAGGATTGCAATCGGGCACAGTGCCATGGTCGAATCTCCTGGCGTGAACGCCACAGTCAGGATACGCCACAAAGGAGACCAAGCATGGCAGACCCCCAAGCCGCGACGCTGACCCAGCTGCGCAACATCCAGGCCAAGACCGGCACGACGATCGCCGAACTGCACGCAGTGCTTGCCGAAAGCGGCCTCGTCAAGACCGGCGAACGCCGCGCGCTGTTGATGCAGCGCTTCAAGCTGGGCTACGGCGACGCCAACGCGGTGGCCTTGCTCATGGGCAAGCCGCTGCCCGCGCTCGATGGCGCGACCCCCGAGCCCGTGGCAAGCCAGGCGGGTGAGGCGCTGGACGCCATCTATGGCGGCAACAAGGCGCCGCTGCGCGCCCTGCACGAGGCGGTGATGGCCGTGGTGGCTGGCCTGGGCGACTTCGAAGCGGCGCCCAAGAAGGCCTACATCAGCCTGCGCCGCAAGAGGCAGTTCGCGATGATCGGGCCGGCCACCCGGGAGGCCATCGAGATCGGGCTCAACGCCAGGGACCTGCCGGCCCACGCGCGGCTCAAGATCGTGCCGCCGGGTGGCATGTGCCAGGCCACCACGCGCATCAGCCAGGCCAGCGAAATCGATGCCACGCTCAAGGGCTGGTTGAAGCAGGCCTTTGAGGCGGCCGGGTGAGCCAGGCAGGGCCGGCCTGCGAAGAGCGGCCCTGTTCGACCTGCGGCGGCCTGGCCGCCGGCCCTGGCCTGGCGGACGGCCCCGCTTTCAGCCTCCGATCGGCGCGCTCAGCAAGCCCTTTTGCTCGATAAATCTCTCCACCTCGGCCAGCCCCTGGCGGGTCTTCAGGTTGGTCATCACATAGGGGCGTGAGCGGGCGAAGTCCGGGCGCATGCGCCGCGTGTCGGCCTCCATGACTTCGAGGCTGGCGCCCACGTGGGGCGCGAGGTCGGTCTTGTTGATGACGAGCAGGTCGCTCTTGGTGATGCCGGGGCCGCCCTTGCGCGGAATCTTCTCGCCGGCGGCGACGTCGATGACGTAGATCGTCAGGTCGCTGAGCTCGGGGCTGAAGGTGGCGGCCAGGTTGTCGCCGCCGGATTCGATGAAGACGATGTCCGCGTTCGGGAACTTCTCCAGCATGCGGTCCACCGCCTCGAGGTTGATCGAGGCGTCCTCGCGGATCGCCGTGTGCGGGCAGCCGCCCGTCTCCACGCCCATGATGCGCTCGGCGGCCAGGGCCCCGGCCACCGTGAGCAAGCGCTGATCCTCCTTGGTGTAGATATCGTTGGTGATGACGACGAGGTCGTAGCGCTCGCGCATCGCCTTGCACAGCATCTCGACGAGGGTCGTCTTGCCCGATCCGACCGGCCCGCCCACGCCCACGCGCAGCGCGGGCAGCTTCTTGGTGCGGCCGGGGGTGTGGTGCAGGGCTGTGGAATTCATGATCGAAAGAGCCTCGAGTACTGGGTTTCGTGGCGGGCCGACAGGATGGCCAGCATGGGCGCAAAGGCCTGGCGAGCGCTGTCGGGCAGGGCGATGGCCGCGTCCACCGCCGCGGGAATCGCATCGGCCAGCTGCTGCAGGATGCGCTGGCCCGCGCTCTGGCCCAGCGGCACGGCCTTGATGGCAGTCTGCACCATGTTCTCGGCCCAGCCGAAGGCGTGGCTCAGCAGCGCCTCGCGCACCGGTGCGCCGCTGTGCGCGGCCGCCAGGGCCCAGGCCACCGGCCAGCAGGGTGCGGGGCGCAGGCCGGCCAGCACCGCCACACCCGCATCGCCGGGATGGCGCTGGCGCAACCACTCCAGCATCGAGCGGCCCATCTGCTCGGTTTGCAGGCGCAGCTCGGCGCTCTCACGCGTCAGACGCACCCAGTCGTTGAGCTCGGCAATGCGCAGCGCATCGCCGCGCCGCCAGGCGGCGATCGCGCGTGCGGCCACCGCCAGGTCGGCGCGCGCCTGGGCCAGCCGCAGCTGGTCGCACAGCCAGGCCGCCACGCCGGCCTCGCCTTGCACGGCGGTGTGGTCGATGGCCGCCTCCAGCACCTCGGAGTAGCTGAAGCCGCCCACCGGCAGCGCCGGCGAGGCCAGCCACATCAGCTGCAGCAGGGCGGCGGCGGGCAGCGGCGCGCGCTCGGCCCGGGCGCCGGTCCTGGGCCGCCGCGGGCGCCGCAGCGCCCTGGCGCGGCCGCGCCGCTGTGCCGGTTCAGCCATCGTGGTCGTGGTGATGGCCATGCGCATCGTCGCGGTGGGCTGCAGGGGTTGCAGGGGTTGCGGGTGGCGCTGGGCTGTGCGCATGACCGTGGCCGGCCGCCGCATAGGCGCCCGCCTCGGGTTCGAACGCCTCGTCTCCTTCGGCCACGACCAGGTGCATCTGGCGCAGCAGATCGGCCAGTACCGGGTCGGGCTCGAGCTTCAAGTGTTCGCTGTGCAGTTCCAGCGGCACATGCCGATTGCCCAGGTGATACGCCGCACGCAACAGATCGAAGGGGCTGCCATGCGCGGTGCAGTGCGTCACCCGCATAACCCGTTGCGGCGCGGCCTGCACGCGCACCAGCGAGCCGTCCTCGACCACCAGGACGTCACCGCCGCGCACGACAGTCCCGCGCGGCAGGAAGACGCCGAGCGCGCGGCCGCTCGAGTCGACGGCGTCGAAGCGACTCTTTTGCCGCAGCTCCCAGTCGAGCACGACGAAGGCAGCGCGCCGCAGCAGCGTGGCCGACAGGCCGCGGCCCTGGGCGATGAGTTTGTTGACGGTCCGCATGAGGGATTGAGTTCGTGGCCAGGCCGCAGGCCAGGCTTCAGAAGAGAAAGTAGCGCTGCGCCATGGGCAGTACAGACGCCGGCTCGCAGGTGAGCAAGCGGCCGTCGGCGCGCACCTCGTAGGTCTGCGCGTCGATCTCCATCCGCGGCGTGTAGTGGTTGTGGATCATGTCGGCCTTCTTCACGCTGCGGCACTCGCGCACGCCGGCCAGCGAGCGCTGCAGGCCGTGGCGCTGCGCCACGCCGCCAGCCAGCGCCGCCTGGCTCAGGAAGGTGAGCGAGCCGCGCGTGAGCGCGCCACCGAAGGCGCCGAACATGGGCCGGTAGTGCACCGGCTGGGGCGTCGGGATCGAGGCGTTGGGGTCGCCCATCGCGGCGCTGGCGATGAAGCCGCCTTTGAGGATCAAGGAGGGCTTGACGCCGAAGAAGGCCGGGTGCCAGAGCACCAGGTCGGCCCACTTGCCCACCGCGATGCTGCCCACTTCATGGCTGATGCCGTGCGCCAGCGCCGGGTTGATGGCCAGTTTGGCCAGGTAGCGCTTGACGCGGAAGTTGTCGTTGCGCGGCTGCGCGTCGACGGCAGCACCCTCCCTGCCCGCGGGGGCCAGCCAGCCGCGCTGCTGCTTCATCTTGTGCGCCGTCTGCCAGGTGCGGATGATGACTTCGCCGACCCGGCCCATGGCCTGGCTGTCGCTGCTGAACATGCTGATCGCACCCAGGTCGTGCAGCACGTCCTCGGCGGCGATGGTCTCGCGGCGGATGCGGCTCTCGGCGAAGGCCAGGTCCTCGGCAATGGACGCATCGAGGTGGTGGCACACCATCAGCATGTCCAGGTGCTCGTCGAGCGTGTTGATGGTGTAGGGCCGCGTCGGGTTGGTCGACGAGGGCAGCACGTAGTCCTCGCCCACCACCCTCATGATGTCGGGCGCGTGGCCGCCGCCGGCGCCCTCGGTGTGGAAGCTGTGGATGGTGCGGCCCTTGAAAGCGGCGATGGTGTCCTCGACGAAGCCGGACTCGTTGAGCGTATCGGTGTGGATGGCCACCTGCACGTCGGTCTCCTCGGCCACGGCCAGGCAGCAGTCGATCGCCGCCGGTGTGGTGCCCCAGTCCTCGTGCAGCTTCAGCCCGATGGCGCCGGCCTGCACCTGCTGGTGCAGTGCCTCGGGGCGGCTGGCGTTGCCCTTGCCGAAGAAGCCCAGGTTCATGGGGAAGGCCTCGGCCGCCTGCAGCATGCGCGCGAGGTTCTCCGGCCCCGGCGTGCAGGTGGTGGCGAAGGTGCCGGTGGCCGGCCCGGTGCCGCCGCCGAGCATGGTCGTCACGCCGCTGTTGAGTGCCTCCTCGATCTGCTGCGGGCAGATGAAGTGGATGTGGGTGTCGATGGCACCGGCGGTGACGATGAGTCCTTCGGCGGCGATGATCTCGGTGCCCGGGCCGATGACGATGTCCACCCCCGGCTGCACGTCGGGGTTGCCGGCCTTGCCGATGGCGGCGATGCGTTGGCCGCGCAGGCCGATGTCGGCCTTGACGATGCCCCAGTGGTCGACGATGAGCGCGTTGGTGATGACGCAGTCCACCGCGTCGCCCGCGCCGGGGCCGTTGACGCGCTGGCCCTGGCCCATGCCGTCGCGGATGGTCTTGCCGCCACCGAACTTGACTTCCTCTCCGTAGCCGCCGGCGCGCAGCGTGTGGTCGGCCTCGACCTCGATGACCAGCGCCGTGTCGGCCAGGCGCACGCGGTCGCCGACGGTGGGGCCGAACATCTCGGCGTAGGCGCGCCTGCCCAGGGTGGCCATCAAAGTCTCCCTTGCACCAGGCCGCGAAAGCCCCAGACCTCGCGCGCGCCGGCATAGGGCACCAGCGTCACGGTGCGTTGCTGGCCGGGCTCGAAGCGCACCGCGGTGCCGCTGGCGATGTGCAGCCGCATGCCGCGCGCCGCGGCGCGGTCGAAGCCCAGCGCCGCGTTGGTCTCGGCGAAGTGGTAGTGGGAACCGACCTGGATCGGCCGGTCGCCACGGTTTTCGACCACCAGCGTGATCGTGGGTCGGCCCGGGTTGAGTTCCAGCTCGGGCCCGTCGGTGAAGATCTCGCCAGGAATCATGGGACGCTCCGGATGGGGTTCATGCGATGGGCTGGTGCACGGTGACCAGCTTGGTGCCGTCGGGGAAAGTCGCCTCGACCTGGATCTCGGGGATCATTTCCGCGATGCCGTCCATCACGTCGGCGCGTGTCAGCAGGGTCTTGCCCTCGCTCATCAGCTGCGCCACGGTCTTGCCGTCGCGCGCACCTTCCATGATGGCGGCGCACAGCAGCGCCACCGCCTCCGGATGATTGAGCTTCAGGCCGCGCGCGCGGCGGCGCTCGGCCAGCAGCGCGGCCGTGAAGATCAGCAGCTTGTCCTTCTCGCGTGGGGTGAGGTTCATTTCTCGATCTTCGGGTTCGCAGTGATGCTCGTGCAGGGTGCACTGTGCACCACTTCAGCAAGAGCGGTGCCAGGACCTGCACGGCCAAGCCCGGGCGCGCCCGGACCTCGAGCGCACCGCGATGGGTGGGGTATCGCAGGAAGTGCACCAACAACTTGCGCAGCGGCGCACCACGTCGCGGCCGGGAGCCGCCGACACCCTTGCCACAGGCGCAACAAGGCGCTGGCATGGCGCTTGCTGATTCGATGGTCGAGGCACCCGCTACCGCCTTCCTCAGGCTCTTGGCTCTCATCCCCAAACGGAGATTCATCGATGCAACGTCGTCACGTGCTCACCGCGGCCACCGCTGCGCTCGCCCTCGCCGGGCTCGTCACTTTGCCGGCCATGGCCGCCGACACCATCAAGGTCGGCGTGCTGCACTCGCTGAGCGGCACCATGGCCATTTCGGAAACGGTGCTCAAGGACACCATCCTGATGGAGATCGAAGCCATCAACGCCAAGGGCGGCCTGCTGGGCAGGAAGCTCGAGGCGGTGGTCGTCGACCCGGCCTCGAACTGGCCGCTGTTCGCCGAGAAGACGCGCCAGCTCATCAGCAAGGACAAGGTGGCGGTGATCTTCGGCTGCTGGACCAGCGTCTCGCGCAAGAGCGTTCTGCCGGTGGTCGAAGAACTCAATGGCCTGCTCTTCTACCCCGTGCAGTACGAAGGCGAAGAACTCAGCAAGAACGTCTTCTACACCGGCGCGGCGCCCAACCAGCAGGCCATTCCCGCCGTCGAATACCTGATGAGCAAGGACGGCGGCAGTGCCAAGCGCTTCGTGCTGCTGGGCACCGACTACGTCTACCCGCGCACCACCAACAAGATCCTGCGCGCCTTCCTGAAGAGCAAGGGCGTGACGGACGCCGACATCATCGAGGAGTACACCCCCTTCGGCCATGCGGACTACCAGAGCATCATCGCCAAGATCAAGAAGTTCGCTGCCGAAGGCAAGAAGACCGCGGTCATCTCCACCATCAACGGCGACAGCAACGTGCCCTTCTACAAGGAGCTGGGCAACCAGGGCCTGAAAGCCACCGACGTACCGGTGGTGGCCTTCAGCGTGGGTGAAGAAGAGCTGCGCGGCGTCGACGCCAAGCCGCTGGTGGGCCACCTGGCGGCTTGGAACTACTTCATGTCGATCAAGAACCCGAGCAACGACGCCTTCATCAAGCAGTGGGGCGCCTACGCCAAGGCCAAGGGCATCGCCGGCCACAAGGACAAGCCACTCACCAACGACCCGATGGAAGCCAGCGTGATCGGTTTCAACATGTGGGCGCAGGCCGTGACCAAGGCCAAGAGCACCGACACCGACAAGGTCATCGCCGCCATGGCCGGCCAGACCTTCAAGGCGCCCAGCGGCATCACCTCCACGATGGACCCGAAGAACCACCACCTGCACAAGAGCGTGTTCATCGGCGAGATCAAGCCCGATGGCCAGTTCAACGTGGTGTGGAAGACCAAGGGCCCCGTCAAGGCCCAGCCCTGGAGCCCGTTCATCCCCGAGAACAAGGGCAAGCCCGACGAGCCGGTCGTAGCCAAGAAGTAAGCAGCCGGTGAGAACGCGCAGGGCTTGGTGGGCGGCGCTGTGCGTCGGGCTGGTGGCGCTGGCTTGCGGCCCGGCCGCCGCGCTCACCCCCGACCAGGCCCTGCGCATCGCGCAGGGTGAGAGCGACGACCGCATCACCGCGCTGAACGAGGTGGTGGTGGCGGTCGATCCGGCGCTGGCCGCCTACGTGCAGGCCCTGCTGGCCGACGAGGTGAAGCTCGTCGCTGGCAAGGCCCTGGTCGTGCGCGACGGCCAGGCCACCGATGCCGCCACGGGTGCGGCGGCCACGCTGCCGGCCGATGCCGAGGACGTGGTCAATCCCAACCGCGTGCGCCGCGAACTCGAGGCCGCGCTGGCCGCGCTGAAGCTGTTCTCGCCCGATCGCGCGGTGCGCCTCAAGGCCGTCGCCGAACTCAAGGAGCAGGCCGACGAAGGCAAGCTGGCGCTCTTCGAGAAGGCCGAGAAGACCGAAACCGACCCCGGGATCCGCGCCCAGCTGGCGATGCTGAAGGCGTCGGCGCTGATCAATTCCGCCGACAAGGCCAAGCGCCTGGCCGCCGCGCAGCTGCTGGCCGGCAGCGACCAGCCCGCCACCAAGAGCCTGCTGCTGGAACGCCTGGCGCAGGAAAGCGACGCCGAGGTCAAGGCCGCGTTGAACAAGACCCTGGACACCGTGGCCTCGCGCCTGGCCTGGGGCGAACGCCTGGGCGTGCTCTTCACCGGCATCAGCCTGGGCAGCATCCTGCTGCTGGCCGCGCTGGGCCTGGCCATCACCTATGGGCTGATGGGCGTCATCAACATGGCGCATGGCGAGCTGATCATGATCGGCGCCTACGCCACCTACTTCGTGCAGAACCTGTTCCGGGCCTATGCGCCGGGTGCCTTCGACGCCTACATCGTGGCCGCCATCCCGGCCAGCTTCCTGGCCAGCGCGCTGGTGGGCGCGGCGATGGAGCGCACGGTCATCCGCTGGCTCTACGGCCGGCCGCTGGAGACCCTGCTGGCCACCTGGGGCATCGGCCTGATCCTGATGCAGGGCGTGCGCACCCTCTTCGGCGCGCAGAACGTGGGCGTCGAGAACCCGGGCTGGCTGTCCGGCGGCGTGCAGGTGCTGCCCAACCTGACGCTGCCCTACAACCGGCTGGCTATCCTCGCCTTCGCGGCATTCGTGCTGCTGGGCATGGCGCTGCTCATCGGCAAGACGCGACTGGGCCTCTTCGTGCGCGGCGTGACGCAGAACCGCCGCATGGCCGCCTGCGTGGGCGTGAATACGGCGCGCGTGGACACCTACGCTTTCGCGTTAGGTGCGGGCATTGCCGGGCTGGCGGGCTGCGCGCTCAGCCAGGTGGGCAACGTCGGGCCCGACCTGGGCCAGGGCTACATCGTCGACAGCTTCATGGTCGTGGTGCTGGGTGGCGTGGGGCAGATCGCCGGCACCGTCTACGCCGGCCTCGGCCTGGGGCTGCTGAACAAGCTGCTCGAAGGTTGGCAGGGGGCGGTGCTGGCCAAGATCATGGTGCTGGTGTTCATCGTCATCTTCATCCAGAAGCGCCCGCAGGGCCTCTTCGCGCTGAAGGGCAGGTCCGCCGAATGAGCGCGCCCGCCATCCTTTCGCCCAAGGCCTGGACGGCCGTGCTCGCCGCCGTCGTCGCCGTCGCCGTGCTCGTGCCAGTGCTCAACCTGATGGTGCCGGCCGGCAGCGCCCTGCACCTCAGCGACTTCAGCGTCACGCTGCTGGGCAAGATCCTCTGCTACGCGATCTGCGCGCTGGCGATGGACCTGATCTGGGGCTACACCGGCATCCTCTCGCTCGGCCACGGCCTGTTCTTCGCGCTGGGCGGCTACGCCATGGGGATGTACCTCATGCGCCAGATCGGCCGCGACGGCCAGTACAAGAGCGATATGCCCGACTTCATGGTCTTCCTGAACTGGAAGGAATTCCCCTGGCACTGGGCCCTGAGCGACAGCTTCGTGGCACAGATGCTCTTCGTCATCCTGGTGCCCGGGCTGCTGGCCTTCGTTTTCGGCTTCTTCGCGTTCCGCTCGCGCATCAAGGGCGTGTACTTCAGCATCATCACGCAGGCGCTGACCTTCGCCGCGATGCTGCTCTTCTTCCGCAACGAGACCGGCTTCGGCGGCAACAACGGCTTCACCGACTTCAAGCGCATCCTGAACATCCCCATCACCACGCCCGGCATGCGCGTCACGCTGTGCGTGTTGACGGGCCTGGTGCTCATCGCCTTCTTCGTGATGGCACGCGCCATCGTGCAAAGCAAGTACGGCCGCGTGCTGCAGGCCATCCGCGACGCCGAGACGCGCGTGATGTTCACCGGCTACAACCCGGTGGCCTACAAGCTGAGCATCTGGACGCTGAGCGCGGTGATGTGCGGCGTGGCCGGGGCCCTCTACGTGCCGCAGGTGGGCATCATCAACCCCGGTGAGATGAGCCCCGCGGCCAGCATCGAGTTCGCCATCTGGGCCGCGGTGGGCGGGCGCGCCACGCTCATCGGCCCCATCGTCGGCGCCTTCTTCGTCAACGGCGCAAAGAGCTGGTTCACGGTGGCCTTTCCCGAGTTCTGGCTGTTCTTCCTGGGGGCGCTGTTCATCGCGGTGACGCTGTTCCTGCCGAACGGACTGATCGGTCTGGTGAACAGGCCGGGGGGCATCGTCGGGCTGTTCAGGCGCAAGAAGGACGAACGGGCATGACTCCCGACCTGATGGAGGCCGGCGCGAAGCGGCTCGCCGAACACCGCGCGAAGACAGCCAGCGTCGTCAGCGGCGAGCAGGTCTACTTCGGGCAGGGCGTGGTGCTCTACGTCGACGAGATCACGGTCAGCTTCGACGGCTTGCGTGCGCTGAACAAGCTGTCGCTGACCATCGACGTGGGCGAGCTGCGCTGCATCATCGGCCCCAACGGCGCCGGCAAGACGACCATGATGGACTGCATCACCGGCAAGACGCGGCCCGACAGCGGCACCGTCTTCTTCGGCAGCAATATCGACCTGTTGCGCCTGAGCGAGCCGCAGATCGCGCAGATCGGCGTCGGCCGCAAGTTCCAGAAGCCCACCGTCTACGAGCAGCTCAGCGTCTTCGAGAACCTGGAACTCGCGCTGAAGGCCGACCGCGGCGTGCGCGCCGCGCTCTTCCACAGGCTTTCCGGCGTGCAGCTCGACCGCATCGGCGAGGTGCTGGCGCTCATCCACCTGAAGGACGAAGCGCAGCGCACGGCGGGCCTGCTCAGCCACGGCCAGAAGCAGTGGCTGGAGATCGGCATGCTGCTGGTGCAGGACCCCAAGCTGCTGCTGCTCGACGAACCCGTGGCCGGGATGACCGACGAAGAGACCGAGCGCACGGCCGAGCTGTTCCTGAGCCTGGAAGGCAAGCACTCGCTGGTGGTGGTCGAGCACGACATGAAGTTCGTCGACCAGCTCACGCAGGGGCGCAAGAAGGTGACGGTGCTGCACGAAGGCAGCGTGCTCGCCGAGGGCCTGCTCTCCGAAGTGCAGGCCAACGAGAAGGTCGTCGAGGTGTACCTGGGGCGGTAGCCCCAGGTACACCTTCGGTGGAATTCACTGCTCCCCCGCGCCCCCTCCGCGAGGGGGCTCCAGAATGAAGCACGAGGTTGACCAGGGATGTTCAGCGTTGAAGGACTAAATCAGTACTACGGCGGCAGCCACATCCTGCGCGACCTGTCGTTCGAGGCGCGGCTGGGCGAGGTCACGGTGATCCTGGGCCGCAACGGCGTCGGCAAGACCACGCTGCTGAAGAGCCTGATGGGCGTGGTGCCGGTGAAGGCCGGCACGGTGACGCTGGACGGCACCGACATCACCCGGGCACCCAGCTACGAACGCGTGAAGCGCGGCATCGGCTACGTGCCGCAGGGCCGCGAGATCTTCGGCCGCCTGACGGTGGAAGAGAACCTGCGCATGGGCCTGGCCACCAAGAGCGGAAGCACGGCCATCCCGGCCGAACTCTTCGAACTCTTCCCGGTGCTCAAGCAGATGATCGGCCGCCGCGGCGGCGACTTATCCGGCGGTCAGCAGCAGCAACTCGCCATCGCGCGTGCGCTGGCCGCGGGGCCCAAGCTGCTGATGCTGGACGAGCCCACCGAAGGCATCCAGCCCAGCATCATCAAGGACATCGGGCGGGTGCTGCGCATGCTGGCCGATCGCGGCATGAACGGCCAGCGCATGGCCATCGTGCTGGTCGAGCAGTACTACGACTTCGCCGCCGGGCTGGCCGACCAGTACCTGGTGATGGAGCGCGGCCAGATCGTGCAGCGCGGCCGCGGCCAGGACATGCAGGCCGAGGGCGTGCGCCAGAAGATGTCGATCTGACGGCAGTGCGCGCTCAGGTCTGCCAGACCCGCGGCGCGCAGGCCGGCAGCGCCCACGCGATCTGGCGCCACTGCGCCCAGATCCGGTTGAGCAGGTTGACGGCGGGTTCGACTCGCCAGGCCAGGACGCGCAGCACCACCAGCCGATCATGGGGCGAGGTGCTGCCGTGCGTGGTGGGTGCAGCGTCACCCTGTGCGTCGGCTGCAGCGCCCGCCGCGCCGGCTGCAGCCTGCGGTGCCTCGCCACGCGCCGCTGCCAGCAGGGCTTCGCGCCGGTCTTGCGCGATGGGCGAACCGGCGCTGAACCACAGCGTGGCCAGCACACGCCGGCGGGCCATGCCCAGCGGCGAATCGAGCAACACCAGATCCTGGGCGTCGATGCGGCCGCGCTCCAGCCACACGCCGGGCAACTCGAGATGCTGGGTGTAGCAACCCCGCTCGAAGCCCAGGCTGGCTGCCGGCAGACCCAGCGCGACGATCTCGCGCCCGATCATTTCGGCGCCGGGAGCCAGCTCGAAGGTCGAACGGCTCTCGGCCAGTGCGCCGGAGTAGACCAGCGTCTCCAGCGGCAGCCATTCGAGGCGCGCGCCTTCGGCCAGCCGGGCCCGCACCGATTGGCTCGCTGGTTCACCGGCGCTGCGATAAAAGCGGGTGGCGCCAGGTGTCGTGAGCAGTGCGTGGCTGCCTTCACCCAGGGTCAGATCGAGATCGAGGTGATCGCCGCCGGCGATGCCGCCGGGTGGATGCACGATGACCGAGTGGCAGACCGAAGGGCCTTCGGGCCGGAGGGCGGCAAGCACCCGCAACGGGCCATCGTGAAGGTCTGCAACCAGGCAGCGCGGCGCGGCGCCGCCGTGGTCGACTCGATAGCTCAGATTCAGCTTGCCGTGCCAGGCCATCGCGTCGTCTCAGTGGCGCCCGGCCGCCCGAAGCCACTGAGCGCCCCCTCGGGGGGCAGCGAGCGATGGCGAGCGTGGGGGTTTCATCTCAGGTCACCGCCTGCCGCCGGTTGAACTCCGGGCGGCGCCACTCCCCGGTGTGCATGACTGCGCGCAGATGCTCGGCCGCATCCCAGGCATCGACGAAGCGCAGATAGAGCGGCGTGAAGCCGAAGCGCAGGATGTCCGGGCTGCGGAAGTCACCGATCACGCCGCGCGCGATCAAGGCCTGGATCACCGGGTAGCCACATTCGGGGTGTGCGAAGCAGACCTGGCTGCCGCGCTGTGCATCGTCGGCGGGCGAGGCCAGGGCCAGGCCGGGGCAGGTGGCCTGCACGCGCTGGGCGAACAGGCGCGTCAAGGCCAGCGATTTGGCGCGCAGCGCGGCCATGCCGCCCAGCGGCTCGACCGCCAGCACGGTATCGACCCCGCATTCCAGCGCCGCCAGCGAGAGCACCGCCGGCGTGCTGCAGAGATAGCGCGAGATGCCTGCCGCGGGCCGGTAGCCCGGTGCAAATTCGAACGGCGAGGCATGGCCCATCCAGCCCGCCAGCGGCTGCCAGAAACGGTCGGCGTGGTCGGGGTGCACCCAGACGAAGGCCGGCGCGCCCGGGCCGCCGTTGAGGTATTTGTAGCCGCAGCCGATGGCGAAATCGGCCTTCGCCGCGCGCAGGTCCACGGGCACCGCGCCGGCCGAATGCGCCAGGTCCCACAGGGCCAGCGCGCCGGCCTCGTGGGCGGCATGGGTCAGCGCGGCCATGTCGTGCATGCGGCCGGTGCGGTAGTTCACGTGGGTGAGCATCAACACGGCCACGCGGTGGTCCAGCCGGGCCGGCAACTCGTAGTCATCGGCGAGCACCAGCTCGAAGCCGCGCTCGCGCGCCAGGGCCTCGGCGATATACAGGTCGGTGGGGAAGTTGCTGCGCTCGGAGAGGATCACGCGCCGCGGGGTCGCGGCCTCCTGCACGATGGACAGCGCCGCGCTGAGCACCTTGAAGAGGTTGACGCTGGTGGAATCCGCGACGACCAGCTCACCCGCGCCCACGCCCACCAGGCGCGCGATCTTGTCGCCCAGGCGCTGCGGCAGGGTCATCCAGCCGGCGCTGTTCCAGCTGCGGATCAGGCCCTCGCCCCATTCCTGGCGCACCACCTGCTGCACCCGCGCGGCGGTGGCCTTGGGCAGCGGGCCGAGCGAATTGCCGTCGAGGTAGATCACCCCCGGTGGCAGCTCGAACTGCGCGCGCAATTCGCGCAGCGGGTCGGCGGCGTCCAGCGCCAGGGCATCGTCGCGGGTCATGGCAGTTCTCGCAGCACGGCGGGCATGATAGGCGCCGGCAGCAGGGGCTGCGGGTGCGACCCCCTTGCCGCGCCCGGCCATTGCGGTAGTCTGCGCACCCTCCCTGGCGGCTAGAGGTGAGTCCATGAAACCCGTTTCCGAATTGCTCAAGGCACGCAGCGGCACGCTATGGCATGTGCGCCCCGACGACACCGTGTTCACCGCGCTCGAACTGCTGGCGCAGTACGAGGTGGGGGCGCTGATGGTGATGGACGGTGCAAGTCTGGTGGGGGTCTTCTCCGAGCGCGACTACACGCGCAAGATCGCCCTGCAGGGGCGCAACTCGAAGGAGGCGCTTGTCGCCGAGATCATGACCGCGCAGGTGCTCACCGTCTCGCCGCGCACCCCCGTGCGCGAGTGCATGGCGCTGATGAGCGAGAAGAAGATCCGCCACCTGCCGGTGGTCGAAGGCCAGACCGTGATGGGCATGATCTCCATGCGCGACCTCATGGACGACATCATCGCCGACCAGGAAGCGACGATCGCCCAGCTCGAGACCTACATCCAGTCGTAGGCCTGGCGTGCGGCCTAGAGCGCCAGCCGATGAGACTGCATCAACAGCAGTCCGTCGAAGATCAGTGAATCGATGGTCTCGAACGGCATGTCGGTGATCGGGGCGAGCTTGACCGCCGCGCCGCCGGTCATCAGCAGCAGCGGCTCGGTGCCGGTGCGCAACTGCAGCCGCCGCGCCTGCCGCTGGATGGCGCCGGCGATGGCGTTGGCGCCGCCGCTCATGAGCGCGTCGCTGGTGTTGGTGGGGAAGTCCACCACCTCGCCCGTGGGCACCTTGAGGGCGGCAGTGCCCATCTCCAGGGCCTTGAGCATGAGGCCGAAGCCGGGCAGGATGAGGCCGCCGAGAAACCGCCCCTGGGCGTCCAGCGCATCCACGGTGACCGCCGTGCCCACCATCACCACCAGCGCCGGGCGCGGCGGGTTGCCGGCCGACGACGCCGCCAGCACGCGCGAGCGCGCCCCGGCCAGCGCCACCCAGCGGTCGGCGCCCAGCCGGCTGGGGTGGTCGTAGCCGTTGATCAGGCCGGCCTCGTGCGACGAGGGCACGACCCAGTGCGGCTCGAGGTCCCAGATCTCCATCTGGGTTTCCACTGTGCGGCGCACGGCGTCGCCGGCGACCACGCAGCCCAACATGCTGTAGGGCGTGGGCAGCGACGCCCAATGTTGCTCGGCGAGATCGTCGATGGTCTCCAGGAAGATGGCGCCGTGGTGCAGCACGCGCGCACCCGGCTGCGGGGTGGCGTAGAGCGCCCATTTCAGGCGCGTGTTGCCGATGTCGATGGCCAGGAAGCTCATGGCGGTGCGGCTCGCTGGCCGTGGGGAGGGAACATGAAATGGGGCGTCACCGGTGTGGCGCAAACCCGGGCGTCCCGCGGCGCGGGACGACCCTTTGCGCGGATTGTCAGCCACCGCGGTGCGCTCGCGTGGCATGATAAACAATTGACGTTTACGTAAACGTCAACCTGCCCGCCACTCCCTGCATCCATTGCCGCACTGCCATGACCGACCTCTCCGCCGACATGCGGGCCCTCGCGCAATATCGCCCCGCGCACAAGGTGCGCTTCGTCACCGCCGCCAGCCTCTTCGACGGGCACGACGCGGCCATCAACATCATGCGGCGCATCCTGCAGGGCATGGGCGCCGAGGTCGTCCACCTGGGCCACAACCGTTCGGTGGAAGAGGTCGTCACGGCCGCGCTGCAGGAAGACGTGCAGGGCATCGCCGTGAGCAGCTACCAGGGCGGCCACGTCGAGTACTTCAAGTACATGGTGGACCTGCTGCGCCAGCGCGGCGGCGCGCACATCCAGGTCTTCGGCGGCGGCGGCGGCGTGATCGTGCCGGACGAGATCCGGGAGCTGCAGGCCTACGGCGTGGCGCGCATCTACAGCCCCGAGGACGGCCAGCGCATGGGGCTGGCGGGGATGATCGGCGAGATGGTGATGCGCTGCGACACCGACCTGTCGGTGCATGCACCCAAGGGCGTCGCGGCCTTGCAGGGCGATGGACGTCCTCACAGTGACAGCGCCTGGCGCGCGCTGGCCCAGGCCATCACGGCGCTGGAGAACGGCCAGGCCACGGCGGAGTTCCGGGCCGCTCTGGCCGCCGCGGCCTTGCCCACGCCGGTGCTGGGCATCACCGGCACCGGCGGCGCCGGCAAGAGCAGCCTCACCGACGAGCTCATCCGCCGCCTGCGGCTGGACCAGGGCGACGCGCTGCGCATCGCCGTCATCAGCATCGACCCCTCGCGGCGCAAGAGCGGTGGCGCGCTGCTCGGCGACCGCATCCGCATGAATGCCATCGCACCCTGGAGCCAGGGGCCGCGCGTCTTCATGCGCAGCCTGGCCACGCGCGATTTCGGCAGCGAGATCAGCCAGGCCCTGCCCGACGTGCTGCTGGCCTGCAAGGCGGCGGGCTTCGATCTCATCGTCGTCGAGACCTCGGGCATCGGCCAGGGCGACGCCGCCATCGTGCCGCTGGTGGATGTGTCGATGTACGTGATGACGCCTGAGTTCGGTGCGGCCAGCCAGCTCGAGAAGATCGACATGCTCGACTTCGCCGAGTTCGTCGCCATCAACCAATTCGACCGCAAGGGCGCGGCCGACGCCCTGCGCGACGTGGCCAAGCAGGTGCAGCGCAACCGCGAAGCCTTCACGACGGCGCCCGAGCAGATGCCGGTCTTCGGCACCATGGCCAGCCGCTTCAACGACGACGGCGTGACGGCGCTGTACCAGGCGGTCTTTCAAAAGCTCGTGCCGCACCTGGCCGCGCTCGGCCTGCAAACCACCGAAGGCCGGCTGCCCAAAGTGGTGACCCGCCACAGCACGCACCAGGTGCCCATCGTGCCGGGCGCGCGCGTGCGCTACCTGGCCGATATCGCCGACGCCGTGCGCGCCTACAAGCGCAGGGCCATGCAGCAGAGCCGGCTGGCCCGCGAGGTGCAACAGCTCAGGGCCACGGCGCAGATGCTGCGCACGGAAAAGCCCGAGCGCCACCGCGCGGTGGAGGCCGTCACCGACCTGGCCACCACGCACGAGGCGCAGCTCGATGTCGCGTCCAGGAAGCTGCTCGCCATGTGGCCCGACATGTTGCGCGCCTATGCCGGCGACGAGTACGTGGTGAAGATCCGCGACCGGGAGATCCGCACCGCGCTGACGCACACCACGCTGTCGGGCAGCAAGATCCGCAAGGTGGCGCTGCCGCAGTACGAATGCGAGGGTGAAATCCTGAAGTGGCTGCTGCTCGAGAACGTGCCCGGCAGCTTCCCGTACACCGCCGGCACCTTCGCCTTCAAGCGCGAGAACGAAGACCCCACGCGCATGTTCGCCGGCGAGGGCGATGCGTTCCGTACCAACAAGCGCTTCAAGCTGCTGAGCGAAGGCATGCCCGCCAAGCGCCTTTCGACCGCCTTCGACAGCGTCACGCTCTACGGCAACGACCCCGACCTGCGGCCCGACATCTACGGCAAGGTCGGCAACTCCGGCGTGAGCATCGCCACGCTGGACGACCTCAAGGTCCTCTACGGTGGCTTCGACCTCACCGCGCCCAACACCAGCGTGAGCATGACGATCAACGGCCCTGCGCCGTCCATCCTGGCCATGTTCATGAACGCGGCCATCGACCAGAACCTGGACAAGTTCCGCGCCGACAACCACCGCGAGCCGACCGACGACGAAACGGCGAAGATCCGCGCCTGGACGCTGGCCAATGTGCGCGGCACCGTGCAGGCCGACATCCTGAAGGAAGACCAGGGCCAGAACACCTGCATCTTCAGCACCGAGTTCAGCCTCAAGGTGATGGGCGACATCGCCGAGTGGTTCGTGCACCACGACGTGCGCAACTTCTACAGCGTGAGCATCAGCGGCTATCACATCGCCGAGGCCGGCGCGAACCCGATCAGCCAGCTCGCTTTCACGCTCTCCAACGGCTTCACCTTCGTCGAGGCCTATCTCGCGCGCGGCATGCACATCGACGACTTCGCGCCCAACCTGAGCTTCTTCTTCAGCAACGGCATGGACCCCGAGTACACCGTGCTGGGCCGCGTGGCGCGGCGCATCTGGGCCACCGCGCTGCGCGACCGCTACGGCGCCAACGAGCGCAGCCAGAAGCTCAAATACCACATCCAGACCAGCGGCCGCAGCCTGCACGCGCAGGAGATCCAGTTCAACGACATCCGCACCACGCTGCAGGCGCTGATCGCCGTCTACGACAACTGCAACAGCCTGCACACCAACGCCTACGACGAGGCCATCACCACGCCCACCGAGGAAAGCGTGCGCCGCGCCATGGCCATCCAGATGATCATCAACCGCGAATGGGGGCTGGCGAAGAACGAGAACCCCAGCCAGGGCGCCTTCATCATCGACGAGCTCACCGAGCTGGTCGAGGAAGCCGTGCTCGCCGAATTCGAAAAGATCGCCGAACGCGGTGGCGTGCTCGGCGCGATGGAGACCGGCTACCAGCGCAGCAAGATCCAGGAAGAGAGCCTGCACTACGAGATGCTCAAGCACACCGGCGAGTACCCCATCATCGGCGTCAATACCTTCCGCAGCCCGCACGCCGACGAGACGCCGAAGAGCATCGAGCTGGCGCGCAGCACCGATGAAGAAAAGCAAAGCCAGCTGCGCCGGCTGCAGGATTTCCATGCCCGCCATGCCTCCGAATCGCCGGCGATGCTGGCGCGCCTTCAGCAGACGGTGATCGCCAACGGCAATGTCTTCGAGGTGCTGATGGACGCCGTGCGCTGCTGCAGCCTGGGGCAGATCACCAACGCGCTGTTCGAGGTGGGCGGGCAGTACCGGCGCAGCATGTGAGCCGCAATGGCGGTGTCGGCGCCGCCGCGCGCCGGCGCGAGGGTCAAGTCTCGGCGCGGCGCCAGGCGTCCGAAGCCGCGCGCAGGCGCTCGGCCAGGTGGACGGCGATATTGCGGTAGAGCTGCGCGCACAGCAGCGGATCGACGGCGGCCAGCGCATCCAACGCTTCCCGGGTGAGCAGGTGCAGCTCCGAATCGCGGTCGGCGATGGCGTCGGCGCTGCGGCCGCGGCCGTCGAGCATGGCCAGCTCGCCCACGATGGTGTCGGGCGAAAAGCTCGAGTAGCGCTGGCCGCTGGCGTTGACCACGCTGACCGAACCGCGCGTCAGCACGTACAAGCCCAGCCCGGGGTCGCCCTCGCTGAACAGACGCTCGCCCGCCTTCAAGTGGCAGGCTTGCAGGTGGCGCGAAACGGCCGTGCGCTGGGCCGACGTGAGGCCGGCCAGCAGCCGGCTTTGCACCAGGGGGTGGCTGGCGTCGAGGGCGTCCACGCCTTCGGGGTGCTCGGCGAGCAGCCGCCGCTCGGCGAACTCGACGGCGTGGTCGCTGTCCGGGAACCAGTTCTCGTCTCCAGGCGTGGGCGCAGCGCCGGGATGAAGTTGCAGCTGCTCGCGCAGCGTGCTGCCCGGCCCGACCCCCGCCAGCAGCAGGCCGACGCCGCGGCCTTGCAGTCGCGACTGCAACCGGCGCAGGACCGTGGCAGCTGATTCATCGATGGTATTCACGCGCCGCAGGTCCAGGACCAGGAAGCGTGTGTCGCCGCGCAGGCCTTCGGCCTCGTCGGCGACGCGCTCGGCAGTGCCGAAGAAGAGGGCCCCTTCCAGTTCCAGGATCACGACCCGGCGCCTAAGCACCGACAACAATTGCTCGACTGGCGGCGGGTAGACCCGCCGCGACGGATGCGCGCCGGCGTCCAGGCGTGCGCGCAGCAACGAGCGGTTCATGCCCCGGATGAAGATCACCGTCGACAACGCGACGCCCGCAGCCACTCCCGCCGCCACCCCCTGCCACACCGTGAGGACGCACACCAGCGCCATGATCAGCAGACTGGTGCGCACGGCCGGCCCTGCCAACCAGCCGCGCAGGAGCAGGCGCAGCGCCACCGGGTCCACCAGCGACACGGCCACCGTGACCATCACGCCCGCGAGCACGGTTTGCGGAAGTTGCCCGAACCAGGGCCCACCGAAGCCGAAAATCAGCGCTGAGGCTGCCGCGGCGCCCAGACCGGCCACGCGGCCCCGGCCACCGGCCTGCACGATGGCGGCGGCGCGCGCGCGCACCTGCACCATCGGCAACGCCCCCAGCAGCCCGCCGAGCAGGTTGGACAGTCCCAGGGCCAGCAAGTCACGCCTCTCGTCGTGGCGGCCACCGAATTGCTGGTCGGTGGCGCGGAAGTTGAGCATCGACTCCAGCGTGCCGATGAGCGCCAGCACGACTGCGGTCAGCGCGACGGCGGCGGCATGGCGTTGCAAGACCGCCAGGCCGGCGACGGGGCGCTCCCAGAGCGTCAGCAACCCGGGCAGCGTGTGTGGCAGCGCCACCGGCCCCAGCGTAGCGCCCAGCGCCAACGCCGGAGCCGCCCACTGCGAGGCATGAAATACCAGCAGGCCGGCCAGCAAGCCCAGCAGCGCTGCCGGGGCGCGCGGCACGCGCCAGGCCAGCAGCCACACCAGCGCGGCCGTGCCCAGGCCGAGCGCGAGCGAACCGCCCTGCGCCATGGCCAACGCCTGCGGGCCCTGAGTGCGCCAGAGTTCGGGCGCCAGGTTGAGCAAGGGCGGCAATTGCGCCAGCGCGATCAGCACGGCGACGCCGTTCATGAACCCGGCCAGCACGGGCTGCGGCACGTAGCGCGCGAGGCGGCCCAGGTGTGCCGCGGCCATGAGCAACTGCAACAGGCCCATCAACGCCACCGCGGCGCCCAGCGTCAGCACGACGGCGGGCACGACGGCCTCGGCACCGGACGCGCTTTCGGCAGACGCGACCTGCGCCACCAGGCCGGCCGCGATGAGCGAGGTGGCCGAACTCGGGCTGCCGGCCGCCATGAGGCTGCGGCTGAGGACGGCAAACAGCGCCGCGCTCACGACCACGGTGGCAAAGGCCGCCGGAATACCCACGGGTCCGGATTGCACGCCCAACGGCGACAGCGCCACCACGCCCAGGGTGAGCACGATGGCCACGCTGACCACGGCGCCGATGGCGCCGCCCAGCGCGCGTCGCGGCCAGCCCGCGCCGGCGGCGGGTCCGGTCGGCCCGCCCTCGGTCAGGGCGCTGTGCTGCGGTGTATGCAAAAACCCTCCCTGCTCGGCGACGCGCCGGACTCGTGGCCTTGAAGAGCCAGTGTATGGTGCGCCGCTGCTGCTGCCCTTGACACGCTGGCCGCCACCTTCAATGGCCCGGCCCAGGACGAGGCGCTGGGCGTGATGCGGCTGCGCGCCGGCGAACCCGCCGCTCAGGGCGTGACGAGGTAGACGTTCTTCAAGCCGTCCAGCTCCAGCCGGTCGGCCACCAGCGCCGCCACGCGCAGGTCGGTGCCGGTCACGAGGAACGGCACCTCGTTGCCCAGGTTTCGGGCAGCCTGCATGCCGTAGGCGGTGAGCATGGCCAGCTCGCCGTTGTCGCCGGTGCAGCAATCCACCGGTACCCACACCACGTCGCCGCCGAGTTGCGCTGCGGCCACTTCGGCAAAGGCATGGCGCAGGTACAGGCCGCGGCACGTGCGGATCGAGGGGTCGGCGGGCATGGCCTCCGGGCCGTTGGCGGGCGCGTCGGCTCGCGGTGCGCGGGCAGCAGCCGGCATGGCTGCGGCAGGTGTGGCCGCCTGGAGTGCCGCGGCGGTATCCGCGGCCGCTGTGGCCGCCGGCTCGCCGCCGCAGGCCGCCAGCAGCGCGGCCAGGCACCAGGCTGGCGCTGCGGCGCACCGGGCCTTGGTTCGGGGAAGTGGGTGATGGTTGCGCATGGTTCGCTCCTCGGGGCCCGGGCCCACCGCCCGGCGGCGAATGTCGCCAGCTGCCGTGGGCCCTGGCGCCACTGTCGCGGGCCGCGCCTGCGCCGTCTTTAGGCGCCCTAAAGCGTTCTAAAGGCGCGGCCGGCGTTCGCGAATGCAGGGCTACATTGCGTCTCACCATGCCCCACGTCCACCGCTTCGGCCGCTTCGAATTGCGCACCCAGGAACGCCTGCTCCTGCACGACGGCCAGCCGCGACCGCTGGGGGCACGCGCACTCGACGTGCTGATCGCGCTGGTGGAAGCGGCCGGCGCGCTGGTGACCAAGGAACAGCTGCTGCAAAGCGCCTGGTCGGGTCTGGTGGTCGAGGAAGCCAACGTGCATGTACAGGTCTCGCACCTGCGCAAGCTGCTGGGCGCGCGGGCCATCGCCACCGTGGCGCCGCTGGGCTACCGCTTCGCCATGCCCTGCGAAGGCCGCCCGGGCCACGCTGCGCCGAACAGCCTGCCCGCCGAGCGCACGCGCTTCATCGGCCGCGAGGCGCTGCTGGACGACGCGGCGCAGCGCCTCGGGCAGGCCCGGCTGGTCACGTTCACGGGCATCGGCGGCAGCGGCAAGACACGCCTGGCTCTGCGCCTGGCCGCCGAACTGCTGGGCCGATTCCCCGACGGCGTGTGGTTCGTCGACCTGGCGGCGCTGGAAGACGGCAACCAGGTGGCGCTGGCACTGGCCCGCACGCTGGGCGTGGCGCAAGCGGCCGACACGGGCACGCAGGAACTGCTGGCCGCGCGCGTGCACGGCAGCACCATGTTGGTGGTGCTCGACAACTGCGAGCACCTGCTGGACGCCGTGGCCGAACTCGCCACCACGCTGCTGGCGGCCTCGGCCGAGCTGCGCGTGCTCGCCACCAGCCGCGAGGCGCTGGGGCTGGCCGGTGAAAGCGTCTTGCCAGTGCGGCCGCTGGCCTTGCCGCTGGCCGGCGCAGCCCCCGCGCTGGTGGCCAGGGCCGAAGCGGTGCGCCTGTTCACCGAACGTGCGCACGAGGCGCTGCCCAGCTTCGCAGCCGAAGGTGAAGCTCTGGCCACGGCAGCCGCAATCTGCCGGCGTGTCGACGGCATTCCCCTGGCCATCGAACTGGCGGCCGCGCAGCTGCGCGTGCTGGCGCCGGCGCAGGTGCTGGCGTTCCTCGAAGAGCGCTTCCAGCTGCTGGTGGGCAGCCGGCGCTCGCTGCCGCGCCAGCAGACACTGCGCGCCGTGGTGCGCTGGAGCTGGGACCGGCTGGAGGCCACCGAGCAGCACCTGCTGGCCGCCCTGGCCCTGTGCAGCGGCGGCTGCGACCTGGCCGCCGCCGCCGCGCTGCACGATGAAACGCTGGCACCCTTGGCCTTGGTCGAAGGGCTCACCCGGCTGGCGGCGATGTCGATGCTCCAGGTCGAACACACAGCAGGCACCGGCGCCGACAAGGCCATCGCGCGCTACACGATGCTGGAGACGGTGCGCCAGTACGCGCTGGAGCAGTTGCACGGCAGCGGCGAGGCCGTGGCGCTGCGCGACCGCCACCGCGACCACTTCCTCGCGCTGGCCGAAGCCGAAGAGCGCCACCTGATGACGGCCGCTGAGCCCGGCCGCGTCATCGAACACCTCGACACCGAGCGCGAGAACCTGCTGCAGGCGCTGGCCTGGTGCCGGCAGGGCGGCGACAGCCGCAGCGAGTTGCGCCTGGTGGTGGCCCTGCGCCACTACTGGGGTGCGCGTGGCCTGTTGCCGCTGGGCCACGAATTGAGCATGGCGGCGCTGGCGCGCGCACCGGCGGCGCCGCCCAGCCTGGCGCGTTGCGGCGCACAGGCCGCCGCCGCGCAACTGGCGCAGTGGATGGGCCGCCACGACGAAGCCTTCGCTCTCATCGAACAGCAGGTGGCCGCGGCCCGCGCCCTGGGCGACGACGAACTGCTGGGTGCCGGCCTGCACCTGCAAGGTGAGCAGCAACGCGCACGCGGCGACCTGGAAGCGGCCACGCGCAGCCTGCACGAAGCCTGCGAAGCCTCGCGCCGCTGTGGCGACCTGCGCCGGCTGGGCAACGCCCTGGGCGGCCTGGCCACTGTGGCCAGGCAGGCCGGGCGCATCGAAGAAGCCTGGCAGCGCTGCCTGGACCTGCTGGCGCTGCGGCGCAGCCAGCCGCACCGTTATGGCGTCGGCGTGGCGGTGCTGAACTGCGCCTCGATGGCGGTCGAACGCGGGCAGGCCGGGGTAGCGCGGCCCTACCTGGCTGAGGGCCTGCAGATCGGGCAGCAGGTCTGCTCGCGCCACCTCACGCAGGCGGTGGTCACCCTGACTTCGGAGTGGGCTGCCCTGGTCGGCGACGTGGCCCTGGCCACGCGGCTGAATGTCGCTGATGGGGCGCAGCGCCAGCTGCTGCAGATGCCGCTGGACGCCGACGGCGCACGGCACCAGGCCGGGCAGCTCGAAGACGGCCGCCGCACCTTGGGCGAAGCGCAATGCACGGCCGAGATCGAGGCCGGCAACCAGGCCACGCACGACGAGACGCTGGCCTGGGTGGGCGCGGCCGTCGGCGCCTGGGCCGCGCCCACGGAGGCGGCCAGCTGATCGGCCACCCGCGCACGGCGCTGCAAACCGTACCGCGCAATCCCGCCATGGGCTCCCTGCGCCTGGGCCAGACCACGAACGCGCTGATCGAGGTGGGCGGGCAGTACCGGCGCAGTATGTAGGCTGTGCGGGCGTGCGGGCGTGCGGGCGTGCGGCGAAATCAGGCCGTCACGCGTTGTTCGCGGCTCTGGTCGCCCACGCCCGCCAGCAGGCCATCCACGGAGATGTCCTCGTCGAGGCCTTCCCAGTGCAGCCCACGGCTGCTGAAGGCCACCTGTGCGCGTTGTTCCGGTGTGGCCCGCAACAGGCGAGGGAACCATGCCAGCGGTACGGCGATGACGCGCCCGTCGGCAAGATCGACCCACATGCTGTTGTCGTCGAAGCGGACCGACTTAGCCGAAGTATTCATGCCAGGACCTTTCGATCAATTCGCTGTGCTCGTCCACCACCCTGGTCAACTCGCGTAGCGTGCGTGGGTCGAGGCCGTCGCTTGTGGCCACATGCGCCGGGTGTAGCCAGAACTTCGCTTCACCGCCTTCGCCCACGGCGTGAATATGAACGGGCTCACGCGGATGGCCTTCGTTCGAGTAGAAGAAGAATCGGAAGCCCTGATATCTGAACACCACCGGCATGTCGGCATCATAGGCCTGCGCAGCGCGTACCGTCGTGCCCCCGGTGACTCCGAAACTCCACGCGTGAGGGTGTTGTCAGGACCCAGCCGTCGTGGCGCTCAGTGGCTGGCTTCGCGCACCACGCCGTCGGCTTGCAGCCGCTCGATCTGCGCCTCGTCGTAACCCAGTTCGTGCAACAAGGCCAGGCTGTGCTCGCCCAGGGCGGGAGGCCCGCTGCGCAGCGGCAGACGCTGGCCGTCGATGGCCAGCGGCAGCAAAGGTGCACGCGTGTCCACGCGGTGGCCGGCGCTGCTGGCGTCGGCGGGCACCGTCATCGCCGCCAGGCCGCCGGTGGCCGCCAGGTGCGGGTCGTCGAACAAGTCCTGCGGCCGGGTGATCGGTGCGTAGGGCAGGCCGATGGCTTCGAAGCGCCGGGCGAGCTCGGCGGCGCCGTGCGCGGCGAAGCGCTCGCGCAGCAGCGGCAACATCCAGTCGCGAGCGCGCACGCGGTCGTTGTTGCTCGTCAGGCGCGGGTCGGCGCGCAAGTCGGCGAAGCTGAACTCGGTGCACAGCAGCGCCCACTGCGTATCGCTGACCGCGGCCAGGAAGATCTGCTCGCCGGCCTTGACCGTGAAGACGTCGTAGACCGCCCAGGCGCTGATGCGGCCGGGCATGGGCGCGGCGGGCTGGCCGGTGACGGCAAACTGCAGCATGTGCTGGGCCATCAGGAAGACGTTGTTCTCGAACAGCGCGCTCTGCACCTCGTGGCCGCGGCCCGTCGCGGAGCGCTGGTGCAGCGCCGCCAGCGCGCCGATGGCACCGAACATGCCGCCCATGATGTCGTTGACGCTGGCGCCGGCGCGCAGCGGCCGGCCCTCGGGGCCCGTCATGTAGGCCAGGCCGCCCATCATCTGCACGACTTCGTCCAGCGCCGTGCGCCGCTCGTAGGGGCCAGGCAGGAAGCCCTTGTGCGAGACGTAGATCAGCCGCGGGTTGAGCCTGGACAGGGCCGCGCAGCCCAGCCCCATGCGCTCCATCGTGCCGGCCTTGAAGTTCTCGCTGAAGATATCCGCCCCGGCCACGAGCTTGAGCACGATCTCCAGGCCGCGCGGGTCTGTCACGTCCAGCGCCAGGCTCTTCTTGTTGCGGTTGAACATGGCGAAGAAGCCCGCGCCCGAGCCGATCAGCCGGCGCGTGCTGTCGCCGGCCAGCGGCTCGACCTTGATGACCTCGGCGCCCAGGTCGGCCAGGATCATGCCGCAGCTGGGGCCCATCACCATGTGGGTGAACTCGAGCACGCGCACTCCGGCCAGGGGCAGCGGGGCGGTCTCGGGGTCCATGGCCGGGGGCAGTTCAGGCATCTGCGGATTGTTACTCGCGCACAATCCAGGCATGACCTCCGTGCCCACGCCGCCGGGCCGCGCCGGCCCCGCGCGCCGCATCCTCGAGTTGCCCGATGAACTCGTCAGCCAGATCGCCGCCGGCGAAGTCGTCGAGCGACCGGCCTCGGTGGTGCGCGAACTGGTGGACAACGCGCTGGACGCCGGCGCCACGCAGGTCACCGTGCGCCTGGCCGCGGGCGGCGTGCGCGCCATCAGCGTGGAGGACGACGGCACCGGCATCGACGTCGGCGACCTGCCGCTGGCCCTGAAGCGCCACGCCACGAGCAAGATCGCCAACCTGGCCGAGCTCGAAACGGTGGCCACCATGGGCTTCCGCGGTGAGGCCCTGGCGGCCATCGCCTCGGTCTCCGAGATGGCGCTGACCACGCGGGTGGCGACGGCCGCCCATGCCTGGCGGCTGCAGGCGCGAAGTGGCGAACTCGCCCCCGCAGCCCGCGCCCAGGGCACCACCGTGGAGGTGCAGGAACTCTTCTTCAGCACCCCGGCACGGCGCAAGTTTCTCAAGACCGACGCCACCGAGCTCTCGCACGCCGTCGAAGCCGTGCGCCGCCACGCGCTGGCCCGGCCCGATGTGGGCTTCGCCGTCTGGCATGAAGGTCGGCTGGTGGCGCAGTGGCGCGCGGCCCCACCGGCCCAGCGCTGGGCCGACGTGCTGGGTGCGGACTTCATCCAGACCAGCCGCGCCCTGCTGGCCGTGCGTGGGCCCTTGTCCGTCGAAGGCCTGGTATGCCAGCCCGAGGCGGCGCGCTCCCGGGCCGACCTGCAGTACCTGTTCGTGAATGGCCGCTTCGTGCGCGACCGGCTCATTGCGCATGCCGTGCGTTCGGCTTATGAAGACCAGCTCCACGGCAGCCGACAGCCCGCCTACGCGCTGTTCCTGAGCATCGCGCCGGAGCTGGTGGACGTGAACGTGCACCCCACCAAGGTGGAGGTGCGCTTTCGCGACGGCCGCGCGGTGCACTCGGCCGTGCGCTTCGCGGTGGAAGACACGCTGGCGCCTTCGCGTGCGGCCGGCGCTGCCGCCGGAGCCGATGCGCCGCCGTCGGCACCCCCGGCGTGGCAGCCCAGGCTGGGCTTGAGCGAATACGCAGCGCCCCAGGCCCACGAAAACCCGGCGCCCTGGCGCACGCCGCAGGGCAGCGGCGGGCTGGCCACCTGGGCTGGCCTGCGCTCGGCCACCGAGGCGCCCGCAGGGGTTGCGCCAGCACAAGCCGGTGCGGCAAGGCCGCTGGGCCGTGAGGATCAGGAGGGCACGGCCGCGTGGCCGCTGGGCCGCGCGTTGGCCCAGATCGGTGGCGTCTACGTGCTGGCCGAAAACGAGCAGGGTCTCGTCGTCGTGGACATGCATGCCGCGCACGAACGCATCGTCTACGAACGGCTCAAGCGTGCCGCGTCGGGCGCCGGCGCGCTGGCTTCGCAGCCGTTGCTCATCCCGCTGAGCTTTGCCGCCACCGGGGCCGAGATCGCCGCGGCCGAAGCCGGGCACGAGGCGCTGCAGGCGCTGGGGCTGGACGTAGGGCTGCTGTCGGCCCACACGCTGGTCGTGCGCAGCCGCCCGGCGGCCTTGCCCGACGCCGACCTGGCCGAGCTAACTCGTTCGGTGCTGGCCGACTTGGCCCGCCCCGAAAGCGGAGGCGCCAGCCGCGTGGTGCAGCGCGCGCGCGACGACATCCTGGCCACCATGGCCTGCCACGGCGCCGTGCGCGCCAACCGCCGCCTCACGCTGGAGGAGATGAACGCACTGCTGCGCGAGATGGAGACCACCGAGCGCGCCGACACCTGCAACCATGGCCGGCCGACCTGGCGACAGGTGACGATGAAGGAACTCGACGCGCTCTTCCTGCGTGGGCGTTGATGCCTACCCGATGACGCCGGGCCCGCGCCTAGCGGGCCCCCGTCACCTCAACGCTGGTGCAGCGGTCGCCGACTCAAGGCTTGCACTCGGTTTTGAGAATCTCCCCGGCCTTGCGCGCGGCCTCGCAATCGGCCTTGACCTTGGCGCGGGTCGTGGTGGAAGTCACCTTGGCCGGAAATTCCCTTTCGCACTCGCCGCTGATGATCTTGCCGGCCTTGCGCGCAGCTTCGCATTCAGCCTTGACGGCGGCCCGAGTGGTCGTGGATGTGGCCTTGGTCGGGAACTCCCTCTCGCACTCGCCGCTGATGATCTTGCCGGCCTTGCGTGCCTCCATGCACTCGGCCTTGACCTCCGCGCGGGTCTTGGCCGCGGTCTGTTGCGCCAGCGCGGTCTGCACACCCGTGAACGCCAACACGATGGCGGGAATCAACAACATCCTGAACTTCATCGCATTCTCCTTCTCGTGGTCGATCGGACCTGCCCAGACCCGGAAGCCGCGCTTGCAAGCAACCCGATTCCGGCCCTGTCATGTACACGATAGGGCTGGAGCAGGCTGATGCGAGGCCTGCCTTTGGCGCTCCATTGAGTTTCCTCAATCAACTGCCACGCCAAGCTCCGGCCCGGTGCCGCCCCCCGGGGCGCGATCTACTTCGCCACCTGCGCGTACTCCTCGATCTTGTCGAAGTTCATGTATTTGTAGATCTTGCTGCCGTCGGCGTTGATCACGCCCATGTCGGCCAGGTACTCGGCCACCGTGGGCAGCCGGCCCAGTTTGGAGGCGATGGCGGCGAGTTCGGCCGAGGCCAGGTAGACGTTGGTGTTCTTGCCCAGCCGGTTGGGGAAGTTGCGCGTGCTGGTCGAGACCACCGTGGCGCCTTCCCTGACCTGCGCCTGGTTGCCCATGCACAGGCTGCAGCCCGGCATTTCGGTGCGCGCGCCGGCGCTGCCGAAGTTGGCGTAGTGGCCTTCCTTGGTGAGTTCGGCCTGGTCCATCTTGGTCGGCGGGGCGATCCACAGCTTGACCGGGATGTCGCGCCGACCCTCGAGCAGTTTGCTGGCGGCACGGAAGTGGCCGATGTTGGTCATGCACGAGCCGATGAAGGCCTCGTCGATTTTCGTGCCGGCGACTTCGCTGAGGAACCTGGCGTCGTCGGGGTCGTTCGGGCAGCACAGGATGGGCTCCTTGATCTCCGCCAGGTCGATCTCGATGACATGCGCGTACTGCGCGTCCTTGTCGGCCTCCAGCAGCGTGGGCGCGGCCAGCCATTCCTGCATGCGCGCGATGCGCCGCTCGATGCTGCGCGCGTCTTGGTAGCCCTGGGCGACCATGTGTTTCAGCAGCACGATGTTGCTGTTGAGGTACTCGATGATCGGTTCCTTGTTCAGCCGCACCGTGCAGCCGGCGGCGCTGCGCTCGGCCGAAGCGTCGCTGAGCTCGAAAGCCTGTTCCACCTTCAGGTCGGGCAGGCCCTCGATCTCCAGGATGCGGCCCGAGAACTCGTTCTTCTTGCCCTGCTTGGCCACCGTCAGCAGGCCCCTCTTGATGGCGTACAGCGGAATCGCATGCACCAGGTCGCGCAGCGTGACGCCGGGCTGCATCTGGCCCTTGAAGCGCACGAGCACGCTCTCGGGCATGTCCAGCGGCATCACGCCGGTGGCTGCAGCGAAGGCCACCAGGCCCGAGCCTGCGGGGAAGCTGATGCCGATGGGGAAGCGCGTGTGGCTGTCGCCGCCGGTGCCCACGGTGTCGGGCAGCAGCATGCGGTTGAGCCAGGAATGGATGATGCCGTCTCCGGGCTTGAGGCTGATGCCGCCGCGGTTGCTCATGAAGGCCGGCAGCTCGCGGTGCGTCTTCACGTCCACCGGCTTGGGGTAGGCCGCGGTGTGGCAGAAGCTCTGCATCACCAGGTCGGCGGAAAAGCCCAGGCAGGCCAGGTCCTTCAACTCGTCGCGCGTCATCGGGCCGGTGGTGTCCTGGCTGCCGACGCTGGTCATCTTCGGCTCGCAATAGGTGCCCGGGCGCACGCCCTGGCCTTCGGGCAGGCCGACGGCGCGGCCGACCATCTTCTGCGCCAGCGTGAAACCGGCCTGGGACGCCGCCGGGGCCTGGGGCAGGCGGAAGGTCGTGCTCGCAGGCAGGCCGAGGAAGTCACGCGCCTTGGCCGTGAGGCCGCGGCCGATGATGAGGTTGATGCGGCCGCCGGCGCGCACCTCGTCGAAGAGCACGTCGCTGCGCAGCTTGAATGTGGTGACCACGGCGCCCTTCTTCATGATCTTGCCGTCGTAGGGCAGGATCTCCACCACATCGCCCATCTCCAGCTTGGAGACATCGACTTCGATGGGCAGTGCGCCGGAGTCTTCCTGCGTGTTGAAGAAGATCGGCGCGATCTTGCCGCCCAGCGTGACGCCGCCGAAGCGCTTGTTGGGCACGAAGGGGATGTCCTGCCCGGTGGCCCAGATGACGCTGTTGGTGGCGCTCTTGCGGCTGGAGCCGGTGCCCACCACGTCGCCAACGTAGGCGACGAGGTGGCCCTTACCCTTCAGATCGTCGATGAATTTCATCGGCCCGCGCTTGCCGTCTTCCTCGGGCTTGAAGGCCGCGCCGGTGCGGGTGTTCTTCAGCATCGCCAGGTAGTGCAGCGGGATATCCGGGCGGCTCCAGGCGTCGGGCGCCGGGCTGAGGTCGTCGGTATTGGTTTCGCCGGGCACCTTGAAGACGCTCACGGTGATCGACCTGGGCACCTCGGGGCGGCTGGTGAACCACTCGGCGTCGCCCCAGCTCTGCATCACCTCCTTGGCCTTGGCATTGCCGGCGCGCGCCTTGTCGGCCACGTCGTTGAAGAAGTCGAACATCAGCAGCGTCTTCTTCAGCGCCGCAGCGGCCACGGCGGCGACCTCGGCGTCGTCCAGCAGCTCGATCAGCGGGTGCACGTTGTAGCCGCCCACCATGGTGCCCAGCAGCTCGGTGGCCTTGGCCTTGCTGACGAGGCCGACCTTGAGGTCGCCATGCGCCACGGCGGCCAGGAAGCTCGCCTTGACCTTGGCCGCGTCGTCCACGCCCGGCGGCACGCGGTGCGTGAGCAGCTCCAGCAGGAAGGCCTCTTCACCTGAGGGCGGCGCCTTGACGAGTTCGATCAGCGCGGCAACCTGCGGGGCGTCGAGCGGCAGCGGCGGGATGCCGAGCGCGGCGCGCTCAGCGGCATGTTGGCGATAGGCTTGCAGCATGGAGGGGCTCCGGAAAGAACTGGGGTGCGATGGGGTGAGGAAGGAGGCGTCAGAACGGCATCATGCTTGCGGCACGATGATCTTCAGGCCCTTGAAGTAGTCGCGAAAGAAACCGGCGTCGCGGGTGATGAGGGCGGTGCACTGCAGCAGCGCGTGCGCGCCGATAAGGAAGTCAGGAACGGTGCGTGGCGACAGGGGCGTGCGGCCCTCGCTCTTGAGTCTCTGCTTGTAGCGGCGTTGCATCTCGCCGGCACGCACCGCGGAGCGCGACTCGAGGGCCGAGTAACGGATGCCGGCCTCTTCCAGGGTGTCGAGCAATTCGGCGCCGAAACCCAGGCCGGCCACCACTTCGCTGACGACCACATCGCACACCACCACGGGCCCGTGATTGAGCGCCTGGCGCAGGCTCGTCTCCGCGGCATCGGCGCGCGCGTCCTCGCCCAGCAGATCGATGAGGACCGAGGAATCGATGGCGATCATGGGGCGGCGGGCGTCGTTCCTGTTCAGACGTCGACGGGATCGCCGGGCGCGCGGCCGCGCAGCTCGCGCATGATGTCGTCGGTGGTCACGCCGGGGGGCAGCTTGAAGCGCCCGCGCAGGCGTGAAATGGCGTCGTCGACGTTCTTGCGCAGGATGATGCGGCTGCCGTCGAGTTCGACTTGCAGCTGGGTGCCCTTGGTCAGGCCCAGCGCGTCGCGCACCGCCTTGGGCAGGGTGATTTGCCCGCGTTCGGCAACGGTCGCTTCCATGCTCGTCTCCGCAGTAAAAAGTATGCATGGATCATACATACCTTGGTGTCGACGGGCAATCGGCGCTCACCCTGGCCCTACACCGCGGCATGCGCGCAGATGTGGTTTGGCATTTTCGCACTTTTGACGCACCAATCGAACGATTGGGCTAAAATGACCGAACCAGCGTTGATTCGGGGACGATCATGGCCATGCAGACCTTTACCGCCAACGAGGCCAAGACGAATTTTGGTGAGTTCATCGACCGCGCGCAGAAGGGTCCGGTGCGGGTGACGCGGCGCGATCGGGTGGTGGGCGTCATGGTTTCGGCCGATGACTACGAAGCCATGCGCGCCTTTTATGCCAACCGCCTGCAACACACCCTGGCGCGCACCGCCGAGCACGCCGCGGCGCAGGGCATGACGCCGGCCGTGCTGGCCGACTTGCTGGCCGATGAAAGTTGAGCGGGTGGTGATCGACACCAATGTGTTGATCAGTGCCGCACTCATCCGTGGCTCGGTCCCGGCCAGGCTCTTGCGCCAGGTGTTGGAGGAACTGCGCATCGTATTTTCGACGGCCACGTTCGCTGAGTTGGAATCGCGGCTGTGGCGCCCCAAGTTCGACCGCTACCTCACGATGGAGGACCGTGGCCTGCTGCTGCACGACCTGAGTTCGGTGGCTGATTGGGTGGAACCCGCCGCCGCGTCGATCCACAGCCGGGACCCCGACGACGACAAGTTCGTGCACCTGGCTTTGGCCAGCCAGGCCCGGTGGCTGATCAGCGGCGATCGCGACTTGCTGGACCTGCCGGCGATGGAGGGCTTTTTGGTGTTGACACCGGCCGAGGCCCTGCGGCGGCTCAGCGCGTCGGCGCAGGGGTAGGCGGGGGCATCACGGCGCACGCGCCAACTGGGTGGCCGCCGGGTCCGCAAGCTCCTCTCTTCAGGTCACCCCGCCCATTCACGGCGTTGGTCCGCCAGGAACGGCCGGTCGATCTGCTGGGCCAACGATTCGATGTCAGCCGAGCGCACGCCCGCCGCGGCGAAGTGATCCTTCCAACCGGCCGCCACGGCGACCACCTGGCGCACCTGGGCCTCGGCCTCGTCGCGCTTGAGCCCGAACTGCGCGTGTTCCGACAGGGCGTTGGCGATCGTGGAGTCCGCCATATCGGCGCCGACGCGCATTTGCTGGTAGCCGAGTGCATGGCCCGCGGGCAGCACGTCGAAGGCGGGCGACAGCTCGTACTCGCCGCGGTCGGTCATCAGCAGGGCGTGGTTCTTCTCGTGATCGTCGGTGTTGTCGATCAGGATGTTGAACACCATGCGCCGGAATAGCTCACCCATCTGAGCCCTGCCCAGCCCCGAATCGACCACGCCGCGTCGGCGCAGCACTTGTGCGAGTTCCGGGTAGCCCAGACGCTCGCCGGCGGCCTTGAGGACCACGTTCGCCGACAGCGCATGCCGGCGTCGGCTCTTGGCCCCGACGTATGTGCGGTCGAAGCGCTTGACGGCGACCGCATGCCCTTTCACCAGGCCGATCGGTTGCGTCGCGGCCACGCGGATATGGGCCCTTGCGGCGAGTGTCATCGCTGCGTGCTCGATGAGGGGCATGTCGATGTACTCGCCAGGCTCCGAGAATTTCAGCACCCACTGTTCGCCGCCGATGTTCAGCAGCGCCTTGGGCCGGGCACCGCCCATCGTCACGCCGGGCGCGATCAGGCGGCGCTGCTCGGCCGGCACCGGCTCGCCGGCCACAATCTTCTTGACCAATTCGTCGATCTGGGCAACGTCGGCGAGTTCAGGCAATGGGCCGAGGCGACGAGGCAGGTACCGCTCCTTCGATACCGAGACGCCGAGCGCGCCGAACCTCTCATCGCCAGCGAAGTACAGGTACTCCATCAAGGACAGCCTTGGCGGTTTGTCCAGGATGCGGATGACACGCTCGCCCCAGCGGTCCGGCCTCGCGTCGTCCACGGCGCCGACGGCCGTTTCCTTGTCAGTGGGAAGGAACTCGCCTTCGATCAGGGGCAAATCCTCGCTGAGCGGGAAGCCCGACTGCAACCAGTGGGCGGCATAGCGAAGCGAGACGCCCCTCGACGCGCGCACCATGCCGAGCTCTCCGATCAGCATCGGCCGCGCGGGGTCCCCCGCCCACCAGAGGTAGAGCGTGTCGACGGGCTTGTAGGCGCTGATGTCGATCGCCGCCATCAAGACGATCCGGGCAATTTTTCGTCGCCGGAGCCGGGCGTGAGCTCAGCCGCGGTCGCGCTGGAGGAATTGATCCGTGCTTCGAGAGAGATCGGCGTACGCACCGCACGTGCCATGGCCACCCGCACCTCACTCTCCAATGCGCCAAGGTCGAGTTGCGGCGCGGCCAGTTCGGGGATCGCCTGCGCCCGGCCGATCATCCACAGCGCAGTGGCATAGATGCCGAAGGCGACGCTGGGGTCGCCATGCTCCATGCGCGTGAGCGTCGGCTCGGACACACCGATGCGACCGGCCCACGCCTTCAGCGACTCCTTGCGACGCTTGCGGGCGACGGACAGGTTGGCACCCAGCTCCCGCAACAGCGAGCGCACCGCTGGCGGCATTTCGGCCAGTGCTTTGGATTTTTTTGGCATGACATAGATATTATCAAAACATCAAGAACAACAACATCTTTAATGTATCAGGACTGCATCCAGCCCGCGAGGTCCCGCGAAATCCATCTTCGACCTGTCACCACGCCGGGCGTGATCCGCCGGCGTCGCCAGTCGAACCGTCGACTGAACAAGCGCGCATTCGCGCTCGAATCCGTCAACGGCCGGCCACCGTCATCAACCCGGCCAGAGCTCGGCCATGGCCGCGGCAAAGGCCGCCCCATGCGCTGCGGCGCCGGCGTGCACGCTGCCAGCCACCACGCGCCGCCCGGCGACCCACACCTCGCGCAGCGCAGGGCCGCTGGTGGCGAAGGTCAGCGCGTCGAGGCGGTGCGAGGCGGGCACGCCGAGCAGGCCGCTGGCGGCTGTGTCCAGCACCAGCAGGTCGGCGCGCGCGCCGCTCACCAGGCCCCAGCGCGCGAACCCCGCCGCTGCCGCGCCGCCGGCGCGCACGCGCTCGAAGAGGTTCGCCGCCGTCGCGCCGGCAAAACGCCCCGGCTGCGCCGCCACGTTGCGTTCATGCCGCGCCAGGCGCTGGCCGTAGTCCAGCCAGCGCAGCTCCTCGGACCAGCTGCGGCCGATCTGGCTGTCCGAGCCCAGCGACAGCGGCGTGCCGCTGGCCAGCCAGCGCGGCAGGTCGGCCAGGCCGTCGCCCAGGTTGGCTTCGGTGCTCGGGCACAGCACGACCCCGGCGCCGCAGGCGGCCACGGCGGCGATCTCCTGTGGCGTGGCGTGCGTGGCGTGCACGAGCTGCCAGCGCGCGTCCAGCGGCAGTTCGCGCGCCAGCCATTCGATGGGCCGTGCGCCGGTGGCGGCCAGGCAGTCATCGACCTCGGCGGTCTGCTCGGCGATGTGGATGTGGATGGGGCCGGCGTCGCCCTCCAGCCGCCGCGCCAGCGCGCGGATGGACTCGGGTGCCGCGGCGCGCAGCGAATGGATGGCCACGCCGGAGCGCACCTGCGGCCGCTGCCAGGCGCGCACGGCGTCGCGCATGCGCAGCACGGTGTCCACATCGGTGGCAAAGCGGCGCTGGTCGTCGCGCAGCCGCGGCTGGGTGAAACCGGCGCGCTCATACAGCACCGGCAGCAGCGTCAGGCCGATGCCGGAGGCGGCGGCGGCATTCGCCAGCGCCAGGCTCATCGCCAGCGGTTCCACATGCGGCGCGCCGCACTCGCCGTGGTGCAGGTAGTGGAACTCGCAGACCTCGGTGTAGCCACCGACCAGCAGTTCGCCGTAAAGCTGCGTCGCCACGGCCTGCAGCTGCGCGGGCGTGATGCGCAGGGCCACGCCATACATGCGGTCGCGCCAGGACCAGAAATCGTCGTGCGCGCTCTCGCGCCGCTCGGCCAGGCCGGCGAAGGCGCGCTGGAAGGCGTGGCTGTGGGCATTCACCAGCCCGGGCAGCACGGGGCCCGGCAGCACCGTGGCCTGCGGCGGCGCTGCCGCGCCGGGCTGCACCTCGGCCCACTGGCCCGCCGCGTCGGCGCGCAGCAGCACCGATTCGGCCCAGCCGCCGGCCACCCAGGCCTGCGGCGCCCACAGCAGGGTGCCGCTCACTTCGGCCTCCAGGCGAGCAGGGTCTGCACCAGCGTGCGCAGCAACGGGGTGACCTCGGCCGCGCGGGCCTCGTTCCAGCGGTAGGGCGGCGCTTCATCCATATAGGCGCGCCAGCACATCTCCAGCTGCACGGCGTGGATGCCGTCCTGCGGCTGGCCGAAGTGGCGCGTGATATGGCCGCCCTTGAAGCGGCCGTCGACGACATGGCTGTAGTGCGTCTGCGCCCCGAACACCCGGGCCAGCGCGTCGCGCAAGGCCGGCGCACAGCTCGTGCCGCCCGCCGTGCCCAGGTTCATGTGCGGCAGGCTGCCCTCGAAGAGCCAGGGCAGCTCGCTCTTGATGCTGTGGGCGTCGAAGAGAACAGCGTGGCCGTGTCGGTTCTTCAGGCGCATGAGCTCGGCGCGCAAGGCGTCGTGGTAGGGCCGCCAATAGGTGCCGACGCGGCGCTGGATCTCGGCTTCGTCGGGCGCCTGGCCGGCGAGGTAGATCGGCTCGCCGGTGAAATGCCGGGTGGGGCACAGCTCGGTATTGTTCTGGCCGGCGTACATGGGCGTGTTCCCGCTCGGCCGGTTCAGGTCGACGAGGTAGCGGCTGTAGCGCGGCACGATGAGCGTGGCGCCGAACTCGGCGGCGAAGGCGTAGAGGCGATCGAGGAACCAGTCGGTGTCCTCGACCGCCAGCGCGCGCGCCGTATAGCGGTGGCGCTGGTCGGCGGGGATTTCGGTGCCCACGTGGGGCATGCTCAGCAGCAGCGTGCCGCTGCCGCGGTGCAGGGTGAAGAGATCGCTGGTCATGGTGTGGCCCTCTCGACTCCGCCGAAGACGACGCGGCGGCAGGGGTTGTGGCCGAAACGGTAGGCCATCTCGCGCGGGTGTTCGGCGTCCCACACGGCGAAATCGGCGCGTGCGCCGGCGCGCAGCACGCCGCGGTCGGCCAGGCCCAGGGCGCGCGCGCCGTTGACTGTCACGCCGCGCCAGGCTTCCTCGGGCGTCAGGCGAAACAGCGTGCAGGCCATGTGCAGCATGAGGAGCAGCGAGAGCGTGGGCGAGCTGCCGGGGTTGTGGTCGGTGGCGATGGCGATGGGCACGCCGGCCGCCCGCAGCGCGTCCACCGGCGGCAGCTTGGTTTCGCGCAGGAAGTAAAAGGCCCCGGGCAGCAGCGTGGCCACCGTGCCTGCGCCAGCCATGGCGGCGATGCCGCTCGCCGAGAGGTATTCGAGATGGTCGCAGCTCAGCGCGCGGTAGCGCGCCGCCAGCGCCGCGCCGCGCATGTCGCTGAGCTGCTCGGCATGCAGCTTCACCGGCAGGGCCAGGCGCTGGGCGGCCTGGAAGATGCGCTCGGTCTGCGCCAGCGTGAAGCCGATGTGCTCGCAAAAGGCATCCACCGCGTCGACCAGGCCCTGGGCCTGCTGCTCGGTGAGCCAGGCGCAGGCGGCGGTGATGTAGTTGTCGGCGCGGCCGGCGTATTCCGCGGGCAGGGCGTGCGCGGCGAGCGAGGTGGTGCGCACGGCCAGTGGGAGCTCGCGGCCCAGGCGGCGCGCCACGGCGAGGCAGCGCGCCTCGTGCTCGGCAGACAGTCCGTAGCCCGACTTGATCTCCAGCGTCGTCACGCCCTCGGCCATCAGCACCTGGGCGCGCGCGGCGGCGCTGGCGAAGAGCTGCTCGCTGCTCGCCGCGCGCGTGGCCGCCACGGTGGCGCGGATGCCGCCGCCGGCGCGGGCGATGTCTTCGTAGCTCGCGCCCAGCAGCCGCTGTTCGAACTCGGCCGCGCGGTCGCCGCCGTAGACGAGGTGCGTGTGGGCGTCGACGAGGCCGGGCGTGACGAGGGCGCCGCCCAGGTCGTGCTCCGCATCGGGCGCAAGGCCGGCAGGCAGGGCCGATTCCTCACCGACCCACGCCAGCGTTTCGCCGCGCGTGAGCAGGGCACCGCGCTCGATCCAGCCCCAGGGCTCACTGCCGGCCATCGTGGCCAGGCGGGCGTGGCGCCACAGGTGCAGCGGGGTGGCGGGAGCGGGCTCGGGCGTCGTGGGGTTCATGGTTTGCTGCAACGGAGTCGCAAGGCCTGCGCGTCGTGCCGGACCATCACAGAAGGTCGGGCCGATTTGCCGCGAGCCATGCCCGAACATGCGCCAGCAGGTCCGATGCGCTGGCCAGGCACTCCGAAGCGGTTCTCTGTGCTCAGGCCCTGCAGCTTCGCATCGGCGATGTTGCGCTCGGCGGCGGCCAGGAGCTTGGCTGTGTGCGCCTTGTCCGGCTCCACTGCATCGAGGCTAAGCCCCAACAAGTTCTTCAAGGTCATGGGCGTTGCCAATCAGGAAGATCTTCGGTTTGGCCAGCACGTCGATGAGGAAAGGCTCGGTGGCCGCCTTGTCAGTGAACTCGCGCGTGGAGAAGACCTTGGGGTTGACCTCGCGGCCCAAGGTGGCTTGGCTTGGGTGCAGCAGTTCCACCGCTTCGCGAAAACCGAGGTCGCCGATGAGCATCACGTCCACATCGCTGCCGGCGGTTTCCTGCCCACGTGCCACAGAGCCGAAGACGAAGGCCAGGCGCAGCCGGGGCGCGGCCGGCGCCAGCGCCTGCACCAGCACGTCGGCCAGGCCTGAGGTCTTGCGCAGGATGCTGGCCAGCTCGGCGAAGATGGGGCCGCTGGTGTCGGCGCTATAGACCTGCTGGTTGCCGCGCTTGGTGCGCTTGAGCAGGCCGACTTCGGCGAGCTTGGTCAGCTCGCGGGTGATGGTGCCGGCGGGCAGGCCGGTGCGCCGGGCGATCTCGCGGCCGTGCAGCGCTTCGTCCGGGCGCAGCAACAGCAAGCCAAGGACGCGGCGGCGGTACTCGGGGAAGAGCAGAGCGGGCAGGGATTGATGCATTGAAGGCGTCGATTGTCGCTTTTGTAGCATCGTTTATCAATACGAACCACTGGGGCGTGGGCGGGCCGTTGCCTCGGGCTCGAAGCCGATCCACCAGGCCCGAGCGCCCGGCGTGCCGCGCAGCGTGCCGCCAATCTGTGCTTCGCCCGGCCAGACCAGGGTGCCTGCAGGGACGTCCAGCGAGGCGCCCTCGCCGAAGCGGCACTCGAGCGCATCCGCGGCGTAGAGACCCATGACCGGGCCCTGCGCAGGCGCCGAACCGGGCCGCGCACGGCGCATCCAGCCGCGGCCCCGATCGCGCTGCACCATGAAGTTGAGGTCGCGCGTCGGCCCGTCGATCAGCGTGCAGCCCGGTGCGGCCTCGCCGGCAAAACGCAGCGGCGGCGTCGCCGGCGTCACCTCGAGTTGACGGCCCGAGAAGTTCAACCGCACGCCAGCGCCTTCGACCACCGCGAACCAGCGCTCGACGCCAGGGAAGGCCGAGAAGGGCCCGTCGCGTTCGACATCGGCCAGGCTGATGCGCAGCACCCAGTTGTCGGCCGAGGGCCAGGCCAGCAACTCGCGCGCGCGGCCACCGCTATTGCGCCAAGGCTGCGCAGCGCAATCTGCCAGCGAGATCAGGCGCAGCGTCATGGCGTGAACTGGCCTTCCAGCGCGTAGCGGCTGCCCGGGTGAACCAGCCGCGCGATGGTGATGGCGGCGTCGTGCGAGAAGGTTCGCCGCACGACGACCAGGCAGGGCTCGGCGGGCGCGATCTGCAGCAGTCGGGCCTCTTGCGCGGTGGGCCGCGCGGCTTCGATGGAGTACTGCGCGCGCCACAGGGCCGTGCTCTCGAACAGCACCTGGGTGGGCGTGCTGCGCGTGAAATCGGCTTGCAGATAGCGGGGCGCGCAGGCGGGGTTGACGTAGCGGTCCTCGCACTGCAGCGGCACGCCGTTCTCGAAGTGCACGATGAGCGTGTGGAAGACCTCGCTGCCCTGGGCCACGCCCAGCTGGGCGGCCAGTGCGGCGGGTGCCGGCTCGGCGCGCTGCACATGCACGACGGCCTGGTGCTGGTGGCCGCGCGAGGTGATTTCCTCCTGCAGGTCGCGGATGGTCAGCGTGCTGGATACCTTGTGCAGCGGCGCGGCGAAGGTGCCCACGCCCTGGGTGCGCAGCACCAGGCCTTCGCTGCGCAGCTCGCGCAGCGCGCGGTTGACGGTCATGCGGCTGACCCCGAACTCGGCCACCAGCGCGGCCTCGGAGGGCATCCGCTCGCCGGGCACCCAGCGCCCCGCGGCCAGGCCGGCCTTGAGGTGCTGCTTGACGCGGGCGTAGGGCGCGCCGGGAGTGGGGGAGGGCAAGGGCAAGGGCGCGGCGCCCGCATGGGGGGAAACCATGGCCGAAATGGTACTTGCATAGGCTTGTCTAGACAAGTAGAGTGCGACCCTGATTTGTCGCATCCCCGCTCAGGAGTCCTGCCATGACCGACCACTCCGCCATTCGCCACCTGGCCCAGCCCCACCCCGTGCGCGCGCCGCGCGGCAGCCAGATCACCTGCGCCAACTGGCTCATCGAGGCGGCGTACCGCATGCTGCAAAACAACCTCGACCCCGAGGTGGCCGAGAACCCCGACGCGCTGGTGGTCTACGGCGGCATCGGCAAGGCGGCGCGCAACTGGGACTGCTTCGAGGCCATCCTCAAGAGCTTGCGCGAGCTGAAGCCCGACGAGACCCTGCTCGTGCAAAGCGGCAAGCCGGTGGGCGTATTCCGCACCCACGCCGACGCGCCGCGCGTGCTCATCGCCAACTCCAACCTGGTGCCCAAATGGGCCACCTGGGAGCACTTCGACGAGCTCGACCGCAAGGGCCTGATGATGTACGGCCAGATGACGGCCGGCAGCTGGATCTACATCGGCAGCCAGGGCATCGTGCAGGGCACCTATGAAACCTTTGCGGAAGCCGCGCGCCAGCACTTTGGCGGTGACGCGCGAGGGCGCTGGATACTCACCGCGGGCCTGGGTGGCATGGGCGGCGCGCAGCCGCTGGCGGCCAGTTTCGCCGGCTACAGCTCGCTGAATATCGAGTGCCAGCAAAGCCGCATCGACTTTCGCCTGCGCAGCCGCTACCTCGACGAGCAGGCCAGCGACCTGGACGACGCGCTGATCCGCATCGCGCGCCACACGGCGGCGAAGCGGGCGGTATCGATCGGCCTGCTGGGCAACGCGGCCGAGATCCTCCCGGAGCTGGTCAAGCGCGGTGTGCGACCCGACCTGGTGACCGACCAGACCAGCGCCCACGACCTCGTCAACGGCTACCTGCCGGCCGGTTGGAGCGTGGAGCGCTGGCATGCCGCGCAGGCGGACGCCACGCAGCACGCCGCGCTGCGCGAGGCAGCGGCGCAGAGCTGCGCCGTGCATGTGCGGGCCATGCTCGCCTTCCAGGCCGCCGGCGTGCCCACGGTGGATTACGGCAACAACATCCGCCAGGTGGCGCTGGACGCCGGCGTGAAGAACGCTTTCGACTTCCCCGGCTTCGTGCCCGCCTATATCCGCCCGCTGTTCTGCCGCGGCAAGGGGCCGTTCCGCTGGGTGGCGCTCTCCGGCGACCCAGAGGACATCCGCAAGACCGACGCCAAGATGAAGGAGCTTTTCCCGCAAGACGCCCACCTGCACCGCTGGCTGGACATGGCGGGCGAGCGCATCGCCTTCCAGGGCCTGCCCGCGCGCATCTGCTGGATCGGCCTGGGCGAGCGCCACCGCGCCGGCCTGGCCTTCAACGAGATGGTGAAGAGCGGCGAGCTCAAGGCGCCCATCGTCATCGGCCGCGACCACCTGGACAGCGGCTCGGTGGCTTCGCCCAACCGCGAGACCGAAGCCATGCGCGATGGCAGCGACGCGGTGAGCGACTGGCCGCTGCTCAACGCCCTGCTCAATACCGCTGGCGGCGCCACCTGGGTGAGCCTGCACCACGGCGGCGGCGTGGGCATGGGTTACTCGCAGCATGCCGGCGTGGTGATCGTCTGCGACGGCACCGACGAGGCGGCCAAACGCATCGAGCGCGTGCTCTGGAACGACCCCGCCACCGGCGTGATGCGGCATGCCGACGCCGGCTACGACGAGGCCGTGGCCTGTGCGAAGGAGCAAGGGCTGAACCTGCCCATGGTGGACACCAAGGGGAGCCGCTGATGCTGCTGCGACCCGGGCTGCTCACCCTCGAAGAGTTGCAAGCCATTCACGCCGGGGGCCAGCCCCTGGTGATGGACCCGAATGCGCTGCCGGCCATCCTGGCCAGCGCCGCCGTCGTGCGCCAGGCGGCCGAAGGTGTGGCGCCGGTGTACGGCGTCAATACCGGCTTCGGCAAGCTCGCCAGCACGCGCATCAGCGAGTCCGACCTGGCCACGCTGCAGCTCAACCTCATCCGCTCGCACAGCGTGGGCGTGGGCGCGCTGCTCGAACCTGCGGTGCTGCGCCTGATGCTGGCGCTGAAGGCGGCCAGCCTGGCGCGCGGCTACTCTGGCGTTCGGCCGGTGGTCATAGCCACGCTGCTGGCCGTGCACAACGCCGGCCTGGTGCCCTATGTGCCCAGCCAGGGCTCGGTGGGGGCCTCGGGCGACCTCGCGCCGCTGGCGCACATGACGCTGGCGCTGCTCGGCGAAGGCGAGTTCGTGGTCGATGGCCGACGCTTGCCGGCTGCGGCCGTGTTGCGAGACAAAGGCATCGCCCCGCTGCAACTGCAGGCCAAGGAAGGCCTGGCGCTGATCAACGGCACGCAGACCAGCGCCGCGCTGGCGCTGCACGCACTCTTCGCCTTCGAGCCCGTGCTCGAGGCCGCGCTCGTGGTGGGCGCGTTGACGGTGGACGCCGCGCGCGGCAGCGACGGCCCCTTCGACCCGCGCATCCATGCCCTGCGCGGCCAGCCCGGGCAGATCGACGTGGCGCAGTACTACCGCCAATTGCTCGCCGGCAGCGCCATCCGAAAGAGCCACCTCGACGGCGACGACCGCGTGCAGGACCCCTACTGCCTGCGCTGCCAGCCGCAGGTGGTGGGCGCCTGCCTGGACCAGCTGCGCCACGCCGCGCTGGTGCTGCTGCGCGAGGCCAATGCGGTGACCGACAACCCGTTGGTCTTTGCCGAGGACGGCGCGATGGTGAGTGGGGGAAATTTCCACGCCGAACCCGTGGCGCTGGCCTGCGATGCCATGGCCTGCGCCATTGCCGAGGTGGGGGCCATCGCCGAACGGCGCATCGCCATGCTCATCGACAGCAGCGTGTCGCGCCTGCCGCCGTTTCTCACCGCCAACGCCGGGCTGAACAGCGGCTTCATGATCGCCCATGTCACCGCCGCCTCGCTGGCCAGCGAGAACAAGTCGATGGCGCATCCGGCCAGCGTCGACAGCCTGCCCACCAGCGCCAACCAGGAAGACCACGTGAGCATGGCCACCTTCGCGGCGCGCCGCCTGCAGCCGATGATCGCCAACGTGGCGCACATCCTGGGCATCGAGCTGCTGGCTGCGGCGCAGGGGGTGGACTTCCTGCGCCCGCTGCGCAGCTCGGCGGCGCTGGAGCAGGTGCATGCCCTGCTGCGGGCACAATGCCCGCCGATGATGCAGGACCGCTACCTGGCGCCCGATATCGGGGCCGCCGCCGCGCTGGTGCGCGACGGCTCGCTGGCGCGCATCTTGCGCATGCTGCCGGAGCTGCCCAGGCTCTGGATCCCTGCCTAGCACCCCAACCCCCGAGGAGCCCCATGAAGAAATCGTTGCTCGCGCTGACCATTGCCGCCTTCGCGCTGGCCGCACAGGCCCAGGAAACCAAGGTCACCATCGGCATCAGCGGTTGGACCGGCTTCGCGCCGCTCACGCTGGCCAAGGAAGCGGGCCTGTTCAAGAAGCACGGCCTGGACGTGAGCATCAAGAAGATCCCGCAGAAGGACCGCCACCTGGCCATCGCCTCGGGCGACATCCAGTGCGCCGCCACCACGGTGGAGACCTGGATCGCCTGGAACGCCGCCGGCGTGGCCACGACGCAGATCTTCCAGCTCGACAAGAGCTACGGTGCCGACGGCATGGTGGTCAAGCCCGGCATCACGAGCATCAAGGCGCTCAAGGGCAAGACCGTGGCGGCCGACGCACCGGGCACGGCGCCGTACTTCGGCCTGGCCTGGATGCTGGCCAAGAACGGCCTGTCCATCAGGGACGTGAAGGTGGTCAACCTCTCGCCGCAGGCCGCCGCCAACGCCATGATCGCCGGCACCGAAGGGATCGATGCGGCGATGACCTACGAGCCGTATCTCGGCGCCGTCCGCGCCAAGCCCGAGGCGGGCAAGATCATCGCCACGACGCTGGACTACCCGATGGTCATGGACACCTTCGGCTGCACACCCAAATTCCTGGCCGAGAACCCCAAGGCCGCACAAGGCCTGGCGAATGCCTACTTCGACGCGCTCGACCTGATCAAGGCCGACCCGAAGAAGAGCTTCGAGATCATGGGCGCCGACGTCAAGCAAAGTGGTGAAGCCTTCGAGAAGAGCCAGGCCTACCTGCGCTGGCAGGATCGTGCGGCGAACCAGAAATTCTTTGCCGGCGAGCACGCGCAATTCAGCAAGGAGGCGGGTGAGCTGCTGCTGGCCGCCGGCATCATCAAGGCGCTGCCCGACATGTCCAAGCTGGCCGACGCGCGCTACGTGAAGTGACCACCCCCGTAGCGCCTTCGGCGCTTCCCCTCAAGGGGTCGCGCCCGGCGGCCCGGCGGAGCCGGTTGCGCGGTGGTCGCTGGGCCGCATGAAGCCGCTCGTCCCTGTCAGCCCGGGCACGCGCATCGTGCTGGGCATCAGCTTCTTCGTGCTCTTCGTCGCGGTGTGGGCAGCGGCCACCTTCGGCGGCTTCGTCAGCAAGACCTTCCTGGCCGACCCGGTGACGATGGTCCGCAGCGGCTACACGCTGCTCGCCGAGATGGGGTTCGCCTACGACATCGGCATGACGGTGTGGCGCGTGCTCGGCGGCTTCGTGCTGGCCGCGCTCATTGCGCTGCCGCTGGGCGTGCTGATGGGGGCCTACAAACCCGTCGAGGCCTTTTTCGAACCCTTCGTGAGCTTTGCGCGCTACCTGCCGGCCTCGGCCTTCATCCCGTTGCTCATCCTGTGGGCCGGCATCGGCGAGGCGCAGAAGCTCGCCGTCATCTTCATCGGCAGCTTCTTCCAGCTCGTGCTGATGATCGCCGTGACCGTGGGCAACACGCGGCGCGACCTGGTCGAGGCGGCCTACACCCTGGGCGTGAACGACCGTGGGCTGATCCGCCGCGTGCTCATCCCGGGCGCTGCGCCCGAAATCGCCGAGACGCTGCGCATGGTGCTGGGCTGGGCCTGGACCTACGTCATCGTGGCCGAACTGATAGGTGCTTCCAGCGGCATCGGCCACATGATCACCGACAGCCAGGCGCTGCTGGCCACCGACCAGATCATCTTCGGCATCATCGTCATCGGCCTCATCGGGCTGGCCAGCGACCTGCTGTTCAAGTGGGCGAACCGGCGCTTCTTCCCGTGGGCGCAGCTGTGATGAGTGCCTGCACGAGCCTGCCCACCCCGGGGCCGGGCCATGCCGCTCAAGCCAGCCGGCCCGCTTCCGATAACGAAGGCGTGAACCCCTTTGGATGGGCCCGCCGGGCATTGAGAGTCGACTACGACCCGCTGGCCGACTTTCGCGACGCCATCGCGCTCAAGCTCAGCGATATCGGCGCGGTGGCGCTGCTGGGGTTCGCCCTGGTGCAGGGCCTGGACGCACGCGTCGGCCCCGCACTGGTGAACTTGTGCGTGGCGCTGGTGCTCGGTCTCAATGCGCTGTCGCTGCGCCGGCGCCGGCGGGCGGCGCTGCCCTATATCGGGCTGGCGCCGGTGCTGGTGGGCGCGGTCTGCGCTTCGGTCCTGCTGCAGGGCGTGCCCGGCCTGTTCTGGGCCTACCCGACGGTATTCATCTGCTTCTTCATCCTGCCGCGCTGGCAGGCCATGCTGGTGGGGCTGCTCACGCTGGTCGTCGTCACCGCGGTGGCCGCCATCGCCGTCGGGCCGGCGCTGGCCGTGCGCTATTTCGCGTCGCTGTCCTTGGTGCTGGTGATGATCAGCGTCGTCTTCAACGTCGTTGCCGACCTGCAGCAGGCGCTGGTGGCGCAGGCCGTCACCGACCCTCTCACCGGCGCCTACAACCGCCGCCACCTGCAACGCCAGCTCGCCGAAGTGCGGCCCGCATCGCCCGAGGGCCACGCCACCGATGCGCTGCTGGCCATCGACATCGACCACTTCAAGACCGTCAACGACCGTTTCGGCCACGACGTGGGCGATGAGGTGCTGAAGTCGCTGGTCTTGGCGGTCGGCGCGCGCACGCGGCCCGGTGACCTGCTGTTCCGCACCGGCGGCGAGGAATTCGCGCTGCTCTTGCGGCGCGTCACGCCCCAGGCCGCGCTGCAAGTGGCCGAGGCCTTGCGCCTGCAGCTGGCGCAGGCCGAACTGCTGCCGGGGCAGCCCGTCACCGTGAGCATTGGCGTCAGCACGCGGGGCCGCGGGCAGGGGGGCGAGGCCTGGTTCAAGTGCGCCGATATGGCGCTGTACGAAGCCAAGCGTGCCGGGCGCGACTGCGTCGTCGCGGCGCCCGGGGACTGCCTGTCATGACGCCAGCGCAAGCCCCCCGCGACGCGATGACCCTGCTGCGTGTGCGCGGTGTGCAACGCCGCTTCGGCCGCACCCTGGCGCTGCAGGCCACCGACCTGGACGTGGCCGAGAACGACTTCATCACCATCCTCGGGCCCAGCGGCTGCGGCAAGAGCACGCTGTTGCGCATCGTGGCCGGGCTGGACCAGCCCACGGCAGGCGAGGTGCAGCTCGACGGCCACCGCATCACCGGCCCGGGCGCCGACCGCGGCATGGTCTTCCAGAGCTACACCCTCTTTCCCTGGCTCAGCGTGCTCGACAACGTCTGCTTCGGCCTGCGCGAGCGTGGCTTGCCGCGCCCGCAGCAGATCGAGATCGCGCAGGGCTTCCTCACCAAGGTGGGCCTGACGGGGTTCGCCGACCACTACCCCAAGCAGCTCTCGGGCGGCATGCAGCAGCGCACGGCGCTGGCCCGCGCGCTGGCCAACGACCCGCGCATGCTGCTCATGGACGAACCCTTCGGCGCGCTGGACCACCAGACGCGCGAGCTCATGCAGGAGCTGCTGCTGGGCATCTGGGAAGAGCAGCGCAAGACCGTGCTCTTCGTCACCCACGATATCGACGAAGCCGTCTTCATGGGCAGCCGCGTGGTGGTGATGAGTGCGCGGCCGGGCCGCATCAAGCTCGACCGCGTCGTGCCGCTGGCGCACCCGCGGCACTATTCGATCAAGACCACAGCCACCTTCACGGCACTCAAGGCCGAGCTGACCGAAGCGGTGCGCGCCGAGGTGCTGGCGGCGCAGGCACTCACCGAGGCGGCCTGAGCGGCGTGGCGGGCCGGTGCCCGGCCGGGCAGGGTTCAACCTTGCGACAATCGCGGCCTCAGGAGAACCCGCACCGTGACCCACATCCTTCAAACCCTGCCCGCCGGCGAACGTGTCGGCATCGCCTTCTCGGGTGGCCTGGACACCAGCGCCGCCGTGCACTGGATGCGCGCCAAGGGCGCCATCCCCTGCGCCTATACAGCAAACCTCGGCCAGCCCGACGAGAGCGACTACGAGGAGATCCCGCGCAAGGCGCTGGCCTACGGCGCCGACATCGCGCGCCTGGTGGACTGCCGCGCGCAACTGGTGGCCGAAGGCATCGCCGCCATCCAGTGCAGCGCCTTTCACATCTCCACGGGTGGTGCGACCTACTTCAACACCACACCGCTGGGCCGCGCCGTCACCGGCACGGCGCTGGTGGTGGCAATGCGCGAGGACGGCGTCAATATCTGGGGCGACGGCAGCACCTACAAGGGCAACGATATCGAGCGCTTCTACCGCTACGGGCTGCTCGCCAACCCGGCGCTGCGCATCTACAAGCCCTGGCTGGACCAGCGCTTCATCGACGAGCTCGGCGGTCGCAAGGAGATGAGCGAATACCTCATCGAGAACGGCTTCGACTACAAGATGAGCGTGGAGAAGGCCTACTCCACCGACAGCAACATGCTGGGCGCCACGCATGAGGCCAAGGACCTGGAGTTCCTGAACTCGGGCATGCATATCGTCAAGCCCATCATGGGCGTGGCCTTCTGGCGCGACGACGTGGCCGTAAAGGCCGAGCGTGTGAGCGTGCGCTTCGAGGAGGGCCGGCCGGTGGCCCTCAACGGCCTGACCTTCGCCAGCGACGTGGCCTTGTTCGAAGAGGCCAACCGCATCGCCGGGCGCCACGGCCTGGGCATGTGCGACCAGATCGAGAACCGCATCATCGAAGCCAAGAGCCGCGGCATCTACGAAGCCCCGGGCATGGCGCTGCTGCATATCGCCTACGAGCGGCTGGTCACCGGCATCCACAACGAAGACACCATAGAGCAGTACCGCAACAACGGCCGCCGCCTGGGCCGGCTGCTCTACCAGGGCCGCTGGTTCGACCCGCAATGCCTGATGTTGCGCGAAACGGCGCAGCGCTGGGTGGCGCGCGCCATCACCGGCGAGGTCACGCTCGAGCTGCGCCGCGGCAACGACTACTCGATACTGGATACGGTGAGCCCCAACCTGACCTACAAGCCCGAGCGGCTGAGCATGGAGAAGGTGCAGGGCGCCTTCACGCCGGCCGACCGCATCGGCCAGCTCACCATGCGCAACCTCGATATCGAGGACACGCGCGACAAGCTCGGCATCTACAGCAAGGTGGGGCTGCTGGGCAGCAGCGGCGAGGGGTTGATGCCGCTGCTCTCGCCGCCGGAGCAAGGTGGCCGCTGACAGGCGGCTTTGCAGCGAAGAGCGTCGTTGAGGATAGGTCGTTCCCATCAGGTAACTTCAAGCTGCGGACCATGTTCGGTGGCGCGGGGTGGGTGTCAACCACTGCGCGCGGGCGACGATCGACCCCGGAGATGCGGGCCGGCCCCCTCCAGCCGCATCCTCCATAGGCGCTCCGGCTCGCGACGGCAGGCCGTCAAGCGCCACAATGCATCCTGGGCCGTGCCGTCGCGCCCACCTCGGGAGGTTTCTCGAGCCGCGCGCCGCCGATCTGAACCAACGAACAACACGACGAAAGTGCGAACGGGAGCGCATGACCAAGCTTGAGCAGATCCAGCCAAGCGCCGCTCTGCGGGGCATCCTTCCGGACGAGTTGGTCACGGTTGTCAGCACCCAGTGGTTTGGCACCGAAGCGCTGGAGCTGACCTACAAGACGGCGAGCGGCAAGGTCGCCAACGAGCTGCTCTACCGCCATGACGAGCCCCGCATCGAAGTGGCGCAGCACGGGCGCCCCTGGAGCTTCGATGGCGATGGTGCCCTCTTCCGGCTGGTCTCCGAGGCGCAGCGCATCCGGCTGGCGCATCTGTTCGACCCTGTGCTGGCGGTCCACACGTCGGTCGTCGACCCACTCCCGCACCAGATCACCGCCGTCTATGAATCCATGCTGCCACGGCAGCCGCTGCGCTACCTGCTGGCCGACGACCCCGGCGCCGGCAAGACGATCATGGCCGGCCTGCTGATCAAGGAGCTGATCGCCCGCGGCGACCTGCAGCGCTGCCTGATCGTGTGCCCCGGCAGCCTGGCCGAGCAGTGGCAAGACGAGCTGTATCGCCGCTTCCATCTCCCGTTCGAGATCCTCACCAACGACAAGCTCGAAGCCGCCCGCACCGGCAACTGGTTCATCGAGACGAACCTGGTCATTGCACGTCTCGACAAGCTGTCGCGCAACGAGGACGTGCAACAGAAGCTCCAGGCCCCCGACTGCCGCTGGGACCTGGTGGTGTGCGACGAGGCGCACAAGATGTCGGCCACCGTCTTCGGCGGCGAGATCAAGTACACCAAGCGCTACCGGCTGGGCCAGTTGCTTTCCACGCTGACCCGGCACTTCCTGCTGATGACGGCCACGCCGCACAACGGCAAGGAAGAAGACTTCCAGCTCTTCATGGCACTGCTGGACGGCGACCGTTTCGAGGGCCGCTTCCGCGACGGCGCGCATGTGGCCGACGTCTCCGACCTGATGCGCCGCATGGTGAAGGAAGGTCTGCTCAAGTTCGACGGCAGGCCGCTGTTCCCGCAGCGCATCGCGTACACCGTGCCGTACAAGCTTTCGGACGCCGAGGCGCAGCTCTACAAGGCCGTCACCGACTATGTGCGGGAGGAGTTCAACCGCGCCGATGCGCTGGAGAACGACAAGCGCGCCGGCACGGTGGGCTTCGCGCTCACCATCCTGCAGCGCCGGCTTGCGTCGTCGCCCGAGGCGATCTATCAATCCCTGCGCCGTCGGCGGGAGCGGCTGGAAAGCCGGCTGCGCGAACTCGAAGTGCTGCAGCGCGGTGGCCAGCCCGCGCCGATCGTTTCGCTGGCTGCCCCGGCGCTTGATGCCGAGGACGTCGAGGACCTTGAAGACGCACCCGACAACGAAGTCGAGGCAGCCGAAGAAGAGATCCTCGACCAGGCGACCGCGGCGCGCACCATCGCCGAGTTGCGGGCCGAGATCGAGACCCTGAAGGGCCTCGAATCACTCGCGCTCGCCGTTCGTCGCAGCGGTGCCGACACCAAGTGGCGCGAACTGGCCAGCCTGCTCGGCGAGATTTTCACGGTGGGGGCTATCGCGCCGCATGCCACCGAGCCGGACCCGCCCTACGGCTCGGGCGCCATCCCGCGCCATGCACCGTCGCCGCACCAGAAGCTGGTGGTCTTCACCGAGCACCGCGACACGCTCAATTACCTGGCGAGCCGCATCACCACGCTGCTGGGCCGCAAAGAGGCCGTGGTCATCATCCACGGCGGCGTCGGCCGCGAAGATCGACTGAACGTGCAGGAGGCGTTCAAGCACCGGCCCGAAGTCCAGGTGCTGCTGGCCACGGATGCGGCCGGCGAGGGCATCAACCTCCAGCGCGCCCACTTGATGGTGAACTACGACCTGCCGTGGAACCCCAACCGCATCGAGCAGCGCTTCGGCCGCATCCATCGCATCGGGCAGACCGAGGTGTGCCATCTGTGGAACCTGGTGGCCGAGGAAACGCGCGAGGGCGATGTCTATCGCAAGCTGCTGGAAAAACTCGAACAGGCACGCCTGGCCCTGGGCGGCCAGGTGTTCGATGTGCTGGGCAAGCTGCAGTTCGAGGGCAAGTCGCTGCGTGACCTGATGATCCAGGCCATCCGCTATGGCGAACGCCCCGAGGTCAAGGCCTACCTGAGCACGGTGCTCGACCAGGCGCTGGACCGCAGCCACCTGCAGAACCTGCTCGAAGAGCGTGCGTTGGCACACGACGTGATGGACGTGAGCCGCGTGCAGCGCATCCGCGAGGACATGGAGCGTGCCGACGCCCGCCGCCTGCAGCCGCACTACATCGAATCGTTCTTCCACGAAGCGTTCCGCCGCCTGGGCGGCACCGCCAAGCAACGCGAGCCGCGGCGTTATGAGGTCACGCATGTGCCCGCGCCCGTACGCCACCGCGACCGCCTGATCGGCACTGGCGAGCCGGTGCAGCCACGCTACGAACGCATCGCCTTCGAGAAGGCGCTGGTCACGCCGCAGGGGCAGCCGCTGGCAGCGTTTGTCTGCCCGGGTCATCCGCTGCTCGACTCGGTGATCGACCTCACCCTGGAACGCCACCGCGACCTGCTCAAGCGCGGCACGGTGCTGGTGGACGAACGCGACGCCGGCACGCAGCCACGCATGCTCTTCTTCCTGGAGCATTCCATCCAGGACGCGAGCCTCACCCGTTCCGGTGAGCGCCGCGTTATCTCCCGACGGATGCTGTACGTCGAACTCGCCGCCGACGGCGCCATGCGCCACATCCAATACGCACCCTACCTCGACTACCGGCCGCTGGCCGAGGGCGAGCCAGGCATCGACGCCATCCTGACCCGGCCCGAGTGCGCCTGGATCAGCCGCGAAGTGGAGCAGAAGGCCCTGGGCCACGCGGTGGCGAACGTCGTGCCCAAGCACCTGGCCGAGGTTCGCGGCGGCAAGCTCGCGCTCATCGCCAAGACCGAAGCCGCGGTGAAGGACCGGCTCACCAAGGAGATCACCTATTGGGACCATCGGGCCGAGCAGCTGAAGCTGCAAGAGCACGCCGGCCGGCCCAACGCCCGCCTGAATTCGGGCGAGGCGCGCAAGCGGGCCGATCTGCTGCAGGGGCGGCTGGAGAAGCGGCTGCAGGACCTGAAGCTCGAAGCGCAGATCTCGCCTCTGCCACCGGTGGTGCTGGGCGGGCTGCTGGTGGTGCCGATGGGCCTGCTCGCAGCAATGACAGGGATGAGCGCTGCAAGCCCGACCGTCCCCGCGGACACGCAGGCCAGTGCCGCACGGGCGCGTGCTGTCGTCATGGAGATCGAACGAAGCCTGGGCTTCGATCCGACCGACCGCGAGTTCGAGAAGCTCGGCTATGACATCGAGAGCCGCGTGCCGGGCACGGGAAAGCTGCGCTTCATCGAGGTCAAGGGGCGCGTCACCGGGGCGCCGACGATCACGGTCACGAAGAACGAGATCCTGTATTCACTCAACAAGCCGGAAGACTTCATCCTCGCCATCGTTGAGTTCACTGGTGAAGACACGCACCGCTCCCACTACCTGCGCCAGCCCTTCGTGCGCGAGCCCGACTTTGGCGTGACGAGCGTGAACTACGACTTCGCCGAGCTGCTGGCGCGGGGCGAGGCGCCGCGATGAAAGCCGGCTTCCTGCTGGATTGCGGCGACCGGTTGCAGTACAGTAAGGAAGTAAGGACCGCATTACAAGGGGAACAGAATGCTTGCTGTCGCCAAGATCACGGCCAAAGGCCAAACCACCATTCCACAGGATGTGCGCGTTGCACTGAACGTGGTCCCCGGTGACCTGATCGCCTGGGAAGTCGGCGCCGACGGCACAGCGACCGTGCGTCGTGTGCAGCCGATCGATATCGAGTACCTGCGCGCCATCGAAGGCACGCTCGGCGAATGGGCGGGCCCCGCCGACGAGGAGGCGTACCGTGGGCTTTGATCTGTACGCGGTCGTGCGCGTGCCTTTTCCGTTTACCGACCGCAACGCCACCAAGAATCGCCCTGCGGTGGTGCTCTCCGACCCGGTGGCTTTCAACACGCCTGCCGGTCATTCGGTGATGGCCATGATCACGTCGCAGGCCAACCCGCCCTGGCCTCTGGATTGCACGCTCACCGACCTTGCCGCCGCCGGTTTGCCCGCCCCGTCGCGGGTGCGCTTCAAACTGTTCACCCTCGACCATCGACTGGTGCGGGGCGAGATCGGTCATCTCTCACCTGCCGACATTGCACAGGTACGCGCGGGTCTGACTCGATTGCTGGGTGGCACGCCATGACGAACAGGTAGAAGCTGATCGAAGTCGCCCTCCCGTCCCACGCCTGCACCAGCCACTCCAGCGCGAGCCCGACTTCGGCGTGACGAGCGTGAACTACGATCTGGCCGATTTGATTCTTCGCGCGTCAGCGCCGAACTGACATGTCCACAAACTCTGTCGTCATCCGCCGCGTGGTATTGCGCAACTACAAGAGCATCGCCGCATGCGACGTGACGTTGGCGCCTCTCACCTTTCTTGTCGGCGCCAATGGCTCGGGCAAGAGCAATTTCCTCGACAGCATGCGATTCGTGGCCGACTCCTTGCGCACGTCACTCGATCATGCGCTGCGCGAGCGCGGCACGATCAAAGAGGTGCGCAGGCGCTCCGGAGGGCATCCAAATCACTTCGCCGTCAGGATGGACTTCGTGTTGAAGGACGGCAGCGCCGGCCATTTCAGTTTCCGCGTCGGAGCCAAACCGAGTGGGGGCTACGAAGTGCAGGACGAGGAGTGCCGCCTGCTGTCGAGCGAGCCGGGCATACCGGAGGCCTTCTATCACGTCAAGACGGGACAAGTGACCGCGTCTTCGCAGCCGCAGTTGCCCGCCAGCCTGCCGGACCGGCTCCAACTCGTCGCCGCCTCCGGATTGCCGGCCTTTCGCAAGGTCTTCGACGCGCTGTCGAACATCCAGGTCTACAACCTGAACCCGCAAGAGATCAGTGCCATGCAACGGCCCGATCCCGGCGAACTCCTGCGCCGCGACGGCGGCAATGCATCCAGCGTTCTGCAGAACATCGATGCGGCGACACGTCTGCGGATCGACGCCTACCTTGCCCGCATCGTGCCGGGCGTTCAGTCGGTTGTTCCCAAGACACTCGGCAAGCAAGAGACCATCGAGTTTCGCCAAGTGGTTCGCGGCCAACAGCACCCCTGGCACTTCCTGGCCGGTTCCATGTCCGACGGCACCCTTCGTGCGCTGGGTGTACTGCTGGCGATTCATCAGCTGGGCACGGGTGGTGAAGCTGCCAGTCCGCCCTCATTGATCGGACTCGAGGAACCGGAAACCGCCCTGCACCCGGCAGCGGCCAGTGTGCTGCTGGCGGCCTTGCGCGAGGCATCCCGCGGCACGCAGATCGTCGTCACCAGCCACAGCCCGGACCTGCTAGACAACCCGGACATCGATGCCGCGTCGCTCTACGCCGTCGAGAACGACGACGGACTGACGCGGATCGGCCGTATCGACTCCGCCGGCCGCGAGATGTTGCGACAGCACCTGTTCACGCCTGGCGAGTTGTTGCGCCAGAACCAGCTGACGCCCGATCCCGAGGCACTGGCCGATGTGCGCTCGGAAAGCCAGTTGGGGTTGTTCGAGATCAACGGCACCGCGCCGTGACCGTCGTCGCCTCGATCGTCGAAGGCCACGGCGAACAACAGGCCGTGCAGCGCCTGTTGCGCCGCATCGCTGCTGACGCTGCACCACAGGCACTGTTGCGCGTGAACGAACCGATCCGCGTCAAGTCGGGCTCGTTCGTCAATGACCCTGGGTACTTCTCCAGGTACGTCAATCTCGCCGCTGCAAAGGCTCGCCAGGAGATTGCCGGGCACGTGCTGATCCTGCTCGACTGCGAAGACGAGTGCCCGGCTCGCTTCGGGCCCAAACTGCTTGGTCAAGCCCGCGCCATCGCGCCCGACGTGAACATCATCGTCGCGCTTGCCTACCGGGAGTACGAAACCTGGTTCATGGCAGCGGTGGAGTCGTTGCGCGGTGTTGAAGGCATGTCTGGCGCGGTGCTTCGCCCGGCCGACCCTGAGGCGACGCGCAACGCCAAAGGCTGGCTCGGGCGCCACATGCCGCATGGCTACGACCCGATCTCACATCAACTCGCGTTCACCAGTGTCTTCGATCTCGACGCGGGTCGAACTGTCGCCTCGTTCGACCGCTTGTATCGGAAGATCGCCTCACTGCTGATACCCGTGGAGTAACGGTCATCGCACACAAGAAAAAGCTCATCGAAGTCGCCCTCCCGCTCGAAGCCATCAACAAGGCCAGCGCACGCGAAAAGTCCATCCGCCATGGGCACCCCAGCACGTTGCACTTGTGGTGGGCGCGGCGGCCGCTGGCGGCGGCGCGGGCGGTGATCTTTTCGCAGATGGTGGACGACCCGTCGGGCTATGTGGACGTGCTGCGGGCCGACCCGAAGCTGCACCGCAAGGCGGAGACCGCACTCAAGGCCCGTTTGAAGGTTTGGGAGGAGGCGCGAGACCTCGCCAGGAAGGCCAAGGGGACGAGCCTGTCCGTCCCGGAACCTGTCCCGGCGCCGACCCTGGACGACATGCTGGCCGACCAGGAGCGGCAGCGGCTGTTCCGCATCATCGAAGACCTGGTGCTGTGGGAGAACACCACCAACGAGACGGTCTTGCAAGCCGCGCGCGACGAGATCTGGCAGAGCTGGCGGCGGGCCTGCGCCGAGAACGCTGGCCATCCGCGCGCCAAGGAATTGTTCGACCGCCACAAGCTGCCCGCCTTTCACGACCCCTTTGCCGGCGGCGGTGCGCTGCCGCTGGAGGCGCAGCGGCTGGGGCTGGAGAGTTACGCCAGCGACCTGAACCCGGTGGCGGTGCTGATCAACAAGGCGATGATCGAGATTCCGCCCAAGTTCGCGGGCAAGCCGCCGGTGAACCCCGATGCGCAGAAGCAGCGTGCGCAGATGGACAAGGGCTGGCGCGGCGCGCAGGGCCTTGCCGAGGACGTGCGCTACTACGGCCAGTGGATGCGCGACGAGGCCGAGAAGCGCATCGGGCCCCTGTACCCGAAGGTCGCGGTCACCGCCGAGATGGTGGGTGATCCAAGCAACCCGCGGCCGGACCTGAAGCCCTACGCTGGCCAGAAGCTCACTGTGATCGCCTGGCTCTGGGCGCGCACGGTGAAGAGCCCGAACCCGGCCTTCGCGCAGGTGGACGTGCCGCTCGCCTCGACCTTCATGCTCTCCACCAAGGCGAGCAAGGAGGCCTATGTCGAGCCGGTGATCGAGAACGGTGGCTACCGCTTCACGGTGCAGGTGGGGAAGCCGAAGGATGAGGAGGCGGCGAAGAAAGGCACCAAGCTGTCGCGCGGCGCAAATTTTCAGTGCCTGATGTCGCGGACGCCAATCGCTCCGCAATACATCAAGGGGGAAGGCAAGGCCGGCCGTATGGGCGCGCGGCTGATGGCGATCGTGGCCGAGGGCGATCGGGGGCGGGTCTACCTGGCGCCGACACCGGAGATGGAAGCGATCGCGCTCACCGCACAGCCGACGTGGAAGCCGGAGGGTGCGCTGCCCGATGACCCACGCAATTTCTGGACGGTCGATTACGGGCTGAAGACCTACGGAGATCTCTTCACCCCTCGCCAGCTCGTGGCGCTGACGACGTTCTCAGACCTGGTGCAGGAAGCGCGCGAGCGGATGCAGCGCGACGCTTTCCAAGCCGGCCTCCCCGCCGACCCAAAGCCCCTCCGCGACGGTGGCACCGGCGCCACCGCCTACGCCGATGCGTTGGGGGTGTATCTGGCCTGTGCGATAGACAAGAGCAGCATGTATTGGAGCAGCCTGTGTTACTGGTTAAACCAGCCGAAAAACGAGATCGTCTCCAACACGTTTGGTCGGCAGGCACTGCCTATGGTTTGGGACTTTGCGGAGTCGAACCCGTTTTCTGACTCCGGTGGGAATCTCGATAGGCAAGTGGACTATCTCGCGAAGTCAATCGACATGAGTCTCCCCGCGAACACAACAGGAACCGCTGTGCAGCGTGATGCCGCACGGCAAGATTTGTCAGTCGGAAGGGTTGTTTCTACCGATCCTCCCTATTACGACAACATCGGCTACGCCGACCTGTCGGACTTCTTCTACGTCTGGCTGCGCCGCTCGCTGCGGCCCGTCTTCCCCGACCTCTTCACCACCCTCGCGGTGCCCAAGGCCGAGGAACTGGTGGCCACACCTTACCGTCACGGCAGCAAGGAGAAGGCGGAGAGTTTCTTCCTCGATGGCATGACGCAGGCGATGCACCGCCTCGCCGAGCAGGCGCATGCGGCTTTCCCGGTCACCATCTACTACGCCTTCAAGCAGGCCGAGAGCGACGGTGATGACGGCACTGCCAGCACCGGCTGGGACACCTTCCTGGCGGCCGTCATCGAAGCCGGTTTTTCCATCAGCGGCACCTGGCCGATGCGCACCGAGCGACCATCAGCCCTAAAGACCGTCACCAACGCCCTCGCCTCCAGCATCGTCCTCGTCTGCCGCCCGCGCGCCGCCTCCGCTCCCACCGCCACACGCCGCGAGTTCGTCACCGCGCTCAAGGCCGAGTTGCCACAGGCGCTCGCCCACCTCCAGCGCGGCAACATCGCGCCGGTGGACCTCGCTCAGGCGGCCATCGGCCCGGGCATGGCGGTCTACACCCGCTACGCCAAAGTGCTCGACGCCGAGGGCAAGCCACTCACCGTGCGCGAAGCGCTGGCGCTCATCAACCAGACTCTCGATGAGGCGCTTGCCGAGCAGGAAGGCGACTTCGACGCCGACAGCCGCTGGGCGCTGACCTGGTTCGAGCAGGTGGGCTTTGCCGAGGGCGAGTACGGCGTGGCCGAACAACTTTCCAAGTCGAAGAACACGGCAGTCGCCGGCATGGTGCAGGCGGGCATCGTGGCGTCGAAGAGCGGCCGGGTGCGTCTGCTGAAGCCCGATGAACTGCCCGCCGACTGGGACCCGAGCACAGACCCGCGCCTGACAGCGTGGGAAATGGTCCACCAACTGATCCGCGCGCTGGAGTCGGGTGGCGAAGGCGCGGCGGCAATACTCGTCGCCAAGCTCGGCGCCAAAGCCGAGATCGCGCGCGAACTCTGCTACCGCCTCTACACCCTGTGCGAGCGCAAGAAGCGCGCAGCCGAGGCGCTGTCGTACAACGCGTTGGTGCAAAGCTGGCCCGAAGTCACCCGGCTGGCGCAGGAACACGGAAAATCCCGGCCTGAACCGGCACAAGCCGAACTGTTGTGAAGGCGAAGCCATGCATCCGACGCTGAACATCGATCCTGCAACCCTGGCGCAGTTTTGCCGGGCGCACCGCATCGGCCGGCTGGCGCTCTTTGGTTCGCAACTGAAGGGCACTGCCAAGCCTGACAGCGATATCGATCTGTTGGTGGAGTTTCTGCCCGAAGCTCGACCCACGTTGTTCGACATGGCGCGGATGGAAATCGAGCTGTCCGAGAGCTTGGGTGGACGCAAAGTCGATCTGCGCACGCCGCAGGATCTGAGTCGCTACTTCCGCGATGAGGTTGTACGAACTGCGGAGGTGCAGTATGTCGCCGGATGATCTCGGGGCAAGCTGTACGGAGTCAGACAAATCGAGGCCGAATGATGAATGCAAGCCGCATCGACCACACCTTGGACTGCCTGCGCCAGACGCTGCCGGCGGGCTCGCAGATCATCGTCTTCGGCTCGCAGGCGCGCGGCGACGCACGCGACGACAGCGACATCGACTTGCTCGTCGTGGAGCCCGACGTACCAGACCGCTTTGGCGAGATGGCGCGCCTGAGCGCGGTGCTCGGGCGGCAGCGCATCCCGGCGGACGTGGTTGTGATGAGCGCGCAGCAGTTCGCGGAGCAGAAGACGGTAATCAACACGCTGGCCTGGCGCGCCGCGCGCGAGGGGCAGTTGCATGAACTCGCCCGGTGAGCACGCGCGCAGCCTGCTCGCGCGGGCGCGCGACGACCTGTTCGTGGTGCGGAGCCTGCGCGGCTTGCGCGACGCACCCGTCTGGGTGCTGGGTTTTCACGCGCAGCAGGCGGTGGAAAAGCTGCTCAAGGCCGTGCTGACCCATGCCGGGGTCGAGTACCCGCGCACGCACAACCTTGTGATGCTGACCGAGCTGCTGGACGGGACGCCGCATGCGAAGCCGGGCGACAGCGATCAGTTTCATCGGCTGGTGCCGTTCGCGGTGTTCTTCCGCTACGAGGGCGCCGCAGGCGACGAGCCGCCGCCCATCGATCCCCAGTGGCTCGACGACGTGGCCAGCCGCACTGAGGCCTGGGCGGCACTGATCGTCGGCCAGGTGCCGGGCTGACTTCGTAGGACAAACATGGCAATCACGAACCCCGAGCGGGTGGGCAAGGCAGTGGACCTGCTGCGCGTGGGCCTTGCCCCTTTTGTGGAGCGCGAGTTCGCCAGCGCGCACAAGGACAAGGCGCTGGCCGAGGCGCTGCGGCTGCTGCCGGCCGACGACCGCATCAATGGCGGCCGGCCGATCGCGCAGTGGGACGCGGCGGGCCTGCTCAAGCTGATGTGGGATGCGTGGAACGAGGTTTTTGCGCGCACGCTGGGCCGCGCCGAGCGCTCGCTGGTGCAAGAGTTGCGAGACGTGCGCAACCGCTGGGCGCACCAGGAGCCCTTCACCGGCGACGACGCCTATCGCGCGCTGGACTCGGTGCACCGGCTCTTGCTGGCCATTTCTTCCACGCAGGCGGAAGAGGTGGAGAAGATGAAGATGGAACTGCTGCGCGTTCGCTTCGACGAACAGGCCCGCAGCGAGAAGCGCAAGACCGCCAGCACGGCGATCGAGAGCGCGGTTGCCGGCAGCCTGAAGCCGTGGCGCGAAGTGGTGACGCCGCACAAGGACGTGGCCAGCGGCCGCTACCAGCAGGCCGAGTTTGCCGCCGACCTGTGGCAGGTGCATCTGGGGCAAGGCACCGATGAGTACAAGAACCCGGTCGAGTTCTTCCGCCGCACCTACCTCACCGAGAGCCTGAAGGGCATGCTGGTAGGCGCGGTGCGACGCCTGGCCGGCAAGGGCGGCGACCCGGTCGTGCAACTGCAGACTAACTTCGGCGGCGGCAAGACGCACTCGATGCTGGCGCTGTACCACCTGTTCTCGGGCGTGGCGCCGACCGAGCTGGCCGGTATCGATGCGGTGATGAAGGAAGCCGAGGCCACCAAGCTGACCAGCGCGCGGCGCGTGGTGTTGGTGGGCAACAAGATCTCGCCTGGCAACCCATCCACCAAGGCGGATGGCACGGTGGTGTGCACGCTGTGGGGCGAGCTGGCCTGGCAACTTGGCGGCAGACCAGCTTTCGCGCGCATCAGGGCCGACGACGAGATGGCCACCAGCCCGGGCGATGTGCTGCGCGAGCTGTTCATCGAGTACGGCCCGTGCCTGATCCTGATCGACGAGTGGGTGGCCTATGCGCGCCAGTTGCATGACCAGAGCGACCTGCCGGCGGGTGGCTTCGAGACGCAGTTCACCTTTGCCCAGGTGCTGACCGAGTCGGCCAAGCTGGCGAACAACTGCCTGCTGGTCATCAGCCTGCCGGCGTCGGACACGAACGGGTCGCCGCACACGCAATCGGATGACGTGGAGGTGGGCGGCACGCGCGGCCGTGAGGCGCTCGACCGGCTGCGCAACGTGGTGGGGCGGGTGGAATCGTCGTGGCGGCCAGCGAGCGCCGAAGAGGGCTTCGAGATCGTGCGGCGGCGGCTGTTCGAGCCGCTGTCGGACCCCGCGCAGTTCAAGGACCGCGACGTGGTGGCGCGCGCCTTTGCCGACTTCTACCGCACGCAGAAGACCGAGTTTCCGCCCGAGTGCGGCGACAGCGACTACGAGAAGCGCCTGAAGGCGGCTTACCCGATCCACCCCGAGATCTTCGACCGGCTGTATACGGACTGGTCGACGCTGATCAAGTTTCAGCGCACGCGCGGCGTGCTGCGGCTGATGGCGGCCGTGATCCACAGCCTGTGGGAGAAGGGCGACCGCAGCCCGCTGATCCTGCCGGCCAATATCGCAGTGGACGACCCGCGGGTGCAGTCCGAGCTGACGCGCTACCTGTCAGACAACTGGGTGCCGGTGATCGAGAAGGACGTGGACGGGCCGAGTTCGCTGCCGTTGCGCCTGGACAGCGAGTTGCCCAACCTCGGCAAGTTCTCAGCCTGCCGGCGCGTGGCGCGCGCGATCTACCTGGGGTCGGCGCCGCTGACCCAGGCGGCGCATCGCGGGCTCGAAGACCGGCGCGTGAAGCTGGGGTGTGTGATGCCAGGCGAATCGCCAGCGGTATTTGGTGACGCGCTGCGGCGCCTGGCCGGAGCGGCGACCTACCTGTATCAGGATGGCCCGCGCTACTGGTACTCGACACAGCCCACGGTCACCAAACTTGCCGAGGACCGGGCCGAGCAACTCAAGCGCGAACCCGACAAGGTGGTGCATGAGCTCGACCGACGCCTGCGTGATGACCTGCGGCGCACGGGCGATTTCAGGCGCATCCACCCGATGCCGCAATCGAGCCAGGACGTGCCGGACGACCTGGATGTACGGCTGGTGGTGCTGTCGGTGGACCAGCCCTACAGCAAGGAGTCGGGCAACGCCGCCGAGGTGGCCGCCAAGTCGATGTTGGAGTCACGAGGCAACTCGCCGCGCATCTATCGGAACTCGCTGGTCTTCCTGGCCGCGGACAAGACCCGTTTGCAAGACCTGGACGAAGCGGCGCGCAAGTACCTGGCTTGGTCTTCGATCATCGACGAGAAGTTGACGCTGAACCTCGACCCGCAACAGGTGAAGCAGGCCGAGACGCAACTGAAGGCAGCCGATGGCGCCGTGACGGCGCGTTTGCCGGAGACCTATTTGTGGCTGCTGGTGCCGACGCAAGAGTCGCCGCAGTCGGCGATCAAGTGGGAGGCGACGAGGCTTACCGGCCATGACGCCCTGGCCGTGAGGGCCAGCAAGAAGCTGCGCAGCGACGAGCTCTTGCTGACTGCCTTCGCCCCGACGCGCTTGCGCATGGAACTGGACCGCGTGCCGCTGTGGCGCGGTGACAGCGTGGCCATCAAGCAATTGGCTGAGGACTTCGGCCGCTACCTGTACCTGCCACGGCTTGCAGACTCGTCAGTGCTGGTCAATTCGATTCGGGATGGTCTGTCGCTGCTGACCTGGGAGCACGACAGCTTTGCTTTCGGCGACAGCCACGATGAAGTGGCAGCGCGCTACCGCGGGCTGCGCACCGGCGAGATGGTTTCGATAACCGACGCGCAGTCGTCAGGGCTGCTGGTGAAGCCCGGCGTTGCCCGGGTGCAGATCGATGCTGACAGGGCAGTGTCCGAGGCCGGCCGTGCGCTGAAGCCCGGCGAAGAGGCGGCGACAGGCGGAACTGGATCGACAACGACCGATCCGGGACGGCCGCCTGTTGGGCGCCCGCCAGTGCCGCCAGTTGCCGCGCAGCCCAAGCGCTTCCACGGCACGGCCAACCTGGACAGCGCACGTGCCGGCCGCGATGCCAGCCGCATTGCCGACGAGGTGATCGCCCACCTGGCCGGCCTGGTCGGGGCCGAGGTGACCGTCACCATCGAAATCGCTGCGACGATTCCCGGCGGCGTTCCGGACAACGTGGTGCGCACGGTCACGGAAAACAGCCGCACGCTGAAGTTCACCAGCCAGGGCTTTGAGGCCGAGTAGTTCGTATTTCGATCGGGGGCGCCCCCCAGCTCCACACAGTGCACGTGAACGTTCAGGCTGGCGCCGAGCCCGAGCGAAGGTCGGGCGCAGCGCTATGGCTTGAGCGTCTGCCTCGCCCGCGCCTCGCGCTCGATCGCGGCGCGATCGAAATACCACGGCAGCAGCATCCCGGCAAACCAGGCATCCAGATGGTTCTTCTGGTGGCGGTGGAACTGACGTTCGACCACGCCGCCGCTGACCACGGCCATCACCTTCTCGTTGTCGGCCAGGTCGGCGACGATGCGCATCGAGGCAATCACTTCGGCGTCGTGCCCGCTCATGAAGCGCGTCGTCAGCGCGCGCATGACGGTCTCGTTGGAGCCGTCGTAGGGCTGGGCGGCACGGCCGAAGGTATCGCGCCCGAATCCCGTGCGCCGCACCGGGCTGTCGAACTGGACGCGGTGCTCGGCGCCCCAGCGCCAGGCCTTGGGATCGGCCCCGTGGCGCTCGCTCAGCTCCTTCTGTACCGCAAAGGCCGAGCGACGGATGATGTCGGGCAGCGTCTCCACGGCGGGCGTGCGCGTGTCGTCGAACCAGCGCGACTGCGGCTGGGCCAGCAACTGGTCGAAGCGGGCCTGCCAGACGTACCACTCCTTGAGATAGGTGCGTGCGCCGTCTTCGCCCATCTCGTCGACAAAGGACTCGTAGGCCGTCCGGTGGTAGACATGCCGGTAGATCAGCGGCGCGGCCAGGTCCGCCCGCTCGCTGCCGTCCCAGGACGACAGCAGCGTCACCCACTCGGCGAACTCGGGCTGGGCCTTCAAGGCCTCGATCATCCGGGGCAAGAGGTGGCGCGTCTGCAGGTTCTTGATGTCCATCATCAGCCGCGCCTGATCGGCCGTGGTCATGCGGCCGCTGGCTGACAGGACTTCAGCGATGCGATCGTAGCGATAGGGCGGCGAGAAGAACGTCGAGTACTCGTAGGGGTAGTCGGCGCTGCGCGTATCGTGGTTGGCCGTGGCCACCCAGCCGCTGGCCGGCGAGATCTGGCCCGGCATGCGCTCCGGCGCGATGGTGCCTGTCCAGTCGTCGGCCCCGTCGGCCGCCTTCGGGTGCAGGCCGTGCCCGCTGCGCCGAATCGGCACGCGCCCGCTGGCGCGATGCCCGATCGCCCCGGCCTTGTCGGCGAAGACGAAATTGAAATACATGATGTCGATCTTCTGGACCGCGGAATCCACCTCTGCCGCGTTGCGCGCAACGACCAGGCGGTCGATCCCGATGTCGCCACCCGGCATCTCGGCCGACACCATGCGCAGGCTCAGCAGCCGGTCCTTGCGCGCACCCAGCGGTTGATCGCTGACGATGGGGCCGCGCACGGTGCGGCGCACGACCAGCCGCTCCTCGCGCAGGCCGCCCGGCGCCTTGTCGTCCTTGATGCGGATGAGCTCGGTGCTCGTGTCGAAGGGACGCGCCTGCCCGCCGTCGAGGTAATGGTCGGGTTTGCCGGGCGCCAATTGCTCGATGAACAAGTCCTGGCTGTCGCCATAGGCATTGGTGACGCCGAAGGCCACGTTCGCGTTGCGCCCGACCAGGATGCCGGGCACGGCGGGCAGCGCGGCGCCCACCGCCTGGATGTCGGGGCTGAAGAGACCGATCGGCATCCAGATGCCCGGCAGGATGCGCGAGTCGAGGTGCGGGTCGTTGACGAGCACGGCGGCGCCACTGGCCGAACGCGCTGGCGCGATCGCCCAGTTGTTGCTGCCCACGGCCAGCGGCGCGGCCAGCTCGTCGGCCGCCAGCCGCTGCCCCGTGGGCAGATCGGACAGACCCAGCCACAGCGCGCCAGCCCCCGGGGCGGGCATCGCACCGGCGACGGCGACGCCGGATCGGGTCGCGCGGTGGGCGGCCGGAAACAGCTCGCTCGCGCGCTCGATGCCGACCCGGTCGATCACCGCCTGCATTGCCAGTTCGCCCTTGTAGTTGGCGGCCTGGCTCCAGTTGATGAAGTGCAGCACCGTGAGCATGTCCTCCAGCATCCAGGGCGAGGCCACGAAGCCCGCGAGCTTGAGCTCGACCGGCAGGTCGCCGGCATTCGCGACGATGTAGGCGTTCATGCCTTCGGCGTACCAGCCGAGCCAGTCCCTCGCCGCCGGCGACAGCAGCCTGGCATGGCGTTCGGCGTTGCGGCGCAGGCCGATGCGGCGCATCTCGCGGTCGTTGTTCAGCCCCTTGGGGCCAATGGCCTCGGCCAGACGGCCCGACGCGAGGGCTCGATAGGCCTCGAGCTGGAAGATGCGCGACTGCGCCGTGACGAACCCTTGTGCGCGGATCAGGTCCGGCGTGTTCTTCGCAAAGATGTAGGGGATGCCATTGCCGTCGCGCAGCACTTCCACGCGCTCGCTCAGCCCGGGCGCCGACAAGGTGCCATCGACCACCGGCCCGCGGGCCGCGCCGGACATCAGCCATGCGACGCCGGCCCCGACCAGCAGGAGGAGCAGCACACCGATTCGCACAAGCCAGCGCATGGAATTCCCCCTTCGACTTGCGATCGTCGCACGCCCGGTGGAACGGGCCATCGCTTCGACCCGCGCTGCCGCCCAGTTCGGCGCGCTCAAACCCGCTACGAGCGCAGCCCGGCGGCGGCTTGAAGGCGGCCCACCTCGATGCCGTTCCAGTTTTTCAGGCTCAGGTCGCTGAGTGCGCCGATGAACACTTCCTCTTCGGCGGCCAGCGGCAGCAACTGCGCGATGAGCGCGGCCATCACCACCTCGCAGGCGCGGGCGTTGTTGCCGTCGTCCATCTTCACGGCCACGCCCAGGCCCAGCTCGGGCAGGGCGGCGCAATGCACGCCCTCGGCGCCCACCTTGCAGAACACGCGCTCGCCCAGGCGTTCCATCACGCGGGTGTCGAAGCGGCCGCTGCCGGCCACCATGAAGGGCGCACGGGCGACCGCTGCACGCAACCGCCGCGCGGCGCGGGCATGGCCCTCGCTCAGGCCTTGCCCCGTGGCCACGCGGGCAAAGGCATGGGCCAGGTGGCGCAGCGGGATGGCGTAGGTGGGGATGGAGCAGCCGTCGGTGCCCACGGCGGCGCTGGCGAGGTCGTAGCCGGTGGCCGCCTGCAGCGCGGACGTCACCTCGCGCATCACCGGGTGTTCGGGTTTGACGTAGCCGCGCAGGAAGGCGCGGCGGTCACCGCCTTGACCTTGCGCTTCCGCCATCAGGCAACCCAGGCAGACGAAGCCCGAGTGCTTGCCCGAGCAGTTGTTGTGCAGCGCGCTGGGCACCTGCCCGGCGGCGGACAGGGCCTTGATGGCGCCGTCGAAATAGGGCCAGTGCGTGCCGCATTCCAGCGCCGCCTCGTCGACGCCGGCCTTGGCCAGCATCGAGGCCGCGGTCTGCGCGTGCAGTGGCTCGCCGCCATGCGAGGCGCAGGCCAGCGCCAGCTCTTCGTCGCTGAGCTGCCAGCGCTCGGCCGCGCCGCTGGCCACCAGCGGCAGGGCCTGCAGCACCTTCACCGCCGAGCGCGGAAAGATCGGGCGATCGATATCGCCCACGGCGGTGTGCAGCGTGCCGGCCGCGTCGACGATGGCATAGGCGCCGCGGTGAACTGACTCGACAATGCCGCCGCGCAGGGCTTGCACGAGGATGGGGTTGCTGTTCATGGGCCCGACTCTAGCCGCAGCCGGACGTCGCTCGGGGGCAAGGCAGAATCGACGCATGCCCTTGTCCGCGCTCGCGCTCGTGCTGCTGGCCGCCGTGCTGCACGCGAGCTGGAATATCGCCGCCAAGCGTGCCGGCGGCGACCAGCGTTTCACCCTGCTCACCAGCCTCATCACCAGCGTGGTCTGGCTGCCGGCCGGCCTGTGGTTCGGCTGGAACGAAGTGCCGCTGTGGGGCTGGGCGCAGTGGGGCGCTGTGGCCGCCAGCGCGGTCGTGCACCTACTGTATTTCAACTCGCTGCTCAAGGGCTACCGGGTGGGCGATCTCACGGTGGTCTATCCGTTGGCGCGTGGCAGCGCGCCGCTGCTGACCGCGGGCGTGGCCGTGGCGCTGCTCGGTGAGCGGCTCACGATCGTCGGCGCGGCCGGCGTGCTGGCGGTGTGCGGCGGCGTATTCCTGGTCGCCGGCGGCCCCGCCCTGTGGCGCCGCGGGCACGACCCGGTGGCGCGCGCAAGGGTACGCGCGGGCGTGCGCTGGGGCTTGATCACCGGCGCGGCGATCGCCGGCTATTCGGTCATCGACGGCTACGCCATCAAGGTGCTGGCCATCGGCCCGGTGGTCTTCGACTATGTCTGCAACCTGTTGCGCGTGCCCCTGCAACTGCCGACGCTGCTGCGCAGTCGCGCCGGGCTGCGCCAGGCCTGGCGAGCGCAATGGAAGCACGCGCTGGTGGTGGCCCTGCTCGGGCCGCTGGCCTATATCCTGGTGCTGTACGCGCTCACGCTCGCCCCGCTGAGCCACGTGGCCCCGGCGCGCGAGGTCTCGATGCTGGTGGCGGCGCTGCTCGGTGGCCGCCTGCTCGGCGAAGCCGACCGCGGGCTGCGGCTGCTCGGCGCGGGCTGCATCGCCGGCGGCGTGATGGCGCTGGCGCTGGGCTGAACGCCATGGCGCTGGCCTTGTGGGGGGTGGACTTCAGCAGCGCGCCTTCGCGGCGCAAGCCCATCGTCGTGGCGCGCGGCGAGCTCGCCGGCGCCGTATTGCGGGTGCAGCGCCTGCAGACCCTGGAGCGTCTGGTGGACTTCGAAGCGCTGTTGGCCGAGCCCGGCCCCTGGCTGGGTGCGTTCGATTTCCCGTTCGGCCTGCCGCGTGAGTTCGTCGAATCGCAGGCCCTGGGTGGCACGGCGGATGCCGTGATCGCCGAGCTGCACCGCCGCTGCCCCAACCGCATGGCGTGGCGGGCGTTGATCGATGCCTGGGGCCAGGGCCGGCCGCCTGGGCAGCGCCTGATCCACCGCGCCACCGATCGCGCGCGGCCCGGCATCAGCTCGACCAGCCCACTGCAGACGCGTTATGTGCCGGTGGGCTTCATGTATTTCGAGGGCCTGTCGCGCCTGGTGGCGGCCGGCGTGGCGATCCCGCGGCTGCGCGCCGGCGACCCCGGGCGTGTGGCCGTCGAGGCCTACCCGGGGCTGCTGGCCTTCGAACTGATCGGGCGGCGTTCGTACAAGAACGACGCCAGCGCCGAACGGCTCATTGCGCGCAAGGATATCGTCGATGCACTCGAGCAGGGCCGCACTCGGCTCGCCCTGCGGCTGAAGCTCACCCACGGCCAGCGCGAGGCGCTGGTGGACGACGCCTCGGGCGACCGCCTGGACGCCGCGCTGTGCCTGATGCAGGCGGCGTGGGCCAGCACGCGGCCGCTGGGCGGCCTGCCGGCGGATGTCGACCCGCTCGAAGGCTGGATTGCGACGGCCTGATGATCGATCCGTATTGGCGAAACAAACGCGCCGCGCTTTGCGGTGCAAAAGGAGCAAGCCCTTGAACCCCTCTGGTCTGATCCTGGCTGGCCTGTGCGCTTTGCTTTGGGCTCCCCTGGCCGGCTCTGCCGCACCCGCGGCAGCGCGCGCCGTGCAGGGCGTGGTGACTCGCGTGGGCGATGGCGACAGCCTGAGCTTCGCCCCGGCCGGGCAAGCCGCCTTCGAGTTGCGCCTGCGTGACATCGACGCTCCCGAGCTGTGCCAGCCCGGGGGCGAAGAAGCGCACCGCGCGCTCGCGGATTGGGTGCTCGACAAGTCCGCGACCGTGCAGGCCACGGGCCGCGACAAGTTCGGCCGCACGCTGGGCACCTTGCGGGTGGCAGGCGAGGACATCGCCCGGCGCATGGTGGAAGAGGGCCACGCCTGGAGCATACGCACGCGCTGGGACCGCGGGCCGCTGGTCAAGCAGGAGCGCATGGCCAGGGCGCTGAACCGCGGCCTGCATGCGCAGCCCGGTGCGGTGATGCCCGGCGAATTCCGGCGTCTGCACGGGCCCTGCGCGCCGCAGCGCTGAAGGCCTGCCGGCGGCCGGCCGCGTCAGGGGCTCACTTCACCCGCAACCAGCGCAGCTCCAGCGTGTCGTTGGGCCACTGAATGGCGCTCACCTTCTTGGCCATGGCCCAGGTGAGCATGCGACGGTACAGCGGCACGTAGGGCAGGTCTTCGCCGACCATGCGCAGCACCGTGGTCACCATGGCGCGGCGCCGTCCGAGGTCGGGCTCGGTGCGTATGCCGTCGATCAGCGCATCGAGCTTGGCGTTGCTGTAGCGCCCGGCGTTGAAGGTGCCCAGGCCGGCGCGGTCCCAGGTGCGGAACAGGCCATTGAGCGAGTTCCAGGCGTCGGGCGTGGCCGTCCAGCCGAACTCGACGAAACTGGCGCTGCCTTGGGTGAGCTTGGGGAAGAACTGGCCGGTCGGGCTGGAGCGCAAGGTCGTGCGTATGCCCACCTGCGTGAGCATCGCCGCCATGGCCTGGCAGACGTTCTCGCGCCAGGCCACGTTGACGCAGTCCAGCGTCACCGAGAAGCCGTTCGGGTACCCGGCCTCGCCCAGCAGCTGGCGTGCGCGGGCCGGGTCGTAGGGCAGCCGCTTGTCGAGCGCGGCCGGCGAGCCGTCCACCAGCGGGCTGAGGAAGGCGCCGGTGGGCACGGCCTGGCCGCGCAGCACCTTGTCGACGATCAGCGGCACGTTCAGCGCGTGGTACACGGCCTTGCGCACGCGCAAGTCCTTGAAGGGGTTGCGTCCCTTCACGTCGCTGTCGGCGAGCTCGTTGCGCGCCTGGTCGAAGGTGAGGTACTGCTGGCCGATATCGGCGGCCTGCAAGACGGCCATTCGCGGGTCGGCCTTCAGGCGTGCGATGTCCTGGTACGGCGGGTCGAGCACGAGGTCGATTTCGCCTGAAGTCAGTGCGGCCAGGCGTGTGGCATCGGACTTGATGGTGACGTAGCTCACCTGTTCGACGTTGCCCGTGCGCTTGTCGCTGGCGCCCCACCACCCGGTGTGCCGCCTGAGCAGCGTGCGCACGTCGGGTTCGTAGCGGTCCAGCCGGAAGGGCCCGGTGCCATTCGCGTGGCGAACGGCGAAGGTCTCCTGCTTGGCGTTGAAATCCTGCGCCCGGGCCAGGCCGTGCTTTTCGCACCAGGCCTTGCTCATCATCGCCACGTACTGCAGCTTCTCGGGCAGCACGGCGTCGGGGGCCTCGAGCTGGATGTCGATGGTCAGCGCGTCGATGCGCTGCACCGCCGTCACGCCCTTGAGCTGGAAGGCGCGCTGCGAGGGCGGCGCCATGGCGCGCTCCAGCGAATACACGGCATCCTCGGCGCTGAAGGGCGTGCCGTCGTGGAAGCTGACGCCCTGGCGCAGCTTGAAGCGCCAGACCGTGGGCGAGATCATCTGCCAGGCGACGGCCAGCGCGGGCTCGATCTTGAAGGCCTCGCTGCGGCCGACCAGCGAGTCGTAGATCTGGAACGCCACGCGCGAGTGGTACAGCAGCGCCAGGGCATGGGGGTCCAGGGTCTGCGGGTCGAAGGCCGAGGCGATGCGCACGGCCGCGTGCGGCGCGGCGGGCTGCGCTGGGGCGGGCCGGGCCGACCCCAGGGCCAGCAGCGTGGCCGCGAAGGCCATTGCGGCGGCGCGCGGCAGCAGGCGGTGGGCGAAATTCATCGAGGAGTCGAGGTCCGGCGGTAGCCGGCATTGTGGCCATGAATACCGGCCTCGAAGCTGACGCCGCCACCCCGAGCAAACACCATGTCCCCGAGGCGACGCCGACCGGCGTGCTGCGGTTTGAGCCATCATCCCGCGATGAACGCAACGCCCTCTGACGAACCCACGCCGGACCGCTTCGGGCCACTCGCCGGCATCAAGGTGCTGGAGCTGGGCCAGCTCATCGCCGGCCCCTTCGCAGCCCGGACGCTGGCCGATTTCGGCGCCGACGTGATCAAGATCGAGCCGCCCGGCGCCGGCGACCCGCTGCGCAAATGGCGGCTGCTCAAGGACGGCACCTCGGTGTGGTGGCAGGTGCAGTCGCGCAACAAGCGCTCGGTGGCACTCGACCTGCGCGAGAGCGCCGCGCAGGAGACGGTGCGCCGGTTGGCCGACGAGTGCGACGTGCTGATCGAGAACTTCCGCCCCGGCGCGATGGAGGGCTTCGGCCTCGACCCGTTGCAGCTGATGCAGCGCAACCCGCGGCTGGTGGTGCTGCGCATCAGCGGCTACGGCCAGACCGGTCCCTACCGCGACAAGCCGGGTTTCGGCGTGGTCGCCGAGGCCATGGGCGGCCTGCGCCACCTCACGGCCGAGCCGGGCCGCGTGCCGGTGCGCGTGGGCGTGAGCATCGGCGACACCCTGGCCGCGCTGCACGGGGTGATCGGCGTGCTGATGGCGCTGCAGGAGCGCCAGCGCAGCGGCCTGGGCCAGGTGGTGGACGTGGCGCTCTACGAGGCAGTCTTCAACTGCATGGAAAGCCTGCTGCCCGAATACAGCGCCTTCGGCGCGGTGCGCGAGGCCGCGGGCAGCGCCTTGCCCGGCATCGCGCCGAGCAACGCCTACCGCTGCAACGACGGCTACGCCCTGGTGGCGGGCAACGGCGACAGCATCTTCCGCCGCCTGATGGGCGTGATCGGCCGCGACGACCTGGCGCGCGACCCCGGCCTGGCCGACAACACCGGCCGCGTGCCGCGCGTGCAGGAGATCGACGCCGCGATTGGCACATGGACGGCCACCCGCAGCGTGGCCGAGGTGCTGGCCGCGCTGGACGCCGCGGCCGTGCCGGCCGGGCGCATCTACACCGTGGCCGACATCGCGGCCGACCCGCATTACCGCGAGCGCGGCATGCTGCAGGAGCAGACTCTGGCCGACGGCAGCCGCTTGCAGGTGCCCGGCATCGTGCCCAAGCTGTCGCGCACGCCGGGGCAGATCCGCCGCGCAGCGCCGCTGGCCGTGGGCCAGGACAACGAAGAGGTGCTGAGCGAGCTGCGGGCTACGCGCGCGCCGAACGCACCGCGCGCGCCGCGCTGAGGAAATCGCGCAGGATGGCCGTGTCGTCCAGCGTATGCGGGTCTTCGGGGTCGTGGAACTCGGGGTGCCACTGCACGCCGGCCACATAGCTCGCGCCGCTCCAGCGCACGGCTTCGATCACGCCGTCTTCCGGGCAATGGGCCTCGGCGACAAAACCCGGCGCGAGGTCCTTGATGCCCTGGTGGTGGATGCTGTTGGTGGTGGCCTGCACCACGCCGGGGAAGAGCCCGGCCAGTTGCGTGCCGGGCACGAACTCCACCCGGTGGTGGTGGTTCTCGTACTTGCCCAGCTCGCGGTGCGCCACGGCCTGCGAGTGCTGGGCGTGGATGTCCTGCAGCAAGGTGCCGCCGTAGGTGACGTTGAGCAGCTGCAGGCCGCGGCAGATGCCGAAGACCGGCTTGCCCGCGGCGACGAAGGCGCGGATGAGCTCCATCTCGTAGAGATCGCGCACGCGGTCGCCTTCCCAGTCGGCGTGCAGCGGGGCCTCGCCGTAGCTCTCGGGGGCGACGTCGTTGCCGCCCTGCAGCACCAGGCCGTCCAGCGCCTGCGCGTAGTCGTGCAAGTCGAGATCGCTGCGCTGGACCACGCCGGTGGCGTCCACCACCGGCACCATCACCGCCATGGCGCCGCCGGACAGCACCCAGTGCGCGACCGACTGCTCCAGGTAGTGCAAGGTCTTGGTCCACACGCCGGCCAGCGGCATGCCGGCGGCGCCGGGGTAATGGATGCGTGCGGAGACGCCGATGAGCAAGGGCTTTTCCATGGGACACGATCATCGCCTGCGCGCGCCGGGCCGGCAATGCAGCAGTGCACGCCTCAGTCGCCGGCGGCGGCGTCGTCCGGGTCGGCTTCGTCCTGCTGTGCAGCCTTCACGCGTCGGGCCAGATCCGCGGCCAGGGGCGCCATCTCCGCGACCAGGGTGGCCGTGGGCACGGTGCCGGCCAGCCGCAGCGCCGGCAGGGGCAGCGTGCTCATGTACGGTGCGCCGTACGGGCGATCGGTGCCGCGGTAGCTCAGCGCCATGGAGATGCCTGCGGCCATGAGAGCCACTGCAGCCACCGACCCGGTCACCCCGCGCGGATGCAGCGGCAGCAGGTGTTGCAGGTGATGGCGCACGAGCAATGCCCCCAGCAGCGCCTGCAAGGGCCCCGAGAGCTGCCACAACCATGGCAGCGCCAATCCAGCGGCGGCCTGCGGCACCACCGCGCCGACCACGTCGATGAGCAGCAGCCAGGGCAGCGCGATGCGCAGGTGGCCGCCGAAATCGAAGCGCTGCTGGAAGAGCTTGGACAGCAGCGCCCAGAGCCCGCACCAGCCGGCCACGACCACCGGCAGCCCGACGAGCACGGGCAGCCAGGCCGAGGTATCGGCACCGGGGTCCAGCCCCAGCCAGTGGCCGTACAAGCTGATCAAGGTCACGCCCGCCAGCGCAAGCAGCGGCGCCGCCCGGTGGCCGGGTGCCAGCGCGGGCAGCGGGGTTTCGGGTGCCAGCACTTCGCCAGGTAGGCGCAGGCGCAGTCTCGTCGTGCCGAGGTGCAGGGTGGCGCCGCCATCGGGCAGGGACACGGCAGCGCCCGCACCCAGGGGTCGTCCGTCCAGGGTGACGCCATTGCGGCTGTGGAGCACGGTCAGCGTCAGCCGGCCCTGCCCGTCGGGTTCGATGCGGGCGTGGTGGGCGGCGATGTGGGGGTCGGCCAGCACCACCTGGTTGTCCAGCGCACGGCCGATCGTCAAGGGCCAGCGGTGGATATCGATGGCGCGCGCGGCGCGGCTGTCGCGCTCGAAGAGCTCGATCAGCGCGAGCCGGTCTTCGGGCCTGTCCATGCGAATCCGTCGAGGTAATGTTGCGCCAGTCGCTGGGCGCTGACCAGGCTCACGCCGCGGGCGTCGAAGCGGCCCTGCACGCCAGACTCGGTGCCGTCCAGCGTGGCCACCAGGACGCTCAGGTCGTGCAGGCCTTCGAGTTTCTTGTAGGCGCGCAGGCAGATCACGGCCTTCAGCGGCAGGCCGGCGCCCTTGCCGGGGCTGGCGACCTGGCGTTCCACGCAGCGGGGCGCGGTGAGCTGGCGGTCGTTGCGGCCCACGAACTCGTTGCGAAAGCTCGCCGAGTAGCGTTCGGCAAAGCGCAATGCGCCCAGTTTGCTGCCGTCGTAGGCCTCGTGGCGCACGGTGAGGAAGCCCGTGAGCAGGGCGCCGCCCACGAAGATGCGGCTGTCCATTTCGCAGTCCGAACGTTCGAACTGCAGCCCGCGCACGGCCTGCGGCGAGCCGCGGCCCCAGCAGCGCATGAACTGCTCCTGCGGCACCGGAATGGCATAGCGCGGGTGCCCGGCGTGGCGCCAGGGCTGCGCGATGAAGCGTTCGGTGAGCTGGGCTTCGTGGCCCAGCAACTGGCGTTTGATTTCAGGCCAGGACGGCGCCGTGACGGGCGGGCCGATGCGGGCGCGCGCCAGCAGCGCACGCACCGGCGCCGCGGGCACGAGGAAGCTGACCTGCTCGCCGTCGCGCCGCGTGGCCACGTTCACGCCCACCAGGCGGCCCTGCTCGTCGAGCGCCGGGCCGCCGCTCATGCCCGGGCTGAGCGAGCCGCCGAAGAACAGCGTGGGCAGGAAGCTGCGCTCCACCGGGCCGTTGTAGGTGCCTTCGGCCAGCGCAAAGCCCACGTCCAGCGGGTTGCCCAACGAATAGATGCGCGCGCCGCGTGGCAGCGGTTCGCTCTCGGGCCGCAGCGGCACGGCACCTCGGCCGGCCAGCGGCGCGGGGTCCACCGGCTTGAGCAGGGCCAGGTCGTGGACGACATCGAAGGCCAGCAGTTGCAGCGCGCCCTGGTGGCCATCCACCGTGACGTAGACCAGGCGGAATCGGCCGGGCTGCAGCGCGTACTGGCTCACCACGTGGTAATTGGTGACCAGGTGCGCTCCGTCGTCGACCAGGAAGCCCGAGCCCACGGAGGCCTGGCTGTCCTGCGTCTTGAGCAAGGTGCGCACCTGCAGCAGCTGGGGCCGCGCGCGCTCGTAGATGCGCTGGCCGACGCCGGTGACGGTGGGCTCGGCGGCGGCCGCCGAGGCGGGTGGGGCCGCGGTGGCCGCGACCGGCGCGGCGGCTTGTGCGGGGCCTGGCGCGCACCAGGCCAGCGCGCACCAGGCCATCACGGGACCCCACAGCCGCCACGCGTTCGTCCTCGCGCGACGGATGGGAGGGGGCACACAGGCAAGGCGCATGGGCCCGATCTTATAGACGGCGTTCAGCGCCCGTCCCGACGCGTGTGGCCGGCGGCGGGCTGGCGGGGTCAAGGTGAGCGCAGGAAGTCCTCCAGGCCCTGGCGCACGGCCCGGGCCATGAGGGCACGGAAGGCCGGATCGAGGAGCCGCGCCTCGTCACCCGGGTGCGACAGGAAGGCTTGCTCCACCAGGATGGCGGGCATCCAGGTCACCAGGCGGATCGGCGTGTAGTTGAAGTTGCCCACCAGGCCGAAGTCGTCCAGGCCGGTTTGTTCGAGGAGCCGCCGCTGCACGGCCGCGGCCAGGTCGCGCGCGGTGGCGTGCTTGTAGTACGTCGAGGCGCCGGCGGTGCGCAGGAAGCCCTGCGAGGTGTCGGTGGCGTTGGCGTGCACGCTGACGAAAAGCTGGGCCTGCGACTCGACGACCCGGCGCGCGCGCTCGCGCAGCGCGGGGTTGTCGTCGTTCTCGCGCACCACGGTGACGAATGCACCGACGCCTTCGAGTTCGGCCTTCAGTGCCTCCACCGCCCAGCGGTTGACGTCCTTCTCGGGCACCGCCGTGGCGCCCACGGCGCCCAGGTTGTCGCCACTGCCGTGGCCCGGTTCGAGCGCCACGCGCAGGCCGGCCAGCGGTGAGCCCTGCGCGGCGAGGGCCGGCGCGGCGCGCACGACGATGCGCAGCGCGTTGGCCGTGCGCTCCACGCGCCAGCCCCACAGCCGCGGCTCGTGCAGCGCGATGCGCACGCGCACCCGGCCGGGCCCCGCCTGCTCGGCCGTGAGCTCGCGCACCACGCGGGCGCCGGCGCGGTGGGTGATCCAGGTGACGGCGTGGTGGCTGTCGAAGATTTCCACCTCCAGCGCGTGCCGGCCCGCGGCGTCGGCCACTGCGCGCACCGCATAGGGCACGCGCGCGAGCAGCGGGATATTCACCACGTCGCCGTCGGCCCCGCCGGCCACCGACATCGTCGTGGGTGCCGCGTGCGGTGGCGGCGTGGCGGGTGTCGCCGGTGCGAGCGAGCGCTCGGCCACCCAGGCCGTGGTATCGGGCGAGAGCCGCACGCGCAGCATTTCGCCGCGCTGGCCGGTGGCGTGCAGCAGGGCGCCCGGCGGCAGTTCGGCCAGGTAAGGGCCACCCAGGCGCACCTCGTGCAAGCCGTGCAGCAGTTCGGCCCCTTCCGGGCCGACGCTGAACAGCCGTTCGGGGTCGGCGCGCCACTGGCCCGCGGCACCCGGCGTGAGCGCGGTGATGGCGCGCGGCCCGGCGCTGCGCGGCAGTGCAACGCCGCGGATGCGCACCTGAACCGGCGCGGCTTCGATATCGTCGCCGCCGGTGAAGCCCAGCCGCGCGCGGTAGCGGCCGCTGGCGGGGCCGGTCTCGGCCAGCGGCTGCCAGCCCTGGCCGGGGAGCCTGGCTTCGACCTGTTGGCCGGGCGTGGCGCGCACCGCCACTTCCACCGCTTCGCCCGGCGCCACGCGCAGCGCCTGGTCGGGGCGCAGGCTGGCGCCGTCGAGGAAGAGGCGATCGGTGGGCCATTGCACCGCCGGTGGGGGTGGCGTGCGTTCGATCTCGAGCGTGCGCACCAGCGTCTGGCCGTCGGCGCTGCGGGCTTCGATGGTGATGTGGTTGACCCCCGGCGCCAGCGGCACGCGGTCACGCGCGAAGACGCCGGTGGCGTGGACCGTGACCGGCTCGCCGCCCACGCGCACCTGCGCGCCGGGGGCGGTGCGGCCCAGCACATGCACGACTTCGCGCGGGGTGCTGGCGGGATCTTCGCGCGGCGACAGCAGCTCCAGCGTGAGCAGGCCCTGCGCCGCGGCCAGGCCCGGGCCCAGCAGCAACGCCAGCACAACCAAGGCGGGTGCCGGCATCCGCCTCATTCGCGCATCAGCGTGCTCTTGCCGAACAGGCTCTCGATGAGGTCCACCGCCAGCTCGGCGGTCTTGTTGCGCAGGTCCAGCGCGGGGTTGAGCTCCATCACGTCCAGGCTGGCCAGCCGGCCGGTGTCGGCGATCATCTCCATGCACAGCTGGGCCTCGCGATAGGTCGGCCCGCCGGGCACCGTGGTGCCCACGCCGGGGGCGATCTCGGGGTCGAGGAAATCGACGTCGAAGCTCACGTGCAGGTGCGTCTTCTCGTCCAGCGTGGCCAGGGCGAGCTCCATGGTGTGGCGCATGCCCATCTCGTCGATATAGCGCATGTCGAAGACCTCGAGCCCCACCTGGTGGACGAAGCGCTTCTCGCCGGGGTCCACGCTGCGGATGCCGATCTGGCGCAGCCACTTCGGGTTGAGCGCCGGGACCACGCCGCCGATCTCGATCAGCGCCTGTGGCCCGTGGCCGCACAGGCAGGCCACCGGCATGCCGTGGATGTTGCCGCTGGGCGTGAGCACGCTGGTGTTGAAGTCGGCGTGCGCGTCCAGCCACAGCACACGCAGCTTCTTGCCGGCCTCGCGGCAGTGCCGCGCGACGGCGCTGATGCTGCCGATGCCCAGGCAATGGTCGCCGCCCAGCACGATGGGCAGGTGGCCGAGTTGCAGCTCGGCGTGCACGGCGTCAAACACGGCGCGGTTCCAGGCCACCACCTCGGCCAGGTGGCGCCAGCCGTCCACCGGTGGCAGCCAGGGATTGGCCGGGCCGCTGAGGTTGCCGCGGTCATGCACCTGCAGGCCATGGGCTTGCAGCGTGGGAACCAGGCCGGCCACGCGCAGGGCCTCCGGCCCCATGCTGGCGCCGCGCGTGCCGGCGCCGATATCGGTGGGCGCGCCTATGAGGCTGACATGCTGGGTCATGGAGAGCTCAGATGTCGGTGGCGAACTCGCCGGTTTCGGTGGGCGGCAGGTCGAAGCCGTAGTACGAAGCGAGCTGCTCCCAGGCCTCTTCGGCGGTCTCCACGAAGTGGAACAGCGCCAGGTCGTCGGCACTCACCATGCCGGCCTCGACGAGGAAGTCGAAGTCGATCAGGCGCTCCCAGAAGAGGCGGCCGAAGAGCAGGATGGGGCGTTTGCGGCTCTTGCCGGTCTGCACCAGCGTGATGGTCTCGAACAGTTCGTCCAGCGTGCCGAAGCCGCCGGGGAAGCACACCAGCGCGATGCTGCGCATCAGGAAGTGCATCTTGCGCAGCGCGAAATAGTGGAACTGGAAGCACAGCTCCGGGGTGATGTAGGCGTTGGGTGCCTGTTCGTGCGGCAGCACGATATTCAGGCCGATGCTCTTGCCGCCCACATCGTGTGCACCGCGGTTGCCGGCTTCCATGATGCCGGGCCCGCCGCCGGTGACGACGTAGATCGGCGTGGCGAGTGCCTTCGATCGTTCGGTGACGAGCGCCGCGAAGTGCCGCGCCTCGGCGTAGTAATGGCTCATGGAAACCGCCATCTCGGCCTGGCGCACCAGGCGGGCATCGCCATTGGACTGAGCCCGTCCCAACCCGGCCAGCGCCTGCTCGGGCGTGGTGACGCGCGCACTGCCGAAGATGACGATGGTCGACTCGATGCCGAGCTCCTGCTGCACGATCTCGGGCTTGAGCAGTTCGAGCTGCATGCGCACCGGCCGCAGTTCCTCGCGCAGCAGGAAGTCGGTGTCGGTGAAGGCCAGGCGGTAGGCGCTCTCGGGGCCGGCGTAGCGCGCCGCGCGGGCCAGTGCGCCGGCCTCTTCCTCGGCGGAGGGGAAGTTGCGCGCCTTCAGCGTGGGGTTCTTGGTATCCATGCGGGAGAGCTTACCGCCAGACGGCGACGCGGCGATGGGGCCCGGGTCTCAGGGCGCCGGCGGGGAGGGCGCGCGCAGCCCCGAGCACACCGGGCAGGCCGCCTGCCGCGCCAGGGCGATGACGTCCCAGTGCATGCTGCGGGCGTCCAGCATCAGCAGCCGCCCGGCCAGCGATTGCCCGGCACCGAGCAGCAGCTTCAGCGCCTCGGCTGCCTGCATGCTGCCGACGATGCCCACCAGCGGCGCGAAGACGCCCATGGTCGCGCAGGACACCTCCTCGTGGGTCGAATCCGCAGGAAACAGGCAGGCGTAGCAAGGTGCACCGTCCCGCCGCGTGTCATAGACCGAGACTTGCGCGTCCCAGCCGATCGCCGCACCCGAGACCAGCGGCTTGCCGTGGCGCACGCAGGCGGCGTTGACGGCGTGTCGCGTGCGGAAGTTGTCGCAGCAGTCGAGCACCACGTCGACCTGCGGTACGAGCTCGTCGAGCAGCGCTTCGTCGGCGCGGCGCACCAGCGCGCGCAGCCGCACGTCGGGGTTGATCGCGGCCACGCTGGCGCGCACGGACTCGGCCTTGGGCAGGCCCAGGCGCGACAGGTTGTGCGCGATCTGCCGCTGCAGGTTGGTGAGGTCGACCTCGTCGTGGTCGACGACCGTGAGCCGCCCCACGCCGGCGGTGCCCAGGTACAGCGCGGCCGGTGAACCCAGGCCGCCGGCACCGATGACGAGTGCGTGCGCCGCCAGCAGGCGGCCCTGGCCCTCGATGCCGATCTCGTCGAGCATCAGGTGGCGGGCGTAGCGCAGCAGTTGCTCGTCGTTCATGGCTTGAAACACGAAGCCCGCCGGGCGGCGGGCTTGGCTGTGGAAAGGGCTGTCGCCCTACTTGGTGTGACCGGCGGGCGGCTTGGTCGTGACTTCGGCGCGCTGCTCGGCTGCCGCGGTCTTGCTGGCCATCACGGGCAGCCCGCGCAACTGGTTGAGCGCCTGTTGCAGCGGGAAGTCTTCCGGGCTGCCGAACTCGGGCAGCGGCTTCACCGGCTCCCGGGTGCGGGCGACCTGGTCTTCGAGCTTCTTGCGCGCTTCCTCGCGCGCCTTTTCACGCTCGGCGTCCTTGCGCTCGTCGGCGCCTTGCAGGTGGCGATCCAGGTCGGTCTCGCGCATGCGCAACGCGGCGAAGACGTTGCCCTCGGCGGTTTCGTCGAGGAAGACATCGGGCACGATGCCCTTGGCCTGGATGCTGCGGCCGTTGGGCGTGTAGTAGCGCGCGGTGGTGATCTTCAACGCCGTGTCGGCCGGCAGCGGGCGCACGGTCTGCACCGAGCCCTTGCCGAAGGTCTGCGCACCCATCAGCGTGGCGCGCTTGTAGTCTTGCAGGGCGCCGGCGACGATCTCGCTGGCCGAGGCCGAGGCTTCGTTCACCAGCACCACCAGCGGCACGCTCTTGAGCGCCGCGGGCAGGCGCTTGAGCGGGTCGGCGCCGCCGCGGCGCGCGTAGTACTCGGGGCTGGCGCGGAAGGTGGCGCGCGACTCCGGCAACTGGCCGTTGGTGGTGACGATGACCACGTCGCTGGGCAGGAAGGCTGCGGCCAGCGCCACGGCGCCGTCGAGCAGGCCGCCGGGGTCGTTGCGCAGGTCGAGCACCAGGCCCTTGAGGTGGGGGTCCTGCTTGTAGAGCTCTTCGATCTTGCGCACGAAGTCATCCACCGTGCGGTCCTGGAACTGGCTCACGCGCAGCCAGCCGTAGCCGGGCTCCAGCATCTTGGCGCGCACGCTCTGCATGCGGATCTCGTCGCGGATGAGGGTCACCGGGAAGGTGCGGCCCTCGTTCTTGCGGTAGACCGTGAGCACGACCTTGGTGTTGGGGTCGCCGCGCATCTTCTTGACCGCCTGGTCCACCGTCAGGCCCTTCACGGGCGTGTCGTCGATGCGCGTGATGAGGTCACCCGACTTCAGGCCGGCGCGGAAGGCGGGCGAGCCTTCGATGGGCGAGACCACCTTGACCAGGCCGTCTTCCATGCCCATTTCGATGCCGATGCCGACGAACTTGCCGCCGGTGGCTTCGCGAAATTCCTTGAACGACTTCTTGTCGAAATACTGCGAGTGCGGGTCCAGACCCGCCACCATGCCGGCGATGGCGTCGGAAATGAGCTTCTTCTCGTCCACCGGCTCGACATATTCGGCCTTCACGCGGTCGAAGACGGCGGCGAGTTGCTGCACTTCCTCGAGCGGCAGCGGCGCCATGCTGCTGCGCGCCACCGCCTGCAATTGCATGGTGGTGAGCGCGCCGGCCACCGCACCCACGGCCAGGATGCTGGCGAATTTCAGTTTGGAACCCATGGTCGGAGGGCCTTTCGAGGGCAATGGACGAGCGAAAAATGACGCAGCCGCGGTCAGTATAGGACCGGCTGCCGATTGGAGTGCGCCCGCTGCCGGAAGTTGCACCCGCAGGCCTGTGCCGTCGCTAGCCTGGCCCCCCCGGCGGGAATCGAACCCACATCTGGCGCTTAGGAGGCGCCCGTTCTATCCATTGAACTACGGCGGGGTAATGAGCAATTTTCGCATGCCGGCATCGGCCGGGGCCTCTTGCAGGCGCCAGGTCCAGATCACGTCCAGCGAGTTGTCCAGGCCGCTCTGGGCGCGCAAGGTGAAGCGCTGCGCGATGCGGTAGATGAGCTGCCAGGTGCCCGTGGTGGCGTTGACGCCGCGCTCGTAACCCAGGTACCAGCGCCGTGACAGCTGCTTGCCCAGGCTGAAGACGGTTTCGCGCACATCGGTGTCGCCTTGCCGCAGCGAGAGCTCGTCGATGCCCAGGCTCTTCATCAGCGCGTCGGTGGGCGCTTCGCCTTCGCCGCTGAGCAAGGCCACTGCGGCGCGTTGCAGCAGCGCCGTGTCATTGCGGCCCAGGCCGTCGGGCGCACGGCCCAGAACCAGCCACGAGAGCTTGTCGGTATCGCTCATCTCGGGCTCGGAATGGAGGCGGATACGCAGCGTGCGCAGGGTGCCGGTAATGGCCACGCCGACCCTGTTGTCGATTTGGGGCCGCAGCGCCAGCACATCCAGCCTGGCGTTGTCCACCGGCCCGCTGAAGGTGATGGTGCCGCGGTCGATCTCGAGCTTTTGGCCGTAGGCGATATAAGTCCCCTGCGACGCGTGGATGGTGCCGCTGAGCTGCGGCTGGCAGTTGGGCGTGGTGAACCTCAGCTGGCCGCGCAAGCCGGTATCCACGCCGTGCCAGCGCGCCCTGGTCTTTTCGCCCAGGTCGATGTCCACGCCCGCGACGAAACGGCACTTGCGTGGCGTGCCGAGCTCCGGGGCCACGACCTCGGCCGCGCTGGCGCGGCGCACGGTGACGTCGTCGTCCAGCGAGGGCGCATCGCTACGGCTGGCGTCGATGGTGGCTTCGTCGATGGTGACCTTGCCGTCCAGCTTCACCTGGTCGGGCAGCAGCAGCAGTTCGGCGTTGCCGCTGGCGATGACCATGCGGTCCACCCGGCCCAGCACGCGGAAGTGTTCGGCCTTGATCTGCAGCCGTGCCTGCGGGGTCTTGCCCAGCCTGGCCTCGCCCGTCACGCTCAGGCTGCCTTCGCCGCCGCGCAGCGTGAAGTGCTCCACCTTCGCGGTGTCGCCGGACAAGCTCACAGCGATCTGGCCCTCGCTCACGTTCACGCCCTGCAGCAGATTGCGCACGCCCAGGCCGCTGCCGGCCAGCGCGCCGTTGTAGCGCGGCGCACCCAGCGTGCCGCTGAGGTTCAGACCGCTGCGCAGTTCGCCCTTCAGGCGCCAGCCTGGCGGCACCCAGGTGCTCCAGATGCCGATATCGGCCACGTGCGCCACCAGCTCGCCTTCGATGGCCGCCTCGGCATGCGGCCAGCGCCGCTCGGGCGTGGTCTGCACGCGCAGCCGGCCAGTGATCTCACCCAGGCTGCGCCCGCGCAATACCGGCGTGAAGTTCCAGAGCCCGTCGTGGGCCGACAAGGCCAGCCGGAAGTCCGACAGCCCCAGCAGTTGTGTGCCTTCGCCACTGGACACGTGCAGGTCGCCGTCGTGTCGTTCGAAGACGATGTCGGCATCCAGCTGTTTGGCCGCGCGTATGTCCACATGCGCGGTGAGCCGCAGGTCGCCCTGCCAGCCCATGGTGGGTTGGGCGCGGGCCAGCAGCGGCGCCAGGGCGAAGGGTTCGATATCGGCGCGCAGTTGCAGCTGCGCTTGCTCGCCGCGGAGGTCCAGCCGGACTTCGTCCCAGCGCAGGGCCACGGTGTCGGAGAGTTGCGCCCGGCCGGGTTGCGCCTGCAGCGCCAGCAGCTTGCCCTCGCCGTTGAACTGAAACTCCGCGCTCAGGTCGCGGGCTTCGGCCCAGACCGAAGCCGGTGGTGTGTCGCCGGCGTTGCCGTCCCACGAGCCGATCACCAGTTGCTCGACGAGTGCACGCCAGCGCCCGCCCCCGGCGCTGGCATCGGCGCGCCAAGAGCCCCGGGCCTTCAGGTGCGCCCGCGTGCCCGATTGCACCTGGATGCCCAGCGCCTGTTCGATGACGGGCGGCGGCACCACGGGCATGGCGCCGGTGATGTCGATGCGGTGCTCGGCCAAGGTGCCGCGCAGATCGGCACGCAGGTGGTCGGCGCGCTGCGCACCGTACTGCAGGCCCGCCAGTTCGAGCTGCAGCGCCAGGGGCGGGTCACCGCGCGCGTCTGTCCGAGGCATGTCCTTGCGCGGCAGTGCGGCCTGGCGCAGGTCCATGCGCCAGACTGCACTGCCATGGGCCAGGGCCAGCGGTCCGAGCCTGAACTGCGACAGCCGCGCGCTGCCTTCGCTGCGCAAGCCTGGCCAACGGCCCTCAGCCGTCAGGCTGGCCGTCGCGGCACCCTGCAACGTCGGTCCGTCAGTCCATGCCGGGAGCAGGCGCGCCAGCGGCGCCAGCGCGGCCAGGGCCCCGGCCTTGAGTTCGACTCGCAAGCGGTCGGCCTCGCCGCTGCCGGCGGGGTCGCCGCGGCCGTCGAAAACGATCTGGTTGCCGCCGAGTTGCAGTTCGGCCTGCAGGGTCCCAGCCGAGGGGCCTGCGGCCGGCGCGTAGCCGAGCTTGACCTCGGCGGCGAGCGGCACCCCGGCGAGCACCGAATGGCGCACGCGCAGCGTGCCGTTTCCGACCAGGCGCTGCGCCAGCGCCAGGGGCGGCAAGCGTGCGGCATCGCCGGGCAGGCGCAGTTCGAATTTCCAGTCGCCCGACAAGCGGTGCGGCCCCCGGCGCCACGCCGACCCGGCCTCGCCGGGCCACCAGGGCAGGGGGTCGAAGTCGAGCACCGTGCCATCGCTGTCCACCTTCCACTCGCCGGGCGCGGCACGGGCCACGGTGGCGCGCAGGTCCAGGCTGGCGGCGCCAGCCCGGGCAAGGGCGCGTTTCAATTCAAGGCCCTGGCCGTCGGCACTGCCTTCGATCGAGATCTGCACCGGCTGCGGCGCGGCGTCGAGCCTGCCTTGCAGATCCAGTTTCCACTCGATGCGCGGCGCCAGGCGCACCACGGGCTCTGCGGTCTTGCGCGAGCCATCGGGCGAAGGCAGGCCAAGCAGCTTGGCCGTGAGGGGACCGGTCAGTGTCATCGCTGCGGCGCGGCCGTCCAACCGTTGCGGCATGACGCTGGCCAGTTGCGTGTTCAGCGTCAGCTCATGGCCTTGCCACAGGGCGCTGCCCGTCCAGTGGCCGGCCTCGCGCAGGGCATCGGCCAGGGTGAATTCGAAGCGCGTCACGGCCACTCGGTCGGGTTGGGCCAGGTTGCCCTGCGCTTCGAGGACCACGCGCCGAAGCGGAAGTCGGCGCTCGTTCCAGCGCCCGGGTTGGGCGTTGTCCAGGGTCACGGTGGCTTGCATCGGCGCGTCGCGGGCGCTGCTCTGCAGCTCCACGCTGCCGCTCAGGCGCGTCTGCGGCGCCTTCGGCGAAAGCGCGGCCAGATCCAGTGCCTGTGTGCGCAGGCTCAGGCCGGCCAGCGGCCAGGCCTGCAGCAATTGCAGCCTGGCGCTCAGGTCCAGGGCTGGTGCGGCGTGCCCGCCCTGGGCAACACCGCGCAAGGTGGCGGTCAAGTCGAACAGTGCCGCCGTGCCGGTGGCATGAACGACGGCGGCCCAGCGCGGCGCGTCGGCGCTGTGCGTGGGCACGACGGTGCCGTCCAGCGTCAAGGGCAGCGGCGCCCGGTTGCCGATGCGCGCCTGTGCCTTCAGCGTGGCGCCCATCCAGTCGACGCTGGCCTGCGCCACTCGGTGTTCCGCGCCGGGCTGGGCGTCGAGCACCAGGCCCTTCAACGCCAGGTTTTGCATCGGTGCCAGCTGGTCCACCAGCAGCTCGTCGACGCGGGCCTCGGCCATCGCCACCTGGACCGGATAGGCAATGCTCACGGGCACCGGCAGCGGCCGCTGCCCCGGCGGGCCGGTGACGACCGTGGCCTTGCGTGCCGTGAACCGCTGCACGTCCACGCCCAGCCAGGCGCTCGGGTGCGGCCGCCAGTGCCAGCTCAGGCCGTCGGCGCGCAGATCTTCGAGCGTCAGCGAGGCCTTCCCGCCGGCCCAGGTGAATTGCACCTTGTCGGCGCGCCACTGCTTGCTCAGCAGGGCGCCGCGGAAGCCCTGGGTTTGCAGCAGCGGCAGGCGCGGCACGAGCCATTGGCTGCCGGCTTCGGTGGTCAGCATCCAGGTGCCCAACCCGCCCAGGATGCCCAGGGTCAGCACCAGCAGGGCCAGGATGCTGGCCAGCGGCCAGAGCAGGCGCAGGCCCGTGCGTCCGGGCGTCGCCGGGGGCAGCACGGGCGCCGGGCTTTCGGGAGGAAGGACGGGCAACTCGGCCATGGCGGTTCAGAAGGCGATGCCGATGCTGAAGTGCAGGCGCGCCTGGCGGATCTCGCGCCCGTAGGCCCAGTCCAGCCGCAGCGGGCCCACCGGGCTGCGCCAGCGCAGGCCCACACCCAGGCCCACTGCGGGGCGCAGGCCGGCAAAGCTGTCGCCGGCGTTGCCGGCATCGACGAAGACCGCGCCCCACAGCGAGGGCATGCTGTTCACGATGGGCCGCGCCAGTTCGATACTGGTCGTATACATGACGTTGCCGCTGCTCACCACGCCGCCCTCCAGCGGGCCCAGGCTGCGGTAGCCGTAGCCGCGCACCGAGCCGTCGCCGCCGGCGCGGAACTGCTGCGAATCGGGCACCACCCCGTTCGGGCGCAGGAAGACCTGGCCGAATTCGACGCGGGCCTGGCCATACCAGACCTTGCCCACGGGCAGGTAGCCGGTGAGGCGCAGGTACAGGCGCGCAAACGGCCCGGGTTCGGCATCGGTGCCGTGCGAGCGGCCCAGGCCGACCTGACCCGAGATGCTCAGGCCCTGCGTGGGCAGCACCACGCTGTCCAGGTCGCGCCATACGCCGCTGTAATTGAGCGAAAGCGCGATCGCCTTGTCGTCGACGAGATTGTCGTGGGTCTGGCGCGTCGAGCGTTCGGCCTCCAGGAAGATCAGCCGCTCGATGCGCTGCCCGTCCTGCGTGCGTCCCAGGCGCAGGCGCTGCGAGAGCACGATGTCCGTGGACGACTCCAGCTGGTCGACGGCCGCACCCAGCAGGTTGCGATGCAGGCCCTCGGCCGGATGCGTGCTGAGCTCGCCGTTCCAGACCTTGTGCAGCTGGCCGATTTCAATCTTGTTGCGCGCGGTCGCGGCGAAGCCGAAGACGCGGCGGTAGGTGTGATCCACCGACGCCCGCGCGCCGGTGTTGGCGCTGATGCCCAGGCCCACCGTGTACACCTGCAAAGGCGACTCGCGCAGCCGCGCCGTGATGCGGGCCTGCCCGGCTTGCGCCGGGTCGGTGTCGAGCGTGACGTTGACGTTCTCGAACAGGCCCGACTTCTGCAGGCGTTCCTGGAAATCGAGCAGCAGCGCTTCGGTCACCGGCGCGCCGCGGCGGGCCGCCAACAGGTTGCTCACGGTTTCGCTGTCCTGCACCGTCAAGCCCTCGACCTGAAGTTCACCGTAGCGAAAGAGGGGGCCGCTGTCGGCCACCAGGAACAGGCGCGCTTCGTTGCGCTCGGTGTCGACTTCGGCGCCGGTGCCGCTCCAGGTCGCAGTGGCATAGCCCGCGCCGCGCAGCCGGGCCAGCGTGCTGGCCTTGGCGTCGCTCCAGGCCGGGTTGCGAAAGTCACTGCCCACCGGCAATTCCCAGGCCCGGCGCAGGCGCTCCATCGTGGCCTTGGCGTGCGCCTCGCCGGCCTGCGCGTCGCGCTCCAGCGCACCATCGAACTCCAGCGTGAGACTGGCCACGCGAGCGCGCGCACCGGGCTCCACCGTGAGGATCACGCGGTCGGGCTCGCCGCTGGCGTGCCCCGGGGCGCGAGTCAGGGTGACAGCCGGATTGAAGTAGCCCTCGGTCTGCAGCAACTCGCGCACCTGGATCGGCGCGGCGTCGATCAGGCGCGACCATTCCGTTTCATCGACCTCTTCGCGCGCCACCACGCCGCCCAGGCGGACGAGGTCCAGATGGCGCTCGAGCAGGGTCTTGAGAGGCCCCGGCGCCTGGACCTCGACCACCACGCCCCGCGCGGGCGCCTTGGGATCCGACTCCTGCGCCGTGGCGAGCGTGACGGCCGGTGCCGGCGGGGCCTTTTCGGCGCTCGGCAGCAGCGCGCAGCCGCCCAGCAGCAGCGCCCCGGCCAGCGCGGCGGTCGCTCGCAGCCGGCTCATTTGCTGAGCAGCCGCATCGCGCCTTCCAGCCCGGCCAGCGTCAGCGGGAACATGCGCTGGCTCATCAATTGCTGGACGATGGCGATGCTCTGCCGGTATTGCCAGACACCCTGAGGCTCCGGGTTGATCCAGGCGAACCTGGGAAATGCATGGGTCAGCCGCTGCAGCCACTCGGCGCCAGGCTCTTCGTTGTGGTATTCGACGCTGCCGCCGGGCTGCAGGATTTCGTAGGGGCTCATGGTGGCGTCGCCCACGAAGATCAGCTTGTAGTCCTTGTTGTACTTGCGGATCAGGTCCCAGGTGGCGTGCTTCTCGCTGAAGCGGCGACTGTTGTTCTTCCACATGAAGTCGTAGACGCAATTGTGGAAGTAATAGAACTCCAGGTGCTTGAACTCGGTCTTGGTGGCGGAGAAGAGCTCCTCGACGCGGTGGATGTGCTCGTCCATCGTGCCGCCGACATCCATCAGCAAGAGCACTTTGACCTTGTTGTGGCGCTCGGGGACCATCTTGATGTCGAGCATGCCGGCGTTGGCCGCGGTGCTGTGGATGGTGTCTTCGAGATCCAGCTCTTCGGCCGCGCCTTCGCGCGCGAAGCGCCGCAGCCGGCGCAGCGCCACCTTGATGTGGCGCGTGCCGAGTTCCTTGGTGTCGTCGTAGTCCTTGTAGGCGCGCTGGTCCCAGACCTTCACCGCGCTCTTGTTGCGGCCCCCACCCTGGCCGATGCGTATGCCCTGCGGGTTGTAGCCATAGGCGCCGAAGGGGCTGGTGCCGCCGGTGCCTATCCACTTGGACCCACCCTCGTGGCGCTCCTTCTGTTCCTCGAAGCGTTTCTTCAGCGTCTGCATGAGCTCGTCCCAGCCCATCTTTTCGACCGCCGCCTTGTCCTCGGGGCTGAGTTCGAGCTCCAGCGTCTTGCGCAGCCATTCCAGCGGCACTTCCTGCGTGAAGTCGGTGAGCATCTCCACGCCCTTGAAGTAGGTGGCGAAAGCGCGATCGAACTTGTCGTAGTGCGCTTCGTCCTTGACGAGCGAGGTGCGCGCCAGGTAGTAGAACTTGTCCACCGAAGGGCCGCCATCGTCGTCGATGACGCCGGCCTTCAGGGCCTCGAGCAGCACCAGGTACTCCTTGACCGAAACCTTGAGCTTGGCGGCGCGCAGCGTGTAGAAGAAATCGATCAGCACGGGCCCACCCCCGGGTTCCAGCAATGGCAGCACGATAACCCCGGCAGTATCGACCAAAAGAGGCGGCCGGCGGCCGGCTGGGAGGATGTCGAGCGACCCGTGTCCGGGGGGCCACAGATTCGGCACGGGACATGTCCACGGGGCTATGCTGTGAGCGGGCTGTGGCTGCACTTGATTCGTCGCGGGCTGGGGCGGCACCGACAATGACAGACGACAAGTTACTTGTGACCGTGACCCTGCTGCAGCAGGCGTTTTTCTGCACGCTATGGCTACTTGCGGCGCGGCTCAGGCTGGCCCGCCGGCCGGCCCTGCATTGGGCAGCAGCCACCGGGGTGGTCGGCGTTTCGATGGGCCTGCTTCTGCTGCGTGACATCGCCGGGCCCTGGTTGGCCGTCGTCGTCGTCAACCTTTGTTTCGTCGCTTCCTTCATCTTGCTGCGCCGTGGTGTCCAGGACTTCGCCCGCTTGGCGCATGCCGACCGCGAGCAAGTCATCGTCATGCTGCTGGGCGTGGTGCTCCTGGCCGCCGCCATGGCATGGGGGCGCAGCAAGTTGCCTGTCATCGTCGGCGTGTCGCTGCTCGTGGCGTGGACACTGTTTCGCTCCGCGGGCGAGGTGAGAGGCCCCCTGGTGACCGAGTTCGGTCGTGGCGTGGCGCTTTGGCTTGGCTTGCCGATATCGGCCATAGGCGTGCTGTTCGTGCTTCGCGCCGTGATCGCTTCGGTGGTGGGGGGTGCCGCACACGCTCCGATCGACGAGCCCGTGCCGGTCAATGTCGGCATGATGTTCGTGTCGATGGTGCTGGGGGTGATGATCAACGCCACCTTGATGGCCATGGTGATCGGGCGCATGGTGCTGCGGCTGCAGTACCAGTCGGAGCACGACTCACTCACCGGCCTGCTCAGCCGCCGCCCGATGGAGAAGCTGCTGCAGGCCGAGGCGCTGCGCCAGCGCCGCTCGGGCCAGCCCTATGCGCTGCTGTCGGTGGACATCGACCACTTCAAGCAGATCAACGACCGCTGCGGCCATGCCGCCGGCGACGCCGTCCTGGTGTGCGTGGCGCAGGCGCTGCAGAAGGTGGCGCGCGAAGTCGACAGCGTGGCACGCATGGGCGGAGAGGAGTTCTTCGCCCTGCTGCCCGGCACCGACCTGGCCGGGGCGCAGCAGGCTGCGCAGCGCATGCTCGATGCGGTGCGCCGGCTGGAATGCCCGCAAGCGGGCGAGTCGATCGTGGTCAGCATCAGCATCGGTGTGGCCGTGGCCAGTGCCGGCAGCGAATCGGTGCAGGCCATGCTGCGCCGTGTGGACCACGCGCTGTACGCGGCCAAGGCCGCAGGACGCGACCGCATCGAAGTCGCGCCACCGCCCGCGCCCGCGCCGGCCTGATCGAACCGGCCTCGCCGGTTCAGACGCGTTCGCCGTCGCGCAGCTCGATGCGCGCGTCCATCGCCGCGGCGATCTCGGGGTTGTGCGTGGCGATCAGCACCAGCGCCTGGTGTTGGCGCGCATGGGCCACCAGCAGCTCGATCACGCACTGGCCATTGCGGCTGTCCAGGTTGCCCGTGGGCTCGTCGGCCAGCACGAGCGCCGGCCGGTTCACCAGCGCGCGCGCCACGGCGGCGCGCTGGCGCTCGCCGCCCGAGACATGGCTGGGCAGGAAGCCCGCACGCGGGCCCAGCCCCATGGCGTCCAGCAATTGCGCCGCACGCGAACGGCGTTCGGCCCGCGGCACACCCAGCGCCAGCATCGGGGCCTCGACGTTCTCCTGCAGGGTCATCGAAGCCACCATGTGATGGAACTGGAAGACGAAGCCCACGCGGCCGGCGCGAAAGGCGTGGGCGCTGCGTATCGTTGCCAGGTCCAGCCCCAGCACCTCGATGTGCCCGCGGTCGGGCCGGTCGAGCAGGCCGATCAGCGACAGCAGCGTGCTCTTGCCGCAGCCCGAGGGCCCCGTCAGCGCCAGTGTCTGGCCGGCGCCGGCGCTGAAGGTCACGCGGCCCAGCGCACGCACGGCGCCGCGGTCGTAGTCGCGGCCCACGCCCACCACCTGCAGCAGCGCGGCTTCACTCATGGCGCAGCGCCGTCAGGGGTTGCATGCGCCAGAGCACGATGGCCGGCCAGGCCAGCGCGAGCACGGCCACGGCCAGCGTGAGCGCGAACGAGGTGGCCACCAGCGGCGGCGACAGACGGACCGGAATCCAGCCGAAGCCCACCGATTCCATGCCGTTGACGGCGTGCAGCAGCGCCAGCCCGACGGCGTTGCCCAGCGCGGCGCCGGCCAGGCACAGCAGCACGCTTTCGGCCAGCAGCATGCGCAGCACCAGCCAGGGCGTCCAGCCCACCGCCATCAGGATGCCGATCTCGCGCGTGCGTTCGGCCACCGCCATCAGCAGGGTGTTGGTGACGACCAGCACCGTGCCCACCAGCGCCACCACCGCGATGGTGCCGACAAAGGCATCGACGACGCGGAACAGGCGCAGCGCGCCGGCGAACTCGGTGGCCGGGATGGCGCGCAGCGCCGGATGGTGGCGCTGCACTTCGTCGATGACGCGTGCCGTGGCGGCGCGGTCGCCGGTGTGCAGCAGCGCCAAGGTGTACTGGCCCTCGCTGCCCTCGGGCGCGAAGAGCTGCCGGGCCTGCGCCGCGCCGAGCATCACGCCGCCGTCGAAGAGGCGGCTCCCGGTACGAAAGATGCCTGTCACGACGTGGCTCTTGCCGCCGATGGGGATCTGGGCCCCGGGCTGCAGGCCCATGCGTTGAGCGCCGAGTTCGCCGAGCAGCGCTTCACCCTGCGGCGCCGCCATCTGGCGCCCGGCGACGAGCGCCATGCGGCCGGCGAAGGCCGGCTCCACGCCCATCACCAGGGCATAGGGGTTCCACTTCTCGTTGAGCGTGCCGATGACCATGGGGGCCAGGGCCGGGCCGTATTCGTCCGTCAGCGAGCGCATCTGCTCGCGCGTGATCTTCGAGGAGAACGGCGAGGGCGCGCGCCGCTCGTAGACCACGACATCGATCTGGTAGGCGTCGACGGCGCCGGCAATCTGCGTGCGCAGATCGGCCGTGATGGCGCTGACGGCGGTAAACATGGCCACCCCCGCGGCGATGCCCAGCACCGTCATGAGGCTGCGCACCGGGGCCCGCAGGACGTTGCGCAGAAAGATCATTCCTGCGCTCCGCCTGCGTTTCTGGGCGACCTTACCTGGTCGCGCAAGCCGGCACCGAGGTCAGCGCGGTGCCGTTGATGGTCATCTTCACCTGCAGGGTCGAAGCGGGCACGACGGTGGCCACGGCATTCGAACCGTTGGCCCCGGTGAAGGCGATCTTGCCGCTCAATATGTCACCGCTGGTGCTCTGCACCATGGGTTGCGTCGTGGCGATGTCGAAATAGGTGCCAGCGCTGCGGTAGCCGCGCCCGGTCATCGTCCACTCGGTGTTGCCAACTTCGTTCACGTACTGTGTGAGCGCGTAGTTGGTCTCGCGATAGACCTTGCCATTGGCGTCGTTCCTGACCGTGATCTCACCCATCGAGATGACATTCGGCTTGGCTGCCGTGGGTGCACCTCCGGGCACACCCACCACCATCTTGAACGCGGTGAAGTTAGTGGTTTGCGCGCTGGTGACGGTACCGGCCGCGTTCTTCGTGACGCTGGTCAACGCCGTCGACGTGCTGGCCTCGAGCTGCGTGGTGATGGGGCCAGTGGCCGTCGGTGTCGCGGTGTTGACGAAGGTGATGCCGCCATTCATCGTCTGCTTGTCGCCGGTGTCGCTGTCGAGTTGGCAATAGCCCTCGAAGGCCAGCGTGGCCCGGGTCACGCCATCGAGGTGCGAGTAATTGCGGTAGCCGTAACGGCCGCCGCAGCTCCCCAACTGATCGGCCGGTGGCGTGGTGCCCAGCGCCTGCGGGCGCTCCGTGGGCAGTCCGAGCGCGCTGCCGCGCAGGACCGGGCTGCCGATGAGGATTGCCCTGACCAGGCTGGGCGCGTGCGCCGAGCGCAGCACACCGGTGGTGCCGTCCTGGCACACGGCGACCAAGCCGCCGAAATCGGTGATGGCACTGGTGACGCCGGCGGTGTCGATGGCCGTGGGCTGTTCGTTCACCGGGGGGGCAGCGTCGTCGTCGCCACCGCCACCGCCGCAGGAAACGGCCAGCGCCACGGCGCCGGCCATGGCCGCAGCCCCACCGAGGACCTTCAAGGTTTTGAACTCGTTGCTGGTGCGCATCATGACCCTCCTTCAAATGAGGGTTTTATCCTGCGCCCCTCGACGGCAGATGCATTGAGGTCCGTCAATATCGCAGCAATTGCCGTGGTGAGACCCCCCTGGATGGGTTAGTTCTTGCGCTTGCTCGTTGCCCCGCCGTGCTGCGCCAGCCAGCCGAAGCATTCGCCGTACCAGAGCTTGCTGTTGCGGGGTTTGAGGATCCAATGGTTCTCGTCGGGGAACCACAGCAGCCGAGCGTCGACGCCACGCGCCTTGAGCGTGTTGTAGTAGGCCAGGCCCTGGGCGTCGGGCACGCGGTAGTCGAGCGCGCCGTGGATCACCAGCGTGGGCGTGGCCATGCCCGCGGCGAAGGCGTGCGGGCTTTGGGCGTGGACGCCGGCCATGTCGTCCCAGTACCAGTTTCCCAGTTCCTTGGCGTGCCAGCTCCAGGCGTCGTCGGCAAACATGCCCACCCAGTCGAAGCAGCCGGCGTGGCAGACATAGGCCCGGTAGCGCTCGGCCGGCAGGTGGCCGTTCATCCAGGCGACCATGAAGCCGCCATAGCTGCCCCCGGTGGCGAACAGGCGCTTGCGGTCGATCCAGGGCTTGCCCAGCAGCCAGTCGGTGCCGGCTTCGATGTCCTGCAGTTCGAGCTCGCCCCAGCGGTGCGTGATGCTGTCGAGGAAGGCGAAGCCGAAGCCCGACGAGCCGTGGTAGTTGACGCTGGCCACCACATAGCCCTGCGCCGCGAAGAGCTGCGTGTTCCAGCGGTAGTGCCAGTTGTCGCCCGGCCCGGTGTGCGGGCCGCCGTGGATGTTGTGCAGCAACGGGTATTTCTTGCGGGCGTCGAAGCCCGGGGGGTAGACGAGCCACATCTGCACCTCGTCGCCCTGGTCCTTGCCTTGGCTGCCGGCGGCGCTGGCGCCCTTGACCCACACCTCTTCGACACGGCCCAGCGCCAGCTTGCCCACCAGCGCGTCGTTGAAGTGTTCGATGCGCCGCGGTGCCTGCCCCGGCAGGTGGGCGTGCAGACGGCCCGGGTGCGTGGCCGAATCGGCCAGCGTGACCAGCGTGCCCGCAGCCTTGTCGAAGCCGCCGACCCAGCCGCCGTGGACCACGACCTCGGCGCGACGGTCGGGCAGGTCGAAGCGCCACAGGTGCGTGCGGCCCTTGTCCTCGGCGCAAAAGAGCACGGCCTGGCCGTCCTCTTCCCAATGCAGCGGGGCGTGCACCTCGTGGTCCCACTCGGCGCTGACGACTTCCCAGCGGCCGTCTTCGCGGTCCCACACCGCGAGCTGCGCGGGCATCGTGTGCTTGATGGCCTGGTGGCTGGCGCTGAAGGCGACGCGGCCGCCATCCGGGCTGTAGCGTGGTTCGCCCAGGTCCCATTCGGCGTCGCGCGCGATGACCGTGGTCTTGCCGGTCCTGAGCTCCATCTCGGCCAGCGCGAAGCGGCCGTCGGCACGCTTCTCCGCGGCCGGGTCGAAGGCGAAGACGACACGCCGGCCGTCGGGCGAGATGTCGAAGTGGTTGGCGTTGGGGTCGGAGCGGCCGAGCTCGTAGTCCGTGCCCTCGAACAGGTCGGTCACCTTGCCGGTGCCGCCGTCGCGCCCGAGCACCAGCAGGTGCAGATGCGGCACCCGGCCCATCGGCAGGTTCTGGTCCCAGTGGCGGTACTGCGCCTGGCTGGTGACGTAGCCCGACTCCTTGCGTTCCTTGAATTCCTTGTGCTTCTTCGCCTGCGCCTTGACGCCCTTGAGCTCGGGCCAGACCCAGCTGATGAAGAGCAGCCGACGGCCGTCCGGGGCCCAGCGGAAGGCCTCGACGCCGGTGGCCACCTCGGCTGCGCGGCGCGCCTCGCCGCCGTCGGGCGCGATGACGTAGAGCTGCGCCGTCTCGTCCTTCTTGCCCTGCTGCTCGCGCTTGGCGGTGAAGGCGATGAGCTCGCCTTCACCCCGCCGGTTGGGGCTCCAGCGCGGTGCGCCGTCCTTCTCGCCGCATTGCGTCAGCGGGCGGGGCGCGCCCCCCAGCGTGGAGAGCAGCCAAAGCGAGGAGGTCGACTTGTTGTCTTCCATCGAAAAGCGCGTCAGCGCCGCCACCGCCTGCGCGCCGTCGGGGCTGAGGCTGGGTGCACCCAGGCGCTCGATATTCCAGAGGTCTTCGACGGTGATGTTCTTCTTGCGGGCCATGTCCAGTCTCTCCAGTTTTCGTGGGCCGTCGGTCAGCGCGGTTTGGCGAGCTGCCAGTCGAGGTGGGATCTCACCGCCGGCCACTCGGCGGCGGTGATGCTGTAGACGGCGGTGTCGCGCAGGCTGCCGTCGGCGGCGATCTGGTGCGCGCGCAGGATGCCGTCGAGCTGCGCGCCCAGCCGCTCGATGGCCTGCCGGCTTGGCGTATTCAGGCGATGCGTGCGCAACTCGACTGCGATGCAGCCCAGCGCTTCGAAGGCATGGGCGAGCAGCAGCCGCTTGCACTGCGTATTCAGCGCCGTGCGTTGTGCACTGGCGCGATACCAGGTGCTGCCGATCTCGACGCGGCGGCTCCTGGCGTCGATATGCATGTAGGTGCTCATGCCGACGATGCGGCCGCACGCGTCGAACACCGTGAAGGGCAGCATGGCGCCACGGGCCTGCAGCGCCAGGCGGCGCGCGATCTCGGTGGCCATGCCTTCGGGTGAGGGCACGGCGGTGTACCACAGCCGCCAGAGCTCGCCGTCACGGGTGGCAGCGCACAGCGCGTCGTGGTGCTCGGGGGCCAGCGGCCGCAGCGTGGCGTGCGGCCCGGACAGGGTCACCGGTTCAGGCCAGGCCATCGGCGCTTAACGGTTGTGGCGCTGCATGAAGACGAGCTTCTCGAACAGCGTCACGTCCTGTTCGTTCTTCAGCAGCGCACCGACCAGCGGCGGCACCGCCACCTTGTCGTCCTTGCTGTGCAGGGCATTGAGCGGAATGTCCTCGGCCACCAGCAGCTTGAGCCAGTCGAGCAGCTCGCTGGTGCTGGGTTTCTTCTTCAGCCCGGGCAGGCCGCGCACGTCGTAGAAGGTCTTCAGCGCGGCGGCCAGCAGTTCCTTCTTCAGGCCCGGGAAGTGCACGTCGACGATGGCGCGCATGGTCTCGGGTTCGGGAAATTTGATGTAGTGGAAGAAGCACCGACGAAGAAACGCATCCGGCAGCTCCTTCTCGTTGTTCGAGGTGATGAAGACGATGGGCCGGTGCCGCGCCCGCACGAGCTCTCGCGTCTCGTAGACGTAGAACTCCATGCGGTCGATCTCGCGCAGCAGGTCGTTGGGAAATTCGATATCGGCCTTGTCGATCTCGTCGATCAGCAACGCGGTCGGCTGCTCGGCCGTGAAGGCCTGCCAGAGCACGCCCTTGACGATGTAGTTGCGGATGTCCTTGACCTTCTCCGAATTCTCGACGGCAGCGAGCTGGCTGTCGCGCAATCGGCTCACCGCGTCGTATTCGTACAGGCCCTGCTGCGCCTTGGTCGTGCTCTTGATGTGCCATTGCAGCAGCGGCAGGCCCAGCGCGGTGGCCACCTCCTCGGCGAGCATGGTCTTGCCGGTGCCGGGCTCGCCCTTGACGAGCAGCGGCCGCTGCAGCGTCACGGCGGCGTTCACGGCCAGCATCAGGTCGGGTGTGGCGACATACTGGTCTGAGCCTTGGAACTTCATGCGCGGCGTGGGCTGGGTTGAGCAGGGTTCGCGCCAGTATATGAGGGCCCTGAGGCGCTTCTATACTTCTTGATCCATATCAATGTCGGCGCGCCTGGATGACCCGGACATCCCGCCCCACCACTCCGCCCCGCGCACCATGATCAAAGCTCAATTGCCGAACGTTCTGCTCCTGGCCCTGGCGTTGGCCAGCCTGGGCGCCCAGGCCCAGGACGCATCTGCGGGCCAGAAAAAGGCCGCCATGTGCATAGGCTGCCACGGCATCCCGGGCTACCAGGCGACTTTCCCGGAGCTCTACAAGGTGCCGATGATCGCGGGGCAGAACGTCAAGTACCTCGCCGGCGCGCTGGCGGCCTACAAGAAGGGCGAGCGCAAGCACCCCACGATGCGAGCCATCTCCGCGTCGCTCTCCGACGCCGATATGGCCGACCTGGCGGCGTTCTACGAGAAGCAGGGGGCGGCTTCGGTCAAGCCCGTCGCCGAGACGCCGGCCGTCCCGCCTTCAGCGGAAGTGGCGGCGCTGTTGACCAAAGGCGCCTGCGTCTCCTGCCACGGCGCCAACCTGAGCAAGCCCATCGATCCGACCTACCCCAAGCTGGCCGGCCAGCAGGCCAGCTACCTGGCCGCCGCGCTGCGTGCCTACGGCACCGAAGGCAACCCGCATATCGGCCGCAGCAACGCCATCATGGTGGGCCAGATGAAGCCCTTCAAGCGCGACGAACTCAAGGCCCTGGCGCAGTACATCGGCTCGCTGCCGGGCGAGCTGAGCACGGTGCCGGAATCACGATTCCGCTGAGGGCTCGCAAGCGCCTGTGCCGCGCGTGCCCATCTCGGCACGCCACACGCGGCGCGCTGAGCGCTGCCAGGGTCGACAAGTCCACGCGGCGAGCGCCCCCGGGGTGAGCCCAGGGCCCGGCGTCGAGCTCACGGGATCACCGCGCGGTTGAGCATGCTCAATTCGCGGACATCGTGGCGACGTAGATTGGCTGCTCACCGTTGACTCCAGCGAGGCGCTACGTGTATTGCGCAAGCGCGGTTCTCTGGAGAGAAACGTGGAGGATGCCATGAGAGCAACCTTGGACAGTTCGCCTCGCGAGTTCGGTTTGCGTCAGAGATACCGCTACGCCCGATGGCCGATTCGGCTGGCGAGTGCCGGTCTGATCGTCGGTCTGTTCGGTGGCTGCGGAGACTCCTCGGACTCGCCGCCACCGCCGGCCACGGTGACCCTCAGCGGCGTCGTGGCCGACGGCCTCCTGCAAGGCGTCACCGCCTGCTACGACCTGAACAATGACGGGGCTTGCGGCAGCACGGAGCCCGTGTCCAGCGTCACCAGTGCCAATGGCGCGTACTCGATCACGGTACTGGCCACCGACGCTGGCGCGCATGCGGTGATCGCGAACGTGCCGGCCACTGCGATCGACCAGACGACCGGCGTCGCGATCGGCGTCGCGACCACGTTCAAGGCGCCCGCCACGGGCATCACGGGTGCGCAGACGGTCTTTGTCAGCCCGCTGACCACCTTGGTGCAGACGCTGATGGACGCCAGCGGCCATAGCGCGGCCGTTGCCACGGCGTTCGTGAAGGAGCAGTCTGGCCTGTCGCTGTCGCCGTTGTCGGATTTCACGGCGCTTCCGAACGATCCGAACGCGCAGCAGGCGGCCACGCTAGCGAGGCTCACCGTGCTCACCCAGCAGCGCCTGGCGCTGGCCTTGGCGCCGAAGCTCGGTCAGAACGACCTCACCGGCACAGCCATCACGCAGGCCGACATCGACAAGAGCGTCGGCAGGGCGCTGCTCGGCGCGCTGCCGGCATTGACCGCGGCGGCCACGGACCCGGCGGTCACCGGCGCCGCCGACAAGCAGGCCGCGCTGGCGGCGGCGGCGCAGGACCTGGTGGCCACACAGCCGGCGCTCGATGCGGCCGATGTCCTGGCATTGATCGGTGCCACGCGAAGCATTGACGCCGGGCCAGTCGGCACGCCGACCGCTACCGCCACTCTGCGCGGATTCCGCTACACGGATGCCAACAACTGGACCTATCGCGCGGAGATGGCGACCGCTGGAGACAACACGCCCGACGCGAACCAGCTGACGCGCCGCTACTTCCTGCATGCCAAGGCCGAGGCCGGCGCTACCGAGCAATGGGGCTTTGGCACGGTGGCGAAGCGCCAGGGCGACTTGCACTGGAACGGCAGTGCCTGGGTCGCCTGCATGCTCGGCCAGCGCAGCAGCCAGGCTGTTCCCGACGCACTGGGGCGCAGGGCCTACGACTTCTGCAACAAATTCGCAGAAGGCGTTTTGCAGCGCAGCGCGTTGGACATCGCTGGGCAGACGCTGCAAAACGTCGTCAGCTTGCGCATACGCGCCTTCCCGGCGGGCAGCGAAGAGTCAGGTGAGAACGGTGTCGACTTTGTCAATTGGGGGCCGGCGGACCTGGGCCTGCTGGGGGGAGGCAGCTTCCCGCAGGGCTCGCTGCTGTACTACGACACGACGCAGCCGCTGAAGAGCGCTTTCGCCTATGACGTGAACAATATCGCCACAGGCTGGAATGCCGCCGTCGCTGCTGGCGGCAACGCACAGGCGGACCCTACGCTGGCTTGCCGCCAGGCGTTCATCGGCACCCTGCAAGCCAGCCCGGTGGCCACGCTGGAGGCCTTGGCCGCAAGCCATCAGGGCGCGCCTTGCCAGGTCAATTCGCAGACAGACGCCTATGGATCGAGCCTGACGCCCAACCTGTGGTTCAACAACTTCACGGCAGGAATGGGCAACGCGTTGGACCTGGTGGCCAGGCCTGCTGGCACCGGCCTCTTCTTCACGACCATCGGCAATCTGCGCGTTTCGTTCACTGCCAACAGCACGGCCGTCACCTATTACCTCTGCTATGCACGCACCACCGGCACCAGCATCCTGCCCGATCGCATCATCGACACCGTGGGCGCGCCGCGCAACTGCAGTGTCATCGGCAGCGGCAGCTATGCCATCCAGACCATGGGTGATGCACGCGTGATGACATTCGCCAACCTGCCGACGGTGATGCATCGCATGGGATTCAATCGCGTATTCATCGAGCGGGGCGGCACGGTCTACGCGGGCTACCAGAATGCAGTGGGCAGCATGAAGAGCAAGGTTCGCCTGAACCTGACTGCGGCCAATGCGGTCTTCGGCGTGCTGGGACTGGCGCCACTGACGCCGCAGTGAAGGCAGCCATCGCCTTCAAGAGCGAAACGCCGAGTGGGAGGGCCAGCGCAGCAAGCCCGTGGAGAGCGCCGTGCCCAGCAGGATCACGGCGCAGCCGGCCAGCATGCCCGCGGTGGGCCGCTCGGCCAGGAAGAGCCAGCCCCAGAGCATCGCGAAGGCCGGGATCAGGAAGGTCACCGAAATGGCATTCGCCGCGCCGGCATGGGCGATGAGCCTGAAATACAGCACATAGGCCGCGCCGGTGCAGGCCACGGCCAGGGCGCCGGCGCTCCACCAGGCGGTGGCGCCGGGCGTCACCGCCGGCCAGGCCCAGGCGGCGGGCAGGGCCAGAAGCAGCGCGGCGCTGAGCTGGCTGCCCGCGGCCACCGCCATCGGCGGCACGCCGCCGAGGTGACGGCGCGACAGGTTGGCGGCGACCCCGTAGAGCATGGCAGCGGCCACGCAGGCGGCGATGCCCAGCGCCGGGCTGACGCCGTGCAGCCCGGGCCTGAAGTCGGCCTTGCCCCAGCTCAGGCCCACCACCCCGGCCACGCCGATGGCCAAACCCAGCGCGCGCGAAGGGCCGAGCTTGTCGCCCAGCCACAGCCGCGCCACGAGTGCGCCCCAGATCGGCGCCGTGGCGTTGAATACCGACATCAACGCCGCCGAGAGCGCGAGCGCGGCCAGGGTGAAGAAGAGAAAGGGCAGCGCCGAATTGACCAGGCCCACCACCGCGATGGCGCGCCAATGCTGGCGCAGCGCAGGCCCTTCGCCGCGCGCCAGCAGCAAGGGCATGAGCACCAGCGCCGCGCCGGCGACGCGAACGAAGACCAGCGCCAGCGGGCCGAAATCCACCGCGCCCAGGCGCATGAAGAGGAACGACGCGCCCCACAGCGCGCCCAGCAGCAGCAGCTCGGCGCCGTCGCGCCGCGTCACAGCCGCGCGCCCTCATGGCGCAGCAGCGCCTCCTTGCGCGGCAGGCCGCCGGCATAACCGGTGAGCGCACCGCTGGCGCCCACCACGCGGTGGCAGGGCACGATGATGGAGATCGGGTTGCGCGCGATCGCTGCGCCCACGGCGCGCACGGCGCTCGGGCGCCTGACCCGGCGTGCGACCTCGCCGTAGCTGGACAAGGTTCCCGCCGCGATGCCGCAGAGCACGGCCCACACCGCGCGCTGGAACTCGGTGCCCTGCGCGTCCAGCGGCACGGTGAATGCCGTGCGCGGGTCGTGCCAGTAGGCGGCGAACTCGCGCGCGGCCTGCGCCAGGTGCGGGTGCCCGGGGGCCAGCGGGGCATCGACCTCGTCGCTGCGGTGCGCCTGGCCGTCGAACCAGGCCAGCGCCAGGCCGCGCGGCGTGGCGGCCAGGGTGAGCGGGCCGAGCGGCGTCTCGATGCGCGATCGGGCTTCGAAGCAGGGGGTCTTCATTTCTGGGTCTCCAGGTGCTGCCAGAGTTGCATCACGGCGTAGGCGCGCCAGGGCCGCCAGGCTTGCGCCAGGGCGGTGATGCGTGGGATGTCCCGCGAACGATTCGCGCCCGCTGGCGGCGCTGTCGGCACATTCGGCGCTTTCGGCGCATGCGCGCCCAGGGCCTTCAGGAGCCCGATATCGCTCGCCGGCCAGGCGTCGGGCCAGGCCAGCGCGCGCATGGCGATGACCTGTGCCGTCCATTCGCCGATGCCGGGCAGGGCGCGCAGTGCCTCTAGCGTGGCCTGCAACGGCGAGGCGCGGTGCAGTTCGATCTCGCCGCGGGTCACCGCCTTGGCCAGCGCCTGCAGCGCCGCCACGCGCTGGCGCACGATGCCCAGCTTGCCGATGAGTTCGGGGTCGGCCGCCGCGACGGCCTGGGCCTGCGGGAAGAGATGCGTCAGCGCCGGGAACGGCGTGGCGATCGGCTGGCCCAGGCAGACCACCAGGCGCTGCACCAGCGTGCGTGCGGCCTGGACCGTGACCTGCTGGCCGAGGATCACGCGCACCGCGGTCTCGAAGCCGTCCATGCCACCGGGCAGACGCGCGCCGGGCTGCACGGGCACCGGCAGCGTGGCCATCACGGGGTCGATCATCGACGGGTCGGCGTCCAGGTCCAGGCCCTGGCGCACGCGTTGCAGCACGGCCCCGAGCACCGGTGCCAGGCTGGCCGAAGCCGTGACATGCACCTCATGACGTTCGGGGACGAAGCGGCTCTCCAGCCAGCCGGCGACAAACTGGCCGCGGTGCATCCAGCCCAAGGTGCGGCGCAGGCTCAGGCCCTCGACCTGCTCGACCCCGCGCACCTCGCGCCGCGCGAAAAAACCGAGCACGGCAGCCACGTCGTAGGGCGGCCGGTAGGCCAGGCGCAATGGTGTCTCAGTGCGCGGCCGCTCGCCTTCGTGCCGCAACTGGGTCGGGTTGAAGCGGTAGCGCTCGGCGAAGGCGGCGTTGAAGCGGCGCAGGCTGGCGAATCCGCTGGCCAGCGCCACCTGGGTGATGGGCTGCGCGGTGTCGGTGAGGAGCTGCTTGGCCAGCAGCAGGCGCTGCGTCGTGAGGTAGTCGTGCGGCGCCACGCCGTGCCGGGCCTGGAAGATGCGCCGCAGGTGGCGGTCGGTCACGCCCAGGCGCGCGGCCAGCGCGGGCAGGCTCAGGGCCTGCGCGCCGTGCACGGCGTGCTCGATGAGGCGCGCGGCCGCATCGGCCAGCGTGCCCGAGGAATCGGTGTGCGACAGGCCCGGCGCAATCTCGGGCCGGCACTTCATGCAGGGCCGGAAGGCGGCGGCCTCGGCCTGGGCGCGGGTGTCGAAGAAGCGGCAGTTCTCGCGCCGCGGCGTGCGCACGCGGCAGACCGGGCGGCAGTACACGCCGGTGGAGGTGACGCCGACGAACAGCCGCCCGTCGAAGCGCGCATCGCGCGCCTTCACGGCAAGGTAGGCGGCATCGGCGGCGAGGACCATGCGGTCATGATAGGCGGCAGGTGGCGCGGCACTCGCCGGATTCGGACCTGTTCCTGCCGCTCCTCAATTCGCATGGCGATGCCGATGCCCCGGTTATCCTGCACCGATGCCCGACCTGCACGAATCGTCCCCCACCGCCGAGCCCGCGCCCTGCGCTGCGGCCGACTCTGGTTTCGCTGCGCTCGGCCTGGACGCCGCTCTGGCGCGGGCCGCGGCCGCCGCCGGCTGGGCGCGGCCCAGCGCCATCCAGGCCCTCGCCGTGCCTGCCGTCCTGGCGGGCCGCGATGTGCTGGCCCTGGCCCCCACGGGCACCGGCAAGACGGCGGCTTTTCTGCTGCCGCTGCTGCAGCGCCTGCTCGCCGAGCCGGCGCGGCTGGCGCAGCGGCCGCGGATCTTGCGCGCGCTCATCCTGGCCCCCACGCGCGAGCTGGCGGCGCAGACCGCCGCCGCCGCCCATGCGCTGGCGCCGCAGCTCAAGACCCTGGTCGTCGTGGGCGGTGTGTCGGTCAACCCGCAGATGATGGCGTTGCGCGGCGGCGCCCACCTCGTCGTAGCCACGCCGGGCCGGTTGCTCGACCTGGTGGCCCGCCATGCGCTGTCACTCGCCGAGGTGGCCCTGCTCGTGCTGGACGAGGCCGATCGGCTGCTCGACCTGGGCTTTGGCGAGGAGATCGGGCGGGTGCTCGGCTTGCTGCCCGGCGTTCGGCAGACCCTGATGTTCTCGGCCACGATGCCCGATGCGGTGGCCGAGCTGGCGCGGCGCGTGCTCAACGATCCGGCGCAGGTGCAGGTGCAGGTGCAGACGCCTGCGCAAGCCAGCGCTGGCACGCCGGCCATCCAGCAGCGCGCCATCGTCGTCGACAGCGCGCGGCGCACGCCGCTCTTGCGCCACCTGATCGGCGCCGAGGGCTGGGAGCGCGCGCTGGTCTTCGTGGCCACGCAATACGCCAGCGAACATGTGGCCGGCAAATTGCGGCAAGCCGGCGTGCCGGCGGCGGGCCTGCACGGCCAGCTCAGCGCCGGCCGGCGCAGCCAGGCGCTGGCCGATTTCCACGCCCGGCGTCTGACGGTGCTGGTGGCCACCGACCTGGCTGCGCGGGGCCTCGACGTGGCGCAGATGGGCGTGGTCGTGAACCACGACCTGCCGCGCTCGGCGGTGGACTACACGCACCGCATCGGCCGCACCGGCCGCGCCGCGGCGCAGGGCGTGGCGGTCAGCTTCATCTGTGCCGATGCGCCGGGCAGCGAGGCGCATTTCCGGCTCATCGAGAAGCGCCAGGGCCAGCGCGTGGCGCGCGAGCAGGTGCCCGGGTTCGAGCCCGCGGCGCTCGCCGCGCCGGCGATGCCTGCGGCCGACCCGCACGGCGGCATCAAGGGCCGGCGCAAGAGCAGGAAGGACAAGCTGCGCGAGGCCGCGGCCCGGGCCTAGGTCACGCGCCGCCCCTGCTCATTCCACCTTGCCGATCTTGCGCACGGCCTCCACCATGACCGCGGCGTCGGCGTTCCAGTAGGTCTGGAATTCGGGCGCGTCCAGATATTCGATCGGGCTGCCGGCGCGCTGGATGGTGGCGATGACGTTGGGGTCCATGGCGGCTTTCTTCGCCGCAGCGCGCAACTTCTGCACCAGTTCGTCGGGCGTGCCCGCGGGCACGAAGAGCGCCGACCACTGCGCGAAGCTCACGGGGTAGCCGGCCTGCTTCATGCTCGGCACCTCGGGCATGGCGGCCAGCGGCTTGTCGCCCCAGTGCGCCAGCGCGCGCAATTTGCCGGCCTTGATCTGCTGCAGCACCGAGGCCGGCCCGCTGGACACCGCGTCCACCTGGCCGGCCAGCAGCGCCAGCACGGCCGGGCCGGCGCCGGTGTAGGGGATATGCGTCATGCGGAAGCCCGCGGCGGCCTTGAGCATCTCCATGGGCACATGCATGGTGCCGTAGTTGCCCGAGCTGCCGTAGTTGTAGGTGCCGGGCTTGCTCTTCGCATCGGCGACGAATTCCGCCAGCGTCTTCCAGGGAGCGTCGGCGCGCACCACCAGCACCGTGGGGTCGGCCGTGAAGCGGGCGATGGGTTTGAGCTGGCTGAGCGTGTAGGCCGGCTTGCGGCCGAGGATGCGGTCGGCCTCGGGCAGGATGGAAATCGACGACAGGCTCATGAGCAGCGTGTAGCCATCGGCCGGTGCGCGCGCCGCCATGCCGATGCCCAGCGCGCCGCCCGCGCCGACTCGGTTCTCGACGATCACCGTCTGCTTGAGCTCGCGCCCGAGCGCCTCGGCCACGGGCCGCGCCACCGTGTCGGCCACGCCGCCGGGCGGGAAGGGCACGATCATGGAGATGGGCTTGTCGGGCCAGTGGCCCTGGGCAAAGGCGGCGGTGGCGGCCAGCAGCGAGGCAGCGACCCAAGGTTTATGACTCATGCGCGGTTCTCCTCGATGAAGCGGTTCTCCAGCACGCCGATGCCGTCGATCTCGATGCGCACCACGTCGCCGTGGGCCAGCCAGCGCGGCGGGGTGAGTCCCATGCCCACGCCGGCCGGTGTGCCTGTGGCGATGACGTCGCCCGGGTACAGCGTGATGCCGCGCGAGCAGGTCTCGACGAGCGTGGGGATGTCGAAGATCAGGTCGGTGGTGCGCCCGTCCTGGCGGATCTCGCCATTCACCCAGCAGCGCACGCGCGTGTCGGTGCCGTCGAGCTCGTCGGCGGTCACGATCCACGGGCCCATGGGGCAGAAGGTGTCGAAGCTCTTGCCCAGATCCCACTGCGCGTGGCGCATCTGCACGTCGCGCGCCGTCACGTCGTTGACGATGGTGTAGCCGAAGACATGCCGCAGGGCGTCGGCCCTGGCGATATTGCGGCCGCCCTGGCCGATGACCACCGCGAGCTCGGCTTCGTAGTCGATCTGGCCCGAGATCGCCGCGCCGGGCAGGCGCACTTCGGCGTTCGGGCCGACGACGCATTCGGGCACCTTGGTGAAGACGATGGGCCAGGCGTCGACGGCCTTGGCGTTGTCCTTGAATACCGAGTCGCGCAACTCCTTGGCGTGGGCGTGGTAGTTGCGGCCGACACAGAACAGGTTGCGCCGCGGCCGCGGCAGCGGCGCCAGCAGCTGGGCGCCGGCCAGCGGCACGCGCTCGACGATGCCGGGCAGCGCAGCGCCGGCGGCGTGGCGCTCCACCAGCGGCAGCGCGCCGGCCTGCCCATCGGTGTCGAACAGCTCGATGGTCTGGCCGTCCGCGGCGAGCTTGCCGACGCGGCGCAGACCTTGGTGAATGAGGGTGGCGATGCGCAAGGGGATCTCCTGGGTGAATGTAAAACGATTGCCCAAATGCTACCATTCAGGCCCACATAGGCCACGAAAAACCGACCATGGATGCCACGGTGAGCCTGCGCGAGACGATTCTCGAGAAGCTGCGCTCGCGCGTCTGGCGGGCCGGGCAGCGCATTCCCACCGAGCGCGCGCTGAGCGAGGAGTTCGGCCTCAGCCGCTCCACCGTGCGCCGCGTGCTGATGGACTTCAAGCGCCGGCGCCTGATCACGCAGACCGTGGGCAGCGGCACCTACGTGGCCGAGCAGGTGCACGAGGCGCTGGCCGAACTGGCGCCGGCCGCGGGCGCGCACACGGTCAGCCCGGCGGAGCTCATGACGGCGCGGCTGGTGCTGGAGCCGGCGCTCGTCGACATGGTCATCGGCAACGCCACGGCGGCCGATTTCGAGCGCATGGACGAGTGCAACCGCCAGGCCGAGGCCTCCACCACGCTGGAGCAATTCGAGCGCTGGGACGCCGCGCTGCACGAGGCCATTGCCGAGGCCGCGCACAACGGCTTCATCAGCGGCGTGTTCCGGCTCATGAACGACGTGCGCTCGCAAAGCGAGTGGGGCGTGCTCAAGCGGCGCAGCGCCACGCCCGAGCGGCGCCTGGAGTACCAGCAGGAGCACCGTGCCCTGGTGGCCGCGCTCAAGCAGCGCGACGCCGCGCAGGCCCGCGCGCTGTGCATGGCGCACCTGGTGCATGTGCGCACGAATATGCTGGGTTACTGAGCGGGGTGCCGCGCTCGCGCCAGAGTCGCGCAGCGAGTCATCCAAAACATACCAATACCGCCCAAAACAGGAGACCGGAATGACATCGATTCCCTTGCGTCGCGCGGGCGGGGTGCTGTTCACCGCAGCCCTGGCGCTGCTGGCGGCCGGGCCCGCACAAGCCCAGGCGCAGGACTACCCGGCGCGGCCGGTGCGCATCGTCGTGCCCTTCGCGCCCGGCGGCTCGGCCGATGTCTTCGGCCGCTTCATCGCGGCTCGGCTGCAGGAATCGCTGGGCCAGAACTTCATCGTCGACAACCGGCCGGGTGCCGGCTCGGTCATCGGCTCCGACGCCGTGGCCAAGGCCGCGCCCGACGGCTACACGCTGCTGGTGATGTCGAACACGCACACCGTGAATGAGTCGCTGATCCCAAACAAGCCCTTCGTGCTGATGCGCGATTTCGTTCCCGTCGCCCCCATCAGCTACAGCGACCTGGTGCTCGTGACTCGCCCCGGCCTGCCCTTCAGCACGCTGGGCGAGCTGGTCAAGGCGGCCAAGGCGCGGCCAGGGGGCATGTCCTACGCCAGCTCGGGCCCGGGCACGCCCTACCACATGGCCGGCGAGCTGTTCAAGGCCATGGCCGGCATCTCCATCGTCCACATTCCGTACAAGGGCAGCGCCGGTGCGCGCACCGACGTGCTGGGTGGCCAGCTGGAGATGATGTTCGACGCCATTCCCACGATGGCCGAGCACATCAAGGCGGGCAAGGTGAAAGCGCTGGCCACCACCGGCCGCACCCGCTCGGCCACGCTGCCCGAGGTGCCCACCATGGCCGAGGCCGGCGTGCCGGGCTACGAAGCCACGCTGTGGCTGGGCCTGCTCGCGCCCAAGGGCACGCCCGCGGCGATCGTCGGCAAGCTGAATGCCGAGATCGCCCGCATCACCAGCAGCACCGAAGTGCGGCGGGCCTGGGCGGCGCAGGGCACGACGCCGATGACCATGGGCACCGAGGAGTTCACGCGCTACATCAACGACGACATCGCCAAATGGGCGCGCATCGTCAAGATCTCCGGCGCCAAGCCGGAATAGGACAAGGGCAATGACGACTGATTTGCAGCTCTTGTGTGCCGGCGCCGCCCAGGGCCTGGTCAAGGCCTTGCAGGAACGCTTTCGCGCCGACACCGGGGCCGGCGTGCAGGGCCGCTTCGGCGCCGTAGGGGCCATGAAGGAGGCCTTGCTCGCCGGCGAGCCCTGTGACCTGATGGTGCTCACCGAGGCCATGGTCAGGGCCTTGGCCACCGAGGGCCGGTTGCGCGGCGAGACCTGCGTGCCGCTGGGTCGCGTGCGCACCGGTGTGGCCGTGCGCAGTGGCCAGCCGCGGCCGGACGTGTCCACGCCCGAGGCGCTGAAGGCCGCGCTGCTGGCGGCCGATGCCATCCATTTTCCCGACCCCGTGCGCGCCACGGCGGGCATCCACTTCGCCAATGTGATGCGCGAGCTCGGCATCTTCGACACTCTGCAGCCGCGTTTTCGCACCTACCCCAATGGCGCCACCGCAATGCGCGAACTGGCCGCGAGCCCGGGGTCGCAGGCCATCGGCTGCACGCAGGTCACCGAGATCAAGTACACGCAGGGGGTCGACCTCGTCGGTGTGCTGCCGCCGCGGTTCGAGTTGGCCACGGTGTACTCGGCTGCCGTGGCCACAGCGGCCCTGCAACCCGAGCTGGCGGCGCGCTTCATCGCGCTGCTTTGCGGCCGCGAGACGCAGGACCTGCGCGCGGCCGGTGGCTTCGAAGCCTGAAGGAGAACCGCCATGCGCCGCCGCCACGTGATCGCCGCCCTGCCATCGCTGCTGGCCCTGCCCGCCGCGCGGGCCCAGGCGTTTCCCTCGCGCTCCATCCGCTACATCGTGCCGGTGTCGGCCGGGGGCGGCAGCGATCTGATCGGCCGCACCGTCACCGAGCGCTGGGGCAAGCTGCTGGGGCAGGTCTTCATCGTGGAGAACATCGGCGGCGGCGGCGGCGCCATCGCCTGCCAGACCGCGGCCCGGGCGGCGCCCGACGGCTACACGCTGCTGCAGGGTTATGTGGCCACGCATGGCACCAGCCCGGCCACGCGCAGCAAGCTGCCCTACGACCCGATCAAGGACTTCACCCCCGTGGGCATGATCGGCGGCACGCCCAATGTGCTGGTGGTCAACGCGGCCCTGCCCGTGGCCACGCTGGCCGAGTTTGTCGCCTACCTGCGCGCCAACCCGGCCCGCGTGAGCTATGGCTCGGCCGGGCAGGGTTCGCTCACGCACCTGACGATGGAGATCTTCAAGCAGGCCACGGGGACTTTCATGGTGCACCTGCCGTACCGTGGCATCGCGCCGGCCTTCACCGACTTGCTGGGCGGCCAGACGCAGGCCATGTTCCCCGGCCTGGCCGCGGGGCTGCCGCATATCCGCTCCGGTCGCGTGCGTGCGCTGGCCGTCACCGGGCTGGCGCGCCACCCGGTGCTCAAGGACGTGCCCACGCTCATCGAGCTGGGTTTCAAGGGCTTCGACGCCCTGCAGTGGTATGGCGTGGTGGCACCCGCGGGCCTGCCGGCGCCCGTGTTGAAGACGCTCAACGACAGCCTCAACGCCGTGCTCACGGGGCCCGACCTGCGCGAGAAGCTTGCCGCCGAGGCGGTGGAGCCGATGCCGATGTCGCCCGACGCCTTCGCGCGTTTCATCCGCGCCGACATCGCGCGCTGGACGGCCATCGCCCGCGAGCGAAAGATCCAACTCGATTCCTGAAGGAACTGCCTCATGGCCGCACCCGCCACCCCCGCCGCGCGCAACACCACCGTCGCCGCCGACCCCCACGCGCCGCCCATCACGCGCTCGCTGGCGCGCTTCGTCGCCACGCACCCCAGCCGCGGCTGGAGCGACGCCGTCGAGCACGAGGCCCGGCGCACCTTGCTCAACTGGCTGGGTTGCGCCATCGGTGCGGCGCGGCATGAGTCGACTTCCGCCGCGCTGGCCGCGGTGCAGATGCTGCAGCCCGCGCCGCAGGCCGCGGTGCTGGGCCGCAGCGAGCGCGTCGACATGGCCAGCGCTGCGTTCGTGAATGGCATCTCATCGCACACCTTCGATTTCGACGACACCCACCTGCGCACCATCATCCACCCCGCCGGCCCGGTGGCGCCGGCGCTGCTGGCGCTGGCCGAGCACACCGGCGCCTCGGGGCGGGCGCTGATCGACGCGCTGGTGTTGGGCGTGGATGTCTCCTGCCGCATGGGCAACGTGGTCTACCCCGATCACTACGACCGCGGCTGGCACATCACCGGCTCCACCGGCGGGCTGGGCGCGGCGGCCGGCTGCGCGCGGTTGCTCGGGCTTTCGGAGCAGCAAACCCTGATGGCCATCGGCATTGCGGCCTCGCAGCCGGTGGGCCTGCGCGAGCAGTTCGGCACCATGAGCAAACCGCTGCACCCGGGCGCGGCGGCGCGCGTGGGCCTGATGGCCGCGTTGATGGCCCGGCACGGCTTCACCGCCAGCCCGCGCGCGCTCGAAGCGCCGCGCGGCTGGGCCCAGGTGGTGTCGACCAAGTGCGATTGGGCCGAGGCCACCGACCAGCTCGGCGAGCGCTTCGAGATCGCCTTCAACACCTACAAGCCCTTCGCCTGCGGCATCGTCATCCACCCCGCCATCGAGGCCTGCGCGCAGATGCGCGAGCAGGGCATCGCGGCGGCGCAGGTCGAACGCATCGAACTCGAGGTGCACCCGCTGGTGCTGGAACTCTGCGGCAGGAAGGAACCGGCCGACGGCCTGCAGGCCAAATTCAGCGTCTACCACGGCTGCGCCGCGGGGCTCATCTTTGGCTGCGCCGGCGAGGCCGAGTTCGCCGACGCCGTGGTCACGCGCGAAGACATGGCGGCGCTGCGCCGCAAGGTGGCGGCCCGCGTGGGCCAGGGCATTGCCGAAGACGCCGTGCACGCCGTGGCCACGCTCACCGACGGGCGGCGCGTGGTGGTGGACATAGAGCACGCGGTCGGATCAGCCCAGCGGCCGATCAGCGACGCGGCGCTCGCCGCCAAATTCCACGCCCTGGTCACGCCCGTGCTGGGTGCGGCGCGCAGCGCGCAGATCGCCGCCGCTTGCGCCGAAGTGGCCAGCGCGCCGGACGTGCGCCATTTGGTGGCTCTGGCTCAACCGGCCGCGGCCTGAACCGTTCAGGCCCGGCCCAGTCAAGCGCGGGCCGGGCGGGCCGCGTCAGTTGAACCCGCAGGTGCCGCCCGGCATGCAGCAAGCGCCGCAGGCGGGCGCCGACGCGGGCGCGGCCTGCGCGGCCGCGTCGGCGGTGGCAAAGACCGAGAGCATCTTCTCGAGGTCCTTCGACTGGCAATTCGGGCAGGCCGGGACGGTGTCCGAGCGCACAAGCATTTCGAACTTGCGCCCGCACTCGTGGCACGCATATTCGTAGATCGGCATGAAGTGCTCCTTCTATGGCCTGCATTGTGCCCTGGGTGAAACGGCCGACGGGACGGGTCGGCTCAGCGAATCAGCACCCGCGCGCCCGAGAGGATGTAAGCCCCCAGGGCGATGAGGACGATGGGCAGGGCCACATGGCCGTAGCGCTGGATCGCGCCACCCAGGAGCCGGTGGTTGACGAGCGAGCGGCCGAGGGCACACCAAACGCCCGTCATGACCGCAAACGTGAGCGCATAGAGGGCGATGGTTTCGATGGCGCTGGCGAATAGCGGCACATAGACGCCGATATTGTCGCCACCGTTGGCGACGGTGACGCTGGCAATGGCCAGCACCTGGGAGCCCAGCCCCCGTTCGGCCTTGTGCTCCTGGTTCTGGATGCGATGCGCTTCACCGCCGCCTTGCTCGTCGAAGGTCTCCGTGCGCAAGGCCCACAGCCGACTCAGCCCCATGAGCAACGGCACGGCGCCCAGCAGGGCGACCCATCCCGCAGGCAGCGCCAGTGCGAACAGCGCGGCCAGGGCGCTTGCGAGCACCAGCGCGCCTATCCCCAGGTACTGCCCCACGACGATGGAGCGATGGCGCAGTCGCGGATCGGCAAAAAAGGCCGCGAGCAGAAAGATGTCATCGAGGTTGGTCGCGACGAATACCGCGGCGGCCATGCCCAGGTCGGACAGCAGTGCACTCATGCGTGCGCAGTCTCTTGCCGTCGGGAGGTACAGGCCATGGGCAAATCTAGCATCAGAGTGCACCTGGGCCCGGGCGTACGCAAGAGCAGGGTGGCGCCGCGGCCGCTGCCTACAATTGCACCCGCATCCACACGGGCTTCCCATGCAAATCGATCCCACCATCTTCAAGGCCTACGACATCCGCGGCATCGTCGGCAAGAATATCGACGAGACCTTCGCCGAGCACCTGGGCCGGGCCTTCGGTTCCGAGGCGGTGGCCGCCGGCGAGGGTGCCGTGGCGGTGGGCCGCGACGGCCGGCTGTCGGGCCCCGGCCTGGTGGTTGCGCTGATCCGCGGCCTGGTTTCCACCGGGCTGGACGTGGTCGACCTCGGCCCCGTCACCACCCCCATGCTGTACTACGTGGCGGCCACGCGCGGCAAACATGGCTGCAGCAGCGGCATCCAGGTCACGGGCAGCCACAACCCGAAGGACTACAACGGCTTCAAGATGGTGATGAGCGGGCGCGCCATCTACGGCGACGACATCCAGAAGCTGCGCACTCGCATCGAGGCCGAGAACTACCTGCGCAAGCGCGGCCGCAGTGCACGCATGGACATCAGCGCGGAATACCGCCAGCGCATCACCAGCGACTGCAAGCTGGCGCGGCCCATGAAGATCGTCGTCGATTCGGGCAACGGCATCCCCGGCGCCAGCTCGCCGGGCATCCTGCGCGCCCTGGGCTGCGAGGTCATCGACCTCTACAGCAAGGTCGACGGCGACTTCCCCAACCACCACCCGGACCCGAGCAAGCCCGAGAACCTGGCCGACCTCATCAAGGTCGTGCACGCCACGGGCGCCGAGCTCGGCCTGGCTTTCGACGGCGACGGCGACCGCCTGGGCGTGGTCACGCAGGGCGGCAACATCATCTACCCCGACCGCCAGCTGATGTTCTTCGCCCGCGACATCCTCAAGCGCCACAAGGGGGCGACCATCGTCTTCGACGTGAAGTGCTCGCAGCGCCTGCCCGTGGCCATCAAGCAGGCCGGCGGCGTGCCGCTGATGTGGAAGACCGGGCACTCGCTGATCAAGGCCAAGCTCAAGGAGACCGGCGCGCCATTCGCCGGTGAGATGAGCGGCCACCTCTTCTTCGGCGAGCGTTGGTACGGCTTCGACGACGCCACCTACACCGCGGCGCGGCTGCTCGAGATCCTCTCGCGCACCGACGACGCGAGCGCCATGCTCGACGCCCTGCCCACCAGCTTCTCCACGCCCGAACTCAACGTGCCCTGCGCCGAAGGCGAGCACCACCGCGTGGTGGCCGAGCTGCTGGTGCGCGCGGCCGACGGGCGTCTGAAGTTCCCGGGCGGCGAGATGGTCACCATCGACGGCCTGCGCGTGGACTATGCGGACGGCTTCGGGCTCGTGCGCGCCAGCAACACCACGCCGGTGCTGGTGCTGCGCTTCGAGGGCCATACGGACGCGGCGCTGCAGCGCATCGAGGGCGAGTTCATGGCCGCGCTGCGCAGCGTCAAGCCCGACGCCGAGGTGACTGCTTCGGCGCATTGAGGGTGAACCCCGCCGCGGCACGCGCCGCGTATTCGTGGCTGTTGCGCCTGGCGCTGCCGCTGTACTTCGCGCGGCTGTGGTGGCGCGGCCGGCGTGAACCGCTATATCGGCAGCATTGGGGCGAGCGGCTGGGCGCATTCAGCGGCCCGGTGCGCACGGGGCGCCTGTGGCTGCACGCCGTGTCCCTGGGCGAGACGCAGGCCGCGGCGGCGCTGGTGCAGGCCTTGCGCGAGCAGCAGCCGGGCCTGGCCCTGCTGCTCACGCACGGCACGGCCACCGGCCGCGAGGCCGGCCGCGCCCTGCTGCGCGAGGACGATGCCCAAGCCTGGCTGCCCTACGACACACCGGGCGCCGTGCGCCGCTTCCTGCGCACCCACCGGCCGGCCGTGGGCGTATTGATGGAAACCGAGGTCTGGCCCAATCTGCTGCATGCGGCGCGCGCCGCCGGCGTGCCCACGGTGCTGGCCAACGCCCGGCTGTCGGCGCGCAGCCTGGTCAAGGGGGAGCGCCTGGCCGCCTTGATGCGCCCGGCCGCGGCCTCGATCGCCCGCGTGCTGGCGCAGACCGAGGCCGATGCGCAGCGCCTGCGGGCGGCCGGCGCCGGCCCCGTCGAGGTCATGGGCAACCTCAAGTACGACGTCGCGCCGCCACCTGATCTGTTGGCCCGCGGCCGCCAGTGGCGCGAGGCGCTGGCGCGCCCGGTGGTGCTGGCCGCGAGCACGCGTGAGGGTGAGGAAGAGCCTCTGCTGCGCGCCTGGAGTGGCCTGCCCTTGCCGCGGCCGCTGCTGCTGCTGGTGCCGCGCCACCCGCAGCGCTTCGACGAGGTGGCGACGATGATCGCCGGCTGCGGCCTCGTCGCGCTGCGCCGCAGCGCCTGGGGTGAGGCGCCGCCTGCGCACGCCGGCCAGGCCGATGTCTGGCTCGGCGACACGATGGGCGAGATGCCGCTGTACTACGCCGCGGCCGATGTGGCGCTGCTCGGCGGCAGCTTCGCGCCCCTGGGCGGCCACAACCTCATCGAGGCGGCGGCCTGCGGCTGCCCGCTGCTGCTGGGGCCGCACACCTTCAACTTCGCGCAGGCCGCCGAGCTCTCGCTGGCCGCCGGCGCGGCCGAGCGCTTGCCGGGAATCGAGGCGGCCGTGCGGCGCGCCGCCGAGCTGGTGCGGGGCAGCGAACTCGCCGCGGGGTCGGCCCGCGCGCAGGCCTTTGCCGCCCAGCACCGCGGGGCGGCCACGCGCATGGCGCAGGCGGTGCTGGCGCTGCGGTCTACTTCGCCAGCAGCCGGTTCACCGCCTGGACGTCAAGTTCGGTGAGCTGGCCGGAAGCCTGGCGCAGCCTCAGGCCGCCCATCATCACGTCGTAGCGCGCCTTGGCGAGGTCGCGCTGGGTGGTGAAGAGCTGGGTCTGGGCGTTGAGCACGTCCAGGTTGACGCGCACGCCGACCTTGTAGCCGAGCTGCGTGGCTTCCAGTGCCAGCTTGGACGAAGCCTCGGCGGCTTCCAGCGCCTTGACCTGCGCCTGCCCCGACTGCACGCCGAAGTAAGCCACGCGCGTGCCCTGGGCCACGGCACGGCGCGCGGCTTCGAGGTCGTTGCGCGACTTCTCTTCCAGCGCCAGGGTTTCCTTGAGCCGGTTCTGCGTCGCGCCGCCGGTATACAGCGGCCAGTTCATCTGCACGCCGACGGTGGCGGTGGTGGTCGTGCCCGGGGCCAGCACGGCGCTGCCGCGCGAGTTGGACCCCCCCAGCGAGGCGATGGCATCGACGGTGGGCAGTTCGGCGGCGCGCGACTTGCCGGTTTCGAGCTGGGCCACGTCCAGCCCGATGCGGGCGCGCCGCACGCTGGGGTGCTGCTGGTCGGCCACGGTGACCCATTCCTCGGCGTTGGCGGGCGCCGGCGCGGGCAGGACCACCGGCACCAGCAAGGGCTTGGGGGCCGCGCCACTGCGGCCGACCAGCGTGTCCAGTGCGATGCGCTTGGTGCGCAGGTCGTTCTCGGCGGCCAGCTCCTGCGCCGTGGCGAGGTCGAATCGGGCCTGCGCTTCGCGCGTGTCGGTGATGGTGGCGGTGCCGACTTCGAAGTTGCGCTTGGCCGATGCCAGCTGTTCGGTGATGGCGGTCTTGCTGGCGCGCGTGGTGCCCAGCGCGTCCTGCGAGGCCAGCACATCGAAATAGGCCTGCGAGAGGCGGAGGATCAGGTCCTGCTCGGCGCTTTCCAGATCGGCCTGCGCCGACACCAGCGCCTTGCGCGCCTGCTGCACGCTCAGACCGCTGGCGCGGTTGAACAGCGGGTATTTGCCGTTGAGCGAGGCCCCGACGGTGTCGGCGCCCACCGAGCCCATGAGTGGCAGGTCGGACTGGGAGCTGGTGGCCGAGGCCGCGGCGGCTAGCGTTGGCCGCAGCAGCGCCTCGCTCTGCGCGGCCCGGTGCTCGGCCGCTTGCGCGTTGGCGCGGGCGGCCAGGAAGGTGGCGTCGAAGACGCGGGCGGCCTCGTAGAGGTCCTGCAGGCTTTGCGCGAAGGCGAAGCCGGGCAGAGCCGCCAGCAGGGCGGCCAGGGCGGTCAGGGCGGGCCGGAGCCGGCGGGTTGGGTTCGATCGCATGCGGGTTCCTTGTATGTTCTTCAGTGGCGCGGCGCGGCAGGGTCGACCGGCGTCGACCCGACGTGGGCGCCGTTGGTGCCGTTCGCGAGCTTATAGCCCCGCGGGACGCCCGGATGCTGCAGGCATGCGACGACTTGCGCGCCGCAGGCACTTTGTGGGCGGGTCAGGGCGACAGGCTGCATGGCGTTCAGAAGCGAAATCGGGTGGGCTCGGCGAAACCCTCGAGCCGCGGCGCCACGGTATCGAAGAGGTCGGCCTCGGACCACGCTGCCTGCCCGACACGCGTGAACAGCCGCGCCCGCATCACGGGCTCGATGCCCACCACGGCGGCGAGGCGGCCGCCGAGCTTGAGCTGTTCGAGCAGCAAGCGCGGCACCTCGGCCACCGAGCCGGAAAGCAGGATGACGTCGAACGGCGCTTCGCCGGGCAGGCCGCGCGCGCCTTCGGCCGCGCTCACGTCCAGCACCTGGGCGTTGACCACTCCAGCGCCTTGCAGGTGGTCGCGGGCCTGGTGCGCCAGTTCGGGCCGGCATTCGAGCGTGAAGACCTGCTGCGCGCGGTGGGCCAGCAAGGCGGCCATGAAGCCCGAGCCGGTGCCGATCTCCAGCACCTTTTCATGGCGCTGCACCTGCAGCTCTTGCAGCAAGCGGGCTTCGACCTTGGGCTCGAGCATGCAAGGGCCCGCGGTATCGCCAGGCACGCCCTTGTGCAAGAGCGGCACCTGGGTATCGACGAAGGCCATCGCGCGCAGTCCGTGGGGCACGAAATCCTCGCGCCGCACGCTGGCGAGCAGCGAGAGCACGCCCTGGTCGAGCACTTCCCAGGGGCGGATCTGCTGCTCGATCATGTTGAAGCGGGCGATTTCGGTGTCCATCTTGTATACCGTGCAGGGTATCAGATTCCGGATGGCCGCGATTCTATGGGTTCATCCCGGCGGGCTGGCCGGTCGGCCGCCACAGGCGCCGCGCCCAGAGCGCCAGGTCGTCGAGCCAGCAGTAGATGACGGGCACCACCACCAGGGTGAGCAGCGACGAGGTGATCACGCCGCCGATCACCGCCTGGCCCATGGGGGCGCGCTGCTCCGAGCCTTCGCTGAGCGCAAAGGCCAGCGGCACCATGCCGAAGATCATGGCCAATGTCGTCATCAGGATGGGCCGCAGCCGCACGCGCGCGGCCTCCAGCAGCGCGGCATTGCGGTCCAGCCCGGCCAGGCGCACGCCGTCGGGGCCGATGACGCCTTCACGGGCGCGGATGGCGAAGTCGATGAGCAGGATGGCGTTTTTCGTCACCAGCCCCATGAGCATCACGATGCCGATGATGGAGAACATATTCAGCGTGGAGCCGAAGGCCATCAGCGCGCCGACGACGCCGATCAGCGTGAGCGGCAGCGCGCTCATCAGCGCCAGCGGCTGCAGGAAGCTCTTGAACTGGCTGGCCAGGATCATGTAGATGAAGACCACGGCCAGGGCCAGCGCGCCCAGGGCGTAGCTGAACGACTCCTGCATATTCTTCGTGGAACCGCCGAAGCTGTAGCGGTAGCCCGGCGGCCAGGCGATGCTGTCGAGCACGGCGCGGATGTCGGTGGTGACCTCGCCGGCGCTGCGCCCGAGCGGGTTGGCGTCGATCTGGATCTCGCGGTTGAGGTCGCGGCGGTTGATCTGGTTGGGGCCGGTGGCCGCCCGCACCTCGGCCACTTGCGAAAGGCGCACCACGCGGGCGCTGCCGTCGCTGTGGCTGCCCACCACCAGCGGCAACTCGGCGAGGTCGGCCACGCTGTTGCGGTGCTCGGGGGCCAGGCTCAGGCGCACGTCGTAGTTCTCGCCGTCGGCGGCGCGCCAGTTGCCCACCGAAATGCCGGCCACCAGGGTGCGCAGGTTGGAGGCCAGGGCGGCGACGTTGAGCCCCAGGTCGGCGGCGGCTTCGCGCTTGACGTCGACGGCCACCGTGGGCTTGTCGGGCTTGAGCGAGCTGTCCAGGTCCACCAGGCCGGGAATCTGCGCCAGCCTTGGGGTGATCTGGCGCGCCAGCCGCTCCAGCTCGCCCAGGTCGGCGCCCTGCACCGAGAAGGCGATGCTCTTGCTGCCGCCCAGGTCCATGACCCCGATATTGGTGACGGTGACGCCCGGGATGCGCGCCAGGCGTTCGCGCATCGGGGTGACGAGCGCGGTCATGCTGCGCTGGCGGTCCTTGCGGTCGAGCAGCCGCACGTAGGTCGCACCGTAGATCTTGCCCAGCGAGAAGCCGCTGTTGATGGTGGTGACGGTGTGCTGCACCTCGGGCAGTTCGCGCAGTGCGGCGTCGACCTGCCGGGCGCGCATCTCGGTGACCTCCAGCGACGAACCCACGGGCGTGTAGAAGTTGATCTGCGTCTCGGAGAAGTCGGCCTGGGGCATGAACTCCTTGCCCACGGAGAAGGACAGCAACGCCAGCGCGACGACGAAAGTGGCCGTGGCGATGAGCACCGTCTTGATCTGGTGCACCAGGCTCCAGGCGAGCACCCCCTGGTAGACGCGGCCCAGGGTTTCGCTGAGGCGGTCGAAGAGCGCGGTGACGCGGCCCAGGGTCTTGTCGTACAGCGTCACGGGCTTGTCGCGGAGATGCGAGCCGTGTTCTGCGGCCGGGTCGTTCCAGATGCTGGAGAGCATGGGGTCCAGGGTGAAGCTGACGAACATCGAGATCAGCACCGCGGCGACGATGGTGATGCCGAACTCGTGGAAGAACTTGCCCACGATGCCGCCCATGAAGCCGATGGGCAGGAATACCGCCACGATGGACAGCGTGGTGGCGAGCACGGCCATGCCGATCTCGTCGGTGCCCTGCAGGGCCGCGTCGTGGGCGCTCTTGCCCATCTGCACATGGCGCACGATGTTCTCGCGCACGACGATGGCGTCGTCGATCAGCACGCCGATGGCCAGGCTCAGGCCCAGCAGGCTCATGAAGTTCAGCGTGAAGCCGCACAGCCACACCGCGATGAAGGCGGCGATGACGCTGGTGGGCAGGCTGAGCGCGGTGATCAGCGTGCTGCGCCACGAGTTCAGGAACACGTAGACGACGAGGATGGTGAGCCCGGCGCCGAAGACCAGCGCCTCGATGACGTTGCGCAGGCTGTTGTTGGCACTTTCGCCGCCGTCCTGGGTCACCTCCAGCTTCGTGCCGGCGGGCAGCGTCTTGTTGATCTCGCCCACCAGCTTGCGGATGTCGTTGGCCACGCTCACGGTGCTGGCTTCGCGCGTCCGCGTGACCGCGATACCGACGTTCGGGTTGCCGCTGCGCACCGAAAAGCTGCTCAGTTCGGCGAAACCGTCCTTCACCACCGCCACCTGCTCCAGCCGCACCAGTTCGCTGCCGCGGCGCTTGATGACGATCTGTCCGAATTCGACCGGACTCTCGATGCGCCCGACCAGACGGATGCTCTGGTCCTGCAGCGTGCCGCGCACCTTGCCCACCGGCGCGGTGGCGTTCTGGGCGCGCAGCGCCGCTACGACTTCGGTGACGCTGACCTCGAACTCGCGCAGCTTCTCGGCGCGCAGCAGCACGCTCAGTTCACGGCGCAGCGCGCCGTTGACGTTGACCACGGCCACGCCGTTGATGCCGCGGAAGCGGTCGGCCAGATCGTCTTCGGCCAGGCGCGAGATCTGCGCGTGCGACATCGTGCCGGACGACAGCGCCAGCTGCATGATGGGCTGCGCCGCCGGGTCGACACGCCGCAGGATGGGCTCGCGCATCTCCACCGGCAGCTTGTAGCGCACCGACGCGATGGCATTGCGCACCTCGTCGGCGGCCTCGATCATGTTCTTGTCGAAGTTGAAGATCAGCAGCAGCTGCGCATTGCCTTCGCTGGCCGTGCTGCGCACGTCGGTGACGCCCGAAATGCCCTGCAGCGCCTTCTCGATGCGGTTGATGACCTCGCGCTCGACGGTGTCGGGGCTGGCCCCCGGGTAGGGAATGGCGACGACCAGCAGCGGCTGCTCGACGTCGGGCATCTGGTTCACGCGCAGCTTGCTCAGGGCGAGCATGCCCAGTGCCATCAGGCCGATGATGATGACGATCATCGCCACCGGACGCTTGATGCTGAAGTCAGAGAGGAACATGGTGCCGCCTCACTTCGCGACGGTGACGGGCGCCGAGGCACTGGCCGCCCGGGTGGCGGCCGCGAGCTCGAACTTCTGCCCATCGACCAGGGTGCTGCCCGGGCTGCGCAGGATGCGCTCGCCCGCGGCCACGCCGCCCAGCACGGGCCATTCGCCGCTGCGCGCATCACGCTCGCCCAGCTTCACCGCCACCTTGGCCAGTGCCTGGCCGTTCAGGCGCCAGACGGAAGCCTGCTCGCCGGCGCGCACCACGGCACTGCCGGGCAGCGTGAGCGCCTGAATGCCACCGGTCTCGACACGCCCCTCGGCGAAGAGGCCGGCCACCTGCGGCGCGGCCGCCGGGTCGGCGAAGGCGACCACCACCTCGACCTGGCGCGTGGTGGCGTTGGCCGCGGCGTCGATGCGGCGCACCTTGCCGGCGAAGTCGCCCTGCGTGTAGCCGTTGATGCGGAAGGACACCCCCTGACCGACCTTCAGCTCCAGCATGCGGTCGGCCGACACCAGTCCCTCGAAACGCATGCTGCGCGGGTCGATCACCTTGACCAGTTCGCGCCCCACCTGCACGGTGTCGCCCACCGAGGCCTTGCGCTCGCTGACGACACCGTCGAAAGGTGCACGCACCGAAGTGCGCGCCATCTGCTGGCGCGCCGACACGGCACGCGAGCGTGCGGCCACGAGGTCGCTCTGCGCGTTGTTGCGCCGCAGCTCGGCATCTTCCAGCGCCTGCGCCGAGGTCATGCCCTGGGCCTGCAGCGTGCGCAGGCGCTGCACCTGGCGCTCGGTCTGCTCGAAGGCCTGGCTCGACGCACGCACCGCCTCCTCGGCCGAGCCCAGGCTCTCGCGGATGGCGGTGTCGTCCAGGCGCATCAGCAGCTCGCCGGCGCGCACCGCCTCGCCGTTTTGCTTGAGCACCTGCATCACCACCGCCGCCACTTCGGCGCGCAGGTCGGCGCGCCGCTCGGGCTGCACCGAACCCGTGATGACCGGCCCGCTGGCCAGCAGGCTGGGTTGCAGCGTCAGCAGGTCCTCGGGGGCCAGCAGCAGGGTCGGCGCGGCAGCGCGCGCGCCTGCCGCCGCCGCGCTGGCGGCGGCGGCAGGCGTCGGCGACTTGTCGGACTTGCCGCAGCCGGCCAGCGTGAGGGTGACAGCCAGGGCGGGAGCCAGGAACAGGAGTGAACGCATCTTCAGCTGGCGCGCCGTGCGCACCAGTCCAGGCCAAACGAAGCCGCGAGCGTAACGTCCCTGGCCCGGCGCGACCCAGCCGGCTGCGACGAAACGCCGCCGGCATGTCGCCAGTGGCCGGCCGGCGGGACGGAGATGCCCCGGCAACGGCCGGCTCGGGCCGTTGCCGGGGCCCGCGCCCCTGGGCAGCTCAGTCGAAGACCAGGTAGAGCCCCAGCCCGACCATCACCAGCCCGCTGATCAGCTTCAGCCAGCGGCCCTCCTTTTCCTGCAGCCGACGGTGCGACAGCGTGACCACGCCGATGGTCAGCACGATCACGTCGTCCAGCATGTAGGCCGCGTTGTAGAGCAGCAGGTAGCCGTAGTAGCTGGCCGTGTCCAGCCCGCGCAGCGTGAGGATGCGCGTGAACAGCGCCGGAAAGCCCGAGGTGCACAGGAACTCCACCACCTGCACCAGCAGCGCCAGCACGACCACGCCGACGATGGCCGCCGGCAGGCTGCGTGCGTGCAGGATGGCCCGCATGCGGGCGTAGATGCCGGGTTTCTGCTTGTCGGGGATGGACAGGGACACACCCATGCCCGGCGCCCAGAAGTCCTTCATGTGGATCAGCCCGGCGACGATGGCGACGGCGGCGATCAGCAACTGCGATGCACGCGACAGCCCGATGAGCAGGAACAGGTTCAGCCAGGCGGCCATGAACACGAAGTAGGCGATGCCCTCCACCAGCACGAAGGTGCCGGCGATAGCCAGCATGCGCCGGCGGTCGTTCAGCGTCGACAGCAGCGAGATCATCAGGATCAGCACCCACATCGAACAGGGGTTCAGGCCGTCGAGCAGGCCCATGGCCACCGTGAACGCGGGCAGGCCCACGTCGTCCAGCGTGACCGTGTGGCCGAACATCGTCACCTGGTAGGCGTCGGCGGCTTCCTCGGAGCGGCAGGTGGAGCCCTCCATCGCGGCGCAGCTCAGGTCCGCGGCAGCCGCATGGGCCCCGGCGGCCACGGCCTGGCCCTGCAGCACGCTGCGGATCAGGCGGTCGGTGGCGGCTTCTTCCGAGTAGCCGAAGAGCATCTGCCCGCCGACGTGGAAGGCCGGCACGCGAGCCGCGCCGCTGTTCAACTGGCGCGCGAGGTCCTGCAGCCGCTGCATCGCCGCCGGCTCCTTGCTCACATCGCGGATCACGATGTGCAGGTCGGGCCGCTCGTGCGCCAGCGCCTGCAGGAAGACTTCGGCCTTGGCGCAATGCGGGCAGCCTTCGCGCACGAAAACTTCCAGCGTCTGCAGCGGGGTCGGCGCAAGCGCACTGGCGGACAGCGCCGAGGGCAAGGCCGCAGGTGGCGCCGGAGCCTGGGCCCAGGCGACGGGCAACAGGATGGCCAGCAGCAATGCCAGCAGCAGTGGCCCGGTGCACCGGGCCTGCGTACGGACAAAAGCGTCAGTAAACACTTTGCAACTCGTCCTGGACCAGCTTGAGCAGTTGCTCGCGGCCGAAGCTGGCCATCTGGCGGCCGTTGACGAAGTACTCGGGCGTCTTCTCGACGCCGAGCGCCAGCGCGTCCTGGCGGTCCTGCGCGATGCGCTGCGCTACTTCCCCTGCCTGCATGTCGGCAGCGAGGTGCTCCAGGTTCAGGCCCAGGCTGGCCAGCACCTGGCGCGCCGCGCCGGGCTGCACGACGTGGTTGAGCACCCAGTGGTTCTGCGTCGCCAGCAGCGCTTCGAGCGCCTGCCAGTACTTGTCCTGCTTGCGGCTGGCCTCGAGCATCGCCACCACCTGGTCAGAGCCGCGGTGCAGCGGCACGTGGCGCACCGACAACCGCAGCTTGCCGGGGTTGTCGGCCAGCACGCGCTTGATCAGGGGGTAGAACACGGCGCAGGTTTCGCAGGCCGGGTCGAGGAACTCGACGATGTGGACCTTGGCCGTGGCGTCGCCCAGCGTGGGCGCATGGGTGCTGGCCAGGCCCGGGCGCTGGCTCGCGTCGTTGCGCTTCAGCAGCAGGCCGGCGCCGCCGGCGGCCAGCAGCACCAGCGCGCCACCGGTGATCAGCAGGCCGCGACGGCCGGCGCCGGTCCGGCCTGGCGCCGCGGCCGGCGCAGCGGGAGTGGCCTGGGGTGGGGTGGACTTCTTCTTGCTCATGGAAATTCCTGAAGCGCGCCGCCGCAGCGGCACGCGTTATGGGATGAAGGCCGAAAGGGCCGGGGCCCCGCGCGGCATCGAAGACAAGGCCGCCGGCACAGTCCCCGAGGCCCGGCAGGCCGGGGCGCGGGCAGGCGCGGCGGGGGTCAGGCGCCGGCGGTGGGCGGCCTGAAGGGGCGCTCCGGCGCGTGCCGGGCGATGTGGCGGCAGTAGGCGCTGCGGCCCAGCTCACCACCCTGCACCGGGTCCGGTGCCTGCACCCGGTCAACGAGCGCGTTCATCGCAACCGCGTGGCAGGCGGCGCACTCGCCGTCGCAAGGCGTCTGGGCCGTCGGTGTGGCCGCATCGGCACCACAAGGACTTTCCGGATGGGCGGATGTCTCGGCCGCGCCCACGTGCATCACGGCCCCGGCGTCGACCGCTTCCTGTGTGGCAGACAAGCCGTCCGACACCTCCGGCACCGCGCCAGGGGCGCCGTGCTGGGCCGGCATGTTTTCACTTGCACAGCCACACCGCGGCCCACAAATGCCCGCCTGCGCCACCGCGACCCATTGCAGGGGCAGCAACAACAGCAGCGTGATGAGAACCCAAGGGCGCATGACGGTTCGAGTCTAGCGGCGCAACCGCCACCGCCGCCCTCAACTTGGGCCCGCGCCAGCGCCGTCTGCAGCGGGTTTGCGTTGGCACAAACCGCGCGGTGGGCTTGGCGCCGTACGCCGACAAGCTGCAGCGACGGCGCCCTCTGGGGCGACCAAGAAAAAAGCACCTGGCGTTGCCGCCAAGTGCTTGTTTCCCCTACCGGATTTGGTAGGCGCGAATGGACTCGAACCATCGACCCCCACCATGTCAAGGTGGTGCTCTAACCAGCTGAGCTACGCGCCTGAAGTCAGCCCAAAAGTATATACGAGCTTTGCGCCGGCCCGACGCAGGCCTTATTTGCGCCGTGCGTGACGAACGCCCGCCACACGCCGGATCTGCGCCAGCACCGGGGCCAGCCGCGCGGTGTCGGTGACTTCCGCCGTGAAGGTCATCCACGCGGTGCTGCCGTCCTTGGCGCTCTGCGTGTGCACGCAGGTGACGTTGACCTTCTCCTTCGCGAAGACCTCGGAGATGTCGCGCAGCAGGCCGCCGCGATCGTCGGCTTCGATGATCAGGTCCGTCGGGTAGACCGGCGCACGGTCGCCGCCGGGCGTGCCCCACGCCACCTCGATCACCCGCCCCGGCGAGGTTTGCGCCATCTGGCGCAGGTTCGTGCAGTCGCTGCGGTGCACGGCCACGCCGCGGCCGCGGGTGACGAAGCCGGTGATGGCGTCGGGCGGCGCGGGGCGGCAGCATTTGCCCAGTGTCGTCAGCAGCGAGTCCATACCCACCACCAGCACGCCGCCGCGGCTGCCCCCGGTGCCGCTGCGCGGGCGGTGCAGCAACACCTGGTCTTCGTCGGGCGCGGGCTCGGGCGGGCGCAGCAGGTTCTCGATGTTGCGCAGCGAGTACTCGTCCTTGCCGACCACCTCGAACAGCGCCTCGGCGCTCTTGAAGCCCAGTTGTTCGGCCAGGGTCTGACGCTCCAGTGCGGTGCGGCCGGTACGCTGCAGCAGTTTTTCCACCGCCTCGCGGCCACGCGCGACGGTGGCCACCAGCTGCTCGGCGTTGAACCAAGCGCGCACCTTGCTCCGGCTGCGCTGGCTGGCCAGGTAGTGCAGCTCGGGGTTGAGCCAGTCGAGCGAGGGGCCGCCCTCCTTCGTGGCCACCACCTCCACCGTCTGGCCCGACTTCAGCGGCGTGTTCAGCGGCACCATCGCGCCGTCGACGCGCGCGCCGCGGCAGCGGTGGCCCAGGTCGGTGTGCAGCGCGTAGGCGAAGTCGACAGGCGTGCCGCCCGCGGGCAGGTCGATGATGGTGGCCTGCGGCGTGAAGACGTAGATGCGCTCGGCGGCATCGACGTCCTGCCCGGGCAGGGGCGAAGCCGCAGCCGCCGGCGCGTCTTCGTCCTCGCCCCGGCCCGAGAAGTCGCGCTCCCAGGCCAGCAGCTCGCGCAGCACGGCCTTGCGGGCCTCGGCGATGCGTTCCTCGTTTTCACCCACCGCGCTGACACCGGCGTAACCCTTGGCGCCGGCTTCCTTGTACATCCAGTGCGCGGCCACGCCGTGCTCGGCGTGTTCGTGCATGGCGCGGGTGCGGATCTGCACTTCCAGCGGCCGCCCGTCTTCGCCCCGCACCACCGTGTGCAGGCTCTGGTAGCCATTGCCCTTGGGCCGCGCGATGTAGTCGTCGAACTCGCCGTCCACCGGCTTCCAGGCTTCGTGCACACGGGCCAGCACCATGTAGCAGGCCGGCACGTCGTCGACGATGACGCGCAGCGCCCGCGTGTCGAACACACGCTCGAAGGCCAGGTGCTTGCCCTGCATCTTTTTCCAGATGCTGTAGAGGTGCTTGGGCCGGCCCTGTACGTCGGCCTGCAGGCCGGCGGCGGTCAGCAACGTGGCCAGTTGTTCGCGCACCGCCGCCACGCTGTGCTCGCGTTCGGCGCGCTTTTCGTCGACCAGCCCGGCGATGCGCTGGTACTCCTGCGGCTGCAGCGCGCGGAAGGCCAGGTCCTCCATCTCCCACTTGATCTGCCAGATGCCCAGCCGGTTGGCCAGCGGCGCGAACACCTGCAGCGACTCGGTGGCCAGCAACGCCGGGCAGGGCTGGCGCGTGGCAGCGTACCAGCGCAGCGTCTGCAGCCGCGAGGCCAGGCGCAGCAGCACGACGCGCAGGTCGCGGCTGAAGGCCAACAGCATCTTGCGCACACGCTCGGTCTGCAGGCCCTGCGCGCCCTCGGCCGGCTGCGCGCCGCGCGCGGCTCGCTGGATCTGCACCAGCTTGCGCGTCAGCGTCACCAGGCTGGCGTAGCTGTCGCCAAAGGCCTTGGCGACGACCTCTTCCGGGCGCTGCAGGTAGTCGCCCGCATAGACGAGGTAGGCCGCGGCGCACAACGAAGGGCCGGCGCCGATGGTGCGCAGCACGGCCGCCGTGCCGTCGGCATGGGCCAGCGCGTCTTCGCCGGTGTCCAGCAGCTGCCCGGCGAGCAGCGGTTCGGCGAAGCTGCGCGCCCGCTGCACCGGGTCGGCGCCGGCCGGCTCGCCGCCACTGGCCAGGTGCACGATGGCGGCCGCGCCCGCGGGCACGGCGGCCTGGGACGTCTTCATGTCGACAGCAGGAAGGCGCGCACCACGGCGCGCTGTTCGGGCTGCACCAGCATCGGCGCGTGGCCCACGCCAGGCAACTCGTGCAGCCGGGCACGCGGGCCGCGCTGCGTCATCGCCAGCGCCGTCTCGTGCGACAGCAGGTCGCTTTCGGCGCCGCGCAGCAGCAGCGTGGGCGCCGTGATGCGGTCGTAGCCCTGCCACAGCATCGCCTCGCCGGCGGCGGCCATGGCCGGCGTCATGGCGCGGAAGGGCACGCCGATCGCCGGGTCGTAGTGCGGCTTGTAGCCGTCGCCGTCGGGCCGCAGCTGCGGCCGCGTCAGCGCCAGCCACTGTTCACGCGTGCGCGGCCCGAAACCCTGCGAGATGGCCCACAGCGCATCCGCCGCCGCGTCCACGCTCGGCCAGTGCGCCGGCTGGCCGACGTAGCTGCCGATGCGCGCCAGCGCCACCGGCTGGATGACCGGGCCGACATCGTTGAGCACCAGCCGCCGCACCGGCGACTTGGGCAGCGAGGCCAGCGCCAGCCCGATCAGGCCGCCCATCGAGGTGCCTACCCAGTCGACCTGCTCGACACCCAGCCGGGCCACCAGCGTCACCATGTCGGCCACGTAGGCCGGCACGGCATAGCCCGCGGGGTCGGCCAGCCAGTCACTCTGGCCGCGGCCGACAACGTCGCAGCAGATGACGCGGTACTCGCCGGCCAGGTCTTGCGCCAGTGTGTCGAAGTCGCGGCCCTGGCGCGTCAGGCCGTGCACGCAGACCAGCACCCGCGGGTTGGCGGCGTCGCCCCATTCCCAATAGGCCATGCGGTGCAGGCCGCGGGTGTCCAGACATTGCACATGCGACAAGCGGGGTTCGGTCATGGGGCAGTCAGGCAGCGGCAGATAATGCCCGGCATCGTATCAACCGCGGTCGACACCGCAGCCAGGAGCCGAGCCCATGCTGAACGGAAAGACTGCCCTCGTCACCGGTTCCACCAGCGGCATCGGCCTGGGCATCGCCACCACGCTGGCCATGCACGGCGCGCGGGTGATGATCAACGGCTTCGGTGACGTTCAAGGCGCGCTGGCGCTGGTGCGCGAACACGACCCCGAAGCCGTGCACCACGGCGCCGACATGAGCAAGCCCGACGAGGTGCTGGGCATGGTGCGCCAGTGCGAGGCGCAGCTGGGCAGTTGCGACATCCTGGTCAACAACGCCGGCATCCAGCACGTGGCGCTGGTGGAAGACTTTCCGCCCGAGAAGTGGGACGCCATCATCGCCATCAACCTCAGCTCGGCCTTCCACGCCATGCGCGCGGCGCTGCCCGGCATGAAGCAGCGCAACTGGGGCCGCATCGTCAACGTGGCCTCGGTGCACGGGCTGGTGGCCTCGGCGTCGAAAAGCGCCTACGTGGCGGCCAAACACGGACTCATCGGCCTGACGAAGACGGCGGCTCTGGAAAACGCCACCACCGGCGTCACCGTCAACGCCATCTGCCCGGGCTGGGTGCTGACGCCGCTGGTGCAGAAGCAGGTCGATGCCCGGGCCGCCGCCGACGGTGTCGACAACGAAGAAGCGAAGCGCCGCCTGCTCGCCGAAAAGCAGCCGTCGCTGCAGTTCACGACGCCGGCCGAACTGGCCGAGCTGGTGGTTTTCCTCTGCTCGCCGGCGGCGCAGAACGTGCGCGGCGTGGCCTGGCAAGTTGACGGCGGCTGGACGGCGCAGTGACATAGGGCCCCCAAGCTCGCTGGCGCTCGCTACCCCCCAAGGGGGCCGTCCGCCAGCGGCCCGGCAGAGCCGGTTCCGCGGCGGGAAGCTTGGTTTTTTTGCGGGCTTCGTGCCCCGCCTGCCACTACTTCATCTGCACGCTGCCGTTGACGTTGGCCGTCACGGTAGCCTTGCCGGCTTCCACCGGCAGCGCGGCGCCCTCGGCCATCATGGCCGAGGCCTGCATGCGCATCACTGGCATCGGCTGGCCGCCACCACCTTCGCTGTTCACCGCCACCTCGCGCACCGTGTAGCCACCGAAGCCGAACTGCCGGCTCACGGCCTCGGCACGTGCGCGGAAACGTTCGATGGCCATCGCGGCCACTTCGCCTTCCACCTTCTCGCGCGCCTCGCGCGACAGTGAAAAGCCCACCCGCGCGATGGTCAGGGTCTGCACGCGGCCGGTGAGCTGGGCGATGGTGGTGCTGTCACGGCCCTCCACCACCAACTCGGTGCTGCCCTGCCAGCCGGTGATGGTGCCGCCCTTGGGCGCGTAGCGCGGCATCAGCGAAAAGCCGCCGGTCCGCACTTCCACCTGCCCGGGCTTGGCGGCCTTGCGCACCTCGGCCAGCGCGCTGTCCAGGGCCTGCTTCAACTGGTTCTGCACCACGCCGGCATCGCTGCCTTCGCGTGTCGTCGAGAAGACCACCGTGAGCCAGTCCTTGGGCACCTCCACCGTGGCGCTGGCGGCCAGGCTGACCACGTTCTGCGGCGGCGGCAGGGTCTGCGCGGGCGCCGCGGCGGCAGCCGTCAGCAAGAGCGCGGCCAGCGCACGGGGAAACTTCGGGGTCAGGGAGGTCATGGGTTTCCTTTGCAGCGCCCGCCGAGGGGCCGGGGCGCAGTTGCCGCCCGGTTGGTGGGGCGGGTGCCCCACGCCAGCGCGTGGCTCTTCAGCGTCCGACCCCGTGTTCGGGTTGACGTCGACGGGCCAGATCATGCGCCGAAAGACTTGTAACAGATGGTCAGGTGCCAGGCAGGACCCTCGGTCGCCCGGCCCACAATGCGGCTGTTACAAATAGGGAGCCCACCATGTCACCACCTGCCCACGCGAGAGCCGACCGCATCGTCGTCGTCGATGACGACGCCCGCATCCGCGACCTGCTGCGCCGCTATCTCGCCCAGGAAGGCTTCGACGTGCTGCTGGCCGAAGACTCCAAGGCGCTGAACCGCGTGCTGACACGCGAAACCGTCGACCTCATCGTGCTCGACCTCATGCTGCCCGGCGAAGACGGCCTGAGCATCTGCCGCCGCCTGCGCGCGGCCAACGACCTCACGCCCATCATCATGCTGACGGCCAAGGTCGAAGACGTCGACCGCATCGTCGGCCTGGAAGTGGGTGCCGACGACTACCTGCCCAAACCCTTCAACCCGCGTGAGCTGCTGGCACGCATCCACGCCGTGCTGCGCCGCCGGCCAGCGCAGGAAGCGCCCGGCGCGCCGTCGAAGGAAGCGCAGGTTGTCACCTTCGGGCCCTTCGAGTTCGACCTCTCGCTGCGCCGGTTGAGCAAAAACGGCGAGCAGATCGCGCTGACCACGGGCGAGTTCAGCATGCTCAAGGCGCTGGTGCGCCACCCGCGCCAACCGCTGAGCCGCGACAAGTTGGCGCAGCTGGCGCGCGGCCGCGAGTTCGAGCCTTTCGACCGCAGCCTGGACGTGCAGATCTCGCGCCTGCGCAAGATGCTCGAACCCGACCCGGCGCAGCCGCGCTACATCCAGACCGTTTGGGGCGTGGGTTATGTCTTCGTGCCGGACGGCGCGAACTGACCCGCGCGGATCCCTGACCGATCGCTCCCGGTGCGCCGTCGCAAAACCCTGGGTGTGAGCCTTTTCTGGCGCACCTTCTTCCTGCTGGCCATCCTGCTGGCGGGCGGCGTCTTCGCCTGGCTGCAGACGCTGCGCGCGCTGGAATTCGAGCCGCGCGCCATCCAGGCCGCGCAGCAGACGGCCGGCCTGGTGAACCTGGCGCGGGCGGCACTGAAAACCTCCGATGGCATCAGCCGTGTGGCGCTGCTGAAGAGCCTGGCGCAGCAGGGCGGCACGCGGGTCACGACACGCGAGCCCGGCGACAAGTGGGAGACCTACGAAACCGACCGCTTTTCGCGCCGCGTCAGCCAGGAACTGCGCAGCGCGCTGGGACCGGACGCCGTGGTCGCCGGCAGTGTCAACGGCGTGCGCGGCATGTGGGTGGGCTTCTCGATCGAGCGCGAACGTGAACGCGACCAGTTCTGGCTGCAGGCCGAGTCGGCGCACGCCGCCGCCATCAACCGCGAAACCTGGATGACCTGGACCGGCATCGCGCTGCTGGCCACGCTGGTGGGCTCGGTGGCCATCGCCAGCCTCATCAACCGGCCGCTGAAGCAGCTGAGCTTCGCCGCCAGCCGCATCCGCGAAGGGGACCTCGATTCGCGCCTGGACGAAAACACGCTGACGAGCGAGATCCGCGAGGTCAACATGGGCTTCAACCGCATGGCGCGTGAACTCGCCCGCGTCGAGGAAGACCGCGCCGTGATGCTGGCCGGCATCAGCCACGACCTGCGCACGCCGCTGGCACGGCTGCGCCTGGAAACCGAGATGAGCGTCGACGACGACGAGGCCAAGCACAACATGGCGCTCGACATCGACCAGCTCGACGCCATCATCGACAAGTTCATGGACTACGCCCGGCCCGGCGAAACGCGCCTGCACCCGGTGCACGTGTCGCAGTTGATCGACCGCGAGGCCGCGCTCTTCCGCGACCCGACGCAGCTGCGCATCACCTCGCGCGTGGCCATCGACCTGGTGGTGCTCGCCGACGAAACCGAACTCGGCCGCGTGTTGCTGAACCTTTTCGAAAACGCCCGCCGTTATGGCCGCGGCACCTACACCGGGCTGGCCGAGGTCAGCGTGAGCTACGTGAAGACGGGGCCCTGGGCCATCATCACCGTGCGCGACCAGGGCCCCGGCGTGGCGCCGGAAAAGCTGCCGCAGCTGACCACCCCCTTCTTCCGCGGCGACGCTGCGCGCACCGCGGCCACCGGCGCCGGCCTCGGCCTGGCCATCGTCGAGAAGGCCATGCAGCGCATGGGCGGCACGGTGGAGATCGCCAACGCCAAGGACGGCGGGCTGATGGTGCACCTGCGCCTGCGGCGGGCCAACGGCGACGAACCCCGGGCCGTCGGCCGCGAAGCACGGCGCAGCACGGTCTGACCGCGGCGCGGGCGGTGCGGCCCGCGCCCGGCCCCTTCAGCCAACATCGGCCGGCCGCCGGGTCAGCAGGCAGATGGCGCGCGCCTCGATGGCGCGGCCCTCGCCCACCGGGCCCATCTTTTCGGCCGTCTTGGCCTTCACGTTGACGGCGCCGACGGCCAGCCCCAGTGCGCCGGCGATGCGCTGGCACATCGCCGGGATGTGGGATGCCATCTTCGGCGCCTGGGCGACGATGGTGCTGTCGACGTTGACGATGTCCCAGCCCGCCTCGCGCACACGCCGGGCGGCCTCGCTCAGCAGCAGCACCGAGTCGGCCCCCTGGAACTGCAGGTCGGTATCGGGGAAGTGGCGGCCGATGTCGCCCAGGGCGGCGGCACCCAGCAGCGCATCGGTAAGGGCGTGCAGCAGCGCGTCGGCATCGGAATGGCCCAGCAGGCCGTGGCTGTGCGGGATGGTGACGCCGCCCAGCACCAGCGGCCGGCCGGTGACGAGCTGGTGCGTGTCCCAGCCTTCGCCGATGCGCATGTCGAGAGGGTTCATCGTGTCTCCAGCAGGCGGGCGGCCAGCACGAAGTCGGCCGGCCAGGTGAGCTTGAGATTTTCCTGGTCGCCGGGCACGAGCCGCGGCGCCAGGCCCAGGGCCTCGACGGCACTGCTCTCGTCGGTGACGCTGACGCCGGCCCTGCCCGCTTCACGCAGTGCACGCAGCAGCAGGCCCAGGCGGAACATCTGCGGCGTCTGCGCCAGCCACTTCGCCGTGCGGTCCAGCGTGGCGGCAACCCGTTCGCCGCCGTCAGACGGCGCGGCGGCTTTCAGCGTGTCGGCCAGCGGCAGCGCCAGCAGGCCGCCGACGGTGTCGTGTTCGCAGGCGTCGATGAGGCGGCTCACCCAGGCCGGCTGCAGCAGGCAGCGTGCGGCGTCATGCACCAGCACCCAGTCGGCGTCGGTGGCGCCGCGTTCACGCAGCGCCTGCAGGCCGGCGGCCACGCTGTCGGCCCGCGTGGCGCCGCCGCAGCGGGCGACCCAGCCCGTGAAACCCGGTGCGTGCGCTTCGAAGGCCCTGTCCTCGGGCGACAGCACCACCAGCGTGGCCGCCAGCCGCGGCACCGCGGCCAGCGCGGCCAGCGTGTGGGCCACCACCGCGCGTCCGGCCAGTGGCGCGTACTGCTTGGGGCCGGCGGCACCGGCACGCTGCCCGACACCGGCGCAGGGCACGAGGGCAAAACAGCGTGGAGAGGCAGGCATCACGTCGGGCATGGCGGCGGATTCTAGAATCGTGCCCTTCAAGCCCCCTCGTGAACTCCACCCAGGAGCGCGCCGGGGCTGCTGTCGTTTCCGGGCCTCCCATGCAACTCCCCCACATCGCGCCGGGCAAGCGCTACACGCTGCCGCGCCCGCTGGCCTCGGCCGACGCCCTGCTGCTGGCCCGGCTGGGCCGGCGCCACGCCGACGCCCAGCGCCTGCTGGCCGTCTTCACCGCCGAGCCCGCCGACACGGCGCGCCTGGCCGACGAACTGGCTTTTTTCGACCCCGCGCTGCGCGTGGCGGTTTTCCCCGACTGGGAGACCCTGCCCTACGACACCTTCAGCCCGCACCAGGACCTGATCAGCGAACGCCTGGCCACGCTGTGGCGCATCCACAGCGGCGACGTCGACCTGGTGCTGATGCCGGCCAGCACGGCGCTGACGCGGCTGGCGCCACCGTCGTTTCTCGCCGGCACCACTTTCCACTTCAAGCAGAAGAGCCGGCTCGACGAGGCGAGGCTGAAGAGCCAGCTGACGCTGGCCGGCTACCAGCATGTCAGCCAGGTCGTAAGCCCGGGTGAATACGCCGTGCGCGGCGGCCTGATCGACCTCTTCCCGATGGGCTCACTCGTGCCCTACCGCGTCGACCTCTTCGGCGACGAGGTCGACAGCATCCGCACCTTCGACCCCGACTCCCAACGCAGCCTCTACCCCGTGCCCGAGGTACGCCTGCTGCCCGGCCGCGAGTTCCCGATGGACGAGGCCGCGCGCACCGCTTTCCGCGCACGCTGGCGCGAGCAGATCGAAGGCGACCCGACCCGCTGCCGCGTCTACAAGGACATGGCGCAGGGTCTGGCCGGCGGCGGCATCGAGTACTACCTGCCGCTCTTCTTCGAGACGCCCGGCAGCATCTTCGACTACCTCGGTGAGCAGGCCGCGCTGGTACTGCACGGCAAGGTCGACGAAGCGCTGGAAGGGTGGTGGAAGGACACACGCGACCGCCACCGCTTCCTGCAGCACGACCCCGACCGGCCCATCCTGCCGCCCGAGGCCATCTTCATGCCGGCCGAGGAGTTTTTCGGCCGCACGCAGCCGCAGGCCACCCTCTCGCTGCGCGGCAGCGAGGCGGTGGAATGGGCCCGCCCGCTGCCCGACCTGAGCATCGACCGCGGCGCCACCGACCCGCTGGGCCGGCTGGAACAGCACATCAGGCTCGGCGCGCACCGTGTGCTGCTGGTGGCCGAAAGCGACGGCCGCCGTGAGAGCCTGCTCGAGCTGCTGCGTGACAACCGCATCAGCGTGCCGGCCGTCGGTTCGCTGGAGGACTTCCTCACCGGCCCCGAGAAGGTGGCCATCGCCACCACGCCGCTGGCCGAAGGTTTCCACTGGTTCGACGCCGAGGCCGGCGTCTCGGTGCAGTTCGTCACCGAGACCGAACTCTTCGCGACCACGCGCGAGGCGCGCCGCCGCCGCAAGCAGGAACAGACGAGCAGCGTCGAAGCGCTGATCAAGGACCTGTCGGAGTTGAAGGTCGGCGACCCCGTGGTGCACATGAACCATGGCATCGGGCGCTACCAGGGTCTGGTGAATATCGACCTCGGCGAAGGTGCGTCGGAATTCCTGCACCTCGAATACGCCGACAAGGCCACGCTCTACGTGCCGGTGAGCCAGCTGCAGCTGATCAGCCGCTACACCGGCGTCAGCGCCGACGAAGCACCGCTGCACAAGCTGGGTTCACCGCAGTGGGACAAGGCGCGGCGCAAGGCCGCCGAGCAGGTGCGCGACACCGCCGCCGAATTGCTGAACCTCTACGCCCGCCGCGCCGCGCGCGAAGGCTTTGCGCACCGCTTCAGCGCGCCCGACTACGAGGCCTTCGCCACCAGCTTCGGCTTCGAGGAAACGGCTGACCAGCGCGCCGCGATCCACGCCGTGATCCAGGACATGATCAGCCCGCGCCCGATGGACCGGCTGGTCTGCGGCGACGTCGGTTTCGGCAAGACCGAAGTCGCCTTGCGCGCGGCCTTCGTCGCGGTGCACGCCGGCAAGCAGGTGGCGATCCTGGCGCCGACCACGCTGCTGGCCGAGCAGCACTACCAGACGCTGGTCGACCGCTTCGGCAAGTGGCCGGTGAAGATCGCCGAACTCTCGCGCTTCCGCACCAGCAAGGAAGTGAAGGCGGCCGTCGAGGGCATCGCCGACGGCACGGTGGACATCGTCGTCGGCACGCACAAGCTGCTGTCGTCCGACGTGCACTTCGCGCGGCTGGGGCTGCTGGTCATCGACGAAGAACACCGCTTCGGCGTGCGCCACAAGGAGGCGATGAAGGCGTTGCGTGCGGAAGTGGATGTGCTGACGCTCACCGCCACGCCGATCCCGCGCACGCTGGGCATGGCGCTGGAAGGCCTGCGCGACCTGAGCGTGATCGCCACCGCGCCGCAGCGGCGGCTGGCCATCAAGACCTTCGTGCGCAGCGAAGGCAGCAGCGTCATCCGCGAAGCCGTGCTGCGCGAGCTGAAGCGCGGCGGCCAGGTCTACTTCCTGCACAACGAGGTCGAGACCATCGAGAACCGCAAGCAGAAGCTGCAGGAGTTGCTGCCCGAGGCGCGCATCGCGGTGGCCCACGGCCAGATGGCCGAGCGCCAGCTCGAAACCGTGATGCGCGACTTCGTCGCCCAGCGCCACAACGTGCTGCTGTGCTCGACCATCATCGAGACCGGCATCGACGTGCCCAGCGCCAACACCATCGTCATCAGCCGCGCCGACAAGTTCGGCCTGGCGCAGCTGCACCAGTTGCGCGGGCGTGTCGGCCGCTCCCACCACCAGGCTTATGCGTACCTGCTGGTGCCCGATGTCGAAGGCCTGACCAAGGCGGCAGCGCAGCGGCTCGAGGCGATCCAGAGCATGGAAGAACTCGGCTCGGGCTTCTACCTTGCCATGCACGACCTGGAGATTCGCGGCGCGGGCGAGGTGCTCGGCGAGAGCCAGAGCGGCAACATGCTGGAGATCGGCTTTCAGCTCTACAACGACATGCTGGCCGAGGCGGTGCGCTGCCTGAAGGCGGGCATCGAGCCCGACCTGCTGGCGCCGCTGGGTGTCACCACCGACATCAATCTGCACGCGCCCGCCCTGTTACCCGACGACTACTGCGGCGACGTTCACCTGCGCCTGAGCTTCTACAAAAAACTGGCCAGCGCCCGGGACACCGCGCAGATCGATGCCCTGCTCGAAGAAATCGTGGACCGTTTCGGCAAGCTGCCCACGCAGGCGCAGACCCTGATCGACGTGCACCGCCTGCGCGTGATCGCGCTGCCCTATGGCGTGGTCAAGGTGGACGCGGCGCCGGGCGTCATCCACATCACGTTCAGGAAGCATGCGCCCGTCGAGCCGATGCGCATCATCGAACTGGTGCAGAAGAACCGGCACATCAAGCTGGCCGGCAACGAGAAGCTGCGCATCGAGCGCGAATTGAAAGATCCGCGCGAGCGCGCGCAGATGGTGCGCGATGTGCTGCGCAGCCTCGGGCCCCCACTGAAATCACCCCAACCTCAACCTGATCGCCCAGAGGCGAGCGTCAAAGCATGAACCCTGTCGAAATTTCTCCCGGACTCGTTGTACGGGGCGTCTCTGTGCCCTTGAAACTCAAGGACTTCAAGCTGATCGCCTTCGACATGGACTCCACACTGATCAACATCGAGTCGGTCGATGAGATCGCCGACGCGGTGGGCCGCAAAGCAGAAGTCGCAGCCATCACCGAGGCCGCCATGCGCGGCGAGATCACCGACTACAAGGAAAGCCTGCGTCGCCGCGTGGCGCTGCTCAAGGGCGTGAGCATGGAGAGCATCGACCGCGTCTACACCGAGCGGCTGCGCCTGAACCCCGGCGCTGCAAAGCTGGTGGCGGCCTGCAAGGCGGCAGGCATGACGGTGGTGCTGGTCAGCGGTGGCTTCACCGTCTTTACCGACCGCATTCGCGACCAGTTGGGCATTGACTACACCCGCAGCAATGTCCTTGAGGTCGAAGACGGAAAACTCACCGGCCGCATGGTGGACCAACCCTGGGGCGACATCTGCGATGGCGAGGAAAAGCGCACAACGGTTCTGCAGACCTGCGCGCAGCTGGGCATTGCGCCCTCGCAGGCCATTGCCATGGGCGACGGCGCGAACGACCTGCCGATGATGGCCGCCGTGGGCCTGTCGGTGGCCTACCATGCCAAGCCCCGGGTGCGTGAGCAGGCCATGGTGGCCATCGAACAGGGCGGGCTGGACCGGCTGCTGGAAGTGCTGAAGGCGAACTAAGACCAGCCGGCCAAGCGGGCCGTGCGGACCGACCCTGTCCGCCCTGGACCCGCCCCCCGCTGCGAAAACTTACATCCGGTCCAGCGACACGGCATCCAGTTCGGCCTGCGTCGGCGGTGCCGATCCGCCGATGGGCGGAGCCGGGCCGACGCGCACTGCAGTGAACGCAGCATCGGTACCCGAGCCCGACACACGCCCTTGCATGCGGTCGCCGTCGATCGTGCCGCTGAACTCGCGCACGCGGCCAAGGGGGTCGGTCAGGCTGAACATGATGCGCGGGCCTTCCAGCCGCGCGGCGCGCAGGCTGTTCAGCACACCCGGCCAGCCCACGCTGCCCTCGATCTTCTGAAAGGTCTGAGTGATCTTCAACTCGGTATCCACACCAGCTGCGCCTTGCAGCGGAAAGTTCAAACGCCAGGTGCCACCCGCATTGGCCGGGATGATCCAAAGGTAACCCACGCGCGACTGCACCGTCGAGGTCTCGTCGGGTTGCCAGGCCGCCATGGTGAAGTAATGCGTCACGATGCGTGTGCCCGGCTTCATGGCGAGCAGTGTCGGGCGCAGCCGCAGGTTCAATTCCGGCAGCAGGTACATCGTGACCACCGTGGCGTCGCGAAAATCGCTGGCAAAGATGTCTCCGCGCACAAAACGGGCCAGATGGGCCACGCCGGCTTCCTGGGCC
>JAUXRG010000112.1 GCA_030681795.1 Rubrivivax sp.
ACAAGATCTCTTGAACACCGAATCGCCTTTGCTGGCGGGGCTTGTGGCCCATCTGTTCCAGCCGGCGTTACAAGATGACATGGCCAGCACCACCCGGCGCCTCGTACAACTTGGGCGCGACATGATCAACGGGAGGTGCGGTGAAGGCCATCAAGCAGCTACTTCGGCCCGAGCGGCTTCGCCAGGTCCCGCTGCAGTTCAGCTGGGTTGACCAGGCGCTCGTACAGCAGCACTTCATCGACCGCTGCCAGGCGTGCTCCGCCGCGCTGTATCTGTTCCTGATCACGGTGTCGGACGCCCAGGGCCTGAGCTACTACGGCGCGGCCACGCTGGCCCGGCGGCTGCACCTGAGTGATGAGCAGTTCGCCGCGGCACGCCAGCAGCTCATCGAGCTGGAACTCATCGCCTATCGCTCGCCGCTGTACCAGGTGCTGGCCCTGCCGGGGACCGTGGCGGCGCCCGTACCCGATGCAGCGGCGCCGCGTGCGCCGGCCACCACCGGCGCCACCACCGGCGGCCAGCCCGTGAGCCTGGCCACGCTGCTGCAGCAGGCGCAGCAGCGCCGTGGTTGACTACGAGACCTACTGCCGCATCCGTGACCACCTGGTGCGCCAGCAACTCACGGTGGCGCAGACCGCGCGAGCGCTGGGCCTGGACGTTCGCACGGTAGCCAGGTGGGCCGACGTCGAGCAGTTCCGAGCGCGCCGGGCCGTGCCGCGCGCCAGCAAGCTCGACGCCTTCAAGGGCCAGATCGTGCGCTGGCTGGACGCGCACCCGTACAGCACCCAGCAGATCTACCAGCGGCTGGCCGAAGCCGGCTACGGCGGCGGCATCACCATCGTCAAGGACTACGTCCACTGCATCCGGCCGCGACAGCAGCCGGCCTTCCTCAAGTTGGACTTCCAGCCCGGTGAGTGTGCGCAGATCGACTGGGCTGAGTTCGGCACCGTCACTGTCGGCAACACGCGCCGGCGCCTGAGCTTCTTCGTGATGGTGCTGGGTTACAGCCGGCCGAACTTACGCAAACTCGTACCTGGAGTTCACCGTGTCGCAGGAGATGGAGTTCTTCCTGGCCTGCCACGAGAACGCCTTCGCCGCCTTCGGCTCGGTGCCTGCGCGGCTGATGGTCGACAACCTGAAGTCTGCTGTGCTCAAGCGCCTGGTCGTCGCGGCGCCGGTGTTCAACCCCAAGTACCTGGACTTCTCGCGCCATTGGGACTTCGAGATCACCCCCTGCAACGTGGCTTCGGGTTGGGAGAAGGGACGGGTTGAAAACGCAGTTGGCTACGTCAAGAAGAATTTCCTGGCCGGCCAGGAATTCATCGACTTCAGCGCGGTGCAGCCGGCCGCTCAGCTGTGGGTGGATACGGTGGCCGACGTGCGCGTGCACGGCGCCACGCAGCGTCGGCCCGTGGATATGTTCGAAGAAGAGCGTGCCCACCTCAAGCGGATCAACCCCACCGGGTTCGACCTCGCACGCGTGCGCACGGTCAGCGTCAACAAGCAGTTCCGTGTCGCGCTGGACTCCAACACCTACTCCGTGCCCTCGCGCCACGTCGGGCAGCGCCTGACCCTGAAGGCCTGGGCCGATCGCTTGTGCATCTATGCCAACGACCAGCTCGTTGCGCGCCACCCGCGCAGCATGCAGCGGCACAAGGACTACGAGCTTCCCGAGCACGCGCAGCAACTCGCCCAGCAGCGCAAGAGCGCCCGTGAGCAACGCCTGCTGGTGCAGTTCCTGGCGCTGTCGCCACGCGCGCAGGCCTACCGCGAGGGGCTGGAAGCCCGGCGCGTGAACGCCCGCGTGCACCTGCGCCAGATCCTCGCCCTGGCCGAGCTGCACGGCCGCGAGGCCGTCGCCCGCGCCATCGACGACGGTCTGGAGCTTGCGGCCTTCAGCGCCGAGTACATCGCCCACATCCTGGCTGCCCGCCGACGCATCGGCTGCGAGCCAGCCGCCCTGCAGCTCACCCGCGCTAACGACCTGCTCGAGCTCGAGATCCCCGAGCCCGACCTGTCCATCTACGACCGCGACTGAACCAAAGGATCCACCCATGCGAGCACGCCATGCCCACCCCGATGCCCTGTCCGCGCAGGCCAAGCTCACCGCGTTGAACCTGCCGTTCATGCGCGAGAACTACCAACCGCTGGCGCACACCGCCGCCGACAAGCACTGGTCGCACCTTGACTACTTCTGCGAGCTGCTCAACGGTGAGGCCGCCGCACGCGAGGACCGGCGCGTGCAGCGCTGCATCCGCCAGGCCCGCTTCCCCGTGCTCAAGACCATCGACAAGTTCGACTGGAACTGGCCCACCAAGATCAACCGGCCGCAAATCCAGAACCTCTTCCACCTGGACTTCGTGGCCAAGCACGCCAACGTGGTGTTCATCTCCGGCGTCGGCCTGGGCAAGAGCCATCTCATGACCGCCCTGGGCTACGCAGCGTGCCAGCGCGGGCACTCCGTGCTGTTCACCGGCGCCATCGACATCATCAACACGCTGGCCACCGCGCACGCTGCCGGCGGCCTCAAGAAGGCGCTGGCGGCCTACGTCAAGCCCGAGGTCCTGTGCATCGACGAGTTGGGCTACCTGCCCATCGACAAGTTCGGCGCCGACTGCCTGTTCCAGATCATCAGCCACCGCTACGAGCGCGGCGCCACGTTGTTGACGACGAACCGGATCTACAAGCAATGGGCCAACATCTTCAACGGTGACGCCACCCTGACTTCGGCACTGCTGGACCGGCTCCTGGACCACGTCGAGACCGTCGTGATCGAGGGCAAGAGCTACCGCGGCCAGTCCCACGCCGAGATTTGAATCCCGCATCCGCCGCTCGGGCCAGCGCCGTCATCACGCCATTACCGCCGTGATCCCCTCAGCATTTTGAAACCGGCTAAAACTCAGCACGTTCGTACCGGCGCCCACATTCCATGACCGGGTTGCCCGTCGCATCCTTCAGGGGCTGGCCGTCGGGGCCGCTCTTGGGCTGCTGATAGGCATTGACCTCCAGCGTCGTGACGTCCTTGTAGGGCGAGAAGTTCTGGATCACGCCCTGGCTGACCAGGAACACGGCGAAGACCAGTGACAGCGGCAGCAGCACGTAGCCCGTCACGCGCGTGATGTCGACCCAGAAATTGCCGATCGACGCGGACGAGCGCGCCACGAAGCCGCGCACCAACGCGATGACGACCACGATGCCGGTGGCCGCAGAGAAGAAGTTCTGCACCGCCAGCGCCAGCATCTGCGTCAGGTAGCTCATCGTGGCTTCGCCACCGTAGCCCTGCCAGTTGGTGTTGCTGACGAAGCTGATGGCGGTGTTGAACGACGAGTCGGCGCTGACACCCGCCATGCCAGCCGGATTCAGCGGCAGGACGCCCTGCAGTCGCTGCAGTCGCTGCAGCGCGTAGACCGCGATCAAGCCCAGGAAGTTGAAGACGACGAGCGCAATGGCGTACTGCCGCCAGCCCATCCCGGCCGACGCGTCGACGCCGGCCAGGCGATAGAGGACTCGTTCACAGGCCTCGAACGGCGCCATCCAGCGCGGCAGTCGGCCATCGGCCACAGCGACCAGCCACTTGCCCAGCGGCCATGCGAGCAACGACAGGACGCCGAAGAAGGCGGCCAGGAGAATCCACGCTTGGGTGTTCATCAGAATTCCTCCGCCCTCAGCAGGGCGTAGACGAGATAGACGAGCAGGCCGAGCGAGGCCGAACCCGCGAGCCAATAGAGCCAGCTCATTTGCGCACCCCCAGCTTGTCGCACCCGATCACCATGCCCAGCATGGCGGCGAACATGACTGCAGCCCCGAACAGAAAGACGACGTCCATGGTTCCTCCAGATGTCCCATTCCAGAAGAAGAGCTTAGGAATTCGGACGTCAAGTCGGTATAGAGATATGGCTCAAGCGCATAAAGATCCCATCAAGACGGCGGCGATTGCCTTCTCGATCCGGGGCGACGTCCCACTTGTCCTCAGCTCCCAGAGCTCCGGGGGCTACGGTCGGTCTGCTGATGGGGCATCAGTGCGGCGCCAAGTGCTGTGCCGCTTCTCCAGATTGGCTGGGGGCGCGAGCCAAGTTGAAGGCCCAGATGGCTGCCGGTCGCGAGCGACCGCAACTGTTTAGGCATTTGGCAGCGCTCGGCCCCCGCGAGGCTCGCCAAATCAACCACTTACGCAAGCTCTACGTGCCAGAACCGGGTCCATGTGCCCCGGAACTGTCAGAGTCGGGTCTGAGGACGCCGGCATGTGTGCTCGGCACCCGGACCTTTAGTCGCCTGTTCGCGTTTGAAGCGGCAACGGGTCCCTGCTGCTGGCCGGCCTGGTCGTTGCAGGGTTCAGCCTGCCGCGGTCCGGGCCCGTCAAAAGGGGGTCCGGTTCAGCGACCGAGCCGGCCCCGCGTGTGGCGGACAAGCCGATCAGCCATGTGGTGGGGCGGCGGCGCAGAGTCGTGCTGCGTGAGATCGCCGTCGCGCATTTGCTTTGACCAGCAGGATGGCCTGCCGTTGATGGTGGTCAAGTTCGTGGAGCTACGCGGTCTTGAGAATCAAGCATCGCTCTCCGACGGTTCGCCGCGGCTCTTTGCGCGACGTGGGCCCAGGTTGCCCCGACCTTGACCGCTCTCCAACTTCTCACCTACATCGTTGGTGCATTGCTGCTTCAGTTGGCCGCAGGTATTGGCGTGGTCATTTGGCGGCGACATGGTTTGCAGGCGGCGGCGCCTGTCGGTCTTGTCGAAGAGGCTTCCGTGCCGTCGACCGCTGCCTGGATCGGCTGGCGAGAGTTTCGGGTGGCGCGGCGTGCGTTCGAGGATCATTCGCAGACGCAGTGTTCCTTCTACCTTGAACCGGTCGACGGTTCGACGCTTGCGCCGTTTCTTCCCGGCCAGTTCCTGACGTTCTCATTGAACGTCGTGGACTCGGCCGCGCCACAGACGGGCTTCTCACGTTCGATCACGCGGTGCTATTCGCTGTCGGATCGACCAGATCCGAAGCACTATCGCGTCACGATCAAGCGCGTGCCAGCGCCGCCCGATCACCCCAACGTTTCTGCCGGCGCTTCGTCGAATCACTTCCATGACCATGTCCAGCAAGGTGATGTTCTCAAGGTCAAGGCACCCGCTGGGCACTTCTTCGTCGACCCGGATGCCGATGTTCCGGCGGTGCTGATTGCCGGTGGCATCGGCATCACGCCGATGATGAGCATGCTGCGCTGGTGCCTAGCCGAACAGCCGGCTCGCACCGTGCATCTGTTCTATGGCGTGCGCAACGGTGGCGAGCATGCTTTCAAGGAAATGCTGGAGCAGTTCGCCGCGGAGCACCCCAGCTTCCACCTGAACGTGGTCTACAGCCGCCCCAAGGGAGGCGACCTGGCAGGCCGGGACTACCAGCATGCCGGCCGCGTGGACGTGGATCTGCTGCGTCGTACCCTGCCGCATGGCCGGCATCAGTTCTACGTCTGCGGACCGCCGGCGCTGATGGAGAGTCTGGTCCCCGCGCTTGCGGAGTGGGGCGTGCCCCGGCGCGACCTCTACTTCGAAGCTTTCGGGCCCGCCTCGGTGCGGCTCCCAAGCGACAAGACGAACGACGCTGCCGCCAGCCCGGTCGAGCCGATCGAGGTGAGGTTCAGCCGGTCGGGCCGCACGCTGGCCTGGGACGGCCAGGACGCGAACCTGCTCGACTTCGCCGAGCGGCACGGCGTGTCCGTCGAGTCCGGCTGTCGCTCCGGCGGCTGCGGGACCTGCGAAACGAAGCTCGTCAGCGGCGCCGTTCACTACGCGAGCGCGCCTGATCACGACGTTGCTCCCGGCCGATGCCTGCTGTGTGTGGGCAAGCCCAGCTCCAGACTGGTGTTGGAGGCCTGACAGTCATGCATGCCCGCCTTCTCCGTCGCGAAGTGCTGCCGTTCCTGCTGACAATGGCTGCGCTGGTCGTGGCGGCCTTGCTCATTGATGCCTTGCTGCACCTGCTCAACGTAGTCTGGATCGGGCGCTACCTGGGGATCCCAGGCACGCTATTGATCCTGGGCTCGACGGCCTACTCCCTACGCAAGCGCAAGGTCATCAAGTCCGGCCATCCCGCGAAACTGTTGCGCCTGCACGAGTGGCTGGCGTGGCTGGGTTCACTGCTTGTACTTGTACATGCCGGCATCCACTTCAACGCGATTCTGGGGTGGCTCGCGGTGTGCGCCATGCTGATCAACGTGGGCAGCGGTCTCACCGGCAAGTTCCTGCTCGACCGGTCACGGCGGCGGCTGGAGGACGCGCAAAAGCGAATGCGCCAGAAGGGCATGACACCGGAGGAACTTGAAGACCGCAACTACTGGGATAGCCTGACCTTCGACGTGGTCAAGAAGTGGCGGGTTGTGCACTTTCCGATCACGTTGGCGTTTGCCGTGCTGGCCACGGCGCACATCGTCGCCGTCTTCCTTTTCTGGGGCTGGAAGTGAAGCTCAGCTGGCTGATGTGGGTCATCGCCGCCAACCTGGTGGCGCTGGTGGCGCTTGCATTCGTCTACCCGCACCTGATGGTGAGTCCGGGTCCGCTCGTGAACGGGCACGCCGAGCTGGCCGCCAACTGCTTCGCCTGCCACGCGCCCTGGCGCGGCGCGACCTCGCAGCGCTGCATCTCCTGCCATTTATTGCCGGACATTGGCTTGCGTACGACCAAAGGCGCGGTGTTGCCTCAAGCCGGAGCGAAGACCGCCTTCCATCAGGCGCTGGTCGAACAGGACTGCATGGCCTGCCACAGCGACCATGCCGGGCCGAAGCTCACGCACCGCAGCCGCAAGCCGTTTTCACATGCCCTGCTGCGTACTGAAGTCCAGCAGCGCTGCGAGTCCTGCCATGCGAAGCCGGTCGACCAGATGCACAAGAAGCTGACCCTTGGGTGTGCCCAGTGCCATTCGGCGCAGCGCTGGAAGCCGGCGACCTTCGATCACGCCAAGCTGTTCGTGCTGGATCGCGACCATGACACCGAGTGCGTGACGTGCCATACCAGCGATGACTACAGCCGCTACACCTGCTACGGGTGTCATGAGCACACGCCTGCAAAGGTCCGCGCGGAGCACGAGGAAGAAGGCATCCAGAATTTCGAGAACTGTGTCGAATGCCATCGCGATCCGCGTGTCGAGCCCGAGAAACGGGGCGCCTCAACTGCCGGAGGAAAGCGCGAACGGGACTAGCCAGCCGGTGCCCTGCTCGCGGTAGCGAAGACATGCTGGAGCTTCCCTGGCCGCGCGCTTGGCTGCGTGAATGGCCGCAGCGATCGGTCCTGCGCGACATGGGCAGAAGATACTCACTGCGGCAGTAACGTCGACGCTGGTGATCGGTTCGGCGCCGACGACGACCCACTTCACCGGCATGGGCGACGCCTGCGTCGAGAGCTTCAGCGCGGTCGGGGCCGGGCGGTCGAAGACCTCGATCGCCAGCATCGTCTCCTTCAGCGCTGCAAGGTCATCGTCCAGCACCCGCGCGACCATGTGGCGCAGCAGCTTGCGGTGTCGCGCCGAGGATTTGAACGCTGCGCTTTGCTCAATGTGCGCCAGCGCCAGTTCGACCTGCTCGGTCGGCAGGGACAGCTGGTCGGCACGGTTGCTGTCGCGTTTCATGGCTGGGCATTCGGACGTTTGGGCGTTCGTGCATTCGCGCGGGGTTCCCCGGCGTGGCAAGCCTGGCGCCGTGCTCGACAGCAGGTACGCCGGACTCTACGGGATTGCCCAAAGTTGCGTCGTGCCGTCGTGTCACGGCGCGCGCAGGGGGTCGCTGCATGCGCAACGCGGGCAGGGATGGGGTACCGCAGTGGTGCTGGCCTGCGCCAAGCGCAGGGGGTGATGTCGATATTCTCGACGGATCGGCTCGCGCCACCTCGGGAGGAGGGTAAGCCGTTCAAACGGCACTTTTTCCTTGGCGACAGGGTCGACTGGCCCGGCAGATCGAGGATCTGATCGCTGTCCTTGTGGTCGACGGTGGCCGGCCGAGCGCCAATGACCCGGCCGAACATGCACATCAGAGGGCTGGGCCGCGGGTTTCCCCGGGCGATCTGGCCCCGCTGCCTTGGTCGTGAGAAGCCCGGGCGTAGCCGGTCCGTGCGGCTCTGCGCCTCGGGCCGCTTGATAGTTGAAAGGTAAGGCAGGTCAGGCCGCTTGCAGCTGCGGCCCACGGGATGGCGCGCGTTGCGGCGCACGGGCCTGCAGACCCAGGTGCGTGAGGATCTTCTCGATGACGGGCTGCTCAAGGATCGCGGCGATGATCTTCAGCTCGCCGCCGCAGTTCGGGCAGTGCTCGAGGTCGATCTCGAATGCCCGTTCGAGCAGCCGCGCCCAGCTCATGCGCTGCGGCCGGTCTGACCGTGCTTGTATTCGGGCTGAGGTCTGCGCGGCAGCGCCCAGGGCCCGACAACTCCACCAGCGAGAGTCTTGTCCGCTTGCCGACATCCGCCCTCTTGGTGACTCGCCGATGGTCAGGGGCTGCGTGACGACCGCTGGTTCGGAGGCCGTGAACCAGCCGTTGGCCAACGTCAGCTGCCGATTGCCGGTACCCACGAATGTCAGGTCTCCTGCATCCTGAGTTGCCCCAACTCTGCCGTTTCGCCGGGGTGGGCCATTGCAGCTTGGGCGCCAACAAGGCCGACTGAGGTTTCTCGCGTCGGCTTGTGATGGTGCGGCATCTTGATAGGGACCAACAGCAGGACTCCCGCCTGCGCCGGCGGTCAGCGTTCCACCGCCGCATTGTTCGGTTCGATTGGACGCGCATCGCGGACTGATCGCGCTTCGCCGGTCGTCACAGGTTTGCCACATAAGGCATGTATTTTGATAAAGGCCATGTCCGTTGTCTCTCGCCACGCAGTCGCCACTTCACGCAACGGATCCTGGGCCCTGCTGCGCGTGCTGGGCCTGCTGCGAAACGCAGCATTGGCGACTCGGCTGGCGTCGCCCGGAGCCGACTCATTGGAAGTCCGGCTCGACACCGGTTCGGTCCGCGTCAAATTGACTCCAGAGCGCGACGAGGCGTTCTGGATCGAATGGGTGTCGGCAACCATCGAAGCGTATTCCGGTGGCAAGGCGTCGGTGTCGCCGCGGCCGGCCGGCCGACGGCCCCGCGAGCCCGCGCCGCGTTCGCGTGCACCGAGGGCTGCCGCCGCCGCAGCAACTGGCGCTGGGAGTGGGGCGGAATCAACCCACAGCACGCCGATCGACCGCCTGCTGGCCGATCTCGGCGGTGACAGCCCGATAGACGCCGAGCGCGGCCTGACGTCCGCCGAAGCGCGAGCGCGCCTGGCCCCCGACGGGCCGAACGAGATCCGGGACATCACCGGCCGCAGCACTTCCGAGATCCTGCTCGGCCAGTTCAAGTCGGTGCCGGTCGCCCTGCTGGGCGGCTCGGCAGCCCTGGCACTGGCCACGCGCGCCTACGCCGACGCCGGGGCCATCGCCACCGTGCTGGCCGCCAACGCGACGCTGGGCTTCGTCACCGAGCGTCGGGCCGAGAAAACCGTCTCCAGCCTGCGCAAACTTGGTCCCCATCAGACCACGGTGCTGCGCGACAGCGCCGCGGTCACCATCGACGCGCGCGAGGTGGTCGTGGGCGACGTGCTCGTGCTCAGGCCGGGCGAGCCGGTGGCGGCCGACGCGCGCGTTGTCGAAGCGCACCGCCTGGCTACCAACGAGGCGGCGCTTACTGGCGAGAGCCTGCCGGTGCGTAAGGAGCCTGTCGCTGCGTTGACCGAAGACACCCCACTCGGCGAGCGCCGCAATATGGTCTTCATGGGCACCGTCGTGTCGGGCGGTGCTGGCCACGCCGTAGTGGTGGCCACGGCGGAGCGTGCGGCGCTCGGCCGTATCCGGCAGCTCGCGCAGGGCACCGAGGCGCCGCGCACACAGCTGCAGCAGGAACTCGACTCACTCGGGCGGCGGCTGGCGATCGGCGCGGCCACGTTGTGCGTCGGCGTCTTCGCCCTCGGCGCGCTGCGTGGCCGGCCACTGCTGCCTCTGCTGCGCACGGCCGTCTCGCTGGCCGTGGCCGCCATTCCGGAAGGCTTGCCGACGGTGGCCACAAGCCTGCTCGCCGCCAGCATCCGCTCGCTGCAGCAGCGGCAGGTCTACGCGCGCCGGCTCGACGCGATCGAGAACCTCGGCGCGGTGGACACCGTCTGCTTCGACAAGACCGGCACGCTGACACAGAACCGCATGAGTGTGGCGTCGGTCACAGTCGGGGCCGACCTGATCGTGCTCGAGGACCACCATTCGCCGATTACCTTGCCCGACGCCTGGCTGCGCGTGGCGGTGCTGTGCAACAGCGTTGAGCGCGCGAACGGTGATGCGGCGGGGCCCTGGCAGGGCTCTTCAACCGAGATCGCGCTGTTCGAGTTCGCTGTCCGGCAGGGCGCGGACGCCGCGCGGCTGCGCCGAAGCCATCCGGCGCTGGGTGTGCGCCACCGGTCGGACCACCACCCGTACATGGTGACGCTGCACGACTCGGCCGAGCGGGGGCTGCTGGTGGCTGTGAAGGGCAGGCCCGACGAGGTGCTGGCGCGCAGCGACACCTGGTTCGACGGCCGACGCACGCAGCCGCTGAAGCCGGCGCAGCGGCGCCGGTTGCTGCTGCTCGACGACGCGATGGCGGCGCGCGGCGACCGCGTGCTCGCGCTGGCCTTCCGCGAGCATCCGGACCGCAGCTTCGGCGAGACCGCCGGCCTGTGCTGGCTCGGCCTGGTGGGCCTGGCCGATCCGCTGCGCCCCGACCTGCCGCGGATGGTGGAGCGCTTCCGGGCTGCCGGCATCCGCCCGCTGATGATCACCGGCGACCAGCTCGGCACGGCCCAGGCGGTGGCCGAGCGCATCGGCCTCGACGGCGGGCGGCCGATGGTCGACGCCGCGCAACTGCCCGAGTCGGCAGCGCTGATCGCCGACGCGGCCGAGCACGCCAGCGGCTTCGCCCGCACCAGCCCGGCGATGAAGCTCGAGATCGTGCGCGCGCTGCAGCAGCGCGGCCATGTCGTCGCGATGACCGGCGACGGCATCAACGACGGGCCGGCGCTGAAGACCGCCGACGTCGGCGTGGCGATGGGCGTCACCGGCACCGACTTCGCGCATGCCATGTCCGACCTCGTGCTGCGCGACGACCACCCGGCGGCGCTGCTGGTGGCGGTCGAGCACGGGCGCACCGCGTTCGTCAACATCAAGAAGTCGGTGCGCTACCTGGTCGCGACCAACCTCAGCGAGCTGGCGGCCACGACCCTCGCAGTGGCCGCCGGGTTGCCCGATCCGTTCGACCCGCTGGCGCTGCTGTGGACCAACATCGCCACCGACATCTGGCCGGCGATCGCGCTCGGGCTCGAGCCGGCCGAGCCGGGCATCCTGGAGCGGCCGCCGGTGTCGCTGCGCGGCGGGCTGCTCGACCGCAACGAATGGGGCGCGGTGGCCACCGACGCCGCAGTGATGACGCTGTCCTCGCTGGCGAGCTTCGGCTACGGGCTGGCCCGCTATGGTGCCGGTCCGCAGGCGCGCACACTCGCGTTCATGACACTGACCTCGTCGCAACTGCTCTACGCGCTGGCGATGCGTTCGCCGCGGCCGCTACGCGCCGGCGGCCTGCAGCCGAACCCGACGCTGCACCGTGCTGTCGGCTGGAGCCTGGCGGCGCAGGCGGGCACGGTGCTGCTGCCCTTCACGCGCCGGGTGTTGCGCACCACGCCCCTGGGTCCATTCGACGCGCTCGTGGTGGCGGCCACCGCGGCGCTGCCGCTGCTCACACGCGAACTGCTGAAGGAACGGGCCGTATGAACGCTGGCGAGATCTTGCACGAGACGGCGCGGCGGTTGCGCCTGGGCGTGGCGCAGGACACCGATCTGGACGCGCTCGTCGGCGCCCTGGCACTGCTGCCCGGTGTGCAGTCGGTCCGCGGCAATGCGACGCTGCGCTGCGTCGTCGTGCAGCACGACGGCCGCCCTGAAACCCGCGATGCCGTGCTCGCCGGCCTGCGCAGCCCCGCAAAACAGCCGCGGCGGCAAACCCGGCCACGCCGGCCGGTCGCGGAGGCGGTGGCGTGGACGCCGGCAGTTCTGGCCGTGTCGGTGCCGGTACTGCCGCAGGACTGGCGCCCCGGCGCCGCGCTCAGCGTGGTGGCGGCGCGGGTGCTGACGCAGGCCGAGCGGCTGCGCAACGACCCGGCGGCGGTGCTGCTCGACGCCGCTTCGCTGGCGTCGCTGGCGGTCAGTGGCCAGCCACTGGTCGTGTCGACCTCGGTGCTGCTGCGGCTGCTGTCCGAGCGCCTCTCCGCCCGTCTGGTGCGTGAGGCCGACGGCCTGCTCGACCACCTGTTGCCGACCGAGGCCGCCCAGTACACCGCGTTTCGAGGGGGCGGCGACGATCCGACTTGGTCATGGTGGCCCTTGCGGTCGCTGCGCACGGGCGACCGTGTGCGCCTCTTCCCCGGCGATGTGGCGCCGGTCGACGGCTGCGTGGTTGACGGGTCGGCCGTACTCGCGCCTGCGGCGCATCAGACGCAGCCGCGGCCGGTAAGCCTGGGCGACCATGTCGCAGCGGGCGAACGGCTGCACGAAGGCACGCTCGAACTGCGCGCCGAGGCCGACGCCGCATCGTCGCGCCTGGCACGGCTACGCGCACAGGTGCAACACGCCATCGGCTCGCGTGACCCGGCCGGCCGGCTGGCGCCGCGCATCGAGCGGATGTTGTCGCTGCCGTTGACCGCGTCGGCGCTGGTGTTCGGCCTCACTGGCGACACGGCGCGCGCGGCAGCGATGCTGCAGGCCGATCCGCAGCAGGGGCTGGACCTGGCATTGCCTCTGGCTCGCGAGGCGGCGCTCTACGCGCTGGCTCGGCAGGGCTTGTTGACGGCCGGGCTCGAAGCCATCGAGCGCCTGGCCGCGGCGCGCACGCTCGTGCTGCAGGACACCGGCGTGCTGGCCAGCGGGCGCTGGACCATCGAGGCCGTGCACACTGAAGCCGGCGGCGACACCGAACGGGTGCGCGGCTGGCTCGCTGCCCTCGCGGACACGCCGGTCGAGGTGCTGGACCGAGCGAGCTTCCCGGACCGGGTGGTGCGGCAGTGGGTTCGCCACGGCGCCGTGCTGCGGATCGGCGAACACGAACTGCACCTGACGAGCCGCCAACGCCTGCAGCATGTCTGGGATCTGGCGCTCGGCGATCGACCGCCTTCCACGGCGAGCGGGCCCCTGCGACGGGAACTGGCGGTCGTGGCCGCAGGCAGGGTCGTGGCGCGGGTAGTGCTGGCCAGCGCGTTGCGCCCTGCCGCGCTCGACCGGTTGAACGAACTCGCGACGCTGGGCTTCGATCGCGTGGCGGTGTTCGTCGAGGCTGATGGCGGATCTGGAGGGGCGCCGGACACGGTCGCCTGGCGCGGCTGGTCTGGTTTCGAACGAATCAGCGACGACGCCGGCGGTCGCTCCGACTGGCTCGCCGACGCGGTGCGCGACGGCTCGCCGCTCGTGATGGTGCACACCGTGCTGCGCGACCTGGTGCCACCGGGCAGCCTGAGCCTGACCCCGACGGATGCCGACGCAGGTTCGCACGGCGTGCTGCTCGGCGACCCTCTGGCCAGCCTCGTGGCGGCGCGGCGGGTGGCGCAGGTCGTGCATCGGCGCCTGCGATTGCAGCAGGGGGCCGCCACGGCCGGGAACGCGGCACTGATGACATCGGCCGCGCTGCGCTGGCTCCCGCCCATGGGTACGACACTGCTGCATCACGGCTTGGCCCTGATGTTGCTGCTGCACAGCCTTCGCTTCGAATCGGTCCGATCGCTATCGAACCCTGTACGCCCGTCGCCACGCCGCAAGACGAAGCTCCAGCGGCAGCGACGCACCACTGAAACCGAAACTACCGGGAGTGAAACCGCATGAAGATCGAAGAACTTGCCCGCCCTGGCGTGCTGGCACTGGGCGTCATCGGCATCGCCGCCACGGCGCTGCTGGGCTTTGCCGCGGGCGTCGCGGTGGCGCGTGACACGGAAGTCCTGCGCCGCACGGCCCGCCGCGTCGCGCGTGGCCTTGAACGCGCCACGCTGCTGGCCGCGCAGGCCCGCGAGCACGTCAGCGACCTGTGGGCGCAAGCGCGCGAGGAGGCCATCGCCGAGGTCGATGCGGCCGACTTCGAACGCGCTGCCTCGAGCGCCGCGAAAGCGACGCCGGCAACTGCTGCGGCAGCAGTGCCAAGCAAGGCACCGCGAAAGCATGCGGCCAGTCCCCGCAAGGCACGCAAGTCGACTGCTGCAGTGACCGAAGCTGCTGCCAAGGATGCTGCTGGGCAGGCGTGAACTTCGGGTGCCCCGATTCGGCCGGATCGCCGGCGTCGCGGCGCGCCGAACTCAGTGCGGGGTCGCCGACAGTCGCTGATCGACCTCGCGCTCGGCAGCCAGCCAGTCATCGAGTTCCTGGCCGGGTGCGAAGCCGCGCTCCTGGGCGACGAAGAACGCTGCCTCGGCAATCAGTGAGTGACGGTCCGCGTGATCGGCTGACTCGGACGACTCGGACGACTCCAACGAGAGGTCCACCTCAGACGGTGCCACGATGGGCTGTGAACTCGCGGCGCCTTGCTTGGATGCAGATGCGGCCATGGCGTTTGTCTCCTGGGGATTGAACGCCAAAGCTACTCTGGTTGTGTGTCAGAACGGCGACACTGCTCAGGCTGTGACGATCCATCGAGGGCGCTTTCCATCTCGCTCAATCGAGCAGACACGAAGGCTTTGGCGCCGATTGCGCGCAAAGAGAGGTCATCCATACCTTCCTCCTGCTGCTGCCGGCAATCCAATGGGACCCGTCTACTCCCGCGTTCCGGGCTACCGAAAACCTCCGCCCCGCAATGACCATTGCCACCGCCCTCAGGGCGGCTCCATCGAACTGAACACCTTCCACAGTCTGCCAGCCCGGATATTTCGCGTTGCCCCCCGTAAAAGCGAGGACGGCATTGCCCTTGGAATGCCTGTCTATCGAGGTGTCGAATCTTGATGAGCGAGCGGGCAATGCCGAATCCAAACTGTACCGGACAGGGAGAACTCGATCTGGGCGTGATCGAGTTCGGGCGCTTGGGGCGTCGCGTGGTGGAAGGCCGCTTCGACGGTGGCAGCATGACCAGCGACGGCGGGGTGATGCTGCTGTCGGCGGCGGACCGCAAGCTGGGGTTGATCGAGGCGGCCAGCCGCTGCATCGCCGACCCGCGCAACCCGCTGCTGATCACGCATGCGGTGCGCGACATGCTGCGCCAGCGTCTGTACGGTCTGGCGCTGGGCTGGGAAGATCTGAACGACCACAAGGCGCTGCGCTGTGATGTGGCGATGCAGACGGCGGTGGGCGTGGATCGTGAAGTCGCCAGCGCCCCCACGCTGTGCCGGCTGGAGAACTGGGCCGACCGCGCCACGGCCGTGCGGCTGCACGTGGTGCTGCTGGAGCAGTTCATCGCCAGCTTCAAGGCCCCGCCCAAGGAGGTGGTGCTGGACTTCGACGCCACCGACAACCCGCTGCACGGCCAGCAGGAGCAGCGCTTCTTCCACGGCTACTACGACAACTACTGCTACCTGCCGCTGTACGTGTTCTGCGGCCAGCAGTTGCTGTGCGCGGTCCTGCGTCCCAGCCGCATCGACGGGGCGCAGCACGCTGCGGCGATCCTCAAGCTGCTCACGCGGCGGCTGCGCCAGGCGTGGCCCGAGGTGCGCATCATCTTCCGGGGCGACTCGGGGTTCTGCCGCCAGCGCATCATCAACTGGTGCGAACGTTCTGACGCGCACCCTATCCTCCGCGTGGTTCATGCGCTCCATCACGGGCCGCTTGTGTCAACCCACGGCGTCAGTTCCGTGACAGTGCCTGGCTCGGCCCATGGCCACTCGAACGCAGGCGCGTTCAGGTACCGACCAACCCGCCGACTTTCCTGCGGATCACCGCCGTGGCCGAGCGTGGTTGGCCGCTGGCCTGGTTGTCCGGCCAGTTCGAGATGCGCTGCGGCGCGGCGCGGTCACTACGCACGGCGCAGCTCTCGCCGAGGTGCTGGACGCTGATTGACATGGGCTGGAAGAGCACACGCCGAGTCACTCATGGTGCCTTCGGCTTGGCCGCGTCGATCGTGTATGTGGCCCTGCCGGTTAGGCGCCGTCGATGGACCAGGACCTGCACGCTTTGGCCGGCAACCACCATCAGGTCGGTTCGCGTGATGATGCGCACCGTCGTCCCATCCGGCAGCAGGACGGCCACGACCTTTGCGGGAGGTGCATCGTTCTGCTTGAAGGTGGCCCCCTGAACGATGCCCGTGACTTCAGTTCCAGGCCCTGCCGGCTTGTCGAAGGCCCCGAGCGTTTCAATGCCAACGACTGCGACTCCGACCAGCGCCACGGTTATCGCGGCATCCAGCCTTTGCCAGAGTTTGCTGAACACGGCCGGCTGCTTTTCAGCGCTCGGCCACACCCAGTTCCCGGCAAACCCGGTCATGGACGAAGGCAGGGTCGGTTCGTTCGCGCAGCCCGCTGGCGATCCAGACCCACGGTGTGGACTCGATCTCGCCGTGCAGGGCCTGAAGCAGCGCCTTGGCGTCGGCATGGGCTCCACACAGGTAACACGCCACGGCGAAGTGATTGAGGCCATAGCTCGAGAACCCGCCGCTCAATCGCTCCAGCCTGCGGTCCAGCCCGGCCGCGTCGGTGTTTAGCCAGGCGTAGAGAGCGCCGCAGATCTCTGCTGCACTCTTCTTCGTTCGAATCCGTTCATGCGATCGCCGCCCCAACGCAAGCGCGTAGTCGTTGTAGGCCGCCGGAACCAAGCAGTGAATGACGCTTGCGCGCGGCGCGCTTCGCGCGCTGGCATGCGCAAATGCAAACATCTCCTCATGGCTGCCACCCCACTTCTGCGTGGTCGCGTTGAAGTACTTGTAGTGGGAAGGCCAATGCAGAGGCGTTCGCGAGGTGGCCTCGGCGAACAGGCGCTTCAACTCAGCTCTCGCAGCATCCTGAGCGAATGCCGCATGGATCAGCCATGCCCATGGATCCGCAGACGCTGGGTCGAGGTTGGCCGCCATGTGCAGGGGCTGCTCGGCGTTCTCAAGGCCCTCCAGGAAGGGTTGCCAGGCGCCGGCATCCACGTCGTCGGCGTAGCTGTTTCCGCGGGCCTTCCAACCGGTGACGATCAGACTCGCGCCCAGCAAGGTATGCGCAACGGAGGACCGCGGCATGGTCACCGCCCAAGCAGCCGCCAGCGGAACCGATCGCTCGTCGGTGGCAAACCCATAGATGAGTCGCTCTCTGGACTCGTCGCCTGCATTCGCGAGGATGGTCCCTACCTCCTGGTACTCGCGCTGAATCAGCTTCTGAACCAACCGGCGCACGCTGTGCATGGCCGCCTTGTCGTTGACGACCGCGTGTGGCTTCAGCCCGATGGAAGCAAGAAACGACATGCCGGGACTCCTTCAGCCTCTGACCTGGCGCGCTCAGGTACCGACCAGGCCGCCGTCTTTCCTGCGCACCACCACCGTGGCCGAACGTGGCCGGCCGGCCAGTTGCTTGTCGGGCCAGTTCGAGATGCGCTGCGGTGCGGCGGGGTCGCTGCGGCCGTTGGGGCTCTCGCCCGGGTGCTGGATGTTGAGGAACATCGTCCGCCCGTCAGGTGTACTGGTGGCACCGGTGATCTCGCAGCCGATGGGGCCGACCAAGAAGCGCCGAACTTCGCCGGTGGCGGGGTCGGCGGCCAGCATGGCGTTGTTGCCCAACCCGGCCAGGTCGCCCTTGTACATGGCCGAGGTGGACATGTCGGTCTGGATCCACAACACGCCGCGCGCATCGGTCCACAGGCCATCGGGGCAGCCGAAGGCGTCGCCCTTGACACGGCCCTTGGCCTCGGCGCGCTCGTTGAAGCTGTCGCCCGCCAGCACGAAGTGGTTCCACTGGAAGGTGGTGGCGTCGTGGTCGCCGTCTTCCTTCCAGCGGATGATGTGGCCCATGGTGTTGTTGGCGCGCGGGTTGGCGGCATCCACGCCGGGCTGGCCTTCAGCGCCGCGGCGGCTGTTGTTGGTGAGCGTGCAATAGACCCAACCTTGCAGGTCGATGCTGATCCATTCAGGGCGGTCCATCTTGGTGGCACCCAGCAAGTCGCTGGCCTGGCGTGACTTGATGAGCACCTCGCCCTGGTCGGCAAAGCCGTTGGCAACGGTAAGCGGGCCCTGGCCGTGCGTCAGGGCCAACCAGCTGCCGAGCCCGTCGTTGCCAAAGCGCGCCACGTACAGCGTGCCGTGGTCCAGCAGGCTGGCGTTGGCGGCAAAGCCACCCGGCTGGATGGTGTCGCGGCTGACGAACTTGTAGATGTACTCGAAGCGCGCGTCCTCGCCCATATAGACCACGGCATGCCCGGCGCGTGTCTTGGCCAGCGTGGCGCCCTCGTGCGCGGCGCGGCCCAGCGCGGTGCGCTTGACCGGCGTGTGGCTGGGGTTGTGGGGGTCGATCTCCACCACCCAGCCAAAGCGGTGGGGCTCGTTGGGGTGGCGCGTGGCGTCGAAACGCTCGTCGTGTTCGTGCCAGCGGTAACCCGACGGATCACCCTTTTTCAGGCCCCAGCGCGCCTGGTGCGCGTCGGGCACGTCCGGGCCCTTGAAGTAATTGATGAAGTTCTCTTCGCAGGTGAGGTAGGTGCCCCAGGGCGTGATGCCGCTGGCGCAGTTGTTCAGCGTGCCCAGCACGCGGCGCCCGGTCGAGTCGGCAGCCGTCTTCATCAGCGCATGGCCTGCCGCCGGGCCACCCAGCGCCATGGGCGTGCGGGCGGTGATGCGGCGCGCCCAGGGCGAGGGGCGCACCACTTCCCAGCGGCCCGCTTTTTGCGCCACTTCGATCACCGAGACACCGTGCGCGGCCTGCGCCTTGCGCACCTTGGCTGCCGTCCAGGGCTGCATGCCGCCCGGGTGCAGCAGGCCGTCATCGGTGTACTCGTGGTTCATCACCAGCAGGCCGGACTGCGAACCGTTTTGGGCGAAGTAGTGGATGCCGTCATGGTGCATGCCCAACTGCGCTTCCTGTTCATCCGCCGTGTTGCTGGCGTCTGGCTTGAAGGCCGGGTTGAAGCCCGACAGGCCGACCGGGTCGCCCCAGGGCGCAATGACCTGCGTGACGTAGCCTTCGGGCACGCGCACCGTGTCGTCGCCCGCACTGGGCACGCCCTTGAAGCCCAGCAGCGGCCCGCTGTGTGCATCGCCGCCGCCGGCGGTGGCGCAGCCCGAGAGGGTGGCCACGCCAGCCAATGGCAACCACATCAAGCCAGCCGCAGCGCCACCCAGGAGGGTGCGGCGCGACAGGCGGCTCACTTCGTGGATGCTGGGGTTGGACGAGTGGTTGCTGTCTTCGAGCGCGCTGAAGTCCTTGGCCATGAGGTGCGGTGCCGGCAGTGATGGGTGGCGCCATGGTGGCCAGCCGCGATGACAGACGCATGACACGGCGGCCTGGAGCAAAGCCTGCACCGGAGACGAATAGCGCTATAGACCTATTTCCCTTGTCGACCATGTCGGCGCCAACGCTGCAATGGCCCACCCCGGCGAAACGGCAGTTGTCATGCGCACGGGAGTCCGTCAACTCCAGCGCACGAACTGACACCTGGTGTGTGATCGAGCGCGACGGACATCTGCTCAGCACCTTGACCGCAACGGAATTATTGGCGTTGCCGGATGGAGCCGAACTCGGCGCGGCGGCAATGCGGCGCAATGGTCCGCGCGTCCTGCCGGGCACTGACCAGGAAATGATGGCATCGATGGCGCTGCGCCATGGTGTCGCCGCCGTCCCGATCGTCGACTGCCTTCGCGTTTCCGTTGGTCACACCAGGGGACATCGTTCCGGTGCTGCTTGGGGGCCTGGCGGTGGCGCTGGTCTCGTTCGCTGACACGAGTGTGCTTTCGCGTATCGCGGGCGTCGTAGGTGCGCTCGCCGTAGCCACGTTGTCGATGTTCGCCCCAACGCTGCTCGAGAACCTGCCCCGGACGACCTTGGCCGCAGTGGCGATTGCCTCTGCCATTGCGCAGATCGAGATCGCCGACCTGCGACGGATTAACCGCATCCAGCGCTGGGAATTCTGGTTGTCGATGGGCTGCCTCGCCGGCGTCGCTGTGGTGGGGCTCTTCCCCGGCATCGGCTTGGCCATCGTGATTGCCGTCGTCGAATTCCTCTGGGACGGTTGGCGTCCCCACTTTGCTGACTTGGGCCGCGTCGATGGAGTCAAGGGCTACCACGACATCACGCGCTATCCAGATGCCCGGGTCGTGCCGGGGTTGGTGTTGTTCCGGTGGGATGCGCCCCTGTTCTTCGCCAACGTCGAGCTGTTCCGGAATCGGGTGCTGGATTCGGTAGCCGCGTCGCCCACGCCGGTGAAATGGGTTGTCGTCGGCGCCGAACCGATCACCAGCGTCGACGTTACTGCCGCAGACACTCTGGACGAACTCGACAGCGCCTTGCACGCGGCGGGTATCGACTTGTGCTTCGCGGAAATGAAAGACCCCGTGAAGGACAAGCTCAAGCGTTTCGGCCTCTTCGCCAGGCTGGGCGGGGAAAGGTTCTTTGCGACGGTGGGTGAGGCGGTGAGTTCCTTCGTCAATGCCCCCCAGTCCAATGGGTGGACTGGGGGATCGGCGTTGAAGCTTCGATGGTCGGACACGCACGAGCCAGTTCCCTCCGTTCCGGTGCATTGATGATCCGATGCGTGGACAGGTGCAGCGCCGCCAACTCTTGCGCTTCGTAGGTAGTCGGCCCTGCAAAAGCCTGGGAACCCGCATGAATGCTAGCCTGGGCAGGTCCTGCTTTGTGGCGGCGCAAAAGTATCCCCTCGCGAACGATGCGCTGCCCGCCAGCTCGGGGGGGCCAGATCTCGATCTCGCAGAGCAATCGGTCGGCGACGGCTGCGTCGTTCAACCATCCGAGTGCGTCCTGGAGGGCTGCGAGGCGTCGGAGGTGGCGCCTGACGCGTCCCGCCGGATGCAGCGACTGGAAGAACTCGGTCGCATAGCGCGCCTTCTTGGCTGCAATGCGCACCTGATGGCGCTCTTCGGGCGTGCCCTGCGCCAGGCGTTTGCCGCTCTTGAGCAGCTTCTCGTGGCGGCGGACCAGGATCCGTGTCGCACGCTTCTCCAGTGACTCGGAGAGCGCCGCGAGGGCGGTCTAGTCGAGCGATTCGCGCCAGCGTGAAGCCTGAAGCCAGCCGACCAGGCCGAGCATCAGGCGTGATTGGCGCACCGACGCCACCGCGACGGCGGCCTGCCCCCGCTTCCCCCCTGCAATCGTCGATGCAGATTGCCTCAGCCGCAACAACTCCGTTTCCTGCGGGCAGGCTTCGGCCGCTTTCAGCAAGGTGCTGTCGGCCAGCACGTCGGCGTCGCGCGCGGCGCCGAGTTCGCCGCCCTGACCAGCGCGATCAGCGACGCGAGTTCGGGCAGCGGACCGCCGACGCGCGCCTCCCACTCATGCCGCTGGTGGAGCCCAGCCTCTGCCGCTTGTCCGACAGCCTTGAGCGTCTGGATCGACATACGGCCCACACGGCGCACGCGCAACTCCATGCCGAGTTCCTTGAGATGCAGCTCGGGCGTGTCAATGTACGTATTGTGGAGAAGACGCGTGGCGGGCTTGGCCGTGGCGAATTGCTTCGGCAGCGCGAGGCGCCGGAGCGCCGCGACATCGGCGGCGGCGATCAGCAGCTTGAGCTCGGTTCCCATGGCGGGAAAGACCCTCGGCGTTCTCAGGCCAGTTCGAGCAGCATCGGTTGGTGATCCGATGCGTCCGTGGTTCCATCGACCCGGACGTCTCGAACCCGGCTCGTGATGTCTGCGCTGACGCAGACGAAGTCGAAGGTGAACGGCAGGCCTGGCCATTGTTCCTTGTCGTGCAAGCCGACGGTCGGCTCGTGTGGGCGGCCAGGGTGGGCAACTTCCCAGGCATCGCAATACGCCGGTGTCACCGGGTCTATCGGCGCGAGCAGTCGGGCGTGATCTGGATCGTCGGGCTTGAAGTTGAGATCCCCGACAAGAACCGCCGCTGCACCGCGAGGGACAGGCTCGAACGCACCATCCGACACAGAGCCAGGCGGTGTCTCGTGCGCATGCGCCACGGCCTCGCGATGCAACTCGCGCAGGCGATCGATCTGGGCCGCACGCTGGCGTGCCGAGTAGTACTCGAGGTGGGTCGTCGTCACGCGCAGCAGGCCGAGCGGTGTGTCGAGGGTCGCTTCGATCGCGATCCGCTGCATGCTCATGACGCTTTCCTCGACGGGCCAGGGAAGCAGGTGCCGGAACACCTGGCGCACCGGCAGGCGCGAGAACAGCATGTTGCCGAACCTGCGGCGGTTGCCTGCTGCGCCGAGCACGTCGGTCGCAACCCCGGCCACCGGCTCGTAACCGGGGAGTCGTGCCGCGAGCTGCTCGAACTGGTCGCTGCCATCGCAGCCGGGAAGCTCGTGATGCCCGGCCGATACCTCCTGGACGCACAGGACGTCGAAGTCTGCGAATCGCTGCGCTTGGGTCACAACACGATCCAGGTCCACGCGGCCGTCTGCACCGCGTCCCCATTGAATGTTCCAAGTGATGAGCTTCATGTCTGACTCGGACGCGAACCCCCGTCGATGGAACCCTCTTCGCTGCCACGCGACAACGCCATCATGCGCTCGCCGCCGGCGATCGGCGTCGCGGCCTACGATGACGATTGCTTCGGCGAGTCGAAGATCGTGCGCGCGGGCCTGGCTTGGCCGATGCCTGACCACGACTTGGCATCGAACCGGAACTCGGCGAGGGCGCAGGTGGGCATGTGGGTGATCCCGCTGTCGAAGTGATGGGCCAGCTCCGTGAAGCCAGGGTTGTGACCGACCAGCATCACGCGCTCCAGTTTGTCGTCGAGCGCTTCGATGACGGTCATCAAGGCGTCAACCGTGGCGGCATAGAGCCGGTCGTTGACCGCGATGTTCTTGAGCTTGTACTCGATGCCCTCGGCGACGACCTTCGCCGTCGCAAGCGCGCGCACTGCCGGACTCGACACGATCAAGTCGGGCTTTCGGTGCTGTTGCGACCATCGCTTGCTCATCTTCACCGCGTCGCGTTCGCCGCGGGCCTCCAGCGGCCGATCGCGGTCGGGCAAGGATGTCTCGTCCCAACTCGACTTTGCGTGGCGTAGCAGGTACAGCGTCTTCATTCGCAGCCCTTCACGTCAAGGGGGTCGATGCCGTCAAGTCAAGTCAGACGATTCGACGCAGGTGTCTCCGTCTGCCCACTCTACTCGCTGCCTTGTGCCAGATCGTCCATCCACCTCACAAAAAACAAGGCCGGTCTTGTTTCTTGTGAGGTTGGAACATGAACTCCACTGGGTCACGAAGCGGAACGCATACTGGAACCCCGCGGCCACGGATTGAAGAACTCCGAGAATCCGTCGGGCCGCGCTCACCGGAGAACACAGCATGGACCTGCTCAGGACAGCCGTGGTCGATATCACCACGCTGGTGGCGACCTGCCACGCTTTGAAGTCCAGTCCGGTCGATGGCGAACTGGTCCTGCAACGCAGGCTGCGCAACCGGCTGCGTCGCGACATCAAGCGCGGAACCGTCGCGTACATCGATGCGTTGGCCAGAACCAAGCGCGGCGTGGTCGATGACGCCCTTCTCGTCACATGCCGCGTGGCCGCAGAACGGCAGATGGCGCGCGCTGTTGCGCACCAGGAGTTGCTCGGTCGCATCATGGCGAGCGAGGCCGGATCGCTCGATGGACTGGCCGCAGCACGGCAGGACCTCTGGCGGTTGGCGCACATGGCGATCTACCTGAGTACCGGCATGGCGACCTTGCGAGAATCGGCCGCCTTGGTCGATGCCAAGTCGGCTGATTCCTTGGCGGGCCGTCTGCGTCGCCGCTTTCGCAAAGCCTTGGTCGCTTATGCCCGGGCAATCCTTCGCGCCAAGACACCCGAGGCGCGGCTGATCGTGACCGCCCGTGAGGCTGCGCTGGCTGAGATCGGTCCGCGCGGCGCGGCAGAGGCGGAACGGCTCGCGGATATCGAGGCTGGCGCCCATCCTGTGCACGGCGTCATACGGCGGGGCGTGATGAAGCCCCTCTTCGACCTTGCCCTCGATTGGCGGCGCCACGATTCAGAGCTGACCTGACGAGACGGCAAGGCCTCAGGCATCCGACTGCGATCGCCGTTCGCCAGTTATCCACCGCCGTGGGGGACAAGGCTGTGGACAGCCGGTGTCGAACGCTGGGACTTGCCGCTGGGCCAACGCCTGGCCGGACTTGTTCTCTCTTCGGGCACCGATGGCGCGGCCAGCAAGTCGACGCTATGGCAACAGCAGTTCAAGGCCCGAGCCGACGGGCCGGCAGAACACTTGCTTGAGATTCCGGTGTCCGTCCTTGGCGCAGCGAGGACACTAAAGTGCACTGCGAAGGTGCGAACGAATTTTCCGAGCCGTTACCATCGGCACCTACGCAGTGCGGAGCAAACCATGTCGGCAGCTAGAACGACTCAATCTCTCGTCACGGCGACTGCGCACGAGGTTCTGCCCAAGTTCGGCCTGGCATTCCTGATTGACGACCACGACACGACGTGGACGGTCACCAGGTGCACCGATGGCCCCGGCCTGAACCAATACTGTTCTATTAGACAAGAATAGCCTACGATACGCGGCGTGGCAACTCCACGGCGGGAGGCGACATGGCGCGAACGAAGGCGGTCCTGGGTTCCGGGGCCCGGCTGAGTGACTACCTGTCGGCCAGCTTGCTGGCT
>JAUXRG010000056.1 GCA_030681795.1 Rubrivivax sp.
CAGCGATCCATCACCACCGTCATGCCGCCCGTTTGCGCGCGGTGCGCGGCATCGTCATGAACGATGCCTTCCTGAATCCAGATGGATGGCAAGTGTAGCGCCAGGCATTGCTCGACGATAGCGGGCACATGCTCGGCGGCGCGAAACACATCCACCAGATCGACCTGGAACGGGATGTCGGCGAGCGTCGCATAGGCTGTTTCGCCCAGCACGCTGGCCAACAGCGGCCGCACCGGGACGATGCGAAAGCCATAACGCTGCATCGCCTGCGCCACGCGATAGCTCGGCCGGGCGGGCTGCGGCGACAGGCCGACCACGGCAATGGTCCGGATGCGCTCGAACAGCGCGCGCAGGGTGGCGTCGTCTGGGTTGCTGAAGTTCACAGCATTCGCTCCATCACATGGTCGTCCATTACAAAGCCGCTTCCGATGTCGAATACGCGCGATTCGATGATGCGAAAACCCAGTTTTTGATACGCAGCAATCGCCTGCGTGTTGCCGCGATTGACCTGCAGCCACAGGCGGTGGGCGTGCTGCGCGCGCGCCCAGCTTTGAACAGTTGCCAGCAGTGCGCTGCCGATTCCCTGGCGCTGCTTGTCCGGATGCACATACAGTTTGTCGAGCTTGCAGTCGGTGCCGTCGTGCGTGGCGTGGGCGAAACCGGCTAGCTGCTGGCCCTGTTGCGCCACCCACCAGGCGTGGCGGGGGTCGTCGAGTTGCGCGTGAATCCGTTCGGCGGCGTAACGGTCGGCCAGCATGCAATCGATCTGCGTCTGGGAAATCAGCGCCGGATACGTGGCCTGCCACACCACGCGCGCCAGCGCACTGACGGCCTCGACCTCGTGCGGCGCGAGCAGGCGGACTTCAGTCATACAGGCTGGCTTCGCCGATCGGGCGCGTCTTGAAGCGGCGATGCAGCCACAAATACTGCGCCGGCATTTCGCGGATGCGGTCTTCGATGAAGCGGTTCGTGTGCGCCACGTCGGCATCCAGATCGCCGCTCGGGAAGTTCTGCCACGGCGGATAAAAGTGCAGTGCGTAGCCACGTCCC
>JAUXRG010000003.1 GCA_030681795.1 Rubrivivax sp.
ACAACCTGTATGGCTGCCGTGAATCGCTGGTTGATGCGATCAAACGTGCCACTGACGTGATGATTGCGGGCAAGATCGCGGTGATCGTCGGTTACGGCGACGTGGGCAAAGGCTCCGCACAAGCGATGCGCGCGCTGTCCGCTCAGGTATGGGTGACTGAGATCGATCCTATCTGCGCACTGCAGGCCGCAATGGAAGGTTATCGCGTCGTGACCATGGATTATGCGTGTGAGCATGGCGACATCTTCGTCACCACCACCGGCAACTACCACGTGATCACGCACGACCACATGAAGAAGATGAAGAACCAGGCCATCGTGTGCAACATCGGCCACTTCGACAACGAGATCGACGTCGCCGCGCTGGCCGATTGCGCCTGGGAGGAGATCAAGCCGCAGGTCGACCACGTGATCTTTCCCGACGGCAAACGCATCATCCTGCTCGCCAAGGGCCGGCTGGTGAACCTGGGCTGCGGCACCGGGCACCCGAGCTTCGTCATGAGCTCGTCGTTCGCCAACCAGACCATCGCGCAGATCGAGCTCTTCACGCGCGCCGACGCGTACGAGGTGGGCCAGGTCTACGTGCTGCCCAAGCACCTGGACGAGAAGGTGGCGCGGCTGCACCTGAAGAAGGTCGGCGCCATGCTCAGCGAACTCAGCGACGAGCAGGCGGCCTACATCGGCGTGCCCAAGCAGGGGCCGTACAAGCCTGACAGCTATCGCTATTGATCGCGCCGGCCAGCGCGGGAAGCCAACCGGAGGCCAGCCTTGACGCCCATCCATGTCACCTCCAAAATGGAGCCGCGGATCCGATTTGGAGGCATTAAGTGGGTATCAATCTGTCGATCAAGGATGTTCCTTCAGACCTCGCCGAGCGCTTGCGCCAGCGCGCCGCCCGCCACCACCGGTCGCTGCAGGGCGAGCTGATGGCAATCATCGAGCGGGCCGCGGCCGAACCTGCGCAGGCAGCCCTGGCCACGGCCATGCCGGGCCTGCGCAGCCGCACGCAGGGCTGGAAGACTGTCGAGCAGTTGATGGCGGAGCGTCTGGCAGCGGGCTGGCGGCCCGATCCGGCCATGGCTAAGCTGCCGCGCGGTGTGGACATCGTCCGCGCCGACCGTGACAGCCGCTGAAGCGGTGCGCCGTCAGACCCGCGCCATGCCGTCGCCGCGCGCGCTCTTCGTCGCCGAACCCGCCGCCGTCTGGGCGGCCCGGCCAGCGCTGGTGGTGGACTGCAGCGTCGTCGTGGCGGCGCTGTTCGACGAAACCGATGCCGACGACGCCACCCGAGCGCTTGCCGGCCGCGCCCTGCACGCCCCGGCACTGCTGCCGTTCGAGTTTGCCAACGTGGCGCGCAGCAAGTCGCGCTCGGGCGCGCCCGCCGAACGGGTGGCGCAGGCGCTGCAGACCTTCGACGAGTTGCGCATCGAGTTGCACCCGCTGGCCGCCACCGAGCTGCACGCGCTGGCGCTCGCGCACGGGCTCACCGCCTACGACGCCGCCTACCTGGCGCTGGCGAAGGCATTGCGGGCCCCGTTGCTGACCTTCGACCTGAAACTGGCCGACGCCGCCGCCCGCGCGCTCGGCACTCCGGAGTGACACCATGACCACCCGCACCCTCCCGGTCAGCTTCGAATTCTTCCCGCCCAACACCCCCGTGGGCAGCGAAAAACTCAAGGCCGTGGTCCATGACCTGGCCGCGGCCAAACCCGAGTTCTTCAGCGTCACTTACGGCGCCGGCGGCAGCACGCGCGAGAAGACGCTGGCCACCGTGCAGGCCATCGCGGCGATGGGCTTCGAGGCCGCGCCGCACCTGTCGTGCGTGGGCAGCACCGAGGCCGGCATCGCCGAAACCCTGGCCACCTACCGCGCCCAGGGCATCCACCGCCTGGTGGCGTTGCGCGGCGACCTGCCCAGCGGCATGGCCACGGCGGGGGAATTCCGCTATGCCAGCGAACTCATCGAATTCATCCGCAAGACACAGGGCAGCGACTGGCACATCGAGGTCGCCGCCTACCCCGAATACCACCCGCAGCAGCGCTACGTGAAGCGCGACCTCGAGCACTTCGCCAACAAGGTCCGGGCCGGTGCCAATTCGGCGATCACGCAGTTCTTCTTCAACGCCGACGCCTACTTCCATTTCGTGGACGAGGTCCGCAAACTCGGCGTCACGGTGCCCATCGTGGCCGGCATCATGCCCTTCCACAACTACGCGCGCATCGCCCAGATTTCGTCCCGCGACGGCATCGAGATCCCGCGTTGGGTGGCCCTGAAGATGGAGGGCTATATGGACGACACGGCCTCCATCCGTGCCTTCGGCGTGGAGGTCATCTCCAGGCTCTGCGAGCGCCTCATCCAGGGCGGCGTGCCGGGGCTGCACTTCTACGCGCTGAACCAGTCCGCGCTGGTGCTCGACATCTGCCGCCGCCTGGGCGTGGTGTAGCTATTCCCTGCGCCAGGCCACGCCTTCTTCGGTGAGCACGGCGTCCAGCGGGACGTCGTGCGCCTCGGCCTGCAGCCAGGGCACGAAGCCGTTGGCGTAGGCCAGCCCCACGGTGAAGGGCCGCGGCGCCAGCGTGGCCAGCGTGCGGTCGTAGAAGCCGCCCCCGTAGCCCAGGCGCAGGCCCTTGGGCCCGAAGCCCACGCAGGGCACCAGCAGCAGCGTGGGCTCGAAGGCCGGCGTATCGCTGGGCTTGGGGATGCCGTAGGCGTCTTCCTCCATCTCGCAGCCCGGGTACCAGACGTGGAAGCTGAGCTGCTTGCTTGCCTTGTCGATCACCGGCAACCCGATGCGCCGGCCCTCGTGCGCCTCGGTCCAGCGAAACAACGCCGGCAGGGCGTCGAACTCGCCCTTGATCGGCCAGTAGGCGCCGATGGCCGTGTCTTCGCGCGAAACCAGCCACACGCGCAGCACCTCCTGCAGGTGCATGGCGCGCTGGTGGCGGTCGATCAGGCTCTGGCGTTCAGCCTGCAATTGCCGGCGCAGCAGCTTCTTGTCGCGCGACGGTTCGAAGGACGGCATCGTGAGCGTCATGGCGGGCGTATTGTCGCGCCATGGCCAAGTCCGGCGCTTCGACCGCTGCAGGAATCTGCCGCTTCGGCACGAACCAGGGGCCTGCGCTAAATTCCAGGCCATGTTCAAGGCCATGCCCCTGCCCACGCGGTTGACCCGCCTGCTCCTGCGCGCCAGGGCGCCGACACTCGCGCTGGCGCTGCTGCCCGCGGCACTGTGGCCGGTGGCGGCACCGGCTCGCGCAGGGTCCGGCGATGAGATCGTCGTGCAGGCCCGCGAGGCGCTGCGCAAGAAGGACAAGGCCGCCCTGGCCCAGGCGCGCGGGGCGGTCAATGCGGCCGGCCATCCGCTGGCGATGTGGGTCGAGTACTGGGAGCTCTCGCTGCGCCTGGCCGAGGCTCAGCCGGCCGAGCTCGACGCCTTCTTCGCGCGCTGGAGCGGCAGCTACGTCGAGGACCGCCTGCGCAACGACTGGCTGCTGGAGCTGGGGCGCCGGCGGGACTGGGGCAATCTGCGCGCCGAAGCCCCGCGATTCCGCATGAACGACGACCGCGAGGTCGTCTGCTACGCCCTGCTCGTCCAGCACCAGGACGGGATCGACGTGCGCGACGCCGCGCGCGCCGCCTGGCATGCGCAGAAGGACCTCGACGACGGCTGCGCCCTGCTGGCCAAGGCCATGGTCGACGCCCGCCTCTTCACCGCCGAAGATGTCTGGCAGGAGGCCCGTCTGTCGGTGGAGGCCAACCGCCCCCGCGCGGCCCGCGCTGCGGCGACACTCATCAACGCCGCGGCCGGCCAGGCCGTGAGCGACCTGCTCGACAACCCGGTGCGCTATCTGGCGCACCGCGGCGCCGGGGCGGGCAGCGCGGGCCGCGAGCTGGCACTGCTGGCGCTGATGCGCCTGGCCGCCAGCGACCCCGAAGCCGCCGCCGGGCAGATTGAAGCCACCTGGAAGGACCGGCTGCCCCTGGCGATGACGGCCACGGCTTTCGCCCATGCGGGCAAGCAGGCCGCACTCAAGCAGCAACCCCAGGCCGCCGACTACGCGCGCCGCGCCTGGCAGCTGTGGGAGGCCGCCGCCAAGCCCGGCACGCCACCGCCCTGGAGCGACGACCTGCTCGCCTGGCAGGTGCGCGCCGCCCTGCGTACCAGCGACCGCGACAAGGCGCGCTGGAGCCTCGTCAGCCGCGCCACAGCGGGCATGAGCGCCGTTGAGCAACGCGACCCCGCGTGGGTCTACTGGCGAGCGCGCGCCACCCAGGCGCAGGCCAAGGCGGGCCCCGAGGGCGACGCGGCGCGCGCCGCTGCGGACATGGCGCTGGAAGGCATCGCCCCGCAGCTCGGCTTCTACGGCCAGCTGGCTGCGGAAGACCTGGCCCTGCACGTGCCGCTGCCCGCCGCGCCGGCGCCGTTGACCGACGCCGAGCGCCAGGCGCCGCGCGGCCACCCCGGCCTGGTGCGTGGCCTGCAACTCATCGCCCTGGGCCTGCGCGGCGAAGGCGTGCGCGAATGGAACTACTCGCTGCGCGGCCTGGGCGAGCGCGAGCTGCTGGCCGCCGCGCAACTGGCCTGCGAACGCGAGGTCTGGGACCGCTGCATCAGTGCCAGCGAGCGCACCCGCGGCGAGGTCGATGTGGCCCTGCGCTACCCCTTGCCTTTTCGCGAGGCCCTGCTGGCCAAGGCACGCCAGGTGGGCCTGGACCCGGCGGTGCTCTACGGCCTGATCCGCCAGGAGTCGCGTTTCATCGCCGACGCCCGCTCGACCGTGGGTGCTTCGGGGCTGATGCAGCTGATGCCGGCCACGGCGAAGTGGACGGCCAAGAAGATCGGCCTGGAATACCGCGACTACATGGTCAACGACCGTGACACCAACCTGCTGCTCGGCGCCAGCTATCTCAAGCGCGTGCTCGACGATTTCGGCGGCTCGCTGGCCATGGCCGCGGCGGCCTACAACGCCGGCCCCGGCCGCCCGCGGCGCTGGCGCGAGGGCGGCACGGTGATGGAGCCGGCGGCGTGGATCGAGAGCATCCCCTTCAACGAGACGCGCGACTACGTGAAGAAGGTGCTCTCCAACGCCGTGGTCTACGCCCGCCTGCTGGGCCCCGCCGCAGCGCCCGCCGGCACCTCGGCCACGCCGCTGAAGGCGCGCCTGGGGCCGCCCATCGGCCCCATAGGCCCGCGCGAAGCGGGCGCCCCCTCGCCCGACCGGGAACTGCCTTGAACACGGCCCAGGTTGCGCCGGACATGAACAGCATCCTCGTCCTCGGCGGCACGGGTTTCGTCGGCCGCGCCGTCTGCGAATGCCTGGTCGAGCGCAGCCGCGGTGGCGGACGCGTCGTCGTGCCCACGCGGCGGTTGCAGCACGGCCTGCACCTGCGCTCGCTGCCCACGCTGGAGCTGGTTCAGGCCGACGTGCACGACGACGCCCAGCTCGAGCGCCTGGTGGCCGGCGCCGATGCGGTGATCAACCTGGTGGCCATCCTGCATGGCAGCCGCGCGGCCTTCGACGCCGTTCACATCGAACTGCCGCGGCGCTTGGCGCGGGCCTGCCAGGCGGCCGGCGTGCGCCGCCTGGTGCACATCAGCGCCGTGGGCGTGGGGCCGGGCGCACCCTCCCACTACCTGCGCAGCAAGACCGCGGGCGAGGCCGTGCTCCACGCCGCCGGGCTGGACCTGACCGTGCTGCGGCCATCGGTCATCTTCGGCGCCGACGACGAATTCCTCAACCTCTTTGCCCGCTTGCAGAGGCTGGCGCCGTTCATGCCACTGGCGGGCGGACAGGCCCGCTTCCAGCCGGTATGGGTGCAAGACGTGGCCGGCGCCGTCGTGCGCTGCCTGGACCGCACCGATACCCTGGGCAAGACCTACGAACTCGTCGGCCCCACGGTCTACACGCTGTCCGAGCTGGTGCGGCTGGCCGGCCGTTGGTCCGGCCACGAGCGGCCGCAGCTGCCGCTGCCCATGGCGGTGGGCCGGCTGCAGGCCCTGGCCATGGAGTGGCTGCCCGGCCAGCCGCTGATGTCGCGCGACAACCTGGCCTCGATGGCCGTGCCCAACGTCGCCAGCGGCACCCTGCCCGGGCTGGCCGAACTGGGCATCCGCGCTGCGGCGCTGGAAGCGGTGGCGCCGGGCTACCTGGGCGCCGAGCCCGGGCGCGCGCGGTTTGGCCGCTGGCGCGCCGGTGCCGGGCGGGAATGAGTCTGACGATGGATCCAACGAGGGCCCTGTGATGCAACTGGTGATCGGCAACAAGAATTACTCGTCGTGGTCGATGCGGCCCTGGGTGCTGATGCGCCAGCTGGGCATGCACTTCGAAGAAATCAAGCTGCGCTTGGACTTCAGCGAGAACTCGGCATTCCGCCGCGCGGTGGCCCACGTCAGCCCGGCCGGGCTGGTGCCGGTGCTGGTGGATGACGACTTCTCGGTCTGGGACACGCTGGCCATTTGCGAGTACCTGCACGACAAATTCCCCGGCCAAGGGGTGTGGCCCGAAGACATCCGCGAGCGCGCCCGCGCCCGCAGCCTGGCCGCCGAAATGCACTCGGGTTTCCGGGCGCTGCGCAGCCATTGCCCGATGAATATCGAGGCCCGCCTGCCCGAGGTGGGTGCACGCATCTGGGCCGAGCAGGAGGCCGTGCGCAACGACGTGGCGCGCATCGAGGTGATGTGGGTGCAGGCGCTGCTCGCCAGCGGCGGGCCCTTCCTGTTCGGCGAGTTCGGCGCGGTGGATGCGATGTACGCGCCGGTGTGCATGCGCCTGCGCACCTACGCGCTGCCGGCGCCTGCCGCCACGCGGAGTTATATCGAGAGAGTGGCCGCGGCTCCGGGCGTGGCGGCCTGGATCGCCGATGCGCTGGCCGAACACGACTTCCTCGATTTCGAGGAGCCCTACCGCAAGGCACGCTGATGCCGCGGCCCTGGGCGAAGCCTCGATGACACCGAGGTTCTACGTCGTCGGTGGCGCGGTGCGCGACGCGCTGCTGGGCCTGCCGGCCGCCGACCGCGACTGGGTCGCCGTGGGCACCACGCCCGAGGAATTGCTGGCCCTGGGCTACCGGCCCGTGGGCAAGGATTTCCCGGTCTTCATCCACCCTCAGACCGGCGAGGAAGTCGCCCTCGCCCGCACCGAGCGCAAGACCGCGCGCGGCTACCGCGGATTCACCATCCACGCCGCGCCCGAGGTCACGCTCGAAGAAGACCTCGCGCGGCGCGACCTCACCATCAACGCCATCGCCCAGGCCGAGGACGGGACGCTCGTCGACCCGCACGGCGGCCGGCGCGACCTCGCCGCGCGCGTGCTGCGCCATGTCTCGGACGCCTTCGTCGAAGACCCGGTGCGGCTGTTGCGACTGGCGCGGCTGGCGGCGCGCTTTCCGCAGTTCAGCGTGGCGCCCGAGACCCTGGCCCTGCTCAAGCAGATGGTGGCCCATGGCGAGGTCGACGCGCTGGTGCCCGAGCGCTTGTGGCAGGAGCTCTCGCGCGGGCTGATGGCCGAATGCCCGCGCCGCATGTTCGAAGTGCTGCGCGAGTGCGGCGCCCTGGCGCGCCTGCTGCCCGAGCTGGACCGCCTGTGGGGCGTGCCGCAGCCCGCCGAGCACCACCCCGAGGTCGACACCGGCGTGCACCTGATGTGGGTGCTGGACTGCGCCGCCGCGCTGCACGCACCGCTGCCCGTGCGCTGGGCCTGCCTGGTGCACGACCTGGGCAAGGGCGCGACGCCGCGCGAGCTGTGGCCGCGCCACCTCGGGCACGAGGCACGCGGCGCCAGGCTGGCCGCCGCGCTGGCCGAGCGCCTGCGCGTGCCCAACGACTGCCGCGAACTCGCCGAGGTCGCCGCGCGCGAACACGGCCACGTGCACCGCAGCGGCGAGTTCGGTGCCGCAGCCCTGGTGCGCCTGCTCGAGCGTTGCGATGCCTGGCGCCGGCCGCGGCGCTTCGAAGCGCTGCTGCTGGCCTGCGAGTGCGACGCCCGCGGCCGCGCCGGCCTGCAGGACCGCCCCTACCCGCAGCGCGCGCGCCTGCTCGAGGCCTTGCGGCTCACCCAGGCCGTCGATGCCACCGCGGCGGCCCAGGCGGCGATGGACCGCGGCGAGCGCGGCCCGGCCATCGGCCAGGCGGTGCTGCAGGCGCGCATCGCCGCGCTCGCCGGCTTCCTGGCCGGCACGCCGGGCCTACCCGCCGCGCCTTGAGGCCAGCCACAGGCCGGCGAAGGTGATGGCGCCGTTGAGCAGCAGCAACTCCAGCCCCACCTGCCAGCGCCCGAAGAGCGGGGCCTGGTAGGCATCGATGACCCAGCACAGCGCCGGCGCGGCCAACGCCACCCAGGGCACCCAGCCATCGCGCACGCGGCGCCGGGTCAGGATGCCGAAGCCGAACAGGCCCAGCAAAGGCCCGTAGGTATATGCCGCGATCTTCAGGATGACCCCGATCATGCTCGGATCGTCCAGGGCCTTGAACCCCATCACCAGCGCCATGAAGAGCGCCGCGAACGAGAGGTGCACGCGGCGGCGGATGCGCACGCGCCGGGCCTCGCTCCAGTCGGCGCGCCGCTTCATGCCCAGCAGGTCGATGCAAAAGCTCGAGGTGAGCGCGGTGAGCGCGCCGTCGGCACTCGGGAACAGCGCCGAGATGAGGGCGATGACGAACAGCACCTGCACCGCCACTGGCAAATGGCCCAGCACCACGGCCGGGAAGATGCGGTCGCCCGCGGCCGTCAGGCCCACCGTGGGGGCGAACAGGTAGAGCAGCCCGCCGAGGTAGAGGAATACGCTGACCACGGCGAGCATCACGAAGGCCATCACCACGACGTTCTTCTGCGAGTCGGCCAGGGCCCTCACCGAGAGGCTCTTCTGCATCATCTCCTGGTCCAGGCCGGTCATCGCGATGGCGATGAACATGCCGGCCACCACCTGCTTGGCGAAGTAGCTGCGCGCGTAGGGGTCGGTGCCGAAGACCGTGGCCAGGCCGCGCTCGTGCATCTGCGCCAGGCTTTGCGCCACCGAGAGGTCCAGCCGATTCAGCAGGAATACCGTGCAGGTGACCAGGCCCAGCAGCATGCCTGCGGTCTGCAGCGTGTCGGTAAAGACGATGGTGCGCACGCCGCCTTCCACCGTATAGAGCAGGATCATCAGCAGGATCACCGCGGCGGTCAGCCAGAAGGGCACGCCGAAGGCGGTGAGGATGGTGTCCTGCAGCACCTTCACCACGAGGTACAGCCGCGCCGTGGCCCCCAGCGTGCGCGAACCGACGAAGAAGGCCGCTCCGGTGCGGTACGAGCGCGGGCCCAGGCGCTGCTCGAGGTAGCCGTAGATCGAGCTCAGCTGCAGCCGGAAATACAGCGGCAGCAGCACGAAAGCCACCACCAGATAGCCCAGCACCTGGCCGAGCACGATCTGCAGGTAGGTGAACTGCGTGATTCCCACCGCGCCGGGCACGCTGATGAAGGTCACGCCCGACAGCGAGGTGCCGATCATCCCGAAGGCCACCAAAGCCCAGGGGCTGGCGCGGCTGCCGACGAAGAAGGCCTCGTTGTCGGCGCGGCGCGATGTCCACCAGGCCACGCCCAGCAGCAGCGCGAAGTAGCCGAGCACGAAAGAGAGGAGGATGCCGGCGGTCATGCGGGCCATTCTCGGGCCTGCCGCCCGGCCGACGACCCCAGCTGCGCGGCACCGAAGCGGGCGGCGCGCTTCCAGAATCATGCCGCGCCGATGGCACGCCAGCGTGCCGCCGCTACGATTCCGGGATTGAAGGCCTGCCGCAGGGCCGCCGCGGCGCCGGCGATCCGGCCTCGGGTCGCATCCGTCCCCCAACCGGTCCCAGCGCGCGGGTGAACGCCCTATCGAGCCTCGGAGATCACCGCCATGCTTCTCGCCCCCCTGGCCCGCCACCTGAGAGCGACGACGATGTTCTCGCCACTGCCCCTGGATCGGCTGCTCGGACTTCTCGAACGCAGCGCGCACAGGCAGGCACGCGTCGGCGAGTGGCTGGACGATTCGCCGCAGGGAATCCGCAATCACCTGGTCCTGCTCGAAGGCGTCGTCGAGACCCGGCGCCGCTGGATCGCGCCTGACGGCACGGAGGGCAGCCTCGCCCGGTGCGTCGGCATCGACGCGGGCGGCCCCGGCTTTGCGCTGATCAGCGCGGCGAGCAGTCAATTGCACGTGTTGGCGAAGACCGACGTGGCGTATCTCTCCATCGACAGCGACGAGGTCGACGAACTGCTCGGCTGGGGCTCCCTGGGCGCCTTCGTGCTGCCGGAGTCGCACCTGAAGGTCTTCCACCAGTTGCCGCTGGAGCACGTCGCCAAGGCCATCAATTGCCTGATCGAGCGGCCCGTGGCCGCCGGCGAGACCGTCGTTGGCCAGGGCGAGCCGGGCGACGACTACTACGTGATCCTGGAGGGAGAAGCCGAAGTCTGGCAGACCGACGCGCTCACGGGACAGGCGCGCCTGGTCAACCGGCTGGTCGATGGCGACAGCTTCGGAGAGGAAGCCCTGCTTGCCGAGAGCGCCCGCACGGCAAGCGTCACGATGACGACTCCGGGCCGGCTGCTGCGGCTCGGCAAGGCCGACTTCAACGCCTTGCTCGAGCCGCCGATGGTCGAGATGGTCGACGCCCAGAGCGCGCGCGAGATGCTTCGTCTCGGTGTCGCCCGTCTGCTCGACTGCCGCCACCCAGCTGAGCAGGCACAGGAGCGCATCCCGGGCGCAACGCTGCTGCCGCTGGACGAGATGCGCCACGAGGGCGTCTTCGCGCTCGATTCCGACCAGACTTACATCGTGTATTGCCGCAATGGCCGGCGCAGCCGTGCCGCAGCCTTCCTGCTTCGCGAGCGCGGCATCCGGGCGCTGGCGCTGACCGGCGGACTGGCCGCTTGGCCCTACGCGCTGGAGGAAGGCCACTGAGACTCGTTCGACGAGCAAGGGGGTGCGGAGCCGCGCCCTCCCCTAGATGACGAGTCCGATCAGCATCGCCAGAAGGCTCAGCACGAGCGAACTCGCCAGCGGCACATACCACTCGCGCCCGCCCAGGCGGAAGCTGAAGTCGCCGGGCAGCCGGCCCAGGCCGACCTTGCGCAGCCAGCCCTGCAGGCCGCTGAAGACCAGGCAGGCGAGCAGGAAGACAAGCAGCCAGCGCATGGTGCGAATCTAGAGCCGGTGCGAGCGATCGCCCGCCGCGAAGCCCATGGGCTCGAAAGACACGCCGCGCGCCAAGCCGATGACCTTGAAGAGCTCGCCCATCTCGTGCTCGGCCATCAGCTTGTGCGCCGCGGCCACGGCGCGCACATCGGCACCTGCGAGCAGGTCGAGCAGGCCGCAATTCATGAGAAACCGCGCCTGCGAGGTGTAGCCCAGCACGTCCAGCCCCGCATCCTGAGCGGCCAGCGCGATGGCGCTGAAGTTGACATGCGCGGTGATGTCCTTCTCGCCCACATCGGCCAGCGGGTCGGCGTCTGCACGGTGCGCGCGGTGGCACATCAGCGTGCCGCCGCTGCGCTGCGGGTGGTAGTACTCGGACTCGGGGAAACCGTAGTCGATGAAGAAGGCGGCGCCAAGCGTCAGGCGCTCGGCCAGCGTGCGGACGAAGGCCTCGGCCTGCGGGTGGATCTCGGTCACCGTGCCCGGCACGAAGCCGGCTTCGACCGGCGGTCGCAGTGCAGTGGCACGGTCGGCCCAGGCCCAGCCCTCGCCCTGCGCCACCACACCACGCTCACGCCAGGCGGCGCCGTCCCAATGCAGCAGTTGCACGGGCATGGCGTCCAGCACCTCGTTGCCGACCACCACGCCCTGCATCGTGTCCGGCCACTCGTCCAGCCACTGCACACGCGCGCCAAAAGGTGCCAGCCGTTCGGCCTGCCGCGAGCGCAGGGAGCCCGAAAGATCGACGATCGAATAGCGCCGCACGCAACTGCCCAGCACAGCCAGCAGTTGCGCTGCCAGCGCCCCGGAGCCGGCACCGAACTCGAACACCTCGTCGGTCTGCGTGGCCTGCATCGCCTGAGCCACCTGCCGCGCCAGCGCCTGGCCGAAGAGCGGCGACATCTCGGGCGCGGTGACGAAATCGCTGCCTGACTCGGGCATGGCGCCGAAGAGCCGACCACCGCGCGCGTAGTAGCCCAGGCCGGGCTCGTACAGCGCCATGGCCATGAAGCGGTCGAAGGGCAACCAGCCGCCGGCCTGATGGATGGCCGCGAGCAGGCGCGAATGAAGACGCGCCGATAAACTCTCGGCCCCGGCGTGATGCATTCGTGCCATTGTAGAAAACGAAATTTCGGAGAAGACTGACTTGTACTCAAGTTGCGTCGTAGCCCAAGCATGAACTCCAGACCCCTTGTCCTCGTCACCGGCGCCGCACGGCGCATCGGGCGCGAGATCGCGCTCGAGCTGGCCGTCCACGGCTGGGACCTGGCGGTGCATTGCCACCGCTCGCAGGCCGAAGCCCAGACCACCGCGCGCGCGGCCGGTGCGCGCGGTGCACGCGCCGAGGTCTTTGCGGCCGACCTCGCCGACCCCGACGCCTGCGAGGCGCTGGTGCCTGCCGTGCTGCTGCGCTGCGGGCGGCTCGACGCGGTGGTCAACAACGCCTCGCTGTTCGAGAGCGACGATGTGGCCCGCTTCACCGTCGGCCTGATGGAGCGCCACTGGCGCGCCAATACGGCCCCGGCGATCATCCTGGCGCGCGCCCTGCACGAACACCTTGCGGCGCGCGGCGCCACCGGCTGCGTCGTCAACCTGCTCGACCAGAAGCTGGCCAACCCCAACCCGGACTACCTGTCCTATACCCTGAGCAAGGCCGCGCTGGCCGAGGCCACCGTGATGCTGGCGCAGGCGCTGGCGCCGGTGCTGCGGGTGTGCGCCGTGTCGCCCGGCGTGACGCTGCCGTCGGGGACCATGACGGCCCGGGAGTTCGCCGCCGCGCATGCCATGACACCGCTGCAACGCTCGTCGACACCGGCAGACATCGCGCGCGCCGTGCGCTTCCTGCTCGAGTCGCCGGCCATCACCGGCACCACGCTGCTCGTCGACGGCGGCCAGCATCTGCAACCCCAGCCGCGCGACGTGATGTTGCTCGCGCGCCAAGCCCCTCCCTTGAAGGCGCCCTGATGCAAAGCCTGCTCAACCACCCCAGCCTGATGGACTGCCGGCGGGTGTTTCTCAGCAACTACGAGGTCTGGATCAACATCGGCGTGCACGACTTCGAGAAGAAGGGCGAGCAGCGCGTGCTCATCAACGTCGATCTGTACGTGCCGCTGGCGCTGTCCACGCCCAAGGCCGACAAGCTCGAAGAAGTGCTGGATTACGACTTCATCCGCCGCTCGGTGGCCGAGCGCGTGTCCAAGGGCCACATCCACCTGCAGGAAACGCTGGCCGACGATGTGCTGGCGCTGATGCTGGCCCACCCGCGCGTGCGCGCCGCGCGGGTCTCCACCGCCAAGCCCGACGTCTACCCGGACTGCGCCGCCGTGGGCGTGGAAGTGTTCGGTTTGAGGCCAGGGCAGGCATGAACGCGGTGAACGATCTGCCCGCTGCCGCGCCGGCCGAGACCCGCAAGGACCCGCGCAAACTCGCCTTCGAAGCCCAAAAGCTCGGCAAGCGGCTGCACCGCCAGGTCGGCCAGGCGATCGCCGACTTCAACATGATCGAGGCCGGCGACAAGGTCATGGTGTGCCTGTCGGGCGGCAAGGACAGCCACGCGCTGCTCGACCTCCTGCTCTCGCTGCGCGAGCGTTCGCCGGCCAGGTTCGACCTCGTGGCCGTCAACCTCGACCAGAAGCAGCCCGGCTTCCCGGCCCATGTGCTGCCTGAATATCTGGCCCGCCGCGGCGTGCCGCATCGCATCGAGGAACAGGACACCTACTCCATCGTGAAGAAGCTGGTGCCCGAGGGCCAGACCATGTGCAGCCTGTGCTCGCGGCTGCGCCGCGGCGTGCTGTACCGCGTGGCACGCGAACTCGGCGCCACCAAGATCGCGCTGGGCCACCACCGCGACGACATGGTGGTGACGCTGCTGCTGAATATGTTCTTCGGCGGCCGCCTGAAGAGCATGCCGCCCAAGCTCGTCACCGACGACGGGCAGCACATCGTGATCCGCCCGCTGGCCTACGTGGCCGAGACCGACCTGGAGCGCTGGGCCGAACACCGCCAGTTCCCCATCATCCCGTGCAGCCTGTGCGGTAGCCAGGACAACCTGCAGCGCGTGCAGGTCAAGAAGATGCTGCGCGAGTGGGAGCGCCAGCACCCTGGGCGCAGCGACAACATGCTCCACGCCATGGCTCACGTGGTCCCGTCGCACCTGATGGACAGGAACCTCTACCCCTTCGCTGCGCTCCAACCCACGGGTGCGGTCGATGCCGGGGGTGATGTGGCGTTCGACGACGAACCCTGCGCTGCACCGACCACGGCCGTGCGCCTGCAAATGCATCCCGGCAACACCGGGGATGAGGAGGACTGAGCGATGAAAACCACTGCAAGCTGGGCCCTGCTGGCCGCCGCGCTGCTGCTGGGCGGCTGCGCTGCGATGCGCAGCGTTTCCAGCGACGTTTCGAGCTACGGCGAGTGGCCCGCCGAGCGCAAGGCCGGCAGCTATGCCTTCGAGCGGCTGCCGTCGCAGCAGGCGCGCCCGGCCGAGAGCGATGCGCTGGAAGCCGCCGCCCGCGCTGCGCTCGAAAGCGCCGGCTTCAAGCCGGTCGAAGCCAACCAGGCCCCCGACGTGCTGGTCCAGGTCGGCGCACGCGAAACCCGTACCGACCTCTCACCCTGGGACGACCCGCTGTGGTGGCAGGGCGGGTTCGGATACTGGCGCCACGGGCCCTGGCTCTCACCGCGCTGGAGCATGAGCATGAGCATGCGCCACGACTTCCCGCGCTACGAGCGGCAGGTGGCGCTGCTGCTGCGCGACCGCGCCAGCGGCAAGCCGCTGTTCGAAGCGCACGCCAGCAGCGAGGGCAGCTCGCGGCTGGAAGGCGGCATGCTGGGCGCGATGTTCCAAGCGGCGATGATGGACTTCCCGCGCCTGGGCATGAACCCGCGGCGCGTGGTGGTGGAGATGCCGAAGTAGAGCTGCCGAAGTAGGCTGGCTGCACCGGGCCGGGCCGGATAATCGCGTTTTTGACGCGAGAAATCCGCATGGCACTCAACGTCGTGATCATGGCCGCGGGCAAGGGCACCCGCATGAAGTCGGCGTTGCCCAAAGTGCTGCACCGCCTGGCCGGCATCAGCCTGCTGCAGCATGTCCTGAATGCCGCAGCCGGCGTGGGTGCCGACCGCACCGTGGTCATCACCGGCCATGGCGCAGAACAGGTGGAGCAGGCCACGGCGGCCAGTGGCGCGGTCTTCGCGCGCCAGGTGCCGCAGCTGGGCACCGGCCACGCCGTGCAGCAGGCGGTGCCGCTGCTCGCCGACGCGAACGAGGTCACGCTCGTTTTGTACGGTGACGTGCCCCTGATCCGCGCCGAGACCGCGCGCGCGCTGGTGCAGGCCTGCGCCGGTCGCGATCTGGCGCTGCTGAGCTTCGAGCCCCAGGACCCGGCCCGCTACGGCCGCATCGTGCGCGACGCCGCGGGCGGCGTGCGCGCCATCGTCGAATACAAGGACGCCAGCCCCGAGCAGCGCCGCATCGGCGAGGTCTATAGCGGCATCATGGCCGCGCCGACGGCGCAACTCAAACGCTGGGTGGCCGCACTCGGCAACGACAACGCGCAGCGCGAGTACTACCTCACCGACGTGGTGGCGATGGCGGTGGCCCAAGGCGTGCCCGTGCTCGCGCAGGTCGTGGCCGACGAGGCCGAGGTCGCCGGCATCAACGACGCGGCCCAGCTCGCCGAACTCGAGCGCGTCTTCCAGCGCCGCCAGGCCGGCGCATTGATGGAAGCCGGCGTGCGCCTGGCCGACCCGGCGCGGCTCGATGTGCGGGGCACGCTCAGCTGCGGCAGCGACGTGGAGATCGACGTCAACTGCATTTTCGAAGGCGAGGTTCACCTCGCCGACGGCGTACGCATAGGCGCGAACTGCATCATCCGCGACGCGCGCATCGCCACCGGCGCGGTGATCCACCCCTACACGCACATCGAAGGCGCGGTGGTCGGCGCGGGCGCGCTCATCGGCCCCTTCGCCCGCCTGCGGCCCGGCGCCGAGCTGGGCGAGCAGGTGCACATCGGCAACTTCGTCGAAGTGAAGAACTCGACGCTGGCCGCCGGCGCCAAGGCCAACCACCTGGCCTACCTGGGCGACGCCACGGTGGGCGAGCGCGTGAACTTCGGGGCTGGCAGCATCACCGCCAACTACGACGGCGCGAACAAGCACCGCACCGTGATCGGCGCCGACGTGCATGTGGGCAGCAACTGCGTGCTGGTGGCGCCGGTGAAGATCGGCGACGGCGCCACCATCGGCGGCGGCTCCACGATCAGCAAGAATGCACCCGCGGGCCAGCTCACCGTGGCACGTGCCAGGCAGACCACGGTGCCCGGGTGGACGCGGCCGAAGAAGGCGGCAAAGAAGATCTGAACGCCGCCGGCGCCCACGCGCCGGGGACCGCTGGGGTCGCGTCAGCGGGCTCGCAACCAGGCCTCGAACTCGGCCAGCGGCAACGGCGGGCCGACGAACAAGCCTTGCTGCGCGTCGCAGCCGTGGGCACCCACCCAGTCGCGCTGGGCCTGCGTTTCCACGCCTTCGGCCACGACCTGCAAACCCAGGCTGCGGCCGAGCTGGAGGATGGCGCGCGCGATGGCCGCCGAGTCGGCGTCGCCGGGGATGTCGGTGATGAAAGTGCGGTCGATCTTCAGCCGGTCCAGCGGCAGGTGCTTGAGATGGCCGAGCGAGGTGTAGCCGGTGCCGAAGTCGTCCACCGAAATGACCACGCCCAGGGCCTTGAGCCTGCGCAGCGAGGCCTGCACACCGGCCACGTCCTCCATCAACATGCGCTCGGTGAGCTCCAGCTCGAGCATGCGGCCCTGGGCGCCGGCCTGGGCCAGCGCCCGCTCTATGGTCTCGACGAAACCCGGTTCCTGGAATTGCAGCGTCGAGAGGTTCACCGCCACGGGCACGCAGGCGAGCCCGCTCGCGTGCCAGCGCACGGCGCAGCGCAGTGCCTCGTGCAGCACCCACTCGCTGATCGGCAGGATCAAGCGCCGCGCCTCGGCCAGGGGGATGAACTCGTCGGGCGCTATGAGTCCGTGCTCGGGGTGTTGCCAGCGGATCAGGGCTTCGACGCCGAGCAGCGCGCCGTCGGCCAAGGCCAGTTGCGGCTGGAAGTGCAGCACGAACTCGCGCTCGCGCACGGCCTGCGCCAGGCGGCTTTCCATCGCCAGTTCGGCCATGGCTGCGGCGGCCATGGCCGGCTCGAAGAAGCAGACATGCGCGCGGCCCAGCGACTTGGCGTGGTACATCGCGGTATCGGCGTGCTTGATCAGCGCTTCCGGGGTCTCGCCATGCGCCGGGAAGAGCGCCACGCCGATGGACGGCGTGACCGAAATCGAGGCGCCGGGCACTTCGAGCGGCGCGCCTATGGCGGCCAGCAGCTTGTCGGCCACCGCCTGCACCGCCTGCCGCGTGGGGTTGCCGGCCAACAGCAGCACGAATTCGTCGCCGCCGAAACGGGCCACCAGATCGGCTTCGCGCACGCTTTCGATGATGCGCTGCGCCACGGTCTGGAGCAGCACGTCGCCTGCCGGGTGGCCGAGCGAATCGTTGACGCGCTTGAAGTGGTCGAGATCGATGAACAGCAGCGCGACGTCTTCGCCGCCGGCCCGCGCCTGGGCCAGCAGGGCCTGGGTGCGCTCGTCGAAAGCCAGCCGGTTGGGCAGCCCGGTGAGCGCGTCGTGGTGCGCGACATGGTGGATGCGGGCCTGGGCTTGGGCGCGGTCGCGGATGTCACGCACCAGGGTCATGCGCAGCCGCTCACCCTGGAAGTGCATGGTGCGCACGATGAACTGCACCGGGATCGCCGTGCCGTCGCGGTGCAGCAGGGCACTGTCGTAGCTGATCTCGAGCCCGGCGGCCATCACTTCGGCCACGCGCGCACGCTGCTCGAGGGCGACGAACTCCAGCGTCGAGCGGCCCAGGATCTCGGGCAAGGCGTAGCCGAGCAAGGCCAGCAGCGGCGGGTTGGCATCGGTGATGAAACCGCCCTTGTGGAAGACGATGCCCTCGGCGCTGGCGTGCATGAACTTGGCCTGCCGTTCCTCGCTTTCGCGCAGGGCGGCCTCGGCCTGGCGGTGGCGCGTGATGTCACTGATGAGCACGAAGGCGCCCACCGCCTCGCCGTCTGCGCCCAGGTGCGGCAGCAGGTGGACTTCGATCGAATTCGCGCTGCCATCGGCGTGGCGCAGCTGCCGCTCGTAGCGCGCCCCGACACGCTCCCGGGTCACATGATCGACCTGCGGCTGGATCAACTCGGCGGCCTCGGCGCCTATGACTTCGGCCACCGTGAGCCCGATGATCGAGGCCTCGGTGTGGCCGAACATCTCGGCATAACTGCGGTTGGCATAGCCGCAGGTGTTGCCGGCGCGCTCGAAGTAGGCCAGCGCCGCAGGCACGTTGTTGCACAGCAGGCGAAACTGCGCGAGTTCCTCGCCCAGCGCGCGCAGCACGTCGGGGCCCACCGGCTCGTGTTTGCTCATGGGGGCCCCTGTGCCACTGCGTCGTCTTCAGCCACTTGTGCGGCCAGGCACAGGTCGTCCCATGAACGGGCCTTGTCCCGCGGGTTGCGCAGCAGATAGGCCGGGTGGTAGGTCACCACCAGGGGCACGCCCTGGTAGCGGTGCACCCGGCCGCGCAGCTTGCCCACGGCTTCGTCGCTGCGCAGCAGCGCCTGGATGGCGAACCGCCCCATGGCCAGGATCAGGCGTGGCCGCAGCAGCTCGATCTGGCGCACCAGGAAGGGCTCGCACAGAGCCATCTCCTGGGGGCTGGGGTTTCGGTTGCGCGGCGGGCGGCACTTCAGCGTGTTGGCGATATACACGCGTTGCGCCGGCGGCTCGGGGCCCTCCACCCTGCGCGTGAGCTGCAGCGCCGCGAGCATGCGGTCGAGCAACTGGCCGGCGGCGCCGACAAAGGGCTCGCCCTGCAGGTCTTCGCTTTCGCCCGGGGCTTCGCCGACCACCATCCACTGCGCCTGCGGATGGCCGACGCCGAAGACGGTCTGCGTGCGGTTCTCGCACAGCCCGCAGGCACGGCACTCGGCCACCGCCTCGCGCAACGCCGGCCAGTCCAGGCCGGCGATGTCGGTGCGGGCCGCGAGCCGCGGCGGCACCACCGCCGGCGCGGGCGGGCTCGCCGGTGGCAGCGGCACGGCCGCGACGGCTTCGACCCGCGATGCGGCCCCGGGTGAAGCCGCAGGGGACCAGACGCGCAGCCCCATCTCGCGCAGCATGCCCTGTTGGCGTTCACTCCAAGCCATGCGCGCCTCCGCGGGCCAGTGCCAGGCTCATCACCACGGCGTCTTCACGCTGCAGCCCACCCGCCGGGTAGTAGCCGCGGCGCAGGCCGACTTCGACGAAGCCACGGCGGCGGTACAGGGCCTGCGCACGCCGGTTGCCCTGGCGCACCTCGAGCCACAAGGTCGCGGCGCCGCGCTCCTGGGCGTGGGCCTGCACGACATCGAGCAAGGCGCCGCCCAGGCCCTGGCCCTGCCAGGCCGGGGTCACGGTGACGTTGAGCAAGTGCAGCTCGTCCACACCCGGCATGGCGACGAAGTAGCCCACCAGGCCCGCGTCGGGGGCTTCCAGCACTTCGGCCCGGTAGCCCGCGGCGAGCGAATCGACGAAGTTGCCCCGGCTCCATGCGTGGGCGTAGGCCGCGGTCTCGACGGCCAGGACGGCGCCGAGGTCGCCCAGGGTCATCGCCCGGCGCTCCCAGCGCGGCTGCAGCAGTGCGTTCATGGCGCTTGCGCCGCGGCTGCGCGCACAGCCTCACGCTCGTGGGTGGTCAGCGCCACCTTGTCGCGCACGTACAGCGGCAAGGCCGCCGCGGCGTCCACGCCGGCGCCGGCGGCGGCGGCCTGCAGCGCCAGACGCAACAGCGCCGCGGCACGGTCGCGCTCCTGCGCAAACGAGGCCGCCACCGGCGGCAGGGCCAGGCGCTCGCCGAATGCGGCCAGCGCCGAGCCGGCCAGGGCATCCATTCGCAGGTCGGCCCAGGCCTGGCCCAGCACCGGCAGCGAAAAGAGGCCCGGCGGCTGCAGCACCTGCCACTGCCCGCCCCGCCAGCGGTAGCGGCCGGCGTAGGCCTCGCTCATGCGGGCGTCCATGGCCACACCGACCTCGAAGACCCTGGCCGCGCCGGCCTGGGCGCGCGCGTCTTCGGCCACGATGAGCAGGCTGTCGATGGGCAACACCGGCCGGCCCAGGCCCAGGCCCAGACCCTGCGCCACGGCGCAGGCAGTGCGCAAGCCCGTGAAGGCACCCGGCCCGCGGCCGAAGGCGATGAAGTCGAGATCCGCATACGCCAGCCCGGCCCGTGCCAGCAGCGCCGCGATGTGCGGCAGCAGCGTGGTCGAGGCCGCCGCGCCGCCCTCGGCGTCCACCACGAAGCTCTCGCCGCGCGCGTGCACCCCCACCGCCAGCCGCTCGGTCGAGGTGTCGAACGCGAGCACGCGGGCGGCGTGTGCAGGTTCTGGCGGTGGCGGCATCGGCCAAGTTTATGCCGTGCGATCATCTTTGCCATGCCCCGGGCCCGCCACACCGTTCCGACCGCGCTCGCCCGCACATCCGCCCGGCTTGCCGTGGCCGGGGCGGCGGCCCTGGGCGCGGCCCCGGCCTGGGCCGCCCAGGCCTTGCCCGCCGAGGCACTGGCGGCGTTGCAGCGCGCCAGGGTTCCGGCCGCGGCGGTCTCGGTGGCCATCGTCGAGACCGGCAGCGGCCGCCGCGTGCTGCAGTGGCAGGAACAGCGACCCGTCAATCCGGCGTCGCTGACCAAGCTGCTGGTCACCGCGGCGGCGCTGGACCGCCTGGGCCCGGCCTGGGCCTGGACCACGCCGGTGTGGCTGGCCGGCCCGGTGCGCGACGGCGTGCTCGAGGGCTCGGTCTTCATCAAGGGCAGCGGCGACCCCAAGCTGGTGCTCGAGCGCCTGTGGCTGCTGCTGCGCCGCTTGCAGCAGCAGGGCGTGCGCGAGATCCGGGGCGACATCGTGCTCGATAGCAGCGCCTTCGTCGTGCCCGACACCGCGCCCGGCGAGTTCGACGGCGAGCCGCTGCGGCCCTACAACGTGCGCTCGGCGGCCTTGCTCTTCAACTTCCGCTCGGTGCTCTATACCTTCGTGCCCGATGCCGCCGCGGGCGTGGCTCGCGTGTGGGTGGAGCCCACGCTGGCGGGCACGCAGACCGACCGCAGCGTGCCTCTCTCGAGCGGCCCCTGCGAGGACTGGCGCGGCGCGCTCAAGGCCAGCTTCGAGCCCGGCCGCACCCGCTTTGCCGGCAGCTACGCCAGCGCCTGCGGCGAGAGTGCCTGGCCGGTGGCCGACCCGCAGCCGGCCACCTTCGAGCTGCGCCTGCTCGAGGCCCTGTGGCGCGAGATGGGCGGCAAGTTGCACGGCAGCGTCCGCGAAGGCCTGGCGCCGCCGGAGGGCCCACCCACCTTCGAGCTGCGCTCGCCGGCGCTGGCCGAGCTGGTGCGCGACATCAACAAGCACAGCAACAACCTGATGGCGCAGCAGCTGTTCCTGACGCTGGCGCTGCAGGCCGCACCGGGCAAGCCGGCCACGCCCGAGGCCGCGCGCGAGGTGCTCTCGGGCTGGGTCGCCGAGCGCACGGGCGCGGTCGGCATCGAGCCCGGCCAGGAACTCGTCATCGACAACGGCTCGGGCCTGTCACGCCACACGCGCATCAGCGCACAACGCCTGGCGCGGCTGCTGCTGCAGGCCTACGACAGCCCGGTGATGAGCGAGCTGATGTCCTCGCTGCCGATCACGGGGCTGGACGGCACGCTGCGCCGCTCGCGCGCCACGCCCGGCCGCGCCCACTTGAAGACCGGCTCGCTGCGCGACGTGGCCGGCCTGGCCGGCTACGTGCTTTCCGACAGCGGCCGCCGCTACGTGCTGGTGGCCATCATCAACCACCCCCAGGCCCACGCCGCCCGACCCGCGCTGGCCGCGTTGGTGCAATGGACGATGCGCGACGCGCCCGCGCGCTGACCGGCCCGATGCGCCCCCGATACGCAGTACCTCAAGGCCCCACACCATGTCCCTGCCCGACACTCTCGGCTACCTGGCCGCCGCACTCACCACCAGCTCCTTCGTGCCGCAGGCCTGGCTGACGCTGCGCACGCGCGACGTCAGCGGCATCTCGCTGAGCATGTACGGCGCCTTCACGCTGGGCGTGGCGCTGTGGTTGGCCTACGGCGTGGCGATCGGCCAGTGGCCCATCGTGGTGGCCAACGTCGTCACGCTCGCGCTGGCCGCCACCATCCTGGGCACCAAGATCGTCGTCGAACGCCAGCAGCGGCGTCGGAACCGCTAGCCGCGATCCGGCGACCGCAGCGGGCGGCCGGTTCGCGCTAGAACGGGTTGCGCTGCGCGCGGTCGATCGCCAGCGTGGCCAGCTGCACATGCCCGCCGCTGGACAGCCGCGTCTCGTCGGCCCACAGATAGGTGCCGGCCAGCGCCCCGGACACCAGCGTGCCCGTGGTGCACAAGGGCAAGGGCACCGTGCAGGCCGCCTGCGTGATATTGGCCAGGCCGAAGCTGACCGGCGAACGGGCGATCGCCTGGAACCGCAGTTGCGCCTGCACCAGGCCGACATAGCGGCCGTCGAGCAGCACCTTCACGCCGAGCTGCTCGTTGAAGGCCGTGGTCAGACGCGTCAGCAGCGCCGCGCGGTCGGGGTCGAAAGTGATCGCCGCCTGCGCGATGGCGAAGGGGGTGAGGCCGAGATCGGGCAGATCGGACACCACGACTTTGGCGCCGAGGTCGACCAGCCGGTTGACCACCATGGCCGCCTGCTCGCCGCGCGCGCGGGCTTCGGCCAGCAGCCCGTCTTCGGCGCGGCCGGGGTACTGGGCGTAGAGCTCCAGCACATCGTTCATGCCCACCAGCACGGTGGCCAGGTCCTTGTCACGGAACCCGCCGGCCGACACCTGCGCCTCGACCTGCGCCGTGACATCGGCCACCTTCGCCCCGGCGAAGGCCCGCATGTGGGCCTGCGGCTCGGCGGCCGTGGGGTTGCACTCGGCGAAAGCGAACCCGTACAGGGCCGCCAGGGACTGCACCCAGAGCGGCTCCAGCGTGCAATCGACCACGTCGTTGACGCCCAGGCCATTCACGGCGTACTTGCGGCCGGTCTGCGTGAGCGTGCTGAGGTCGTCGCCGAACACCAGCAAACGCTTGGGAATGAACGGGTCGTACTGCGTGGTGCTGCCGCCGCACGAAGCCGCGAGGCCCAGGGTCGCGGCGGCCAGAACGGCGGCCACGGCGCTTTGCCATCGCGGGGTGGCCTTGCTGCTGAAGATCATCTTTGCTCCGAAATCGGGGTGCCCAGGGGTGGCTGCGGCCTCAAACCGCTGCGCGCTGGAGACGGTCGCGAACACCGTCCCATTCGAGGCCCGGCGGCGGCCGCTCGACCCAGATGGCCGACACGCCAGCGGCGTCGAACTCCCGCAGCACCGCGAACAACTCGCGTGCCACCCCCGCGGCATCGGCCGGCATGGCCTTGTGGAGCCAGCCCGGCCCTGCCTCGGGCGCGAGGCGGGAATATACCCCGACGACCGTCCCGGCCCCGCCTGCGGGCCCTGCCTCACGGCAGCAGGCCTGCAGTGCGGCGGCAGCCAGCAGCCGCACCGGCGCCGCGGGCGCGTAGTGCGAGGCCAGCGTGCCCGAGGCCCTAGGCGAGGCCCCGTCGGGCGCCACCAGGGGCCCGCCGAGCACCGCCTCGATCTGCGCCTGCGAGAGCTGCCCTGGCCGCAACAGCGCCGGCTGCGCCCGCGTGCAGTCGACGATGGCCGACTCGATGCCCACGGTGCAGGCGCCGCCATCCAGCACCATGAGTTGCGCGCCGAACTCGGCGCTCACGTGCGCCGCCGTCGTGGGGCTGACGCGGCCGAAACGGTTGGCGCTGGGCGCGGCCACGCCCGCCACGCCCAGCCGGGCGGCCTCGCGCAGCAGCGCCAGCGCCACCGGGTGGGCCGGCATGCGCAGGCCGATGCTGGACTGGCCGCCGGCTGCGGCCCGGCCTCGGCCGGCGCGCCGGGGCACGATCACCGTCAGCGGGCCGGGCCAGAACGCCGCCATCAGGCGTTCGGCGCCGCCGCCCAGATCGGCCGCAAATTCACGCGCCGCGGCGACATCGGCCACGTGGACGATCAACGGGTGTTCGGCCGGCCTGCCCTTGGCCGCGAAGATGCGCGCCACGGCCGCATCGTCATCGGCGCGCGCCCCCAGGCCGTAAACCGTCTCGGTGGGGAATGCGACCAGCCCGCCCTGGGCCAATAGCGCCGCAGCGGCGCGAATCGATGCGGGGTTGGCGCCCGCCAGCGTGACCACGGCCGCCGCCCCGCTCAGAACGCCGGCAGGCCCAGCGCGGCGGCGGCCTGCAGGGCCACCGCGCGTGCCGCCGGTGCATCGACGGCCGTGAGGGTCAGATGCCCCATCTTGCGGCCGCGCCGGGGCTCGGTCTTGCCGTACAGGTGCAGATGGGCGCCGGGCAGGCGCAATACCGCGGGCCAGTCGGGCGAGCGCGGCTCGGCGCTGCCGGCGCTGAACCACAGATCCCCCAGCAGGTTGAGCATCACGGCCGCGGAGTGCAGGCGCGGCGCCACCAGCGGCAAGCCGGCCAGCGTGCGCAGCTGCAGATCGAATTGCGACACGTCGCACGCGTCGATGCTGTAGTGGCCCGAGTTGTGCGGGCGCGGCGCCATTTCATTGGCCACCAGCGAGCCGTCTTCCAGCACGAAGAACTCCACGCACAGCACGCCCACGTAGTGCAGCGCCAGGGCCAGGCTTGCCGCCATTTCGACGGCGCGCCCGCAGGTCGCCGGGTCGATGTCCGGGGCCGGCACTTGCGTGACCGCCAGGATGCCCTCGCGGTGCAGGTTCTGCTGCACCGGCAGGTGCACCACCTGGCCGTCGTGGCCCCGCGCCACGATGACGCTGATCTCCCGGTGCAACGCGAGCCGACCCTCCAGCACGCAGGGCACGCCCCCCAATGCCGCCCAGGCACCGGGCAGGTCGGCCAACGCGGCCACGGCGACCTGGCCCTTGCCGTCGTAGCCGAGGCTTGCCGTCTTCAGCAGACCGGGCAGCAGCGCGGCCATCGCCGGCGAGGCCGCCTCTTGTGCCGACGCCACGCTGGCATGCGGCGCGCAGGGCACGCCGGCGTCGACGAAACAGCGCTTCTCGCGCAGGCGGTGCTGGCACACCTCGACGGCATCGGCCGGCGGCGAGACCGGCACGGCGCCGGCCAGGCGGCGCAGCGCGCTGGCCGGGACGTTCTCGAACTCGGTGGTCACCGCAGCGCAACCGCCGGCCAGGGCATCGAGTGCCGCCACATCGGTGTAGGCCGCGCGAAGGTGTGCGTCGGCCGCCGCCCCTGCCGGGCTGGCGACGTCCGGTTCGAGCACCGTGACCCGATAGCCATGCGCCTGCGCGGCATGGACGAACATGCGCCCCAGCTGGCCGCCGCCGAGCACGCCCAGCATCGTGCGGCCGGGCCACAGCGGCACTGGCGCAGCGCCTGCCGTCACTTCAACTCCTGCGTCATGGCGCGGGCCGCCTCGGTCTGGCGTGCGCGAAAGGCCAGCAGACGCAGCCGCAGGTCGGGGTCATGGCTGGCCAGCATCGCCACCGCGAACAGCGCGGCATTGGCGGCACCCGCCGGCCCGATGGCAAAGGTGGCCACCGGCACGCCCTTGGGCATCTGCACGATCGAGTACAGCGAGTCGACCCCCTGAAGGTGCTTGCTGGCCACAGGCACGCCCAGCACCGGCACCACGGTCTTGGCAGCCAGCATGCCGGGCAAGTGCGCAGCGCCACCGGCACCCGCGATGATGGCCACCAAGCCGCGCGCCGCCGCGGACTCGGCATACGCAAACATGTCGTCCGGCATGCGATGGGCGGAGACCACGCGTCTTTCATACGAAACCTGGAACTCATCAAGGATGGCCGCGGCGTGCTGAAGGGTCTCCCAATCGCTGGAGGAGCCCATGAGGAGGCCAATGGGTGTAGCTGGAGCAGTCAATAGATTCGCCCGGTAATCAATGGTCGTGCGCGCGGATCGAAGCGCTTTCATTCTTCACTGAGTAGGTGGACCTTGCTCGAAGGACTGAACGCGCCTGCGCACTTCTTTGATGCGCTCTTCGTGCTCACGTACTGCCTCCACCGAAAGCGCCGCACAGCGCTCAGCGAGGCCAACCTCCCCGCATAGCTGCGCAGCCCTTGCAATAGAACTAAAAATTAGTGCGCGATCATCAGCGCTACGCGAAAGAACTTCGGTTTCCCCAATTGGACGAAATCGTCGCTTCGCCTCGTCGAGTCGGCCGATTTGCGCAAGTGCCAAACTCAGATCAGCCTGAAGCAGCAGCCATTGGCTTGAACCCTTTGGCACATTTGTGCCGCTGAGCAATTCACTGCATTCCGTTTCAGCTTCAGCGAACTTTTCCTGAAGAATGAGAACACCTATCTTAGCTGTCTGGAGCAAATGTTCCAGTGACTTCAGCTGAGCAACCGCTTGGTAGTTGATCGCTGACTGGACTTCTAGGTGAACTAGTCGAACCATGTCTTCGTCAACAGGGGCAGTCACGCAGGCCAGTCGGCTTGCAGCCACGCGCAATGCTGCCCGGTTGTACGTTATCGCGCCAACCGCCGCCTGATCACCGATTCTCGTCGCCGCTCGTCTCGCCCGTTCATACCAAGCTTGTGACACTACAGTGTTTCCAACGAACAGAAACGCATCCCCCAGGACAATTGAAACGCGACATTCGGCTGTTCCATCGTCCGCGTGGATCGACTGGAAGCAAGCCCGCACATCACCTTCCATCGCTTCAAATCGGTTCAGATTGAAGTCGATATGAGCCAACCACGATGACGTAAGCGCAATCAGACGATCATCGCGAGCGGCGTTGCTGAGAAGATTTGCCCGAGCCATTCGGTCCCTGGCCTCTTCACTCAGCTCTCGGAAGTAGTGCAACAGCGATTCGGCGCACATTATCAGTATCGAGACGCGAATACTTCTCCCATCACCGAACTCTCGACGCAATTCAATTCTTAAGTCTTCTGCTTCTTCGAACTCGCCAATTCTCGCTCTATAACAGGCCAACTCGGCCAGAAGCGAGTAGCGCTCCTCTTTGTCGTAGCAACCTTCAATGCCTGACAAGAGGCGTGTCACGAGCGGCGAGGTCATTTCTCAACCCTCCGGAAGAGTGCGCAACCTGGGAAGTGAATCCCGTGGACTGACGCGACGTCAACGCAGTATCGTAGTCTTACATCCGGCAAAAAAGAGCCCAGCTGGTGCCGGGCTCGTTTGGTGAAAGGCGGATCAGGAGTCTCCCCCTAACCCGCCCCTTGCACGTCAGGGCTTGTTGCCGGTCGGGAAGGGCCACGCGGCCGCTGGATTCAGCGCTGTTTTCGCCGGTGCAGGGGCAACGGGGGTAGCGGGCGCTGGCTTCTTCGCAGCCTTCTTCGCCGCCGGCTTCTTTGCGGTCGGCTTCTTCACCATCGCGGCCTTCTTTGCCGGCGCAGCCTTCTTGGCGGCGGCCTTCTTTGCCGGCGCAGCCTTCTTCGCCGGCGCAGCCTTCTTCGCCGGAGCGGCCTTCTTGGCGGCGGCCTTCTTTGCCGGCGCAGCCTTCTTCGCCGGAGCGGCCTTCTTCGCCGCAGCCTTCTTCGCCGGTGCAGCCTTCTTCGCCGCAGCCTTCTTGGCCGGTGCGGCCTTCTTCGCCGGGGCAGCCTTCTTTGCCATGGCCTTCTTCGCCGGAGCAGCCTTCTTGGCGGGGGCCTTCTTGGCCGGAGCGGCCTTCTTTGCAGTTGCCATTACGATCTCCTTGATCAAGTTGCAAAAGGCTCCGGTCTGCTTCTCGCAGCACGGAGATCCACCGCCCGGTGGTCTGCCGCGGGGCGGGTGCCCCACAGCGATCGCCCCAGTGCGGTGAACGGGGTCGCGAGCTTGGCATTCATGTCGGTCTGCTGCCTGCCTTGGCTCGTCATTCTTGATCTCTCACGCACGCGCCCGCCATGGGCGGACGATTGCAAAGCGGGGCTCCAGGGACATCGAGTCTTCGCTCTTCAGTCCCAGGCCAGCGCGCCGCCGGTCTGGTAATCGATGACACGGGTCTCGAAGAAGTTGCGTTCCTTCTTCAGGTCGATCATCTCGCTCATCCAGGGAAACGGGTTTTCCTCGTTCGGGAACAACGGGTCCAGGCCAATCTGCGTGGCACGCCGGTTGGCGATGAAGCGCAGGTAGCCCTTGAACATCGATGCGTTCAGGCCGAGCACGCCACGCGGCATGGTGTCTTCGGCGTAGCGGTACTCGAGCTCCACGGCCCGGTCGAACAGGGCCTTGATCTCGGCCTTGAACGCCGGTGTCCAGAGGTGCGGGTTCTCGAGCTTGATCTGGTTGATGACGTCGATGCCGAAATTGCAGTGCATCGATTCGTCGCGCAGGATGTACTGGTACTGCTCGGCCGAACCCGTCATCTTGTTCTGGCGCCCCATCGACAGGATCTGCGTGAAGCCGACGTAGAAGAACAGCCCTTCCATCAGACACGCGAAGACGATCAGGCTCTTGAGCAGCGTCTGGTCGGCCTCCGGTGTGCCGGTCCTGAAGTTGGGGTCCATGATCGCGTCGATGAACGGGATCAGGAACTCGTCCTTCTCGCGGATCGAATCGATCTCGTGGTACGCGTTGAAGATCTCGCTCTCGTCCAGGCCCAGCGACTCGACGATGTACTGGTAGGCGTGCGTGTGGATCGCTTCCTCGAAGGCCTGGCGCAGCATGAACTGCCGGCATTCGGGTGCCGTGATGTGCCGGTAAGTACCCAGCACGATGTTGTTGGCGGCCAGTGAATCGGCGGTGACGAAGAAGCCGAGGTTGCGCTTGATGATGCGGCGCTCGTCGTCGGTGAGACCGTTCGGATCCTTCCAGGTCGCGATGTCGCGCGACATGCTCACTTCGTTGGGCATCCAGTGGTTGGCGCAACTGGCGAGGTACTTCTCCCAGGCCCACTTGTACTTGAAGGGCACCAGCTGGTTGACGTCGGTCTGGCCGTTGATGATGCGCTTGTCGGCCACGTTGACGCGGCGCGCGGATGTCGCCTCGCCGTCGCCCACCGCGGCTCTCGGCAATGCCGTGACTTCAAGCGCCTGGGGCAGCGCCGACACGGCGGGCTGCAGCACCGGCAAAGGATCGAACGAATGCGCCGGCGGCGTGGCGCGAGGCGCTTGACTCGGGGTGTTTCTGACTTCGTCTTCCCAGACCAGCATGTGTGTATGTCCTGCTCGATGCGAATTATCCGAGTGTTGCGCGCGAACACCAAGCACTGGTTGACATCGCGCACTTCTCGTTGTTGCAGCAGCGCATCGACAAGGGCCCTTGCAGGCTCATCGATGTGCCTCTGTTGGAGGTCTATCGGTGGTCGTTCGAACTCACTGGCAGGCTTCGCAATCGGGGTTGTCGATGGCGCAAAGTTTCACATCGGTCGCTGGCATTGCAGCGGCTTGAGTCGCCGCGGCTGCGCTGGACAAACCTGCCGGCCCGCCGTCCATCGCCACCGCATTGAGCCTGCCCGAAGTCACCGTGGATTTCTCGGAGTACGTGGCGCTGGTGGTGCGCAGGTAGTAGGTGGTCTTCAGGCCACGCAGCCACGCCAGGCGGTAGGTCTCGTCGAGCTTGCGACCCGACGCACCGGCCATGTAGATGTTGAGAGACTGCGCCTGGTCGATCCACTTCTGGCGCCGCGCGCCGGCTTCGACGAGCCAGCTCGCATCGACTTCGAAGGCCGTGCCGTACAGACGCTTGAGCTCCTCGGGCACGCGGTCTATGGGGCGCAGCGAGCCGTCGAAGTGCTTGAGATCCATCACCATCACGTCGTCCCACAGGCCGAGCTTTTTCAGGTCGCTCACGAGGTACTCGTTGACCACCGTGAATTCGCCCGAGAGGTTGCTCTTGACGGAGATGTTGCCGAAGCTGGGTTCGATGGAGGCGTCCACGCCGATGATGTTGCTGATGGTGGCGGTGGGCGCGATGGCCACGCAATTGCTGTTGCGCATGCCGTGCTCGGCAATGCGCGCGCGCAGCGCCGACCAGTCCATGGCACTCGAGCGGTCGACTTCGAGATGTCCGCCGCGCGCCTCGCGCAGCAGGTCCAGCGAATCCTGCGGCAGGATGCCGCGGTCCCACAGGCTGCCGCGGTAGCTGCTGTAGCGGCCGCGCTCGGCGGCGAGTTCGGTGCTCGCCCAGTAGGCGTGGTAGCACACGGCTTCCATCGAACGGTCTGCGAACGCCACGGCGGCATCGCTGGCATAGGGCACGCGCAGCTGGTACAGGCAATCCTGGAAGCCCATGATCCCCAGGCCCACCGGGCGATGGCGCAGGTTGCTGTCGCGCGCCTTCTTCACGGCGTAGTAGTTGATGTCGATGACGTTGTCGAGCATGCGCATCGCCGTGGCCGTGGTGCGCTTGAGCTTGGCCTGGTCGATTTCGCCGTCCCGCAGGTGCTGCGAGAGGTTGATGCTGCCCAGGTTGCACACCGCGATCTCGGTGTCGCTGGTGTTGAGCGTGATCTCGGTGCAAAGATTGGACGAGTGCACCACGCCCACGTGCTGCTGCGGGCTGCGCACGTTGCAGGCGTCCTTGAAGGTGATCCAGGGGTGCCCGGTCTCGAAGAGCATCGAGAGCATCTTGCGCCACAGGTCCAGCGCGCGCATGCGCTTGTAGAGCTTGATCTCGCCGCGGTCGACCTTGGCTTCGTAGGCGGTGTAGGCCTCTTCGAACGCATGGCCAAACTTGTCGTGCAGGTCGGGACAGGTGGAGGGGCTGAACAGCGTCCAGTCGCCCCCCTCGACGACACGGCGCATGAACAGGTCGGGGATCCAGTTGGCGGTGTTCATGTCGTGCGTGCGCCGGCGGTCGTCACCGGTGTTCTTGCGCAGCTCGAGGAATTCCTCCAGGTCCAGGTGCCAGGTCTCCAGGTATGCGCACACCGCGCCCTTGCGCTTGCCCCCCTGGTTGACGGCCACCGCGGTGTCGTTGACGACCTTCAGGAAAGGCACCACGCCCTGGCTCTTGCCGTTGGTGCCCTTGATATAGCTGCCCAGGGCGCGCACGCGCGTCCAGTCGTTGCCCAGGCCGCCGGCATACTTGCTCAGCAACGCGTTTTCCTTCAGCGCCTCATAGATGCCGTCCAGGTCATCGGCCACCGTGGTGAGGTAGCAGCTGCTGAGCTGCGAGCGGCGGGTGCCGCTGTTGAACAGCGTCGGCGTGCTGCTCATGAAGTCGAAGCGGGAGAGCACGTTGTAGAACTCGACCGCACGCGCCTCGCGGTCGACCTCGTTCAGTGACAGGCCCATGGCCACGCGCATGAAGAAGGCCTGCGGCAATTCGATGCGCGCCTCGTCGATATGCAGGAAGTAGCGGTCGTACAGGGTCTGCAGGCCGAGGTAGTCGAACTGCAGGTCGCGGCCGGCGTCGAGTGCGGCGCCGAGCTTGGCCAGGTCGAACTGCAGCAGCCTCTCGTCGAGCAGTTCGGCCTGCACGCCCCGCTTGATGAACTGCGGAAAGTACTCGGCGTAGCGGCCGGCCATTTCCGCCTGCGTCACGGTCTGGCCCAGGATCTCGCGGCGGATCGTATGCAGCAGCAGGCGCGCCGTGGCACGCGTGTAGGCCGGCTCCTTCTCGATCAGCGTGCGCGCCGACAGGATGGCGGCCTTGAAGACTTCGTCCAGCGGCACGCCGTCGTACAGGTTGCGCCGCGTCTCGGCCAGGATGGGCTCGGCCTTGACGTCGGCGCCCAGGCCGGAGCAGGCCGATTCGACGAGCCCGCGCAGCTCGGCCATGTCCAGCGCCACGCGCTGGCCCCCTTCCGTGACGAAGAGATCGGGCGCCTTCGCGGCCACCGGCGCCACCTGGCGTGCACGCTCCTGCGCGCGGCGTTCGCGGTACAGCACATAGGCGCGCGCCACCTCGTGGTGGCCGCTGCGCATGAGCGCGAGCTCGACATGGTCCTGCACGTCTTCGATATGGAACGTGCCGCCACCCGGCCGCGAGCGCAGCAGCGCATGCACCACACCTTCGGTCAGGCGCTCCACCGTTTCGCGCACGCTGGCCGAGGCTGCACCCTGCGTGCCGTGCACGGCCAGGAAGGCCTTCATCAAGGCCACCGCGATCTTGTTGGGCTCGAATGCCACCACCGCACCGTTGCGGCGAATGATCTGGTAGCCGGTGTAGGTGGCTGCGGCAGCGGCCAGACCGGCGCCGCCGGCGGGCCGGGCCGATGGCGTGCCGGTGGCTGTGGATGTCGTGGCGGTGGTCGGATCAGCTTGCATTCAATTCCCTCGGTCTGGTGTCGGTTCATTCGATGTGCCGGGCCCGGTGGGCGCCGTATGGCGGTGCGACATGGGCCGCACCGCCGCTGGATTCATGGTTCGTGCTGGCCTTGCGCCGCGGCCGGTTCGGGCCCTCGTGGGGCTGGCCGCTGCGCCGCCCGGCATGGGCTGTGGCGTCGGGCAGGCATGCGGCAGGGCGGGGTTTTGAGGGCTACGAGAATATCACCTGGGGACACTATATCTGGGGTACTGAGCCCCTACAAGCCACTACAGCTAGTGTGTCGTCGGGAACTTCCCGCATGGCCTGAAGCGGCAAATCGTGGCCGCGAACGGGCTTCGGCAGGCGCCGCCGATGCAGGCATCCGGGGCTGCACCGCGCACCGCTTGAATGGCCGCAGAACGGGCCGCGCACCGCGCGCCACAACGCAAGGAAGGCGCTGGAAGACCGCGTGAATTCACACCTTCTGAAATTCGATCACGGGCAGCCGCGGTCGGCGCCGGCGCAGCACGCGGCGCGTCATCGCTCAGGTGGGGTCGGTGCGATCGCTCTCGGCCACGCCGACGCCCAGGCGCGCCATGCGGTAGCGCATCTGGCGCAGCGACAGGCCCAGGCCGGCGCCGGCCGCGGTGCGGTTGTAGCGGTGGCGTTCCAGCGCGCGCTCCAGGATCTCGCGCTCGATGTCGTCGAGGTACGCCCCCAGGTCGCTGGGCAGGGGTGCAGCTGCCGCGGTGGCGCTCGCCGCTGGCGGTGTGGCGACATCGACTTCGACGCCGTCCGCCTCGAGCAGCAGTTCTTCGGGCAAGCCCAGATCGCTGCGCGCGATGACCGGCGTGCCCGCCAGGGCCAGCGCGCGGTGCAGCAGGTTTTCCAACTCGCGCACATTGCCCGGGAAGCTGTAGCGCAGCAGGTGCTCGAGGGCGTCGCTTGCCAGCGCGGGCACCGGCTTGACCCCGGCATCGTGGGCGATGCGCTGCAGCACCGAGGCACAGATCGAAGGCAGGTCGCCGATGCGCTCGCGCAGCGGCGGCACCGCAATGCGAATCACGTTGAGCCGGTAGTACAGGTCCTGACGGAAGCGCCCGGCCTGGACCTCGGCGCCCAGGTCGCGGTGCGTGGCGCTGACGATGCGCACGTTGATCGGCGACTCGGTCACCGCACCGATGGGTCGCACGGCGCGCTCCTGGATCACGCGCAGCAGCTTGCTCTGCATGGGCAGGGGCAGGTCGCCGATCTCGTCGAGGAACAAGGTGCCGCCTTGCGCGGCCTGGAAGAAGCCCTCGCGGTCTTCATTCGCGCCGGTGAACGAGCCCTTGCGGTAGCCGAAGAACTCGGCCTCGAGCAGCGACTCGGGAATGGCGCCGCAATTCACCGCCATGAAGGGCATGGCGCCTCGCGGCGAGACCTCGTGAATGGCGCGCGCCACCAGCTCCTTGCCGGTGCCCGACTCGCCATGCACCAGCACAGGCGCCATGCTGCGCGCCACACGCTCGACCAGCGAGCGCACCTGCTGCATGGCCATCGATTCACCGGCGATGCGCGCCAGCGCCGGATGCGTCGAGGGTGCGGCGCGGGCTTCGGCCTGCGCGGCCCGAGGCGGCGCCACCGGCCCCCCCGGCACGCGGCCCAGGGCCGAAGCCACCACGGCGCGAAACTGCCGCAGGTCCACCGGTTTGGTCAGGTAGTCGTAGGCACCGGCCTTGAGCGCTTCGACGGCGTTCTCTGGCGAGCCATAGGCGGTGATCACCATGGCCTTCTCGTGGCGGCCGGCGGCATCGATGCGATGCAGCAGGTCGAGCCCGGTGCCGTCGGGCAGCCGCATGTCGGTGATCACGAGCTGGTAACCGCCCGGCCCGCGCTGCTGCAACATGGCCCAGCCCTCTTCCACCGAACCCGCGCTCTCGACGTCGTAGCCCTCGCGCAGCAGCGTCAGCTCGTACAGCGTGCGCAGGTCGGGTTCGTCGTCGACCACCAGCAGGCGCGGAGGGGGTTGGGGTGTCGAGGCTGGGCTCACGGTGTCAGGGCGACTCCAGGGGCAGGGCGCGGGTGAACTCACCCAGTGGCGCACGCCGCATGCTGACGACGAACTCGTTGCGCAGCCGCTCGGCGGCGGGGCGCGGGCGGTACTCGATGCTCGCGCCGTAGCGCTCGCACAGTTCGCGGCAAATATACAAGCCCAGCCCCGAGCCGCGGCTGCGCGTGCTGAAGAAGGGCTCGAAGAGATGGCGTTCGACCTCCGGCGCAATCGCCGGACCGTCGCTCGACACCGAGAGCGCGGCCCAGCCCTCATCGCGTGCGGCCAGGCGCAGGAAGATCGCCCCGGGCGCGGCGCTGGCGTGGCGGTGGGCGTTGTCGAGCAGGTTGATCAACACACGGCGCAGGTGCTCGGGGTCGAAGGCGACGCCCAGCGGCGAGGCCGGCAGCTCGGCCCGCAGCCTGCCGTCGGCGCCCATGGGCAGCTGCGCCGTGCGTGCCCAATCGGCGGCGGCATGCGCGACCTCTGCGGCGGCATCGATGGTTTGCGGATCGGGCGCGCGGCCCGGCGCCACTTCCACCACGTCGTCCACCAGGCGTTTGAGGCGTTCGACGTTGTCGGCCACCATCTGCGCCAGCCGCCGCTGCGGCCCCGGGAGGTCGTCTTCCATGAGCAGCGCGTTGGCCTGCGCGATGGCGGCCAGCGGGTTGCGGATTTCATGCGCGATGCCGGCCGAGACGCGGCCCATGGCGGCGAGCTTCTCCTGGCGGATGCGCGCTTGCAGCGTGCGCAGGTCCTCCAGCAGGAGCACGGCAAAGGGCTCGCCAGCGCTGTCTTCGCCCTGACCCTCGCCCCGAGCTTGGGCCTCGCCGGCACCGCGCTCCAGGCCGCGCCCGCGCATGAAGCGCACGCGCATGCGCAGCGTGCGGATGTGGCCGTCGCCGAAGGCGAGCATGACGTCGCGCCCGCCGTCGGGCCAGTCGCCCTCGGCCAGGGCGCGTTCCACGGCCTGCAGCAGCGCCGCCCAGGCCGGCTTGTGCTCCAGCATGAAGGGCGCGGGCGGGCCCAGGCCCTGGTCGACCAGCAGTGCGCGCGCCGCGGGGTTGGCTGCGCGCACGCGCAGCCGGTGGTCCACGACGAGCACGCCGTCGGCCATCTCCTCGATGACCAGGCGGTTGAGCTGCGCCTGCTGGCGCGCCAGTTCCAGGCTGCCGCGTGCGGCGAGTTCCTCGCGGGCCAGCCGTCCAGCCAGCTCGCCGGCCAGCAAGGTGATGACGAACATGCCCATCCCGGCCAGGCCGGACTGCAGCATCAAGGCCGGCGCCTCGCCACTGCCGAGCGCGGCGCGCCAGGCCGCCACCAGCAGCATCAGCGAGACCCCCGCTGCGGTGCCCAGTGCGAGCAGGCGCGAAGTCAGCACGCCGGCCATGAGCACGGGCAACACCAGCAGCGCGGCATAGTTGAGCGAGCTGCCCACCTCCAGCAGGTGCAGCAGGGTGAAGGCCAGCAGGTCCACGCCGATGGTGGCCAGCCACTGGCGCCGCCGCTGCAGGGCCTGGGACTGCGGCCGCGCCAGCGGACCGAAGCGCGGCAGCAGCCACAGCGTGATGGCCTGCACGGCATAGAGCACGGAGACCAGCGCCAGCCACTCCGCACTGCGCGTGCCCAGCAAGCTACCCATGCCTTGGGCACCGACCAGGCCGACACCGACCGCGGCCCGCGCGGCCGCGTAGGTGCGGTAGACGCGGACCAGCGCACTGTCCTTGGCCTGCACGATGCGCTGGGCCTGGCGCAACAGGAAACGGCTGTCGGCAGGCACGTCGCCCGCGGCGAGCCAGCCGGGGTCGAAATAGGAGTCTGCACCGCCCTGCGAGTCGCTTGCGCCCATGGCCTGCAAGAGCGTGTCCTCGCTCCTGCGGCCGCCGGCACCGCGCCGCTCGGCGTGGCGGCGGTCGGCGTTGCGGCGGTCGGCGTGCTGCGAGTCCATGCCGCGCCCGCGCTCAGCGCGGCCCGGCCCGGCGGTGCGCCTCGGTGCAGTAGGGACGGCCGGCACCGTCGGTCAGCGCCTCGGCCTGCGGGAGGTGGATGCCACAGTGCGCGCAGGCCAGCATGGGGGTGGGCTCGGCCGGGCCCTTCTTTTGGGATGTCGGGGGTACGCGCGGGCGGCGAATGCGGGCCGTGAGCATCCACACCGCCACGCCGATCAGGACCAGGAACAGGAGGAACTTCATGAGGCGCGCACCCGGTTCACACCGTGCGCCCGAGCAGGACTTCGAGCACGAAGCGCGAACCCACGTAGGCGAGCAACAGCAGTGCCGCGCCGGCATACAGCCAGCGCGTGGCCTGTCGGCCGCGCCAGCCGCGCAGGCGCCGACCCGCCAGAAGCGACGCGAAGACCGCCCAGGCCATCAGCGAGAAGACCGCCTTGCGGTCGTCCCAGCGCCAATGCGCCGCATAGACCAGGCCGAGCACCAGCGTGGCGGTGAGCACGGCAAAACCGGCATCGACGAAGCGAAAGGTCAGTCGCTCCAGTTGCAGCAGCGGCATGCCCAGGCTCTGCCCGGGTTCGGCGCCGGGCCCGCGGGAGCGCAAGCGGCGTTCGGCGGCGTCCAGCATGATGGCGTGCAGCACGGCCGCACCGAACAGGCCGTAGGCGCCCACACCCAAGGCGAAGTGCAGGGGCGCGAGCCGTGACGTGATGGGCCTGAATTCGCCCGGGAATACGGCGCAGACCAGCACCACCAGCAGCCCGGCCAGTGAGAGCCACTGCCGCACGGCGGGCAGCGGCACGAAGCGGCTTTCGACCGCATAGACGGCCACCACCAGCCATACCGTCATCGACAGCACGGGCGCGAAACCCAGCCGCGCGCCGGGCTCGCTCTGGCCCACCCCGCCGATGTCGATGACCAGCAGCAAGCCGTGCAGCACCCAGGCCCCCAGCAAGGCCGCGACAGAAAAGCGCCGCAGCGCCGCCATCGGCAGGGCGGCCAGCAAATACAGCAGCAGGGCCAGGCCCACCAGCAGCAACCCACCCCCAGCGTCGAGGGCGGGAGAGGCGGTCGATAGAATCATGCCGACAGTGTACTGATCGCAGGCCCCTTCATCGGGCGCTTGCCTCGCAATGGCCTCGACCCTCACCGACCGCCTGACACGGCTGGTCAAGACGATGCGCGGCCAGGCCCGCATCACCGAAAGCAACGTCCAGGACATGCTGCGCGAAGTGCGCATGGCCCTGCTCGAGGCCGACGTGGCCCTGCCCGTGGTGCGCGACTTCATCGCCCGCGTGAAGGAAAGGGCGCTCGGGCAGGAGGTGGCCGGCGCGCTCAACCCCGGCCAGGCGCTGGTGGGCATGGTCCACAAGGAACTCGCCGCCACCATGGGTGAAGGGGTGGCCGACCTCAACCTCGCCGCCCAGCCCCCCGCGGTGATCCTCATGGCCGGCCTGCAGGGCGCGGGCAAGACCACCACCACGGCCAAGCTGGCCAAGCACCTCATCACCAAGCGCAAGAAGAAGGTGCTCACGGTGTCTGCCGACGTCTACCGGCCGGCCGCCATCGAGCAACTCAGGTTGGTGACGGCGCAGGCCGGCGCCGAGTGGTTCCCCTCGGCGCCCGACCAGAAGCCGCGCGAGATCGCGCTGGCGGCGCTGGACTACGCCAAGCGCCACTATTTCGACGTGCTGCTGGTCGACACCGCCGGTCGCCTGGGCATCGACGAAGCGCTGATGGCCGAGATCAGCGAGCTGCACGCGGCGCTCAACCCGGTGGAGACGCTCTTCGTCGTCGACGCCATGCAGGGCCAGGACGCCGTCAACACCGCCCGCGCCTTCAAGGACGCGTTGCCGCTCACCGGCGTGGTGCTGACCAAGCTCGACGGTGATTCGCGCGGCGGCGCGGCGCTGTCGGTGCGGCAGGTCACCGGCGCGCCGATCAAGTTCGCCGGTATTTCCGAAAAGATCGACGGGCTCGAAGTCTTCGATGCCGAGCGCCACGCCGGCCGCGTGCTCGGCATGGGCGACATCGTGGCCCTGGTGGAAGAGGTGCAAAAGGGCGTCGACCTGGGCGCCGCGCAGAAATTCGCCGACAAGATGAAGTCCGGCGGCGGCTTCGACCTCACCGACTTCCTCGGCCAGATCACGCAGATGAAGAAGATGGGTGGCCTGTCCAGCCTGATGGACAAGCTGCCCAGCCAGCTCACCGCCAAGGCCGCCGGTGCCGACATGGGCCGCGCCGAGCGCGACGTCAAACGCATGGAAGGCATCATCTGCGCCATGACGCCGCTGGAGCGGCGCAAGCCCGAACTCATCAAGGCCAGCCGCAAGCGCCGCATCGCCACGGGGGCCGGCGTGCCGGTGCAGGAAGTCAACCGCCTGCTCAAGCAGTTCGAGCAGATGCAGGGGATGATGAAGAAGATGAAGGGCGGCGGCCTGATGAAGATGATGAAGCGCATGGGCGGGGCAGGCGGCGGTTTCCCGGGCATGCCCCGCTGAAGTGCGGCGGCGCGGCTTTCGACAGCCATTGAGTCTCTCTTTTCCCACGGCTGAAACGCCTGGATACGCCTTTTATGCGGTCCTACGTTGATCTGCCGGCCAGGGTCGGCGATCTTGTGGGTTCAAGCCTGCCGCCGACCCACCCCTCCATGGAATTCCTGACACCGATCGCTTCACTCGTCGTGCCGACGACGGTGCTGCTGCTGCTCACGCTGCTGCTGCTGCGCATGCGCCAGCGCATCAACGAGCGCCGGGGTTCGGCCCGCGAGGCCCTGGACACGGTGGCCGCCTGGCCGCCCGAGGCGTCGCGCATTCTCACCATCACCGAGCGCCAGGCCTACGACCTGCTGCGCCGCGCCATGCCCGGGTTTCTCGTGCTGGCACAGGTGCCGCTGTCACGCTTCCTGCGCGTGCCGTCGCGCCACTCTTATACCGATTGGCTGCAGCGCGTCGGTTCGCTCAACGCCGACCTGCTGTTGTGCGACTCGGGCTCGCGGGTGCTGGCGGCGATCGATATCCGCAGCCCGCAGGAAAGCGAGCGCGCCCGCCGACGCCACGAACGCATGGCCCGTGTGCTGCGCGCCGCCGGCATCCATGTATTCACCTGGCGCGACGGCGAACTGCCCACCCCGGCCGACGTGCGCCGCACCATGGCCCCGCTCATGGGACCGCTCACCCCCGCGAGCAAGCCCACCGCCTCGCGGCCCATGCCGCTCATCCCGGTGGCGGATATCGCCGAGATCCTCAGCGAAGGCGACCGGGCAGCGCTCGAAGCCGCCATGGACGACGCCAACGAGCCCGTGCCTTCGGCCTTCCTGGAAGAACTGGAATCCGCCTCTGGCGGTCGCTGAAGCCGGCACCTCAGTTCAGCAGCGCCTGCGCGAATTCGCGCGCGTTGAACGGCTGCAGGTCTTCCAGACCCTCGCCGATCCCGATGAAGTAGACCGGCACCACACCGCCCTGTTCGGCACCGCGCTGCACACCCCAGCGCGCGATGGCCGCGAGCACGCCACCCTTGGCGGTGCCGTCGAGCTTGGTGACGATGAGGCCGGTGAGCACCAGCGCCGCATCGAAGGCCTTCACCTGGGCCAGCGCGTTCTGCCCGGTGTTGCCGTCGACCACCAGCAGCACTTCATGCGGTGCGCCTTCCTGCGCCTTGCCGATCACGCGGCGGATCTTCTTCAGCTCTTCCATCAGGTGCGCCTGCGTCGGCAGGCGACCCGCGGTGTCGGCGATGACCACGTCGCAGCCGCGCGCGCGGCCTGCCGTCACGGCGTCGAAGGTCACCGCAGCCGGGTCGCCGCCTTCCTGGCTGACGATCTCCACCCGATTGCGGTCGGCCCACACCGCCAGCTGCTCGCGCGCCGCCGCACGAAAGGTGTCGGCCGCGGCCAGCAGCACCTTGCAGCCGGACTCGGCGAGGTGGTGCGTGAGCTTGCCGATGCTGGTGGTCTTGCCCGCCCCGTTCACCCCCGTGACCATGATCACCGTGGGGCTGGCGCTGCCGATGACCAGCGGCCGCTCCAGCGGCTGCAGCAGCTCGGTGATCGCGTCGGCCAACAGGGTCTTCACCACCGCGGGCTCGGTGGCCTTGGCGTCCTTGACGCGGCGCTTCAGGTCGGCCAGCAGGTGCTCGGTGGCCGCCACGCCCGTGTCGGCCATGAGCAGTGCCGACTCCAGCTCTTCGTACAGGGCATCGTCGATGCGCGTGCCGGTGAACACCTGCGCGATGCCCGCTCCCGTCTTGCGCAGGCCCTGGGCGAGGCGGTTGAACCAGCTGCTGCGGGCCGGCGGCACCTCGGCCGGCGACGCCTGCGCCTGCGCAGGCGGGGCTTCATTTACCAGTGGCAAGGCGGGCGCAACGACCGCGGCCGCGGGCACAGCCTGGGGCGCCTTCTTCTTGAAGAAACTGAACATCGTGTGGGGGTCTGGCCCGAGGGCGCCGGCGAGCAAAGGGGCTCGCTATAATTGCCGGCTCAGGCGCTTTAGCTCAGTTGGTTAGAGCGACGGAATCATAATCCGCAGGTCCGGGGTTCGAGTCCCTGAAGCGCCACCAAGTCTCCGGCCCGTGGTTCCTGCCACGGGCCTTTTCGTTTCACAGCCCCTGGATCCACACCATGATTCGCTGTGTCGCCCTGGCCACCGCCCTCTTCGCGTGCACGCTGCCGGCCGCCGCCCAGGCGCCGCGCAATTTTCCGGCCACCGCCCTGCGCGGCGAAATCGTCGTCACCCAGCCCCCCGAGCTGCTCCTCAACGGCCAGCCGGCGCGCCTGGCACCGGGCGCGCGCATCCGGGCCCAGAACAACCTGCTGCAGGTCTCCGGGGCCCTGGTCAACCAGCGCCTGGCGGTGAACTACACGCTCGACCTCTACGGCCTGCTGCTCGATGTCTGGGTGCTGACGCCGCAGGAGCTCGCCCGGCGCCCCTGGCCGACGACGCCCGCGCAAGCCGCCACCTGGCGCTTCGATGCCGCCGCCCAGACCTGGAGCCGGCCGTGAGCACCAGCGGGCCGGTGGCCAAGAAGGTCTTCATCCGCACCTTCGGGTGCCAGATGAACGACTACGACTCGGACAAGATGCTCGATGTGCTGCGCGCGGCCGAGGGCTACGAACCGACGACCGACGTCGAACAGGCCGACCTCGTGCTCTTCAACACCTGCTCGGTGCGCGAGAAGGCGCAGGAGAAGGTCTTCTCCGACCTCGGCCGCGTCAAGCACCTGGCGAAGAAGGGCGTGCTCATCGGCGTGGGCGGCTGCGTGGCCAGCCAGGAAGGGGCGGCCATCATCGAGCGCGCGCCCTATGTCGACCTGGTATTCGGGCCGCAGACGCTGCACCGCCTGCCGCAGATGATCGCCGCGCGCACCGCCCAGCGGCGAGCCCAAGTCGACATCAGCTTCCCGGAAATCGAGAAGTTCGACCACCTGCCGCCCGCGCGTGTGGAAGGTGCCAGTGCCTTCGTCTCGATCATGGAGGGCTGCTCCAAGTACTGTTCGTACTGCGTGGTGCCCTACACGCGTGGGGAAGAGATCAGCCGGCCCTTCGACGACGTGCTGGCCGAGGTCGCGGGCCTGGCCGGCCAGGGCGTGAAGGAAGTGACGCTGCTCGGGCAAAACGTGAATGCCTACCGCGGCAGCATGGGCCGCTCGGGAGAGATCGCCGACCTCGCGCTGCTCATCGAGGCGGTGGCCACCCTCACCGGCATCGCGCGCATCCGCTACACCACCAGCCACCCCAACGAATTCACGCAGCGGCTCGTCGACGTCTACGCCCGCGTGCCGCAGCTCGTGAGCCACCTGCACCTGCCGGTGCAGCACGGCAGCGATCGCATCCTCTCGGCCATGAAGCGCGGCTACACGGCGATGGAATACAAGAGCACGATCCGCAAACTGCGCGCCGTGCGGCCGGGCATCAGCCTGTCCAGCGACTTCATCGTCGGTTTCCCCGGCGAGGCCGAGGGCGATTTCGACAAGACCATGCAGCTCATAGACGACGTCGGCTTCGACAGCAGCTTCAGCTTCGTCTTCAGCAAGCGGCCGGGCACGCCCGCCGCGGCGCTGGCCGACGACACCGCGCAAGAGACCAAGCTCGAGCGCCTGCAGCAACTGCAGGCCGCCATCGAGGCCAACGCGCGGCGCATCAGCGCCTCGCGCGTGGGCACCGTGCAGCGCATCCTCGTCGAGGGCCCATCGCGCAAGAACCCGCACGAGCTGATGGGCCGCACCGAGTGCAACCGCATCGTCAACTTCGACGGCGGGCCGAACGCCACGCGGCTGGTGGGTCAGATGATCGACGTGGCCATCACCGAAGCGTTGCCGCACTCGCTGCGCGCCGCGCCGGTGCCGGCCGATCGGGTCAGCGGCCCGGCCCGAACCCCCGCCACCACAGCGTGACGGCGCAGGCGGCCACCATGGCGGCGTACGTGGCCATCCGGCCGTCGCGGCCGAAGGCCACCAGGCCGGCCAGCGCCACCGCGGCGCACACTGCGCAGGCCGGCCCGGCCAGCTGGCGCCAGGCGACGGCCCCGAGCTGGCGTCGCCACAACAGCTTGGCCAGCGCGGCCGAGAGCGCTCCCAGCCCGAGAGCGGGCAGGAACAGGTTGGCCAGGTGCCACAAAGCGTCAAGAGGTCCCATCGTCGCGGCTGTCTCCTTCGCGCCGGGCCGGTCGGATGACCTGCCTCGAACGGCGCCCTGCGGGCCGCCCGCGCGGAAATCTACAATTCTGACGTGAGCGTCTTCACCCTCGGGCTCAATCACACCACGGCGCCGCTCGACCTGCGCGGCCGCCTGGCGTTTTCGCCGGAGCAGATGGCGCCGGCGCTGCACGGCCTGCGCGGCCGCTTCGGGTTGTGCCTGCCCGAGACGGCGTTGGTCTCCACCTGCAACCGCACCGAGCTGTATGTCGCCGCCCCGGCCGACGCCGCGTCCACCCTGGTGCGCCCCACCCTGGAGTGGCTGGCAGAACAAGGGGGCATCAGCGGCGCGCAGCTGCAGGCGCACAGCTACGTGATGGAGGACCGCGCCGCGGCGCGGCACGCCTTTCGCGTCGCCGCGGGGCTCGACTCGATGGTGCTGGGCGAGCCGCAGATCCTCGGCCAGATGAAGCAGGCCGTGCGCATGGCCGAAGAAGCCGGCACGCTGGGCACCACGCTGCACCAGCTTTTCCAGCGTTCCTTCGCCGTGGCCAAGGAGGTGCGCACCTCCACCGAAATCGGCGCGCACTCCATCAGCATGGCCGCGGCCGCGGTACGGCTGGCGGCGCAGATCTTCGAAGACCTGCACCAGATCAAGGTGCTGTTCGTCGGCGCCGGCGAGATGATCGAGCTCGTGGCCACGCACTTCGAGGCGCGTGCCCCCAAGGGCATCGCCCTGGCCAACCGAACGCTGGAGCGCGGCGAGCGGCTGGCCTCGCGCTTCGGCGGCGAAGCCATCCGGCTGTCGGACCTGCCCTCGCGGCTGCAGGATTTCGACGCGGTCATCTCCTGCACGGCCAGCACGTTGCCGATCATCGGCCTGGGCGCGGTGGAGCGCGCGCTGAAGGCGCGCCGACGGCGGCCGATGTTCATGGTGGACCTGGCCGTGCCGCGCGATATCGAACCCGAAGTCGCGCAACTGGCCGACGTCTACCTCTACACGGTGGACGACCTCTCGGCCCTGGTGCAGACCGCCGGCGAGAAGCGCCAGGCCGCGGTGCAGCAGGCCGAGGCCATCATCGACGCCGGTGTGCAGAGCTTCTCGCACTGGCTCGATCAACGCGCCGCGGTGCCGCTGATCCAGGCCTTGAGCCGCCAGGCCGACGATTGGAGCGGCACTGAGCTGGCGCGCGCGCGCAAGGCCCTGGCGCGCGGCGAGCCGGCCGACGGCGTGCTCGAGGCCCTGGCCCGCGGCCTGACCAACAAGATGCTGCACGGCACGATGGCCGAGTTGCACGCCGCCGAAGGCGAAGAGCGCGCCAAGCTGGCCGATACCGTGTCGCGCCTGTTCCTGCGCCAGGGCTTGCGCCCGCCCGGCAACGGAGGCCGTTAGCGGCCACCAGGCACCGCGGCCGCGGCCTGTGCGCGGTCGCAACCGGACACGATGGCGATGAACCCCACCCTGCGCGAACAGTTCGAACGCCTGGCGCTGCGCCTGGCCGAGCTCGACGCCACTTTGGCCGACCCCCAGGTGGCCGCCGACCTCAAGCGCTGGCGCGCGCTATCGCGCGAGCAGGCCGAGGCCAGCGGCATCGTCGAGCGCTTCGAGCGCTACCAGCAGCGCGAGCGCGACCTGGGCGCGGCGCGCGAGATGGCCTCCGACCCTGAACTGGCCGAGATGGCGCGCGAGGAAATCGTCGCCGCCGAGGCCGACCTGGAGCGGCTGAATGGCGAATTGCAGGCCGCCCTCATCCCGCGCGACCCCGACGACGAGCGCAACGCCTTCCTCGAAATCCGCGCCGGCACGGGCGGCGACGAATCGGCGCTCTTCGCCGGTGACCTGGCGCGCATGTACCTGCGCTTTTGCGAGCGTCAGGGCTGGCGCACCGAGGTCATGAGTGCCAGCGACGCCGAGCTCGGCGGCTACAAGGAACTGGTGCTGCGCATCGAAGGTGAAAGCGTCTACGGCCAGATGCGCTTCGAATCCGGCGGCCACCGCGTGCAGCGCGTGCCCGCCACCGAGAGCCAGGGCCGCATCCACACCAGCGCCTGCACCGTGGCCGTGATGCCCGAGCCCGACGAGGCCGAGGAAGTGCAGATCAACCCGGCCGATCTGCGCATCGATACCTTCCGCGCCAGCGGCGCCGGTGGCCAGCACATCAACAAGACCGACAGCGCGATCCGCATCACCCACTTGCCCACCGGGCTGGTCGCCGAATGCCAGGACGACCGCAGCCAGCACCGCAACAAGGCCAAGGCCCTGGCGGTGCTGGCCGCCCGGCTGCGCGAGAAGGATCGCAGCGAGCGCGCCGCCAAGGAGGCGGCCACGCGCAAGAGCCTGATCGGCAGCGGCGACCGCAGCGACCGCATCCGCACCTACAACTTTCCGCAAGGCCGCCTCACCGACCACCGCATCAATCTCACGCTGTACAAGTTGGGCGCCATCATGGACGGCGACCTGACCGACGTGGTCTCGGCGCTGCAGGCCGCGCGCGGCGCGCAGGAGCTGGCGCAACTCGAGGCCGGCGGCCGCTGAGCCGGCGCCATGCGCATCGGCCAGGCACTGCAGCAGGCGCGTGCGCTGGGCGTGGCGCGGCTGGACGCGCAGGGGCTGCTCACCCACTTGCTCGGTCGGCCGCGGGAGTGGCTGCTGGCCCATGACGAAGAGGTCCTGACGACCCCCCAGGCCGCCGAGCTGCACCGCCTGCTGGCCCGCCGCGCGGCAGGCGTTCCGCTGGCCTACCTGGTGGGCGAACGCGAGTTCCATGGCCTGATGCTGCAGGTCACGCCCGCCGTGCTGGTGCCGCGGCCGGAAACCGAAGTGCTCGTCGAGTGGGCGCTGGAGCGGTTGGCTGAGATGCCTTGTGCCGATGTCGTCGATCTCGGCACCGGCAGCGGCGCCATTGCGATGGCCCTGAAGCAGGCTGGCCCTGCGGCGGCGATTGCCGCCAGCGACCGTTGCGCCCGAGCCCTGGCGGTCGCGCGGGGCAATGCCCTGACCCATGGGTTGGACATCGAGTTCGCCCAAGGCGACTGGTGGGCCCCCTGGAAGGGCCGCCGGTTTGACCTGGCCGTCGCCAACCCGCCTTACGTGGCGGGTGACGACCCGCACCTGAGCGCGCTGGTGCACGAACCCCGCGGGGCGCTCACCCCCGAAGGCGACGGCCTGGCCGCGTTGCGCTGCATCATCGACGGAGCGCCGGAGCACTTGCGCCCCGGCGCCTGGGTGCTGCTGGAGCATGGGCATGACCAGGCCGAAGCCGTCCGAACCCGGCTTGAGCAGCGGGGATTCACCTCGGCGCGCACCCGCCCCGACCTGGCGGGCCTGCCGCGCTGCACCGGCGCCGCGTGGTCTGGCGCGAAATAGTGGCGCGAGGTCGGCATGAAGCCGACTGTTACCGCCTGCCCGACTCGAGGGGGATGCCCTGAGGCCGGAACCGGCGCATCATGAAGCCACTTTCGCTGTTGCAGGAGGCCGAGATGAACGTGCGGACCGTGTGCCTCAGCATGACTCTTGCCTCGACGCTGGCCGCCCATGCCGCGCAGGGACTGGTGGCCCCGGCCGCCGACGCCCTGTGGCCGCAATGGCAAGCCCGCATCGCGGTGCAGACGGTCAGCTTGTCGCCGTTGACCGGAACGCGCTTGTTCGATGCCGCTGCATCACAACGCGGCGTCCAGGGTGGCGCGCTGGTGGGCGACTACTACTTCGCCGCGCCCTCCTTCGGCAGCTTCCGCGCCAGTGGCGGGTTGATGGTGGGCTCGCAGGGCGGCATACCGATGGCCAGCGTGGCGGCCGGTCCGCGCCTGGGCTTGGCAGTCAGCCACGCCAATGCACTGTTCAACGCGCCCGGCGGTGAAGGCCTGGGGACCGTGCCCTATCTGGGCGTCGGGTTCACCGGCGCAGCCTGGCGCAGCAGCCTGGAGATCACGGCCGACTTCGGCATGGTGGCCGAACATCCTGGTGCGGCCGCCGGTGTGGGGCGGGCCCTCTTCGGCAGCCAGGCGATGGACAGCGCGCTGCGCGAGCTGCGCCTGTCTCCCGTGCTTCAGCTGGGCGTGCGTTACACGTTCTAGCCCGCTTCGGGGCGACGCACGTGCGTCGCGAACACCCCCTCGCCGGCATGCCAGGGCGGGTCTGCGCGATACTGGCGGCCGTTTGAAATTTCCAGAGGACGAATTCCCATGAGCGACGTGCAGCAACGCATAGGCGAGATGGTCAAGGACCACCGTGTCATGCTTTTCATGAAAGGCACGGCCGATTTTCCGATGTGCGGCTTTTCCAAGCTCGCGGTCCAGGTGTTGCAGGCCTGTGGGGCGGACGACCTGGCCACCTTCAACGTGCTCGAAGACGAAGCCCTCCGCCAGGGCGTCAAGGAATACGCCCAGTGGCCGACCTTCCCGCAGCTCTTCGTCAAGGGCGAGTTCGTGGGCGGCTCCGACATCATGAAGGAGATGTACCAGTCCGGCGAGCTGCAGCAGTTGCTGGCCAAGGGCTGAGCGTGGTGGCGCGCCTGGTCGTCGGCATCACCGGCGCCACCGGCGCGCTCTACGGGGTCAAGCTGCTGGCGCGCGCGCGCGCGCTGGGCGTGCAGACGCATCTCGTCGTGACTCCTTCCGGTGTGCTCAGTGCGCACCACGAGCTCGGCCTGGATCGCAGGGCCCTGGAGGCGCTGGCCGACCAGTCCTATGCGCCCGGCGATGTCGGCGCCCGTCTGGCCAGCGGCAGCTTCGACGCCGCGGCCATGGTGGTGGCGCCCTGCTCGATGAAGACGCTGGCGGCGGTGGCGCACGGCCTGTCCGACAACCTGCTCACGCGCACCGCCGACGTCATGCTCAAGGAGCGGCGTCGCCTGGTGTTGATGGTGCGTGAAACGCCTTTCAACCTGGCCCACCTGCGCAACATGACGGCCGCCACCGAGATGGGCGCCATCGTGTTCCCGCCGCTGCCGGCCTTCTACCACCGGCCTTCGAGCATCGACGAGATGGTGGCCGAAACCGTCGAGCGCGTGCTGGCGCTCGTGCAGGCCCCGGGCGCCATGCCCAAACCCTGGGCCGGGCTGGGCGCCGAGCCGGCCTGACAGGCCCCGCCCGCGGCGGTTCAAGCCACTTGTGTTTCGAGCCAGGGCCTGCGCGCGGCGAATACCGCGCTCGGATATTCCGACCGCCCGCGGCTGCCGTTGTAGCGGCCCAGCGCCATCGAGACCTCGCCCCGCTCGGCATCGAGATAGTGGCGCAGGATGACGCAGCCGAAGCGCAGGTTGGTCTGCAGGTGGAACAGGCGGCGGTCGTTGCCGTCGCCGATGAGGCGCGCCCAAAAGGGCATGACCTGCATGTAGCCGCGCGCGCCGGCGGAGCTGATGGCATAGCGACGGAATCCGCTCTCGACCTGGATCAGGCCCAGCACCAGAGCCGTCTCCAGCCCGGCGCGGCGGCTTTCGTACCAGACGGTCTCGAGGAATTCGACGCGCGTGTGGTGCTCGGCCAGGCGCCGCTTGAGCCGCTCGCTCGAGGCGCCCAGCCAGCGCAGGTAAGCCAACCGGTCGTCGACCTTGTCGAACCGCGGCCGGGGCGGGGCGTCGTCGGCCACAGCCGCAGCCAGCGCCGTGCGCACGGCGTCGGCCAGGGGCTCTTCGAACTGAGTGCCGGCGTGCGCCCTCACCGACAGCAGCGCCATCGATCCGGCGAGCAGGGCGCGGCGCGCAATCGTCATGGGGCCAGGCGCGCTTTCACGGTCTGCACCGCATCGGCCAGCGCCACCGTCGCTGCCACGGCTTCGCGGCGGCCCTGCACTTCCAGGTGGCCAGCCTTCAGGCCACGGTCGGAAATCACCACCCGCAGCGGCACGCCGATGAGTTCCCAGTCGGCGAACATCGCGCCGGGGCGCTCGCCACGGTCGTCGAGCACCACATCGATGCCGGCTGCAGCCAGTTCATCGTGCAGCTGGTCGGCGGCGGCCCTGACCTCCGCGCTGCGCTCGTAGCCGATCGGGCAGAGCACCACGCTGAACGGCGCCATACCCGTCGGCCAGATGATGCCGCGCTCGTCGTGGTTCTGCTCGATCGCCGCGCCCAGCAGGCGTGTCACGCCGATGCCGTAACAGCCCATCACGAAGAGTTGCGGCTTGCCGTTCTCGTCGAGGAAGCTTGCCTTCAAGGGCGCGCTGTATTTGGTGCCGAGCAGGAAGATATGCCCGACTTCGATGCCGCGCTGGATGGCGAGCACGCCCTTGCCGTCGGGCGAGGGGTCGCCGGCGACGACGTTGCGGATGTCGGCCACCACATCGGGCTCGGGCAGATCACGGCCCCAGTTCACGCCGGTGAGGTGAAAGTCGGCCGCATTCGCACCGCAGACGAAGTCGCCCATCGCCGCCACGGTGCGGTCGGCCACGATCCTGATGGGCTTTCGCGGGGCCAGCGGCCCGAGGTAGCCCGGCTTGCAACCGAAGTGATCTTCGATCTCGGCCACGGTGGCGAAGCGGAAACCTTCCTTCAGGCCCGGCACCTTGCCGGCCTTGACTTCGTTGAGACTGTGGTCGCCGCGCACGAGCAGCAGCCATACGGTGGTCTTGACCGCATCGCCAGCTTCGTTCTTCTCGTCGGTGGCCAGCACCAGCGACTTCACCGTGTGCTCCAGCGGCAGGCCGAGCAGCACGGCCACGTCTTCGCAGGTGCCTTTTCCGGGCGTGGGCGTCTGGGCCATGGCCTGCGCCCCTGCGGCACGCTGTTCGAGGAGCGGCAAGGCCTCGGCCAGCTCGATGTTGGCGGCGTAGTCGCTGCCGGGGCAATAGACGATGGCGTCCTCGCCGGTATCGGCGATGACCTGGAACTCCTGCGAGACGTCGCCGCCGATGGCCCCGGTGTCCGCCGCCACGGCGCGGTACTGCAGGCCCATGCGGTCGAAGATGGCGCAGTACGCCTTGAACATCGCGTCGTAGCTGCGGCGCCCCGCCTCGACGTCGCGGTCGAAGGAGTAGGCATCCTTCATCGTGAACTCGCGGCCGCGCATCACGCCGAAACGCGGACGGCGCTCGTCGCGGAATTTGGTCTGGATGTGATAGAAATTTCGTGGCAGTTGCCTATAGCTGCGCAGTTCCTGACGCGCGATGTCAGTGATGACCTCTTCGCTGGTGGGCTGGATGACGAAGTCGCGGTCGTGGCGGTCCTTCACGCGCATCAGTTCGGGGCCGTACTGCTGAAAGCGGCCGCTCTCCTGCCACAGCTCCGCGGGCTGCACCACTGGCATCAGCAACTCGACGGCGCCGGCGCGGTTCATCTCCTCGCGGATGATCGCTTCGACCTTGCGGATCACGCGCAGGCCCAGCGGCATGTAGCTGTAGATGCCCGCGCCCAGGCGCTTGATGAAACCGGCCCGCATCATGAGCCGGTGGCTCGCGATTTCGGCGTCGGCCGGCGCTTCCTTGAGGGTGGAGATAAAGGTCGCTGTGGCTTTCATGGGGGTGCACTCTGCACGCGGCGACCGGCGGGTCAACCGGCCCCCTGAGGGGCGCGATTCAACCCCGTCTGGCGCATGCGGGTTAGCGAGAGTTCGCCCGCCGCGCAGTGCCGGTGCAATAATGATTTCAGTCAAAAAAATTCGGGGTCTGATTATGCTCGACCGGGAAGGCTTCAGGCCCAACGTCGGCATCATCCTGCTCAACTCGCGCAATCAAGTCTTCTGGGGCAAGCGGCTGCGCACGCACTCGTGGCAGTTCCCTCAAGGCGGCATCAAGCACGGCGAGTCGCCCGAGCAGGCGATGCTCCGCGAATTGCAGGAAGAAGTGGGCCTGCTGCCGGAGCATGTGCAGATCGTCGCGCGCACCCGCGAATGGCTGCGCTACGAGGTACCTGAACACTTCATCCGCAAGGATGCCCGCGGCCACTACCGTGGGCAGAAGCAGATCTGGTTCCTGCTGCGGCTGCTCGGCCACGACAGCGACATGAACCTGCGCGCCACCGACCATCCGGAGTTCGACGCCTGGCGCTGGAACGAGTACTGGGTGCCGCTGGACATGGTGATCGAGTTCAAGCGCAACGTGTACGAGATGGCGCTGACCGAACTGGCGCGTTACCTGCCTCGCACCAACGGCCACAACCGCTACCTGCGCTCGGGCCTGCGCTCGCAACCACTGGAAAGCGAAGCCCCGGGGCCGGCGCGGCTGCCGCCCGAAGGCGAACCCTCGCCAGCCAAGTAGCGGGCTACATCAGGACCAGGTTGGTCCGATGGATGAGTTCGGGCTCGTTGGCATAGCCCAGCAAGGCCTCGATCTGTGACGAGGCCTTGCGCGCGATGAGGCGAGCCTCCGCAGACGAGTAGTTGGCCAGGCCGCGCGCGACCTCGACGCCCGTCAGCGTGCGCACCGCGATCACATCGCCGCGGGCGAACTCGCCATGGATCTCGTGCACGCCGATCGGCAGCAGGCTCTTGCCTTCGTCGCGGATCTTGACCACGGCGCCGTCGTCCACGGCCACGGCGCCGCGCAGCTGAAGATGGTCGACCATCCATTGCTTGCGCGCAGCGAGCTTGGGCGTGCCCGCCACGAGCGCCGTGCCGATGCACTCGCCGGCGGCCAGGCGCAGCAGCACATCGTTCTCGCGGCCCCAGGCGATCACGGTGCTGGTGCCGCTGCCCGCGGCACGCCGCGCAGCCAGCACCTTCGTCAGCATGCCGCCGCGGCCGATGCTGGAGCCGGCGCCGCCGGCCATGGCCTCGAGCGCGGGGTCACCCGCCACGGCCTCATCGATGAAACGCGCCGTCGGGTCCTTGCGCGGGTCGGCCGAATACAGTCCGCGCTGGTCGGTGAGGATGACGTAGGCGTCGGCGTCCACGAGGTTGGCGACCAGCGCTCCCAGCGTGTCGTTGTCGCCAAAGCGGATCTCTTCGTTCACCACCGTGTCGTTCTCGTTGATCACGGGGATGACCTTGAGCGCCAACAGCGTCAACAGCGTGGAGCGCGCATTCAGGTAGCGCTCGCGATCGGCCAGGTCGGCATGCGTGAGCAGCACCTGCGCGCTGGCCATGCCGTGCTCGGCCAGGCGAGTCTCGTACATCTGCACCAAGCCCATCTGGCCCACGGCGGCTGCGGCCTGCAGCTCGTGCAGCTCTTTCGGGCGCTGCGCCCAGCCCAGGCGCTTCATGCCTTCGGCGATGGCGCCGCTGGAAACCATCAGCAGCTCGCGCCCCTGCTTCGCGAGTTCGGCCAGTTGGCGCGCCCAGTTTCCGATGGCCGCGGCATCGACGCCGCGCCCTTCGTTGGTGACGAGGCTGGAGCCGACCTTGACGACGATGCGGCGCGCCCCTGAGAGCACACTAGCCATCGGTGGCGGCGGGTGCGTCGAAGCGCGGGTCGGGCAGAGGCTCGGGTCGCTGATGCGCCGAGACGTGGGTGTAGATGCGTTCGAGCAAGGGCTGCAGGCCTTCGCGGGCCAGCGCCGAGATTGCAAACACCGGGCCTTTCCAGCGCAGCCGACGCACATAGTCCTTGATGCGTTGGTCACGCTCTTCGCGCGGCACCATGTCGAGCTTGTTGAAGACCAGCCAGCGCGGCTTGGCGTGCAGCGCCGGGTCGTACTTCTTCAGCTCGGCCACGATGGCGCGAGCCTGCACGACCGGGTCGACCCCTTCGTCGAAGGGGGCTGCATCCACGATATGCAGCAGCAAGCGTGTGCGCTGCAGATGGCGCAGAAACTGGTGCCCGAGGCCGGCCCCTTCGGACGCACCTTCGATGAGCCCAGGCACGTCGGCCACCACGAAACTCTGTTCGGGCCCCACGCGCACCACGCCGAGATTCGGGTGCAAGGTGGTGAAGGGGTAGTCGGCGATCTTCGGTCGCGCGTTGGAGATCGCCGCGATCAGCGTCGACTTGCCCGCGTTGGGCATCCCCAGCAGTCCCACATCGGCCAGCACCCGCAACTCGAGCTGAAGTTTCTTGGCCTCGCCGGGCCAGCCCGGCGTCTTCTGGCGCGGTGAGCGGTTCGTGCTGGTCTTGTAGTGCAGGTTGCCGAAACCGCCATCGCCACCTTTGACCAGGGGCTCACGCTGACCATGTTCGAGGAGCTCGACCAGCACCTCGCCCGTTTCGGCATCGGAGATGATGGTGCCCACGGGCATGCGCAACTCGATGTCGGGCCCGGCTGCGCCAAACTGGTCGGAGCCCCGCCCGGCCTCGCCGTTCTTGGCGGTGTGGCGGCGCGCGTAGCGGTAGTCGATGAGCGTGTTGATATTGCGGTCGGCCGCCGCCCAGACGCTTCCGCCTCGACCGCCGTCGCCGCCATTGGGGCCGCCGAAGGGAATGAACTTCTCGCGCCTGAAGCTCGCGCAGCCGGCACCGCCGTCGCCGGCGGCGACATCGATCAATGCTTCGTCGACGAACTTCATGGTCGGTGGATCTTAGCCAAAGGCCTAAATGAAGAAGCCCCGGCAGGCCGGGGCTTCGCTGGTTGGAGCGAAGGAACGCGTCAGACCGACTTGACGAATACGGTCTGGCGGTTGAGTTCGCCCTTGATCTCGAACGAGACCGCCCCATCGATCAGCGCGAAAAGCGTGTGGTCCTTGCCGATGCCGACATTGGTGCCCGGGTGGAACCGGGTGCCACGCTGGCGCACGATGATCGAACCGGCCGAGACCTGCTGGCCGCCGAACACCTTGACGCCGAGCATCTTCGGCTTCGAGTCGCGGCCGTTGCGGGTGGAGCCGCCGCCCTTTTTCTGTGCCATGAGTCAGCTCCTTCAGGCGTTGATCGAGCCGATCTGCAGCTCGGTATAGCACTGGCGGTGACCGCCATGCTTCTGGTAATGCTTGCGGCGGCGCATCTTGAAGATGCGCACCTTGTCGTACTTGCCGTGGGCCACCACCGTGGCCTTGACGTTCGCACCCGCGACCCAGGGAGCACCGACCTTCAGATCCGCACCGCTTCCAACGGCGAGCACCTGCTCGATCACGACTTCCTGGCCCACGTCCGCAGCAATCTGTTCTACTTTAATTTTCTCGCCGGCAGCAACCTTGTATTGTTTGCCACCGGTTTTTATGACCGCGTACATGTGAGACCCTTCCAAAGAACCCCGCGCTCTGGTCAACCCCTGAGAGGGAGCCGCCCTGTCGGCGCAGAGCCTCAGACTATAGCATTTCATGGCCTTCCAAGCAGCATCCAGCCGAGTTCCCGGCCCCGGTTCCTATAATCGTGCCTTCGCCCGAACTGCGCGCCCTGTGCTCGAATCCACCGCACCACCCGCCACCCCCGCGGAGCCGATCGATCTGGCCATGCAGCGCGTGGACGAAGTCATCCGCGAGCGTCTGTCCTCGCGCGTGGCGCTGATCGACCAGATCTCACACTACATCATCGGCGCCGGCGGCAAGCGCATCCGGCCCCGGCTCGTGCTCCTGCTCTCGGAGGCCCTGGGCTTCGACGGCCCGGAACGCTTCGAGCTGGCCGCCATTGTCGAATTCATACACACCGCAACGCTGTTGCATGACGACGTCGTCGATGAGTCGGCCCTGCGTCGCGGCCGCGCCACCGCCAACGCCGCCTTCGGCAACGCCGCCAGTGTCCTGGTGGGTGACTTCCTCTATTCGCGGGCTTTCCAGATGATGGTGTCCGTGAACCGCATGCGGGTGCTGAACGTGCTGGCCGACGCGACCAACGTCATCGCCGAAGGCGAGGTCCTGCAGCTGATGAACATGCACGACCCGGATCTGACCGTGGCTGACTACCTTCAGGTGATCCGCTTCAAGACCGCCAAGCTGTTCGAGGCCAGCGCCCGACTCGGCGCGGTGCTGGCCGGCGCAAGTTCCCCGCTGGAAGAGGCTTGCGCGGACTTCGGCCGCTCGCTCGGCACCGCCTTCCAGCTGGTGGATGACCTGCTCGACTATGAAGGCAACAGCGACGAGCTGGGCAAGAACGTCGGCGACGACTTGCGCGAAGGCAAACCCACGCTGCCGCTGCTGTTGGCGATGGAGCGCGGCACGCAGGCCGAGCGGGCGCTCATTCGACACGCCATAGAACACGGCGAGTTGCAGAAGTTGCCCGATATCCTGGCCATCGTTCGAAGCACGGGCGCGCTCGACGCCACGCGCGCCGCAGCACAAAGCGAGGCCGACCTGGCACGCGCCGTACTCGACGCCCTGCCCCCTTCGAGGGCCCGCGACGCTCTGCTAGAATTATGTGTTCGGTCGATCCACAGGTCTTCGTGATGCGAAGCGCGTGAATCCGGCCGGCGGTGGCTGGCGGCTCTTGGGCTGCTGCGGCCGAATCGGGGTGTAGCTTAGCCTGGTAGAGCGCTACGTTCGGGACGTAGAGGCCGGAGGTTCGAATCCTCTCACCCCGACCAGATCTCCGCGCCGCTGCACGGCGCATCCCTCGGCAAGAGGTCGCCTGTAACCAATCGTCTGCGCCAGTCGCAAGCGGCTGTTCAGCGTTTACACCCCGAGGCGGATCGGCGATGATCTTTAGCCTATGCAAGTGCTGAGCTGACCTCGATGGCCACGGAGACGCAGGTCGAATCGCCACAATCCTCGCTCTCGGGCGTGGCCCGCGTGCTCGTCAACGCCGGCAAGTTGACGGCCAAGGCCGCCGAAGAACTGATCAAGAACGCGCGCGAACGCAAGATCAGCTTTGTGTCGGCCGTTGTCAGTGCTGGCGCCGTCAAACCCGACGACGTGGCCCACACGCTGTCCGCCGCGCTGGCGCTGCCCCTGGTCGATCTGAACGCGGTCGACATGCACAAGCTGCCGCGAAACCTCGTCGACCAGAAAATTGCCAACCAGTACCAGCTCATGGTGCTGGGCAAACGCGGCAACCGCCTGTTCATAGGCGCCGCCGACCCCACCGACCAGGAAGCGGTTGAGCGCATCAAGTTCGCCACCCAGCTCACGCCGGAATGGGTGATCGTCGAGTACGACAAGCTAATGCGCCAGCTCGAGGCCCAGGGCACCAGCGCAAACGAGGTGCTGGAGAACCTGGCCAGCGCCGACTTCGATTTCGACGTCACCGACGAGGAAACGCCCACGGCGGAGGCGGCCGATGTCACCACCGAGGTCGAAGACGCTCCGGTGGTGCGCTTCCTGCAGAAGATGCTGATCGACGCCATCAACATGCGCGCGTCAGACCTGCACTTCGAGCCCTACGAATACACCTACCGCGTGCGCTTTCGCATTGACGGCGAGCTGAGGGAAATCACCCAGCCCCCGGTGGCCATCAAGGACAAGCTGGCCTCGCGCATCAAGGTCATCTCGCGCATGGACATCGCCGAAAAGCGCGTCCCGCAGGATGGCCGGATGAAGCTGAAATTCGGCTCCAAGGCGATCGACTTTCGCGTCAGCACGCTGCCCACGCTGTTTGGCGAAAAGGTCGTGATCCGGATCCTTGACCCGAGCAGCGCCAAGCTGGGCATCGAGGCGCTGGGCTACGAGAAGATCGAAAAGGACCGGCTGATGCAGTGCATCTCCCGGCCCTACGGCATGATCCTCGTCACCGGGCCCACCGGCAGCGGCAAGACGGTGTCGCTGTACACCTGCCTGAACATCCTCAACCAGCCCGGCGTGAATATCGCCACGGTGGAAGACCCGGCCGAAATCAACCTGCCGGGCATCAACCAGGTCAATGTCAACGACAGGGCGGGGCTCACCTTCGCCGCGGCACTGAAGTCCTTCCTGCGCCAGGATCCGGACATCATCATGGTGGGCGAAATCCGTGACCTCGAGACCGCCGACATCGCCCTCAAGGCGGCCCAAACGGGCCACCTGGTGCTGAGCACGCTGCACACGAACGACGCCCCCACCACCCTCACGCGCTTGCTGAATATGGGCGTGGCGCCTTTCAACATCGCCTCCAGCGTGCTCTTGATCACGGCCCAGCGCCTGGCGCGCAAGCTGTGCGAAAACTGCAAGAAACCAGCCGACTACCCGCGCGATTCGCTGCTCAAGGCCGGGTTCAAGGCCGAGGAACTCGATGGCAACTGGAAGCCTTACCGGGCCGTGGGCTGCTCGTCATGCAACAACGGCTACAAGGGCCGGGTCGGCATTTACCAAGTGATGCCCATCACCGAGGCCATCCAGCGCATCATCCTGACCGAAGGCTCGGCACTCGACATCGCCAAGCAGGCCGCGCTCGAAGGTGTGCGAGATTTGCGCCAATCCGGCCTGATCAAGGTGCGTGCCGGTGTCACGACGCTCGAAGAAGTGATCACGGTCACCAACGAATAGCCGATAACCCCTCATCCCCGCAAAGCGCAGCTCCTCATACCCATGGCCACAGCAGCACTGCCCAAACCCGGCAAAGAAATCATTTTCGAGTGGGAAGGCAAGGACCGGAACGGCAAGGTCGTGCGCGGCGAGATGCGCGCCGGCGGCGAGTCGGTGGTGAATGCCAGCCTGCGCCGCCAGGGCATCCTCATCACCCGGGTGAAAAAGCGCCGCACCAGCGGTGGCCGCTCGATCAAGCAAAAGGACATCGCCATCTTCACGCGCCAGCTGGCGACGATGATGAAGGCCGGTGTGCCGCTGCTGCAATCCTTCGACATCGTCGCGCGCGGCAGCACCAATCCGCGCATGACCAAGTTGCTGAACGACATTCGCTCTGACGTCGAGACCGGCACCAGCCTGTCCTCAGCCTTCCGCAAGCACCCGCTGCACTTCGACGCGCTCTACTGCAACCTGGTCGAGGCGGGTGAAGCCGCTGGCATCCTGGAAACGCTGCTCGAGCGGCTGGCGATGTACCAGGAGAAGACCCTCGAGATCAAGCGCAAGATCAAGTCGGCGCTGATCTATCCGGTCGCGGTGCTGGTGGTGGCCTTCGTGGTGGTCGCGGTCATCATGATCTTCGTGATCCCGGCCTTCAAGGAGGTCTTCACCTCCTTCGGAGCCGACCTCCCAGCCCCGACGCTGTTCGTGATGGCCGTATCGGAGATCTTCGTCAGTTACTGGTGGCTGATCTTCGGCGTCATCATTGGCGGCACCTATTTCTTCTTCGAGTCGTGGAAGCGATCCGAGAAGATGCAGAAGACCATGGACCGGCTGCTACTGAAAGTGCCGGTGTTCGGTGACTTGGTCTACAAGTCGGCCGTCGCGCGCTGGACTCGCACGCTCGCCACGATGTTCGCAGCCGGCGTGCCGCTGGTCGAGGCGCTCGACTCGGTCGGCGGTGCGGCAGGCAATGCCGTGTTCGCCGAAGCGACAGAGCAGATCCAGAAGGACGTTTCCACGGGTACCGCGCTGACAACGTCCATGCAGGCCACGGGAATCTTCCCCGTGATGGTGCTGCAGATGGCAGCCATCGGCGAGGAATCCGGTGCGCTCGATCACATGCTGTCGAAGTCCGCCGAGTTCTACGAGGCTGAGGTCGACGAAGCCGTCAAGGGCCTGTCGAGCCTGCTCGAGCCGATCATCATCGTCGTGCTGGGCACCATTATCGGCGGCATCGTGGTCTCGATGTACCTGCCGATCTTCAAGCTCGGTCAAGTGGTCTGAGCACGCCCGGAGGCATGTCGTCCGACCTGCAGGGCGCGCTGCTGTCGCCCTGGACGCTGGGGCTGCTCGGGCTGTGCATCGGCAGCTTTCTCAATGTCGTCATCCACCGTCTCCCCCAGATGATGGAGCGGGCCTGGCGACTCGAAAGCGCCGAACTGCTTGGGGTCGCGGCACCGGAGTCGCCCGAGCTCACACTGGCGAAGCCCGCCTCGCGCTGCCCGCAATGCGGTCACCGCATCCGCTGGTTCGAGAATGTCCCGGTGCTGAGCTGGCTGCTGTTGCGCGGACGCTGTTCGGCCTGCAAGACGCCGATCTCTCCGCGCTATCCGTTCGTCGAGATCGCGACTGGGCTGTTGTTCGCGTTGCTGGCCTGGCGCTTCGGTGCGCAGCCGACGGTGCTGGCCTGGTGCACCTTCGTCGCCGTCCTGCTGGCACTGTCCGGCATCGACTGGGATACGACCCTCCTGCCCGACAGCCTCACGTTGCCGCTGCTCTGGGCCGGGCTGGTGGCTGCCGCACTCGGCTGGACGCTGCCACTCCCGACGGCCCTCTGGGGCGCGGTGTTCGGCTACCTGTCGCTGTGGTCGGTGTACTGGCTGTTCAAGCTCACCACGGGCAAGGAGGGCATGGGCGCGGGCGACTTCAAGCTGCTGGCGGCTCTCGGCGCATGGCTCGGGTGGCAGATGCTGCTCCCCATCGTGCTCGGGGCGTCCTTGATCGGTGCCGTCGTCGGCATCGCCATGAAGTTGGGCGGCGCTCTGCACGAAGGGCGCTACGTGCCCTTCGGCCCCTTCCTGGCCGGTGCCGGACTGGTCGTTCTGTACGCAGGCTCCGAGCGTGTGATGGGCTGGCTCGGCTGGGCCTGAGGCTCGATGGGAAGCGACCGCACCGGCTTGCGCATCGGCCTCACCGGAGGCATCGGCAGCGGCAAGAGCACGGTGGCCGCGCTGCTCGTCGGACGAGGAGCCGTGCTGGTCGATACCGATGCGATCGCACGCGCACTCACCGCGCCGGGCGGAGCCGCAGTTTCGGCACTGCTCGCGCAGTTCGGTCCTGACTGTATCGACAGCGAGGATGGCGGTCTCGCCCGTGCCTGGATGAGAAACAAGGCGTTCTCCGATCCTGCCGTGCGCCTTCAGCTCGAAGCCATCCTCCATCCCTTGATCCGCGACGAGACGGAGAAGCTCGCGTCCGCCGCATCCGCTGCGGCCTGCGTCGTGTTCGACGTTCCGCTGTTGGTCGAGTCGGGTCGCTGGCGAGATCGCGTCGATCGGGTGCTGGCGGTCGATTGCCCCGAGGAGATCCAGATCGACCGTGTCGTACGACGCTCCCAATGGACCCCTGACGAAGTGCGGCGCGTGATGGCGCAGCAGGCTCCGCGGCGCCTCCGTCGCGCCGCCGCCGACGCCGTGATCGACAACCGGCGAGACACGGTCGATGCGCTGCAGGCGGCCGTCGATGCGCTGTGGAGGCACTGGATCGACGAACGCTGAGACCCGGCGCCCGCTCGGCGCGAACCCTGTGGAACAATCAACCGCGTTGCAGCGCGCAGGTGGCCCGCCTTGATCCTCTACGAGTACCCTTTGAACGAGAGCATCCGCACGATGCTTCGCCTCGAACACCTGTTCGAGCGGCTCACGGTGCTGGCCGACCGCGACGCGGCGATCGACCATCACTTCGCCATCGCGACGATCTTCGAGATCATGGATGTCGCATCCCGGGCCGACCTGAAGAGCGATCTGCTCAAGGACCTGGAGCGCCACAAGACGCAGCTTGCCCAGTACCGCGGCAATCCGTCCATCTCCGAGGCCGCGCTCGATCAGGTCATCCTTCGCATCGACGAGGCCTTTGCGTCGCTGAACCATCTGCCTGGCAAGGCCGGTCATGCGCTGACCACGAACGAGTGGTTGATGGGCATCCGCAGCCGCATCAGCATCCCCGGAGGCACCTGCGAGTTCGATCTGCCGGGCTATTACGCTTGGCAGCACGAGAGCGTGGCCCACCGCAAGGCCGACCTGCAGCGCTGGATGGCGACGCTGCTGCCGCTCGCCGACGCCTTGAAGGTGCTGATGGCCCTGCTTCGCGAATCGGGCAGCCCGCACATGGTGGTCGCCGCCGCCGGCCAGTATCAGCAGAGCCTGCCGCCAGGGCGCAGCTTCAGCCTGATGCGGGTGCGTCTGGAAGAATCGGCCGGTCTGGTGCCGGAGATCAGCGGCCACCGGCTGATGGCGTCGATCCGGCTCATGCGGCAAGACGGAGAAGGCCGCTTGCGGCCCAGTGGTGATGACGTGAGCTTCGAGCTCACGCTGTGCTGACGAGCGCACTCCTGCGTCGATGACCGGCAGCGACATCCCGCCACGCACCGTGCGCTGCCCGGGCTGCGGCCAGTTCAGCGTCTATGCGTCGACCAATCCCTACCGGCCGTTCTGCAGCGAGCGCTGCAAGAACGGCGATCTGGGCGCCTGGGCCAACGAACGCTATCGCGTCGAGGCCTCGCCGCCCGTGGAAGGCGACGATGCGGAGCACTGACACGCCAAACCGTAGGGCTGTGCGTTAGGCCGTGTGGGTGCTGCCCAAGAAATCCCGCTCCTGGGCCAGCCAGTTCAGCACCGGCACTGTCCCTGGCAGAACCGGGCGCACCTCGACAGGCAGTTCTTGCCACCGCGCTGACTGCCGCTCGCGCATCTCCAGTTCGCCACTCCACGCATGCACCTTGCAGAAGTGCAGCCGGACGCGGGCATGCGGGTAGTCGATCAGTTCCGTCTTCCAGGGTTGCGCGTCGGCGATGCAGATGCCCAGTTCTTCCTGCAACTCGCGGCGCAGCGCCTGCACGACCGTTTCACCAGCCTCCAGCTTGCCCCCCGGAAATTCCCAGTAGCCGGCATACACCTTGCCATCGGGCCGGGATGTCATCAGGAAACGCCCGTGCGCATCGAACAGGACCCCGACCGCCACATCGACCGGCGTGCGCTCGCTCACTCCGGCACCCCGTCGCGCTGACGGCCACGCCCTGCATAGTCGCGCGCGAACTGCCAGGCGACCCGACCCGAACGCGAGCCCCGCTCGAGCGCCCAGACCAGCGCTTCCGGCCGCGCCGCAGCGATGTGGGCCTTGTCGGCGCCGAAGGCGCTCAGCCACTGCGCGACGATCGCCAGGTATTCGTCCTGGCTGAACGGATAGAAACTGATCCACAGCCCGAAGCGCTCGGACAGCGAAATCTTCTCCTCCACCACCTCGCCGGGATGCACCTCGCCATCCTCGGTGTGCTGGTAACTGAGGTTCTCCTTCATGTACTCCGGCAGCAGGTGGCGGCGGTTGGATGTCGCCACGATCAGCACGTTG
>JAUXRG010000007.1 GCA_030681795.1 Rubrivivax sp.
CTGGTACAACCGAACCCGACTGCACTCGACGCTGGCGTATGTCAGCCCGATGCGGTTTGAAGAAAACTGGCTGGCCGATCAACCCCGGCAAGCCAGTGCATGAGATCGGCTATGGGATACGGATTCCAGGGGCAAGGTCACTCAACGACTTAGCGGCGCCCTCACCCCGCTTTTCCGCATAGAAGTGCCCAGGAGCGCCTCGGAAAGTCGCGCAAAAGTCGCGCAGCGATGCATGCATGTCAGAGCCCTTCGGCGCCGGCCAAGAACCGCTCGGCCTCGGCCATCATGCCCTTCGAGACGGCGTCCCAGGACCTGCCGTGGAAGTCCTTGGGCAAGCTCGCCTCGACCGCCGCCAACGCGGGCCCGACCTGCTCGACCAGGCCCACCATCGCGTCCCAGACTGCCGGCCCGCCGTTCTTCATGGCCAGCTGGTGCCAATGCCGGGTGTGGATCGTGTCGAATCGGTAGTGGACATTCCTGGATCGCATCGCCATGGCCAAGCCCGCCTGCCGGCGCTTGTACTGGTTCGGGCCTTTGCCGAAGTAGGGCCACATCGACAGGATGTCGTAGAGCGGCGTCATCACATATGTGTCGCCAGGCTGCAGGAAGATCGAGTAGTTCTTGGCGTGGCCATCGGTGGCCGCCATCAACCAGAAGGCGAGTTGCGTCAGCTGAAACGCCAGCGTGTCCTGCTGCGGATCGGCGCTGCCGGTCAGCAACTGCAGGCACTTCGTCATGCCGGGCCCGCCGTCGTGTTCGTACTTCTGCTTCGGCGACACCCCCAGCGCCTGGCAGAAGTCTTCCTGCGGCAGCCGTGCGATCCAGGTGCCGTCGTCCATCCACGCGCGGTCGAAGCGCTCGACGACCAGGACGGTCTGGTCGCCGAAGGTCGCCATCGTCGTCGGCGCCACAGGCAGGCCGAGTTCCGAGACGATCTGGGCACAGACCCACTCGTTCTGGACCGAATCGGAGAGGTCGACACGGCGCGAACCGCCGACCAGGCCCAGGGGCAGCTTGAAGATGTGCGTCGTCGGCGTAGCGCCGTGCGGCCGGCACCAGCGCCCGCCGGCCTGGGTGAACGCCGTCTTCTCCTGGGCACCGGCGATCGAGATGCGGAACAGATCGTCGTAGGGCTGGCGTAGCGAGCCGGGGCCTACGTCGGCGGGAACAGCCCGCAGGATCTCGGCGATCTGCCCCTCGTCGAGGGGGTCGCAGTCAACGCGGTTCCAGCCTGTCGGCGTCGTGTCCTCGGGCAGCAACTGAACGGCACCGACGCAGTCACGGCCGATGGCTTCCAGGAGCGAGAAGGCATCGGCCCTTTTCGTCTTGAAGCGGCGGCTCAGACGTTCACGGATCCTGTCGTTGTCCGGCAGCAAGTTGTCGAAGTAGTTGGCGACGGCATCGCCGCGGACCTCGCGCGAGGCGGTGATGGGCAGCGACAGCGACCGCGATCGGCCCTTGGGCGACCTGAGCCAGGAGGCGTCGTAGACGAAGGAGTGCGTGGCACGGTCGACGGTCCAGGTGCCCACCAGCTCGCCGTTCATCCAGGCATGGAGCGCAGTCGTCACCAAATACCCTTCTTCGGACGAATCACGATGCCGGTCACCGGGGCAGGCTTGGTTTCCCTAGTTGGGCTACGCCGGCCGGTCGGCGCGCCGACGGCCTGGCCAGCGGCCTTCTTTGGCGCCCGTTTCGCCACTGACGTTGGCGCGGACTTCGGTGCCTTCGGCCCCGCATCGGGCACGACCTGACTTTCTGTCCCTGCGCCTTCGGCGCTGTGCAGATGCAAGGTGCCGCCCAGCGCCACAAGTACTTTGGTGAGCTGGTCGAGACTGACAGCCCCCGGGTTCGCCTCGATCTCGGCGATGCGTGCCTGCTTGACTCCAACCAATGCGCCAAGCTGACCCTGCGTCAGTCCGCAGCTCTTCCGCAACGAGCGAAGATGCTGCTTCAACTGGTCGGGTATACGAAGCGGGAAGCTCATAGAAAGCAACTCCGGTGAGTCTGACACTTTACTGGCTTTAGACAGTTTATTCAACTTAATGGCTAGGCAACGTTTTTTGCATCCGCATCCGAGCCCTCGCTAGGTTCATCCATGGAGGGCCCTTGCGTTGGCTGGTCCGAACGGCAGTTCAAGACTGAGGCCGTGTGAAAACTCGGCCTTCGCGCGGTCGCGCGCATGATCGACCTTCCAGATCGGCTCAGGATCGACGATCGGCATCGCGGGAGGGGTTCGATGACCCCGGAAATTGCGTGTTTGCCGAGTTTTCACACGGCCTCGACTGGAAGCGGCCGGTCACCTCAGGGCAGGATCGGAGCGCCAGAGCCACAAGAATCGAACGCCCGTCAGCGGTCGTTCGTATGGGCCGGCAATCGACCCACCAGCGACATCCGCGGCCCTGAACTCGTCGCCCCGAAGCGGCCGGTCGAATCCGTACGCAGGCCTCTGAAGGAGGCGCCGCAGCGGAGGCACATCGGTAGGTGGCACTCAGGGCGATTGAGGCGCAGCGCGCGGCTTGATCCGTGCGGGCTCACCACTTCGGGAACCTCGCGTGCAAGCCATCGGCCGGCAGCTCCAGCGGGCGCCCGATGGCGACCCTGTCCACTACGAGCGCCATCGTCCCGAGCAGCCCACCCTGTACCGCCTGGTGCAGCAGCACGCGGCCAGCTTCATCGCCCACACCGAAGCCAGCACCGGCGCCGAGTTGCCCCGGTTCATCAAGGACGAGTTCGACGCTTTCCTGGATGCGGCATCCTGGCGCACGGCTTCCCGAGGCTGCGCTGTGGGGAGTGCGGGCATGACAAGCTGCTGGCTTTCAGCTGCAAGCGTCGGGGGTTCTGCCCGCCATGCGGCGCGCGGCGCATGTCGCAGACCGCGGCACACCTGGTTGACCACGTGATCCCGCACGTGCCGGTGCGGCAGTGGGTCTTGTCGCTGCCGATTGCGCTGCGCTTGCTGCTGGCCGCGCGGCCCAAGCTGGTCACCATGGGTTCTGCAGGTGGTGCAGCGGGTGCTGACGTGCCATCTGCTGGACCGCGCCGACCTCAAGGCCACCGAAGGCCAAGGCGCCGTCATCACGCTGATCCAGCGCTTCGGCTCGGCGGCCAGCATGGCGCGCCGCAGCATCCGCAAGAGCTCGAATCACATGCCGCACTGATCTACAGCACGGTGCAGGGCGACGGTCGCTGGTGTTTTGTCGGTTCGGGCGGGCAGGCGGTGCAGGTGGGCGTGCACGGGCCGCTGCGTACCAACAACCTGTCGGCACTGCTGTCGGCCACGCGTGCCGGCATGGGGCCGGCCGCGCTGCCGGGGTATGTCGCACACGCGTCGGTCAACGACGGGGCGGTGGTGCCTGTGCTGCAGCAATGGGGCTGCCAGCGCAGGAAATCCAGGCGTTCTTTCCTTCGCCCCGACTGGTGCCGAGCGAGGTGACGGGGCTGATCGCCTGGCTGCAAAGGCACTTTGCAGACCAGTGGTGGACACGGGCCCGCTGACTTGCAAACCCCTGCCGCGACAGTTACCGTCGGCGCCATGATGCTTCTTCGCCTGCTCGCTACCTCGTTTGCTGTTCTTGCCACGACGGGCACTGCCGCCTTCGATCTGCAGGGCCACCGCGGCGCACGCGGGCTGGCGCCGGAAAACACGCTGCCGTCGTTCCAGGTGGTGCTGGACCTGGACGTCGACACTCTTGAATGCGACATGGCGATCACGCGCGATGGTGTGGTCGTGATCTATCACGACCTGCGCTTGAACCCGGACATCACGCGCGGGCCCGACGGCAAGTGGCTGGACAAGCCAGGCCCCGAGATCAGCGCGTTGACCTTCGACCAACTGCAACAGTACGACGTCGGGCGCATCAAACCAGGCACCGACTACGCCCTGCAGTTTCCGGAGCAAAAGGCGGTCGACGGCACCCGAATCCCCAGGCTTTCCGACCTGTTCGACCTGGTGAAGAAGTCGGGCAACACTAAAGTCAACTTCGATTGCGAGACCAAGCTTTCGCCGCTGGAGCGTGCCGCCACACTGCCGGTCGAAGATTTCACGCGCCGCGCGATCGCCGAGATCCGCAAAGCCGGCATGGAACGCCGCACGATGATCCAGTCGTTCGACTGGAGCAGCCTGCAACTGGTGCAGAAAGAGGCGCCCGAAATACGCACCATGTACCTGACGTCGCCGCGCACGCTGAAACCCGATTACCGCAAGCCCTCGCCGTGGTTGGCCGGCTTCGCGCCCGAAGCCTACGACGGCTCGGTGCCCAAGGCCGTGCATGCGGCCGGGGGCAGGATCTGGGCGCCGAACCAGACGTTCCTGACGCCGGCGCTGCTGGCCGAAGCCCGCTCCCTGGGCTTGGTCGTGATCCCGTGGACGGTCAACGAGCCGGCGATGATGGTCAAGTTGCTGGACATGGGTGTCGACGGCATCATTTCTGACCGGCCCGATCTCGTACAGGTCGAGATGCGCAAACGCCGCTGACCCTAGCGAGGCTGGCGGGCCTGGGCCCGTCCAGGTGTCAGGCAGGTGCCCGGCTCAGCTTGAGGCAGCTGCAGCCGTCCAGCGGCTGCTTCCGAAGGGCGCCTACTGGCGCTGCCGACCCTCTGCAGTCGATCAGGCTTGTCGCCACCCAGAACGACGATGGCCGCGACACCGGTTGCCCGCAGCAGGCGTGCGGCTTCGAGTGTGTCGTCGACCGTCGAGGTGGGCTCCAGGTCGAGGAACTCGACCACGGGCCACTGCTGGTGTTGGCTGTGCCCGCGCGCAAGGTGGCGCATGAGTAGCGCGCGGATGCCGCCGTTGTCTGGCATCACCAGCACGCGCTCGACACCCAGGCTGTGCGCAGCCGTCAGCACGCGCAGCACGCGCAGCACGATGTTGACGCGGTCGGCAATCCGCAGGTTGCTGGCGTTGGCGATGATGCGGCGGATGTCGCGCGCCGAGACCGGGTTGGCGATGAGGCCGATGGTGGTCATCCCGGCACAGTTGCATAGGCTGTGCCGGACCTTTGGCAGTTGGGATGCTTGCAGGCTTTGCGGTGAGGTCCAAGCCGCGTCATCGGGTCGCGCCATGTCGCGTCTTGCGACAGATGACGCGCGACACCTGTCGCAGGTGTCGCCTCCTGGGCGACGCCTCCAGTGAAGCCGCCGATGGGCACGCCGTCGCGTACGAGCGGTGGCTACCCTTTGCCGCGACCTGGCATGTCATCTGCAACGCGATCACGACATGCGAAGCCACAACCGGAGACCATGACATGGATGCAAGCGCTGAGCGCAAGCTCTGGATGTACGAGAAGATGATCGAGATCCGCGAATACGAGGAGACCATGGCAGGTGTCTACCTCGAGGGCAAGCTGCCCCCCGCGATCCAGAAGGGCCTGGCGTTCGACATCGGCGGCGGCCCGGTACCGGGCGAGATGCACCTGGCTGCCGGGCAGGAGCCTGTCGCCGTCGGCGTGTGCGCGCACCTGCGCACCGAGGATTCGGTGGTCGGCACACACCGCCCGCACCACTTCGCGATTGCGAAAGGCGTGCCGCTCAAGCCGATGACTGCCGAGATGTTCGGCAAGGACACCGGCCTGGGTCGCGGCAAGGGCGGCCACATGCACCTGTTCGATCCCGCGCACAAGTTCAGCTGCAGCGGCATCATCGGCGCCAGCCTGCCGCCGGCGTGCGGCGCGGCGCTGGCGGCCAGGAAACGCGGCAAGGACTGGGTGGCGGTGGCCTTCTTCGGCGAAGGCGCCAGCAACCAGGGCTCGTTCCACGAGTCGCTCAACCTGGCGTCGCTGTGGCGCCTGCCGGTGCTGTTCGTCTGCGAGGACAACAAGTACGCGATTTCGGTCGAGAAGTCCGAATCAACCGCCGTGGCCTGGAACGCAGATCGCGCATCGGCCTACGGCATGCCGGGAGTGCTGGTCGGGCAGAACGACGCGCTCGAGGTGTATGAGGCCGCCGGCGCGGCGATCGCGCGAGCGCGCCGCGGCGAGGGCCCGACCCTGCTCGAGGTGAGGACTGATCGCTACCTGGGCCACTTCCAGGGTGACCCGGAGACCTACCGCCCCGCGGGAGAGGTCGCGGAGTTGCGCAAGAACGATCCGATTCCCCGCCTTGGCGCGCACCTGCGCAAGCTCGGGCTGCTCGACGACGCGGCCGATACCGCGCTGCGTGCCCGCGTCAGTGCTCGCATCACCGAAGCCTACGAATACGGCCGTACCAGCCCCTATCCGAAGCCCGAAGACGCGCTGCTGCACGTCTTCCACTGAAAGCGGAGCCACCCCATGAGCAACACACGCAAGCTGACGATGGCCGCGGCGATCTCGGAGGCTATCGGACAGGAAATGGAGCGCGACAAGGACGTCTTCGTTCTGGGCGAGGACGTGGCCAAGTACGGCGGCATCTTCGGTGCCACTGGCGGCCTGCTTGCCAAGTACGGCAAGGAACGCGTCATGGACACGCCGATCTCGGAAACGGCGTTCATCGGCACGGCGATCGGCGCCGCGGCAGAGGGCATGCGGCCGATCGTCGAACTGATGTTCGTGGACTTCTTCGGCGTCTGCATGGACATGATCTACAACCACCTCGCGAAGAACACCTACATGTCCGGCGGCAGCGTCCAGCTCCCGGTCGTACTGATGACGGCCATCGGCGGCGGCTACAACGACGCCGCCCAGCATTCGCAGTGCCTGTACTCGACCTTCGCCCATATGCCCGGGCTGAAGGTGGTCGTGCCGTCCAACGCCTACGACGCCAAGGGCCTGATGACGCAGGCGATCCGCGACAATAACCCGGTGATCTTCATGTTCCACAAGGGCATCATGGGCCTGCCCTGGATGGCCTTCTTCGAAGGCGCCACGAACGAGGTGCCGGAGGCGGCGTACACGATCCCGTTTGGCCAGGCCAAGGTCGTTCGCGAAGGCAAGGACGTGACCATCGTCACGCTGAGCCAGATGGTGCAAAAAGCCTTGCTCGCAGCGCAGCAACTGGGCGACGCCGGCATCCAGGCCGAGGTGCTGGACCTGCGCACGATCGTGCCGCTGGACCGCGCCGCGGTGCTGGCGTCGGTGCGCAAGACGGGCCGCCTGCTGGTGGCCGACGAGGATTACCTCAGCTTCGGGTTGTCCGGCGAGATCGCCGCGCTGGTGGCCGAGAACCTGGACAGCGTGGTGCTCAAGGCGCCCGTCAGGCGGCTCGCCGTGCCCGACGTGCCGATTCCCTACAGCCGGCCGCTCGAGCGCTTCGTGATCCCGCAGGTCGACGCCATCGTCAGCGCCACACAGGGCTTGATGGGTGCGCGTCAACCGGCAGGCGCCGCCACATGACGGACGTCGTGCTGCCCAGTGCGGCCTGGAAGGACGTCGAGCCCGGCACGGAGGCGCTGGTCGACAAGTGGCTGGTGCATCAAGGCGACCGCGTCAAGGCTGGCCAGACGATGGCCGTGGTCGTGCTGGTCAAGACGAGCTTCGACATCGTCGCGCCGATCGACGCCGTGGTCGAGCAGATCCTCGTACCGCAGGAGGCAACCTTCAAGCCTGGCCAGCCGCTGGCGCGACTGAAGGACGACGCTTGAGCACGCCGGGCCGCCCCAAGTGCGATTGCTCCCGCTTGGCGGGACCGGCCGCAGGGCGTAGGGTGCCCCAGTGAGCGCGCGGGCCCAGCCCGCGCCGTCCGCCACGACCGTCACTGCAGCCGCTGAGCAGCAATGGAACGAGGCTGTGCTGGCGCAACCGGTCGCGGCGACGGCCTGGCGGCTTTGGGCCTACCGCGAGGCGGCGGTGGTGCTGGGTTGTTCGCAGCGGCGCATGCTTGCCGAGTCCAGCACGCGCCCAGATGTCGAAGTGCTCGTCCGCGCCGCCGGGGGCGGTGCCGTGCTGGTGGGGCCCTGGATGCTCGGTCTGTCGGCGCTGCTTCCGGCGGCACACCCGCTGGCCGCCTGCGGCCCGGTGCCGAGCTACCGCTGGCTGGGCGAGTGCCTCGCGCAGTCCTTGCAGCAGGTCGGGGTCGCTGCCACGACACTGTCGCCCGACGCGCTACGCGCGCGCCGCGGCGAACGGCCCGCGCTTGCACTCGACTGGGCTTGCTTCGGCGGACTCTCGCCGTGGGAGCTGCTGGTCGGCGAGCGCAAGATCGCCGGGCTCGCCCAGGTGCGGCGACGCCAAGGCGTGCTCCTGGTGGCCGGCGTGCTGCTGCAGCCGCCGCCCTGGACCCTGCTGTGTGATCGGCTGGGGCGGCCGCGCGATGAGGCACGGCTTCTGGCACTTGCAAGCACGAGCTGCGCGCAGGAGCGGGCCGGCGTCGAGCCGGCGCCGCTGGCAGCGACACTGATCCAGGCCTTGGCGAATGCGGTGCAGACAGCGCTCAGGGCGGCAAGTCCATTCGACCCGGATCGTTGAACAGCAGCCCTTGCCGCGCGGCCTGCGCCAGCACGGCACTGACGACCACCGTGCGCGGCCCACCCCAGTCGAGTTCCAGATGCAGCACGCTGTCAGTGTCAATTTCGATTTCGCGCTCGCCGTCGAGCGCCACCGTGCCGCGCAAGGCCTGCAGGCGCACCGGCACGCCGAGGCGCAGGCGCTGCATGCTCGCCACTTCGACCGCCTCGATGGTGCCTGGCATGACCGGCACCTTGAGCGCTCGCCCGGCGCCGAAACGCACGTGAATGCCGAAGGGGTCGTCGCGAGAGACCGGGTGCGCCAAGCCGGCGATCGCCGACAGGCCAATGGCGGTTGGCTCGGCGAAGCTGGCATAAAGGTCGATCAGATCCTCTGCGCGCCAGACCGCTCGACCGCCGATGTCCAGCTGTCGCGTCAGGCAGACGTCGACCAGCGCCAGCTCATCCAGCCCCTCGCCGCGCAGGCGCAAGCGCTTGTTGGCGCGCAGGCCGGTCGCTTCCGGCACCCGCCCAGTGATCACGAGCGCGCTCGCCAGCCCGACCAGGGTCGCTTCGCGCCACTCGGGAAACGCGTTGTTGGTGCCGGTCGACAGGGTAGCCAGCGGTAGGCCGGCGCAGCCCTTCGCGACCGCGCGGTGGGTGCCGTCGCCGCCAAGCACGGCAATCAATCGCATGCCCTGCTGGCGCATCAGCACCGCGGCCTCGGTGCTGTCGTCGGCGTTGTCGCGCGGGCGAATGTCGAGCAGGCGCACGCGCGGCATCGGCAGGCCTCGTCCGCTGCGTGCCAGGTCGGCTGACTCGCGCACGCGGTGGCCGATTCCGGCCGCATCCGGCAGCATCCAGGCTTCCTGCACGCCGAGACTTCCCATCGCCGATAGCAGGCGCAGCACGACGTGAACCTTCTCCGCAGTCGGAAACACCGAGGCCCAGCCGAGCAGCCGGCGCATGTCGCGCCCAGAGGCGGGGTTGGCGATTACGCCGATGGCAAGCGGCGAGGCAGCGGGCATGGCAGCAAGTTGACGTGTTCGGGCAACCTAACGCAGCAACATCGATGCCACGACAGGGGTGGCACGCGCGGGTACCATGATCCAACGACGCGACGACGCCGAAGTGTGGAGACAAGCCCATGACTCCTTCCAGTACCCCGTTCATCGCCACACCCTCGGGCTTTGGGTCCGCAGCCGGTGCCCAAAGCGTCGAGGCGATCATCGCGCGTTCGCGGCAGCGTTCGCTCGATGTTCACCGGCTCGACCCGGCTCATGGACGGCAACGCGTGCTCTCTCCCGGTGCGCTGCGCGATCACCGCGAACCACTGGAGCCGCTATTGACACTCGCGCGCAGTGGCATGGAGTCGCTGTTCCTGCAGATCCGTGACGTTGGCTATGTGGTGCTGCTCACCGATGCGCAGGGCGTCGCGGTGGAGTTCATCAACAACCCGAGCGTCGAGCGCGAGGCGCGCCGCGCAGGCTTGGCGGCGGGTGGGCGTTGGACCGAGGATCGCGAGGGCACCTGTGCGGTCGGCCTGGCGTTGATCGACCGGTTGCCCATCACCGTCCACCACGACGAGCATTTCTGCATCGCCAACCGGCTCCTGACCTGCAGCGCCGCGCCGATCCTCGCCGCCGACGGCCGCCTGCTCGCGGTGCTGGATGCCTCAGCACTGCATTCGCCCGAAGACCGGCGCGGTCAGCACCTGGTGCTGAGCATGGTCCACGCCACGGCTCGCATGATTGAGAACGCCAACTTCCTGCACCAGTTCGAGCGCCACCTCGTGCTGCGTACCAGCAGCCGTCGCGAGTTCCTCGAGGTTGCCACCGAAGGCCTGATCGCGTTCGACGGCGGTGGCCATGTCGTGGCGGCCAACCAGCGGTTTCTGCACGACACGGGGCGCAGCCAGGGGTCGCTGAACGGGGTGCATGTCGAGCAGCTGTTTGGCGTGCACTACGAGGCACTGGTGGCCGCGGCCGCCAGGCCCTCGGTGGAGCCGATCCGGCTGCGCTTGCTGCATTCCGGCAGCCAGTGCTTTGCGCTGGCGCGCGGACCGCGATTATCCTCGCCACCCGCCCGGCCGGACAGCAAAACCGCGGCGAGCACGACCGGCGCCGACGGCGCCAATGCGCTCACGATGCTGGCCGGCTTCGATCCGCGCATGCGGGCCAACGCGGACAAGGCTCGGCGCGTGCTCGACAGGGGTATCGCGGTGCTGCTGCACGGCGAGTCGGGCACCGGCAAGGAGGCCTTCGCCAAGGCCATGCACGCCGCGAGCTGCCGCTGCGCAGCACCGTTTGTTGCGCTGAATTGCGCGGCCATCCCCGAGACGCTCATCGAGAGCGAACTGTTCGGCCACAGTGAAGGTGCCTTCACCGGCGCGCGCGCCAAGGGGGCGCGCGGCAAGATCGCGCAGGCGCACGGCGGGACCCTGTTCCTCGACGAGATCGGCGACATGCCGCTGGCCCTGCAGACGCGGCTGCTGCGCGTCCTCGCCGAGGGCGAGGTGACACCGCTGGGCGCAGAGCGGGCCGTGCCAGTGGACCTGCAGGTCATCTGCGCCACGCACTGCGATCTGGATGCCTTGGTCAACGCGGGTCGGTTTCGCCTGGATCTTTACTACCGCCTGAACGGGCTGGTACTGAGCCTGCCGCCGCTGCGCGAGCGCACCGATAGGGCGGCGCTGATCGACGCGATCCTGGCCGACGAGGCTGCGTCATGGACAGACATCGCGCCACGTCTGTCGGCGCGCGCAAACGCCTTGCTGCTAAGCCATCACTGGCCCGGCAACATCCGGCAGCTGAGGAATTCCTTGCGCGCGGCGCTGGCGCTGTGCGACGGCGGCGAGATCGATGTCGAACACCTGCCCACCGAGCTGTTGGCATCGACGCCCCCGGTGCTGCCGCCGCAGCGCCTGTCCTCGATTGGCTGGGGCGAGCGTCCGAATCGCGTCGAGCCGACCGCATCACCCGCCGCCGCGGCGCTGCTGAAGGTGCTGCAGGCGCACCACTGGAACATCAGCGCCACGGCAAACAGCCTCGGTCTCAGCCGATCGACGGTATATCGGCGTATGACCCGCAATCGGATCGTCGAGCCGAACCGACGCAATTGAGGACCATACCGCGCGGCCGCTGCCAAGCAGTTGCGTCGTGCAGTCTTGGCGCCTTACCCGAACCAACACGTCTTCTTCGGATGCCAAGAAAGCATCTAACAGCCACGATGCTGGGTTGGGCTTGTTTCGTGCTCATTCCGCGACCTCACAAGAAACAAAACCGGTTTTGTTTCTTGTGAGATTGGAAGATGACGCTCGATTGGCCTACTTCGGCACTGCGGCGGAACCGCAGGCCCTGACGGTTCAGCTTGCGCCGGCGCCGAACAGCGCCTCCATCTCGCGCCGCAGCGCGTAGGCGCGCGTGCCGGTGTCCATCGCGACGTCCTCCCAGCTCAGGCTCTGCCCCTGCTTCACCGGCCGCACGACCCGCACGTCGTGCGCCAGACCGAGCGGCAAGCCGCCGCGCTGCAGCGATGCCGCCGCCGGCGTCAGCCGGCCCCACACCGTGTAGCCGCCTTCGCCGTCGAGCACCTCGCCGACCTGAAGGTCGCGCTTGGCGGTGGCCACCACGTCGGCGTTCCAGCACTGGGCGACGCCGGTGGGTTCGCGCCGCAACGCCAGGCTGGCCACCGAGTAGCCCACCTCCAGTCCGATCAGGTGCCAGCGCTTGTAGAGCGTGAAGTAGCGTCCGCTCGGGTCGGTGTGGGCCTTGTACTCCTCGAAGCAGTTGCGCACGTACTCGGTCTCGCCCTCGACCGTGACCCACACGCCCATGCGGATGTCGTAGGGGATGGCGCGGCCGTCGGTCTCCAGCGACGAGATCACCTCGACCATGCCCTTCCTCTCCAGCACGCCGCCTTCGCTGCGCGGACGGGTCACGAAGGGGATGTCCTCGACGCTGGCCGGCGGGTACAGCAGCCCCGTGCTCGGCACCTCCAGCCCGGTGGCGTTGGCCACCGCGGTGCACTCGATCGACGGCTTGGAGCCGTCGAGAAAGCTGTTGAACATCTTCGGGTTGAGGCCGCCGCGCGCCGCCTGCTCGGGCGTCAGGCCGTAGTGCTGCCACACCGTGTCGGGAGTCGACTGGCTGAAATGCGGCAGCCACTTGTGGCCGCGGCCGGCGGCCACCACCGGGAAGCCGCAAGTGCGCGCCCAGTCCACCAGGTCGCAGATCAGCGCCGGCTGGTCGCCGAACGCCAGCGAGTACAGCACGCCGGCGTCGGCCGCCCGGCGCGCCAGCAGCGGGCCGCAGAAGGCGTCGGCCTCGACGGTCACGTTGACCACGTGCTTGCCCGCGGCGAAGGCCTCCAGGCAATGGTCGACCGCGGCGATCGGGTGGCCGGTGCATTCGACGACGATGTCGATGGCCGGATGGCGCACCAGCGCCAGCCAGTCGTCGCCGACATGCGTGTTGCCGTCGCGCAGCGCCGTCGCGATGCTGGCGGCCTGCACGCGCTGCGGGTCCCAGCCGACGCGCGCCAAGTTGCGGCATGCGGCCTCGGGCGAAAGGTCGGCGACGGCGACCAGGTGCACGCCAGGCGTGCGCGGGATCTGCGCCAGGTACATCGAACCGAATTTGCCGGCGCCGATCAGGCCGACGCGGATCGGGCGCGCCTCGGCGGCCCGTTGCTGGAGTTGGCGGTGCAGGCTCATGGGCAGTCTCCTCGTGAGACGCGATGGTGCCACGCTGGTCATCGGGGTCAACGACTTCGAGGCCTTGCCGAGCCCGCTCCTCTGCTTCTGCGGCTGCAAGGCGGGCGAGTGGCCTGCACCGGGCCGTGCACGGGCTCGTCAAGCTGGAGCGGGTGCGCCAGCGCTGCCCGATTGCCCTTGCTCGGCGGCCGGCCGCGAGCGCGTGCTTCTGGCCGGCAGCGTGAGAGCCAGGCCGCGTCAGGAAGCCGACTTTCGATGCGCCTGGCCGGCCAAGGTCAGCCGTCAGCAAAGCCCGGGAACTGACACCGCCGGCCTTCAGCTTCCCTTCACGGACGCGTCCTGTACGACGGCCATCTTGACAGCGGCCGTTCGGACTTGGCGGACGAATGCCGGCGGTTGCCGAGAACGGTCGGTCAGGCTTCGCTGGGGCGACGGACCGCTCCACCCGGAAACTTGACGTTCACTGGGGTCGGCATGCGGATGACTGCCAACTTGAGCGGGCACATGCGATCGCCATCGGACTGCTGCCGACGCCGTAGACCGAATGACTGCATCCCAAAGTCGCGACCTCACCCGACCCAAAGGCGTCGTAAAGCTGGCCGATTGGGAAGCCACTGAGCGGTCGCTTTACTGACCTCGAGGAGAGCCGTCGCAACTTTGCGCGGGCTAACAGGTACGCGCATCGATGTGGAAACTCCAGGAAAGGGCGATGCAGTGGAAGTAGCGGGATGCAAGACGACGGCACCAGCTCGTCCTGTTCCGTTTCCGAGAAGCGATGGCGGGGCCATCCGCTGACCTGATGAATGAATGGTGCCGTCGCTACGATCCTTATGGCCATAGTGCTATCTGCGGGATGGCGGACCAGGGATCCACCCGCAAGAATGTTTCGGTGTTTGCGGCTTCGCCGTGGCCGGGCACGCCAGGAGTGCCCCGCATGTCGAATGTGAAAGAGCGCCTGTCCAAAGAACAACTGCTCAGTCGCATGCTCACCAGCACCGTCATCGATGGGCTGCTGGAAACGATGCAGCTAGTGCTGCCCGAGCCGCTGCCGGCAGACCGCGAAGAAGGCAAGCTGCAGTTCGGTGTGGTCGAACACGCACTCGGCGTGTTCGATCTCAAGCTGATCCCGCCGCCGGCTGTCAACCCCGAACGCGACTACGTCCTCAGCTTCGACGGCCCGCCCGGTACCCGCACCGGCTTCAGGCTGGCGGTGGCGCTGGAAGACGGCCCGGCGCGGCCGCTGTTCAACCTGATTCGCAAGCTGCCTGGCCACGGGCTGCTGCCAGCCAAGCTGTCGGCAGATGGGCAATCGCTCGAAGCCGACCCGGCCGCGGGCGATGTGCAACTGGCCGGCCGCAGCCTGTTTCTGGTGCTCGAGGGAAAAGTCAACGGCAGCGTGGCGCTGCGCCTGTCGCCCAACCGCGACGCACCCGACGACGTGGTCGTGCTCGAACTCCAGCCACCGACGGTTCTAGTCGGCGGCACCGGCTTCGGGCTGCACTTCACACATGGCGTGGTGCTCGACCTGGCCGACAACGCCACGCCGGCCGACCCCGTGGTCGTCGATGGTGTGACGCTGGCCACGCCGGCCGATGCGCCCGCGTGGCAAGGCATTGCCGTCAACCGCGCCCGCTTCTTCCTGCCCAAGGGCGTGCCGTTCATGGGCGGCCACCCGGTCGATGCGTGGCTGCAAGTCGGCCTGCCGCCCACGCCGGGCATCGACCTCATCGTGCAGGCCCAGGTGCCGAAGGATGGCGACCGCCCCGCCATCGACGTGCGCATCGAGTGCCGCGACCCCAGCGCCACCGGCCTCGACGGCTTCGTGCCGACATTGGTCGAAGCGGTGATGGAGCTGCCGCTGAAAGACCGCAGCGAAAGCTTCGGCCAGCCCATCACCTTCGGCGCCGGCAAGCCGGTGCGGGCGCGGCTGCGCTACGGCCGCAAGCCGGCGGCGGCTGGTGTGGCGCCGAGCTCCGAACTCAGCCTGGCGCTGGACAGCCAGGGCGGGGAAGGGCTGCTGAAGATCGACAGCCAAGGTGGCGGCCTCGGCGCAAAGATCGCCGTCACCGCGGCCACCTTGGCCACCGCGCTGATTGCCGATGGCGCCGCGCAGACCAAGTCGCCCGACGGCGACAGCAGCGGCGTGGTGCTGCACACGCTGCTGACGGCCGCGGTCGGCTTGTCGAGCTTTCTCGAAAGCGGCTCGGTGGTGCTGCACGGCGCTGAGCTGATGTCGACCGGCGGCGCCATCCCGGCCGGCAAGGACATGCGGCTGAAGATCGACTATTCGGTGGCCGCCACCGTCACCGCCATTGACGTCGGCGTGCTGGCGGTGAAGATGCGCCCGAACCAGCCTTTCCGCGTCCGCGTGCGCGAGGTGGTGTTGACCATCGACCTGCGCGAGTCGGGGCTGAAGATGATCCACCTCGACTACGCGCGCAGCTCGCTCGAAGTCGAAGACCCGGGCGGCTGGCAGGTGCAGGGCCCGGACTCGCTGTTCGACGTGCTGGGCACGCGCTCGGGCCGCGGCTCGATGTGGGTCGAGGTCGACCTGCGCTTCAAGCTCGACCTCGGGCCGGTCAAGGTCAGCGGCGCGACCATCCGGGCCACGCTCGACGGCGCGGGCAAGCTCAAGGGCGAGTTGCGCGGGCTGGATGCCTCGATCACGCTCGACCCAATGGTCACCGGCCGTGGCGCCGTCGCCTTGACGCCCGACGGCTTTCGCGCTGCGCTGCAAGCCAGCGTGCTGCCGCTCGGCGGCCTGGGCGCGCAGGCCGATGTCGAGACCGCCGCCGATATGGTCAAGCTCGGCCTCGGCGTCGACCTGCCCGGCCCGCTGCCGCTGGCCAACTCGGGGTTGGCGATCTACGGCCTGGGCGGTGTCTTCGCCGCGGGCGGCAAGCCCAAGCCGGTACCACCCGGCGCCGACCCGATCAAGGCCGCGCTCGAATGGGACCACACCGAACCAGGCGCCTTCGTGCCCGCGCCCGGCGCCTTCAGCTTCGGCCTCGAGGCCGTCATCGGCACCGCGCCCGACATGGGCTTCACCTTCAGTGCCCGCGCCGGCCTTTTCGTCACCACGCCCGACATTGTGGTGCGCGGTTCGATCGAAGGCCGCTACATGGGCCCGCGCATGAAGATCGCGCGCGGCGGCAACGAGCTGTCGGCGCTGCAGGCCAAGGGCGTGGTGATCGTCGATCCGGCCGACGGCGTGACCATCGCGGTCGAAGGTAAGTACGAGATCCCGCACATCGTCATCACCACGGTGCCGGTGGGCGCGTTTTTCCCGACCCGTTCGGCCAACTGGTTCATCCACCTCGGCTCCGATGGCTGGGTACCCAGCGGCGGCAAGCCCAGCGAAAGCCGCGAAGGCGGGCCGGTGCGCTCGATCTTCATGCCTGAGTTGATCGGCCAGACCTCCGATGCCTACCTGATGATGCGCGGCAACGGCATCACCAGGTGGCCGCGTAACGGGCCCTACACCTTCGGCCCGGGCAGCTTCGTGCTGGCCTTCGGGGTCGGCTTTGACATCGTCTACGGCTTCAAGCCGGTGCTGTGGGCCGACGTGTTCGCACGCGCCGACATTCTGGTCGCGACCCACCCGATGAGCTTCGTCGGCATCGGCACCATCGGCGGCGGTTTGCACATCGGCATCTTCTCGGTCGGCATCGACGCCACCGTGCACGTGGTGCTGGTCGACGGCGCAGATCCGCACCTGAAGGCCGAGCTGTGCGGCAGCATCGACCTGTTCTTCGACACCATCCGCAAGTGCGTCACGCTCGAATACGGCAGCCCGACCCCACCCGAGATGCCGGGGCCGCCCGAGCACCCGCTGGACGGGCAGGCGCATTCGATGGTCGACGACCACTACCGCCGCCTGGCGCCGCTGGCCACCAAGCTGGAAGACGCCACGCCCGAGCGGGCGGTCTGGCCCGACAGCCTGCCGCTGCTGGCCTTCAGCACCGCGCCGAAGCTCAGCCTGGCTTCGGCGCAATTCCCCGATGTCGAGCGCTACCCCGAAGGCCTGCGCGCGCGGCCGATCGGCAGCGAGCTGCTCAGCTACGACTGGGAGCTGATCGACCTGACCCTGGTCGACGCCACCGCGGCCGACGTGGTGGTGGTCGGCCCCTTCAGCCACGCCTGGCAAACCGGCAAGCCGGCCGACGCGTGCAACCAGCCGCAGCCGGCCGAGCTGGCCTTGCTGACACCTTTCGGCAACCTCTGGCTGCACGCCCTGGCTGACGCCGGTGCCGGCTTGGCCGAGCAGCCGCTGGCCGCGCTGGCCAACATCTGCCAGGCCCAGTTCGCAGCCCGCTTCGGGTGGGCGTTAGGCGAAGACGCCACGCGCGAAGGCGACGGCTGGCGCCTGCCGCCCAACCCGCGCAGCGCCGACCCGTTGCAAAGCCAGCCGCGGGTGTGGGTCGAGTTGATGTTCATGCCCACGCCCGCCCAGCCGGGCAGCGTGTTGACGGGCAGCACGGCGGCGCTGCTGCCCTTGCAGTTCGCCTACACCGGGCCGCGGGTTAGGGGTTTCGCGGCGCAGAAACTGGACGGGCGCAGCTTCGACGGCTGGCTCGACCCCGGCGCGGCGTTGGCGCCCCCAGGCGACCAGATCGACTTCGCCTTCGTCCGCGTCCGCCCCTTGCACGAGCTGCGCCTGATACCCGACGACGCGCTGTTGCAGCCGCATCTCTGGCTGGTGGTCGAGACCAAGGCCTGGACGGTCGACGCGGCCGGCCGGCGGCCCTTCGCCGTCACCGACGACCTGGCGCGGGCCTGGCTGCCCGACCAGCAGAGCGATCTCGGCGGCGGCTTCCTGGCGGTACGGTGGCTGCCGCCGGCCGGTGGTGCCGCGGTGGCCGTCAAGTGCGTGCAGGCGCGCTGCGTGGCTGGCTTGCGCATCGGCGTACTGGGCCTGGGCGGCATCACCCAAAGCGCGGCTGCTGCCGCAGCGGTGCGCAACGCCGCTGCGGCGGCCGAGGCCGACAAGCAGAAGAAGGCCGCCGCCGACATCGCCGCCAAGCCCGATGCCGCACCGTCGCCCACGCGCCGTTGCGTGCTCGACCCCGGGCGGCTGTACCGCATCGACGTGCGCATGCGCTGGTCGGGCACGCTGTGGCAGATGGACGAGCAAGGCAAGAAGCAGGTCCTCAAAACGCAGGCCGCCGACGGCAGGACGGACATGCTGCGCCAGTACTGGTTTCGCACCGCGCCGTTGCAGGCTGCCGGCGCTGCGTCGGGCCCGTCGACGCTGGCGTACTTCGACCACCTCCACCGCCGCCGCGACCTGTTCGAGCCCGCGATGTTGCAACGCCACCTGCTCGGCTACAACCCAGCGCAGAGTGAGCTGCACCGCTTCGCCAATGACGCGGTGCAGGTGCACTTCGCGCCCGGCCACGTGGCCTTGCTGGCCAGCATCTACAAGTTCGAATTGCTGTGCGCCCTGCGCCGGCTCGACCAGCCCGCGGACGTCGAGCCCGACCAGCTCTTCACACCCAAATTGCTCGCGCCAGTCAGCGCCGCGCAGATGACGGGCAGCGCCGCCATCGTGGCCCAGGCTTACATCGACTCGGCCTGCGGCTTGGCCGCCAACGGCGTCGTACTGCACGTCGACAAATTGACGCTGACCCGCGACACCTGGTACGAGGTCTTCGTGCTGGCCAAATCGAAGACCGCCGGTGTCAACGACGGCCGGCTGCCGGGGGTGAGCTTTCGCACCTCGCGCTGGGCCGATGGCGCCGAGATGCTGCAAGGCCTGCGCTTCCCGCGCAGTGGCGCCGGCCAGGCCGATGGCGGCGTCGCGTTGCCGCTGGGCACGGTGCTGGCGGCACGGGTCAGCGAAGGGGACGACGGCATGTTCGATGCCTTCCTGGCCAGCCTGGGCCTCGACGGCTGGCCGGTGGCTGCGGCACCGCGCGCCAGCTTGCTGTGGTTGCCACCGCCGCTGCCACCCGCTGCCGCAGCACCTTGGCGTTGCGCAGGGCTGCTGCTCGAATCACCCGAGGCCATCCACCGGCCAGCGCGTTTCCACGTCGAGGGGCTCGACCTGGTCATGGGCCCCACGGTCGTGAATTTCGATCTGCGCCTGCGCGACCGCAGCGGCTCGCGGCTGCTGTTTGCCACCACCACGCCGTTCGTGCCGCGGCGCACGCGGCGCGGGGCGGCCGTCAGCTTGGTGATGCCGCGGCTGCGGCTGCGCTGCACCGACTTGACGTTGGGCCAGCCGCCGGCCGCGCTGGTGGGCTTGCTTGAAGTGCCGCTGCAACCCAGTTTTGCCCAGGAGGCGCAATGAACAGCTGGCTCATCCACCCGCGTTATTTTTCGGCCTACGCCGCAGCCGCCGGCATGGGCCCGGACGTGCCCGACCCCGACCTTCCCAAGGGCACCCACCTGCGCTTGTTTCCTTCCGCCGCGCTGGGCTTGCCGCTGGCGCCGTTTCTGCTGTGGCCGGTGGAGTGCACCGCTGCCGACGTGCTGCCGGTGAGCTGGTTCGGCCGCAACGACAAGGCCTTCGCCACGCCCGATATCGACGCGGCGGGCGGCGAGCTGATCGGCCGGCGCCAGGCCGTGCCGGAGCAAGACGGCTGGCTGGCCGGCGTCGAAGCGCGCTTTCGCGGCGCGGGCGCGTTGGACGGCCAGATCGCGCTCGTCGATCGGCAGGACCAACGGGTGCTGGCAGCGCGTTCGCATGCCCGCTGGCTGGTGGCCGCACCGCAGATCACGCATCTGCGCTTGCGCGGCCGCGGGCCGGTGACGGTGCAGGGCTGGATGGCCTCCAGCGGGCGCTCGATCGAAGCCCTTCTCGGCCAGCCGCCGTTCGCCAGCCTGTCGGCGCCGATTGCCGGCGACCGGCCGTGGTACGCCGGTGGCGAGGGCCCGGCCGTCGCACTCAAACGCGTGCAGGAAGGCGCGCCGCTGCGTTGGACCCGCCCCGACCGCCCCGACGGCCCTTTCGATGGGCTGAGCCCGGCCGATGAACTCGCCCGCGTGGCCGCGATGCAGGCCGACCTGGACGACGAGGTCGAGCGCCTGTTCGGCGATGCCGACACAGCGCCCGCGGCGGTGCAGCGCAGCCAGATCTTTCTTGCCGCGGTGCTGGCCAACGGCAAACGCCGCGCTTGGCAGCGCGCCACCGAACAGGTCCAGGACAGCGTGCTGATGAAGGCGCTCGACCCCGGTGCCGGCCGCTACCTGGGCCTGGCCACCCTGCTGGCCGACCTGCCGCTGCCGGCAGACCCGTTTCGCCCGCCGATCGCCCGTGCGTGGTTGGCGGCGGGCCTGTTTGCGGTCGGCAAGGAGATGGTCTTCGAACTGCCCGACGCCGACGTGCTGGAGCGGCGCTTGATCGAACGCCTGATGCAGCTTCAACCCGGCGTGGACCGAGTGGCAGCGTTGGCTGCGCAGCGCCATGGCCTGACGATCCGCGCCTTCGTCGCCAGCGCACTCGCAGCGCCGCCGCCAGACCTGCCAGCCGCGCCGCAAGTGCTGCTCGGCGAGGCCGGCTGGCAGCGCGCCGACGATGGGCCGAGCACGCTGTTCCGGCAGCAGTTGCGGGTGGCCGCGCCACCGCTGGCCACCCTGCTGGCGCTGGCCCGGCTCGAGCCCGCGGGCTGGACCACACGGCACGAGAGGGTCGACCTGACCGCCGCCACACCCGGTGCCGACCCTGCCGAACGCGCCGCGCCGCGCATGCTGGGCACCACCCACCGACGGACCGAGGACAAGTTCGGCATTGCTACCGACAGCGACGTCGATGCCGCCGCCGCGCCGTGGACCTACCGCGTCGCGCTGGCCGATGTCTTCGGCCGCTTCGGCCCGGCGCGCGACATCGACGTACCCGTGCCGGCAAGGCCACCGCTGCCGCAGCCCGCGCTGCGCGCGCATCTGTCGCTGGCCGAGCGCGCGGTGGGCAATGGCTCGGCGGTCGCCGGCAGCGTGCGGCTGACGCTGGTGGTGCCCGCGCTGCACGAAATGACTGCCGGCTCGCGCCCGCTGGCCCGTGCTGTTGTGGCGTTAGGCGGTGTGACCCAGGACGCCGCCACGGCGCAGGAAGGTGGCCCGCTGGCCTTCGATTTCGACCTGCCCGCGCTGCTGCCGATGGAGCGGCGTACGCTGAATGCCACCGCGTTTTTCGAGGACGATGCCGGGGGCACCGGCGCTGCCGCCACGCTGCCCGTCAAGCTCTGCGACCCGCGCTCGCCGCCGGTGCCGCGCACCGGCATCGGCATCGTCTGGAGCAGCCGGCCGGCGCCCGCCACCGACGTCGAATTCCGCCTGCGTTTCAGCGGCGTGCCGGGTGCGCGCTACCGCGCCTATCTCAGTGATTCGCGGGGCCTCGACCTGGCGCTATTCGAAGGCGACCGGCCGCGCACGCGCGCCGAGATCGCCGTCGATGGTGCGCAGCGCGGCCTGGCCGGCCTGGGCCTGCGCGAGCGCTTCCGCCTGCTCACCGATGAGCCGCTGAAGCCGGCCGCCGATGGCCGCGTGCTGTTCGACACGCGGCTGCCGCGTGCGCTGGAGACGGTGCAGTTCCTGCGCTTCGTGCCGCTTAGCGGCCAGGGCGCCGAAGCACCGTTCGAGAGCTGCCCGCTGTTGCCCATCGCCGTGCCCAGCAGCCACGCGCCACCGGCGCCGCGGATCGAGACGGTGGTCGACCCGGTCACCGCCGTCGCCAGCGTCACGGTGCGCGCCGTGGGGCTGGACTTGGTCGCGTTGCAGTCTGCCGAGCCGGGCCTGTTCATTGACCCCGGCGACCCTGCCGCCGCCGATGCCGTCGCCCCGACCTACCGCTTGCGCCGTGCCAGCGGTGGTGTGCCCGAGGCTTTGTATGCACGCGAGATTGGCCGCGGCGCGTTGCAGCGCGAGGGTGACGAGTTCGTGGCTACCACCCTCGATGCGCCGACCGCGAGCGGTCTGAGCGCCTACGTGCGCTACCACTACTGGGCCGAGGTGCAGATGCCCGCCGAACGGCGCCTGCCGCCAGGTGTGGCCGAGCTACCGTTGCCGGCGGGCTCGGTCGAGCCGGCCCAGGGTGCGCAGAGCCAGGACGCGCCGGGCGCCTACAGCGCGGTATCGGCACCGGCGGTCGCGATGTTCGTGCCCTCGGCAGTGCCGGCGCTGACCGCGGAGATGGTCACGGCCACCGTGGGCGCTGGCGCGGTAGCGGGCACGTGGAGGCTGACTCTGGCGATCGCCGGTGGCCCGGTGGCGCATGCGCGTGCCGTCGGCCCATTCCGCGTCCGACTGCATCTTCAAGTCGATGGTGGCAATTGGACACCCGAGCCCGGCGACACGGCGCTGACCGGCGGGGCGTTGGCGCTACCTCCCATCGATCGGCCGGGCGCCGCTGTGCCTGCACTCGGCGTCGCGTTGGTGTTGGTAGACCCGATCGGCCGTGAAGCTGACCCGCTGATATTTGACGCCGTGCCCGTTTGACGCGGCCGGTCAGATCGAAGGGTGAGTTGCCGTAGTACAGGTTTCCTTTGACGCGGCGCGCCTCAAAACTCGGGGCACAGTGCAGGGTTTGCCACGTTCTGGCGGGGTTGCACCATTGCCGTCGTTCGCGGGTGACAACTTCTGGCCGATGCCGGGTGCTCCGGCAGACGAGTTCGACGCCACTTTGCCGACGTTCAAAACCACATCCTGACTGGCCGGTTTGGGGCGAGCAACTCCGAGAGCCGGCCGTCGCAGGCCGGCCAGGAGCGGGCATTGCTGGACGGCCGGTTCTGAGTAACTCAGTTGATGGGTTGGTTCAAGCTGCTCAAGCGCGTGTTCGACCTCGACCTGGCGCACTGCCCGCAATGCGGCGGCGATCTGAAGATCATCGCGGCATCCTGGAACCGCCGGTAGTCAAGAAGATCCTTACGCACCTGGGATTGCGGGCGCGGGCACCGCCTCGGGCGCCAGCCCGTGGCCAGGCGCTGTAAGCGGCCTGACGCTGCCCAACCGTAACCGTTCAGGCGACCTGGGCTGACCGCCCCGATGCGGCATCAGGGCTCCACGGCCAGAAAGGCAGTGGTCCGGCATCGGGCCGGCAGGGCGGTTTGCTGATCGGGCCGAGCGAGGCGGGCCCCGGTCGATGCTGCACATCACGGGCCCGGGACGCCAGGCCGTCTGAACAGCGATCGTCCGTGAACGGCAGGCTGCCGGCGGCTGCAGCCCACGGGCAGGACCGATCGGCGTAGCGATGCCAGAGGAAGACCCGGGACGACGGGGTCTGCACCGCCCCGGCTCCGGCTTGAAGGCTCGATCTCGCGCCGCATTTGAACAATTGCGACGTGCAGGCCCGCGTTGAAGCCTAAAGTCCGGTTCGACTCGGCTGTTCCCGAGTGCTGGAGGTCGCATGCCCAAGCCGCTTGATCCGGTTCCGGTCCCGCCGGATCCCGCCCTGCCGGTCGATGCCGGCTACAGCGCCGAGGTCCGCTTCGGCGTTGTGATGTATGGCGGCGTCTCGCTGGCGATCTACATCAATGGCGTCACCAACGAAATGTTCGAGATGGCCTGCGCGACGCCGCGCGACGGCCACTTGCTGGAAAACACGGGCGCAACCGCAACGCGCGAGATCTATCGCCGGCTGTCGTGGCTGACCGGAGAACCCGAGTTGCGGCGCGAATACGCCCGGCTGATTGCCGATGCGCGCCGTGCTGCGGCAAACGCTCGAGTTGACGGCCACGCCGCCGCCGAGCCGGTGGTCGCGGTGGACCCTTGGCCACAGCTCGACCTGAGTGCCGCGACGCGCACACGGCTGGTCGTCGACGTCGTCGCGGGCACATCGGCTGGAGGCATCAACGGCATTTTCCTGGCCAAGGCGCTGGCCAACGGCGAGCAGTTCGCGGCGCTGCAGGAACTATGGGTCAACGAAGGTGACATCGGTCTGCTGCTCAACGACGCCCCGTCGTACCGCGGTGTCGAGCCGCCGCTGACACCCCGCAGCGGCCCGCCGGCCTCGCTGCTCAACAGCGACCGCATGTATGCCAAGTTGCTGGCGGCGATGCAGGCGATGAAGCCGCTGCCGCGGCTGGGTCCGGCCGCCGACGGCTCGCCGCTCGTCGATGAAGTCGACCTCTACGTGACGACGACCGACATCGAGGGCTCGGCGGTGCCGCTGCGGCTGTTCGACAAGGTGGTGTTCGAGCGCCGCTACAAGCAGAACTACCGCTTCAGTTTCCCCAACGGCGTCAGCGCCGGCGGCAACGACTTCGCGGCAGTCAACACCGCCTTCCTGGCCTTCGCGGCACGCTGCACTTCGTCGTTTCCTTTCGCCTTCGAGCCGATGACGCTGGCCACGGTGGCCCGCCTGAAGGCCGACGGCGAGGCGCCCGGCCTCGCGCGCTGGCGGGACTTCTTTCCCAACCTGCCGCGCGTCGAGGTCGCCCAGGACTTGCATGTGCATCGCGCCTTCGGCGACGGCGGCTACCTCGACAACAAGCCGTTCACCTACGTGGTCGAAGCCTTGTCGCAGCGCTTTGCCAGCGTTCCCATCGAGCGCAAGCTGGTCTTCGTCGAACCCTCGCCCGAGCAGATCGACCCGCACCGAACGCCGGACCCCGGGCGCACGCCCGATGCCCTGCAGAACTCGCTGGCGGCGCTGACCAGCATCCCGCGCTACGAGTCGATCCGCGAAGACCTGCAGTCGGTGCTGTCGCGCAACCGGCGCATCGAACGCGTCGAGCGCATGGTGCGCCTCGGCGAAGTCGACATCGAACGACAGGCCGACCCGTTTGCCGGATTGCTGAAGAAGTACGGCCCGATCCCGCCCTGGGCCAGCCTCAAGCTCAGCGAGATGGCCGACTATTACGGCTTGGCCTTCTTGCCTTACCACCGGCTGCGGGTCTACGCCGTCACCGACTCGCTGGCCGACCGGCTGGGCTGGCGCTGGGGCATCCACTCCGGCTCCGACCTGCATTACGGCCTGCGGGCGCTGGTGCGTGTCTGGCGCGACCGCGGCTTCAACGAGCAGGGCGAAGGCGGCCGCGAGACATTCAACGCCTTTCTCGACCAGTTCGACTTCGAGTATCGAATCCGCCGGCTGGGTTTTCTGCTGCGCCGGATCGACCAGCTCACGCGGCTGCTGCGCAAGCGCGGCGCTGGCAGCGTCGACACGGCCGCAGGCACTGTGCACAAGCCGGCCGAACTGTCCGACTCCGACCGCCAGATAATCGCCCGCCTGCCCGAACCCTTCACCGGCTTGCGCGAAGACCTCGGCGCGACCGAGACCGCCACCGGCCTGCAGGTGCTCAAGTGGCTCAAGACCGAGCTGATCGAGGTCCGCTCACAGATGCAGCAGGCGCGTCGTGAACTCGACGCCAGCCTCATCAAGGACGCCACCGACCCGACGCTGCGCGAAGAGCTGCGCAAGGTGCTGCTGCTCGTGCTGGGCGAGGTGCCGGCCGGCCAGAGGCTGCAACTGTCCGGTGCGGCTGGGGACCAGCGCGTCAACGTCGTGCTCAACCCGGAGGCGCTGCGGATGGCATCGAGCACGCGCACTCTGCAGGAAGGCGTGATGTTCCGCGCCAACGCACTGTTCGACGCCGCCGAGACCGTGGCGCCCACGCCGTTGCACAAGGCACTGGTCAAGGACCTGGAACTGATGCGCCTCAAGCGCGGCGCCGCGACGCCAGACGCCGGGCAGCCGACCATCAATGCGCTCGCCTTGCACGCCTGGATGCTGCTGGGCGGACCCAAGTTGAAACTCGACGAGAGCCTCGGGCGCGTGCATGTCACGGTCGGCGACACGCCGGCCGCCAAGGCCGGGCACGGGATGCTGGAGGCAATCAACTCACCCGCCGGCCACGCGCTGCGCGGATACCTCGGGGAGTCCTACCTGCGATTCGATTCGTACGACCAGATGAGCTTCCCGCTCTACTACGACACCGGCACCGGCGAGCCGTCCACTGTCGAGGTCGTGCGCATCAGTCCGGTCGACGCGACGCAGTTGATCGATGAAGCCAGCGATGCGCTGGGTCGGCGCAAGCTGGCCGGCACCGCGATCGCCAATTTCGGCGCCTTTCTCGATCGCAGGTGGCGGCTCAACGACATCCTTTGGGGGCGGCTGGACGGCGCCGAACGGCTGATCCAGGCGCTGCTGCCGATGGCCGACGAAGAGACGCAACTGGTGCGCCACGAGCTGATCGAGCGCGCCCACCGCGCGATCCTGCGTGAGGCCCTGGTGCCCGCGGGGCAGCACGACCTTGCCGACCTGCTGGTCAAGGCGCTGGCCGAGGTGCCCGGTGGCGACAGCCCGCCGCAGCGGCTGAACCGGCTGCTGCAGGACCTGTGGGGCGGCAACGCGGTCGCCCGCGACAAGTTGGGTGCGGTGCTGGTCTCGTTGCTCAGCGAACCGGGGCTGGTGGATTACGTGCGGCGGACACGCCGGGTCGACCCTGAACCCGACCCCGAGGCGACGCTGGCCAACGCCGCGCGTGCCGTCACGATCACTGGCCGCGTGCTCGAGGGCATCAGCAAGGGCCGCGGCCAGCAGGCCCCGGTGTCGCGCTGGCTGGCGCGGCTGGGGCTGCTGCTGCAAGGTGTCGTCGCGGTGGCGCTGCCGGGCACGCTGAAGAACCGGCTGTGGGCGCATGCGCTGAAGCTGCTCTACGCCTTCGAGATCTTCGCAATCGTGCTGGCCTTGCTGTGGGGCGGCGAAGGTCTCAGGAGTGCGGCGGTCACGGCCTTCGGCGTCACGCTCGGCGTGCACCTGCTGACCCTGGTGGCGGGAGACGTCATGCGCGAGCGCAAGCGCTGGCTGCACATCGTGGTGATGGCGTTCGTCGGGGTGCTGGTCGCACTGGCGGCCGTCGGCGGGCTGACGATCTTCCATCAGGGAACTCAGCAAGTGATGTGCTGGTCGCGCCCGGATGCGGGCTCGGTTGGGCCGACGGCCGAAGCGCCGGGCGGTGGACTGTCAAGAACAGTGTGCGCGTGGCTGAGCGGCCGCTGAAGCGCCCGGCCCACGCCTTTGCTTCGACGCGACGGCGCGTGCCTCTTGCCAGGCCCGAGGTTCACCCCCGAGCCGACTCGCGCCATCGGTCCCGGACTCGCCGTGCGGCCCACCGCGCGACGACCTGCGTGCGCGCGAACGTCTCGGCCACCCGGTCCCGCCAAGGACGGCGTGGGTCGAAGCGGAGGGTTCGATCCGGGTGGCCGACCACGAGGGCGACTCGGAAGGTGCCCCGGTCCGAACCCGAAGGTCGGCAACCGGGTGTACATCGGCAGTTCGTCGGCAAAGCCGGTCGGCTCCACTCGGCCATTTTCTGTCGCTCACGGCTGGCAGCTTTCGTCACCAAGGAATGACTGAAGTAGGAACAGCGCTGTGTTAGTCGATTTACCATAGACTGAATGGCCTCCATCACGAAGTCCAACCGGCGTCGGGCGCTTCGCCGCTGCAAGATGCAGCCGTCCGAAGCCTCGCTGTGGCGGTGGAAGCGCGCACGACAACGGGCCGACATCGCATCTGGCGTCGACGGGGGCTGGTTCACCGGTGGACTGGCGACGCGGGCCAGGGCAGTCAATCAACCGTACTGAACCGGTGCACGATCTGGCAGGGCGAGCGGCAGTTCAAGACTGCCAGTGTGAATTCGAGGCCGTGCCCGGAAGCTAACTGTCGGCGCGATGGCCCTGCCGGCCAAAGTCAGCTTGCGGCATCCCTAGGGAAAACCCGGTCCCGGCCATGAGCGGGTGCTCCCGACCGTCCGGTTCAGGCGCTTGGATTTGCAGCTCGCAGTTGCTGCAAAGGTACCCAAGACACCGTTGACGGGCTGAGGTAGGCATGACGGCAACAACATAGAGGCCGCGTACAGCCGCCC
>JAUXRG010000009.1 GCA_030681795.1 Rubrivivax sp.
CGCGGCGGCGGCCGGAAACACCGCCGCCACCAAGCTCCACTGCGGCAGCACCAGCGCGGGAAAGCCGCCGGGAATCAGGGCGGTGTCGTTCAGCGTGGCCACGCTGTCGAGCCCAGCCAGCCAAACGCCGAGCGTGGCCACGACCAAGGCGATGGCCAGCGCCAACTGCGCCGCGCGGGTGCGGTTGAGCAGGACGATCAGCGCCAGCGTCGTAAGCCCGATGGCGCTGCTCCAGGGGTCGGAGCGGTGCAGGTGGCCCAGCCAGTCGAGCGTGCGCATGACGGCGTTGCTGCCTTCAGCGTGATAGCCGTTCAATTCGCCGAGCTGACTCATGATGATGCGCACCGCGATGCCAGTCATGAAACCGATCAGCACGGCATTCGCCACGAAGCGCACCAAGCCGCCCAGACGCAGCAGTCCCAAGCCAAGCTGGATGAGGCCGACCAGCACCACTAGCACGATCAGCGCCTGCACCTTGGCCTCGCCATTGAATTCGCCCAGCGCGCTGCCGGTCGCCACCGCCAGCGCGCCCGTGTTGGCCACGTACATGAAGTGCGAACTCGCCAGCATGGCCGCGATAGGCGTGCCGATCATCAAGGCGTAGAGGCCGTGAATCGGGTTGAGTCCGGCCAGAATGGCCGAGGCGATGCCGTCGGGAATCGCGACCAGGGCGGTGGTTAGCCCGGCCGACAGGTCGGCTTTGAGCGTTTTGGGGGAGAGACGCCGCAGGCGATTCAGCATCGTTCGCTCAGGCATGGGTCAGGGGTTGCAATAGTCGCAACGGCCGGTATCGGCGTACTTCGCCAATACGCCGCGAGTGCGATCAGCACGCGCCTATTCATCAGGCCTTTCTCCCTGGCGAACCCGAACACCTGAAAGCGCAAACCAGAGTTTGTTAATCGCCTCTCAGTCCTCATAAACCGGCGGCACCCAGGCCCAGCAGCGTGACCGCCACAATCACCACACCCACCACCAGATTCACCATCAGCCAGGTGCGAATGCTTGCCAGCGCGGCGTCGCCCGCAGGCCAGGAAGCAGCCGTCACAGCGCGCGTGAGGCGCGGGTAAAGCGCAAAGCGGGTGTGGCCAAAAATAGCCAGCATCACCACCCCCAGCACGGCCATCGCCATCCATTCAGGCGGCAGGCTGAGCTGGGCTCCGGCCTGCACCGTTTGCTTGGCAATGCGCCCCATCATCCACAGCCCGCTGCCAATGGCAAGCACACCCGCTACCAGCACAGCGTTGAAGAAGCGACCCAGCGCAACGTGCGTCAGGCGCACCCGCTCGGGCGCCTCCAGCGCGGCAACGGCTGGACGCAAAAAGAAGTGGACAAACGTCATACCGCCAATCCAGACGATGATGGACAACAGGTGAACGGTTTTAAGAATTGCGTAGAACATGGGTAGTCTCCGGTTCGGTGGTTGATAAATCATATGGTGTAAAGCAAGTATTCAGGCCTCAATCCGTCACCGCGCCCAGGCTTGCCGACGACACCGGCTTGGCGTATTTCGCGAGGCGACGCCGTCGGGAATCGCGACCAGCGCCGTAGTCAGCCCGGCCGAGAGATCAGCCTTGAGCGTTTTGGGGGACAGACGCCGCAGGCGGTCCAGCATCGTTCGTTCAGGCATGGGTCAGGGATTGCAATAGTCGCAACGGCCCGGATCGGCGTGTTCCACGCCAACACGCGCACGCGTCTCGCGGTGCGCGCACTTGAGACAGCCGTAAATGTCGGCGCGAACCTCCTGCGTGGGCGCGCCGCAGTCGGCGCAGGGCAGGCCGCGCAGCCGCTCCACCACCCAAAAGCCCGGCGCGCCGCAGGCCGGGCACGCTGAATCGAGTTTCGCGGCCAAGTCTTTGGCGGCCAGCCGGATGACTTCCATGCGGGTGGGATGGGCATGGGCGCGGACGTCGTTTTCCAGAAACACCCGGCCATTTTCCGCCAAGCCGCGCGCCCGGTGAAAGGCCGCTTCGAGCGCCGTCCAGGCGGCCAGGCCTTTTTCGATACGGGGGTCGTCCTGGCCTTGCGAGCGCACCATCAGGCGATGTTCGGGAAAACCGGCCTGGTGGGCGAACTGCGCAGCCTGCTCCCAGTCGTCCGTGAGCAGATGGGCAAACCGCGTCGCTTGCTGCGCCATGCCCGTCACTGCGATGCCGCGTTCAGCGTCGATGAACAGCAGCAGTTCGACATTCCAGGGAAACAGGCCGGCCATCGGATCGGGGCCGAAGGCGCCCTCGCTGGCCAGCGCCAGCGGCAGGCCGGATCGTTCCATGCCGATGCGCGCCTTCCGACGCGCCGCCTCGATCTGGGTGCCGGCGCGCGGGATATCGCGGCTGAAGCTGCCCAGGGTATCGGTATCGAAGCCGCCCACCTGCTCGACCCGGCAGCCCAGTGCAGCTTCCAGCACCGGTGCAATCACGCGTTCCTTGCCGTGCTGCGTGAGCATGGCGATGCACTGGCCGCAATACATCCCAGCAACGACGGATGGGACGGATTCTACCGATTCGGTCATGGCATGCCCGACCAGTAGTAGATGATCGCGATCGCGCCGACCCCCACTAGGGCGACGGTCGCCCAGCCCAGGCGGTCGATGGTGCGATGCAACGCCACTTCCATGCGTGCGCCGCCCCAGGCCATCAACCCTGCAACCAGAAAAAAACGTGCGCCGCGGCCGATCAGTGAAGCCAGGGTAAATGGCAGCAATGCCATCGACAGCGCACCCGCGGCGATGGTGAATACTTTATA
>JAUXRG010000010.1 GCA_030681795.1 Rubrivivax sp.
TCAACCCAAGATCGAGCTCGCCAGTGGCCGCATGATCGGTGTGGAAGCGCTGATCCGCTGGCAGCATCCGGAATGGGGGCTGGTTTCGCCGGCGCGCTTCATCCCGCTGGCGGAAGAAACCGGGCTGATCCTGCCGATAGGCGAGTGGGCGTTGCGCGAAGCCTGCCAACAGGCTGCCGCGTGGCGCGCCCAGGGACAGACGTTGACGGTGGCGGTCAATCTGGCCGCGCGCCAGTTTCGGCAACCGGCTCTGGCTGCCCGGGTGGCGGCAATCCTGGACGAAACCGGACTCGATGCGACCGCGCTGGAACTCGAGATCACCGAGAGTGCAATGATGCACGATCCGCAACAGGTGACCGCAACACTCAGCGAGCTCAAACGCATCGGCGTGCGCATCGCCATCGACGACTTCGGCACCGGTTATTCCTCACTAGGTTACCTGAAGCTGTTCCCGGTGGACGTGCTCAAAATCGACCAGACCTTCATCCGCGATGCTCCCACTCACTCGCGCGATGCGGCCATCGTACGGGTCATCATCGAGATGGCGCGGGCACTCGAGCTGCAGGTTGTTGCCGAAGGCGTCGAAACAGCGGCGCATCTGGATTTTGTGCAGGCCATGGGCTGCGATCTGGCTCAGGGCTATCTTTTCGCCAAACCCATGCCGGCCAGCGAGTTGTTGCAACAACAGTAAGGCTGTGCGGCAACCCGGGACGGGCTGCCCGGCGCCGGGGCCAGCTTACGCGCCCGCCGCTTTCAGCCAGTCGCGCCACAGCACGAACAGTTCCGGACTGGCCGACGCCACCACAGATCGCTCCCAGATATTCGCAGTGTCGAAGCAGCCACCCAGGCTGGCCAGTTGTCCACCCGCCTCTTCCAGAATCAGCGCACCCGCCGCGTAATCCCACAGCTTTTGCCCGCCGTGAACATAAATGTCGAACCGGCCCGCCGCGGTGTAACACCAGTCCAGCGTGCTGGCGCCGAAATTTCGTTGCGAGGCATACGGTGGCCATGACGCCAGCCGCCCGGCCAGTTCACGCTTGATCCGTTTCATTTCCACCCCGGCCAGCGCGCGCTTGAGTTCGCTGGCCGCCGGGCGCAGCGGCAACGGCGTGCCATTGAGATGCGCCCCCTTGCCGCGCTCGGCGCTGAACA
>JAUXRG010000032.1 GCA_030681795.1 Rubrivivax sp.
GAAGGTGTTGTTGACCTCGGCCAGCACCGCCACCAGGCCGCCGCCGGCAGCGTGGCAATGCCAGAAGCTCACCGGCTTGAAGGCGTAGCCGAGCACGCGCGGAAACGTGGTGAGCCAGATCTTGCCGTCGGCGGCGAGGCCATGCTGGCGCAGCAGGCCGCGTGCCCAGGCCAGGCTGTCGCCGCCGTCGCCGTGGTCGGCCTCGTGAAAACTCAGCAGGTTGAAGCGGTTGCGCGAGAACCAGCGCGACTCGACCCGGGCCAGGTCGTGAACCGGCAGGCGCACGAAGTACACCGGGTAGTCGAAGCGATGCGTGACCGGCTGCTGCCGCACGTGCATCACGCGGCCAAAGCCGATCTGCGCGCCGCTGCCTGTGTCAGGCCGCATGGGCGAGGCCCTGCCAGGACAGATCGGCATCGATCTGGCGCGCCACCCGCAGCGCGGAGGCGAGGCCGTCTTCATGGAAGCCGTAGCCGAGCCAGGCGCCGGCGAGCCAGATGCCGTCGCGGCCGTTGGCGGCGGCGATCTGGCGCTGGATGCCGACGGACTGGCGGTTGAACACCGGATGGCTGTAATGGAAGCTGCCATGCACCTGCGCCGGATCGGGGTCCTGCAGCGGGTTGAGCGAAACGATCACCGGGGTCTCGGTCGGCAGCGGCTGCAGGCGGTTGATCAGGTAGTGCACCGCCACCGGCCGGTCGCTCAGCGTGCCGTGGCCCGACTGGTAGTTCCACGCCGCCCACAGGTTCTTGCGGCGTGGCAGCACGCTGGCGTCGCTGTGCAGCACCGCGCGATTCGGCTGGTAGGGCATATGGCGCAGCAAGCGCGACTGGGTTGCATAGTGCGGTGCCAGAATGGCGCGCGACTGGTCGCTGTGACACGCCAGCACCACCTGGTCGTAGAGCCCCGACACGCTGCCGCTCACCAGCTCGATCTGGCCGCCGCGCGGACGCAGCGACTCCACCGGCTGGCCGAGATGGATCTCGCCGATGCCGGCGGCAAGCTTGTTGACGTATTCGCGCCCGCCGCCCTTGACGGTGCGCCACTGTGGCCGGTTGGTCACCTGCAGCAGGCCGTGGTTGTGGCAGAAGGTGACGAAGGACGACAGCGGGAATTCCAGCATCTGCGCCGCCGGGCACGACCAGATTGCCGCCGCCATCGGCAGCAGATACCACTCGATGAAGGGTTTGCCGTAGCCGCGCAGCTTCAGGTAGTCGCCCAGCGCCATGCTGCTGGCGAGCGCGGGTTCGCGCACCGCTTCGCGGTTGAAGCGCAGGATGTCGCGCAGCATTTTCCAGAACGCAGGGCGCGCCAGGTTGGCGCGCTGGCCGAATACAGTGCCGAGCGAGGTGCCGGCCCATTCCAGGTCGGGGCGGTCGAGCCGCACGCTGAACGACATTTCGCTGGCCACGGTTTCCACGCCTAGCGTGTCGAACACTTTGGTGAGCTCGGGGTAGGTGCGATGGTTGAACACCAGAAAGCCGGTGTCGACCGGAAAAGTCTGGCCGTCCAGCGTGACATCCACCGTGTGGGTGTGGCCACCCAGACGGTTCTCCGCCTCGAACAGCGTGACCTGGTGGCGCTGGCTCAGCAGCCAGGCGGCCGACAGGCCGGAAATGCCGGAACCGACGACTGCGATGCGCATGTTATTTCTCCGCCTGTGAAAGTTGGGCCTGAGCCGGCTTGGCCTTGAGCAGCGACTCGATGGCCTGCACCATCTGCTTCGACTGCGGCTCGACCCGGCTGGGGAACGACAGCGCGCGGGTGCCGTTGCGGTCGATCAGGTATTTGTGGAAATTCCACGCCGGCTGCTCGCCGGTGGCGCGCGCCAGCGCCGCGTGTAGCGGGTTGGCGTTGGCGGCGCTGACGCCGGTCTTGGCGAACAGCGGGAACTCGACCTGAAAACCGGATTCGCAGAAGTTCTTGATCTGCGTGTCGCTGCCCGGCTCCTGGCCGGCGAAGTCGTTGGACGGCAAGCCCAGCACCACCAGGCCCTGCGCGGCATATTTGTCGGACAGCGCCTGCAGGCCCTTGTACTGACCGGTGTAGCCGCACTGGCTGGCGGTGTTGACCACCAGCACCACCTTGCCGGCGTAATCGCACAGGTTGCTGGTGTGGCCGTCGATGTCCTTGAGGCGGGCGTCGAGCAGGGGCGGGCAGGTCGGGGCGGCGTGGACGTTCAGTGTCAGCAGCAGCGTTGCAAGCAGGGAGAAGGTTTTCATGTGCGGATGCGCTTGCTGGAAGGACAGGAAACAGAACGGGTACGCGGCTCGTACAGGCCTGGATGCGATGCCAGCGCGTGATAGAGCAGGTACGCATCGGGCACCGCCGCCACCGGGATGGCGCATGCCGCGCGTACAGATACTGGCGCGCGCTCGGCCGCAGCCGGCTGGCAAGTGAGCAGGACACCGGCCAGGCCGGACAAGACAACCAGGGATTGTGTAGACGGTCTCATTTTGTCTTGGTCAAATGTTGGACATGTGCTCAAATTAAGCCAATAATTGGCGCATGTCAATCATTTGTCTTGGACAATTTGTGAGTAGCCTATGAGTAATGAAACGTCTTCTTCTGTCAGCGGCCTGCCGATCGCATCGGTCGAGCGCGAAACCGGTTTGTCCAAGGACACCTTGCGGGTGTGGGAGCGCCGCTATGGTTTTCCGACCCCCGAGCGGGACGCCAACGGCGAGCGCCTGTATGCACCGACGCAAGTACAAAGGCTGTTGAAAATCAAGCGTTTGATGGATCGCGGGTATCGTCCAGGCAAGCTGCTGGCGCTCGATGACACGGGGCTGCGGGCGCTCGACGAGACGCGCGCCGTGGTTGCGTCGAGCGCTGCTGTGCCGCAGCTCGACGCCTGGATGCATCTGGTCAAAACCCATGACAGCGACGCCCTGCAACGGGCGTTTTACCGCGAGATGGCGAAGCGCGGTCTGGCGAGTTTTGTCCAGGACATCGTTGCACCCCTGATCGCCCGCGTCGGCGAGGCCTGGTCGCGCAACGAACTCGGCATCTTCGAGGAGCATTTGTTCTCGCAGCATCTGGAAAAAATGTTCCGCACCGTGCTGTCGAACATGCTGCCGCAGCAGGGCAGCCCGTGTGTGCTGCTGACTACGCTGTCGGGCGAGGAACACACGCTGGGCCTGCTGATGGTGGAGTCGCTGATGGTGGTGGACGACGTCTATCCGGTGCTGTTGGGGCCGCAAATGCCCATCGATGAAATCGTCCGCGCGGCGCAGATCAAGCAGGTCGACGCGGTGTGCCTGTCGTTCAGCAGCGCGTATCCGCCCGCGCTCGCGACGCAGGGCCTGCTCGACCTGCGGCGGATGCTGCCTGAGCCGGTTGGCCTGTGGGCGGGCGGCTACGGCGTCAAGGCGATCCGCAAGCCGATCGACGGCGTCTGCCTGTTGCCGGAATTCCAGGACTTGTATAACTGCCTGGCCCGCTGGCGCATCGAACACGGCCGGCAAGCGGCCTGAGCGGGCAGGCGACTTGCGCCGCTAGCGCAACAGCAGCAGCGGCACGGTCGACTTGCGCAACAGGTGCGTGGTGGTGCTGCCGACCAGAAATTCGCGGATGCGGGAATGGCCGTACGCGCCCATCACGGTCAGGTTGATGGCGTGCTCGAAGACATAGGCGTCGAGTTCGTCCTCGACCGCGCCGCTGCGCAGGCTGGCCGTCACCGCGTGTCCGGCCGATGCCAGCGTGGCGCGCGCCCACTCCAGCTGGGCGCGGCGTTCATCGCGGTCGGCGCCGACTATCACCACATGACACGCCAAGCTACGAAACAGCGGGCTCGACGTCACCAGCTCGACGGCCTGGCGCATGGTGGCGCTGCCGTCAAAGGCGATCAGGATGCGCTGCGGCTCGCGGTAGTCGGCGGGAACGACGAGAATCGGGCGGTGCAGAGTGCGCACGACGTTTTCCAGCTGGCTGCCGATATGCCCGCCGAGGCTGGCGCTCTGCTCGCCCTGGCGACCGATGACCAGCAGGCGGATGTCGTTTTCGAGTTCCTGCAGCGTGTCGACCAGTTCGCCGTGGCGCTGGCGGACGATTAGAGGTTCAATCCCCGTGGCAATCGCCCGTGCCCTGGCGCCTTCGAGCATCAGCCGGCCCTGCTCCAGCGCCAGCCTGCCGCGCTTTTCATCGAGTTCGGCCAGTTCCTGCAACAGGTGTTCGCGGCTGCCGAGGCCAATGTTGCCGCTAAAGTCGGCAAGAACCGGATATTCCGATTTGCCCAGCACGTGCAGAAATTCCAGCGGTGCGACCATGCGCTTGGCGGCCCAGGCGGCGTAGTCGCACACCGCACGTGCGTTGCGTGAACCGTCGATGCAGGCCATTACGTGTGTCATGTTCATGTCTCCTCAGTGGTCCATTAGCCTGGCGACCGCGTCCGGCTTGTCATGCATGGCGAAGCGGTCGACGATCGTGCTGCTGGCTTCGTTGAGGCCGATGACCTCGACCGCGGTGCCTTCGCGGCGGAACTTCAGCACCACCTTGTCGAGCGCACTGACCGCCGTCACATCCCAGAAGTGCGCGCGGCTGACATCGATGCGCACCGTCTCGACCACCTCCTTGAAGTCGAAGGCGGCGATGAAGCGGTCGGCCGAGGCGAAGAACACCTGGCCGACGACCTTGTAGGTGCGGGTCAAGCCGTCCTCGCTCAGGGTCGAGCTGACGTACTTGTACTGCGCGACCTTGTTGGCGAAGAACAACGCCGCCAGCAGCACGCCGACGAACACGCCGATGGCAAGGTTGTGGGTGGTGACCACCATGAAGACGGTGGCCACCATGACGATGCTGGTGCTCAGCGGGTGCTTTTTCAGGTTGGCGATCGAGCTCCAGCTGAACGTGCCGATCGACACCATGATCATCACCGCCACCAGCGCCGCCATCGGAATTTTCGCCACCCAGTCGCCGAGAAACACCACCAGAATCAGCAGGAACACGCCCGCCGTCAGGGTGGACAACCGGGTGCGTCCACCCGATTTCACGTTGATGACCGACTGGCCGATCATCGCGCAGCCCGCCATGCCGCCGATCATGCCCGACGCGATGTTCGCCACGCCCTGGCCCTTGCACTCGCGGTTCTTGTCGCTGGTCGTGTCGGTAAGGTCGTCGATATTGGTCGCGGTCATCAGCGATTCGAGCAGGCCCACCACCGCGAGTGAAATCGAGTACGGGAAGATGATCGCCAGCGTC
>JAUXRG010000037.1 GCA_030681795.1 Rubrivivax sp.
GCACGTTCACGCCCTTGTCGCGCAGCACCTTGGTGATCTCGTACACCGTGTGCTGGGCCTGCGCCACCGCCATGCCGTATCCGGGCACGATGATCACGTTCTTGGCCTCGCGCAGCAGCTCGGCCGTCTCGGCCGCCAGGATGGGCGACACCTCACCCGCCGGCTGCGCCGCACCGCCCGCCACCGGTGCCGGCGCACCGCCGCCGGTGCCGAAGCCGCCGGCGATGACGCTGATGAAGTTGCGGTTCATCGCGCGGCACATGATGTAGCTCAGGATCGCGCCCGAGCTGCCCACCAGCGCGCCCACCACGATGAGCAGGTCGTTGCTGAGCATGAAGCCGGTGGCGGCCGCCGCCCAACCCGAGTAGCTGTTGAGCATGGACACCACCACCGGCATGTCGGCGCCGCCGATGGCCATGACCATATGCACGCCGAAGAGCAGGGCCACCACGGTCATCACGAACAGCGGCAGCATGCCGGCCTGGATGTCGTGCGCGTTCAGGAACTCGCGCCCGTGCCAGATGGCGATGAGCAGCAGCGCCAGGTTGAGCCAGTGCCTGGCCGGCAGAAGCAGCGGCTTGCCGCCGATCTTGCCTGACAGCTTGCCGAAGGCGATGACCGAGCCCGAGAAGGTGACGGCACCGATGAGGATGCCGATGTAGATCTCCATCTCGTGGATGGACTTCTCGGCCGCGGTCGGGAACACGGTGGAGGTGTCGACGTAGCTGGCAAAGCCCACCAGGCAGGCTGCCAGGCCCACCAGGCTGTGCATCAGTGCCACCAGTTCGGGCATCTGCGTCATCTGCACCTTCTTGGCGGCGAAGAGGCCGACGCCGCCGCCCACGGCCAGGGCGCCGACGATCCAGGCGTAGCCGGCCGGCGTGACACGCGGGCCCAGCACCGTGGCCAGCACGGCCAGGGTCATGCCGATGATGCCGAACAGGTTGCCGCGACGCGCGGTCTCGGGGTTGGCGAGGCCGCCCAGGCTCAGGATGAAGAGGATGGTGGCGGCGATGTAGGAGACGGTGGCCAGGCTGGAAGTCATGTCCGTTTCCTGTTCTTATTTGCGGAACATGGCCAGCATGCGCCGCGTCACCGCGAAGCCACCGAACATGTT
>JAUXRG010000061.1 GCA_030681795.1 Rubrivivax sp.
GTTGAGGGGGTGGAAAGTAACGTCCTGCTCGGCCCTGACCAGCCGGCCTTGCCGGCCTGATCAGCACCTCATCGAAGCGCGGTCAGGGTGGGGGAATTTGAGGTGGCCAGGGGTGGGGGAGTTTGGGTGGCCATCAGGGGACTACATCGATGCCTACCTCGAAGCGGCGCCGCCTGCCGAGTCGAGCGGCTACCTGTTCCGGACAGCCACTGGCCGTCGTGGCGCGCTGTCGGCGCGGCCGATGCGACAGGCGGACGTGCACCGAATGATTTGCCGGCGAGTGGAAGCGGCGGGCATCCGAACCCACATCGGATGCCACAGCTTTCGAGCGACCGGCATCACCGAGTACCTGAAGAACGGCGGGCGCCTGGAGATTGCGCAGCAGATGGCCAACCACGAGTCATCGCGAACGACAGGGCTCTACGATCGGCGTGGTGACCAGATCAAGCTCGATGAAGTCGAGCGGATCGCCATCTGACCGGGCTTGCGCCGGCTACGGCACGGGCATTGTTTCCGTCCGCGCTGGACGTCTTGGGTACACGACGGGTAGAGCGCAGGGCAGCGCCCAGCCTCACTGATCGAGCGACGTGGTCGCCACGATGGCTGTGAACTGCTCCAGCACCTCCGGCTGCCGCTGCTTCACGTACTTCGTGACCTTGGCGTTCTCAAGCAGCTTCGCCAGGTACCCGCGGGCGAGCACCAGGTTGAGCACGTCCTGACCATACGACTGCTCGACCAGCCGATATTGCCCCTGCAGGTTCGACATCTCGCGTTCCATGCGGGCCATCTGTTCCGGGCCGACGCCGACGACCTTGCGCGGGCGCACACCGTCCACCAGCGATGTGCTGGGCGTGGCGACAAGCAGCGCTTCGGCGTAGGCCACGGTCATGTTGTTGGCGGCCACCATCAGCTCGGCGCACTCGACCTGCCGCGTCGGCTTCATCTTGCGGATCACGCGGCCCAGTTCCACCGAGAACTGCCGATCCTTGAACAACTCCACGGCTTCCGGACAGATGCCCTCCAGCAGGTTGATCTTCTTGGTGATGTGGCTGATGTCCACGCTCAGGGCTTTGGCCAGGCGCTCGGGCGAGACGCCGCGCTCGACAGCCCGGCGGATCATGAAGTGTTCCTGGATCGTGGACAGGCGGTTGATGCGGTTGTTGTAGGTGTAGCTCTCGTCATCGGTGGCGATCAGGCACGGCGCGGCCTGATGGCCCAGGTCGCCCAGCGCGACCAAGCGGACGTGGCCGTCGAGCAGCAGGTGCTGACCAGAAGTGGCGTCCATCGCCGCCACCGAGAGCGGCTCGATCAGGCCAACCTCCTCGATCGACGCGCGGATCTGGTTGTACTTACGTGACGTCGCCAGGCCCACCGGCACCTTGCGCGACGGCAGGATCTTTTCCAGCGGCACCATCAGGGGCTCGGGCACGAACCCGAGCACGACGCCGGTCATGCCCGCCGCCCGTCCGGCCAGACACGCTCCGCCAGGTACTTCGGCAGGGTGTCCAGCCCTTCGGCGCGCAGGAGGTTGGTGAAGTTCTCGTCCTGAAAGAGTTCCTGTAGTGCGCTGACGACGAACAGCAAGCGCTGCTGGGTGAAACCCGCCTTTCGGACTACGAGCTTCTGCCGTTCGACTTCCTTCTGGTACGTGCGCACCAGACTCGATGTCGACACGTCGGCGCGTTTGCGCGGCGTGTTCTTGTCGATCGTCCGGCCCAGGCTGGCGCGGCGTTCCAACACCCGCCGAGCATCGATGAGGCGCCGGCCACGCAGGGTGCCGGACTCGTAGGCTTCCTGCAGCGCCGCCTGGACCGCTTGTTCGTCTTTGCCTGCGCCGACGATGGCCAGCGCTGCATTGAGCGGGATGGCCCCTTTCTCGACAGCCACCAACAGGCGCTGTTCACCCTGCTGCAGCAGTGTCAGCATGCCCTGGACGTACTTGAAGGCCAGCCCGGTCTTCGTGGCGATCTGCTTGGCGGTGTAGCCGGCATCACGCAGCTGCTCGATGCCTGCCAGTAGTTCCAATGGACGCCACTGGCGCCGCGCAATGTTCTCGGCCAGGCTCATGATGAAGGCGTCTTCGTCACTCGCCACGATCACCAGCGCTGGGATGGCAGTTTCGCCCAAGGACTTGAACGCCTTGAGCCGGCCCTCGCCACAGATCAGCAGGTAGTGCTCGGCGCCGTCGTCCAACGTCCGTGGCGTCACCACGATCGGCTTCTTCAGTCCGATGGCCTTGATGTTGGCGACGACTTCGGTGAAGGCGCGGCTGTTTCGTTCCCTCGGGTTCAGCACCTCGATCTTGTCGATCTGTACCGAACGCACCTCGCCGACGGACAACTGGGCAGTCATGCGGCAACCCTCAAGCGGGCCCTGGCCGCCATCCCGTACAGGTAGTCCAGCGACTCGAAGTGGTAGCTCTCGAACTCGACCGGGTTCTGATCCGCCAGGCTGATGCGTGACGGCCCGAAGTCGATGCGAGGCAACAGGTAGTAGTCGAGCTGCGCCTGGTTGCTGGGGGCCAGGCGCGCGGCCACCGAGATGTCCGGCGACAGGCTGCTGTCCAGCCGAATCTTCCAGCGCTTGTGCCCGCAGGGCGTGGTCTGGCACCGGGCCAGCACCACCGACACGGAGAACTCCCGGTTGACCCACAGCAGGTCGGTTGCCGGATCGCGGACCACCGAGCCGCCCAGGCTGGCGATCTGCTTCTCGATCTGTTCGACGATCTCCGGGTGGGTGCGTCGCAGGAAGCGGTTGATCTCCAGGAACCGGTAGTCGCGATCGGGCGTGTAGCCCACCATCTGGTAGGCCCGGATCAGGCTGCCGAAGCGGTGCACGTAGACCGATGCCGAGGGCATGCCTTCGGACTCGTCGATCACCAGGCCCGACAGGAAGCCACGGTGGCGGTAGAGGCCACGCAGCCGGTCGATCAGTTCCTCGTCCGTGTAGCGGCGGGCGCGCGCACGGATGATGCCCTGCGCGGTGTAGAACACGTCGGGCGCGACGATGCCGGTGAAGGCGCCTTCGCGGAGGATCCACATGTCCGGCGTGTTCACCACCCGCAGCTTCTTCAGTTTGAACGACACCCGGTTGTAGACGTTGTGGCCGACGTACTTCTCGTTGGTCAGCACCTCGTGCACGGTGGCGCGGGTCCAGTCGCGGCAGAGATCGGTTTGGACACGCATGCCGTTGAGGCGGCCAGCGATCTCGGATTCCACCAAGCCGTCGTCGATGAACCAGCGGTAGATGTCGTTGACGATGCGGACCTCGTCGTCGGGCCCCGGCATCAGGATCACGCGATCGGTCTGCAGGCTCTTGTGCTCGCCTCGCGCCAGCTCGGTCTTGACGGCGCCCTGCACGTCGACAAAGGTTCGTCGCAGGCCAAAACCCGCAGGACCGCCCTGACGGAAACCCAGCTCGATCAGCCGGCACTGGCCGGCGAACACCTTGGCCGACAACTCTCGGCTGTACTCGCCGGCCATGGCGCGCTTGACGCCTTTGACGATGGTCGACACCGGTGAGCCGTCGTTTTCGAACTGCTCGGCGCAGTAGGCGACCTGGATGCCGGCGCGGCGGCAGATGTACTCGTAGTACGCGCTCTCGTCCGCGTCCTGAAACCTGCCCCATCGGCTGACGTCGTAGACCAAGATGATCTGGAAGTCGGCGCGGCCGTTTTGAACATCGGCAATCAGGCGCTGGAGAGCCTGGCGGCCGTCGATTCGCAGACCACTCTTTCCTTCGTCGGCGTAGGTCTGGACGATCTCGATGCCACGACGAGAGGCGTACTCACGGATCTTGTCGCCCTGGTTCTCGGTCGAGTACTGCTGGTGCTCGGTCGACATGCGAACGTACTCGGCCCCGCGCATTCGTGGCGGTGGCACGACTTCAATGATTCTGTCGTTGCCCGGGTCCATGGGGGCCTCACCTGGAGGGGTGGCGGAATGGCGATTGCTGCCGATGCACGCCATGGTCGGCAGCGCGCACGTTGGTGGTCGGCATGGCGGCGAGCAAGCGCTTCGTGGCGCGTGCGGCAACAGTAACAGTGTTGCCCTGAAAAGCCGAACGAGTCGTCTCTTTGCAAACTCGGCCAAACACGCTCAAGTGCTTGTCAGCACGGTGATTTCGACGATCCACGCGTCCATCTTTGCAACGCCCTTGGGGGCGATCGCGCTGAGTCGGTAGGTGCCGGAAGCCAGCGCCGGCGCGGGCTTTGACGCGTCCATCTTTGCAATCGTGCCGACGCGTTGCGTGGCGCTGCGCGCACGCTGTTGCTCGCGATTGGGTTGGGTGTAGTCCGGGTGATCGGCGCGGTACTGCTGCCAGTAGTCGGGCTGGCTGTCGAGCCACTTTCTCTGGGCCCGGGCCTGGTTCTGCCGGTAGTCGTCGTCCGTCTGGCGCTTCTCGCGTTGCCACAGCTTGCGGCGCTGGCGTTGGCACTCGGGAGCGGAGCAATAGCTCTGGTCGGGCGACTGCGTTCGCAGCGGGAAGGGATCACCACACGCCAGGCATCGTTTGATTCCCATGATCGTTCCCCCTGTGAAGACGCTGCGTCGTGCAGCGATTCAAGGGGGTATCGCTGCGATCACGGCCGGTCGGCGGTGCCGACGGCAAGGCAACAGCGCCGCGCACTCTGCAAGATCTGTGGCGGGCTGACCGCCTTGGGCGAGCAGCACCGCTGACGAATTGACGCAGCGCCGGCAGGTCGCGCCCATGCGTGCGGCGAATGCCTGGAGCGCCGAGCGCTTCAACTGCATGGATGGCGCCCGAGTGACGTGCGCTTGGGGAGCAATGCCGTCGGCGGTGAGCTGACCGGCGCATCGACGCCGGACTTGAGGTGGCGACGTTTCGTGGGAGCGTGAGTTGGCTATCCACATCGAGGTTGCCACCATGTACGAGTTCACCACCATCAGCGGTCGCGTCATCGAGGCCAGGCGCTACATGAACCGATGGCCACGGCTCAATGAGCCCGACCCGGCGCAGGAGCGCTGGGAGGTGTGGATCAGCGAGCGGTCCAGCAGCGAGGTCAAGCTGACGGTGGCCAGCCGCATCATGCCGGCCCGATGTGGGCACTCGGTGACTTTCGTGGTGGCCGACGATCGACCGGTGGGCATGGTCAACTTGACCATCGGCGCTAGCGTGAACTTCACCCGTGTTGATCCGATGCCCGTGCTGCAGAGCCGCGACGTCATCTGGCCGGTGTTCATGTCGTTGGGCGGGCTGATGCTTGCGGCGTTCAAGTCGCCGCTCGTCCTCGCCGCAGCCGTGCCCTTGGCAGTTCTCTACTTGCCCACCGTGGTCGTGGCCCGTTGGTTGGTACGTGCGCGCCTGCAACGCGACGTCGATCTGCGGCTCAGCCAGGTCCGGACCGAGGACGTCGTGCGGCCGTTCCCCAAGCGCAGCTGACCGCTCCGTGCGCACTTTCGAGCTGCCCCGAAGCAGGCGCGGCACCTGCGCCAACTTCTGGCCGAGAAAGATGAGCGTTGCACTGTCGCTGAATTCTCGCGACGATAGGCACCATGGAAAAGCAACCTGACGATCTGGCCGCCGCCGGCCAGGTGCGGCGCATGCGCGTGCTGGTGGGCGGGCGCGTGGAGATCGAGCGAGAGATAGTGCGCCTGTGTGCGCAACGGCACTTTGACCCAGCCCGCTTAGAGGATCTCACGCGTCAACTCGCAAGGCCGCCGAAGGCCGTGTTTCGGGTTGTGGCTAGGGGAGATTTGCTCCTACCGGCCCTGCATGAGGACTGACGCTCGGCATCAGATGGCGGCCTTGCAGCGTCAGCGGTCAGTGACGACGCCCGGGCGAACTCACGCTGACTGGCACCAAGCGGTCGCTGGGCCTGGCGACCGCAGGCGGCATGAAGGTCAGTTGTACGAGGTACAGCGGCCGTAGGCCTCGTGCGAGGCGACCAGCGCCGTGCCGATGACCGCTTCTCTTTGGCTTGAACCTACGGTACCGACCCCGAGCGGTCGGTCGCCTCGATCGATTCGTAGCCACGAAGCAGACGTTCAGGGGACAGCAGTCCAACACTTCGCGAGCGCCGACGTCGGTCCAGAGCGCTGGCACGGCCGGCCTGAGCGCGGCAACCGAGTCGCTC
>JAUXRG010000042.1 GCA_030681795.1 Rubrivivax sp.
GCAAAGCGGCTTCGCGCAGGTAGCGCAGGCCTTTTTCGGCTTGCCCCTGTTGCACCAGGACCCATCCCAGGGTGTCGTTGACCTGCGGGACATTCGGCGCAAGGGTGCGGGCGCGCTCGGCATGGCTAAGCGCGGCAGCCAGTTCGCGCTGCTGCAGCAGCACATTGGCCAGGTTATTGTGGGCGCGGGCGTCATTCGGGTTGCTGCGCACCAGTTCGGCGAACACGGCGCGCGCGCGCGGCCAGTCCTTGAGCAGCAGCCGGGCTTCGCCGAGGGCGTGGCGGGCGGTCCGGTCCTGCGGATGTTGCTTGCTCCAGGACGCTATTAGGGCGGCGGCTTCGTTGATCTGGCTGGTGGCCAGCAGGGCGCGGTACAGGTTGAACAGGCTGTCGCTGTTGTTCTGGCTGGCATGGGCGATCTGGAAGGCCTGGCGTGCTTCGGCATAGCGTTTCTGCTGCATCCGCAGCTCGCCCAGCAAGCCTTGCGCCTGGCTGCGGGCGTCGGGCCGGGCCATGAGTTCGGCAATTCGCTTGTCGGCATCGGCCAGCTTGCCGGTTTGCAGGTCGATGCGGATCTGCAGTTCCAGCGCGGTCAGGGCACGCGGATCGGCCAGCAGTATTTTGCTCAAAGTGTAGCGGGCGGCTTCGGTGTCGCCGATGCGCATCTGCTGGTCAGCGACGCGGCTCAGCCAGACGGGATCGAACGTGGCGAGCTGGTTGATGCGGCGCAGGGATACGCGTGCCAGCCCGGCATTGCCGACGGCAATTTGCGCCATGGCCAGCGTCATCAAGGTGTTGGGCTGGTCGGGCGCGATGGCTTGCGCTTCCTTGGCGGTGTTGAGCGCCAGTTGGGCGTTGCCCTGGCGCAGATACAGGCTGCTCAGCGCCAGCAGGGGGCGCAGATCGTTGGGTTGCAGGCTGCGGGCTTTCTCCAGCCAGCGGATGGCCTCGTTGAGCCGGCCGGCGGCTTCTTCCAGGCGCGCCAGTTCGAGCATGGCGCTGACGTGCGTGGGCTCGGCCTTGAGGACGCCAAGGTAGCGCTGGCGTGCCCGCGCGGGTTGCCCGTCGGCCTCGTCCAGCCGTGCCAGATTGAGCTGGGCAGCGTGAAATGCCGGGCCGGTCTTGATGACAGATTCGTACGCGGCCCGTGCGCCTGCGCGATCGCCTGCCGCCAGTTTGGCCACCCCCAGCAGATTGCGCGCGGACAGGTTGGCGGGCTCGCGTTTCAGCACCGCCTCCATTACGGCCACGGCTTTATTTGGTTCGTTGCGCTTGAGGTAGGTGATCGCCAGCGGCGCGCCGGTCTGTTCCCGCCCCGGGTTCTGTTGATAGGCACGCTGCAGCGCAGCAAAACCTGCTTCCTGCTGGCCCCGCCCGATGAGGCTCAGGCCAAGACCCAGTTGGACATTCGAACTGTCCTTGGCCTGCGCGGCATCCTGAAAAAGGGAGGAAGCCTTGATGTGATTACCTTTGCCCATGTGCCCCGAGCCGAGCATGGACAGGATATCGCCGTTGCCTGGCTGCGCCTTCAGGGCGGGCTCAAGCGTGGCGATGGCGCGGTCGTATTGTTTTTCGGCCAGGTAGATCGCCCCCAGCACCTTGCGCGCGCCGGCTTCACGCGGGCGCTTGTTAAGATACTGCACCAGGTAGCCTTTGGCGCGTTCGAATTCATTCAGTGCGTAATACGCAAGGCCGCCAAGCAACTGCAGTTGTTCGCGGTTGGCGATGAATTCGGGCGATAACTGTGACAGCGTACGGGTGACTTCGATCAGCGCTTCGCGTCCGCGTACGCCATCTCCGCGACGGCCGTAATAGAGGGCGCGCAAATACGCGCCGCGCGGGTCATAGGCGAACCGCTTCTGCAGATAATCGAGGTCGACCTTGGCTTCGGCATCGCGCTTGAGGTCGAGCAGCAGTCCGGCGCGTGCCAGGCGCGCTTCAAGATGGTCGGGCTGGAAGCTCAACGCGCGCGTGTAATCTGCTACCGCCTGATTCAGGTTGCCGCTCAAATGCGCGATCGACGCCTGCATGTTCCAGGCATCGGCATCGCGCGGCGCCAGTTGCAGCGCACGCGCCACGCTGGCGCTCGCCTCCTGCGGTCGCCCGGCAATGAAATGGATGCGTGACTGCAGGGCCAGTGCGCGCGCCGCTCCGCCTGACACCTGTTCGGCGAGCTGCGCCGTGCGCATGGCGGCGTCGAACTGGCTCAGCGCCATCTGCGACTGCGCACGCAGCAGCAGGATTTCCAGGCGCTGGGCAGAGGGCAGGCCCTGATCGCCAAACTTTTCGAGCAGTGCCTGATATTTGCCCTGGTCGAAATACGCTTTTGCCTGGAACGTCACGATGCTGGCGCGCGCCGCCCCCAGCCGCTCGGCGTCGGCGAACACCCGTTCTGCCGCGGCAAACTCGCCGCGGCGCGCATAGGCCTGGCCCAGCAGAACCAAGGCCGGCAGCATGCGCGGGTCTTCCTTCAGCGCATTTTTTAGCTGAATGATGGCGCCGGCGTCGTCGTGGCGCTCGTAGCGGGTCAGGGCATTTTCGTAATAGCGCGAGGCATCCTCGGCGCGATCGGCCAGGGCCAGCGGGGACAGGCACGCGCCGGCCAGCAAGCCTGCCAGAAGATAAGGTTTCAGCATGAAATCAGCGTCTCGTTTTTTTGGATGCGGAATCGATGACGGATCGTTCGCTACCGTCAGGTAAGCGATCTTTCGCAAGTTTTGTGCCTGCGTGCACCACGTCAGCGCGGCCCGGCTCGTGTGGCCGGAATAGTGGCTCCGGCAGGCTTGGGCAAGCCAGTCTGGTTGTCGAGAGTTGAACGGGTGTGACAGGAATTCGTTACGCGGCGGCACGCGCAAGCCATCCGGGTATCGGGTTTGCAGACCTTATATAATCTCGCGTTCCTCCGTCTTTTCCGACTGCCATGTCCCGCCTCGCCCTGCTGCAATCCCTGCTGGCCCAACGCATCCTCGTGCTCGACGGCGCCATGGGAACGATGATCCAGTCCTACAAGCTCGAAGAGGCGGACTATCGCGGTGAGCGCTTCGCCGATTTCGCGCACGACCTCAAGGGCAACAATGACATGCTGTGTCTGACGCAGCCGCAGATCATCAAGGAAATCCACGCCAAGTATCTGGCGGCGGGCGCCGACATCCTGGAGACCAACAGCTTCAACGCCACCTCGATTTCCATGGCGGACTACCACATGGAATTCCTGGTGCCGGAGTTGAACTTCGCCGCTGCCCGGCTGGCGCGCGAGGCGGCCGATGAGGCGACTGCGCTGAACCCGGACAAGCCGCGCTTCGTCGCCGGCGTGCTCGGGCCCACTTCGCGCACCGCGACGATTTCGCCCGATGTGAACGATCCGGGATTCCGCAATGTGACCTTCGACCAGCTGCGCGTGGCGTATCTGGAAGCCATCGATGGTCTGGTCGAGGGCGGCGCCGACATCCTGATGGTTGAGACGATTTTCGACACGCTGAACGCGAAGGCGGCGCTGTTTGCGATTGAGGAGTACTTCGAGCAGCACAATCTGCGGCTGCCGGTGATGATCTCCGGCACGATCACCGACGCTTCCGGCCGCACGCTCTCGGGCCAGACCGGCGAAGCATTCTGGAACTCGGTGCGCCACGCCCAGCCTTTATCCATCGGCCTCAACTGCGCGCTCGGTCCGGATCTGCTGCGCCAGTATGTCGCTGAACTGTCGGCCAAGGCCGACGTATTTATTTCCGCCCACCCCAATGCCGGCCTGCCGAACGCGTTTGGCGAATACGACATGGACGGCGCGGAAATGGCCGTGCACATTGGCGAATGGGCGCGTGCGGGGCTGCTCAATATCGTCGGCGGCTGCTGCGGCACTTCGCCCGCGCACATCGCGGCGATTG
>JAUXRG010000046.1 GCA_030681795.1 Rubrivivax sp.
CCCTCGCGCGCATCAGGCGGCCGCTCGGTACCCTCGCGCGCATCAGGCGGCCGCTCGGTACCCTCGCGCGCATCAGGCGGCCGCTCGGTACCCTCGCGCGCATCAGGCGGCCGCTCGGTACCCTCGCGGTATGGCCGCCAGCAGCCGCTTCGTGTAGTCCTCGCGCGGCGCGGCCAGGATCTGCGCGGCGCTGGCCTGCTCGACGACCAGGCCATCCTTCATCACCAGCACCTCGTCGCTGATGAAGCGCACCACCGCCAGGTCGTGGCTGATGAAGACGTAGCTCAGGCCGAACTCGTCCTGCAGGTCGCGCAGAAGGTTCAGCACCTGGGCCTGCACCGAGACGTCCAGCGCCGAGACCGCTTCGTCGAGCACCAGCACTTCAGGATTCAAAGTCAAACAGCGCGCGATGGCCACGCGCTGGCGCTGGCCGCCACTGAATTCATGCGGGTATTTGCCGAAGGCGCGGCCGTCCAGGCCCACTTTCTCGAGCAAGGCGCGGGCGCGCTGTTCGCGCTCGGCCAGGGTGGTGCCAATGCCGTGGATGGCCATCGGCTCGACCAAGGCCTGCCCAATGGTGAAGCGCGGGTTCAGGCTGGCGTAGGGGTTCTGGAAGACGATCTGGATGCGCCGGCGCATGAGCTGGCGGTCCACATCGTTGAGCTTGAGCAGGTTGCGGCCATCGAAGATGACTTCGCCGCCCTCGGGCCCGCGGTTCGGTTCGTGCAGGCGCAGCAGGGCCAGGCCCATGGTCGTCTTGCCCGAGCCCGATTCGCCCACCACGCCCAGCGTGTGGCCCTTGCGCAGGCGGAAGTTGACGTCGCTCACGGCCTTGAATTCGCGCCGGCCGAACAAGCCCTTCCTGAGCCAGAAGCTCTTGGACAGCGATCGCGCTTCGAGCACCACGGGCGCGGCGGGATCCTTGGCCTGGGCGTGCTGTCGGGCCTGCCGGCCCGCAATGTGGTCGTCGATGACCATCAGCCGCGCCGGGTTGCCTTCCAGGCTGGGCCGGCAGGCCAGCAAGGCCTTGGTGTAGTCGTCCCGCGGGGCCTCGAAGATGCGTGCCACGGGGCCCTGCTCGCGCACCACGCCACCGCGCATGACGACCACGTGGTCGGCGATCTCGCCGACCAGGCCGAGGTCGTGGCTGATGAAGAGCACGCTCATGCGCCGCTCGGTCTTCAGGCGCGCGAGCAGCTCCATGATCTGGCGCTGGATGGTCACGTCCAGCGCGGTGGTCGGCTCGTCGGCGATCAGCAGCTTGGGCTCGCAGGCCAGCGCCATGGCGATCATCACGCGCTGCTGCTGGCCGCCACTCATCTCGTGCGGGTAGCTCGCCAGCCGGCGCTTGGGCTCGGGGATGCCCACCTCGCCCAGCAGTTCCTCGGCGCGCGCCAGCGCCTGGCGGCGGCCCATGCCCAGGTGCTTCATCAGCGGCTCGCACAACTGCTGGCCGACATCGAATACCGGGTTGAGCGAACTCATCGGGTCCTGGAAGACGCAGGCGATCTCGCGCCCGCGCAGGGCCTGCAGCTCGGCCAGGCCGGCCTGCAGCAGATCCTTGCCCTGCCAGTGGATGCGGCCGCTGCGCTGGGCGTTCTCGGGCAACAGGTTGAGCACCGACATGGCGGTGACGCTCTTGCCCGAGCCCGATTCGCCGACCAGCGCCACGGTGGTGTGCTCGGGCACGTCGAAGCTCACGCCCTGGACGGCTTGCGCGAGCACGCCGCGGCCCATGCGGAAGGCAACATCCAGGTCCTGGATCGACAGCAGCACTTCAGTGGCTCCGGTAGGCGGGCATGGCATCAAGCAAACGCCGCGGAACCGGCTTTGCCGGGCCGCTGGCGTTGCCCCCTTGAGCGGGAGCGGCGAAGCCGCTTCGGGGGTGGGTCACTCCAGCCCCCGCAGCTTGGGGTCCAGCGCATCGCGCAGCGCATCGGCCATCAAGGAAAAAGCGGTGACGAATACCGCCATGAAGAGCGTGGCCGCGGCCAGCTGCCACCAGTGGCCGAGCAGCAGTTCGCTTTGTGATTCGGCGAGCATGGTGCCCCAGCTCACCTGGTCCACGCGCACGCCCAGGCCCAGGTAGCTGAGGATGACTTCGGCCTTGATGAAGCCCACCGCGAGCAGGCTCATGCGCACCAGCACCACGTGGCTCACGTTGGGCAGGATGTGGCGGAAGATGCGGCTCATGCGGCTGGCACCCATGGCTTCGGCGGCGCGCACGTATTCGCGGCTGGTGTGCTTGATGAACTCGCCGCGCACCTGGCGGTACATGCCCGTCCAGCCGGTGAGCGCCAGGATCACGACCACGCTCTGCACGCCACGCCCCACCACCGCGGCGAAGGCGAAGATGAGCAGGATATTGGGGATGGACTGGAAGACGTTGTAGAGCCACTCGAGCAGGTCACCGACCTTGCCGCCGAAGAAGCCCCCGAAGGCGCCCAGCGCCGTGCCGATGAGGGTGGCCACCAGGGCCGCCATCACGCCCACGAAGACCGAGATCTCGCTGCCCTTGACGGCCTTGGCCAGCACGTCGCGGCCCAGGCGGTCGCCACCGAATGGCAAGGTGGGGGCCTTCACCGTCTCGGTGGTCTGGAACTGCCTGGCGCGCTCGGCCCATTCCTGGTAGCGCGGGGCCAGCGGGTCGATGTCGCTGAGGTCCACGTTGGGCCCCTTGGGCACGACGATGACGCTGCGGGCCTGCTGCGGCGCGGCCGGGCCCATGAAGGTGGGCGGCGCGTCGGGCAAGCCCACTTCGGCCTGCCAGTTCCCGGCCACCAGGCCCAGGCCAGACAGCGCGATGAGCAAGAGAAATAGCGCCACGATCACCAGCGAGGCCAGGCCCACGCGGTCGGCCTTGAAGCGGCGCCAGGCGGCGTGCCAGACGCCTTCGCTGTGCTGCAGGGTGTCGTCCAGCGCGCCGTCGGCGGAAAGCACGGCGCTCATTTCGACCTCCGCCGAGCCGCCTCAAGGAGGGCGAACGCCCCCTCGGGGGGAAGCGAACGAATGTGAGCGTGGGGGCTCATTTCAGTACTACCCGCGGGTCGACCAGCTTGTAGGCCAGGTCGGTGGCCAGGTTGATGAGCATGGTCAGCGCCGCCAGATAGATCGTCACCGCCTGGATCACCGGGAAGTCACTGCGGTTGACCGCCAGCAGCACCTCGCGCCCCAGGCCCGGGATGGAGAAGAAGACCTCGATCAGGAACGAGCCCACGAAGATGCTCGGCAACTGCAGCCCGATGTTGGTGAGGATGGGGATCATGGCGTTGCGCAGCACGTGGCGGAACAGCACCACGCCCTCGGTCATGCCCTTGGCGCGCGCGGTGCGCACGTAGTCCTGGCCCAGTTCATCGAGCAGGAAGCTGCGGTACAGCCGGGTTTGCGGCGCGATGCCCACCATCACCGCCAGCAGCACCGGCAGCGGCGCGTAGGTGAGCAGGTTGGTCAGCACGCTGTCGCTCCAGCCCTGCACCGGGAACCAGCCGAGCTGGAAACCGAACAGGTACTGGCCGACGATGACGTAGACCAGGAAACTGATCGACAGCGCCACCGTGGTGGCCACCATGATCATGCGGTCGGTGAGGCTGCCGCGCTGGTAGGCCACCCACATGGCGATGGGCAGCGCCAGGAAGACATCGAGGATGAGGATGGGCGTCATCACCGTCAGCGTGGCCGGCAGCCGCGTCGCGAAGAGGTTGCTCACGGCCTCGTTGGTGGCCCAGCTCTTGCCCCAGTCGAAGGTCACGATCTGCTTGACGAAAATCCCCAGCTGCACCCACACCGGCTCGTTCAGGCCGAGTTGCTGGCGGATCGCCTCGACCTGTTCCTGCGTGGCGTTGAGGCCGCCGAGCACCTCGGCGGGGTCGCCGCCGAAAGTCTTGAAGAGGAAGAACACCAGCAGCACCACGCCAGCCAGCGTGGGGATCATCTGCCACAGGCGCCGTATCAGGTATGCGGCCATCGAGTCGACTCCGGGGCTTGTGCGTTGCGGCGCATGGGCAAGCTGAACTTGGGATGCGCGAGTGTATGAGGCGCGCCGCGGGCCGCCGCGGGCAATCGGTTAGATTTCGCGCTCCGCTGGTCTGGCGACCCAACCTAGAGAACCGATGCTCGCGCGATTTCAGGAAGAGTTGCTGGACCGGCACTTGCAGGCGCTGCTGGGGGAGGTCGAGCCGTTCGCCCTGGAGCTGCTGCACCGCCACCTGGAATGGGTGTCGCTGGCCGGCGGACAGACGCTGATGGCGCAGGGTGAGCCCGGCGACTCGATGTACCTGGTGATCAGCGGCCGGCTGCGCGCCTACGTGCGGGGCGAAGACGGCGACGAGCGCATGGTGCGCGAGATGGCGCGGGGCCAGGTCGTCGGCGAGATGAGCCTGTATACCGACGAGCCCCGCTCGGCCAGCGTGGTGGCGATCCGCGACTCGGTGCTGGTTCGGCTGGGCAAGGCGGCGTTCAGCGAACTGCTGGCCAGCAGTGCGCGCATCTCGATCCTGCTCACGCGGCAGATCATCCACCGCCTGCAAAACCCGCAACCCCGCTCCGACCTGGCGCGGCCGGTGACGATCACCCTGCTGCCCATTTCGGCCGGCGTCGATGTGGCGCACATCTGCAGCCTGCTGGCGGCGCAGCTGGCCCTCAAGGCGCGCGTGTGCATCGTCGATGCAGCGGGCATCGACCAGGCCCTGCGCCAGCCCGGCATCGCGTCCAGCGAGCCCGGCGACCTGGCGCTGGACCGCCGCATCGGCTTGCACCTCGACGAGATCGAGGCCGCACACGACTACGTGCTGCTGCTCGCCGACGACCACCCCAGCGCCTGGACGCAGCGCTGCTGCCGGCGCTGCGACGAAGTGCTGCTGCTCGCCGACGCCGACCAGCCGCCGCGGCTGCACGAGAGCGAGCGTGAGTGCCTGATGGTGCGGCCGGGCCGCACCGAGGCCAGCGAAACCCTGGTCCTGCTGCACCCGGCCGAACGCCGCTGCCCGCAGGGCACGCGGCACTGGCTGGAGCGCCGGCCAGTGAGCGGCCACCTGCACATCCGCCCGGCGCTGGAGCGCGACATCGCGCGGCTGGCGCGCGTGCAGAGCGGCAGCGCCGTCGGGCTGGTGTTCGGCGGCGGCGGAGCGCGAGGCTGCGCCCACCTCGGCATCGTGCAGGCGCTGCAGGAGCACGGCATCGAGATCGATTTCGTCGGCGGCACCAGCATCGGCGCGGTGATGGCCGCGCTGGTGGCCACCGACCGGCCGCTGCCGGAGGTGATGGCCGTGGCTCGCCGGTCCTTCAGCGTCAACCCGACCGGCGACTTCAACCTGTTGCCGATGATCTCGCTCATCGCGGGGCGCCGGCTGCGCCGCGTCGTCGGCGCTGCGGCGCACGAGCTGCTGGGCTTGGACGCCGACGTCGAGGACCTGTGGAAGACCTACTTCTGCGTGGCCAGCAACTACTCGCAGGCCAGCGAGCTGGTCATCTCGCGTGGCAACCTGCTGCAGGGCCTCCTGGCCAGCATCGCCATCCCCGGCGCGCTGCCCCCGGTGGTGCATGACGGCGACCTGCTGTGCGACGGCGGCACCTTCAACAATTTTCCGGTCGACGTGATGCGCGACATGCGCAGCATCGGCAAGGTCATCGGCGTGGACCTGAGTGCGCGCAAGCCGCGGCGCATCGCCCACGTCGACATGCCCGGCGCCTGGGCGCTTGTGCGCGACCGCCTGCGGCCCAGGGGGCAGCGCCGCTATCGGCTGCCCTCGCTGGTGTCGTACCTGATGAACGTCACCGTGCTGTACAGCACTTCGCGCGAGCGCCAGGCGCGCCGGCTCACCGACCTGTATTTCAACCCGCCGCTGGAGCGCGTGGGCATGCTGCAGTGGGAGAAGTTCGACGACATCGTGGCGCAGGGCCACGCACATGGCGTGGCCGTGCTGGCCGCGCTGCCCGAGGCGGCACCGCCGCCCGGCCGGACCGAAGATGAGCAAGCCCTCGGCGCCGCCTGAGGGCCTGCTGGCCCGGGCGGCCGGCGCCCTGCGGGCCCGCTTTGCCGGTGCCGCGCCAGCTGCCGCGCCGGCCAGCGTGCCCGACCCGTGGCTGCAGGCCCATGCCGGCAAGCTGTGCAGCGCGCAGCAGGCAGTGCAGGCGGTGCGCGCGGGCGACCATGTCTTCGTCGGCACGGCCTGCGCCACGCCGCGCTCGCTGGTGGCTGCGCTCGAAGCCTTGGCGCAGCCGCCGGCCGATGTCGAGCTGCTGCACTTCCTGACCGACCACGCGGTGCCGCACGACGCCCAGGGGCAGGCCACCACGCGTTACCGTCATCGCAGCTTCTTCGTTGGCGCCGACCTGCGCGCGGCGGTCCGGCAAGGCCTGGCCGAATACGTGCCGATGTCGCTGGCCCGCGTGCCGGGGCTGATCGCCATGGGCCGCATCCCGGTGGATGTGGCCTTGATCCAGGTCTCGCCGCCCGACGCCTTCGGCTATGTCAGCCTGGGGGTTTCGGTGGACGTGGTGTCCGCCGCGGTGGCGCGGGCGCGGGTGGTGATCGCCGAAGTCAACCCGGCCATGCCGCGCACGATGGGCGACTCGACGCTGCACATCGCGCAAATCCACCACCTGGTGGCGGTGGACACGCCGGTCATCGAGTACCAGCATCCCGAGCTGCTGGCGCCGGCGATGCAGCAGATTGCGCGCTATATCGGCAGCCTGATCGACGACGGCTCGACGCTGCAGATCGGCCTGGGCCGCGTCGCCAACGAAGCGCTCAAGCACCTCGGCGACCACCAGGACCTGGGCATCCACTCCGACGTCATCACCGAGGCGATCATTCCGCTGCTGGAAAAAGGCATCCTCAGCGGCCGGCGCAAGACCCACCTGCCCGGCAGGATCGTGACCAGCTTCGCGATGGGTTCGCGCCGTCTCTACGACCTGATCGACGGCAACCCGCTGTTTTCGTTCCAGCCCATCGACGCGGTCTGCGACCCGGCCATGCTGGCCGCGCAGCACAAGCTGGTGTCGGTGACGCAGGCCTTCGCGATCGACCTGACCGGCCAGGTCTGCGCCGACCAGTTCAACGGCGACTTCTACGGCGGCATCGCCGCGCAGGCCGAGTTTTTGCAGGGCGCGACGCGCTCGCTCGGCGGCAAGGCCATCATCTGCCTGGCGGCCACCGAAGACGACGGCCGCAGCTCGCGCATCCGGCCGCAGTTGCGGGCCGGCGAAGGCGTCACCATCGCGCGCACCGATGTGCATTACGTGGTCACCGAATACGGCATCGCCTACCTGTTCGGCAAGTCGATCCGCGAGCGCGCGGTGGCCCTCATCCAGATCGCCCACCCCGATTGCCGCGCGGCGCTCTTCGAGCAGGCGCAGGCGCTGCGGCTGGTGCCGGCCGATCAAAAGCTGCGCAGCCTGCGCGCCTATGCCGTGGAAGACGAGCAGACGGTGACGCTGAAGGACCAGCGCGGCCTGCTGCTGCGCCCGACCACCGCCTCCGACGGTGCGGGCATCCGCGAGCTCTTCCACCACCTGCCCGAGCGCGACGTCTACACGCGCTTCTTCCGCCGGTTGCGCGGCCTGTCCAACGACGATGTGCAGCGCCTGTGCAACCTCGACTTCGAGAACGAAGTGGCAAGGGTCGCGGTGAGCGGCACGCGCGAACAGCCGCTGATCGTCGGCCATGCGATGTACGTCATCGACCCCTCGACCAATCTCGCCGAGACCGCCTTCATCGTCCACCCCGACTGGCAGGGCGTGGGGCTGGGCGGCGCGCTGCAGCGCCAGCTGGCCAGCGATGCCCGGGCGCGCGGCGTGCGGGGCTTCGTCGCGGAAATTCTGAACGACAACGGGCACATGCTCCGGCTCGCGCGCTCGGGTTCGGCCGAGGTGTGCAGTGAGAACATGGGCGGCTCGGTCAAGGTGACGACGCTGTTCTGAGCGGCCCTGGCGGGCGGCGCCTCACCGCGACAGCCGGCTGAGCGGGGAATAGCCGACTCGAAGTGTCGGAATTCTTCACACTCGGCCGCGCCCGGGCCGCGCCCGGGCGCGCCACACAGGCTTGCTGGCATGACCCCCTAGAACGGTTTGCCTTGCGCATCAACCACTTGGCGAAGTCCGACGAAATCAGGTGCATATATTGCTTGGGTCGCCTTTCGCGCCCGCCCGAACCCCCTTCAGGAGAAACCCTTGAATATGCAGTTGAAGAAAACCCTCAGGTCCGCAGCCCTCTGCGGGGTGGTCATGTTCACGGCGGCCCAGGCCTCGCATGCCGCAACGGTTTACCCCCTCGGCTACGACCCTGCGTACCCGCCCATCGACGGCCTGGGGTGGCGCGCCACGGCCGAGTTGTTTATCCCCGAAAATTGCCAGAACGCCGTCGGCACGCAGACGCTGAACAGCGGGACGGTGGGCCACAAATTCAACGATGTGGCCGGCTGCGCCGGCATCGCGCTGCAGAACACCAAGCTCTACCTGTACGACTTTGAAGAGCCGGAGACGGTCTTCGACATGCTGAATATCGGCAACTACGTAGCGGACCTCAACGGCAACAGCGCCAGCGGGCTGGAATACGAAACCCAGGAGCTGTTCGAGATCAGTTTCATCAACGGGATCCCGGTGGATTTCAGCACCAGCATGTCGAACCGGCTCTGGGCCGGCGACGTCGCGACTGAATTCGATATGGATAGCGCCTACTTCTCGCTGGCCCTCGGCGGCGCCCGCAGCGTGGTGCTGAAGAACGTGGGCGAGGACGATGACGCCGAAGACGAACCGCAAGGCGTGTACTACGGTGCGAACGACCCCACGCTGAGGATCACCGGCCTGCCCACGGCGGATCAGGCCAACGCCGTGCCTGAGCCCGGTTCCATTGCGCTGGCCTTGGCCGCGCTGCTGGGCCTGCTCGGTGTGAGCCGGCGCGCCCGCCGCTAGGCCAGCGCGGGCGGGCGCAACGCGGTGAAGGCCGCGCTGCAGGCCTCGTCGACCGTCCAGCGGCCACCTTCGCTGCAACCGGCATCGAAGCCGGCGTCGCCCAGGCGGGAGCGCAAGGCCTGCTGATGCGCCTGGCAGCGCCGCTCGGCGCGTGGCGCACGCCGCAAGTTCAGGCGCTCGCGCGACTGCGCCACTGCGGCGATCAGCGCCACCGCCAGGCCATCGTCGCCGAACAGCGCGGCCGCGCGGGCGGCGTCTTCCAGGCTGCCCAGCAACGGCTCGCGCATCTCGAAGTCGCAGAACACCCGCATCGCCAGCGCCAGGTGGCGTTGCACCTCGGGGGCATCGGCGGCATCCAGGGCCAGCCTGGCCAGCCACCCGTGGGCGTTCGCCGCACCCCGTTTGTCGCCCGATTCCTGGCAGATGCGCAAAGACTCGTCGCCGCACTGCCGGGCCTGCACGGCGTCCTGGGCCTCCCAGGCCAACTCGGCACGCAGAAGCTGGCAGGCCGCCTCGCTTTCGCGGTAGGCAATCTCGCGGGCCACCGCCAAGCCACGCTCCAGATGCGCCGCGGCCTCTTCGTCGTCGCCCTCGAACAACGCGCACTGCGCCAGATGCTCGTGGCCGATGGCCTCGCCCTTGCGATCACCCAGTTGCTGGAAGATCAGCATCGCCTCGCGTTCGCGCTCGGCGGCCACCCGCGCTTGGCCGCCCTGAAGCAGGGTCACGCACAGGGTGGACAGCGTGGCCGCGATCTCGACCGGGTTGCCGAGCCGGCGGCGCAGGGCGAGGCAGGTTTCCAGCTGCTGCGTCGCCTCGGCGTGGTCACTCTGGCTGAGCGCCAGCACGGCCCCCACGTACAGGGCGTGGGCCTGGGGCACGTCCGAGGCCTGAACGGCGGGCAAGGCCAGCGCCGCACGAACGGCGGCACGGCCCTCGGTGGCGTAGCCGCGCAACTGCCAGAACCCTTGCAGCGCCACCGCCAGTTTGACGGCGATGACCGGATCGACCCCACCGGCCAAGGCCAGCGACAGGGCCGCCCGCAGGTTGTCGAGTTCGGTCTCGCCGCGCGCGATCCATGGGCCTTGCTCCGGCCCCACCAACCCCAGCCTGAGCGCCTTGGCCAGCGAAAGATAGTGTGCGTTGTGGCGCGCCGCCGTCGCGGCCTGGTCGGCGCTTTGCGCCAGCTTGGCGCCCGCGTAGTCGCGCAGCGTCTCCAGCATGCGGTAGCGCACACTGTCGTCGCGCTCTTCCATCATCACCAGCGACTTCTCGACCAGCGAGGCCAGCCGGTCCATCACGTCCGGGCTGTCCAGCGGGGCGGCGCCGCACACCGCCTCTGCCGCGGCGAGGTCGAAACCACCGACGAAGACGGCCAGGCGGGAGAACAGCGTCTGCTCGCCGGGCGGCAGCAGCTCGTACGACCAATCGACCAGCGCACGCAGCGTCTGCTGGCGCTCCTGCAGCACGCGGCTGCCGCCGGTGAGCAGCTGGTAGCGGTCGGCCAGGCGTTTGTTGATCTCGGCCACGGACAGCGAGCGCACACGCGCCGCGGCCAGCTCCAGCGCCAGCGGAATGCCTTCGAGCCGCGCCACCAGCTCGGCCACGGCCGGCGCTTCGCGCTCGTTCAGCGTAAAAGCCGGCCGGTGCGACTGCGCGCGTTCGACGAACAGCCGCACGGCCGTGGAGCGCGACAAGGCGTCCAGGCCGTCACCGCGGCCCGGCACCGGCAGCGGCAGGATGGGGCAGACCTGCTCGCCGGGCACGTGCAGGGCTTCGCGGCTGGACGCCATGATGCGCACGCCGGGCGCGGCGCGCAGCAGGGCATGGGCGAGGTCGGCCGCGGGCTGGATGAGGTGTTCGCAGTTGTCGAAGACCAGCAGCACGCGGCGCGACGCCAGGTGGGCGCACAGGGTCTGGATCAGCGGCCGGCCCGGTTCTTCGCGCACGCCCAGCACGCTGGCCGCTTCGCCAGCCACCAGCGCCGGGTCGCGGATCGGCGAGAGGTCCAGGAACCAGACGCCGTCGGGGAATTCGGCCATCGCCTCGGCGGCCACCTGCAGCGACAGGCGCGTCTTGCCCAGGCCCCCCATGCCGAGCAGCGTGACCAGCCGGGCGCTGCCCAGCCGCGCCTTGAGTTCGTCGAGCTCGCGTTCGCGGCCGATGAAAGACGTCGCCTGCTGCGGCAGATTGTTCGGGATCTCGCGCGTGGGCAGCCAGCGCTCCCCGACCCGCACCACGCGATAGACCTTCTCGCCATCGGGCGGGGCGGCGAAGGCCGAGGGGTCCTCGCCGGCCTCGAACAGCTCCAACGGCGCCGAGACGCCCTTCATCACCCAGTGGCCGTGCGACTGCAGCGGCAAGGCGGTCTCACCGACCGCCGCCCGCGCTTCTGGCGTCAACAAGGTCTGGCCCCCGCGCGCCAGCGACATCACACGCGCCGCGGTGGGCTTGGCCAGGCCATCGACTTCCAGCGGCTTGGCGCCGCGGGCCACATCGGCCGCGCCGTTCTCGCGCAGGATCACCGGCCCGACATGCAGCCCGGCGCGCGCCTTCAGCGCCACCGGCAACCCCGCCAGCGCGCGGTGGTAGGCCAGCGCGTAGTGCAGGGCATCGCTGGCGGCGTCGAACAGCAACAGCATGCCGTCGGTCTTGTCGATCTCGCGCCCGCGCCAGGCCGGCAGCAGGTCGCGCGCGACACGGTCGTGGGCCGCCCAGACGGCCGCCATCGCCTCGTCGCCAAGGCGCTCGGACAGCAGGGTGCTGTCCACCACGTCGGTCAGCAGCAGCGCGCGCAGTTCGCTCATCGGTGCCGGGGGCGGGAGTTGTGGAGAGCGGCCGCGACTTTACGTGAAGTGCGCGCAGGGCGGGCCGATTCTTCGCCTGCCGCGGCCCCGGCAGGCCCCTGGTGCCGGCGCTCTAGACTTGCGACCTTTCCTGCCACCCAGGCCCTCATGAAGAGAAAACCCCTGCTGGCGGCGGCCAAGGCCGCCGTATCGAGTCTGGCGCTGGCCGCGTGCGGCGCCTGGGCACAAAGCACGAGCCCCGCCACGCCGGCGGCGCAGCCGCTGAAGGTGCTCCGCTATGCCTTCCCGGTTGCCGAGTCCAGCTTCGACCCGGCGCAGATCACCGACCTGTATTCACGCACCGTGGTCTCGGGCATCTTCGAAGCACCGCTGCAGTTCGAATACCTGGCCAAGCCCGCGCGCATGCGGCCCCACACGGCCGCCGCCATGCCCGAGGTCTCGGCCGACTTCAGGACCTTCACCTTCCGCATCCTGCCGGGCATCTATTTCGCCGACGACCCCGCGTTCAATGGCCCCGAAGGTCGTCAAGTCCGGCGCGAGCTCATCGCCGAAGACTACGTCTATTCCCTCAAGCGCCACTACGACCCACGCTGGAAGAGCGGCAACCTCTACATCCTGGAGAACGCCAAGATCCTGGGCTTGAGCGAGCTGCGCAGGAAGCTCATCGCCGAGAAAAAGCCCTTCGACTACGACGCGCCCGTGGAGGGCCTGCGCACGCTGGACCGCTATACCTTCCAGGTCAGGCTGGGCGAGCCCACGCCACGGTTCCTCTACAACTTCGCCGATCCTTCATTCACCGGCGCGCTGGCGCGCGAAGTGGTCGAGGCCTACGGCGACAAGGTCGGCGAGCACCCGGTGGGCACGGGCGCCTTCGTGCTGGCGCAATGGAAGCGCAGCTCGCGCATCGTGCTGGCGAAGAACCCCGGCTACCGCGAGGTGCTCTACGACGAGCACCCGCCCGAAGGCGACGCCCGGCTGCAGGCCATGGCGCGCCAGTTCAAGGGGCGGCGGCTGCCCATGGTGGACCAGGTGGTGATCTCCATCATCGAAGAGACGCAGCCGCGCTGGCTGAGCTTCCTGAACGCCGAGCAGGACATGCTCGACCAGCTGCCCAACGAGTTCGCCACCGTGGCCATCCCCAACAACCGGCTGGCCCCCAACCTGGCCAGGCGCGGCATCCAGCTCGTGCGCTACCCGCGCGCCGACGTCGCGGTGTCGTACTTCGCCATGGAGAACCCGGTGGTCGGCGGCTACGAGCCGCACAAGGTGGCGCTGCGCCGCGCCATCAGCCTGGCGGTGGACGTGGAGCGCGAGATCCGTCTCGTGCGGCGCGGGCAGGCCATCCCGGCGCAGGGCGTGGTGGCACCCGAGACCTGGGGCTACGACCCGCAGTTCAAGAGCGAGATGGGCGACTTCGACCGCGCCCGCGCCAAGGCCTTGCTCGACATGCACGGCTATGTGGACCGCGACGGCGACGGCTGGCGCGACCAGCCCGACGGCGAACCCCTGGTGCTGGAGTACTCCACCAGCCCCGACCAGCAAAGCCGCCAGCTCAACGAGCTGTGGCAGAAGAATATGGACGCCGTGCAGCTGCGCATCGTCTTCAAGACCGCCAAGTGGCCCGAGAACCTGAAGAGCAGCCGCGCCGGCAAGCTGATGATGTGGGGCGTGGGCTGGAGCGCCGGCCAGCCCGACGGCGACACCTTCCTGGCCCTGGGCTACGGCCCCAACAAGGGCCAGGCCAACCATGCGCGCTTCAACCTGCCGGCTTTCAACGCCCTGTACGAACAACAGCGCCAGATGCCCGACGGGCCCGAGCGCCAGGCGGTGATGGACGAAGCGACCCGGCTGCTGGTGGCCTACATGCCCTACAAAGTGCACGTGCACCGCATCTTCACCGACCTGACCCAGCCCTGGGTGCTGGGCTACCACCGCAACATCTTCGTGCGCGAGTTCTGGAAGTACGTGGATATCGACCTGGCGCCCCGGCGCGCGCGCTAGGGCCTGCGCCCGCGCCGGCTCCCACGATCGCGGCCCATGCGGCGCAGGCCCCTGCTCTCATCGGCCCTGGCGGTGCTCTCGCCGCTGGGGGCAGGGCCCGGAGCCCGCGCGCAGGGCGCGGGTGAAGGCAAAGGCGGCAAGACGCTGCGCCTGGCGTTCCGTTCGCCCGAGACCAGCTTCGACCCGACGCAGACCCAGAGCGACCAGAACTCGGCCACCGTCATCGCGCAGATCCTCGAGGCGCCGCTGGCCTTCGACTACCTGGCGCGGCCGGTGCGCCTGGTGCGGGCCACCGCGAGCGCGATGCCCGAGGTCTCGGCCGACGGCCGCATGTTCACGGTGCGCATCCAGCCCGGCATCTTCTTCGCCGACGACCCGGCCTTCAAAGGCCGGCGGCGCGAGCTGGTGGCGCAGGACTACGTCTATGCGATCAAGCGCTTCTACGACCCGCGCTACAACTCCAGCGACCTGTATATCTACGAGTCGCTCAAGCTGCCGGGCCTGAGCGAGCTGCGCCGCCAGGCCGTGAAGAGCCGCCGGCCCTTCGACTACGACACCGAGGTCGAAGGTGCACGCGCGCCGGACCGCTACACCCTGCGCGTGCAGCTCGGCGAGGCCGACCCGCGCTTCCTCTACCGCTTTGCCGACCCGGTGATCATGGGCGCGGTGGCGCGCGAGGTGGTCGAACACTACGGCGACGATATCGGCGCGCACCCGGTGGGCACCGGCGCGTTCCGGCTCAAGCGCTGGCGCCGCGCTTCGCGCATCGAGCTCGAGCGCTCGCCCCACTACCGCGGCACGCGCTATGAAGGCACGCCGGCCGACGAGCCGCTGGCGCAGTCCATCGCCCGGCGGCTGCAAGGCCAGACGCTGCCGCGGGTGGACCGCGTGGTGATCGACATCGTCGAAGAGGAGCAGCCGCGCTGGTTGTCGTTCCTGGATGGCAGCTACCACTGGCTGGAAGTGCCGCCATCGTTCCGCACGCTGGCCGTGCCGGGGGGCCAGCTGGCGCCCTTCCTGGCGCGCCAGGGGGTGCGGCTGCAGCTGCAGCCGCAGGCCGACATGACGATGAACTTCTTCTTCATGGAGCACCCGCTGGTGGGCGGCTACACGCCCGACAAGGTGGCGCTGCGGCGCGCCATCGGGCTGGCCTTCGACGGCCCCGGCTTCATCCGCCGCGTGCGCGGTGGCTTCGGCGTGCCGGCGCAGTCCACCGTGCCGCCGTTCACCTCGGGCTACGACAGCGGCTACAAGAGCGAGATGAGCGAGTACAGCCCGGCCCGCGCGCGCGCCCTGCTCGACATGCACGGCTATGTGGACCGCGACGGCGACGGCTGGCGCGAACAGCCCGGCGGCGCGCCGCTGGTGCTGAGCCTGGCCAGCACCGCCAGCCAGCTCGAGCGCCGCGCCAACGAGTGGTGGAAGCGCTGCCTGGACGCGGTGGGCCTGAAGATCGAGTTCGACATCAATAGCTGGCCCGAGCTGCTGAAGAAGAGCCGCGCCGGCGCGCTGATGATGTGGGGCTACTCGTGGAGCGCGGGCTCGCCCGACGGCGGATTCTTCCTGGGCATCGCCTACGGCCCCAACGCTGGCGAAGCCAACGACCCGCGCTTCGCGCTGCCGGCCTTCGACCGCCTCTACGAGCGCCAGCGTGGCCTGCCCGACGGCCCGGAGCGCGAGGCCGTGATGCGCCAGGCGAAGAACCTGCTCGTCGCCTACATGCCCTACAAGGTGCACCTGCACAACGTCCTGCCCGACCTGGTCCAGCCCTGGACCCACGGCTACTGGCGCCACCCCTTCATGCGCGATATCTGGCGCTTCGTCGATACCGAAGAGCGGCCGGCATGAGCGCCGGCCTCAGGTTTCGAGGAGCATTTGGCCCAGGAGCCCGGCAGCGTGCTCCAGCAGCGCCGGGTCTTGCTCGAGCGCGTGGCACACTGGGATCGTCTCTAGTCTTGGTAAACCAGAGACTCCCCCAAAGGATCCGTTTGTTCAAGGATCCAGAGGGGGGCCTATTCGTCTACATCACGCTTCGTGATCAAAATACCGCCCGAAGACATCGGGATCGGTGATCAGGCTCAGTCAGAGCTTGGCCACGAAGAACGCCACCACCGCGTCGCGCGCCTTGGCGGCGGCCACGGGGTTGTAGGTGAAGGTCACCAGCCCACCGGCACCCAGGTGCGAGAACGGGTCGTTCACCGTGATCTCGGGCTCGTTGCGGTCGAAGGCATGCGTTGCACCCGGGTACATGGTCACGCTGGCGATGCCCGGCGCCGCGGCCTGGGTCGCCGCCACCAGCTTCGGGCAGGTGTCAGGCAGGTCGTAGGTGTCGAGCTCACCGCCCTGGATGAAAACCGGCGCACCGGTGAAGCTGGCGAACGCGTAACCCGGCACCCGGTTGTAGACCCAGCACACCGGATAGAACGGCGCGTGCGCCTTGAACTGCCGCGTGCCCCCCATGTACTGGTCGGTGTAGGGTTTGGTCGCGGTGAGCATCGACACCACGCCGCCCCACGAAAAACCCATGATGCCGATGCGCGACGGATCGATTCTTCCCTGCCGCGCCAGGTAGGCCAGCGCGCCGTAGGCGTCGGGCAGCGTCTCGGGCACGCCGGCTGGGCGACCGGCCGCGCCGGTGATACCGCGCGCCTTCCACATGTCGATTTCCAGCGTTGCGATGCCGGCCTTGTTGAGCGCCTCGATGTGGAACTTGCCGCGGCTGTCGATGCCCGACGAGCCGTGCACGACCACCACCGCGGGCAGCTTGCTGCCGGCCGGCAGCCGCAACTCGGCGGGCACTTCCAGCGGCGCGGTGGCCGACAGCGAGGTATAGCTGACCTGCGAAACCGCAACCTCATCGTCGTTGCCGCCGCAGCCGACTATCAATGCCGCCACTGCCGCGGCTGCCGCGATGTGTCGAAGCGCGCTGATGATGTTCATGGGTCTGTCTCCGGGGGGTTGCGGTCGCGCCAAGCGAGGCGGGCCGCGCAGTGTTTACCACCGAGCTCGCCGCATCGCTCCGCACAAACCCTGAAGCCGCTGCATCGAATCGAGGAGCGCCATGGATGAGCAGGTCTGCTTCGAACGCCTTTGCGCGCGCTTGCGCATACGCCAGTTGCGCCTGCGGGCCGAAATCGGCACGGTGGGCCGCGTGCATGCGGCGGCCAGGCGCATCGCGATGAGCCAGCCTGCGGCGAGCCAGGCGCTGACCGCGCCCGCGCTCAGGCCCCGCGCTGCGGCTTGGCCAGGGTCTTGAGGGCGAAGCGGCCGTCGTTCTGGAACAGCCAGGCCTCCACCAGGCCTTGGCTGCGCAGCATTTGCACGGCCGCGGGCGTCAGGCCCACGGGGGCCGGCAGCCGGGCCACGGAGTCGAGCGCGGCGCGTGTCATTTCGGGTTGGGCGGGGTTCTCGCGGAAGATTTCCGCGGTCCATTGGTTCTGCTCGTCGAGCTTGATGCGCAACACCACCACGGCCCGCAGCAGGGGTTGCGGATGGTCGTGATGCACCTTGGCGCCGGCGGTGAGATAGACGGCGCGCGCGAAGTCGGCCTTGACCTGGTCGGCCGACTGCGCGAAGGCCGCGCCGGCGAACAGGGCGACAGACAGTGCGGCGGCGACGGTGGCGCCCAGACGGGCGGGTTTGCGGCTCATGGGGGCTCTCCGGGTGATGCGGACAGGCGTCCGGCAAGGCAGGAGACCCAGGTATAAGCGCGCGGCCCTGGGGCGAGGTTTCCGCGTGATACGCGGCAGCCGTCGTGCCTGAACCGCAGGCCCGGGCTCACCGGTGCCGGGCAGCCGGCAACTGAAGCCCTGCGCCCGCCCGGTTCGTTACTTCTTGCCGGGAATCGGCATCGGGTGCGCCGCGGCGAGCCCGTGGCGCGGCGCACAGACGCGGGCCCCGCGGCGCCAGCGCGTCACAGAGCCCCCGGCCGGCGCAGCCCGGGCGCTGGGCGCGGCCGGGCGATTTGACTTCCTGTTACCAGATATCGCGCGGGCCGATGTTTATCCGGCCATCGCCACGATCGTCCCCGCTGGCACCGCCCCGGATTGACGCCCGGTTTCGCGCCCGCCGTCCAGGCGCACCAGCGTGGGAATGCTGCGGATGCCGAAACGCGTGGACAGCCGCGGGTTGTCGTCGCTGTTCACCTTGACCAGCAAGGCGCGCCCGGCGAGCTGCCGCCCAGCCTGCTCGAAGGCCGGGGCCATGGCCCGGCAAGGGCCGCACCAGGGCGCCCAGAAGTCCACCAACACGGGCTTCCGGGTCGCCGCGACGACGGCCTCGAAGGTCTCGTCGCTCAACTCCAAAGGCTGGCCCTGGAGCAGCGGCTTGCCACAGCGGCCGCAATCGGGTTGTTCGTCCAGCCGCGCCGCGGGCAGGCGGTTGGTGGCGTGGCAGTGTGGGCAGGGGAGATGCAGCAGGGTCGGGTCCATAAGAGCGATGATGGAGCCGCGCCACGCCAATTCAAGGCGCGGCCGTGGCATCGTTGCCGGGAATAACTTCTACGCCTCACACGTAAGCTCTGAGTGAATGCCCCGCCCGCCTTTCGCCGCCGCTTGCTGGAGTCCATCCCGCGGCTGCGGCGCTATGCGCGTTCGCTGAGCTTCGACTCCGCCCTGGCCGACGACCTGACGCAGCTCACACTGGAGCGCGCGCTCACGCGCTGGCGCCAGTTCGACGAGCGGCGCGACATCCTCGTCTGGCTGCTCTCGATCGCCCACAACGCCCACCTCGACGCACTGCGGCGCGACTCGCGCCTGTCCTACGCCGACCCGGTCGATCTGGAGCAGGCGCAGGACGCAGCCGGGGGAGACCCGGGTGTCGACATCGGCCTGCGCCTGGACCTGCAGGCCGCGCTGGCGCGTCTCACGCCGCAACAGCGCGAGCCGCTGCTGCTGGTGTGCGTGGAGCAGCTCAGCTACGCCGAAGTGGCCGAGGTGATGCGCATCCCCGTGGGCACGGTGATGTCGCGGGTGTGCCGGGCGCGTGCGCTGCTGCGCCGCTTCCTGGAGGGTGAAGAAGCGGCCGCCACGCCGGTGCTGCGGCGGGTGGTCTGAACAGGATGATCGAACGAATGACCGACGAAGAACTCAGCGCCTGGGTCGACGGCGAACTGCCCGAAGCCGAGCGCCCGCGCATCGAAGCCTGGCTGCGGGCGCACCCCGAAGACGCCGCCCGCGCCCGGCGTTGGGCGGATGACCGCGACGCGTTGCGCGCGCGCTTGGGCCCCATCGCCGACGAGCCCGTGCCCGCGCTGCTGCGCGCCACGGTATGGCGCGGTGCGGGCCTGCCACGCTGGGCCATGGCGGCGTCCGCGGCCGGGCTCCTGCTGCTGGGCGGGCTGGCCGGCGGCGGCGCCGTCTGGCAGTGGCAGCGGTACCCGGTGCAGGTGGTGGCCACGGCGCCGCAGGGCTGGGTGCAACGCGCGGCTTTTGCCCACGCCGTGTACGCGCCCGAGCCGCGCCATGCGGTGGAAGTGAAGGCGCAGGAAGAGCATCTGGCGCGCTGGCTCACGCGGCGCATCGAGACGCCGGTCAAACTGTTCGACCTGCGCGCGCAGGGCTTCGAGCTCGTCGGTGGCCGCCTCCTGCCCGACGGCCCGGGCAAGAGTGCGCAGCTCATGTACCAGGACGCCCAGGGCCTGCGCGTGACGGTCTACCTGCGCAAACCGGAGAAGGACGTCGACGCCGCCTTTCGCTTCGAACGCCAGGGCGAGCTGGGCCTGTTCTACTGGATCGAAGAGGGTTGCGCGTACGCGCTCGTGGGCGCCCTGCCGCGCGAGACACTGCTGGCGCTGGCCCAGGCGATCTACCAGCAGCGCGAGGTGGCGCCGCCGGCGGGGACGGCCGCGGGCCCGCGCTGAGCGCCGCAGGCCCGGCGGCTGCGTGCCGGGCGCTTCCTACAATGCCCCGTGCCTGACTCGCCCAAGACGACCCGCGCCGCATGCCTGTGCGCCAGCGCGCCAGCGTGCAGGCGCCGGAGGGCCTGAAATGAGGCTGCTGCCGGCCGGTGTGGCGCCCGAGGCGCGGCTGCTCCTCGTCGGCCGTGCGCTGCGCGCCTTCACCGACGGCTTCGTGGCGATCCTGCTGCCGGCCTATCTGCTGGCCCTGGGCCTGGGCCAATGGGAGGTCGGGCTGCTCAGCTCCGCCACGCTGCTGGGCTCGGCGCTGATGACGCTGGCCGTGGGCCAGTGGGGGCACCGTTTTGAAGCGCGCCGGCTGCTGCTCGCCGCGGCGGGGCTGATGGCCGCCACCGGCGTGCTGCTGGCCGGGTTCTCGAGCTTCTGGCCGCTGCTGCTCGTGGCCTTCGTCGGCACCATGAACCCGAGCGCCGGCGATGTCAGCGTCTTCCTGCCGCTGGAGCATGCGCGGCTCGCCGAAACCGCGCAGGGCGATGCGCGCACCGTCGTCTTCTCCCGCTATACCTTCGTGGGCGCGTTGTGCGCCGCCTTCGGCGCGCTGGCCACCGCGATCCCCGGGCTGCTCGCCCAGCAGGGCCTGGCGCTGCTGGACGCCTTGCGCGCGATGTTCGTCCTCTACGGCGCCACGGGCGTGGCCGTCTTCTTCCTCTACCGCCGCCTGCCCGCCCGGGTGGCGCGCGGGCAGGCCGCGCCGCCTGCGCCACGGTCGGCGCTGGGGCCTTCGCGCGGCATCGTCGTGCGGCTGGCGGCGCTGTTCTCGCTGGACGCCTTCGCCGGCGGTCTGCTGGTGAATACGCTGCTCGCGCTGTGGCTGTTCCAGCGCTTCGGCCTGTCGCTGGCCGCCGCCGGCAGCTTCTTCTTCTGGGCCGGGCTCTTCACGGCCGCCTCGCAGCTCGCCGCACCCTGGGTGGCGCGCCGTATCGGGCTGCTCAATACGATGGTCTTCACCCACATCCCGGCCAGCATCAGCCTGATCTGCGCGGCCTTCGCGCCCAGCCTCGAGTGGGCGCTGGCGCTGCTGCTGTTGCGCAGCCTGCTCTCGCAGATGGACGTGCCGGCGCGCGCGGCGTTCGTGATGGCGGTGGTCACGCCGGCCGAGCGCGCCGCGGCCGCGAGCTTTACCGCCGTGCCCCGCAGCCTGGCCGCCGCCGCCAGCCCTGCCATCGGCGGCGCGCTGCTCGCCGCCGGCTGGCTGGCCGCGCCGCTGGTGGCCTGCGGTGCGCTGAAGATCGTCTACGACCTCGCGATCTGGCGCGCCTTTCGCAAGGCCAGGCCCGATCAGTGAAGCGCCAAGGGTGAAGCTCGGCCGTCGGTCCGCACCAGGACCGGGTCCATAAAATGCCCGCAACGCCTTCGCGCCCTGCCTGTCTGGAAAACTGCCCCTTGGCCCCCACACTGAGCCTGCATGAGTCCTGCTGACCCGCCCCTCCCGCACACCGGCTGCCCCCTGTGCGCGCTGCGCTCGCGGCGCCAGTTCACGGGCCTGCTGGCCGCCGGCGCCGCCACGGCGCTGGCCCCGGCGGCGTTCGCGCAGGACGGGGTGCGCGGCGACGTGGGGCGCAACTCGCGCTTCACCAAGTTCATCCCCGCCGAGCAGGTGGAGGCCGCCGCGGCACAGCAATACCAGCAACTGCAGCGCGAGGCGGCGGCCAAGCACGCCCTGGCGCCCGACGGGCACCCGCAGGCCGTGCGCCTGCGCGCCATCGCCGAACGCATCATTCCTTTCGCTCCGCCGTGGAACGAACGCGCCCAGCACTGGCCCTGGACCGTGAGCCTGCTCATCAGCCCGCAGATCAATGCCTTCTGCATGCCCGGCGGCAAGATCGCCTTCTACTCGGGCATCCTGCACAAGCTGCAGCTCAACGACGACGAGGTGGGCACCATCATGGGCCACGAGATGGCCCACGCGCTGCGCGAACACGCGCGCGAGCGCCTGGGCAAGACGCTGGCCACGCGCGGCACCATCGAGATCGGCGCCGCGCTCTTGGGCCTGGGTCAGGTGGGCCGCCTGGCGGCGGACATGGGGGGCCAGCTGCTGAGCCTGAAATTCAGCCGCGACGACGAAACCGAGGCCGACCTGGTCGGCATGGACCTGGCCGCGCGCGCGGGCTACGACCCGGCCGCCGGCGTCACGCTGTGGCGCAAGATGCTGGAGGCCAACCGCAAGGCACCGCCGCAGTGGATGTCCACCCATCCGGCCGGCGACACCCGCATCCAGGACATCCAGGCCAAGCTGCCCAAGGTGCAGCCGCTTTATGCGCAAGCGCCCAGGCCGGCGCAGCGTTACGCGCCGCCAAGCAGCGCCTCGTGATGGCGCGCGACGGCACGCCCGGGTTCGAAGTCGAGCGCATCGCCACGAGCCCGGACTTCCGGCCGCTGGCCGCGCTGCAGGGCGTGGCCTGCGACCTGCGCTACGGGGGCAGCCAGAACTTCGCCGGCAAGAGCCTGTACGGCACGCTGGACTGCGCCTGGCTGCGGCGCGAAGCCGCCGCCGGGCTGGAGGCCGCCGCGGCCTGGCTGGCCGAACGCCGGCCGGGCTGGCGCATCCTGGTGCTGGACGCGCTGCGCCCGCAGCGCGTGCAGGAGGCCATCTGGGCCGATATCGCCGGCACCTGGATGGAGGACTACTTCGCCCACCCCGAGCGCGGCTCGGTCCACAGCTTCGGCATGGCGGTGGACGTGACGCTGCTCGACCCCCAGGGCCGCGAGGCCGACATGGGCAGCGGCTTCGACGAGATGACGCCGGCCTCGCACCCCGAACTGCACGCGCAGCACCTGGCCAGCGGCGTATTGACCGCAGCGCAGGTGCGCGAGAGGCAATGGCTTCACGACGCCATGGCGCAGGGCGGCTTTCACGGCATCGCCACCGAGTGGTGGCACTTCGACCACGGCGACCGCGAGCGCGTCAGGCGCGAGCTGCCGCGCATCTACTGAACGACTGAAGAAGGGCCCGCATGGGAACCGACCGCCGCCAGTTCCTCGCCGCTGTGGGCATCGCGGGGGCCGTGGCCCACGCCCCCCGGGCCGCATTTGCTGCACCCGCCGCGGCGAGCCGCCCGCCCACCCTGCGAGCGCGCCGCCTGCAGCCGGGCGACACCCTCGCCCTCATCAACCCTTCGGGTGCGATCTACGAGCGCGCGCCTTACCAGGTGGCGACCGAATCGCTGCAGGCCCTGGGCTTCAAGGTGCGCGAGGCGCCGCACCTGCGCGCGCGCTACGGGCATTTCGCGGGCACCGACGCGCAGCGTGCCGCCGACGTCAACGCCATGTTCGCCGACCCCGGCGTGCAAGGCCTGCTGGCGATGACGGGCGGCTCGGGCGGCAACCGCATCCTGCCGCTCATCGACTACGCGCTGATCCGCCGCCAGCCGAAATTCCTGGGCGGCTTCTCGGACCTCACCGCGCTCATCAACGCCGTGCACGCGCAGACCGGGCTGGTCACCTTCCACTGCCCGGTGGCGGTGTCCGAATGGAACGCCTTCAGCGTCGAGCATTTCCGCGGCACGGTCATGCAGGCCCAGGCCCTGACGCTGCGCAACCCGCCCGAGCGCGACGACAACATCGTGCCCAAGTCCGGGCGCACCACCACGCTGCGCGGCGGCAGCGCGCGCGGGCGGCTGCTGGGCGGCAACCTGGCGGTGCTCACGTCGATGGCCGGTTCGGCCTACTGGCCGGACTTCGACGGCGCGATCCTCTTCCTGGAGGAGATCAACGAATACATCTACCGCGTCGACCGCATGCTCAGCACGCTCAAGCTCGCCGGCGTGCTGGAGCGCGTGGCCGGCGTGGTGCTGGGCGCCTTCACCAAGTGCGAGCCCGGGGACGGCCACTACGGCACGCTGACGCTGGACGAAGTCTTCGACGACTACTTCATGCCGCTGGGTGTGCCGGTATTCAGCGGCGCGAGCTTCGGCCACATCAAGCGCAAGTTCACCCTGCCGGTGGGCCTGGAGGTGGAGATGGACGCCGACGCGGGGACGATCCGTTTCCTGCAGCCGGCGGTGCTTTGAACTTGCCGCTTTATAGCTGGCTAGCTATATTTGACGCTTGCGCACACCCGGGAGTCCCACCATGTCCGCTGTGGCCCTGTTCGAAGCCAAGAACCGCCTGTCCGAGTTGGTGGACCGCGTGCTCGCGGGCGAGGTGATCGAGATCACCCGCCACGGCAAGGTCGTGGCGCGCCTGGCCCCGCCCGAAGACGAGGCCACGCGGACGCGCAGCGCGCAAGACGCCGTGGCCAGGCTGGAGCAGGCCAGCCAGGGCGTGAGCCTGGGCCGGCTGAAGAGCCGCGATCTCATCCGCGAAGGTCGCCGCTGATGGCCGCTCGGCGCACGGCAGCGCGCGAAACCGCGCCGCCGCCCTACTTGGCAGCCGCCACGGCGCCGGGCTTCGTGGTGGACGCCTCGGTCAGCGCCGCCTGGTTGCTGCCCGGCGAAGCCACGGCCTACACCGCCGCCGCGCTGCACGCCACCGTCCACACCGACGTCTGGGTGCCGGCGCTGTGGCTGCTGGAGGTGGCCAACCTGCTGCAAAGCGCACAACGCCGCCGCCGCATCAACGCAGCCAAGCGCACTGAGCTGGCTGCGGCGGCCGCCGGATTGCGCCTGCAGGTGTGCCGCGAACCCGTCGCCCTGCCCACGCTGGACGCCCTGGCCGCCGAACACGCCCTGAGCGCCTACGACGCCTGCTATCTGGAATTGGCCCTGCGCCGCCGCCTGCCCCTGGCCACGCTGGATGCCGCGCTGCTGGCGGCCATGAAGCGCTGTGGCGTGCCGCTGGCCACTCTGTGCAATTGATCCGCAATCCGACCTGCGCCTGTTTGCACTCGCTACCGGATCACTCCAGCAGATCCCGCGTCTGCGGGTGGCGGCGCATGTAGATGGCCACGTAGCTGCAACTCGGCCGCACGCGCAGCCCCTGCTCGCGGGCCCAGGCCAGGGCCGCGGCGACGAGTTCGGCGGCCACGCCCTGGCCCTGCAGCGCGGGGGGCACTTCGGTGTGGTGCAGGACCAGCAGGTCGCCGACGCGGCGGTAGGCGCACAGCGCCAGGCTGGCGCCCGATCCGGCCTCGAAGCGGCTGGCTTCAGGCCGATGGATCACGGAGTGGGTCATCTTCGGCAGGGCTCGGTGGGTGGGCGCACCAGCGCGCCAGCGTGCTGCGCAGCTTGTCGGCGTCTATGGGCTTGGTGAGGAAATCGTTCATGCCCGCGCGCAGCGCTTCTTCGCGCTCGGTGACCAGCGCGGCGGCGGTCAGCGCAATGATGGGCAGCGTGCGCCCGGCCTCGGTCAGGCGCAGCGCGCGGGTGGCCTCGTGGCCGCTCATCACGGGCATCTGCACATCCATCAGCACGGCGTCGAAGGCGTGGCCCCGGGCCGCCGCGCGTTGCACGGCGTCCACGGCTTCGCGCCCGTCGGGGGCCTGGGTCACTTCCACCCCCCAGCGCTCGAGCAGGGCCACGGCGATCATCATGTTGACGGCGTTGTCTTCGGCGATCAGCACGCGCCTGTGCTCCAGCGTCCCGGCGACCGGCGCGGGGAGCGGCGCCGGGGCCACGTCGGACAGCAGCAGGGGCAGCTCGGCCCAGAAGACGCAGCCCTCGCCCGGGGTGCTTTCCACGCCGACCGAGCCGCCCATCAACCCGGCCAGCTCGCGGCAGATCGACAGGCCCAGGCCGGTGCCGCCGAAGCGTCGCGTGGTGGATTGATCGGCCTGCGTAAAGGGACGGAAGAGCTTCTCGCGCGTGGCCGCGGCGATGCCGGGTCCGGTGTCCTGCACCTCCAGCCGCACGGTGTTGCCCAAGGGGGCCGGCAAGCGCCTGGCGCGCAGGCAGATCCAGCCCCGGGGCGTGAACTTGATGGCGTTCACCAGGAAGTTGCTCAGGATCTGGCGCAGGCGCAGCGGGTCGCCGCGGACCATGCCCCCCAGGTCGGGTGCGATGTCCAGTCGCAACTCGAGCTGCCGCGCGGCGGCCAGGGTGGTGTAGGTGCGCTGCAGGGTCTTCAGTTCGGTGTGCAGGTCGAAGACGGTGCTCTCCACCACCAGCTTGCCGGCTTCGATCTTGGACAGGTCCAGGATGTCGGAGATGATGCCCGCCAGCGACTGGGCGCTCTCGGCGATCTGGTCCAGGTACTGGCGGCGGCGCTCTTCGGCCACGCCCTCGTCGCGTGCCAGGCGGGCCAGTCCGATCATGCCGTTGAGTGGCGTGCGCAGTTCGTGGCTGGTGTTGGCGAGAAAGGCGCTCTTGGCGCGGTTGGCGGCTTCGGCGTCGTCGCGGGCGCGGGCCAGGGCCTGTTCGAACTCGCGCCTCTCGGTCACGTCTTCCACGATCCACACCGTGCCGGCATCACGCGGGCGTGCCGGGTCGATGGCGTGGCCGCGCACCCGCGCGACGAAGGTGCTGCCGTCGCGGCGGCGGCCGGCGCGTTCGAACTCCACCGCCTCGCCCCGGGCCAGTGCCGGCGCGGCCAGCGCGCCCACCTGGGCGTAGTCGGCATCGCTGGGCCACACCACCGAGCCCGGCTGGCCCACGAGATCGCCCTGGCCCCAGCCGTAGATCTGTTCGAAATGGCGGTTTGCCAGCACGAAGCGTTGCTGCCGCGTGACGGCGATGCCGATGGACGCGTTGGCCAGGATGGCCTCGCGCTCCAGCCGCTCGCGTTCCTTCTCGGTCACGTCGCGCGCGTTGATGACGACATACTCGCGGCGGTCCATCACGAAGCGTGCCGCCGAAACGATCATCGAAACCGCGGCGCCGCTCTTGGTGATGAATTGCGTCGCCAGGTCGGTGACCGAGCCCTGCGCGCGGATCCTCGCGGCGAAGTCCTCGCGTTCTTGTGTGCAGGCCCACACGCCGAGGTCCAGCGACGAGCGGCCCACGGCCTCGGCCGCGGTCCAGCCCGTGGTCTGCTCGAAGCTGCGGTTGACCATCGCGTACTTCCCGCTGGCCAGGTCGGTCAGCGTGATGAGGTCGGGGCTGGTGGCCACCAGGTGCGACAGCATCGCCTCGGACCGGCGCACGGCCTCCTCGGCGGCCAGCCGCTCGGTATCGTCGACGAAGATCGACAGGACGGCGGGGCCGCCCTGGGCTTCCACGCTCACGCCGGTGGCGCGCACCGAGACCTGGCGGCCCTGCACCAGCAGCCTGAAATCCGTCACCGGCAGCGCGGTGCCCGGGGGCTGGCTCTGCAGCATCTCCATGCGGCGCCGGGCGCGCTCGCGCGAATCGCCGCTTTCATAGGAAGTCAGCAGGTCGCTGCCCTGCATGGCCTGCAGGCTGGCATGCCCGAACAGGCCCACCGCCGACGGGTTGGCGTCGATGACGCGGCCATTGCGGTGCAGCACCAGCGGCGTGGGGATGCGCGAGAACAGTTCCTGGTAGCGCGTCTCGGTGGCCGCCAGCGCTTCTTCGGCCGCCTGCATGTCGGTGATATCGCGCGCCACGCCCCAGTAGCCGGTGAAGATGCCGCGCTCGTCGAAGCGCGGCTCGCCACTGACCAGGTACGAGCGCGCGGGGCCGCCGTCGAAAGCCCAGTGCAGCGGCAGGTCGCGGAACGGCGCGCGCGTGTCGAGGTCGGCCTGCAGCAGGTCCAGCGTCTCGGCGTCGCAACTGAAATTCAGCATCTCCCAGGGCCGGCGGCCCAGGCCGCGGCCGTGCGACAGCGCTTGGGCCTCGCCGTCGGTGCCGGCGGCCACCAGGCGGTACTCGTGGTCGATTTCCCAGTAGGCGTCGGCGGCCAGGCCGAGCAGGCGGCGAAAGCGCTCCTGGCGCTCGTGGGCCGCCCGCCTGTAGCGTGCGATGACCCGCGAAATGAACAGTCCCCCCGCCAGCCCGGCGGCGATGCCGATCAGGTGCGTGCCGATCTGCGCCACGGCCCCCGGCGGCGCGGGCAGGGCGGGCTGAGGCGTCCCCACCGCGGCAGCGCCGACGGCCAGAGCGGCGACCGCGGCCAGCAAGCTGCCGGCGCGCCAGTCCACGGCCACGCACAGCAGGCACACCAGCAGGCCGGGGATGGGCAGCCCGGGCGCAGCCAGGCCCCAGCCCATGCCCACCGCGGTGGCCGCCAGGCCCGCTGTCACGGCGCACATTTGCGCCGTCAGCGCCACGCCCAGCCAGCGCGTGGGCAGCTGCACCAGGCCCACCGCCGTGAGCGCCAGGGCGGCGTTCAGGACGGCGAAGGTGCCGCTGCGGGCCTGCGGCGGCGACAGCGTGGCCAACAGCCCGGCCGCCAGCAGGCAGGCCAGGCCCGTCACGCCGAGGAAGACGCGCCGCATCTGCGCCAGCAGCTCCGGCTGCGGCGGGGGCGCGGCGGGGGCGCGCAAGGCCTGCGGGTCGAGCTCGGCCATGGTTTCGGGACCCATGCGTGCCTCAGGAACCCGCATGACCCGGCTGCAGTTGCTCGCGCGTGGCCCGCGCCACGCGCCGCGCGGCGGCGCCAAAGCCGTTCTCGCCGGCCAGCGCGCTGCCCGCGTAGAGCACGGCGCGCGAGGAGCTGACGATGATGGGCCCGCCGCTGCGCCAGCCCGCGCGCACGGTGGCCTGGGCGTCGCCGCCCTGCGCGCCTATGCCCGGAATGAGCAGCGGCAGCGTCGGCGCCAGCTCGCGCACCCGCTTCAGTTCCTGCGGGTAGGTGGCGCCCACCACCAGGCCGATCTGACCGCCGCGGTTCCACGGGCCTGCGGCCAGGCGTGCGATGCGCTCGTAGAGCATTTCGCCACCGGGTTGGTCGGACACCAGCGGCAGCGCCTGCAGGTCGCTGCCGCCGGGGTTGGAGGTGCGGCACAGCAGGATCAGCCCGCGCCCGTCGTAGCGCATGTAGGGCTCCAGCGAGTCCAGCCCCATGAAGGGCGACAGCGTCAGCGCATCGGCGTCGTAGCGTTCAAAGGCCTCGCGCGCGTACTGCTCGGCGGTGGCGCCGATATCGCCGCGCTTGGCGTCGAGGATCACCGGCACGCCGGGCGCCACCTCGTGGATGTGGTGGATGAGCCGCTCGAGCTGGGCTTCGGCGCGCTGCGCCGCGAAGTAGGCGATCTGCGGCTTGAAGGCGCAGACCAGGTCCTTGGTCGCGTCGACGATGCCGGCGCAGAACTCGAAGATGCGCGCCGCATCGTCCTTCCAGGCCCCGGGGAATTTCGCCGGCTCCGGGTCGAGCCCGACGCACAGCATCGACGCGTTGCGCGATTGCGCCGCGACGAGCTGCGCGCGGAAGTTCACGCGTGCCACCTGCGCGCCAGGGTCTCGGCCAGGCCCGTGTAGCTGGCCGGCGTGAGTGCCAGCAGGCGCTGCTTGTCTTCGGGCGGCAAGGCCAGGCCGGCAATGAAACCCTGCATCAGCTCGCGCGTGATGGGCTGGCCCCGCGTGAATTCCTTGAGCTGGTCGTAGGGGTTGGGCAGGCCGTGGCGGCGCATGACGGTCTGCACCGGCTCGGCCAGCACCTCCCAGGCGTCGTCCAGGTCGGCGGCCAGCGCCGCGGCGTTGACTTCCAGCTTGTCCAGCCCGCGCGAGAGGCTGTCGCAGGCCAGCAGCGTGTAACCCAGCGCCACGCCCATGTTGCGCAGCACGGTGCTGTCGGTGAGGTCGCGCTGCCAGCGGCTGATCGGCAGCTTGTGGCTCATGTGGCTCAGCAACGCATTGGCCAGGCCGAAGTTGCCCTCGGCGTTCTCGAAGTCGATCGGGTTGACCTTGTGCGGCATCGTGCTCGAGCCGACCTCGCCCGGCTTCACGCGCTGCTTGAAGTAGCCCAGCGAGATGTAGCCCCAGACGTCGCGCGACCAGTCGATGAGCAAGGTGTTGGCCCGCGCGATGGCGTCGAAGAGCTCGGCCATGTAGTCGTGCGGCTCGATCTGGATCGTGTAGGGGTTGAACACCAGGCCCAGCTGTTCCTGCACCACCCGGCGGCTGAAAGCCTCCCAGTCGAAGGCCGGGTAGGCCGCCAGGTGCGCGTTGTAGTTGCCCACCGCGCCGTTCATCTTGGCCAGCAGCGGCACGGCGGCGATGCGCGCGCGCGCCGTGGCCAGCCGCGCGGCCACGTTGGCCACCTCCTTGCCCACGGTGGTGGGGCTGGCGGTCTGGCCGTGCGTGCGGCTGAGCATGGGCAGGCCGGCCATCGCCTGCGCCATTTCGCCCAGCTTGGCGAGCAAGCGGTCCAGCGCCGGCAGCAGCACGGTGTCGCGCGCGGCCTGGAGCATCAGCGCGTGGCTGGTGTTGTTGATATCTTCGCTGGTGCAGGCGAAGTGCACGAACTCGCCGGCGCGCTCGAGCTCGGCCTGGCCGGCACAGCGCGCCTTGATCCACATCTCCACGGCCTTGACGTCGTGGTTGGTGGTCTTCTCGATATCCTTGATGGCCTGGGCGTCGGCTTGCGAGAAGCGCAGCACCAGCGAGCGCAACAGCCCGCGCGAGGCCTGCGACAAGGGCTTGAATTCGTCGAACCCCGCGTCCGACAGCGCGATGAACCACTCCACCTCGACGCGCACGCGGTGGTGCATCAGGCCGTACTCCGACAGCAGCGGCCGCAGCGCCGCCACCTTGGCGGCGTAGCGGCCGTCCAGCGGCGAGAGGGCGGACAGGGCGGTCGGGGTGGAGAAGGGCATGGCGAGGGCGGTGACAAGCGGGGTGGCAGGGCCGGATCATGCACGCCGGGGCCAGGGCGTGCCGATTTTAGGCGTGCGGGGGCGGGGACAGGGTGCCGGCAGCCCACCCCAACTCGGGGGCGGCATGGCTCCGCGTGGCCGCAGTCATGGCGATTGCCCATCAGCACAGGCGACCAAGCGACTGGAAGACACACGGCTGACCGAACGCCGGGGACTTGCCTCTAGATGAGCACCAGCGCTGACCTGCCGTCGACGATCACTTCAGCCGTCAGTTTCTGATCCAGGGTAGCCAGTTGCCCCCTGTTTGCGCGAGCCAGTGCCAGCAGATAGCTGTCGGTCACCCGGGCGTGGCTCGAAAGCCGTGCGGCGTCCACGAGCTTGCTATCGACGAGGCTGAGGCTGTCGGGCCAGAACTCATGTCCCGGCAGCCCACGGATGGCCGCCAGGGCACCCACAACGGCGCTGGGCGGTCCTGGCGAATTGGGGTACTTCGGGTGCCCCACGATGCGCAGGAGCCCGTTCTCGGTGATCGGGCAGGTCGCGAAGGCCTTGCGCCCGACGCGGGCAAACCACTCATGCGCCTGCTCGTGCTGGACGTGGGCCGGGTCGATGAGCGCGATGAGGACGTTGACGTCCAGGAGGTATCGACTCACGGCTGCTCGTCACGCAGCAGATTGACCAGCGCCAGCGTCACCGGGAGGGCCTTCTTTCGGCTGGGCAGGAGGGGGATGCCGTTTCGTTCGGTTCGCGAGCTCCGGGTGGCACGAGACAGACCCTGCCTGGCCAACTCGGAGACGATCTCGCCCACGCTCCGGTGCTCGCGCTCGGCAAGGTGCTTGGCCGCAGCAAGGACATCATCGTCGATCGAAAGTGTCGTGCGCATGGGCATCCGCGTTTTGAGTTGATGTTGCGCATCATACATCACGCATCATGCATCACATGCCTGCAATCCCAAAGACCACCGCCACCACTCCCCCCACACTGGCGCGCCACTCGAGAGCCCGATCCAGCGATGAGACGTTCCATCGAGGCCACCGCATTTGCCGTCCTGCCGCTGGACCCGGTCAACCTGCAGGTGCGACTGCGGCAGGCACAGGGCTTCATCTCGGCGCTCGTGCTCGACCAGAGCCCGTCAAGCTGGGTTCTGCACCGTCGACCCTGGCCGGAGCCGCAGGCTGTCAGGGGTCTTGCGCGCGGCGACTCCCCGCCCTGAGGAGATCGACTGCCTGCCGGTCAGCTACCCGCTGCAGCGTCCTCGTCGAGGCGCATCACCTGTCGCAACAACGCCGCGGCGGCTCGAAACACCTCGTCCTGCGTTGCGTCCGACAGGGCCTGTGCGAACTGCGGCATCCAGCGCGCCGCATGCTCGCGCACGAATTCCGCACGCCGCTCCAGCGCCAAGTCATACGCCGTCATGTCATCGCGCACCGCCGCCTGCAGGGCCTGCAGGCTGAGGAAATGCAGGAACTCGAGTTCGACGCCCAGATGGTCGTCGGGCGTGTGGTCGAGTTCGCGCACCGCCACGCCGGCCTGCAGGTAACGCCGGCGCACATCCAAGGTCTCTTCGGTCATCAAGGCGCGGCTAGGCGACAAGTAGAAAGATGCGTAGGGAAGCGCCGGAATCTCGAAGGGACCGATGGTCAGCCGCGTGAACTCGACTTCCAGGTCGAGCAGCGCGTCGGGGCCATCGCCCCGCGACGCGATGGCCTGGCGCATGCGCTGCAAGGCGTCGGCCGCTGCCGGTGTCCATTCGCACGCGTCGAGTGCCGCCGCGGCGGCCAGCGCGTCCACCATGCCCTGGTTGGGTCCCTGCAGGAACAGCCGGCGCAGCAGGTCGAGCAGCAGCACCTGCGCCTCCAGCGGCAGCACGTCCGACAGCGCGCCTTCCCTCTGACGGCCCACCACCACGTTCATGACCGCGCCCCTTGCAGCTTGCGCACCTTGACCACCATGTCGGCATAGGCCGGGAAGCCCATGATCGGGCTCAGTGCGTCCGGGTCGACGAGCTGGTTGTGCAGCGGTGTGTACGCGCGTGACGCAAAGGCCGGGCCCATGCCGGGGCTGAAGCGGCCCCCGCTGCCGAAGCCCATCTTGATCACGCCGGGCCGCATGCCACCGGATGCGTAGACCTTGCCGCGCGTGGACTTGCCCAGCGGGTTGGTGACTTCGACAAGATCACCCGCCTTCAACCCCAGTTGCTTGGCGTCGGCGCTGTTCATCCACACGGTACCGACTGAGTAGGTGTTGGCCGCGAACTTGTGCTTGCGTGTCTGCATCGGCTCGCCACCCAGCGCTTGCGACTGCCCGATCTCGGCCTCGAAGGCCTCGTTCATCGGTTGCCAGGTGCCCTCGCACTTCAGCTCGCCCAGCCACGGCACCATCTGCGTGCCGCTCATCGCATGGTGGACCTTGCCGTTGATGAGCTGGAACGGGTATTCGGCGGCGTAACGCTTGTACTGCGGATTGGTGTAGGGGTTCCACACCGTCTCGAACCAGTAGAAGGTGCTCGGGTACTTGCTGTAGCCCACGCGCTTCAGGCCCTCCGGGACCTCGCCGCCGGCCTTCTCGATCTTCTCGTTGTAGGAGCGATAGCCGCCCAAGCGCTTGCCGTCCTGCATCCAGTCGAACTTGAATTCGATCAAGCGCGTCGAGGTTGGCGGGAAGACGCCGTTGGGCTCGTCAGCTCCGGTCTTCTTGTAGCGGTACCAGCTCATCGGCCAGATCGCCACGCCCTGGTTGGCGCGCAGCCATTCCACCGTGAGCAGCTTGCCGGTGACGCGCTTGTTCTTGTCGTCCACCGTCACCTCGCCGCGTTCCAGCGAGTCGGGCGTGCCGACCAGCGTGTAGCCCTCGGGCAGCTTGGGGTAAGGCAGCGGCGTGCCGATGTTCGCGCGGCCCGGTGCCGGCGCCAGCATTTCGTTGACGAAGTCTTCCTCGGTGCGGTATTTGAGCCAGAAGTCCTCGCCCTTGATGTCGGTGTCGCCCAGATCGGCCAGCCGCCGCGCCAACGCATTCATGATGTCGGTGGGCTTGCGGCACTCGTGCAGAGGTGCGATCACCGCGTCACGGTTGTAGAGCACGGGGTGCGAGGGGTAGATGTCGCTCAGGCTCTGCCGTTCGGCATAGCTGGCCTCGGGCAGGACGACGTCGGCGTACAGCGCGCTTTCCAGGTTGAGCGTGTCGATGAAGACGAAGAGGTCGAGCTTGTAGTTGCCCGCCGCGTCGCGCGCTGTCAGCGCTTCCTGCCACTTGTACGGCGCACTGGCGGTGTAGACCGAGTTGCCGGTGCGCAGGATGTAGCCCTTCATCGGGTAGCGGTGGCCGCGCAGCGGGCCGTACTGGATCTTCACGCCATTGGCCATGGCGTTCGGGTAGTCCGCCACCACGTCGTCCCAGGCAGCAGGGAACTTGGACCCGAACAGGTCCATGTGCAGGTGCTCGACCTCGCCTTCGAGCTCCTTGCCATCGACCATGCGCTTGACCTTCCGCCGGGTGAAGGCCTTGCCGTTGGCCGAGCCGCCCTTGGATGCCTTGACGATTTCGGTATCGATGGCACCACCGGGCACGTCGAAGTTGCCGGTGATCACGTTCAGCGCCGTGCCGATGATGGACGCGCAATAACCGTTGAAGTGGTGCCCAGGCGACTGCATGCCCCAGACCAGCGCGGCGGGCTTGGTGATGCCGAACTGGTGCGCCAGGTCGCGTATCTGCCCGCTTTCCAACCCGGTGCGGTTGGCCGCCCATTCGAGCGTGAAGTAGGGCAGGTCGTTGACCGGGTCGGTCTTCGTCCACCAGGAACGGAAGGCGGCGTCGAAGTCCTCCCATCCGACCGAATACTTCTTGAAGTTCCAGTCGATGTAGCGCCGCGCGGCGTCGGTCGGGCTGTCGTTTTCCAGAATGAAGCGCAGCATGGCGGCGAACAGGTCGCCGTCGGTGCCGGCGCGGGGCGCCAGCCACAGATCGGCACGCGCTGCCGTGTTGGACAGCGAGGGATCTATCACGACGACCTTGCACCCGGCCTCCACCTGCGCGGCCACGGTGCCCCGGCTCTCGTAGGCGATGCGCGTGGCCACGAACGGGTTCCAGCCGTTGTAGATGATGAGCTTGGTGCGGTAGGTGTAGTCCTTCTTCAGCGTGCCGTCGGGCTGGCGCACGAGTTGCGGTCGCATCAGGTCGGGCTCGATGCGCTTGCCGCCCAGCATCAGCTTCGGGCCGTGCCGGCGCGGCGTGTCGCAGATCGAGCCGTGCTCGACGCAGTTCGGCGTGCCGTAGGCGTAGAACAGCCGGTAGTACTGGTCGCGGTCGGTCACATCGCCGCAGTCCATCACCACCGATTCGGCGCCGTGCTTGAGCTTGATCTCGCGCAGCTTCTTCGCGATCGTGTCGATGGCCTCGTCCCAGCTGGCCCGACGGAACTTGCCTTCGCCGCGATTACCGACGCGGATCAGAGGCGTCTTCAGGCGGTAGGGTGAATAGATCAACTGCTGGCCCGCCGCACCCTTGGCGCAGCAGGCGCCGTCGTTCATCGGCACCGCCTTGTTGCCGTAGATCTTGGCGACCTTGCCGTCCTGAACCCACATTTCCATGCCGCATTCGGCCGGGCACATGGTGTCCGCGGTGTAGCGCACCTGGTAGGCCCCGGCGCGTGCGGTCATGGCCTGCGCCTCACCGGGCGCGAGCAGCTTCAGCGAAAACAGGCCGGACTGGTCCACGGCGGCGGCGCCCGTCAGTGCGGTGGTGACCTTCAGGAACTTGCGGCGGGTGGGGGTGGTGGTGGTGGCTGTCATGTCGATTTCTCCATCGCGGGCCGGCTCAGCGCAGGTCCACACAAATGCTGTTGATCGTTGCCAGGTGAATGCCTCACGAAGAACGGGCGGCCGTCATGCAAACGGATTCAGCGACTCGTCTTCATTCACCTTCAAGGCGTTCAGATCCGGCGCGATGTAATGCACACGCGGATTGGTGCGCAGGTTAGGCAGGAAGACCACGGTCTTCTGGCTGGACATCAGCTTGGCGATGCGGCTGTCGATGTCGTTGAGGTCGCCGAAAACGATCGCCTTGCCGAAGCAGTTGCGCTGGCAAGCCGTCTCCTCTTCGCCGTTGGCGCGCCGGTCGAGGCAGAAATCGCACTTGTCGACGACGCGCAAATCGCTGGGGCGCGAGTCCTTCAGTGCCGGCACCTTGCTCAAGTAGGGCCGCGGGTCGTTGCGAATCGCGATCTCAGGATGCATGAAGCGCGCGCTGTAGGGGCAAGCAGCCACGCACTTGCCGCAGCCGATGCACAGCTTGCGGTCCACGGCCACGATGCCGTCGTCGCGCTTGTAGGTGGCGCCCGGCACGGGGCAGGGGCGGATGCACGGCGCGTCGTCGCAGTGGTTGCAGAACATCGGCAGGAAGTAGCGTTTGGCGTCGGGGTAATCGTTCACCTCGTTGATAGCCACGCGGGAGCGGAAGCTGCCCACCGGCACCGCGTTTTCCATCTTGCAACTTACCTGACACGACGTGCAGCCGATGCAGCGGCGCAGGTCGATCAACATTGCATAACTCTTGGCCACCTTGAACCTCACTTGAGTAACGAAGGGAACTGAATGAGCATATTTCGGTGCTTAGGTGCAGTGTTGATCTGCATCAATGTCGAAGTCCCGGTCGGTTCCGGGTTGATGACCACGCTCTGGCCCGCGAACTTGCTTTCCGCTGGGTGCTTCAAGGAGTTGGGCCAGTTCGCTTGAACGCGGAGTGCGGCCGTCCTTGCCGCGCACGAAGAAGGTCTCCTCGGCCGGCGTCAGCCCGTGCTTCTCCACGCTCCCCTGCAGGCTGACCCGCTTCGTCGATGAAGACGGCGAACCCCACCGCCGCATGCGTCGCCCGCAGCCACTCCCCTACACTGGCGCGCCACTCGAGAGCCCGATTCAGCGATGAGACGTTCCATCAAGGTCACCGCATTTGCCGTCCTGCTGCTGGCCGCGGCGGGCACCGCCTGGTGGTGGCAGCAGCGCACGCCGGCGCCGGTGCCCGACAAATACCGCACCGCCCTCGTCGACCGCGGGCCCATCACCCAGGTGGTGATGGCCACCGGCACGCTGCAGCCGGTGACCACGGTGAATGTGGGCACGCAAGTCAGCGGCACGGTGCTCGAGCGCCTGGCCGATTTCAACGACCGCGTCAAACGCGGCCAGGTGCTGCTGCGGCTGGACCCGGCCAACCTGCAGGCGCGGCTGCGCCAGGCGCAGGCGCAGCTGGCCTCGGCCGAGGCTTCGCTGGCGCTGGCCCGCGCCACGCTGGAGCGCAACCAGCGCCTGGTGGCGCAAAACTTCATTTCGGCGCTCGTGCTCGACCAGAGCCAGCGCGAAGTCGCCGTCGCGCGCGCCGGCGTGGAGCTGGCGCGCGCACAGCTCGACGCGGCGCAGACCGACCTGGACAACAGCGTCATCCGCAGCCCGATCGACGGCGTGGTCATCAAGCGCAACGTCGATGTCGGCCAGACCGTGGCCGCCAGCTTCCAGACCCCCGACCTCTACCTGCTGGCGCGCGACCTGCGCGAGATGCAGATCCACACCAATGTCAGCGAGGCCGACGTGGGCCAGGTTCGCCCGGGCCAGGAGGTGCGTTTCTCGGTGGACGCCTACCCCGATGGCGAATTCGAAGGCCGCGTGCAGCAGTTCCGGCTCAACTCCACCAACACCGCGGGGGTGGTGACCTACACCATCGTCGTCGATGTCGCCAACGCCGACGAGCGCCTCAAGCCCGGCATGACGGCGCAGACGCGCATCGTCCTGCAAAGCAAGCGCGACGTGCTGCGCCTGCCCACCGCGGCGCTGCGCTTCCAGCCCGACGACGACGAGCGCAAGGCGATTGCCGCCGCGGCGTCCGCGTCGGGCGCCGCGTCGGGCGCGGCCTCGCCCGCGACCCGTGCCGCCACGGCGGCAGCCAGCGCCGCCAGCGACGACGACGGCGTGCTCTCGAGCACCCGCGGCGGGCAACGCGTGTACCGCGTGTGGACGGTCGGCCCGGGCCAGGTGCCTCAGCCGCAGGAGGTCACCGCCGGCATCTCCAACACCCGTTTCACCGAGCTGGCCAGTGTGGTCAGCGGCAGTGTGAAGGCGGGCGATGCGCTGATCACGCGCCGCGCCGACAGCACCCCCGGCCGTTGAGCGGTGGCCGCGACATGACGCTGCTGGCGCTGCAAGGCGTGACCAAGAGCTACCGCAACGGTGAGGTGGTGACGCCCGTGTTGCACGGCATCGACCTGGCGGTGGCGCAGGGCGAGTACGTGGCGCTGATGGGCCCCAGCGGCTCGGGCAAGAGCACGCTGATGAACCTGCTGGGCCTGCTCGACCAGGCCGACGGCGGGCACTACGCGCTGGCCGGGAGCGACGTGACGCAGCTCTCGGCGGCGCAACGCTCCGAGGTGCGCAACCGCACCATCGGCTTCGTCTTCCAGAGCTTCAACCTGCTCAAGCGCAAGAACGTGGCCGAGAACGTGGCGCTGCCTTTGCTCTACGCCGGGGCCACGCGCGCCGCGGCGCGTTCGCGCGCGCAGGAGCTGCTGGCCCAGCTGGGGCTGGGCGAGCTGGCCCGGCGGCTGCCCAGCCAGTTGAGCGGCGGCCAGCAGCAGCGCGTGGCCATCGCCCGCGCCCTGGCCAACCACCCGCTGCTGCTGCTCGCCGACGAGCCCACCGGCAACCTGGACACGCAAACCACGCAGGAGGTGCTGGCGCTGCTCGATGGGCTCAACCGCGAGCAGGGGCTGACCATCGTGGTGGTGACGCACGAGAACGACGTGGCCGCGCATGCCCGGCGCCTGGTGCGGCTGAAGGACGGACACGTGGTCTACGACGGTGCATCTGCGGGCGAGGGGCCGGCATGAGACATCCGGTGTCAACCCCCCGCGCTTGGAGCGAGCTTAAGGGCGGCGTTGTGGAGCTTGGGGTCATAGGGTTTGCGGTCGATCCAGGCACGCCAGATCACGCGCAACCAGGCGCGCGCGAGGATGCGGATGGCAT
>JAUXRG010000047.1 GCA_030681795.1 Rubrivivax sp.
CGACCCGCGCGGGATCTCGCCGTCGAAGTAGGTCGCGTTGCCCGCCAACCCGGGCTCCCAGGCGTGCATGCGCACGTCGTTGAGAAACGTCCGCAGGTTGCCCAGCAGCCGCTGCTTCTGACCGGTCGACAGCTCACGGAGATGCACGCTGGTCAGATAGCGCTCCAGCAGCGCCCGGGTCAGCTGCTGTGGGTTGGCCGGGAGCGCGTTCTCGGCCCCCAGCCAGCTCGAGAAGGCGCGTAGCGAGCTGGTCGTTCCCGCGACCGCGGCGGGCGACAGCCGAACGCTCGTGATCCGCCAGCGCGCCCAGCGCTTGGCCAGCTCACGTAGCCATCCCGGCTCGATGCCGGTGAAGTAGATGCGTCGCACCGCCTGATGGGCGTAGCGCTCATCGATGCCCAACCGGTCGATCGTCCAGGTGTCCCAGTCCCACACGGCGCGAGCGCCGTGCTCGTCGCGCAGGTCCTGGCAGCGGGCGCGGACGTAACGAACCCACGCCAGTTCGACGCAGCCGCGGTTGCGCGCGGCCCACGCGAAGCGCTCGTGCGCGGCGTGCTGCCAGAAGCCGCCGCTGTGCTCCAGCAGCGATCGCACGCCGAGCTCGGCCATCCAGCCGGTCACCCGTCGAAACGCGACCGGCTCCAATCGCGCGCGGCGCGCGTCGTGGCGGCACTGCAGCGCGTACTGCATCTCAAGCGCGAGCAACCCGTCCAGGCCGGCGCACGTCATAGCGCGGGGCGCTGGAGAGCTTCACACGCGCGGCGCGGTCGACGTACTCCTGCGCCGTCGCTGCGCGGTCCATCTTGCGGCCGCTGGCGAAGTGGGCGTTGTGCGTGTCGCAGAAGCCGCGGCGCCCCATCGCCGGAAAGCGACAGCCCGGCAAACGACAGCGGTCTTCCTTGCTGACCGATACCGCGTCGGCGGCCGCAGCCCACGCCGCGCGGGGCGGACGCTCGGCCAAATTCCAGCGGCCGTAATGCGGATAGCACAGCGCGTGCTGATAGACCGATCGCGGACAGCCCCGGGCGCAGCAGCGCACCGCCAGCTTGAGCGTTTTCAGCGGGCGCGCACCGGTCCTGACCCACTGCTCGACATCGGGCAGGGCGTCCTTGCGCCACTGTTTGGTGTGCGAGATGCACAGGTGATGGTCGCGCTTGACGTGGTGCGCGCCGCGACCGGGGCAGCCGCTGACCGCGCACAGCGCGCCGAAAAGCACGCGGTCGGACGCTTGGGGCACGTAGACGTCGACTCGAAACTCGGGCCGGATCGCGTCCTGCAGCAGCGCGCTCCACGACCGCGACTCTGTTGTCGTCGACGCGAGCGCGGTGAGCGCGGTCATGTCAGCGACCCGACGACATCCAGTACCCCGGCCTGTTCAAGCTCGGCGCGCAGGCTCCGGTGAGGCGTGGCAGTAGATCGCGCTCGTCGTCTGCACCGACGAATGCGTCAGCAAGCGGCTGACGATGTCGAGCGGCACCCCGCCACGCCGCGCCAACGTCGCATACGTGTGGCGAAACATGTGCGCCGTGAAGTGAAACCCCACCTGCTTGCGGGTGCGCGCGACCAGCTCGGCCACGTTGGCGTAGCGCATCGGGCGGCCCACCTCGCCGGCCCACAGGTTCACAAAGACGTCCCGGTCGACGAGCACACGCGCCACCTGAACGCCGTCGCGGGCATGAAA
>JAUXRG010000049.1 GCA_030681795.1 Rubrivivax sp.
ATGCCTTCGCCCTCATCCAGTTCGGCCAGCCGTGCCTGCAACGCCTTCTGTCGCTCGTCCGGATCGGCATGGCCGATGAAATCCAGCGTGGCCAATCCACGCGGCTGCTGACCCAGAACATGCGTTGCGCACTCGACCAGACTATCGGCGAGCGAGCCGTGGGCGACGATAAGGATGCCTATCATTGTGTATGCGTCAGACCAAAAGCAGCATTCTAGCGAAGGCGGGCCTGCATCGCCGCCGAGACCTGCATTTGTCCGTTGCCATTCACCGCCAGATAGTCGCTGACGTTGAGTCGGGCTGCCGTTTTTGCCAGGCCTGCCGCGCCGCCGATGAACAGCGGCTTGGACAACGCGTCCGAGCGCGTGCCGGCCCGGTCGCCGGTCACGAGCACCGTTACCGACTGCATCCCGCTGGCGGGCCAGCCGCTGCGTGGATCGATTACATGGCAATAGCGCTGCCCACCGACCTCGAAATAGCGTTGGTAATCGCCCGAGGTGCCGATCGCTTCGCCGTCACGCAAATCCAGCGTCGCCAGCGTGCCCGGCTGGCGCGGATGCTGGATGCCGACGCGCCATGGGCGCTCGCCATGTTGGCCCAGGGCAATGACGTTGCCGCCGATGTTTATCAGCGCATTCCGGATCCCGTGCTGTTTCAGGATCGCCACGGCGTCGTCCAGCGCGCGGCCCTTGGCGTAGCCGCCGAGGTCAAGCTGCACTGCCGGGTTGTCGCTCCAGACCTGGCTGGCTTCGATATGCAGGTCGCCCATGCGTGGCTGCCGCTGGACCAACCCGGCAATTGTAGCGGTGTCCGGCACGCGCGATTGCGGCGTGTCGGCATGAAAACCCCACAGCGCGATCAGACCGCCGATGGCCGGGTTGAACAGGTCGCCGGACTGGGTCGAAAGTGTCTGTGCATCGCGCAGCATCATCGCGAGTTCGGGCGTAACGATGGCGCGCTCGCCTTGGGCCAGCGTCGTGTTGAGGCGGGACAACGCGCTGGGTTGCCAGGCGTGCAGTTGCTGATGCAGCGTGTCGAAGCGCGCCAGGACGGCTGCTGTTGCCTGCCTGGCTTGCGTTTCAGGCGCGCCGTAGATGCTGATCTCGACCAGCGTGCCGAATACATAAGACTGCTGCTGAACCAGCGGTGGCGGGCTGCAGGCGGTGAGCGTCCATAACAGCAGAAACCACAACGTGGTCTGCGCCGCGCGCATGCCTGGCTTCAAGTGCGAATCGTGGCGAAATGGCCACGTTCAATCGCGGCGATGAACTGCATGGCCACGTCATGTCCCGTCTGTGCCGCGATTTCCTGAAACCCGGTCGGGCTGGTGACGTTGATTTCGGTCAGGCAGTCGCCAATCACGTCGAGGCCGGCAAGGAAGATGCCGTTGTCTTTTGCCCACGGTGCGATGGTTTCGGCGATTTCGCGGTCGCGCGCCGACAGCGGCTGCGCGCGCGCGGTTCCGCCGGCGGCGAGGGTGCCGCGTG
>JAUXRG010000050.1 GCA_030681795.1 Rubrivivax sp.
GAAAGACGATCTTCGGCGGCGCTGTCAACGCTCAACAGGTCTCAGCCACCTTCAAAAACCGACTTACACGCGTCGGGTGCCGTGTTCGGGGTGCCGGGGTGCCATGAGGAAGGAAAAAGGGTGTTTGAAAACACTATCCTCGCAGGCACACGCCCGACGGCCCGCCCACCTGCACCGCCTGGGTGTCGACGGCACCGCAGTCCTCAAGGATGCGGCCGATGCGCGTGCCCAAGGGGTACTCGTACAGGCCCGGCCGCTCGCAGTCGCCCGAGACCGCGTGGATTTTCGTGCCGGTGCTCTTCGGCGTGCCGATGGCCGCCCACCAGGCCCCGCCCTGCAGCGCGATGTGGGCGGCGGCGCAGAAGGTCTCGACGTTGTTGACGACGGTGGGGTGGCCCAGGTAGCCATGCTCCACCGGAAACGGCGGCCGGATGCGCGGCGTGCCGCGCTTGCCTTCCAGCGATTCGAGCAGCGACGTTTCCTCGCCGCAGACATAGGCGCCGGCACCGACGTGGATCTCGATGTCGAAACCGAAACCCGCGTGGCCGAGGAGGGCCGCGCCCAGCAGCTGCGCGTCGCGGCGGCGCTGCAGCACCGCCTGCAGGCCTTCGAGCAGGAAGCGGTACTCGCCGCGCAGGTAGACCAGGCCGCGGCGCGCGCCGATGGCGTGGGCGGCCACCGTCATGCCCTCGAACACCATGTCGGCATGGCGGCTGAGCAGCACGCGGTCCTTGAAGGTGCCGGGCTCGCCTTCGTCGGCGTTGCACACCACCACATGCTCGGCGCCGGGGGCCTGGCGGCAGAGTTCCCACTTGGTGCCGGTGGCGAAGCCCGCGCCACCGCGGCCGCGCAGGTTCGAGCGCTTCATCTCGGCCAGCAGGCCCTCGGGCCCGCGCGCGACCGCGGCGGCCAAGGCGGCGCCCGGCGCGGGTGCGCCGCCCAGCAGCACGTCGGCGCGCTGCACCTGCTCTTGCACCTCGAACCAGGGCGCGGGCCACTGGCCCACCGGCACGCGGGCGCGCACCAGTTCGGCCAGGTGCGCCACGCGGCGCGCGTCCAGCCGCGTGACGACGTGGTGGTGGTTGACCAGCAGCGCCGGGCCCTGGTCGCACAGGCCGGTGCACGAGGTGGTGTCGACGCTGACCAGGCCCTCGGCGTCGGTGCGCCCGGGCGAAACGCCCAGGCGGCGGCACAGGTCGGCCATCAGCTCGGCGCTGCCCCCCATGCGGTCGGTGACGTTGTCGCTGAAGAGGATGCGATACGCCCCCACCGGCTTCAGGTGGAAGAAGCGGTAGAAGCCCGCCACCCCTTCCACGTGGGCCAGCGTCAGGCCCAGCTGCTGCGCCAGCGCAGCCAGCGCCGGGCGTGGCAACCAGCCGGCGGCGGCCTGCAGTTCGCGCAGCATCTGCACCAGGGCGTGGGGGTCGCGTCCATGGCGGGCGACCAGCGCGTCGGTGTCGACGACGGGGGCGTCGCGGGGGGCGGAAGCGGGGGTCACTTCAGGGCTCCTGGTCAGCGCACGGCCAGCCCGGCTGCAGCCGGTGCCACAAGGGTCATGCCACTCTGCGAACGAGTCTAGCCCGGCCCAACCGCGCCCGCCCGGGCTCGTGCGCACGACCTGGGCATGCCCTGACGGGCGTCAACATCCTGCCCTGCCTTTGTGACACGCCGCCCCCCGGCGCCCGTGCCGGGCCACCCCTTCAGCGCGCCGACGGCCGTGCGGTGGCCCAGGCCGGCGCGTGCGCGATGCCGATGCTGATCCAGACCGCGACGCTGAAGTACAGCGTCATCCAGACCACCTCGGACGCCCAGTGCGCCCAGTGGTGCGAGACGACCCAGCGCCCCGACGCGTCGGCCAGGCCCTGCACCACGCTCAGATAGGGGCGTCCGCTCAGTTCGTCGGCCAGCCAGCGCGCCCAGTACATCGGCACGTCCACCGCGAACATGTACAGCACGTAGGCCGCGCCGACCACGCACGTCGCAGCGATCAGCGGGCGCAGTTCGCGACCGCTGCGCGACCAGACACGGCCCAGGCCCAGCACGATGAGCGCGGCGCTGGCGCCCCACAGCGTTTCCTCGATCACGTGCCCGAGGTTGGCCGTCGTCAGCACCGCGTGCCAGGAGCAGACTTCGGCCACCGCGATCAGGGGCAGCAGCCAGGCGGCCACATGCAGGCCGAGCCGGCTGCCGGCGCTCTGCGCGGCGGCGCGCAGCAGCAGGGCCCACTGCGCTGCGAAGCACAGCTCGGCCACCGTGGCCACCGAGCGCCCGACGATGACGCTGGAGAACCAGGTGTCGAACAGGCACAGGCGCTGGATGTCGTAGACCGGCATCACCGAGCGGTAGGCGCAGCCGAAGACATAGCCCGCCGAGAGCAGCAGTTGCAGCTTCCTGAAGCGCAGCGCGGCTGCCGGCAGGCGCCCGGGCCCGCGCCGGTGCCGCAGCGCCGCGACCAGCCACAGCGAGATGTTGAGTGCGCTGATGGCGCACATCAGCAACCACCAGCTCCAGGTGTCGAAGCGCATGGTCGCGGGCGTCCCTCGACTTCAGTGAACCGCGAAGTCGGTTCCGGGGCCGCTCAGTGCCCGCGCTTGGGGCGGCCCACCTTCACCGGCGTGAGCTTGTCCAGCGCCGCCAGCAGCGCCGGGGCGTCCAGCGCCATCAAGGCCTGCAGGCCTGCGCGCAGCAACTCGCTCTTCTTGGTGGCGCGGCGCGCATCCAGTGCGCGGGCCTTGAGGGCGGCGATGAGCGCAAAGTCGGCCTCGGGCATGGTGAAGCTGTCGCGCACCAGCGGGGCGGCCTTCGGCGGCTTCTTCGCCGCCTTGCCGGGCTTGGGCAGTGCCTTCGGCGCGACCTTGGCCGCTGCGGCGGCGGTGCGGGCCTTTTTCGGTGGCTGGGCCGCCGGGGCCGGGGCCGCGGGCGCCGGCTTCGCGACGGCCTTCGGTTGCGGTTTCGACGGCGCCTTCACGCGGGCCTTCTTCGCAGGCTGGCCCGGCACGCCGACGTGCGGCGCGGCAGGGACTTGGGTGGCCGACGTGGCCACGGGAGTGGTGACGGGAGTGGCGGCGGGAGTGGCAGCCGGCGTGGCGGCGGGGGTCTTGCGTGTGGGCATGGCAGGCAGTGGTTTGCAACGGTATAAATAGTTTATACACTTTCGGCCCATCCGCGCAAGCGTCGGCGCGCAAGGGCTGCACTCGCGCAGCGCCAGTGCATGGGCAGCGTGCCGCGCGCGGGTGGCCGCTGCCAGTACGCCGGCGCAGAGGTATCGGAACAAGATGAAAGCGATGGATTCGGCTCGAGTGCAAGGCGCAAACCGCAGCAATACCAATTGGTATTGCGAGGATTTGCAACGCCGCAATCGGGTCGAAGACGCGCTTTCATGTTCCGATATCTCTGTGGCGGTGTACTAGAGTCCCGCCGCATGCCCGCCCCCACTGCCATGCCGCGCCTGTCGAGTACCGACCTGGAATCCCTGCTCGGCGTCACCCGGCATCTCGCCATGCCCTTCGAGCTGTCGGCCATGCTGGCCGAGGTCGCCGCCGCCGCATGCCGCGTGCTGCGCGCCGAGCGCGCCTCGGTCTGGTTGCTCGACGTGGCGGCACAGGAACTGGTGCTCGAGGTCTCCAGCGACATCGTGCAGGTGCGCATTCCCGTGGGCCATGGCCTGGTGGGTGCCTGCGCCACCGACCGCCAAGCCATCAACGTGCCCGACTGCTACGCCGACCCGCGCTTCGACCCCTCGGTGGACCGCCAGTCGGGCTTCCACACCCGTTGCAGCCTGACGCTGCCGCTGGCCGACCTGGAAGGCGGACTGGTCGGCGTGCTGCAGGTGCTGAACAAGCGCGGCAGCGCCTTCGCCGCAGGCGACCAGGCCCTGGCCGAGGCGCTTGCCGCGCAGTGCGCGGTGGCGCTGGCGCGCGCGCGCAGCACGGCCCGCCTGCTCGAGGCCGCCAAGCTGCGCCAGGAACTGGCGCTGGCGCGCACGGTGCAGCTGGGTTCCCTGCCCCGGAGCTGGCCCGCCCTGCCCGGCTACGACATGCACGCCACCTTCCTGCCGGCGGCCGAGACGGGCGGTGACACCTACGACCTGGCGCTGGTCGACGGGCAGTTGCTGGTGGTGCTGGCCGACGCCACCGGGCACGGCATCGCGCCGGCGCTTTCAGTGACGCAGATGCAGGCCATGCTGCGCATGGCCTTCCGCCTGGGCGCGCCGCTGGAGCGCGTGTTCCGCGAGGTCAACGACCGCCTGTGCGAATGCCTGCCCGACGGCCACTTCGTCACCGCCTTCGTCGGCCTGCTCGACCCCGACACCCATCGCCTGCGTTTCATCAGCGGCGGCCAGGGCTCCATCCTGCACTACGCCGCTGCGGACGACGCCTTCCGCGTGCACAAGGCCGGCACCCTGCCCATGGGCCTGCGGCCCGTCATCGGCGAGCTGGTGCCGGTGGCGCTGGACCTCGCGCCCGGTGACCTGCTGGTGCTCGTGTCGGACGGCGTGTTCGAGTACGAAGACCGCCACGGCGTGGCCTTCGGCCGCGGCCGCGTCGAACAGGCGGTGCGGGCCGGCCGGGGCGATGGCCCGGCCGCCCTCTCGCGCCGTCTGGGCCAGGCGCTGCAGCACTTCGCGGCGGGCGCGCCGCAGGAAGACGACATCACGATGGTCGTGCTCGGCCGCCAGGCGTTGGCGTGAACCGTCATCAAACTGTCGCCGGTCCATGAAGACAATCGCCGGTTGCCGTCAGCACATGCTGACTTATCAAGCCGGAAGGGCCGTCGATGGACATGGAAGTGATGGATGCAGAGACCGGCGCGACGGACGTGCGCCTGGTGGGCCGGCTCGACGCCGCGGGCGCCGACCGCATCGGCCTGCGCTTCACAGTCGCGGTGGCGTCCAAGCCGCAGCCGGCCCTCGTCGACCTCGCGGGCGTGAGCTTCGTGGCGTCGATGGGCATCCGTCTGCTCGTGGCCACTGCCAAGGCCTTGCGGCTCAAGGGCCACACGATGGTGCTGTACGGCGCGCAGACCGAGGTGCAGGACACCTTCGAGCAGGCCGCGCTGGACCAGATCCTCGACATCGCAGCGGACCGGCCACAGGCGCTGCAGCGCATCGCCGGCTGAGCGGCGGGATTCAACGGTACAGGTCGGGCACGCCATGCCGCCGGAGCTGACCCCGGACACCTTCGCCGCGGTGTCCGGGCTGGACAGCGAGGCGCCGCTGCGGCTTGAACTGCCGGCCGCGCTGGCGGCGGTGGAAACCGCGCGGCGGGCCGTGCTCGGGCACCTGCGTGCGCAGGCACTGAGCGCACGAACGATCTACCGCGTCGAGCTGGTGCTTGAGGAAGTGCTGATGAACATCATCCGCCACGCCTTCCCGCACGCGGGCGAACACCGCATCCACCTGCAGGTGTGCGCTGACAGCGACCAGATCCGGCTGCGCTTCGAGGACGAGGGCGTCGAGTTCGACCCCAGCAGCGCAGCTGCGCGCCCGGCGCCGGCTTCGCTGGACGAAGCCCAGCCGGGCGGCCTGGGCCTGGTGCTGGTGCGCCGGCACGCGCGGCAGCTGGCCTACGCACGCCGCGACGGGCGCAACGTCCTGGACATCGCGGTGGCGCGCAGCTGATTCGGCCGCCACCGGGTGCCGCAGGCGCTATCCTGAGCCTCCACCCCCGGCCCGCTGCCGCATGATCGAACTCGAACTCAAGCTGTGTGTGCCCGCTGGCGCGCTGCCCTCGCTGCGCGCGGCCTTCCTGCAACAAGGCGCGCAGCGGCTGCGGCTGCAGGCCCGCTACTTCGACACTGCCGACGGCCTGCTGGCGCGCCACCGCATCGCCTTGCGCCTGCGCCTGGAGAACGGGCACTGGCTGCAGACGCTGAAGGCCGCAGGCGCGGGCGTCGCGCACCGGCTGGAAGACGAACGGCCCGTGCCGGGCGCCCGCCGCAGCCCGCCCGCGCTGGACCTGCACCGGCATCACGGCAGCCCGGCCGGGCTGGCGCTGGACAGCGTGCTACGCGGCGCGCCCGGTGCGCACCTGGTCGAGCGGCATGCCACCGACGTGCGCCGTCTGCGCTGCGTGATGGCATGTGCCGACGGCACGCAGATCGAGGCGGCGCTGGACATCGGCCAGGCCCTGGCCGGCGCGCGCAGCAGCGCCATTGCCGAACTGGAGTTCGAACACCTCGGTGGCCCGGTGCAAGGCCTGTTCGACGTGGCCGCCGCCTTCGTGCGGCATGGCGGGCTGTGGCTGAGCACGGTGACCAAGGCCGAGCGCGGCCAGCGGCTGCTGCAGGACGAGACCCTGCCGTGCGCATTCAAGGCGCGCGCGCCGCGGCTGCAGCCCGGTGCCGACGGGCCGACGCTGCTGCGCGCGCTGCTGCAGTCGGCTCTGGAACAGGTGCTGGCCAATGCCAGCGAACTGGCGCAGGGGCTGGACGCGGCGGAGACGGTGCACCAGCTGCGCGTGGGCCTGCGCCGCCTGCGCGTGGTGCTGCGCGAATTGGCGCCGCTGGCGCGTGCCGTCCCGCCGGCCTGGGCCGCCGTGCTGTCCGATACCTTCGCCAGGCTGGGCAAATCGCGCGACCAGATCGCCGTGGCCGCAGCCGTGCGGCCCTTGCTCGAAGCGGCCGGCGCGCCGCGGCTGCAATGGCAGGCCACCCCGGCGGCTGACCCGTGCACCGTGGCGCGCGAACCCGGCTTCCAGGCCACGCTGGTGGAGATGCTGGCCTTGGCGCATGCCGAAGACGGCAGCTGCACGCCGATGAGCCCCGCCGCGGCGCGCGCGCTGGTGGCCGCGCGCCTGACACGGCTGCGCCAGCAGGTGCTGCGCGACGGCCGCCGCTTCGAGCGCCTGCCGTTGGCGAGCCAGCACCGCGTACGCAAGCGTCTGAAACGGCTGCGCTATCTGGCCGACTTCACCGCAGCGCTGTGGCCGCGGCGCAACCCGCAGCCCTGCCGCGAGGCGCTGGGCCTGGCGCAGGACGCGCTGGGCCTGCACCAGGACGTCATCGTGGCGGCCGACGCCTTCCGGTGCGACGCCGCGGCCCATCCCGACGCGGCGTTCGCTGCCGGCTACCTGCAGGCCTACCAGGCCGTGACGGCCCGCGCGGCGCGCCAGGCGCTGTGCCGCCTGGCAAAGGTGCCTGCGTATTGGCGCTGACGCCAGCGCGCCGGCTGAACCCAGCCGCTCAGACCCGACTTTGACAGTTCCAAGTGACACGCCATCGTAAGTCCGCGCAGCGCAACGAGTTTCCGGCCCCACGCCGCAGGGCTGTGTATCTATGGGGTTTGCCCGTGTCAGGCGAGCTGAAGAACCGGCGGCGGAGGCTTGATCTGCAAGGATTTCAAGCACTTAGCCGCGTCCGGGGTGGGCTCGGTGACCTGCCAGGCGGTGCCATGGGGGCTGGACAATTGCGCAAGCTGGATGCGGCGCAGACGGTCCGAGACGTTGCGCCAAGTGTCGTTGCAGGCGTGCTCGACGGTGCGCTCCAGCAGCAGCGACAACACCGTGATCGCCACGTGCGCGTGGATGCGGTGCGGCGCCCAGTGGAACACCGGCCTCATGTCCAGCGTGCTCTTCAGATCGCGCCAAGCCTGCTCCACGCGCATCAGCTGCTTGTAGCCCAGCGCCATGTCTTCAGCGCTGAGGGTGTCGTCGTTACCGTGGACGATGAACTTGCCGTCGTAGTGCTCTGCGGCCTTGATCGCCTTGGCGTCGAGCTTGAGGTACTTGCCGTAGCGCCGGCTGGTGCGCAACTCGGCCACGCGCTTGCTCCGGGGCTTTTGCCCGTGCTCGGTCAAGCCGGTCTCAAGGCAGACGAGGCCGACAGCGGCGCGGTCACGCTGATCCAACGCTTCGGGTCAGCCGCCAACCTGATGGTGCCGCCACAGTACCCCCGTTGTGCAAGTCATTGATTCTCTTGGAACAGGTGCGCCTGTTCGGCCGACGGATCCCCTGTCAGCACCAGCCTGCCAGTGCTCTTCAGGTGCCCGATGATGCCCGCCACCGGCTCGGAGTCGAGGTCCATGCGCTTGATCTCCAGCGGCGCGTAGGGCGCGACCTGCTGCACCGCAAGTAGATTGGCTCGGATCAGGCGCATCAGGGTCGTATCGCTGACGCCGGTGTGCTTCTGGGCCTGCGCCAGATTGAGGATGTCGGGATCCATCGCCGCCGGTGCCGCAATGTGGTGCTTGCGCCGCACGGTGGCCACGCGCGCCTGGGTCCAGCGATTGCCTTTGCCGGTGTGCCGGCCGAGCTTGCTCAGCACCCTTGCGATCTCATCGTCGCCATAGCGCTGCGCCATGCGCTTGATGAGCTCGACGTCTTCGATCGCCGTCTTGTGCACGACGGCGCCTGACATGGGTTTCTTCATGCTGAAGGTGGTGTGGCAGCCGCCGTGCCAGTGAATGACCATGTTGAGCTGCTGCGCGGCATCGATGTCGACCACGATCTCGTTGATCAGCGTGCGCGCGATGCGCTTCTTCAACGTCATCGCACAGGCGTCGCTGTTCCAGACCTCGGCGAAGTGCCGGCCGAGCTCGCGCAACGTCAGCTCGTCGGCCGGCGTCAGCTCAGCGGCTGCGTCCTTCAGCGCGTCAAGCTCTTGCGCGATGCGCTGCTGTTCTTCGAGCTTGGCATTCCAGCGCTGCTCGAGGACTTCAGACACCAGGCGATTGCCGGGCTCCACTTGGTCGTATTGCGCGAAGGCGCGCTCGGCTTCGTAGCGCGCCTGCTGCAGCTGCCGCTCGAGCGCTGAGCGCTTGTCGCTGCCTTCGCCCCGTGATTGCGCGATGGCGACGAGGCTTGCTTGGACACCCAGCGGCGAGATCGCATTCAGGATGACCTCGCTCAGACGTCGATCAACGGTGGCACCACCGAAGCCCAGGCAATACGAGCCCCCTCTGTCGAAGTCGCCGCTACACAGATAACGCGCCGCAGTGCCGTGCTTGCCCCAGTAGCGGATGTGCAACTTGCGGCCACAGCGGGCGCAGCGCAGCAAGCCCGTCAGCAGCCCGTGGCCGCTTCGTACAGCCAGCGCCGCATCGTCCTGCACGAAGTTGCCGCCGTTGCCTCGCATGGTGTCCCGGTGTCGTTGGTAGGCGCTCCAGTCAATGTACCCCTCATGGTGGTCGGTGATGAAGACGCCCGCGTTCTCGGGCTCTTGAACGCTGCGTTGGCGCTTGATCGTCTGACCCTCCTTGATGACCACCTTGATCGGCCGGCGGCCATAGACGTAGGCACCGGCGTACAGCGGGTTGCTCAGCACATCCTTGACGAAGCTCATTGTCGGCAGTTGCCAGCGCAACTCGAAGCGTCCACGCACGGCCTTGTTCACCGGCAGCTCGACGCGCTCGTCGTGGAACCAGCGATGCGTCTGGCGGATGCTGCCCACTACCTCGAACCGGCTGAACACCATCGCCATGGTTTGTTGCACGCGAAGGTTCGGATCTTTGACGATGCGCTGGTCGGCGTCCATGACGTAGCCCGGCGCCAGGGCGCGCCCAAGTTCACCACGCCGGGCCTTGGCTTCGCGGCCCTGCTGCATGCGCAGCTTCAGGGTGCCGAGCTCCATCACGCTCAGGGTGCCTTTGATGCCGAGCAACAGCTGATCATCGAGCCGGTTCAGGTCGTAGATGCTGTCGGCATCGCCGATGAGCGTGTCGAGCACGCGGCACAGCTCCATCAGGTGACACCAGTCCTTGTCGGTGCGTGACAGGCGCGAAGGCTCCCGGCTGAGCACGATGCCGACCTCACCCAGGGCGACGCTGGCCAGCAGCTGCTTGAAGCCTTCACGCACCCGTGCGCCGCTGGAGGCACTCATGCCGAGGTCGACGTCGATCACCTCGACCTGGGCGAAGCCGTAGGCCTTTGCGGTGTCCTTCAACGCGTACTGCAGCCGCTGGCTCTCCACGTTGTGGCGAACCTGCGCGATCGATGACTGCCGCAGGTAGACCACCGCCTTGCGCGCCAAGTGTCCGGCAGTGATCTTCGAGGCCGAATCAGTGTTCGTCATGATTCGCCTCCTGTGCGCTGCGCCACAAGGCGACGATGGCCTGGGCCATCAGGTCGATCAGGGCTGGCTTGCATTCGGGTGGGATCGCCACCGGCGCTGGCACCTCGTCGTCGAGATCGAGGCTGATCTGCTTGGGCGTTGGCATCGGCATGGCGCGGCTCCGGCACTGTGGCGAGAGCCACAGAATGCGCCTCGAGCAGTGCGGCCAATGCGAGCCATGTGGGCAGGCTCAGCTCGACCTGATCGTGCAGATCAATTCGTGCCGTGGCGGGGTCGAGCATCCACAGCGGGATCTTCAGCGTGGAGCCGTCGGGCGTGCGAACCGTCACCGGCAAATGGGCCTGGCGCGGCCAGGCCAGCACCTCGAGCGACTGCCGCTGCATCGGATGGAACGGGTAGTGCACCGTCACCGTCAGCGGCAAGGTAGTTAGAGCGGTTCTCGCTCAACGTCCACCTTCACTGCCTGGTGTTGGACGGTGTGTACCGGCGCGGCACCGACGGGGCGCCGGAATTCGTCGAGTTACCTGCACCAACCGACGAGGCGCTGCAGGCGGTGTTGCACAAGATCATCACCCGCATGATGAAGCTGCTCACCCATCGGGGGGTGTTGGTCGAAGAGGAGGGTTCGACCTACATGGCCGACAACGACGCCGACTCCGATGAGGCCCGCGTGCTCAGGCCGCTGCAGGTTGCGGCCTGTACCTATCGCATCGCCTTCGGCCCGCGTGCCGGCCAGAGGGTGCTGACGCTGCAAGGCGTCATGCCCAGGGAGACGGACCTCAAGCAAACGCTGTGCGCCGACAACAACGGGTTCAGTCTGCACGCCGCGGTGCGCTGCGCGGCCGACGACCGCCAAGCGCTGGAACAACTGTGCCGCTTCCACGGCGTGCTGGCACCCAACGCCAAGCTGCGCGCGCTGGTGGTGCCGCTGCTGGTGCCGCAAGAGCCCGAGGTGGACGCGCAGGAAGCAATGCCCGCCGAGTGCGAAGCGAATTGTGCGCACCACCGCCCGCTGCGGCTGAGCTGGGCCAAGCTGCTCAAGCGCGTG
>JAUXRG010000063.1 GCA_030681795.1 Rubrivivax sp.
GGGCGTTTCAGGCTGATCGTGGACGGTTGGGCTACATTCAACCCTCGTGCTTGCGCGCCGCCCCGGCGTGTCCTCGAAGATGCCGTTTCACCGTCCACGATCAGACTGAAACGGGCGTCCACGATCGCTGAAATACGCACCATCGTCGCGGCCGACAGACCCCCACCCCTGACGTTGCCACGGGCCCGAGCGGCCCGCGGCTGAAGCGGCCTGCTTGTGCCGCGGTGGTTTGTCCTGCACGGAATGGTTCCACTCATGAATATCGATTCACCGACCTTCGAGCGGCTGCCCGCCCTGCGCCACCGGTGGGTGCAGGAGCGCGTGCCGCCGCCAAGCGTGGGTGAGTTTTGCCGGGGGTCGGGTCGCACCCGACCCGCGCCGTGCCGGGGGCCTGTGTGGCCGCCCCCGGTGCCCTTCAGGCCCGTGCCCGACCTCAGGGTTTCGCCGTGCCGGCCTGGAGCAGTGCGTCGCGGCTGGCGAGCGGGCGAAAGTGCTGCTGCCAGGGGCCCGCCACGGCCGGCGTGCGCGGGCCGGCTGCGTCAACGGGCAGGCAAGGCGAGGCCGCGGCGTTGCAGCGCGCTGCGCAATCGATCGGGGTAGTCGCTGATCAGGCCGTCCACACCCCAGGCGATGAGACGGTCCATGAGGGCCGCGTCGTTCACCGTCCACGGGATCACCTTCAGGCCCAGCGCATGCGCTTCGGCCAGCGTGGCTTCGGTCAGCTCGCGGTGGAAAGGCGACCATGTGCCTGCGCCCGAGGCCTTCACCAGCCGCGGTATCGAACCGCCATGCTCGTCGAGCTTCAGCCCGGCGGTCCAGCGTGGGTCGGAAAGGTTGTCCAGGAAGGTCTGGCGCGCGGTCAGCGCCGCGGTGGCCACGTCGGGTGCCAGGCGCCGCACCGCCTGCAACGTGCGCCAGTCGAAGCTCTGCACCGAGACGCGCGATCGCAGGCCGTGGCGGTCCACCACCGCAAGCAGGGCACGCGCGAAGGCCTCGGGCTCGGGCGCGAGCTCGGGGGTCAACGGCGTGAGCTTGGTCTCGATATTGAAGCGCAAGCGTCCGTCACCCGAGGCACGGACCATCTCGAACAGCGCGTCCAGCGTGGGCACGCGCTCGCCATCGGCGGGCCTTTGCTCAGGCTGGCCCAGCGCGTACTTCGTACCCGGCTTCAGGCGGCCCACGTCGTGGCGCTGCACTTCGGCCAGGCTGAGCGAGTGGATCGCCGGGCCGGGCTCGGTGAGCCACTGGCCGCTGGCGTCGCGCGCGAGGTCGGGATTGAGCCGCTGGTCGTGGGCAATGACCATCTGGCCATCGCGTGTCACGCCCACGTCGAGCTCCAGCGTGGTCACCCCGATGCCCAGCGCCGTGCGAAAGCCCGCGAGCGTGTTTTCGGGCGCCAGGCCGCGTGCGCCGCGGTGGCCCTGGAGGTCGAAGGCCACTGCGGTGCCGGCGTGCGCCAGGGCAAGCACCACCAGGCCCAGGCCTGCACATCGGAGTGATTTCACGAGGCGGTATCCCTGTTAAGCTTCAAAAGCAATGTCGTCAGAAGCACCGCGCCTTCACAACGAAATACCGAATGCATTGCCCCTGGGCACGCGGCTGGGTGAATTCGAGTTGCGGGGCGTGCTCGGTATAGGCGGTTTCGGCATTGTGTACCTGGCTTTCGACCATGCGCTCGAGCGCGAGGTGGCAGTCAAGGAGTACATGCCCGCCTCCCTGGCGGGGCGCACCGAGGCCCTGCAGGTGTCGGTGCGATCGCAGTCCGACGCCGAGACCTTCGCTCTGGGACTGAAGAGTTTCGTCAACGAGGCGCGCCTGTTGGCACGCTTCGATCATCCTTCGCTGCTCAAGGTGCACCGCTTCTGGGAGGCCAACGGCACCGCCTACATGGCCATGCCGGTGATGCGTGGGCGCACCGCCAAGGAAGCACGGCTGGCGATGTCTGCCCCGCCGACCGAGGCCTGGCTGCGCGCGCTGCTCGAGCCGCTGCTGGGAGCCATCGAGAAGCTGCATTCCGAGGGCGTCTACCACCGCGATATCGCGCCCGACAATATCCAGATCGAGCCGGGCGGCCACCCCGTGCTGCTGGATTTCGGTGCCGCGCGCCGCGTCATCGGCGACAAGAGCCAGACGCTCACCGCCATCCTCAAGCCGGCCTATGCCCCCATCGAGCAGTACGCCGAGGCCGGCTCCGTAAAACAGGGCCCGTGGACGGATATCTACGCCCTGGGCGCCACGCTGCACTTCCTGCTGCTGGCGCGCCCACCGGCCCCCGCCACGGCGCGTGCCGTGCAAGACGAGGCCTCGGCGCTGACGACGCAAGCGCTGCCGGGCTGCAGCGAGACCTTTCTGCGCACCGTCGATTGGATGCTGGCGCCGCGCCCGAGCGACCGTCCGCAAAGCGTGGCGGCATTGCGCGACGCGCTCGACGGCCGCACGCAGCCGGCACTGCGACGTGCCGGCGAGCATTTCGAACCCTCGCAGTGGGATCGCACCGTTGTGCTACCGCCCGCGAGCGTCACGCTACCTGCCACGCCACGGCCAGCAAGGATTTCGCCGGCACCGCTGGCCGAGCCCCACATTGCCGCGCCCCCTGTCGCGGCGTCGCTCGCAGCGCCGCCCGCGCCGGCCGGGCGGTTCAAGTGGTTGCCCCTGGGCTTGGGCCTGGGGGCGGTGGCCGTGGCTGTGAGCGCAGTGGCTCTGTGGGCAAGGCCACCGGTAGCTGCCGTGATGACCGCCCAGCCGGCCGCTTCGGCCGCCGGGCTGGCCGCCGCGGCAGCGCCAGCTCCTGTGGTGGCGTCGCCGGTGACGACTTCGGTGCCTGAATCGGCTGTGGCCACGGTCGTGGTGCCTACCCCCACCCCTACACCCGCAGCCAAGCCGAAGGCCGCAGTGGGCGCAGCCGCCACGCGGCCTGTCGCCGCCGGCGGGAATGCGCGAAGACTCCCTCGCGCGGAGACCGCGATGGCTGCGCCTGCAGCCGCCGCGCAGCCCGAGCCGCCGAGGCTCCCGCAGGAGGCGCCGGCCCAGCCTTCGCGACCACCGGCAACGGCCTCTGCGGCGACGCCCGTGTTGTCCTCGGCAGCCGAGCCGGCCAAGCCTGTCGCCGCCGGCCCCGAGGCCAAATGTGCCGGGCGCAACGCGTTCATGCGCTTCGTGTGCATAGAGCGCGAATGCCTGCGTCCGGAGTTGCAGAGCCACCCCGACTGCCTGAATTGGCGCAAGGAAGCCAAGCGCGAGTGAGCCGGCGGGCCGTGCCCGTGGGGGCGGCTGATCAGGCTACGTGGCCGACCAGAGACGGCCCAGCACCGCGCCGCCGGCCAGCCACATCGCGAAGGCCAATTCCAGCTTGAAGGTTCTGAAGAGAATCTTGTTGAACGCCACGCCCGGCGGGCAGCGCACGAAGTCGTGCCACAGGGTGAGGGCCACCGGCAGCATCAGGCAGGGCAGCATCAGCATGGGCGAAGCGGCGAACCAGGCGATCACGGGCGTGAGCGCGAAGGGGCCGAGCAGCAACACCGCGAACATCTGCCGCGATCGGGCCGAGCCGAAGGTGACGGCGAAGGTGCGTCGGCCGACCTGTGCGTCGTGTGCCAGGTCGCGGTGGTTGTTGACCGCCAGCGCCGCCGCGGCCAGTGCCCCGAGAGCCACCGCGGCCACGACGGTGGCCGCGCCGATGCCGCCGGTGAGCACCCAGTCGGTGCCCATCACCGCCACCAGGCCGAAGAAGACGAAGACGGTCAGCTCGCCATAGGGCGAATAGGCGATCGGCCGCGGCCCGCCCATGTAGGCCAGCGCGGCGATGAGGGAGGACACACCGATGGCCAGCACCGGCCAGCCGCAGCGCGCGAACAGCACCAGCCCCAGCGCCGCGGCCAGCGCCGCCACGAGCACGATCGCCAGGCGCACCGTGCCCACGCCCAGCCAGCCCAGGGCCGTGGCCCGCGGCAAGCCGGTGCGCGTGCCGCTCGATTCGCCACCGCGCACCGTGTAGCCGACGTCGTTCTGCATGTTGGTCACCACCTGCATGAGCAGGGCAGTGGCCAGGATCACCAGCGACACGACAGGGTCCAGCGAACCGGTGCGCTGCCAGCCGAATGCCGCGCCCACCAGCACCGGGCTGACGGCCACCAACAGGGTGCGCGGCCGCACCGCGGCCGCCCAGGCGGCCGGCGAGCCGGCACGCACCACGGCGCCCGAAGTGCCTTGTTCAACGGCCATTGCGGGCCCCGGGGGCGGGCGGCCGGGCCTTGACCCCGACATGGATGCAGGCAATGCCGAAGCTGAGGTTGCGCCAGCGCACATCGGCAAAGCCGGCTTGCTCGATCAGCGCCTTGAACGCGCGCTGGTCAGGAAAGCGCCGGATCGATTCGACCAGGTAGGTATAGGCCTCGGGGGCGCTGGCGATGAGGGCGCCCAGGCGCGGGATGACTTTGAAGGAGAACAGGTTGTAGAGCGGGCGCACCGGCGCGGCGGGCGTGGAGAATTCCAGGCACAGGAACCGGCCGCCTGGCTTGAGCACGCGCAGCACTTCGGCCAGCGCATCCTCGATGCGAGTGACATTGCGGATGCCAAAGGCGATCGTGACGGTATCGACGCTGCCGCTGGCCAGCGGCATGTGCTCGCCGGTGCCGGCCAGCCAGTGCACGTGGCGGTGCTGGCGCAAGCGGCCGGCCTGCATCATCGACACGCTGGGGTCGCACACCGTGACCAGGCGGTCGGCGGCGGCCATGCGCGAAGCGACATCGCCCGTGCCGCCGGCCAGGTCGACGATATGCTGCCCGGCCGCCGGTGCGGCCATGTGCACCAGCGTGCGCTTCCACAGCCGGTGCACGCCCAGGCTCAATACGTCGTTCATCAGGTCGTAGCGGCGCGCCACGGCGACGAAGACGCGCCGGATGCGTTGCTCGCGCTCCTGTTCCTCGACGGCCTGGTAGCCAAAGGTATTCGCCAGAGGTGTCATCGGCACCGTTCAGTAGCGGCCATGCTGCTTGTAGATGTAATTCGTCAACTCACCCAATTGTGCCGACAGCCTGTGCTGGTTCTGGTGCACCCGCCGCACGATGGCACGCATGACGCGGTAGACGATGTGCGGCGCAGTATCGAGCAGGGATTCGAGTTGCCTGCGCTCGAGCCCGAAGACCCGGCTGGCGCCCCTGGAGACCGTCGACGCGTAGTGCACATTGTCGTCGAGGAAGCTGAGCTCGCCGATGAAGTCGCCCGGGCTCAGCAGGAACAGCGAGACCTCCTCCGCGGTGCCGGCGGCGCGCGCCACGGCCAACGAGCCGCCGAGCAGCACGTAGAGCTGGGTATTGGCCGTGCCTTCGCGCACCAGCACCTCGCCATCGGCGAGGTCGCGCAGGGTGACGAGTGCGGCGAGCGTGCGGCACTGCTCGTCGCTCAGCTCGGCGGCCAGACGCGAGCCGCGCAGCGCCTCATAGGGGGTGGTCGGGTTCATGTCATGGCTCTCCAAAAGGCGGAACAGGGCCTGCCGGCGGGGCAGGCGATTCGAGGGCGGCAGGTGGGGCAGGTGGGGCGGGCAGGGCGGCTGGCGCAGGGGGCGGCGCCAGCAGGGCCACCTGATCGGCGCGCTGGATGAAGGCGTCCATCAGCGTATTGGCCAGGGGGTCGAATACCAGGCCGGCGAGCGAACCCACCACGGAAACCGCGAAATCGTAGCTGAGCACGAACTCGACCCTGCAGCCCCAATCGGACAGCGGCGTGAGCTGCCAGTGGCCTTCGAAGCGCCGGAACGGCCCTTCCGCCAGGCCGATGCTCATCCACTGCGGGCGGCGTTTGGCGTTGCGGGTGACGAAGCTGAATCTCGCTCCGCGCCAGGCGACCTCGATGCGTGCAGCCACCAGTTCGTCGGTGCGCTCGATGATGGTTGCGCTGGCGCACCAGGGCAGGAAGGCCGGATAGTGCTCGGCGGCCTCGATCAGTTCGAACATCCGTTCCGCGGGGTGCCCCACCAGGGCGCTGCGTCGTATTTCCATGGGACTCAACTCCGCCAACGCACGGACAACGCGCATCCCTGCTCGATCTGTTGGAGCGCTGTCTCGACGTCATCGGCCGGCATGGGGGGCATGGATTGCTGAGTGAGCGTGCCTGGCAGGCCGCGTATGGTAGCGGCGCGCCCGGGCAGTCGCCCGGTCCGGGTACCGGCCCTCCGAGAAGCCCTTGCGGCGGCAGATCCCGCCGTCGGACCACGGAACCTCGCGCACTGCTTCAGCGCGGCGGCGCATGTCGGCGGGCACCGCCATCGCCGCGGCAAGGCTGGTTTCCTCCTCATGTTTTGACCCGCATCAAGAATGTTGCACGGGCAGCTTGCCCCGGCGAAGAGGCCTTGGGTAGTCTCGTCCCACCGAGGAGCATCGTGAAAGGACGTCTGGCATGAACACAGCACTGAGAAGGCTTTTGCTGTCCGCCTGGGCAGGCGTTGCCGCACTCGCCCTGGGGTCAACCGGCCAGGCCATCGCCGCGCCGCCGGCCAAGGCGGCGCAACCGGTACGCATGCTGACCACCACGGCTGCGCCACCCACGGCGCAGGCGCTGAAGGCTGCAGCGACCGAAGCGACCGCCTGCCTGAAATGCCACGAGCCGATTAAGGAATACCACCAGGGCGGCAAGCACAAGACGCTGGCCTGTTCGGCCTGCCACGGCAAGCTCGACGCGCACATCGCCGACAACAAGGTCAGGCCCACCACCGTGACTGACCCGGCCACCTGTGGCGGTTGCCATAAGGCCCAGTTCGAGACCATGTACTCGATGAACTGGAACAAGACCGCGCGCAACGAAAAGTCCCAGGCCAAAGGCTTGGCGCCCACCCCGGCCTTCGACAAGCTGATGATGCCGCACGGCTTCACCCGCGAGCACAACGAGCCGCGCTCCCACGCCTTCGCGCTGTATGACCAGGTCGTGGTCGACCGCGCCTTCGGTGGCCGCTTCGTCAACAAGGACGGCTGGCAGTTCCTCGCTCAGCCCGGCGGCAACTTCGACATCTGGACCTTGCTGGAAGACCAGTACCCCGGCCAGGATCACAAGGCCTTCAAGCCCGGCACGGCGGCCGCCGCCAACCCGGTTTGCATGTCGTGCAAGAGCGCCGATCACATCCTCGACTGGGCCTTCATGGGTGACCCCGTGCCCGGCGCCAAGTGGAGCCGCACTTCCAAGGTGGTGGATTTCGTCAAGGATACGAAGCACTCCCTTAACTGCTTCTTCTGCCACGACCCCCACAGCGCCGCGCCGCGCGTCATCCGCGACGCGCTGCTGGAGGCCGTCTCGCGGCCGGAGAAGGACACCGTCTGGCACGCCGACCGCAAGGCACCCAAGATCGATATCCGTGAGTTGGGCACGCGTGGCTACACCCGCAAGATCGGGCTGCTCTCGAGGCCGGACTCCAAGCTGATGTGCGCGCAATGCCACGTTGAATACAACTGCAACCCCGGCACGGATACAGCCACTGGCGCGCCGGTGACGATGGCTGACCGGCGCACCAACCACTTCCCGTTCAAGAAGGTCAACGATCTGGCCAAGCACTACAGCGATCTGAAGTTCCGCGACTTCAAGCATGGCATCACCGGCGCCATGCTGTGGAAGGCCCAGCACCCGGACGCCGAGAACTTCTATGGCTCGCCGCACCAGCGTGCGGGCGCCGAATGCAGCACCTGCCACATGCCGAAGATGGTTGACCCCAAGTCGGGCAAGACCTTTACCTCGCACTGGCAGACCAGCCCGAAGGCCTACATCAAGCAGACCTGCCTGACCTGCCACAACGAGTGGAACGAGCAGCAGGCCAACTACGTGATCGACTCGCTGAAAAACCGCTTCCAGGGCAAGGTGCGCAAGGCCGAGTTCTGGCTCACGCGAATGATCGACAAGTTCGAAGAGGCCAAGGGCCTGGGCGTGGAAGAAGCCGTGCTGGCGAAGGTTCGCGAGAAGCACTTCGAAGCGCACATCAACTGGGAGTGGTGGACGGCCTCCAATGGCGCGCACTTCCACAATCCGGACGAGGCGACGGACTCGCTGAACAAGTCCATGGTCTTTTCGCAGGAAGGCATCAAGCTGCTGGACGACGCGATGGCGGCGCGACGCGCTGCCACGCGTGTGGTCTCGGCGGCGCCAGCCGGCTCGGCGCCGCGCTAGGGCGCGCCGGGTTTGACTCAGGCGCAGGGGGCCTCGAGGTTGCGCCGCTTCGCGCTGCCCTTTGCGGTGGCGGCGATGGCCGCAGTGGCAGCGTTGGGTTTCCTGGCGCTGACCCACTTGCGGCGGGCTGCGCCCGTGCCGCCGGTGGTTGCAGCGGCGGCGCATGAGGCGGCGGCTTCGATGCCGGGCAGCTCGGCACTGCCGGCACGCGGCGTCGATGCCGGCGCGCAGGCCAGGCGTGCCGAACTCGCGAGTTTTCTGGAGCGCCACCCGCGGGACGGGCGCAGCTGGGTGCTGCTGGCCTATGCCGAGATGGAGGCAGACCGCTTCGAGGCCGCGGCGGCGGCCTTCGAGAAGGCGGTCACCGTGGCGCCGAAAGTGGCGGCCGACCCCGGAGTCTGGTGCGAGTACGCCGATGCGCTGGGCATGGCCCAAGGGGGCTCGCTGTCAGGCCGTCCCACGGAGCTGATCCAGCGCGCCTTGGCGCTGCGCCTGACCCACCCCAGGGCGCTCGAGATGGCGGGCAGCGCCGCTTACGAGCGACGCGATTTCAATGCCGCAGCGCTGCACTGGAGGCAATTGCTGCCGCAACTCGAAGCGGGCTCGAAGATGCACGGCGAGCTGAGTGCCGCGGTAGCGCGGGCCGAACGCCTGGCGGCCCTGGAGCCGCCCGCGGCGCGCTGAGGGAAATTCGCCGCGGCCTGCGCCATGGCCAGTCAACCGGGGCGTGGCGCGCGCGTTAGCATTCATAGGTGTGCCTGTACAAGTGCCGAGTGCGATACGAGTGCACCTGCCCCTCGACCGCGCCCTGCAGATGTCAGGGTCCTGAACCGAACCCCAAGGAGTTTGAATGAAGCTTGCCCTGATTTCCGCCATCGTGGCGGCCGGCGTGTTGAGTGTCGGCGTCGCGCGCGCGAACCCGGAACTGTCCAAGTCCGCAGGCTGCGTGAAGTGTCACGAGATCGACAAGAAGAAAAAGGGCCCGGCCTTCCAGGAAAGCGCCAAGAAGTACAAGGCCAACCCCGACGCCGAAGGCGCCATGTTCAAGTCCATCATGGATCCCAAGGGTGACCACCCCGAGATGAAGGCCACGCCCGACGAGGTCAAAGCAGTCCTGAAGTGGGTCAAGACCCTGTAGCTCCTGGCTTGACCTGAGCAGACAAAGCCGGCTTCTCGCCGGCTTTGTTGCTTGTGGGCGTCGGCAGCGAAGCGATCCAGCAGGACGGCGTCTGATGGCGGCCCCTGGTGCCGCGAGCAAGGTCGCAGCTTGTTCTACGTCAAGGTCCTGAAATCCCTCTGAGCCAGAATTTGACCCTTCTGTCGCCAATGGATTGTTCCCGTGTCGGGCGCTACCGGGCACAAAGAGGGGGGTAGGCATGAAGCGCGTGGCACCGGCATCGAAGGGGTCGCTCATCACGCGGATCAATTGGCTGGCACTGCTCGCTGCGGCGACATTGCTGTGCGTGGTACCGGTTGCCACGGCGGCCAAAGTGACCCCTTCAGCCGCGGCGGCGGCCAGCGCTGCGGCGGCGGGCCTGAAGGAGAAGTGCCTCAGCTGCCACGACGACCCGACGATGAAGTCCGACGACGGCAAGTCCATGGCCGTGCTCGCCGACGACTTCGGCCGTTCGGCGCACCGCAAGCTCGATTGCGCCGAGTGTCACGACGCCGCGCGCAACGTCAAGCATCCGAAGTTCAAGCTCGGGGCCGTCAACCCGAAGGTGTGCCAGGACTGCCACGCCGACGAATTCAAGGAGCTCGCCGGAAGCATCCACGGCAAGCGCAATGGGGGTGACCGCGCCATCAAGGACTGCACCTCCTGCCACGGCAGCCTTCACCTCGTTCACAAGGGAGGTGACCCGCTGTCTCCGCTGTCGCCGGTGAACCAGATCAAGACCTGCGGCGCCTGCCACGAAAAAATGATGGCGAACTACGAGCACAGCGCGCACGCGCATGCGCTCCTGAAGTCGGGGCTGGTGAAGGGCTCGCCATCCTGCTCCAGCTGCCACGGCAAGCATGACATCCGCCCGAAGAAGGATGCCGCCGCCACGACGAGCCACGCCAAGATCCCCGAAACCTGTGGCAGCTGCCACTCGGGCGTGCTGCGTGAATGGGAGCAAAGTGCCCACGGTGCGTCGTGGAAGAAGGGCGGCGACGGGCCGGTGTGCTCGAGCTGCCATGAGCCCCATGACATCCAGCGGGCCGACACCGCGGGCGTGCGCGGCGATGTGGTGGACCGTTGCGGGAATTGCCACGAGAAGGTCTACGCATCCTTCAACGACAGCTTCCACGGCAAGGCGACCTCGCTGCATAACGCAAAGGTCGCCGTCTGCGCCGATTGCCACACGCCGCACCACAACCTGCCGGCCTCCGACAAACGCTCCAGCATCCATCGCGACAACCTGGCCAAGACCTGCGGCGCCTGCCACCAGAACGTCAACGCCTCGTTCCTGACCTTCGACCCACACGCCAACCCGACAGACGCCAAGCGCAATCCGTACCTGTATTGGGTCTGGCTGGGGATGACCTCGCTGCTGCTTGGCGTGTTCGGCTTCTTCGGCCTGCATGGCTTGCTGTGGATGCAGCGCGCGGTGGTCGGGCGCATGCGCGGTGAGTTCACCACGGGGCACAGCAGCCCCGGGCCATGGGTGCGCCGGTTCAAGGGCTCGCAGATGGCACTGCACGTCACCATCGTGACGAGCTTCCTGCTGTTGGCGGCCACCGGCTTGCCGCTCAAGTTCGCCAACGCGTCCTGGGCCCCCGGGCTGATGGCCATATTCGGTGGGGCCGAGTCGGCGGGCTACTTGCACCGCCTGGCCGGCATCGTGACCTTCGGCTACTTCGCTGCGCACCTCGGGATGATCGTCCACGGCCTTCTCGTGAAGAAGGAGGGCGGATACTTCTGGGGCCCGCGCTCCATGGTGCCGCAGCTCAAGGACCTGTTCGATCTCATCGGCATGATCAAATACTTCCTGTACCTGGGCCCGCGGCCCAAGTTCGACCGCTTCACGTACTGGGAAAAATTCGACTACCTGGCGGTGTTCTGGGGCGTGGCCATCATTGGTTTCTCCGGCCTGATGCTGTGGTTCCCGACTGTCTTCACCATGGTGCTGCCGGGCTGGGCGCTGAACGCGGCCTACATCGTGCACAGTGACGAAGCGCTGCTGGCTACCGGCTTCATCTTCCTGTTCCACTTCTTCCACACCCACTTGCGGCCGGAGGCGTTCCCGCTGGATCCGGTGATCTTCACCGGTCGCGTGCCGCTCGAGCGCTTCAAGGAAGAGCGCCCGCTGGAGTACGAACGCCTCGTGGCGCAAGGCAAGTTGGAGGAACTCCTCGAGCCGGCGCCGACGGCAGCCGAGTTCAAACGTGCCTACATCTTCGGCTTCACTGCCTTGTCCATTGGCGTCGTGTTGGCTGTGTTTATCTTCTTGGCGTTGTTGGGTACCCTTAACCATTGAGGGCGAGCTTGAAGTGCCAAAGCGGGCCGGGGGCCCATAACCGCTGGAGACACCGATGATTCACAGCATGCTCTCGATGGTCACCCGTCATTGGGTGAGCTTGGTCGGCGCGATCGTCGCGCTGTTGGCCCTGATGGTCATGGTTGGGTTGTTCGCCTTGGAGCTCAGCGGCTTCCACGGCGGGTCCTATTTGGGCATCCTGACCTACATGCTGCTGCCGATGGTATTCGTGCTGGGCTTGCTGATGGGCCCGTTGGGGGCATGGTTGAAGCGACGCAAGGACGCAGCCGCGGCGGCCAAGCACGAGGCACTGCCTCAGGGCTTGCCTGTCATCGACCTCAATGACCGGCACACGCGCGGCGTCGTGCTGGCCAGCGTCGTGATTGGAGTGTTCAGCCTGGTGCTGGTCGCCGGCGCGACCTACAAGGGCGTCGAAGTGATGGAGTCGGTCGAGTTCTGCGGTACCACCTGCCACACCGTGATGCAGCCTCAGCACACGGCCTTCCTGCGTTCGTCGCACAGTCGACTGCGGTGCGCCGATTGCCACATCGGCCCGGGGGCGGACTGGTTCGTCAAATCCAAGATTTCTGGATCCTGGCAGCTGGTGTCGGTGGCTTTGAATCTGTACCCAACACCGATTCCCAGCCCCGTTCACAACCTGCGCCCGGCGCGCGAAACCTGCGAGCAGTGCCACTGGCCGACCAAGAATCTGGGCGACAAGTTGAAGGTGCAGACGCGGTTCGGCGACGATGAAGCCAACTCCATCACCAAGACGGTGTTGATGATGCGAATCGGCGGCCAGCAAGGCGCGACTTCCACAGGCATCCATTGGCACGTCGATCGCGGCGTGAAGATCCGCTTCCAGAGCGACCCCAGCCGGCAGAAGATTTACGACGTCGAGATGACCTCCCCCGACGGCAAGGTCCAGACTTTCAAGACCGAGGCCAAGCCCCAGGGGCCGGTCGAGTGGCGTGAGATGGATTGTGTGGACTGCCACAACCGGCCCGCGCATACCTTCAGGTCGCCGTCGCAGGAGATCAACAGCGCGCTCGCAGACGGACGCATCGACAAGACCCTGCCCTTCATCAAACGCGAGGCGATGCGTGTGCTGCAGGAAGGCAAGTACGCCACGCACGAGGCAGCCCGCGCCGGCATTTCGCGCGAAGTGGAGGGCTTCTACAAGGCCAAATACGCCGAACTCGCAACCTCCAAGGCGGCCGCCGTCACCGCGGCCGGCAAGGCGCTGGGCGACATCTATGCCTGGAACGTATTCCCGGCGATGAAGGTGACCTGGGGCACCTACCCCCTCAATGTCGGTCATACCGATGAAGCGCCGGGATGTTTCCGGTGCCACGACAAGAAGCATGTGGCGGCGGACGGCGCCAAGATCGGGGCCAACTGCAAGACCTGCCATGCCGTGCTGGCCGATGACGAGCCCGATCCGGCGATTTGCAAGGAAATCAAGCTTTGAATCGATTCACCACCCTGCCGGTTGGCAGGGCTTTTTTCAACCCAGTGAAGGAGTGGAAATGAAGGTTGTTTTGGTCTCGGCCCTCGTGGCGGCCGGTGTGCTGATGGCGGGCGCGGTGCAGGCGTCCCCCGAACTGGCCACGAGCGCCGGTTGCATGAAGTGCCACGATATCGACAAGAAGAAGAAGGCCGAGCCCTTCAAGGCGATCGCCACCAAGTACAAGGGCAAGGCCGGTGCCGAGGCGACGATCTTCAAGTCCATCACTGACGCCAAGGGTGATCACCCGGAAATGGCCGCCAAACCCGAGGAGATCAAGACGGTCATCAAGTGGGTGTTGACCCTGTAGCCAGCCCTGCGTAGCCATCCACAAGGCCTGCACTCGCAGGCTTTGTTGTTTTCTCGTGCGCTTGACACGCGTCAAGCGATCGCGGGCGCACTGGCGTAGATTCACCGCGAGGCCCGGGTCGGCGACCCGGCGTGCCCCTTTTGTGCGGGCCGTGGCAACGCGAGGAGGATGGAAATGGCCCAGCTTTGGCCAGAGCAAGCGTATCGATTCGAGCCCACAGGCGGGAGGCCTGGCCGATGAGCCCCCTGGGAATCACGCTGCTGATGCTGGTGAGCTTCGCCGGGTTTGGCTACCTCACGTGGCGCAAGCTGTCCATCGTGGCGCACTTGCAGCCGGAAGTCCGGTGGGACCACCCCGCGGCCCGGCTCAAGGCCGTGCTCTTCAACGGCTTCATGCAGCAGCGCATGATCGCGCGCGACTGGAAGCCCGGCCTGATGCACACGGTGATCTTCCTGGGCTTCATGGCCCTGCTGCTGCGCAAGGTTCAGCTCATCGTCATCGGCTACCACGAGCCGTTTGTCTACCCGGGCTTGCTGGGCGGCCTCTTCGCCGCGCTCAAGGATGTCGTCGAGGTGGCCATCCTGGGGGCACTGGTCTATGCCTTCTACCGCCGCTACGTGGCGCCGCCCAAGCGGTTGGAGCCCAACCGCGAGGCTCTGCTCGTCCTGGTGCTGATCACCATCATCATCATCAGCGACCTCCTCTACGACGGCTTCCGCTTCGCCTTGTTCTCGTCGACGGACGCAGGCATCGCCCACGAGCGCAGCTTTGCCTTTCTCGGCAGCCTGATCGGTTCGATGGTGGCGCCATGGTCGCCCGAGGTGCTGCAGCTGGGCTACCACCTCTCGTACTGGGTGCAACTGGTCACGGTCTTCACCTTCCTGGTGCTGCTGCCGGCGGGTGAGCACTTTCACATCGTCACGGCCTTGCCCACGCTGTTCTTCCGCCGTGGTGGGCCGACCAACGTGGTGCCCTCGGTCGACCTCGAGAAAATGATGTCCGACGACGCCGACGCGGCCTCCGTGCGCGTGGGCGCCCGCACGGCGCGCGACCTGATCTGGAAGGACGGCCTGGATGCCTTCACCTGCACCGAGTGCGGGCGCTGCAAGGATGCCTGCCCGGCCTTCCTCACCGGCAAGCCGCTGTCGCTGAAGTGGGTCAACGACAAGCTCAAGCACCACCTGCTGGAGCAGCGCGAGGTGCTCCTCGCGCCGCTGGCCGCGGGTGCCGAGGACCCGCTGCCCGCGCTCGTGGGGCCGGTGATCAGCGAAGACGCCCTGTGGGCCTGCACGACCTGCGGCTACTGCGAGGCGGCCTGCCCGATCGAGCTCGAGCACCTGCCCAAGTTCTTCAAGCTGCGCCAGCAGCGCGTGATGATGGAAGGCGAGTTTCCGCACGAGCTCAAACCCGTGTTCGAAGCCTACGAATCGCAGAGCAACCCCTGGGGCCTGCCTTCGCAGACCCGGGGCGACTGGGCCAGCGAGCTGGGCGTGCCGCTGTGGACGAGCGCGGCGCAGTCGGCCGATTTCGACGTGCTGTTCTACGTGGGCTCCGCGGAATCGTTCGACCCGCGTGGCCAGAAGATCGCACGGGCCTTCGTGGCCATCCTCAAGGCGGCCGGTGTGCGCTTTGCGATCCTCGGCGAAGCCGAGACCTCCACCGGCGAGTGCGTGCGCAGGGCGGGCAACGAGATGCTGTTCCAGCAGCTCGCCGCCACGCTGGTCGGCACGCTGGACGGCCTGGCCGTGAAACGCATCGTCACCTGCGACCCGCATGCCTTCAACTCGCTCAAGAACGAGTACCCCGAATTCGCAGGCCACTACGAAGTGCAGCACCACTCGGTATTCATCGCCGAATTGCTGCGCACCGGCCGGCTGAAGATGAAGCCGAGCTTCGAGCGCGTGATCTTCCACGACCCCTGCTACCTGGGCCGGCACAACGGCGAATATGAGGCGCCGCGACAGGTCATCCGCCTGCTGGCCAAGGACGCGCCGCTGGAGTTCGCGTTGAACGGCCCCAAGGCCATGTGCTGCGGCGCCGGCGGGGCGCGCATGTGGCAGGAGGAATCCATAGGCACGCGAATCAATGTCGCGCGGGCCGAGCAGGCGCTGGCCGAGCATCCGCAGGTCATTGCCACCGCATGCCCCTATTGCGCGGTGATGATCGAGGACGGGCTGAAGGCCCTGGGCCGCGAGAGTGAAGCCTCGACCAAGGACATCGCCGAGCTGGTGGCCGAGGCGCTCGTCAAGAGCCCGGCGCAGTGAGGAACCCATGGCCGGCATCCTGATCCTGTATTCAACCGTCGACGGCCACACGCGCCAGATCTGCGAGCGATTGCGCGTCGTGATCGAGGCCACGGGTCAGAGCGCCGTCGTCAAGCCAGTGGCGCAGGCCACGGCGCAGGACCTGGCGCAATGCGCCGCGGTGGTCATGGGCGCCGCCATCCGCTACGGCAAACACAAGCCCGAAGTGACCGCCTTCATCGCGCGGCACCAGGCGGCCCTGGAGGCCAGGCCGAACGCCTTCTTTTCGGTCAACGTGGTGGCGCGCAAGCCCGAGAAGAACCGGCCCGAGACCAACCCCTATCTGCAGAAGTTCCTGCGCTCGATCCGCTGGAAGCCGCAGATGCTGGCGGTGTTTGCCGGGCGCCTGGACTACCCGTCGTACGGGTTCGTGGATCGGAACATGATCCGCCTGATCATGTGGATGACCAAGGGGCCCACGGCGCCAGACAGCGTGGTGGAGTTCACCGACTGGGCGCAGGTGGAGGCCTTCGGCGCGGCGGTGGCGCGCATGCCTGCCGCGCATTGAAGCACCGGCCCGGCGGCCGGGCAGCGGTGCCCCGCCCGGGCATTCAGAAACGGTAGCGCATCACCAGGCTCACGACGTCGATCTTGTAGCGTGCCGGTTGCTCGCCCAGCGTGAGCACGTTCGGGATGGTCGCCGGCAGCACGCCGTCCAGGCTCCAGTCGCGCGAGTCGTAGCGTTCATGCCAGAAGCTCCCGGTGAGCGAGATGACCTCGTTCAGACGGTAGGTGGCGAACAGCTTGAAGCGATCCAGCCGGGTGCGCCCGTTGGGGAAGGGCGGGCTGGCCGCCGCGGTGTCGAGCTCGATCTCGCTGCGCGAGTGCGATGCCGTGAGGTCGGCGCCGATGTCGAGCCTGTCCTTGATGACCGCGTGGCGCAGGCTCAGGCCGAACACCGAGGTGGCGTCCCGATTCAGTGCCCACCAATCGGGCACGCCGAAAGCCTGGCTGCCGGTCTGGCGTGAGCGGATCTGGTCGCCGCGGGCGAAGAGCAGGAGCTGTGTCTGCTCGCTGATTGCCCACGAGATGTCGGCTCCGATGCCGATGGTCCGCGCGTCGCTCAGGCCGATCGTGGACAAGGGGTAGTTGTCATCGGCGTAGTCGAAGTCCAGGCCGAAACTGAAGGTCTCCGAGAGCGCGAAGTCGGCCCGCACGCCGGTGGTCTGGCGCACGCGCTTGGCCATGCTGTATTTGCGCAGCAGCGGGTTCTCTGCCGGGTCGACCCAGGCCAGCGGCGCGTAGGCCGACGGGTCGCGCTGGCCATGGGCCAGCTTCAGCGCCAGCGTGAAGTTCTCGACCGGCTGCGCCGACGCGCGCGCAAACGCCGTCGTCTCGCGCGTGAGCGAGACTTCCTGCTGCGAGCGCTCCAGCGTGTGGTGCTCGGCGCCGACCACGAGCTTCAGGCTGCCCGGCCCACGGTAATCGGCGTTGAGCTTCACGCGGTCCTGGGTGAAGCTGTAAGGCCGGTTGGTGCGCAGCGGGCCCAGGAACATGTCGGTCGAGACGGTCTGGTAAGTGGCGGTGGGCGTCTGGTTGTCGCGTTCGTCGCGCGAGAGGGTGGCATTGAGGCGGAGCTTGTCGGACACGGCCGCCGTCAGCCGCACGCTGGCATTGAGCGTGTCCACCCGCCCCTGCAGCGAGCTCGCCGGCAGGCCGGGCACGGCCAGGCCGGTGTTGAGCGTGGAGGCCAGGAAGGACGCGTCCTGGGTCATGCGGCCGCTGGCGATGTCGGCGCTGGCGCGCACCTGAGGGCTGAACTGGTAGGCCAGCGTGGCCTGCAACTGGTGGAACTGGTTGTCCGGCGCCAACGCGAGCTGGCCGCGCTCAGCGGTGAGGGCTCCAAGGGTGTAGGGGTTGGACCAGGTCAAGGCGGACTGGGCATTGCGAAACGTCGACGCCTGGTACCCGAGGCTGGCTTGAAATTGACGCCCCGAGTAGATGACGGTGGCCTCGAGTTCATCCGTGCTCTGGTCGAGGGGCGCGACGAGCTGTGCTGCGGTGACGAAGAAAGCGCCCGAGGTGCGCTGGGTGCCGTCACGCACCATGTGGCGGGCACCGACCCGCAGGCTGAAATCACCCGAGGCCAACCAGGTGGCACCGAGATCGAGGCGCGAGCGCTTGTAGCCCACGCCCACAGCCTGCAGCGTGCTCGCCAGTGGCATCTCCGCCGTGGTGGCTGAAGCGAAACCCGGGGGCAGGGTGAGCACGTCGCCGCCCACGCCGAGGAAGGGTGTGGCTGCACCGTCTGAAAAGTGCCGGGGCAGTTCGTCGTAGGCCAGGCGCACGCCGAGCCGGCCCTCGATGCCGCCGTTCAGCGACAGCGATCGCGTGTCCAGGCCGAGGTCGGCCGCGGTGAGGCTGCCATGCAGGCCGTCGTCGCCGTGGTAGTGGATCGAGCCGCCGACAGCCAGGTAGGCACCCTTGCGCTGGAGTCCGCTGGTGTCGCCAAAGCGCGCCGAGCGGTCCGAGACGTTTCCCGCGCCGACCTCGACACTGCCGCTGACCCCTTGCTCGAAGGGACAGAGCTTGCATTGCCACCGGGAGGTGTCCTCCGCGGCGCCGGCGTTCAGGGCGGCGGCGGACGACAGGGCACCGACGGTGCCGAGCAGAAGCCATGGGCTGGAGGTTCTCATGTCGCGCGTCCGTTGGAGTGGGGGCTGGCCGGGTGGCTCATCGCATCAGCTTGGCGCCGGAGGGGTGGTTGGACCCGTGCACCTGCGAGTGGCAGTTCGTGCAGCTGCCGGCCAGCAGGAAGGCCGAGCTGCCCGCTGCCGTGCCGCCAGGAAGCGACGCGCCGGTGCGCGCAATGGCCGGGTGGCTGGCCGTCGTGTGGCATTGCTGGCACAGCAGCGGGGGGGTCTTGGTCAGCAGGGCGGGCCGCACCGAACCGTGGGCGGCATGGCACAGCGAGCAGTCCTCGGCCACCGGGGCGTGCTCCCACAGCACCGGGCCGCGCTTTTCGGCGTGGCAGCTGTAGCAGGTCTGGTTCAAGGTGGGTTTGACCAGCATCGCGGGGTTGCTGGTGCCATGTTGGTTGTGGCAATCGCTGCATCCCATGCGGCCGTTCTTCACGGGGTGGGTCGAGGCCTTCTGGAACTCGGCCCGCTGCTTGCTGTGGCAGCCCAGGCAGATGTCCTGTTCGGTGCTCTTGGTGAGCACCGCGTCGCGTTCGGCGTGGACCTTGTGGCAATCGGTGCAGGCCAGGCCGTTGCGGTCGTGGGCGCCGGAGTGCCAGCCGCTGCGCGAGAAGCCCTCATGGCACGACAGGCAGGCCTGATTGCGCACTTGCACCGGCAGGAAGGAATCCTTCTTGAAGCTGTTGGTGGTCAGCGTCTTCTTGCTGCCCTTGGCGGAGTGGCGGGCGCCGGGGCCGTGGCAGGCCTCGCACTGCAGGCCGCCGGGCCCGAAAGGCGCCCGGGCGCTGCCACGTTGCGCATGCTTGCTCTTGAAGAGGGCCGCGGTGGAAAAGGTGGCGCTCTCCTCGTCGTGGCAACCCAGGCAGGTGTCAGCACCCTTTTCCGAGTATTCGGTGCCTTGGCCCGTGGCGGACGCCGGTGCGGGTGCCGGTGCGGCGTCCGCGGACGCCGCGCTCTGCGCCAGGGCGGCCGCCGACAGCGCCAGCGCCGCGAGGCCCAGCAGAACCTGTAACGCCGATTTCTTGATGTTCATCGTTGTCTGCCCGTCAGCCCTGTTCGCGATCGTTGCGCCCACCAGTCCACCCCTTGTGCGGGGCCGGCCCGCACCTACTTGACTCCGTGAAGGGTCTTCACGTCGAAGACCTTGCCTGCACCGTGGCACAGCACGCAGGTCTCGCCGGCGGCGCTGCCGAGCGCCGCCTGCGTGGACGAGAAGCTGCCGCCGTTGGGCGGGTTTTCCATGTGTGCGCGCGCCGGAACGCTGTCGTGGCAGGACGAACAGACGGCGGCCGTCGGCGAGATGCGCAGGTTGTCCGCGGCATCGGTGCTCGAGGCACCGCTGGCCACGGTGGTGCCCAGGATGCCGCTGGCCGTGGGTGCAGCCCAGACGCCGGCCAGCTGGTACGAATTGCCCGCATGGCAGGTCGTGCAGTCGCTCAGCCGGCCGGGGAAGACCACGCCGCTGTAGTCGTTGACGCTGCCGCCGAAACCATAGACCACGAGACCCTTGGTGCGCATGCCGCCCTGGCCTGACTGGCCGGCGTGCAGGCCATGGATCAGGGTCTTGAAATCGATGGCTTCTTCGGCCTTGCCATCGACCGTGCCCGTGGCCGGCCGCCGCGCGGCGTCGGTGGCGTTGCCGTTGTGGCAAACCGAACAGACACCGACCTCATCGCTGCGGTTGTTGCCGTGCAGGCTGAGCACGTCGTGGCAGACGTTGCACTTGGCCATGTCGACGACGCTTCGCCGCGCCACCACGCTGCCGCTGACGGCGGCGTCCTTGAAGACGCTCTTCACGGCCAACCGGTCGGTGAAGACGCCTGCGGTGCTGACATCACCCGCCGGGTGGCCTTCGATCGTCGCGCGCAGCGTACCGCTCAGGCCGGCCGGGAGGGCCACTGGCGAGGTCACGGTGTAGGTGCCCGCCGCAGCGCCGGGCACGGCGGAGGTCAACGCATTGATGCTGATCGGCTGGCCGAAGGCCTGCCCGCTGCCTTCGTTGCCGAAGTCCTTGGTCGTCCAGCCGAGCTTGACCGTCAGGGTGCTTGCGGCGCCTGCGGTGAAGGCCGGTGAGGTGGTGATGCTGTACGCAGCGTCGCCCTGCGTCGGATCGGTGACCGAGAAGGTGACCACGGGCCTGGCGCCTGGCGTGGTCCCGGTCACGCCGAGGATCTTGTACTGGAACCTCGCCGCGGCAGCCTTCAGGCGGTTCGGGAAGCTGTGCGCCAGCGCGACATCCTTGCTGTCGCTGAACTTGCCCGGTGCGTGGCAGGTTGCGCAGGTGCTGTCGTCGGTCATCGCACCGCCCGAGTGCGCCCGGGTCTGGTAGGGGCGCGAGGCATCCGGGGCCGAGCCAAAGTACACGTTGTCGTGGCACGAACCGCAGGCGTTGATGCTGGGCTGCGAGCGCCAATGGTCGCCTTGCGCCGTGGCCACGACGCTGTTGCCGGTCGTGGCGCTGTGGCAGCGCACGCAGTGGCGCGAGTCCTGCGTGAAGACGACGCGGGAGAAGTCGGCACTGCCGATCAGGTAAGGCGAGCCCGCGGCCACGCTGGGCAAGGGCAGGCCGGCCCGGTTGTAGTGGATGCGGTGGACCATGACCTTGAAGTCCACCGAGACGCCGGGTGTGCCTGCCACCCAGCTGCCCGGGTTGTGGCAGGTGACGCAGAGCTTGGTGTCCACGGCCGTGCCGTGGGCCTTGAGCTCGACATGGCAGCTGTTGCAGGTGTCGGTGGCGACCACTTCGCGTTGCGTCGGCATGGCGCTGCCGTCCGGGACGAAGTCGAATATGCCGCTGGCCGGCACGTAGGCGCTGTTGCCTTGCTGGATGGCGACGCGGTGGGTCAGCCTGGGCTCGAAGCGGAGATCCAGCGGCTTGCCCGCGGCGTCGGTGCAGGGAGCGGGGCAGGCGCCGGCGGAGGCGTTGGTGATGTCGGTGGCGAAGGTATAGGTGTAGCTGCCGCCACCGTGGCTGACCAGCGTGCCGAAAGGGAAACCGGCGCCTGCACGTTCCTGGGCGCCCTGGACGGCTCCGTCGATGCCGCGGTTGATGTAGTTTTGCCAATCGGCCGGGCCACCGCCGGCGCCTGGCACGAGCTTGGCGACATTGAAGCGCAGGTCCGTCGTGACCAGGCCGGTCATGCCCTGGTCGGCCTGGTTGGTGACGGTGAAGTCCACCGAGGGTCGGCCCGCCACCGTGACCTTCGTGACGGTGATCTTCAGCGCTGTCGCGGCGCTCAGGCCGGCCGTTCCGGTGGAGATGCCGGTCACCGTCACATCCACGGCCGCGGCCGGGGTGCTCTGCGCAGGGTCACCGCCGCCGCAGGCGGCCAGCCCGAGAGCCAGCAGGCCCGCAGCCCATCGGGCCAGCCAGGGGTTGGAGTTCGGATTCCTGTTCATGGGCACACCCTTGTTCGGCCCTGCCGGGCGCGTGATCTTCTGACTTGCCGTGGAGCGCAGTTCACTGCCTCGGGTGCACCGCCTTGATGTCGGCGACCTTGCCGGGCCCATGGCAGACCGTGCAGGACTCGGTGGTATTGAGCGCCGCGCTGCGCGGGGCATAGATCGACCCGCCGTTGGACTGCATGTGCGACGTGGCCAGGGCGGAATCGTGGCAAGCAAAGCACACCGAGGTGACGGGCGAGATGACCAGTGTGGTGCCCGCCGCCGGCGTGGTCACGCCCGTGGCCGCATTGAACGAGAAGCCCGCGCCGTAGTCGGTCACGTTGTCGGCGACCACGTACGGCGACAGCGAGAAGATCGCCAGTGCGGTGGCCGAGGCCGTGCCGTTGTACTTGCCCGTGCCCACCGCCCGATAGGGCCGGTTGAGCAGGGCGCTGGCCGATGCCGTGGCACTGAAGTCATAGGTGCCGGCCACGTGGCAGGTCTCGCATTGGCTCAGCACGCCCGGGTAGCCCACGTTGGCGAACGAATCGGTCGTCGAGACCGCGTGCCAGGTGAAGGGCTTGCTGCGCTTGGCGCCGGCGTGGATCGCGTGCACGAAGTAGGCCGAATCGGCCGACCAGCCGCTGCTCGTGCGATTGGGCGTGTGGCACCAGGAGCAGGAAGCGCCGTCGTTGCGCTGCCCGGCGTGGAACGACACGGCGGTGAACACGCCCAACTGCTCGTGGCACTTGTCGCACAGGCCATCGGCGACGATGGTGCGGCGCCCGGTGTAGCCGGTGGCCACCATGGTGGCGTCCTGCACGGCCACGATCAGGCCGCCGGTCTTGAGTGTCGGCACGACAGGCGAGGCGGTCATCGGGTACGCCGCCAGGTTGCTTTGCGTGAGCGGCTGTGTCGCGGTCAGGCCATAGCTGTAGCCCAGGCCGCCGGTCAGCATGACGGCGTTGCTGGGGATCTTCACGCCGGTGAGCGTCACGGTGTAGTAGCCGCTGGCATCCGGCCCGGTGAGGGTGCCCGCGCCCGCGGCCGCGGCGGTGCCGGCCCACAGGCCGCGCAGGTAACCCGAGACGGAGGCGTTGAAGTCGGCCGGCGCGGCAATGCCGTCCTGCGGAACGGCGAATACGAAATAGGCGCTCGGCGAGCCCACGAAGCCGTCCCACATCTCCTTGCCGGCGGCGTAGGTGTTGAAGGGGACGGCCACACCGTTTTGCAGCATGCGGAAGACCATGCTCGGCTGGCGCGTCGTGGCGTCGACCGTCACGCTCTTCAGGTCGTAGGAAACCAGGATGGCGCCGGCCGGCAGGTTCTTCGTGTTGCCCGCGATATAGGCCGCGGCCGTATTGTTGTTGCCGCCGGCAACCAGCAGTGAGTTCAGCGGGTTGGGCGGCGTCACCGGGATGTGGCTGACCGCGATGGCATCGGCCTTGTGGCAGATGCTGCACAGGGCATCGTCGGCCAGCGGGCCCACCGGGTGCGCGAACGGGGTCGAGGTCAGGCCCGCCGCGGCGTCGGCGAGGGTCACCCCTTTGCCGGTGGCGAAATTGATGCCGTCGTGGCAGGCGCCGCAGGCCAGGGCGCTGGGTGCGCTCTTCCAGTTGTTGCCCTGCGGCGTCGGGTGGGCAGCGCCCGTGTCATTGCTGTGGCACTTGCTGCAGTTGCGGATGTCCTGCGGATACTTGATCTCGTTGAAGGGCACGCCGGCGTAGTTGTAGCCCTGCTTGGCGAGTTCAGCGCCCAGATGGAGCTTGTGGACCAGCACGGGGAAGTCGCCCGAAACCGCACCGTCGGCAATATAGGTCGAAGCGCCGGCCGGGAAGGCGAGGTTCGTCGAGACGGTATTCGTGCGGCCGTACTTGCGCTGGGCGGTGTGGCAGACGACGCACAGGTTGGAGTCGTAGCGGTTGCCGCTGTGGAAACTGGCGCTCTCGGTGCCGACGATGCCGCCGAGCTTGCCGTGGCATTCGTTGCAGCTCGCCTTGTCGGTGATCGTGCGCTGCGCATCCGTGGCCGTCACCGCCTTGCCGGTGGACGGAATGAAGTCATGAACCACGTTCACCGGGCTGGACATGTTCACGGCCGTGAGCGTCGTCACGCCTGTGGGCGTATTCGACCCGGTGCCGGGCGCGGCGCCGGAGACGGTCATCACCAGCCGGTGCGTCAGGCTTGCGTTGTAGCTGAGGTCACCCAGGTCGGCGGCGGCATTCGGTGCGCTGAGCGTGGCGGCCACGACGAAGTCCTTCATCTTCGTGATGTCGCGGTAGAACGTATACGAATAGGTGCCGTCCTTGTAGTCGACCAGCGTGCCGGTGTTGTCGGTGGACGGACGCGCGGGCGCAGCTGCCGCGGTTGTCGTGGGCACCGTGCTGACGATATAGCTCACCCACTTGCTGGGGCTGCTGTTGCTCCCCGGCACCAGCTTGGCCAGCGCAAAGGCCAGGTTCGGATAGCTCGCCACGGTGGCCGTGGAACTCTTGGCGGTGCTGCCGAAGCCGACGATGGCGTTGCCATCGGTATCGGTGAGCGAAAAATAGACCTTGGGCGCGCCTTCGACCGTGATCTTGCCCAGCGTGACCTTGACCTGCAGGGCGGCGAAGGCCGCGGCCGGCGTGCTGGCTGTCAGCGTGATCGGTGACTTGCCGGTGGGCACCGCGACCGGCGGTGGGTCGGAGGCCGCGGGCGGTGGCGGCGGGGCGCTCGGCGCGTCGTCGCTACCGCCGCCGCAGCCGGAGAGGGCCAGCAGGGCGGCCACGCAGGCGCTCAACAGGCCCCGCCAAACATAAGACTTCGCGCTTGTCATTGCTCTTCTACCCCTTGAACCCCGTGAGTCATCGAAGTCGAACCTGGAAAGTGCTGGACCTTGCGAGCGTTCAACGGCCAGGCCCTGCATCACCTGAAATACACCTCCGGGATGGTCTACCGGCCAGGGTGCGTCGCGCAAGGCAATTGGCCAGACCAAGCCGCGACACATTGCGCTAGATCAAGTTTGGCCATCCGCCCGGTGCGCGCCACGGCGATAACCCTAAGGGGCTTGTGGGAAGCCTGGCTTTCCGGTCTCTTGATCCAGGTTAAGTGCACCCCACGGGTTTGCCCTCAACATCGCGCAGTGCGCCGAGCGTGCAAATCTCGACCCAGTTTCGACGGAGCGGAAGACCCAGGATGAAAATGCCCCCGCGCTCATTTCCTTCACTGCCCCCCGAGGGGGCTTCAGCCTCTTCGAGGCGGCTCGGCAGAGGCTGACATGTACCCCATCATTCGCCGCGAGGCATATTCGGAAACCACCTTCCTGTGGGAGGTGCTGGCGCCTGACGTGGCCCGCTCGGCCGAGCCCGGCCACTTCGTGATGCTGCGCCTGCACGAGGCGGGCGAACGCATTCCGCTCACCGTGGCCGACTTCGACCGCGAGCGCGGCACCATCACGATGGTGATCCAGGCGCTGGGCAAGACCACGCTGGAAATGCGCGACCACTACAAGGCCGGCGACCACATCGTCGACTTCGTCGGCCCGCTGGGCCTGCCGCAACATATCAGCCGCCTCGGGCACGTGGTTCTGGTCGGCGGGGGGCTCGGCGTGGCGCCCGTCTTCCCGCAGCTGCGGGGCTTCAAGGAGGCGGGCAACCGCACCACCGGCATCATCGGATTCCGCAACAAGGACCTGGTGTTCTGGGAAGAGACTTTCGCCCGCTACAGCGACAAGCTGATCGTCTGCACCGACGATGGCAGCTACGGCACGCCGGGGTTCGTCACCGCGGCACTCAAGGAAGTGCTCGAGCGCGACCGGCCCGATCTGGTCATCGCCATCGGCCCGCTGCCGATGATGAACGCCTGCGTCGAGACCTCACGGCCCTTCGGCGTGAAGACCATGGTCTCGCTGAACGCGATCATGGTCGACGGCACCGGCATGTGTGGCTCGTGCCGCGTGACCGTGGGCGACGAGATCAAATTTGCCTGCGTCGACGGGCCCGATTTCGACGGCCACCAGGTCGACTTCAAGGAGCTCTTGCTGCGCCAGAAACGCTTCAAGGGCGAAGAGGAAGCGGCCAACGCCGACTATGCGCATGTCTGCAACGTCGAGAAGCTGCTCATTGAGCAGGGCAAGACCAACTACAAGAAGTACAAGGATCTGGCCCCGCACGCGACGCCGATGCCCGAACGCGACCCGCTGGAGCGCTCGCGCAACTTCAAGGAAGTCAACCTCGGCTACACGATGGCCAACGCGCTGGCCGAAGCCGAGCGCTGCATCATGTGCAGCAAGCCCGCTTGCATCGAAGGCTGCCCGGTGGCGATCGACATCCCACGCTTCATTCGCCACCTGCTGGTGCGCGATATCGAGGGCGCGCAGGCCGTCATCAACGAAACAAACCTGTTCCCTTCGGTCTGCGGCCGTGTGTGCCCGCAGGAATCGCAGTGCGAGGCCGTGTGCGTGGTCGGTCGCAAGCTCGAACCGGTGGCCATCGGCCGGCTCGAACGCTTCATCGGCGACAACGCCAGGCCGCACAAGATGGAGCCGCCACGCTTCGAGCGCAAGCTCGGTGCGGTGGCGATCGTCGGCTCCGGCCCCTCGGGGTTGGCGGTGGCGGCGGACCTGCGGCGCTACGGCTGCGACGTCACGGTGTACGAGGCCTTGCACGTGGTCGGTGGCGTGCTGCAGTACGGCATCCCGTCGTTCCGCCTGCCGCGCGAGATCATCAGCCGCGAGGTCGACCAGCTCAAGGCGATGGGCATCCAGTTCGAGACCAACAAGGTCATCGGTAAGACCTTCTCGGTGATGCAGTTGATGGGCGAGATGGGCTTCGATGCCGTCTTCGTGGGTGCCGGCGCCGGTGCGCCGGCCTTCCTGGGCATCCCCGGCGAATTCGCCGGCCAGGTCTACTCGGCCAATGAATTCCTGACCCGCGTCAACCTCATGGGCGGCGACAAATTCCCGTACCTGGATACTCCGATCACCCTGGGCAAGAGCGTGGTCGTCATCGGCGCGGGCAACACCGCGATGGACTGCCTGCGCGTGGCCAAGCGGCTGGGCTCGCCCACCGTGCGCTGCGTCTACCGCCGCTCGGAGGCCGAAGCGCCGGCACGCATCGAGGAACTGCGCCATGCCAAGGAAGAGGGCATCGAATTCTTCTTCCTGCACGGACCGGTCGAGATCCTGACCGATGCCGACGGCGGCGTGCGCGGCATGAGGGTGCAAAAGATGGTGCTCGGCGAGCCCGACGACAAGGGGCGCCGCCAGCCGGTCCCGCAGGACGAGTTCCTGGAGCTCGAGTGCGACACCGTGATCTATGCCCTGGGCACCAAGGCCAACCCGATCGTCACCAAGTCCACGCCCGGGCTCGAGCTGAACAAGTGGGGCTATATCGTGGCCGACGCCGCCACGCAGACCACCAGCGTGCCGGGCGTGTTTGCCGGGGGCGACATCGTCACCGGTGGCGCCACCGTGATCCTGGCCATGGGCGCGGGGCGTCGCGCCGCGCGGGCCATCGGCGCGTACCTGGCCGGCGGCAAGAGCCACTGGCCCGTGACCCAGGCCGACGCCGACGCCTTCGTGCCGCCCACGCCACTGGCCAGCGCCCCCATCCCCGACCCCAGCGAGATCCACTCATGAGCATCTGCCCCCGCTGCAAGCGCCCGCTCGACGACGAAGAGCCCTATATCTGCTGTGCAGGCGTGCAGCTGCGCTGGCGTTGCACCGACTGCCACAAGGTCAGCGAAGGCTTCGCCTTCCCCTATGGCATGTGCCCCTACTGCAAGGGCAAGCTCGAACTGCTGGACCGCGGTGCGATCCAGGGTGACCGGGCGCTGGAAGCCGTGCGCAAGGCCTTCGAGATCGAGCTCGGCGGCCACGCGTTCTACGAGCGTGCGTCGCAGGAGGCCAAGGACCCCGTGCTGAAGGAGCTGTTCGGGCGCTTTGCCGCGATGGAAAAGGAGCACATGGACACCCTGTCCAAGCGCTACCACGCCGACCTGCCGACCGCGGCCGAGGACTTCCAGCTCGACCGCGCGGCCATCTTTTCCGGCGTGGACCGCAAGCCCGAGGACCCCGCCAACCTGTTCCGCATCGCCATCGCCTTCGAGCAAAGGGCGGTTGATTTCTTCGCCCGCGAGGGCGAGCAAGCGCCGGCGGGTTCGGTCGAGCGCGAGCTCTACAGGGAACTGGCCGCCGAGGAGCGCGAGCACGTCGAGCTGCTCACCACCGAGTTCCAGCGTTGGGAGACCGGCCGGGCCGGCATCCTGTAGCGCGGCCGGCGCACAATTCGCCCCGCGCTTTTCACCCGCTTTTGTCGCCTCGCATCTCCCAAGGCCGCAACGCCGGCCTGCTGCCCCTCACTGTCAAGAGACCACCATGACCGAACGTTCGTATGTGCTGGACGGCAACGAAGCTGCCGCGCGGATCGCCCACCTGACCAGCGAAGTGATCGCCATCTACCCGATCACTCCTTCGTCGAACATGGGCGAGTTTTCCGACGAGTGGTCGGCCAAGGGCCGCAAGAATATCTGGGGCATGGTGCCGCAGGTCATCGAGATGCAGAGCGAAGCCGGCGCCGCCGGTGCGGTGCACGGTTCGCTGCAGGCCGGCGCGATGACCACCACCTTCACGGCGTCGCAGGGGCTGCTGCTGAAGCTGCCCAACATGTTCAAGATCGCCGGCGAGCTGACGCCGACGGTATTCCACATCGCCGCGCGCACGCTGGCCACGCATGCGCTGTCGATCTTCGGCGACCACAGCGACGTGATGGCGGCGCGCACCACGGGCTTTGCGATGCTGGCGGCGGCCAGCGTGCAAGAGGCGCAGGACATGGCGATGGTCGCGCACATGTCCACGCTGAAGTCGCGCGTGCCCTTCCTGCACTTCTTCGACGGCTTTCGCACCAGCCACGAAGTGAACAAGATCGAGCTGCTCTTCGAAGACGACGTGCGCTCGCTGATCGACGAAGAGCTGGTCGTGGCGCACCGCGGCCGCGCGCTCAACCCGGACAAGCCGGTGATACGCGGCACGGCGCAGAACCCCGACGTGTTCTTCCAGGCCCGCGAGGCCTGCAACGGTTTTTACACGGCCGTGCCTGGCATCGTGCGCGAGTCGATGGCGCAACTCGGCAAGCTCACCGGTCGGCACTACAGCCTGTTCGATTACACCGGCAGTGCCAAGGCCGAGCGCGTGCTCGTGCAGATGGGCTCGGGGGTCGGGGCGTCGCAGGAGGCGGTGGAAAAACTCGTCGCCGCCGGCGAGCAAGTCGGCCTGCTCACCGTGCGGCTGTACCGGCCTTTCGACACCCAGGCCTTTGTGGCCGCGCTGCCCAAGAGCGTGCGTTCCATCGCCGTGCTCGACCGCACCAAGGAGCCGGGCGCGATCGGCGAGCCGCTCTACCAGGACGTGGTCACCGCATTGGTCGAGGCCTGGCCGCAAGATATGCCCATGCCACGCGTGATCGGTGGCCGCTACGGCCTGTCGTCCAAGGAGTTCACGCCGGCGATGGCCAAGGCGGCGCTCGATGAGCTGCTCGCGCCGCAACCCAAGCGCCATTTCACCGTCGGCATCTACGACGACGTGACGCACCTGTCGCTGAAGTGGGATGCGTCTTTCGGCACCGAGGCTGCAGGGGTCACGCGAGCGGTGTTCTACGGCCTGGGCGCCGACGGCACGGTGGGCGCGACCAAGAACACCGTCAAGATCATCGGCGAGAGCACGCCGCTGCACGCCCAGGGTTACTTCGTCTACGACAGCAAGAAGTCGGGCGCGATCACCGTGTCGCACCTGCGCTTTGGCCCGAAGCCGATCGAATCGACCTACCTCATCGACCAGGCTGATTTCGTGGCCTGCCACCAGTTCGAGTTCATGGAAAAACTCGACGTGCTCGCCGTGGCCCGCCCGGGCGCGACTTTCCTGCTCAACAGCCCCTACGGCCCCGAGCAGGTGTGGGACAAGCTGCCGCGCGAGGCGCAGGCGTCCATCCTTGCGAAGAAGCTGAAGTTCTACGTCGTCGACGCGTTGGCCGTGGCCAAGCAGGCCGGCCTGGCCGGGCGAATCAATACGGTGACCCAGGCCTGCTTCTTCGCCATCTCCGGGATCCTGCCGCGCGACGAGGCGATCGAGAAGATCAAGGAGTCGATCCGCAAGACCTACGGCAAGCGCGGCGAGACCGTGCTCACGCGCAATTTCGCGGCGGTCGATGCGTCACTCGCGGCACTGGCTGAAGTGACGTTGCCCAGCCTGGCCAACTCAAAGCTGGTGCGCAGCCCCATCGTGTCGCGCGCCGCGCCCGACTTCGTGCAACGCGTGACGGCGATGATGCTCGACGGCAAGGGCGACCTGCTGCCGGTCTCGGCGCTGCCCATCGACGGCACCTTCCCGACCGGCACCACGCAATGGGAAAAGCGCAGCATCGCCCAGGAGATCCCGGTCTGGGACGAAACGCTTTGCACGCAGTGCGCGATCTGCCCGCTGGTGTGCCCGCATGCGGCGATCCGCATGAACGTCTTCACGCCCGAAGAGATGAAGCGCGCGCCCGCTGGCTTCAAGGCGGTGCCCTGGTCGCGCAAGGACGGTGGCCCGCTCGACGGCATGATGTACAGCCTGCAAGTGGCCCCCGACGACTGCACCGGCTGCGGCATCTGCGTGGACGTGTGCCCGACGCGCAGCAAGACGGTGACCAAGCACAAGGCCATCAACATGGCGCCCAAGCTCGAGATCCTCGAGGCCGAGCGCGCCAACTACGACTTCTACCTCAGCCTGCCGGAGGTGCGCCCGGCGATGGACAGCATCGACGGCCTGCGCGGCTCGCAGCTGCGCATGCCGCTGTTCGAGTATTCCGGTGCCTGCTCGGGTTGCGGCGAGACGCCCTACCTCAAGCTGCTGTCGCAGCTCTACGGCGACCACCTGATGATCGCCAACGCCACCGGCTGCTCGTCGATCTACGGCGGCAACCTGCCGTCGACGCCCTGGTCGCAGAATGCCGCCGGCCAGGGCCCGGCCTGGGCGAACAGCCTGTTCGAGGACAACGCCGAGTTCGGCCTGGGCATGCGACTGGCGCTCGACGCGCAACGCGACCTGGCGCAGATGCTGGTGCTGCTTCTCGCGCCGTCCATCGGCGAGGACCTGGCCACTGCACTGGTGAAGTCGCCGCAGGACACCGACGAGCAGATCCGGCTGCAGCGTGAACGCGTCAAGCAGCTCAAGGTCATCCTGCACCGGCTCCCCGGGGCCGAGGCCAGCCGGTTGCTGGCCGTGGCCGACAGCCTGGTGGTGCGCAGCGTCTGGATCGTCGGCGGCGACGGCTGGGCCTACGACATCGGCTACGGCGGGCTCGACCACGTGCTGGCTTCGGGCCGCAACGTCAACATCCTGGTGCTCGACACCGAGGTCTACAGCAACACGGGCGGGCAGGCGTCGAAGTCCACGCAGCGCGGCGCGGTGGCCAAGTTCGCGGCCGCCGGCAAGACCTCCGGCAAGAAGGACCTGGGCATGATCGCCATGGCCTACGGCAACGTCTACGTGGCCCAGGTGGCGATGGGTGCCAACCCGGTGCAGACCGTGCGCACCTTCCAGGAGGCGGCGGCGTGGGATGGGCCTTCGCTGATCATCGCCTACAGCCATTGCATTGCGCACGGCATCGACATGACCACGGGCATGAGCCACCAGCGCGACGCGGTGAAGAGCGGCTACCTCACGCTCTACCACTACGACCCGCGCCTGGCCATGGGCGGCGCCGACCAGCCCCTGAAACTCGACTCGCGCAAGCCGACCTTGCCGCTGGAGCAGTTCATGATGAAGGAGGGGCGCTACGCGATGCTCGCGCAGTCCGACCCGGCGCGATCCAAGCAATTGCTCAAGGCCTCGCAGCACGATGCCGATGCGCGTTGGCAGCTCTACGAGCAGATCGCCGGCGTGCACCGAGTGGTCACCGAGGAAGGCCGCGAGAGCACCGCGGCCGCAGCGGCCACACCGGCTCCGGCTGGTGACAACCAACCCAGCGCCACGCCTGTGCAGGAGGCAAAGTCATGAGCGTCGATCTCAGAACCCGTTATCTCGGTCTCGAATTGCAGCATCCGATCGTGGCCTCGGCCTCGCCGCTGACGGCCCACATCGACAGCCTGAAGCGCCTGCAGGACGCCGGCATCGCGGCCGTGGTGCTGCCCTCGCTCTTCGAGGAGCAGATCGAGCACGAGGAGATGGCCACGCACAACCTCATGCTGCAAGGCGCTGAAGTCTCGCCCGAGGCGCATGGCTTCTTCCCCGAGATGCAGAACTACCGCACCGGGCCCGACCAGTACCTGGCATTGATCGAGGACGCCAAGAAGTCACTCACGGTGCCGGTGATCGCCAGCCTGAACGGCTACACGCCGGGCGGCTGGACAGGCATCGCCCGAAAGATCCAGGACGCAGGCGCCGACGCCATCGAACTCAACGTATATTTCCTGGCCGCGAGCGTGGACGACACCAGCGCCCAGGTCGAGCAGCGCTATGTCGATCTGGTCGAATCGGTCGCCCGGCAAGTCAGGATTCCGGTCGCCGTCAAGGTGGCGCCGTATTTCAGCGCCATGGCGAACATGGCGGCCAGGCTGACGACAGCCGGGGCCTCGGGGCTGGTGCTCTTCAACCGTTTCCTGCAGCCCGATATCGCGCTCGATGAGCTCGAGGTGTCGCCGCACCTGGTGCTGTCGACCTCCGACGAACTGCGCCTGGCCCTGCGCTGGATCGCCATCCTGCGCGGCCGTGTCAACGCCAGCCTGGCCGCCACCGGGGGTGCACACACCACCGACGACGTGCTCAAGTTGCTGCTGGCGGGCGCCGATTGCGCCATGCTGGCGAGCAGCCTTCTGGTCAAGGGCCCGGCTCACGTCGGCACCCTGGTGAGTGGCATCCAGGCCTGGATGACCGAGCGCGAATACACCTCGGTGGAGCAGATGAAGGGCTCGTTGTCCCAGCAGTCCTGCCCCGACCCCGCCGCCTTCGAGCGTGCCAACTACATGAAGGCGCTAAAGTCCTTCGCAAGCGAGTTCGCCTGAGGCCCGTGAGGCACTCGGCGCGACCCCACAACGACTTTTTCTAGGAGATCACCATGGCCCTTTATATCAACGACGATTGCACCGCCTGCGACGCCTGCAAGCCGATGTGCCCCAACGAAGCCATCGCGGTCGGCTCGCCGATCTACACCATCGACCCGGACAAGTGCACCGAGTGCGTGGGCGCCCACGACGAGCCGCAGTGCATCGATGTCTGCCCCGCGGACTGCATCCTGGTCGACCCCAAGCACACCGAAACGCCCGAGCAATTGCAGGCCAAGTACGAGCGTCTGCACGGCTGACGTTTCCGTCCGGAGGCGGCGTGCGCAGTGCGCGTTCGCCTCGTGACTGCGCTCCTTGCTCCAAGTCAACCCCGCATCCTGGTAAACGCGTAGCATGTTGCCTTGTCGGCGTGTTTGCCGATGATTGGTTGCTCCGAGGTGAGGGTTTGGATCCGTGCCTGTCGGCCGCATGTCCGCATTGAAGCCGGCTGCGTGGCTGACGCCAGGATCCCGTCTTTTTTACACCGGGCAACGGCCCTCGGAGAATCATGAACACCGAAACCTTGAACAGCCGCTTCCCGATTGTCGCGCGGCAAGATTTTTCCGACGTCACCTTCCTGCTGGAGATCCAGCACCCCATGCTGGCCAAGGCGGCCAAGCCGGGCCAGTTCGTCATCGTGATGCCCGACGAGCATGGCGAAAGAATCCCCCTCACGCTGGCTGACTTCGACGCCAAGAAGGGCACGATCACCCTCGTCATCCAGGCCGTGGGCAAGACCACGCGTTCCATGCAACGCGATTGCAAGGTCGGCTCGACGCTGCTGTCGGTGGTCGGGCCGATGGGCATCCCCAGCCACATTGGCGGGGCCAAGAAGGTGGTCTGCGTGGGCGGCGGCCTGGGTGTGGCGCCGGTGTTTCCGCAAGCGCGCGCCTTCCACGACAGCGGCGCCTATGTCATCGGCGTGATCGGTTTTCGCACCAAGGACCTGATCTTCTGGCAAGACAAGTTCGCCGCCGCGTGTGACGAGCTGATCGTCTGCACCGACGATGGCTCCGCGGGCCTCCACGGGCGCGTCACAGCCGGCCTGGAACAGGCCATCGCCCAGCACAAGGATATCGACGAAGTCGTCGCCATCGGCCCGCCGGTGATGATGAAGGGCTGCGCCGAAGTGACGCGGCCGCACGGCATCCGCACCATGGTGAGCGTGAACTCGGTGATGGTCGACGGCACCGGCATGTGCGGCGGCTGTCGCGTAAAAATTGGCGACCAGGTGCGCTTTGCCTGCGTGGACGGGCCGGACTTCGACGGCCACCTGGTCGACTTCGACGATCTCAATGCGCGGCTGGCGCGCTTCAAGCCCTCCGAGGCCGAGGCGAACCAGCGCTTCGAGGAGAGCTGCCGCCTGCAGGCCGCAGCCGCGAAGGTCGAGGCTCAGGCCGGCAATCAAACCCGGCCCGCTGCCGGCAAGTAGGAATCCACCATGGCAGTGAAAGCGAAGAAGAAAACCATCCGCAACATTCCGCAGGCGCGCACGCCGGCGGAGGAGCAAGACCCGAAGATCCGCGCCCACAATTTCAGCGAGGTGTCGCTGGGGTACAAGCTCGAAGAAGCCCTGGTCGAGGCCGAGCGCTGCCTGCAATGCGCCGACGAGCCCTGCGTGGCGGGCTGCCCGGTGAGCATCGACATCCCGGGCTTCATCCGCAAGATCGCCGAGAAGCACCACCACGGCGCGTACGACATCATCACCGACACCAACCTGCTGCCGTCGATCTGCGGGCGCGTCTGCCCGCAGGAAAGCCAGTGCGAAGGCGTATGCACCGTGGGGGCGACTCTGGAGCCCGTGGCCATCGGCCGGCTGGAGCGCTTCGTGGGCGACATGGCCATCCGCGAAGGCTGGTCCAACGTGCCGTACATGGAGCCCAACGGCCTGCGCGTGGGCATCGTGGGCGCCGGGCCCGCGGGCATGGCCTGCGCGGCCGACATGGCCAAGGCGGGTTGCGAAGTCGTGGTCTACGAGGCTTTCCACGAGCCCGGCGGCGTGCTCAAGTACGGCATCCCGGACTTCAGGCTGCCCAACGACGTGATCGACGCCGAGATCGAAAAGCTCAGGCAACTCGGCATTCGTTTCGAGTGCAATACGCTGGTCGGGCGGCTCTTCACGCTGGAGCAGATGCGCACCGAGATGGGATTCCACGCCGTTTTCGTGGGCACGGGCGCGGGCTACCCCAGCTTCATGGGCATCCCGGGTGAATCGCTCAACGGCGTGCTCTCGGCCAACGAACTGCTGACGCGCTGCAACCTGATGAAGGCGCGCTTTTTCCCCAGTTTCGACACCCCGTTGCAACCCGGCAAGCGAGTCGCCGTGATCGGCGCGGGAAATACAGCGATGGACGCGCTGCGCGTCTCTCTGCGCCTGGGCGCCGATAGCGTGCATTGCATCTATCGCCGCTCCAAGAAGGAAGCCCCTGCGCGCGTCGAGGAAGTGCACCACGCCGAAGAAGAGGGCGTGGACTTCAACTGGCTGACCAGCCCGGTGGAAATCCTCGACGATGGCAAGGGCGGCGTGCGGGCCCTGCGCTGCATACGCATGGAGCTCGGCGAGCCCGATGCGTCGGGCCGGCGCAAGCCCGTCGAGGTGCCGGGCAGCGAATTCGAGTTCGAGTGCGACATGGTCGTATTCGCCATCGGCACCAACGCCAACCCGATCATCGGCCAGACCTGCAAGATCAAGCTCAACAAGTGGGGCTACCTCGAGGCCGATGAGAACCTGGCCACCTCGCTGTCGGGTGTCTGGGCGGGCGGCGACATCGTCACCGGCGCGGCCACCGTCATCAAGGCCATGGGCGCCGGGCGCACGGCCGCGCGCCACATGAAGGCCTGGCTCGGTCTGCGTGACAGCAACGCCGTCTACGCGGGCGAGGCCGGCGACACCTTGTTCGGCATCGCCCGAGAAGAGCATGGCTGCGCACCTGTGCGCGTCGCCTGAGCTCCGGCTCCCCAAATACCTCCGCAAGACAACCTCAAGAGACCAGGCATGACCAAGAACGACGCTGCAGTCCTCGACCGCAAGAAGAAGGCGGGCGATGCGCCCGCCCGCAAGCCGGCGATCGACCTGACCGAACATATCGTCGAGGTGATCAGCGACTCGGGCGAAGGCGCCCAGCGGTGCGGCCAATCGCTGGCCGCCATCGCCGCGCGCAGCGGCAACGGCATCTGGACGGTGGAGATCATCCCGGCAGAGATCCAGCCCCCCGCGCGCAGCTCGGCGGGTGCCAGCGGCATCCGCATCCGCATGGGCGCCAAGCGCATCACCAACGGCGGCGACCAGACCGACCTGGTGATGGCCTTCAACGAACAGGTGATCCTGGGCCGTGTGCAGGCCGGCGAGCTCAAGCCCGGCGCCACGATCATGCTCGAGAGCATCTGGCGCGAAAACAGGGACCCGAAGATCGTCTCCGCGTACGCGGAGACGGTGAAGATGCTCATCGACAGCGGCTACCGCATCATCGAGATGCCGCTGGAGCGCGAGTGCCGTGCGCTGATGTCCGACCCCAGGCGGGGCAAGAACATGTTCGTGCTGGGCGTGTTGTGCAGCATCTACAGCTTCGACCTGGGCCTGGCGCGGGCGCAGATCGCGCTGATCTTCGGCAAGAAGGACGCCAAGGTCATCGAGTCCAACGTGCGGCTCATGGAGGCCGGTTTCGCCTGGGCCGAGAAGGCGCTCGATTTCAAGTTCCGCATCCCCGCGGCGCCCATTGCCGAACCGCAGGTCGTGGTCAGCGGCAATACGGCCATTGCGCTGGGTGTGCTGGCCTCGGGCATGGACATCTGCGCGATGTACCCCATCACGCCGGCGACCTCGGCATCGCACTACCTCAGCGAGTGCTTCGAGCGCGTCGGCGGCCTGGTGCACCAGGCCGAGGACGAAATCGCGGCCTGTGCCTTCGCCATCGGGGCTTCGTATGCCGGCCGCTGCGCCGTCACCATCACCTCGGGGCCCGGCTACTCGCTCAAGCAGGAAGGCATCGGCCTGGCGGTGATGGCGGAGATTCCGCTCGTCGTCGTCAACGTTCAGCGCGGGGGCCCCAGCACGGGGCAGCCGACCAAGGTGGAGCAGGGCGACTTGCTCACCTCCGTCTACGGCAGCCACGGCGATGCACCCAAGGTGGTGATGGCCGCCAGCGGCATCGAGGACTGCTTCTACTCGATGATCACGGCGCGCAAGATCGCCGAGACCTTCAACATGGTGGTCGTGGTGCTGACGGATGCCGCCCTGGCGACCGCGCAACAACCCTTCGTGCGCCCGCAGTTCAGCGAGGAATGGCTGGCCGCGCCGATCGACCAGTCGCCGGTGCCCGAGGGCGCCAAACCGTACGACTGGGACCCGGTCACCGGCATTGCTCGGCGCTTCGTTCCGGGGCAGCCGGGGGGCATGCACACCATCACCGGCCTGGCGCACGACCGCCAGAGCAAGGTCGCCTATGACCCAGCCATCAACGAAGAAGGCCTGCGCATGCGCAGCCTCAAGCTGGCGGCATTGCAGAAGACGCTGAAGACGCCGCCGGTCTATGGCGAGCCGCAAGGCGACCTGCTGCTGGTGGGCTGGGGCAGCACGCAAGGGGCCATCGAAGAAGCGGTGGACCGGCTGCGCGCACAAGGCAAGAAGGTCTCTTCGCTGCACCTGCGCTTCATCCAGCCGCTGCCTTCGGGCATCCGCGAGATCCTCAAGCGCTTCAAGCACGTGATCTCGATCGAAGGCAACTGGTCCGACAGCCTTCAGGACGAAATCATCGACGAAGACAACCGGCGCTATTCGCAGCTGGCCATCATGCTGCGATCGCGCTACCTGGTCGACATCGACTGCTGGAGCGAGGCCCGTGGGCAGCCCATCAAGCCCGGAAGTGTCGTGGAAGTCGCTCTTAACCGTTTGAACCGCAAAGGCTGAACATGGGCTCCTCACTCGACCAGTGCGTCATTCGCTTGCACGAAGAGCAACACTCGCTCGAAGACTATCAAAGTGGCGTGCCCCGCTGGTGCACGGGTTGCGGCGACGGCGCCATCCTCACTGCCGTGCAACGCCTGTGCCGCGACGAGAACCTGGCCCCTGAGAACACGGTGTTCGTCTCGGGCATCGGCTGCTCGAGCCGTTTCCCGCATTACATGAAGACCTACGGCTTCCACGGCATCCACGGCCGGGCCTTCCCGCTCGCCGAAGGCGTGAAGATGGCGCGGCCGGAATTGAACGTGTTCGTGAATACCGGCGACGGCGACTGTTGCAGCATCGGTGCGGCGCACTGGATCCACGCCCTGCGCTACAACATGAATATCACCGTCATCCTGCACGACAACCATGTCTACGGCCTGACCAAGAAACAGGCCTCGCCGACCTCGCCCATCGGGCTGAAGAGCAACACCACGCCGCGCGGGGCGGTGCTCGAAGCGATGAACCCCCTGACGGTGTCGCTAGGGGTGCAAAACGCCTCGTTCATCGCCCAGGCCGTGGACTGGATGCCCGAGTCGCTGTACGACATCGTCAAGAAGGCCTTCCATCACCGCGGCTTCTCCTTCGTGCGCGTCATCCAGCGCTGCCCGGAGTTCCTGCCCAAATTGCTCGAGCCGTGGCTGCAGGATCCGGGCAAGACCCTGCTGCTCACGCATGCGAACGGCCTGCAGCCCAGCGACGAGGTCAGCCGCATCTATCGCAACCAGCGCGAACACGACCCGCTGGACATGAATGCCGCGCGCGAGATTGCCTCCTGCGAGGATCCCATCCCGGTGGGCATCCTGTATCACAACCCGGAGATCCCGTGCTACGAAGACCTGCGCCATGCAGGCGCGCCGCGTTCACCCGAGCTCACACGCTCCGGGCTGTATGCCGAGCTCGACAAGTACACGATTTGGCCTGACGCAGCTGCCACGGCCTGAACCCCAGTCAAACCACAAAGAAGATCGCGCGAGAGGCCAAGGCCATGGATGTGCCCACGAAGCACCAGGAACACCAGATCTTTCACATGACCGGCCGACGTGCTGGCGAAGGCTTTGCCGCCGTCGATATCGCGGCGCTGCGGCCCGCCATGCTCGCACCCTACCGCGAGCTGAACCGGCTGCGCCACGATTACCCGTTGGTGCTGATCGATGAGCCCGGCGGCGAGGGCTTCGCGCTGTCGCTGTCGACGGTCGTCAACCAGTTGCTGCAGAAGCTGGCGCCGCGCGGCATCGAGGGCGAACGCCTGCGCAAGCATATGTTGAGCCTGGAGCGGGAGATCCGCACCAGGGTGGCCAACGGAGCAAAGGGCAGCCTGGCGGACCTTTGGTCGGCGGCGGCCAAGCGGCTGGGCCCGGGCGGCGACGAAATGTCGGTCGCGGACATGCTGACCCATGCGACCGCCTCGCCGGGCGACGCCGCGCAAGACGTCCGGGGCCTGTTGGCGGGCTGTGATGAAGATCTTCCAGCGAAGCTGCTCAGGCAGGCCTGGCTCCACGCCCAGCTGGAAAAGTCGCGTGAGTTTCGCGCCCGCGTCCATGCGCTGATGCGCAAGCTCTCGGACATCAAGCGCGCCGCCTGGGTGCATTCGCAGGCGGGCCAACAGCCGCAGGCGCTGCAGGCCGCGGTGGGTTCAGGGCACAGGGATGTGTTCGATTTCGACGCCATGTCACGCCTGGTGGCGCGCCGTGCGCCCGTCGACGAACTGCCCGCCGCACGCCGCGAGCGCATCGAGTGGGCCCTGGGCGTTCTTGTCCGCCAGACCTTCTATCCGCCAGCGGGTGCCGGGGGCTCCGAGGCGCTGACGGCAAGCTACGCCTTCGACCAATGCGCCGCAGCCATGGAGACCTTCCGCAACCGCTTGCCCGCCGTGGCGGAGCTCATCAAGGCGATTGCCCTGGCCGAGCTGGAAGTGGTGGGCCACTATGTCGAAGCCGAGCACGACGCGGTGTTCGAAAGGTACGACGCGCACTCGCTCACGGCCGACGACCTGGCAGTGATGCCGGACTACCTGGTCTGCATTCCTGCGGCACGCAACGAGGCCCCAGAGAACGCGCCACTGCTGGACATGCTGTCTTCGGGCATGCCGGTGAAGGTGCTGGTGCAGGTGTCCGACCTTCTCGAGGAAGCGTCCATCGGCACCGGCCACTTTGCTTTCGGCGTGCGCAGCGCACGGCTGGCCACCACGGCGATGGGTCTGGGCGGCATGTTCGTGATGCAAAGTGCAAGTTCGGCGCTCTACGCGTTGCGCGCTCGCGTGGCGCGCGGCATGGCTTGCCGAGGACCCTCGCTGTTCACCATCTATGCGGGATCGCCGTTCCCGGCAGCCGGGCTGCCGCGCTACCTGACCGCCGCCGTGGCGGCCGAGTCGCGGGCGTTTCCGACCTTCACCTACGATGCGGCCGCGGGTGCAAATTGGGCCGAGCGCTTTTCGCTGGAAAACAACCGCAACGCGGACGCCGACTGGGCTTTGGAGCCGTTCGAATACGCCAACGAAACCCTGCAACGCGTGATCGAAAAGGCGGCCTTCACCTACGCCGACTTTGCCCTGTGCGACAGCCGCCACGCGGCGCACTTCGCCGTCGTACCGCGCGAGCGTTGGCACGACGGCATGCTGCCGGTGGCCGATTGGCTGGCACTGCCGGAAGGCCAGGCGGCCTCGCGGATTCCCTACCTGCTGGCGGTGGACAACGAGGACCGCCTGCACCGGGTGATCGTCGATGCGGCGATGATGCAGGCCACGCGGCGCTGCCTGCTGCTGTGGCACCGACTGCAGGAGCACGCCGGCATCCATGATTCACACACCGAACGCGCGCTGGCGCGTGAGCGCGCCGAGCGTGCGGCGCAGCCCGCGGCCGAGGCCCCGGCGGCGGCAGCGGCAGCGCCAGTGAAGGGCGCAGCCGCCCCGGCCGCGCCGGAGCCTGCGCCGGCCGAAGACAAGCCGCCGTCGGACGAAGCCTGGATCGAGACTTCGCGCTGCCCGAGCTGCAACGAATGCCAGCTCATCAACGACCGCATGTTCGGCTACAACGACAACAAGCAGGCCTACATCAAGGACATCAACGCGGGCACCTATGCCCAGATGGTGGAAGCCGCCGAGGCCTGCCAGGTGGCCATCATCCATCCTGGCAAACCGCGCAACCCCAAGGAACCGGGTCTCGAAGCGTTGATCGAGCGCGCCAAGCCGTTCATGTGAGCCGATCGCGCCACGCTGCTACGATGAACAACCACATTCCGGTGCACCGCCCCGGCTGAAGGAAAGGATCTCTGAGCCATGTCTGATGCCACGCTGCTTTCGATGCTTCGCAAGCATCCTTTCGTCGACAGTTTCCTGCCCGAGCACATCGAGAAGCTTAGGACGATCGCCCGTGAGGTGACGTTCGACAAGGACCAGTTGATCTTCCGAGAAGGCGAGGACTCTCATGACTTCTACCTCATCGGGTCCGGTCGGGTGGCGTTGGAGATGCAGGAGCCCGACTATGTGCTGCGCGTGCAAACGCTGAGCGCGGGTGACGAGCTCGGGTGGTCTTCCATCCTGGTGGGTCGCGGCAAATACTTCCAGGCCCGCGTTCTGGAGCCCGTGGAAGCGCTGGCGTTCGATGGTGCGCAGCTTTTTGACGCGTGTCGCGAAGACCGCGCCTTCGGCTTCGCGCTGATGTACCGCATGCTCGGCGTGGTGTCCGAGCGCCTGCAGGCCACGCGGCTGCAGTTGCACGACATGTACTCGCCGATGGCCAAGCGCGCTGGTACCTGAGGCCGTCACCCGCGCGGGGCCACACTCGGCGCCGCGCGCGCAGGCCTCGTTGTCCAAGGGCCCAAGAGAATGCCCGGTCCATGCCGGGCATTTTCTTGGGCGGGTTCGCCTTCAGCCTTCGCCACCCCCGCCACCGGTGGGGGGACGAGAGATGAGGCTGGCCACGATGAAGTCGCGGTTCATCCGTGCGATGTTCTCCATCTTGATGCCCTTGGGGCAGGCGGCTTCGCATTCACCGTGGTTGGTGCAGGTGCCGAAGCCTTCGGCGTCCATCTGGGCGATCATGTCGCGGACGCGGTGGTACCGTTCGGGCTGACCCTGGGGCAGCAGCGCCAGCTGGCTGATCTTCGCGGAGACGAAGAGCATGGCGCTGGCATTGGGGCAGGCCGCCACGCAGGCGCCGCAGCCGATGCAGGCCGCGGCGTCCATGGCGAGATCGGCGTTCTCCTTGGGGACGGGCAGGGCGTTGGCATCCTGCGGGGACCCCGTGGGCACGCTGACAAAGCCACCGGCGGCAATGATGCGGTCGAAGGCGCCACGGTCCACCACCAGGTCCCTGATCACCGGGAAGGCCTCGGCGCGCCAGGGTTCGATGGTCAGGTTGTCGCCGTCCTTGAAGCTGCGCATGTGCAGCTGGCAGGTGGTGGTGCGCTCCTTGGGGCCGTGGGGGCGGCCGCTGACCACCATGCCGCAGGTGCCGCAGATGCCTTCGCGGCAGTCGTGGTCGAAGGCGATGGGTTCATCGCCCTTGTGGATGAGGCCCTCGTTGACCACGTCGAGCATCTCCAGGAAGGACATGTCGGGGCTGATGTTCTTGGCGGGGTATTCGACGAACTTGCCGTCGCTCTGGGCGCTCTTCTGCCGCCACACTTGAAGGGTGAGATTGATGTGCTTGGCCATGGCTCAGTTCATCACTTGTAGCTGCGGGTCGCGAGGTGGACGTTCTCGAAGGCGAGCGGCTCGACGTGGCGCACCGGCTTCTGACCTTCGCCCTTGTATTCCCAGGCCGCGACGTGGCAGAAGTTCTCGTCGTCCCGAAGGGCCTCGCCCTCCTCGGTTTGCCACTCCTCGCGGAAGTGGCCGCCACAGGATTCGCGACGCTCCAGGGCATCCAGGCACATCAGCTCGCCGATCTCGAGGAAGTCGGCCACGCGGCCGGCCAGCTCTAAGGACTGGTTCAGTTCACCGCCGCTGCCGGGGATGCGCAGGTTCTTCCAGAAGTCCTCGCGGATCTGGGGAATCATCTGCAGGGCCTTCTTCAGGCCGGCCTCGTTGCGACCCATGCCGCAGAACTCCCACATCACCTTGCCCAGTTCACGGTGGAAGTGGGTGGGGGTCTGCTTGCCGCCGATGGCGAAGAGCCGGGCCACGCGGTCGGCCACGGTCCGCTCGGCCGCCTTCACGGCGGGATCGTCGGCCTGAATTCGGGTCTCGGGATGGATGCCGGCGAGATAGCCCCCGATGGTGTAGGGGATGACGAAGTAGCCGTCGGCCAGACCCTGCATGAGGGCCGAGGCCCCCAGGCGGTTGGCGCCGTGGTCGGAGAAGTTCGCCTCGCCGAGCACGAAGAGCCCTGGAATGGTACTCATCAGGTTGTAGTCCACCCACAGCCCGCCCATGGTGTAGTGGGTGGCGGGGAAGATGCGCATCGGGGTCTTGTACGGGTTCTCGTCGGTGATGCGCTCGTACATCTCGAAGAGGTTGCCGTACTTCTCCTCGATCTTGTTCTGGCCGAGGCGGTTGATGGCCGTTTCGAAATCGAGGTAGACACCCAGGCCCGTCTCGCCGATGCCGCGGCCGTCGTCGCAGACCTGCTTGGCGGCGCGGCTGGCGATGTCGCGGGGGGCGAGGTTGCCGAAGGAGGGGTACTTGCGCTCCAGGTAATAGTCGCGGCTTTCCTCGGGGATCTGGCCGGCGGGCTTGCCGCAGTCTTCCTTGCGCTTGGGCACCCAGATGCGGCCGTCGTTGCGCAGCGACTCGGACATCAGCGTGAGCTTGCTCTGGTGCTCGCCGGTGACGGGAATGCAGGTGGGGTGGATCTGGGTGAAGCAGGGGTTGGCGAAGGCCGCGCCCTTCTTGTGCGCGCGCCAGATGGCGGTGCCGTTGCAGCCCTTGGCGTAGGTGGCCAGGTACATGGTGTTGCCATAGCCGCCCGTGGCGAGGCAGACCGCGTCGGCCAGGTGGGAGGTGATCTCGCCGGTGACCATGTCCCGGGTGACGATGCCCTTGGCCACGCCGTCCACCACGATCAGCTCCTGCATCTCGTGGCGGGCGAACATCCTCACCGTGCCCAGGCCCACCTGCCGCTGCAGGGCCTGGTAGGCGCCCAGGAGCAGCTGCTGCCCGGTCTGCCCGCGGGCGTAGAAGGTGCGGCTGACCTGGGCGCCGCCGAAGGAGCGGTTGTCCAGCAGGCCGCCATACTCTCGCGCGAAGGGCACGCCCTGGGCCACGCACTGGTCGATGATGTTGTTGCTGACCTCGGCCAGCCGGTGCACATTGGCCTCGCGGGCGCGGAAGTCGCCCCCCTTGACCGTGTCGTAGAAGAGGCGGCGGACGCTGTCGCCGTCGTTGTGGTAGTTCTTGGCGGCGTTGATGCCGCCCTGCGCCGCGATGGAATGGGCCCGGCGGGGGCTGTCCTGGTAGCAGAAGCACTCGACCTCGTAGCCGAGCTCGGCCAGGGAGGCGGCACCCGCGCCACCGGCCAGGCCCGAGCCGACCATGATGACCTTGTACTTGCGCTTGTTGGCCGGATTGACGAGCTTGAGATCAAACTTGTGCTGGCCCCACTTCTTCTCGATCGGGCCGTCTGGGATGCGGGAATTGAGTTCCATGGAGGGTTCCCTGGGATCAGTGGATCAGGCCGGTGAGCACGGCGACGGGGTAGGAGATATTCACAGCCACCACGAGCAAGGTCAGGCCCGAGGCGAAGGCGCGCCGCAGGCTGTCGTAGCTGGGATGGGCCAACCCGAGGGTCTGCGTGAAGCTCCAGACGCCGTGCCACATGTGCAGGCCCAGGCAGAGCTGGGCCAGGATGTAGAAGCCGGCGACGGCGGGGACTTTGAACCCGTTCACGAAGTTCGCGTAGGGATTGGTGGGGTCGAAGCTGGCGTGGACCGTGCCGGTGGTCAGGTCGAGCAGGTGGTAGACGATGAAAACCGCCAGGATGACGCCGCTCCAGCGCATCGTGCGCGACGCCCAGGTCGAGGCGATGGGTTGCAGCGCGCGGTAGCCCACGGGGCGGGCGGTCCGGTTGTCCAGGGTCAGGGTCACCGCGGCCCAGATGTGCACAACGGTGACCGCCAGCATGACCGCCCGGAACATCCAGATGCCGCCGCCGTGCAGCATGGTCTGCAGGAACTTGGCGTAGGCGTTGAACCCCTCGGCACCCAGGTAAGCCTGGAGATTGCCGATCATGTGGACGGTGACGAAGGCGAAGAGGATGACCCCGGTGGCGGCCATGATGACCTTGCGGCCGACCGAGGACGCGATGAAGCCGTGGCCGCGTGCTTCCGCGCCCGCGATGCGGTGTTCGGCGACGGACATAGGTGGACTCCTAGAGGAATGCGGGAAAGTGAGCTTGCCCCCGACCGACATGCTCCTTGGATGAAGGCGCAAAAGCCTTCATGGGGCACGAGAGGCGGGCAAGTAAGACGACAAGCGGCACGCCGCGCGACCCACGCGGGTGTTCAAGCGGGGGGCCGCAGTGCGGGTCTGGGCAGAAGGCCCCGGGGGCGGCGCGCTTGCGGGGCATCACGGTTCGGGCCCTGGGCAGCGGGGTTCGGCTGGCTGCGCAACAGGCGGAGTGCCCGTGCTACAGGATCGCCAGAATCCGCCCCGGGAAGATCGCCACGTACAGGGCCGGCACCAGGCAGAGCGCGCTGGCAAGCAGGGCCGCGGAGCGGGGTGGCGTTTCGCCACTGGTCGTCACCGCCTGCGGGGTCATGAACATGAACTGGATGACCCGCAGGTAGAAATAGATCCCCAGGTAGCTGCCCACCAGCCCGAGCACGGCATAGAGCGTGTACCCCGCGGCCATGACCTCGCGGAAGATGAGGAACTTGCCGATGAAGCCCGGCAGCGGCGGGATGCCGGCCAGCGACAACATCGACAGGCCGATGACGATGGCCGCGTACGGCTGGCGATGGAACAAGCCCTTGAGCTGCTCCAGCTGGTCGCGTTGCTGGTCATCGGCATGGCGCGGCACCACGGCGAATGCCAGTAGCGTCATCAGGCCGTAGGCCACCAGGTAGAACATGACGGCCTGGAAGCGGCCGGGGCCGTTGCCCAGGAACGCGTAGAAGAGATAGCCGGCGTGGGCGATGGATGAGTAAGCCATCATGCGGCGCAGGTTGTCCTGTCGCATGGCGGCCAGGTTGCCCCAGACGATGGAGGCCAGCGGCAGCACGGCCAGCAGATCGACCATGGTGCCCGATAACGCGGTCTGGCCGAACAGGCGCAGCGTGGCGAGCACCGCACCGGCCTTGATGAGGGCCGCCATATAGGCGGTGACGGGCACGCTGGCGCCTTCGTAGGCGTCGGGGGCCCAGGTGTGGAAGGGCACCACGGCGGCCTTCAGGAAGAAGGCCAGCAGGATCATGGCCGCACCGGCGATGGCCATCGGGTCGTGTGACCCAAGCGCGCGCCCGAAGTTGGCCAGGGAGAGGTTGCCGCTCCAGCCGTAGAGCATCGTCATGCCCATCAGCAAGGTGGCCGTGGCCGCACCGCCGAGCACCAGGTACTTGAGTGCGGCCTCGGTGCTTTGCGGGCGGCGCCGGGCCAGCATCACCAGCACGTACACGGGCAGCGACATGAGCTCGAGACCCAGGAACAGCGTGAGGAAGCTGTCCGCCGAAAGCATGATGATGAGGCCGTAAAGCGAGGACAGCAGCAGCGGGTACAGCGGGCCGGAGTCTTCGGAGTCGTCACGGCACATCAGGAGCACCGGCAACGCCAGGGCCAGCACCGCGGCCTTGGCCAGCGAGCCCGTGGGGCTGACCGAGAATTGGCCGGCGAAGGGCACTGCGCTGTAGCCGGTCAGGCCCAGCCAGGCCGCAGCGACGGCAGCCGCGGCGACGATGACCAACGAGTAGGCCGAGGCGCCGCTCGGGCGGTCGCTGACGATCTCGTTGACGATGAGCAGCAGGATGCCCAGGAGAAGCAAGTTCTCCGGCAGCATGCCGATGAAAACGACGCCCCAGTTCATGGCTTGCTCCCTGCGGTAGCGGGCGTGCCATGCCCGGCCGTCAACAGTTGCTGGTACTGGCGCGCGGCCAATTCTGTCTTGCGCATGGGTTCGTCCGGGAAGAGGCCGAGTGCGAATACCGCAACGACGATGGCCGCGAGAATGGATTTCTCGCGCCCATTCAGATCGGCCAGCGGCTGGTGCGCGGCCTTTGCGGCGCCGAACAGGAAACGCAGCGCGAAGCGCAGCATATACAGTGCACCGAGCACCACGCCGGTGACGGAAACCACCACCAGCACCAGCGGGTAGCTATTGCCTGCCAGGTGGATGGGCCAGGCCGCCGTGAAGGCACCCAGCAGCACCAGGAACTCGCCCGTGAAACCGCTGGTGGTGGGCAGGCCGATGGACGCCAGGGTCAGGATCATGAAGAACACGGAGTACACCGGCAGCAGCTTGGCCAGCCCGCCATAGGCAGCCAGGTCGCGCGTGTGGCAGCGCTCGTAGATCATGCCGATCATCAGGAACAGGCCGGCGGCCACAAGGCCGTGGCTGACCATCTGCACCACCGCGCCCTGGATGCCCAGCAGGTCCAGGCTCACCAGCCCCAGCATCACGTAGCCGAGGTGGCTGATCGAGGAGTAGGCGATGATCTTCTTGATGTCGTCCTGCACCAGCGCCAGGCAGGCGCCGTAGACGATGCTGATCACCGCCAGCGTCATGATCAGCGGTGTCCACGCCTGCGTGGCCTCGGGGAAGAGCGGGAAGCCGAGCTTCATGAAGCCGTAGGTGCCCATCTTCAGCATCACGCCGGCCAGGATCACCGAGCCGGTGGTCGGCGCCTCGACGTGGGCATCGGGCAACCAGGTGTGCAGCGGCACCATCGGCACCTTGATGGCGAACGACAGGCCGAAGGCAGCCAGCAACAAAGTCTGCGCCTGCAATGGCAACTTGAGCTGGTACAGATCGGCGAAGGCGAAGCTGGCCACGCCGCCGGCGGCCTTGGCCGACATCACCAGATAGATCACCGCGGCGAGCATCAGGATGCTGCCGAAGGCGGTATAGAGGAAGAACTTGATGGTGGCGTAGATGCGCCGCTCGCCGCCCCAGATGCCGATGAGCAGGAACATCGGGATCAGCATCGTCTCCCAGAACAGGTAGAAGACGAACAGGTCCTGCGCCAGGAAGGTGCCCATCATCGCGAACTGGATGAGGAAGACCATGGCGTAGAACAGCTTCACGTCCTTGGTGATGGCGCTGAACGAGCCGGCCACGACGATGGGGCCGAGGAAGGCGGTCATCGCCACCAGCAGCAGGTTGTAGCCGTCCAGGCCGATGCGGTAGTAGACGCCCCAATCGGCGATCCAGGGCACCACGGTCTGGAATTGCAGGCCGGGCACGGCAGCGTCGAAACGCGTGTACAGCCAGGCGGTGAGGGCCAGTTGCACGAGCATGGCCCACAGGCTGATCTGCCGCACCGTGCCGGGCTGGCTGGCGGGTACGACGATCAACAGCAGCATACCGACCAGCGGCAGGAATAAAACCAGATTCAATAGCACGGCGTCAGCCATGGCGCACGCTCCAGGCCACTGCGGCCATGACCCCGATCACGACGAAGAAGGCATAACGGTGCAAGCTGCCCGTCTGCACGCTGCTGAATGCGCCGGCAGTGAGCTTCGCCAGGCCGGAGAGCCCGTGCAGCGTGCCGTCGATCAGCGCGCGATCCCCCAGTTGCAGGAAGATGCGCTTGGAAATCCAGTTCAGCGGTCGGCCCAGCACCGCTTCGTAAAGCTCGTCGATGTAGTACTTGTTCCACAGGATGCGATGCACCGCGTCGAAGCTCGGGCGCAGGCTGGCGGCCCGCTTGGCCTCGTTGCCGTAGAAGAACCAGGCCGCGGCCAGGCCGAGGAAGCCGAAGAAGACGGCAACCATGACCAGCGTCCCTTCGAGGTGATGGAGCTCCTGCGGCACCATGGGCAGCGGCAGCATCGGCTCCAGGAAGTGGACCAGCGGAATGAAGCCACCCAGGGCCGAGAGCACGGCCAGGATCACGAGCACACCGGTCATCGACAGGGGTGACTCGTGGACATGGTGCTCGGTCTGGGCATCCATGCGCGAGCGGCCGAAGAACGTGAGCCAGAGCAGGCGGAACATATAGAAGGAGGTCATCAAGGACGCCGCCGAGGCCAGGCCCCAGAGCAGCGGCGAGCCGCCACGGCTGCTGGCGAAAGCAAACCACAGGATCTCGTCCTTGGAGAAGAAGCCAGCCAGCGGGGGCAGGCCGGCGATGGCCGCCGTCGCCACCGCAAAGGTGACGAAGGTGACCGGGATGCGCTTGGCCAGCCCACCCATCTTGGTGATGTCCTGCTCGCCATGCAGCGCGTGGATGACGCTGCCGGAGCCCAGGAACAGGCAGGCCTTGAAGAACGCGTGGGTCATGACGTGGAAGATCGCCACCGCGTAGGCGCCGACACCCAGCGCCACGAACATCAGCCCGAGCTGCGAGACCGTGGAGTAGGCCAGCACCTTCTTGATATCGTTTTGCACCAGGGCGATGGTGGCGGCGAAGAAGGCCGTGGCCACGCCGACGAAGGCAATGACCATCGAGGCTTCGGGTGCGTGCAGGTAGACGCCCGACATCCGCGCCACCAGATAGACGCCGCCGGTGACCATGGTCGCCGCGTGGATGAGCGCCGAGACGGGTGTCGGGCCGGCCATCGCGTCGGGCAGCCAGACGTGCAGCGGGATCTGCGCGGACTTGCCGCAGGCCCCGATGAACAGCAGGATGCCGACCAGGCTGGCCGAGACCAGGGGCGGGGTGGGGCCGTTGAAGGCGGCATTGACGCGGTCCATGTCCAGCGTGCCGACGGCACCCCAGATGAGGAACATGCCGAGCAGGAAACCGGCGTCACCGATGCGGTTGGTGATGAAGGCCTTCTTGCCGGCCGCGGCCTTGACCGGGTCCTCGAACCAGAAGCCGATGAGCAGGTATGAAGCCAGCCCCACGCCTTCCCAGCCGACGAACATCACCAGCATCGAGCGGCCGAGCACCAGCAGCAGCATGAAGAACAGGAACAGGTTCAGGTACGCGAAGTAGCGCGCATAGCTCTCGTCGCCCTTCATGTAGCCGACGGAGTAGATGTGGATCAGCGAACCCACGCCGGTGACGACGAGGGCCATCACCGCACTCAGGCGATCGAAATAAAAGCCGACGCCGAAGACCTGGCCGCGGATCTCGGCCCAGGTGTAGCTCGCCTCGATGAGGGGCGCGCCACTGGCGAGCAACTGCATGAAGCACAGCACGGTGAGCGCGAACGAAAGCAGCGGCATGGCGCAGGCCACGACGTTGACGAAGCGTGGGCCGAACCGCGCCCCGGTGAGGCGGGTGGCGAGGATGCCGTTGACCAGGAAGCCGACCAGCGGCGAAAGGACGATGAGCGTCAGCAGGTATCGCACGAACTATCCCTTCAGGTCGCTGTAGGCGCCAGCGTCGAGCGTGTGGCGCTGTTGGACCAGCAGCAGCACGATCGGGATCGCGATGGCGATCTCGGAAGCGGCGACGATGAAGATGAGGAACACCATCACGGCGCCGTCGAGGCTGCCACCGCGCTGCGCGAACGTCACCAGGGCCAGGTTGACGGCATTGAGCATGAGCTCCATGCACATCAGCATCACCAGCAGGTTGCGGCGGATGACCAGGCCGAGCAGGCCGATGCCGAACAGGGCCATGCTCACGGCGATCAGGAACGAGACTTTATCCATGGTGGCCCCTCCGGGGCTTGACCACCGCGATGGCGGCCAGGACAGCCACCACGAGCAGAACCGAGGTGAGCTCGAAGTACAGCCAGTACTGGCCGAGGAAGGCGATCGAGAAGGGCTGGACGCCGAAGCGCGCCGTCCCGAGCGCCGCGGTGGCGGGCAGCAAGGCGTCCCATGCCGCTCCGAGCAAGACCGCGAGCAGCAAGACGGCGGCGATGAGGCCGGGCCAGAGCAGTCGCGAGTAGCGCTCGACGAAGGAAGCGTCGCGCACATCGGCGAGCATGATCGCGTAGACCATGAACACCATCACTGCGCCGACGTAGATCATGATCTGGAAGACCGCGATCACGTCGACCCGCAGCAGGCCGTAGATGGCGCCCAGGGCGATCATGGTGTAGATCAGCGCCATCGCCACGCGCATCGGCTGGCGCAGCACGATCATCATGCCGGCACCGACGACCGCAGTGATCGCGAAGGTATACAAAAGCAGGTCTTCGATCATTTCGAATGCCCCTTGGCCAAGGATTGATCACCGCCGGCCACCGGGTAGGGTTTGGCGACGTCTCTGGCCGGTTGCCAGTTCAGCAACTCGTCCTTCTTGATCCACATCGAGCGGCGGTTGTTGCCGGGCAGGTTGGGCACTTCCTTGACCATGCGGATGGCGTCTTCGGGACAGGCTTCGACGCACATGCCGCAGAAGATGCAGCGCGAATAGTCGATCTCGAAGCGGCTCGGGTACTTCGGGTGCGCGGCGTCCGTGGGGTCGAAGGCGGCATCGATCTCGATGCACTGTGCCGGGCAGACGGTGGCGCACATGTTGCAGGCCACGCATTGGGGCTGGCCATCGGGGCGCTGCGTCAGTACATGCTTGCCGCGGTTGCCCTTGGCGTAGTCGGCCCGGATCTCCTCCGGGTAGTAGGCGGTGACCGCACCTTTGCGGCCGGTGCACCACTTCCACATGTTGCGCAGGAAGACGCCCCCTGTGATGCTGAGACCGCGGACGATCTCGAACAGGTAGAACTTTTCCCACGGGCCCATCTCGGGCTCGTTCCAGTACACGCGGCGCACGTGCGGCTTGCGGGTCGTTGCGGCAGGTTTGTTCATGTCATCCCCGCAGCAGCCAGACTGCGACGGCAGTCACCACCAGGTTGGCCAGACACAGCGGGAGCATGAATTTCCACGCGAACCCCAGAAGTTGGTCATAGCGGAAGCGCGGCAGAGTCCAGCGCACCAGGATCTGGAAGCTGCTCATGAAGAGCATCTTCACCAGGAAAACGACGACCTGGACGAGCACCACGACCCAGTGGCTCATCGCCAGCGTGTAGCCCCCAGGGAATGCGAAGCCCGCGTCGCTCATGTAGGGCAGGTTGCTACCGCCCAGGAACAGCGTCGTGAACAGCGCAGCGATCACCGCGATCTCGATGAACTCGGCGAACATGAACAGCCCCATCTTCATGGCGCTGTACTCGGTGAAGAAGCCTGCGATGAGCTCGGATTCGGCCTCGGGCAGGTCGAACGGGGCACGCCGGTTCTCGGCCATCGCGGCGACGACGAAGAGGATGGCCGCGAAGGGCTGCAGGAAGATGCCCCAGGCCGGAAGGAAGCCGAAGATCATGCCCGACTGCTGGACCACCATGGCGCTCAGGTCGACGGTGCCGTAGATCAGGATCAGGCCGAGCACGGTCAGGCCCATGATCAGTTCGTAGGAGATCATCTGCGAGCCGGCACGCATCGCACCGAGCATCGAGAACTTGTTGTTCGACGACCAGCCGGCGAGCATGGCACCGATGACGGGCAGACCACCGAAGGCGAAGAAGACAAGCAGGCCGCCGTCCAGGTCGGCGATCCGCATCTGGTAGCTGCGGTCGCCGAACCACTCCGCCACCGCGGGCATGGCCGAGAAGATCTGCGCCGGGACGAGCGTGCCACCGAAGGGAATGACGCCGAAGACCAGGAGCACCGGGACGAAGACGATCCAGGGCGCGATGGTGTAGGCGAACTGGTCGTAGGTCGCAGGCCGGAAATCTTCCTTGAGCAACATCTTCAGGCCGTCGGCCAGGCCATGGAACAGGCCGATCCAGATGAGCTTGATCTGGGTGAACGGGATGCGGACGTAGGCGCGGTTGGCGCCGATCCGGTCGGCCATCACCGCCGCCTGCTTGCGCTCGACCCAGGTGAGCACGGTGGCGAAGACCAGCAACACCACCAGCGCGTACAGCGCGTATGCGAAATACACGACGAAGTCTTGCATCATGGTGTCACCGCCTGTGCCAGCGTCAGCGCGCCGAACACGGTCTGCGCATCGACCACCGAGGCCGGCTTCGGGAAGCAGGCTTCGAAGCGGCTGGTGATGCCCTGGAAGTTGGTGTAGCTGCCCGAGCGCTCGGTTTGCAGGCTGAGCGGGAAGAACACATCCGCGTGGCCGTTTTCCGGCGCCAGGAAGGCGTTGAGGAAGATCACCGGCACGCCGCGTGGCAGCTGCGAGAAGGCGAAACCCTCGCCCCAGACGAGCACCAGGTCGGTCTCGGGTGCGAAGCTGATTTCACGGTCGCCGAACAGGCTGCGCGCCGTGTAGCGGTTGGGGTTCTTGTCGGCCCGGATGAGCAGTTCGTCGGACAGGGGTTCGCCAGGTTGGGGCACGCTGTCGGCCTTCACGAAGCAGCTCAGGCGCTCGCCCAGTGCACGGTGGAAGGCCTGCAATTCCTCGTTGGAACCCGCGCTGGACACCAGGGCGACGGCATGGCGTGCCTTGGAGAGCAGTGCGCGGGCCGTGGCCAGGGCCTCGTCGACGGGGACTTCGCGCCCCTTGCGCATCGGCGCGGCAGCCCGGGGGCGCTCGAACACCGTCTGGGCCAGGTCGCGCGCCTTGTTGCACACCCACGGCCCGTTGACGGCCGAGTTCTCGCGCGGCGTGATGCGCTCGATGGTGGCATTCTGCTTGCCGTCCAGCGAGCGCAGGAACCACTCGGGCTTGCGGTGCCAGAGGTCGACATTGCAGCCGCGCTCGCAGCCCGGGCACACCGAGGGCGTGGCCTTGAGGTACCAGACGCGGGACTTGTAGAGGAAGGACTTGGACAGCAGTGCGCCGACCGGGCAGATGTCGACGATATTGTCCGAGTAGGGGTCGTTGTCCAGCGGGCGGTCGCCTGCGGGACGAATCAGCGAATGGTCACCGCGGTTGACGACGCCCAGGGCATGCGAGCGCGAGATCTCGCGCGTGAAGCGCACGCAGCGCGTGCACAGGATGCAGCGCTCGTTGTCCAGCGTGATGCGGTCGCTCAGTTCGTAGAACTTGGTCGATTCGACCTTGGCTTCGTGCGACACCGAGGGCGTGCCGTTGAAGGCGACGTGGTAGTCCTGCAGCGTGCACTCGCCGGCCTTGTCGCAGATGCCACAGTCCACCGGATGGTTGAGCGTGATGAACTGCATCGTGGCCTTGCGGTTCTCGCGCACGATTTCGGAATCGGTGAGCACCTTCAGGCCTTCGGCCACCGGCATGTTGCAGGCGATTTCGACCCAGCTGCGTCCTTCGACCTGCACGGTGCAGATGCGGCAGTTGCCCGCGACGGACAACTGCGGGTGCCAGCACAGGCGCGGGATGAAAAACCCGTTCTCCAGCGCCGCCTGTAGGACGGTCTGGTCCGATCGTGCCTGGACCGGCTGACCGTCTATGAAGATCTGCGGCATTCCAGATTCCCTTCGTACTTCGAACGCTTGTTCTCGATCCAGTACTCGAATTCGTCTCGGTACTTGGCGAGGATGCCCACTGTGGCGTAACCGGCCGCGTCGCCCATACCGCAGATCGTGTTGCCGTCGTTCAGTTTGGAGATGCGCACCATCTGGTCGAGATCTTCGAGCCGACCCTCGCCGGCGACGATGCGGTCGATGATGCGGTGCAGCCAGCCCATGCCTTCGCGGCAGGGCGTGCACTGGCCGCAGGATTCATGGTGGTAGAAGCGCAGCATGATCTGCAGCAGCCGGACCATGCAGGTGCCTTCGGCGATGGCGACCATGCCGCCCGACCCCAACGATGAACCCGCGGCTTCGACTTCGTTGTTGTCGAGGTTCACGGTCTCGATCTCGGCGGCCGTGAGCACCTTGGTGGAGATGCCGCCGGGGATGACGCATTTCAGTGCCGCACCATTCATCATGCCGCCGCAGTCGTCGTAGATCAGCCGCTTCCACGGGTAGCCGACTTCGATCTCGTAGACGCCGGGCTTGGCGATATGCCCGCTGATGGAGATCAGCCGCGTGCCCGGGTTCTTGGCGGTGCCGACCTTGCGGAAGGCCTCGGCGCCCATGTCCAGGATGCCGACGATGTTGGACAGCGACTCGACGTTATTGATCACCGTGGGCCGCTGGTACAGCCCCTTGACGGTGAGGCGCGGTGGGCGGTTGCGCGGGTAGCCGCGCTTGCCCTCGATCGAGGTGATGAGCCCCGACGCCTCGCCGCAGACGTAGGAGCCGGCACCCCGATAGACGACGAGGTCGCAATCCAAGCCCAGGCCCAGGATGTTCTTGCCCAGCAGGCCCGCGGCGTAGGCTTCCTCCACGGCGGCCTGCAGGCGCTGGTAGGGCCCTTCGAACTCGCCACGGATATAGACGAACGCGTTGCGCACCTGCAGCGCGTAGGCCGCGATGAGCATCGACTCGATCAGCCGGTGCGGCGCGTTCTCGAGGATCCAGCGGTCCTTGAAGGTGCCGGGCTCGCCCTCGTCGGCATTGGCGCACAGATAGTGCGGCTGTCCGTCGTCGAGGTTGAACACCGCCCACTTGCGTCCGACGGCGAAGGCCGCACCGCCGCGCCCTTGCAGGCCCGAGGCGGTGACTTCCTTGCCCACGGCCTCGCGCGTCATCTGCGTGAGCACCTTGTGCAGAACCTTGTAGCCGCCGCGCGCGCGGTACTCCTCCAGCAAGTGGGAGGTCTCGGTGACCGGAAAGGTCATCAGAAGCTTGGTGTCCTTGGCCATATCAATGCCCGCCCGGCCGCCCGAAGGGCATTGAACGCCCCCCTGGGGGGCAGTGAACAAAGTGAACGTGGGGGCCGCTCATTCCAGGCCTCCAAGCAGTTGGTCGATCTTTTCCAGGCTCATGTTCTCGTGGTAGACGTTGTTCACCACGACCACCGGCGCCGTGCCGCACGAGCCCAGGCATTCCGCCGTGCCCAGCGTGAAGCGGCCATCGGGCGTGGTTTCGCCGGGTTGCACGCCGAGCTTGTGGCTCAGGTGGTCGATCAGCCTCTCGGCACCACGCATCGAACACGAGACGTTGCGGCAGACCTCCAGGTGCCAGCGCCCCACCGGCTGGCGCCGGTACTGGGTGTAGTAGCTCAGCACCTCCTCGATCTGGATGCGGGGCACACCGAGGTACTCGACCAGGCCGTCGATGTCGGTCTCGGCGATGTAGCCGCGGTCTTCCTGGATGCGGCGCAGGCAGGGCAGCACGAGCGACGACTCGAAGCCCGCCGGATAGCGCTCCTTCATCTTGTCGAATTCAGGCAAGAGATGCTTCATCGATCGCACTCCCCGCCGATCATGTTGATTGAGCCGAACGTGGGCACCACGTCGGCGAGTTGTCCGCCTTTGATCATCAGGTGCGCCGTTCCCACATGGGCGAAACTCGGGGCCCGGCAGTGCACGCGGTAGGGCTGGCCCTCGCCGGTGCTCACGATGTAGAAGCCGAGTTCGCCGTTGGCGCCTTCCTGCGCCGAGTAGATGTCGCCGACGGGCACGCGTGGGCCGTCGATGATGAGCTTGAAGTGCGTGATGAGGGATTCGATCTCGCCATACACCAGGCGCTTGGGTGGCAGCGTGCAGCGCGGATCCTCGACATTGATCGGTCCCTCGGGCAGCATGTCCACCAGTTGCCGGATCATGTGGACCGACTCGTCCATCTCCTGCATGCGCAGCACATAGCGGTCGTAGTTGTCGCCCTTGATGCCCACGGGCACCTCGAAGTCGAGGTCGGGGTAGGCCAGGTACGGTGAGTCCTTGCGCGTGTCGACCTTGATGCCCGTGGATCGGAGCACCGGTCCGGTGCAGCCGTAGCTCAGTGCATCGGCCGGGGTCAGCACGCCGGTGTTGCGCAGCCGATCGATGAAGATGCGGTTGCGGTCGACCAGGCCGTGGATGCGATTGATGTAGGTGTTGTACTCGCCCAGCACTTCCTCGAGCCGCTTGAGCCAGCCCGGCGGCAGGTCGCGCGCCAGGCCGCCGATGCGGCCGTAGGAGTAGGTGACGCGCGCTCCGGTGACGTCGGCGAGATGCTCGTAGATGTAGTCCCGCAGCGTCATGAGGTAGAGGAAGGCGGTCATCGCGCCCATCTCCATCAGCATGGCCGCCACGCAGGTCACGTGGTCGGCGATGCGCGAATACTCAGACAACAGCGTGCGCAGGATGCGCGTGCGCGGCGTGAGCTCGATGCCCATCAACTTCTCGACGGCCTGGCAGTAGGCGAAGTCGTTGATGAGTGCGGAGCAGTAGTTGAGCCGGTCGACGTAGGGGATCAGGTTGTGCCAGGTGTGGGCCTCGCATTCCTTCTCGAACCCGCGGTGCAGGTAGCCGCAGTGCACGTCGGAGCGTATGACGCGTTCGCCGTCGAGCTCGGCGATGATCTGCACCGTGCCGTGCGTGGCCGGGTGCGACGGACCGATATTGACGATGACGCGGCTGTCGTCCTCGAGCACTTGGCCGAAGGCGGGGCGTACCGGGTTGGCGATGTTCGTTTCCACGGTGGGCCTCATGCGTCGCGCGGCTTGTCGCGCGAGTTTTCGAGATAGGGCACCAGGGGCTGCTCCTGAAGCTTGGGATAGTCCTTGCGCAATGGATGGCCGACGAAGCCTTCGTAGAGCAGGATGGGGCGCAAGTCGGCATTGCCATTGAAGCGGATGCCGAACATCTCATGGCACTCGCGCTCCGAGAAACGCGCGGAGCCGAAGAGCGGTACCAGGCTGTCGAGAGCCGGGTCCGCCTCGGGCACGCGCGTCTTCAGCCGCACGCGAACGCGGTCACGCGTGGAGTACATGTGCATCACGACCTCGAAGCGCAGCTCCTGGCCCGGCCAGTCGACGGCGGTGATGTCGAGCAGCATGTCGAAGCCAAACTCGTCGCGCAGCGTGCGCGCGGCGGCCAGCCATTGCGCGGGCTGCAGGAGAACGACGGGCATGCCATGGGCAACCGTCAATTCGGCGCACTCCGGCACCACGCGAGCGCGGATGCGTTCCGGAAGGTTCGCGTCCATGCTTAGAAGTCCCCCTTGAGGATGACGTGGTGGTCGCCGGCGATCCGGTCCTGGAGCTGCATGATCGCGTCGATCACGGTCTCCGGTCGCGGCGGGCAGCCGGGAACATAGATGTCCACCGGGATGATCTTGTCGATGCCCTGGAGCACGGCGTAGTTGTTGTAGAAGCCGCCACTGGTGGCGCACACGCCGAAGGCCATCACCCACTTGGGTTCGCACATCTGCTCGTAGATCCGGCGCAGCACGGGGGCCTGTTTGTGGCTGACCGTGCCCACGACCATCAGCAGGTCGGCCTGTCGCGGCGTGAAGCGGGGCAGGGCAGCGCCGAAGCGGTCCGTGTCGTACAGCGTGGAGCTGACGGACATGAACTCCATGCCGCAGCAAGCCGTCACGAATGGGTAGGGAAAGATCGAGAACTTGCGTGCCCAACCGACGAGTTCGTCCTTCTTCGTGGTGAAGTAGTCGAAGGTCGGTTCCTTGGCCACCGGCTGGGCCGGCGTGGGCTGGATCGGGATGATGTTGCGGGCCATGCTTACTCCGTGACACCTTCGATCAACCGGCTCTTCCAGACATAGGCGAGCATCAGCACGAACAGGGCGATGAAGAAACCGAAGGTGAGCAGCAAGAAGCCGCTCAAGGGCTGGGCGCCGAGCGCCCAGATGAAGAGGAATACCGTTTCCAGGTCGAACAGGATGAAGACGATGGCGACGGCGTAGTACTTGATCGGCACGGCCTTCACGTTGCGTGTCTGCACGGGCGTGGCGCCGCACTCGAAGGGCTCGAGCTTGATCTTGCTGGCCACGGGCTGGGGCCCGAGGTAGCGGTTGGCCACCAGCGCGACGACGACGAAGCCGACGATGGTCAATAGCCACAGGCCGAAGGTGAGATAGCTGCTCATGGGGCGCTCACTGTGGGCCGGCGCTGACCATCTTGCAGCGCAAGATGGCAACTTGCGTGGCCAGGGGGAAGGCTTGGGCCAGGTCCAGGCGGGCGGGCCGGCGACGCGTGGCGGTTGCGGTTTTGGGGCCCACTCCTGCCATCACGTCGGGTTGCGCCTGCATGTCCTGTGTCCTCTTTGCTTTGTAGTGGGCGGAAGTACCGCACTTCTCAGCGTGAGAGTTTGTTGCAGAACACCCTCCAGGTGCCTTGACGCATGTCAACCGCCTGCCTCTAAGACGCCTCTATGACGAGAACAACACCGGCGTAAACAAGGCAATACCCTGGTGCGCTCGATGCATGGGGGTGCGAAGTTGGGCTGCACACAGGGACGAGCACACCGGTGCCCCGCCCGTTGGGCCGTGCTTGTGCGGGGCGCACCGGAGCGTGCCGCGATCGACGCCGTCGGGCGAAGGCTTCGAGAGCGCAATCCCTCGATCCGCGCCTGCCAGGCAAGCGCGGCGGGATGAACTCAGTTCTTCAGAACTTCGTTGATGTCGATCTGCAGGCCCTGCGTGTCGGGCGACACGGCGGCCGACTGGCCGACAAGATCGCCCGCCGCAGGGACGGCCTGTCCGTTCTTGCTGATGCGCGCGCTGACGATGACTTTCGGAAATAGCGACAACCGCGCACCCGGCGACATGGCCATGCTGTCGTCCAGGCTGAATTCGGCGGGCAGATCCTTCACCTGCAGGCGCTGAATCGCCAATGGCATGCGCGAGCCTTCGGCCGGGCGCGCGTAGATGAATACGATGTCAGCGGGCGCGGCCTGCTTGGCCAGGGTCGGGGACAAGCGCACGGTGCCGCGAACGGCGCCGCTGGCTGCGGCAGCCGCCGCGGGTGGCGGCGTGGCGGGTTGCGCCTTCGCTGCGCCGAGATCGAGATTTGCCGCGGGTGGCATCCCGGCGAGCTTGCGCGCCTCATCGATGCTGGCCTGCACCTGCTGCTGGAAGGCTTCGTCGGCAGGTGCCTTTTGCGCCACGCGCTCCCAGTGACGAACGGCAAGCGCGTAGTCCTTGCGGTTGAAGGCCGCCGTGCCTGCCAGTGCCAGCGCCTTCAGGTTGTCGGGCTCGAGCTTGAGCGCGCGTTCCACGAGTTGCATCGGCCGGCCTTCCAGGCTGCGGTTGTTGCTGACCGCCATGGTGTCGGCGTAGTCGGCCAGCAGCCCCGCATCCGCGCCCGGCAGGGAGGCGGCCTTCTCAAAGGCCGGCAGGGCGTCGGCGAACTTTCCCATGCGGGTATAGGAACGCGCCAGCATGGCCCAACCCTCCAGGTTGTCGGGTTCGTCCTTGAGCTTGAGCGCCAGCTTTTCCACCGCCGCGGCGAACTGCTCACCCGACATGTCGTGCGGCGATGCGCCGCCGCCTTCTGCCGTGGGTGCGGCCACCGGGCCGGTGATGAGGCTGGGCGAGCCCGTCCAGGAATAGCCCGCCACGGCCACCACGGCGACGGCCAGCCCGAGCAGAACCACCAGGCGCACGGAGGGCCGTGCGGCCGGGGCGCCGGCGGTCGAAGCGGCGGGCGCCGCGCTGCCTGGATCGGCGAGCACACGGTCGAGGAGTTCGCGTTCGAGCCGGGCCTTGCCGGACTCGTAGGCTGGCGCGCCCAGTGCGCCGCTGTCGTGCAGGGACTTGAGCTGCTGCAGCTTGCTGCGCAATGTGGCGATGTCGTCGTTCATCAGGTTCGTCGCGCTCGAGGTTTTTGGCTCGGGTGGGTGGTGTTTGCGGCTCAACGCGCTGTCGGTGGCGTTTGCGCCGCGTCCGCCTCGTCGGGGTCGAAGTTCTCTGGCGCCATGCGGCTGCGCCGGCGCAGCACCAGGATCAAGATGCCCACGCCGCCGGCAAGCAACAGCGCGGGGCCGAACCACAACACCATGGTCGTCGGCTTGACGGGCGGGCGATAGAGCACGAAGTCGCCGTAGCGCGCCGTCATGTAGTCGATGATCTGCCGGTCGCTGTCGCCGCGGCGCAGCATCTCGCGCACCTGGTTGCGCAGGTCCACGGCAAGTTCGGCGTTCGAGTCGGCGATGGTCTGGTTCTGGCACACCAGGCAGCGCAGTTCGACGGCGATGGCCAGCACACGCGCTTCCAGCGCCGGATCGGCTGCCACGGAGGTGGCTTCCTTGGCAGCCGCGGCCAGGGCCAGGCTGGAGAACAACAGGGCGATGAGGATCTTACGCATTGAGTTGCCTGAGCAAGGGCTCGATGCGCTCGCGCAGCACCTGGGGCGTCACCGGCCCGATGTGCTTCATGCGCACGACACCCTGTTTGTCGATGACGAAAGTCTCGGGCACGCCGTAGACGCCGAAGTCGATGCCCACGCTGCCCGTGGTGTCCGACAACGAAGCGGTGTAGGGGTTGCCGAGTCGAGCCAGCCAGTCCATGGCGGCCTGGCGCGTGTCCTTGTAGTTCAGGCCGTAGATCGGCACCTCGTTCCTGCGTGAATACTCGACCAGCAGGGGATGCTCCTCGCGGCACGACGCGCACCAGGAGGCCCAGACATTCAGCATCCAGACCTTGCCCAGCAGATCTTCGCGTCGGATGGTCTGCGTGGGGTCGTCCAGCCGCGGCAGCGCGAAGTCCGGCGCCGGTTTGCCGATGAGGGGGGAGGGCACCTCGCGCGGGTTCAGGTTCAGACCGACCGCCAGGAAGCCCAGCAGGACGACGAACAGGCCCAGCGGGACGAGAAACTGCCAACGCTTCATGCGCTTGCCCCTGCGCCCAGGGCCGGGGCCTCGCGCTCGCGGCGCGCCATGCGGTAGCGACGGTCACTGGCAGCGATGCCGGCGCCCAGGGCCATCAGCACGCAGCCCCCCCAGATCCAGGTGATGAAGGGCTTGTAATAGATGCGTACCACCCAGGCGTCGCCCTGCGTGGCCTGGCCGAGTGCCACGTAGATGTCGCCCATGATGCGGCTGCGGATCGCGGCCTCGGTCATCGGGTTCTTCTGCACGTTGTAGACACGCTTCTCGGGGCGCAGCTGGGCCAGCTCACGACCGTTCTTGCTCAGCACCACCAAGCCCTGCGCAGCGTTGTAGTTGGGGCCCTGCACCTCGCGCACGCCGCGGAAGGTGAACACGTAGCCCGCGATCTCGCTCGTATCGCCCACGTTCATGTTCAGGTCGCGCTCGACCTCGTAGGTCTTGACCATCGTCACGCCGAGGATGAACACCCCTATGCCGACGTGAGCGCACATCATGCCCTTCGTCGCGCGCGGCACCTGCCCGAGCCGATGCAGCAGCGTGCTGCTCACACCGCCGGCCGGGCGCACGCGCTCCCACAGGTCGGTGGCCACTGCGGCGAAGACCCAGAAGGCGAGGAACAGCCCCACTCCGCCGACCCAGGAAATGCGTCCTTCAAGCAACTCGGCAAGCACCGCCGCTGCCAGCGCGGCGCCGGCCGCCCAGCGCAGCCGGCGCGCCAGGTCAGGCAGCTCGGTCTGCTTCCAGCGCGCCAGTGGGCCCACACCCATGAGCACGATCAGCGGCGCCATCAGAGGCGCAAACACGGTTTCGAAGTAGGGCGGGCCCACCGAGATCTTGCCCAGGCCCAGGGCGTCGAGCAGCAACGGGTACAGGGTGCCCAGCAGCACGGCACCGGTGGCCGCCAGCAGCAAGACGTTGTTCACCAGCAGCAGCGTCTCTCGCGACACCACGGCGAAGCGCGCGCCCAGCCCGACCTTGGGTGCGCGCAAGGCGAAAAGCGCCAGCGAGGCGCCGATCACCAGCGCCAGGAAGGCCAGGATGAACAGACCGCGCCGCGGGTCGGTGGCGAAGGCGTGCACCGATGACAGAACGCCAGAGCGAACGAGGAAGGTGCCCAGCAGGCTGAGGCTGAACGCCGCGATGGCGAGCAGCACGGTCCAGGCCTTGAAGGCGCCGCGCTTTTCCGTCACCGCCAGCGAATGGAGCAGCGCCGTGCCCACCAACCAGGGCATGAAGGAGGCGTTCTCCACCGGGTCCCAGAACCACCAGCCGCCCCAGCCGAGTTCGTAGTAGGCCCACCAGCTGCCCAACCCGATGCCCAGGGTGAGGAAGATCCAGGCTGCCGCCGTCCAGGGGCGGGTCCAGCGCGCCCAGGCGCTGTCGAGGTTGCCGCCGATCAGTGCAGCGACGGCGAACGCGAAGGCCACCGAGAACCCGACGTAGCCCATGTAGAGCATGGGCGGGTGGAAGATCATCCCCGGGTCCTGCAGCAGCGGGTTGAGGTCGCGCCCGTCGGCCGCGGCTGGCACCAGGCGGTCGAAGGGATTGGACGTCATCAGCGTGAAGAGCAGGAATCCCACCATCAGCCAGCCCATCACCCCCAGGATGCGCGCCAGCACCGGCAGCGGCAGGTGGCGGCTGAAGCGCGCCACCGCCAGCGCCCAGGTGCACTGCATCAGCAACCACAGCAGCATCGAGCCCTCGTGGCTGCCCCAGGTCGCGGCGATGCGGTACTGCAACGGCAGCGAGCTGTTGGAGTTGTTCGCCACGTTCAGCACCGAGAAGTCGTTCAGCACGAAGGCGGCCGTGAGGCAGGCGTAGGACGACAGGACCAGCACGAACAGCAGCAGGCTCGAGGGGCGCGCCACGGCCATGAGGTCGGCGCGGCCACGTGCGGCACCGACGAGCGGCACGGTGCCGAGCACGAGCGACACGCCCAACGCCAGCCAGAGAAGGAACTGCCCGATCTCCGGGATCATTTGGCGCCCCCCTTGGCCAGCGTCTCGGCCAGCTTGGGGTCGCCATGCTGCGCGCGCTTGAGGGCTTCGGCGGCCTCGGGCGGCATGTAGTTTTCGTCGTGCTTGGCCAGCACCTCGCGGGCGACGAACACCTCACCCTGCAACTGCCCCTGGGCCACCACGCCTTTGCCTTCCTTGAAGAGGTCGGGCAGGATGCCTTCGAAGCGCACCGGCACGGTCTTGGCTTCGTCGGTGATGACGAACTGCACCTTGGTGCCTTCGACCTTCACCGAGCCCTTCTCCACCAGGCCGCCGACGCGGAAGGTGCGCCCGCTGGGCGCCTCCTTGGAGGCGATCTGTGATGGCGAGTAGAAAAACACGAGGTTGCTCTGGAAAGCGTTGAGAACGAGGGCGACGACCGCGCCGACGGCACAGACCAGGCCGCCGATGATGGCAAGTCGTTTGTTTCTGGGCTTCATGATTGCACCTCGTTGGAAGACTGAATCGCCGTCGCATCGCGCAGCGCAGAGCTATGACGCCGCAGGGCCAGCCAAGGTTCCACGATCATCAACAAGGCCGCGACGCCCACCGAGCCCCACACATACAGGCCATAGCCGCCCATGGCGAAAAACTCGGCCGCACTGTTCCAGTTCATGAGGGCATTCTCCGCTGCAGCAGTTCAGCCACCCAGGCGGTACGGCTTTCGCGTTCGATGACCACGGCGCGAGCGCGCGTGAAGACCACGGCGAATGAGTACGCCCAGAAGGCCAGCGCCATGAGCAGCATCCCCAGCAGCATGGTGTGGGCCATCGAAGGCGCCTTGGTGATGCTGATCGAGGCCCCCTGGTGCAGGGTGTTCCACCACTTCACCGAGAAATAGATGATCGGCACGTTGATGCTGCCCACCAGGGCCAGCAGTGCACCGGCCTGGTCGGCGCGGCGCACGTCGTCGATCGCGTTCACGAGCGCGATGTAGCCGAGATAGAGAAACAGCAGGATGAGCTCGGTGGTGATGCGCGCATCCCAGACCCACCAGGCACCCCAGGTGGGCTTGCCCCACAGCGCGCCCGTCCACAGCGCGAGGAAAGTGAACAGAGCGCCCGTGGGTGCGATGGCGCGCGCCAGCATCGAGGCCATGCGCGCGTTGAAGGCCCAGCCGATACCGGCCCAGAACGCCATCACCAGGTACAGCACCATCGACATCCACGACGCCGGCACGTGGACGAAGATGATGCGGTAGGCGTTGCCCTGGGTGGCATCCACCGGGGCGACGAAGAAGCCGACATACAGGCCCGCGGCGGTGAGCGCCGCGGTCAGCGCCCAGAACCAGGGGATGCTCCAGCCCATCAGTTGGTAGAAGCGCGATGGCGCGGCAAAGGTGAACAGGCGCAGCGGAGGTGAGTTCACGCGGAGACTTTCATTCGGTGCTTCATTCCGTAGAGATGCGCAGGGCGGCGGCGGTGGCCCAGGGGGCACCGATCAGCGTGGCAATGAGCAGCGCGCCCAGCAGCGAGAAGTGGCCCGCCGCCGACTGCCCGGCTTCGACGGTGCCGACTGCGCCCGCACCGAAAATCAATGCGGGCATGGTCAACGGCAGCACGATGAGGATCAGCAGCATGCCACCGCTGCGCAGGCCCAGCGTCAGCGCGGCACCCAGCCCCCCCAGCAGGCTGAGGATGGGCGTGCCCAGCAACAAGCCGAATTCCAGCGCCCCCAGCGCCCGCGGCGACATGCCGAACATCAGCGCCACCACGGGCGAGGCCACCAGCAGCGGCAGCCCCGAGACCAGCCAGTGCACGGTGCATTTGGCGGCGGCCACGGCGATGGCCGGCTGCGGCGCCAGCAGCATCTGCTCGAGCGAACCATCGGCATGGTCGCCGGCGAACAGCGTGTTCACCGAGAGCATCGAAGCCAGCAGCGCGCAGACCCAGACGATGCCCGGTCCGATGTCGCGCAGCGTCTGCGGCTCGGGTCCGACGCCCAGTGGAAAGAGGCTGATCGCCACCAGGAAGAACACCAGCGGCAGCAGCGAATCGATGCGGCGGCGCGAGGCGAGCTTGAGGTCGCGCATGAGCACGGTGAGGAACACTTCTCTCATCGTCAGGCCTCAGGCATGCCGCCAGCGCGGTGTGCGCCGGCGCGTCGAAACGCCCTGGCCGGTAGGTCTCATGACAGCGCATGGCGGTCGAGGTCGAAGACCTGCGGCACCGGCTCGGTGAGGCTGGGTGCCTGGTGGCTGGTCAGCAGCACGCAGCCGCCGCGCGCGGCGTGTTCGCTGAGCAGGCCGTTGAGGGCCGTGATGCCGTCGTTGTCCAGCGCGTCGAAGGGTTCGTCCAGCAGCCACAGATCGGCACTTTGCGACAGCGCCAGGCGGGCCAGCGCCACGCGGCGCCGCTGCCCCTGGCTGAGCGTGCGCGCCGGGGCGTGGCGGCAGCCAAGCACCCCCAGGCGTTGCAGGGCGCCGGCGATGGCTGCGTCGTCGGCCGGGGCGCCGCGCAGCCGGGTCAGGAACTGCAATGCCTCGCCGGCCGTGAGGTCGTCCTTCAGTGCATTCTGATGGCCGACGTAGATGAAGCGCCGGCGCCCCTCGGGTCCGGACTGGCCCAGGGTCAGGCCGGCCACGCGCACCTCACCGGCTGCCGGTGTGGCCAAGCCGGCCAGCAGGCGCAGCAGGCTGGTCTTGCCGCGCCCATTGCGCCCACGCAACCAGGTCACCGTGCCCGGAGCCAGGGCCATCTCGAGCCGCTCGAAAAGCGCCCGGTCGCCACGCATGCCGGCGAGGCCGACGGCCTGCAGCACCCAGGGCGAGGCCGTTGCGGATGGGGCGGGTTCGACGGGAGCGAGTGCTTGGTTCAATGTAGGGTCATGGCCCGGCGAAACGGAGGGCTGTCGGCGGCGTCGGTTCGCTTCGAGGGAAGCACCCCGGCCGGCGCAGTCGGCGCGGTGCGGCGCGGAGTTTACTTTCATGCGCAGCCGTCGGACCAACCCGGAGGACCAACCCGTCGGTCCTTGATGTGCATCAATGTCGAGGGCGCTCACTAGAATGACCTGGTGCCAGGTCGAGGGCGGCGTGAAGGGCCCCGCGAACGGCTGATGGAGGGAGTTGCCGTGTTGTCGTCGCCGTATGACGGGTTGCACCGCCGCCTCAGTGCGTTCATCCCCGGCGCGCGGCTGATCACCGATCCGCTGCGCCTGCTGGCCTGGGGCAGCGATGCCAGCTTCTACCGACTCGTGCCGCAACTGCTGGTGGTGGTGCAGACCGAAGACGAAGTCGTGCGCGTGCTGGCGCAATGCCGCGAGCTGGGCACGCCACTGACCTTTCGCGCCGCGGGCACCAGCCTGTCGGGCCAGGCCATCAGCGACTCGGTGCTCGTGCTGCTGGGCGACGGCTGGCGCGGCTGCCGCATCGGCGAGGGCGCCTGGACGATCTCGCTGCAGCCGGGGGTCATCGGTGCGGCCGCCAACCGGCGCCTGGCCCCCATGCAGCGCAAGATCGGGCCCGACCCGGCTTCCATCGACGCGGCCATGATCGGCGGCATCGCCGCCAATAACGCCAGCGGCATGTGCTGTGGCACCGCGCAGAACAGCTACCGCACGCTCGACTCCCTGCGCGTGGTGTTGGCCGACGGCAGCGTGCTCGACACGGCCGACGCCGCGAGTCGCGTCGCTTTTGGGCAGCGCCGCCCGGAGCTGCTGCAGGGCCTGGCGCAGCTGCGCGATGTCGTGCGTGCCGATGCGGCGCTCACAGCGCGCATCCTTCATAAGTACCGCATGAAGAACACCACCGGCTACAGCCTGAATGCGCTGGTGGACTTCGAAGACCCGGTGGACATCCTGGCCCACCTGATGATCGGCTCGGAGGGCACGCTGGGCTTCCTCAGCGAGATCACCTACCGCACGGTGGCCGAATATCCGCACAAGGCCACGGCGCTGATCCTCTTCGACAACCTGGCTACCGCCTGCCGTGCAGTGACGGTGCTCAAGACCGAACCCGTGCAAGCCGTGGAACTGGCCGACTGCGCCGCGCTGCGCTCGGTGACGGGCAAGCTGGGCTTGCCGGAGTCCTTGACCCGCGTCGGCCCCGACGGTGCGGCGCTGCTGGTGGAAACGCGCGCCGCCGACGCCGCGCAGTTGCAGGCCCAGGTGGCCAGGATCACGGCCGCCCTGGCAGACGTGCCCACGACCGAGGCGTTGCGCTTTTCCACCGACGCGGCCGAATGCGTGCGCCTGTGGGCCGTGCGCAAGGGCATGTTCCCCTCGGTGGGCGCGATGCGCCAGGCGGGTACCACGGTGATCATCGAGGACGTGGCCTTCCCGGTGCCGCGCCTGGCCGAGGCCACGCTGGACCTGCAGGCGCTGCTGCGCGAGCACGGCTACGGCGAGGCCATCATCTTCGGCCACGCGCTGGAGGGCAACCTGCACTTCGTCTTCACGCAGGACTTCAACTCCGAGGCCGAGGTCGACCGCTACCGCATCTTCATGGACGCCGTGTGCCAGCTGGTGGTGGGCAAGTACGACGGCTCGCTGAAGGCCGACCATGGCACGGGGCGCTACTTGGCGCCCTTCGTCGAGATGGAGTGGGGTGCGCAGGCCTACGCGCTGATGCGGCGCATCAAGCAGCTCTTCGACCCCGAGGGCCTGCTCAACCCCGGCGTGCTGCTCAACGACGACGCGCAGGCGCACCTGTTGCATCTCAAGCCCATGCCGGCGGTCGACGCCATCGTCGACAAATGCATCGAATGCGGCTTCTGCGAATCGACCTGCCCCTCGCTCGGCCTGACCCTATCTCCGCGGCAGCGCATCGTGGGCTGGCGCGAGATCGCCCGCCTGGAGCACGACGAGTCACCCGCCGCGCAGGCGCAGGCCCAGGCGATGAGCGCCCTGTACGACTACGCAGGCGTGGACACCTGCGCCGGCTGCGGCCTGTGCGCGAAGGCCTGCCCGGTGGATATCGAGACCGGCGTGCTGATCAAGGCGCTGCGCTCGCGCGGCGCCAGCCCGTTGGCCAAGCGCGTGGCCGCGGGCGTGGCCGGCCACTACGGCGCCGTCACCGCGGCCGTGCGCGTGGGCCTGGGCGCGGCCGACCTGCTGCACGGCATGGTGGGCACGGCGGCGATGAAGGGCGCGCTCGACGGGCTGCGCAAGCTCTCCGGCGGTCGCTTGCCGAAGTGGTCGCCCAATCTGGCACGGCCGGTGCAGTTCGAACCTGGGCCTGGCGCTGCACAGCCCGGCGCGGATCGCCTGGTTTACTTCCCGAGTTGCGCCGCGCGCAACATGGGCCCGCAGCGTGGCGACGGGCCCGCGCAGGCGCTGCCCGTGACGGCCGAGCGGCTGTTCCGCAAGGCCGGCTTCGACGTGATCTACCCGCAGCAGCTGGCCGAGCTGTGCTGCGGCCAACCCTTCGAGAGCAAGGGCCTGTTCGAGGCGGCGGACAGCAAATCGGCCGAGCTCGAAGCCGCGCTGCGCGAGGCGAGCGCGGGCGGGCGGCTGCCCATCGTCTTCGATACCAGCCCCTGCGCTTACCGAATGAAGCGCTTCCTGGCTGGGCGCCTGGCGGTGCAGGACAGCGTCGAGTTCATCCACGACGAGGTGCTGCCGCGCGTGGTGCTCCAGCCCCAGGCGCAGGCGGTGGCGGTGCACCCGGTGTGCAGCGTGCGCAAGATGGGCACGGTGGACAAGCTCGCCGCCATCGCCGCGCGCTGCAGCACGCAGGTCGTGACGGTGGAAGAAGTGCACTGCTGCGGCTTCGCCGGCGACAAGGGCTTCAACCGCCCCGAGCTGAATGCGCACGCGCTGCGCCACCTCAAGGCCGCGCTGCCCGCCGAGTGCCTGGCCGGCGTGTCGTCCAGCCGCACCTGCGAAATCGGCTTGTCCGAATTCTCCGGCGTGCCCTATCGTTCGTTCATCCAGCTGGTCGACGCCTGCGCCAGCGCCCCCCTACCGGAGCCCGAGATATGAAGGTGGCGCTGTTCGTGCCGTGTTACGTGGATGCCTTCTTCCCCGAGGTCGCGGTGGCCACGCTCGAGCTGCTCGAGCGCCTGGGCGTCGAAGTGGCCTACCCGCTGGAGCAGACCTGCTGCGGCCAGCCCATGGCCAACAGCGGCTGCGAGGCCGACGCCGCCGGCGCCGAGGCGCTCTTCGTGCGCAATTTCGCCGGCTTCGAGTACATCGTCTCGCCCTCGGGCAGTTGCACGCACCATGTGCGCGAGCACTTCACGGCGATCGAGCAGACCGAGGAGGTCCTTCAGGTGCGCCAGCGCTCCTACGAGCTGGTCGAATTCCTGCACGACGTGCTCGGCGTGCGCGAATTTCCCTGGGCCGAGTTCCCGCATACCGTGGGTCTGCACAACGGCTGCAGTTCGCTGCGCGCGCTGCGCACGGCGAGCATGTCCGAACTCATCGAGGCGCCGTTTTCCAAGCCCCTGACGCTGCTCTCAGCGGTCAAGGGCATCCGCTTTGCCCAGCCCCAGCGGCCCGACGAATGCTGCGGCTTCGGCGGCACCTTCTCGGTATTCGAGGAACCGGTCTCGGCGCGCATGGGCTACGACAAGGTGCGTGACCATCACCAGGCCGGCGCCCAGTACATCGTCTCGGCCGACATGTCCTGCCTGATGCACCAGAAGGGCTGCGCCGAGCGCCTGGAGCTGCCCGTCAAGTTCCTGCACATCGCCCAGGTTCTCAACGGAGCGCGCGAATGAAGCCCGTCGACCACGCCGAGGCCTCCTCGGAATTTATCGCCGCCAGCGACCACCTCGAATTCCACGACCGCCGCCTGTGGGAGTTGCGCACCAAGCGCGACGCCGCGGTGGCCCTGGTGCCGGAATGGGACCAGTTGCGCCGCTTGGCCTCGGAGATCAAGGAACACACGCTCACCCACCTGGCCGACTACCTGGAGGAATTCGAGCGCAACGCCAAGGCCAACGGCGTGACGGTGCACTGGGCGCGCGACGCCGCCGAGCACAACCAGGTGGTGCACGAGATCCTGGCCGCGCGCGGCGCCAGGACGCTGGTGAAGGCCAAGTCGATGCTCACCGACGAGTGCGAGATGCGGCCGTTCCTCGAAAAGCGCGGCATCGAAGTCATCGAGACCGACCTCGGCGAGCGCATCCAGCAACTCGACGACGAGCCGCCCAGCCACATCGTGGTGCCCGCGGTGCACAAGCTGCGCACCGACGTGGCGCGGGTCTTCGCGCGCACCCTGGGCACCGACCCCGACAACAGCGACGTGCACTACCTGGCGGAGAGCCAGCGCCGGACCACGCGCCCGCATTTCCTGCAGGCCGACGCCGGCATGACCGGGGCGAACTTCGCCGTGGCCGAGACCGGCGCGGTGGTGGTCTGCACCAACGAGGGCAACGCCGACCTCAGCGTGCACCTGCCCAAGCTCTATATCGCCTGCATCGGCATCGAGAAGATCATCCCGCGCACCGAGCACCTGGGCATCTTCGTGCGCATGCTCTCGCGCAGCGCCCTGGGTTCGCCGATCACCCAGCTCACCTCGCATTTCCGCGCCCCGCGGCCGGGCACCGAGATGCATATCGTGCTGGTGGACAACGGCCGCTCCGAGCGGCTGGGCATGGCTGACTTCTGGTATTCGCTCAAGTGCATCCGCTGCGGGGCCTGCATGAATACCTGCCCGGTCTACCGGCGCAGCGGGGGGCTGAGCTATGGCTCGACCTATTCGGGGCCTATCGGCGTGATCATCGACCCCACCTACGACCTGCGTAAATACAGCACGCTGCCGTTTGCCAGCACGCTGAACGGCAGTTGCACGGCGGTGTGCCCGGTGCAGATCGATATCCACGACCAGATCTACAAGTGGCGGCGCATCGTCGCCGAGCGCGGCGCGCTGCCCTTCGTGAAGAAGCAGGCGATGAGCCTGGGCGGCAAGCTGCTGGCCAGCCCGCGCCTGTACCGCGCCGCGGTGGAAGCCGCCGGTGCCGGCGTGGAGCACCTGCCGCGCATCATGCTCTACAACCGCATGAATGCCTGGGGCAAGCAGCGCGAGGTGCCGGTGGCACCAAAGCAGACCTTCCGCCAGTGGTACCTGGCGAACCGGGGGAAGAAATGAGCGTCCGCGAAGAGATTCTGGCGCGCGTCCGCGCCAACCAGCCGGCCCCCGCGCCGCTGCCGGTGGTGCCCGTATTCGCCGCACCAGCCGATGCCCAGCCGCCGCTGCAGGCTTTCCAAGCCGCGCTCGAGCGCATGGGCGGTCGCTGGGCCGAGGCGCCGGCCGAGGGCGATCTGGGGGCGTGGCTGGCCACCCTGTTCCCGCAAGCCAAAGTGGTGGTCTCGGCCACGGGCGAGGTGGCCGGCACGCGGCCGCTGGATTTCGCGCAGCCGCCGGCCGCCCTGGAGGATGTCGATGTCGGCGTGGTGCGCGCGCTCTTCGGCGTGGCCGAGACCGGGTCGGTGCTGCTCGACGAGATCCAGTTCGGTGTTCCCGCGCTGGGTTTCCTGTCGCAGCACCTGGTGGTGCTGCTCGACCCGCAGCGCATCGTCGCCGACATGCACGCCGCCTACCTCGAGCCGGCGCTGGCCCGTGCCCGCTATGCGGTCTTCATGACCGGCCCCTCGGCCACGGCCGATATCGAAGGCGTGCTCATCCGCGGTGCGCAGGGCATCCGCAGCTTGACCGTCGTGCCTTTGTCCCTGCGGTGACGGGTCCGGGCGCGCCGGCTCGCCACCCGAGGGTGGGTCAGCGCAGGCCGGCGTGGGCGATCACGAAGTCGGCAATGCGCCGGGCGTCGCCGAGGTCCAGCCAGGTCACGCCGTCCGAGGCCGGGACCCTGGCCTGATCGGCCGGCTCGGTCGCCATGGCCTGGATGCCTGGCCACTCGGGCCACAACGGCCGCTTGCCCAGCGCCGACCGCCAGATCTCCAGCTTCGGGAAGCCGCCGCTCTTGAAGCCCTCGACCAGCACCAGGTCGCAGTGCTGCAAGCGGGAGAGCAACTCGTCCAGCGAGGGCTCGGCCGCGCCACGCAACTCGTGCATCAGCGCCCAGCGGTCCAGGCCCAGCAGCAGCACCTCGTGGCAACCCGATTCGCGCAGCCGGTAGGAATCCTTGCCCGGCCGGTCGATATCGATGTGCTTGTGGCTGTGCTTGATGAGCGATACCACCAGGCCGCGCGCCCTGAGTTCGGGCACCAGGCGCTCGAGCAGCGTGGTCTTGCCCATGCCGGAGTGACCGGCGATTCCGAAGACTTTCATGCGCGGCATTGTTCCATCCCGCTTGCCGAGGCGGACCGCCGTGAACTCCCGACATATCCGCTGCGACATTGTGGATATTCAGTTGTCACATTGCGATGGATCAAGGGACGGATTTCTCTGCGGCGCAAAGTGCAGCGGTCCAAATTGTCCACGCGTGACAGAGGGTCCACCCATGAAGCTGACTAGACGAACATTCATCATGGCCAGCGGCGTCAGCGCCGGCTGGTGGGCCACCGGCTGCGCCACGGCCCCGGCGCCCGCCGCCCCCCGGACGAGTGCCTTCGTGCCGCGCGCCGCCAAGCCCTCGGCGCCCGCCCCGGGCGCCTGGGTGGGCAGCACCTGCCAGGGCTGCACCCAGTGGTGCGCGATCCAGATCTTCGTTCAGGACGGTCGCGCCACCCGCGTGCGCGGCAACCCGCTGTCCAAGACCAACCACGGCTACTGCTGCCCGCGTGGCCACATGATCCCGCAGCAGGTCTACGACCCGGACCGCATCAAGACGCCGATGAAGCGCACCAACCCGGCCAAGGGCCGCGGCGTGGATCCGAAATTCGTTCCCATCAGCTGGGACGAAGCGCTGGACACCGTGGCCGAGAAGATGATGGAGCTGCGCCGCGCGGGCGAGCCGCAAAAGCTGATGTACATGCGCGGCCGCTATTCGCCCACTTCCACCGAGCTGCTCTACGGCGCGTTGCCCAAGATCTGGGGCACGCCCAACTACTTCTCGCATAGCGCGATCTGCGCCGAAGCCGAAAAGATGGGCCCGGGCCTGACGCAAGGCTTCTTCGGCTACCGCGACTACGACCTGGAGAGAACCAACTGCCTGGTGGTCTGGGGCTGCGACCCCCTGGCCTCCAACCGCATGGTGCCCAACACCATTCGCCGCTTCCACGAAATCGCGGCACGCGGCCTGGTGGTTTCGGTCGACCCGCGGCTTTCCAACGCCGCGGGCAAGGCCCAGGAATGGCTGCCCATCAAGGCAGGCACCGACGGCGCGCTGGCCGGTGCCATGGCCCATGTGCTGCTCACCGAAGGCCTGTGGAGCCGCGAATTCGTGGGTGACTTCAAGGACGGCAAGAACCTCTTCGTGGCCGGCCAACGGGTGGACGAAGCCGCCTTCGTCGAGAAGGAAACCCACGGCGTGGTGAAGTGGTGGAATATCGAGCTGAAGGACCGCACGCCGGCGTGGGCCGAGAAAGAGACGCTGATTCCCGCCGCGCAGATTCTGCGTGTGGCCCGGGCCATGGGCAAGGCCGGCTCGAAGACGGCGGTGTGGATGGGCCCCGGCGTGGCGATGACGCCGCGCGGCACCTACGCCGCGATGGCCGTGCATGCACTCAATGGCTTGCTCGGCTCGATCGACGCCGAAGGCGGCGTGTGGCAAAGCAGCAGCGTGCCCACGGGCAAGTTCGCCAGCACCGACAAGTACGTCGACGACCTCGCCAAGAACGCCAGCAAGGGCAAGAAGCTCGACGGTCGCGGCGCCAAGGACATGCCGGCCATGATGAACGCCAGGCCCGGCAGCGGCGTGGTCACCAACAACGTGGCCAACGGCATGCTCAAGGATCCGGGCGCGGTGAAAGTGTTCCTGTCCTCGTGGTCCAACTTCAACTTCTCGGGCACCGATCCCAAGCGCTGGGATGCGGCCATGGCCAAGGTGCCCTTCTTCGTGCACATGGTCACCAACCCGTCCGAGATGACGCAGTTCGCCGACATCGTGCTGCCGTCCACCTTCAACTCGGCCGAAGGCTGGTCCATCGTCACCAACGCGGGCAACGGTCACGGTTACGCGTCGATCCAGCAAGGCGCCGTGAGGCGCCTGTGGGACGTGAAGCAGGAAGAAACCGAGGTCGTCTGGTTGCTCGCCGAAAAGCTCAAGGCCAAGGGCTTCCCCAATCTCTTCGACTACTACGCCAACGAGTTCAAGGACCCAGAGACCGGCAAGCTGCCCACCACGGCGCTGGAGTTCGCCCTGTACGCGGCCAAGATCAGCAGCGCGCCTCTGTGGATGGCCAAGGAGCCGCTCAAGGGTGACGCACCGATCAGCGGCTGGGCCGACTTCCGCGCCAAGGGCATGTTCAGCGGCCCGAAGTACACGCTGAAGAAGGGCTGGGGCGGCAAATTTGCCACCGCCACCAAGAAGTTCGAGTTCTACAGCGAGACCCTGAAGAAGGGCATCACCGAGCACGCCACCAAGCACAACGCCAGCGTCGACGAGATCATGACTGTCAGCGGCTACGTGGCACGCGGCGAACAGGTCTTCGTGCCGCACTACGAGCCGCCCAAGCGGCATGGCAGCGAGCAGGACTACCCGTTCACTTTCGTGGACTACAAGTCGCGCCTGAACCGCGAAGGGCGCTCGGCCAACCTGCCCTGGTACCAGGAGTTCAAGAAGGTGGACCCGGGCGACGTGTCGTGGAGCGACGTCGTGAAGATGAACCCGGTTGACGGCGCCAAGCTGGGCCTGAAGACGGGCGACACGGTGCGCATCAGCTCGCTCGCGGGCAGCATCGTCTCGCAGCTCAAGCTGTGGGAAGGCGTGCGCCCCGGCACGGTGACCAAGTGCTTCGGCCAGGGCCACTGGGCCTATGGGCGGGTGGCCTCCAAGGACTACGCGAAGGCCTTGCCCCTGGGCGGCAACAACAACGAGATCCTGGTCGACGACTATGACCGCTTGAGCGGCGCCACCGCCCGCAACGGCGGCTTCACCGGCGTACGCATCCAGAAGGCCTGAGCGCCCCGCACGAGATCACGGAGAACATCATGACAAGACTTGGAATGGTCATCGACCTTGAACGGTGCGTGGGCTGCGGTACTTGCGCCCTTGCCTGCAAGGCCGAAAACAACACCCGCACCCGCGGCAACGGCCAGAGCCACAACTGGGCCGACTTCATCATGCGCACCGAGGGTCGCTTCCCGAACGTGACGCATTTCGTGATGCCGGTGCTGTGCAACCACTGCACCGACGCGCCCTGCGTCGCGGCCTGCCCGGTCAAGCCCAACAAGGCGATCTTCAAGACGCCCGAGGGCATCACGCTGACCGACTCCAAGCTGTGCATCGGTTGCCGCCAGTGCCAGGAAGCCTGTCCGTACAGCCACGAGAACCTCGATGGCAAGAGCCTGACGGGTGAGACCTACAGCGTGATCAGCTACAACGCGGCGGACCAGTCTGCGCAGCCCTACTGGGCCGACAAGACCTCGGCCATCCCGGGCGGCACGGCCTCGGGTGCCGAAACCGCGGCCCGGGCCGGTGCCGCGGTGCCGACGCTGAACCCGTTCATCTCCGGCGACGCGCAGCCGCTGCGCAAGGCGGACGTGATCGAGAAGTGCACCTTCTGCCACCACCGCACGCTGAATGGCCTGCAGCCCGCGTGCGTGGAGGTTTGCCCGTCCACGGCGCGCATCTTCGGTGACCAGGACGACCCGGCCAGCGAGATCGCGAAGATCCTCAAGGCCAGGACCTCCATGCGCCTGCAAGAGGAAAAGGGCACCCGGCCCAACGTGCATTACGTCGGAAAGTACAGTGCCCGCGCCTGACGCCCAGGCGCACGCCGCCGGGCCCCAGGCGGCCGCGCGCGAGGATCTGTGCCGCCTGCTGGCGGCCTGCTACTACGAGCCCGGGCCCGAGTTCGGCGAGGAGCGGGTCTTCGACCAGATGCTGGCTGCGGCCGAAACCCTGGGCGCGGAACTCGCCGACCCGGTGCGTCGCCTACGCGCGGCCCACGCGGGTGTCGATGCGCTGGACCTCCTGGTGGACTACACGCGTTTATTCCTGGGCCCGCCCCAGGCGCTGGCGCGGCCCTACGCCTCGGTCTGGCTCACCGGGGAATCCTCGCTCATGCAGGACGAGACGATGCAGGTGCTCAGGCTCTACGAGCAGGGCGGGATGCAGATCGACGGGGACTTCAAGGAACTGCCCGACCACGTGGCGGTGGAGCTCGAGTTCCTCTACCTGCTGGTGCACCAGGAAAACCAGGCGGTGCAGGCGAACGACGCGGCGGCGTTGCAGGCCCTGCAGGCGCTGCGCACGGCGTTTCTGGACGGCCACCTGGGCCGCTGGCTCAATCCCTTCATCCTGGCCGTGCAGCAGGGCGCACAAACCGCCTTCTACCAGGTGCTGGCGGAGCTGACAGATGTCTTCGTGCGGCTGGAGGCCCGGCGCGCAGTGGCCACTGGCGAAGCCATCCCTCCTGCCGTTCACTGAGGCCGGCTGGGGCCCGCCGGCAACGGGCCCGCGCAAGGCCGCGTGAAGGGCACGCGCATCGCCTGCAAGGTCACATGCCCGATCTTGAAGCGGTCGTGCAGTTGCCGCGTCGCGTGCTGCAGGAAGGCATCGTCGGGAGGCTCGGTGGGCATCACCAGGTGCGCCGTCATGGCGATCTCCGAGGTGCCCATCGCCCAGACATGCAGGTCGTGCACCCGCGCCACACCGGGCAGGGCTTCCAGCAGGGACTGCACGGCGTGCAGGTCCACGCCTTCGGGCACGCCGTCGAACAGCAGGTGCAGCGACTGCCTGAACAGGCTCCAGGTGCCGACCACGATGACGGCGGCGATCAGCAAGCTGACCACCGGGTCCAGCCAGGTCCAGCCGAACCCGAGCGCCAGGCCGCCGGCCACCACCACGCCGGCAGAGACCAGCGCATCCGCCGCCATGTGCAAGAAGGCGCCGCGGATATTGAGGTCGGTCTCGCGGCCGCGCATGAAGAGCAGCGCGGTGGCGGTATTCACGGCGATGCCGATGCCGGCCACGACCATGATCGTGACGCCCTCGACGGGCTGGGGTGACTGCAGCCGGTGCACCGCCTCCCAGGCCAGCGAGCCCATGGCCACCAGCAGCAGCAGCGCATTGATGAACGCCGCCAGGATGCTGGCCCGCTTCCAGCCGTAGGTGTGCCGGGCATCGGGCTGCAGACGGCCCGCGAGTGCGCCACCCCAGGCCAGCACCAGGCCGATGACGTCGCTCAGGTTGTGTCCGGCGTCGGCCAGCAGGGCCAGGGAGTTGACCTTCCAGCCGTAGAACGCCTCGATGGCGACGAATGTGATATTCAGGCCGATGCCCAGGGCAAAGGCCGCGTTGAAATTCGCCGGAGCGTGGCTGTGACCGTGGCTGTGACCGTGGTGATGGTCGTGGCTGTGACCGTGGCCGTGGTGGCTGGGGTCGTGATCGTGTCCTGCACTCATGTAGCGCCTGCGAGTCGCTTTCGCGTCTTGTGTGGCGCCATCGTACCCGGCGCGGTGGCGGGCCCGCCGGGGGCGGCCGCTGCCTGCGCGGTCGACGATCGAAAAATCGCATGGCCAGGCGAGGCGGTGTCGATTCAGAATACCGCGGGTGTAACCGAGGCATCCGAAAGGCCATGATGTCCGCGCTTTCCGCACTAATAGCCGGGCGCCTCGCGCAATTGCCGCGCAGCCTGGCTCTGGAATGGCCGGGCGGCAGCGCAGGCGCGCCAGCGGCCGATGTGCGCCTGAAGCTCAGCGGGCGCCGCGCGTTGAGCTGGCTGGCGCGCGGGCAGGTCGGCGACCTCGCCGCGGCCTACGCCAGTGGCGAGCTCGATATCGAGGGTTCGATGCGCGACGTCATGGCCGTGGCCGGCGCACTGGCCGGCGACCCGGTCAGGCGTGGCGAACGGCTGTCGCGACCGCGCTGGCTGCAGCAGTGGCGCTCAGCCTGGCTGCACCACCGGCAACGCGATGCCGAACAGGTGCGCTACCACTACGACGTCTGCGACGATTTCTTCGCGCTCTGGCTCGACCCGCTGCGCGTGTATTCCTGTGCCTACTACGCGGACCCATTGATGAGCCTGGCACAGGCGCAGCAGGCCAAGCTGGACCATGTCTGCCGCAAACTCAGGCTGGAGCCCGGGCAGCGCCTGCTGGACATCGGCGCAGGTTGGGGCGGGCTGCTGTTGTGGGCGGCGCAGCACTATGGCGTGCAGGCGCTGGGCATCACCTTGTCGACCCACCAGCATGCCTACGTCAACCGCCTGATCGACGAAAGAGGCTTGCGCGGGCGGGTGGAAATGCGGCTGCTCGACTACCGCGAACTGCCGCAGGCCGGCACCTTCGAGCGCATCGCCTCCATCGGCATGTTCGAACATGTAGGCAGCGCCCGACTGACCGAGTATTTCAGCACATTGGCCCGCCTGGTGACCCCCGGCGGCCTGGTGTTGAACCACGGCATCACGGCCTGCGGCCTGCGCAACGGCCAACTGGGCGCGGGCATGGGGGAATTCATCGAGGATCACATCTTCCCTGGCGGTGAACTCGTGCATGTGTCGCGCGTGGCGGAGACCCTGGCGCGCGGCGGGCTGGAGCTGCTGGATGCCGAGAACCTGCGCCCGCACTACGCGCGCACGCTGTGGGCCTGGTCGGATGCGCTCGAGGCGCGCATCGAGCAGGCGCGCGGGCTCACCAGCGAAGCCACGGTGCGCGCCTATCGGCTGTACCTGGCCGGCAGCGCGATGTGCTTCGAGCGCGGTTGGCTGGCGCTGTACCAGCTGCTCGCCGCCCGGCTCGACGGCGCCGTCGATTCAGGACCCTTGCCTGGCGCGCAATCGGCGTACCCGTTCAACCGTGAGTACATGTATACGCAGCAGCCGGTGGGCCGCGCCGGCTGAGAAGGCCGGCTTGCGACAATCGCCCATGTCTGACGAAAGCCAGGTCGTCGTTCCCCCCTCGTTCATCGCGCTGTTCATGTCGCCGGGCCGCGGCAAGCCCCAAGCGTCGCGCCAGGAGATCGCCGAGCGCCACGAATTCTGCGAAGACCTCGCGAACCTGCTCACCGAGCACGCACGAACCAAACTGTGGGAGCTGGGCGTCGCCGAAGAGGACGTGCTGGAGCGCATCCACCGCGGGCTGTGCGCGGGCGCGTCCGGCGTCAGCGCCGCCGAGGCCGCCTGGGTGACGGGGCGACTGGCGGAGTTGCTGGGGTGGCCTTGGCCGGTGCCCGGGCCCGCTTGACCGGTACCCGCCGGGGCGCTCGGGCGGCCAGTGCCAGCTCGCGCACGCGGTCCATGTCGGCATCGGTGATCACGCCGTTCACGCCGGAGATCGCCGCCAGCCTCATGCCGTGCTTGAGGCCGAGCTGGTAGATCTCGCGCACCTTGTGCCACTCGATCGCGCGGCCGACGGTGAAATTCTCGAAGCGGCCCTCCAGCGCCAGCACGATGGTCTCGGCCAGGCAGGCGTAGACCACGCCCTTGGGCAGGCCGATATTCTTCATCCGCACTTCGCCCGGCAGCTGGATCTCACCGGATTCGATCACCAGCACGTCGGGGCGCTTGGCCACTTCCTCGGGCGGCAGATCCAGCGGCCGCGCGACATCGGTGATCACGCAGCCGGGCTTGACCTTCATGATGTCGAGCACCTTCTTGCCCGCACCCGAGGTGGCGGTGACGACCATATCCATCTCGGCGATATGCGTGTCGGCGCGTGAAGCGAGCGTGAGCCGGGCGTCGGGGGTTTCCTGCAGGATCGATGCCTTCAGCGCCAGCAGCTTGGCGGTCTCGGGCGAGACCAGCGTCACCTCTTCGGCGGCGCGCACCAGCAGCCGCGCGCAGGCCGAGCCGATGGCGCCCGTGGCGCCGACCACCATGGCCTTGAACTTGACCCGCTCCTTGCCCTGGGGCGGGGGCAGCAGGCCCATGCGCAGCACGGCATCGTGGGCGGCCCACAGCGCGGCCGAGGCGCTGTAGCTGTTGCCGGTGGTGATGGGCAGGGGCGAGCGCTTGGCCACGGTCACGCCGGCGTCTCCCACCACCTTGGTAAAGGCGCCCAGGCCCATGATCTGCGCCCCCAGCCGCCGGGCGGTTTCGGCGGCGGCCAGCAGGCGCCGGTAGGTGAACTCGGGGCTGCGGCTCATGATCTCCTTGGGCGTGCCGCCCACCGAGATGAGCCAGCCTTCGGCCTCCACGCCCGTCGGCGAGCGGATGCCTTCGACCCGCGAATAGACGAAGGGCGGCGCGTAGGCCATGAGCTTTTCCAGCGAATCCATGAACACCGGCGGCGAGACCTGCGACAGCATCTCGATCGGCTTGACGACCTTGAAATACTCCTGCGAGAGCGGGTGAATCACGAACGCGAAGCGGTTCGTGCGCTTGTAGCCGTTGGGGTAGATGAGCCGGGGCTGGCTTTGCAGCCCGGCAACGATCTCCAGGTAGTCATCCTCCAGGAGATCGTCCGGCGCCTTGCCCGTGGCGGCCAGGATCATCGCGTCGAGCAGGTCGCTGCCCAGCACATGGCCTTGCATGACGGGCGAGCCGTCGATCACCAGGTGCACGCCCCGGTCCTTGAACTGCGCGATGCGCTTGTCGTTGACGGTGGCGGTGATGACCGTCTTGCCAGCCAGTTCCTCGAGGCCGAAGCGGTCCAGTTCATGCACCGGGGCGACAACGACCGTGGCCTTGTGCAGGGCCTTGCGCAGCACCCACTCCGACCAGCGCTTCATCAGCGCCTGGGGCACGAGCCGCGGCGGGGCCCAGTCGGCGACGTGGTGTGCGCCGCTGGCGTAGAGCTGCAGCGCATCCAGCGATGTCAGCAGCTTGGGCACGCCGAGCTGCAGCAGGGGGTCGGCAAAGAACAGGTTGGGCGTGTATTCCGACATCGTCATGGCCAGCTTGTGCTGGGCCATGCCGGAGAAGAACAGCACGTTGGCGTTGTCGAAATAGTGGCCCAGCTCGGTCTGCGCATGGCGCACCGCCCACTCGAGAAAGATGTCCGCCAGCCGCTCGCCGGTGGTCACGGGCGCTTGCCTGGCGGCCTGGCGCAGGCGCAGGCCGTCGCGCTCGATGAAGTCGCGCGCGCCCAGGCTGTAACTGTCCTTGACCAGGCCCAGGCCGATGGCGCTGGCTTGCGAATCCCATTTCTTGACCAGCTTGACCGCGCGCGCCATGCTGCCGTCGGTGCCCAGGCGGCACACCCGCAGTCGACGGCCGAGAAAGTTGGCGGTGAACTCGAAATCCTGGCTGCTTGCGCCCAGGCTGATGCTGATCACTGTTTTCATCGAATTTCTGCGCCAGAGTGGGGACTTGGATCACGGAGAGAACACATGATGACAGCCTTGATCAGCGATACCACCCGTGCCTTCGGATTGAGCGCACTCAAGCGCGCGGCCGGCGTGGTGGCCCGGCGGCTGCCGATACCGCAGCCCTTGCTCCTGGTCGGGCCCGGCGCCAGCGGGCGGCTCGGCCAAGCGGTGGTCGATTTCGCGCACCGCAAGGTGCTGATCGTCACCGACGAGGTGATCGCCGGTCTCGGCCTGATGAAGCCGCTGACCGACGCGCTCGCCGCGGCGGGCACGCCTTTCGTGATCTTCGATCAGGTCACGCCGGATGCACCCATCCCCGTGGTGGAGCAGGGTATCGCGGTCTTCCTGGCCGAGGGCTGCGACGCGATCGTGGCCTTCGGTGGTGGCTCGGTGATCGACGCGGCCAAGGTCATCGGCCTGGCCGCCGCGAACGGCAAGCATCCGAGCGAACTCGTAGGCTATTTCAAGGGCCGGCACGGGCCGGTGCCCATCTATGCCGTACCCACCACCGCGGGTACGGGCTCCGAGGTCACGGTGGCCGCGGTGATTTCGGACCCGGCGAGCCAGCGCAAGCTCGTCATCGCCGATACGCGCATCGTGCCGCGCATGGCCGCACTCGACCCTTGCCTGATGACCGGCCTGCCGGCGCACATCACCGCGGCCACGGGCATGGACGCGCTGACCCACGCGGTAGAGGCCTACATCGGCCTGTGGGGCAGCGATTTCACCGATCGCATGGCACTCGCCGCCGTGGCCATGATCTACCGGCACCTGCCCGTGGCGCACGCGAACGGCCAGGATCTCGTCGCGCGAGAGAAGATGGCGCTGGCGTCGACCTACGCCGGGCTGGCTTTCACCCACGCCAATGTGGGCAACGTGCACGCCATCGCCCACCAGCTGGGCGGCCTGTACCACACGCCCCACGGCCTGGCCAACGCCATCCTGCTGCCCGCCGTGCTGCGCTTCAGCGCCAGCGCCATCCAGGGCAAGCTCGCGGCCATGGCGCTGCGGGCGGGCCTGGGCCGCGAGGGTGACCCCGAAGGCCGGCTGGCGCAGGCCTTTCTCGATTCCGTGGAGGCGATGAACCGCACGCTGGGCATCCCGCGGCAACTCGAGGCCCTGCGCGAAAGCGACATCCCGGAACTGGCCAAGGCGGCCTGCCGCGAGGCCGATGCCAACTACCCGGTGCCCCGGGTGATGTCGCGCCCAGAGGGCGAAGCCTTGCTGCGGGAGGTGCTGGCCAAGAATGCCCCGGTTCGGCGGGCCGCGACGAAGAAGCCGGTCAAGGCCAGGGCGCCTGCCCGGAAGGTGAAGAAAAGGGTGGACGACTGACCTGGCCAGGCTTGTTCGCCGGTCGCGGGGCCCCCATATAGAAAAGATTGGAGGGTCTGCCGTGAATACCTACCGACCTGCTGCCGTGGCTGGATCGTTCTATCCGGCCGATCCTGAAGCCTTGCGCCAGGCGCTGGCGGGCCATCTTGCTTCGGCTGCGGCCTCGGCCGCGGTTGCGACCGCCGGCGAGGCGGATCGTCCGCCCAAGTTGATCGTCGTGCCGCATGCCGGCTACATCTATTCGGGCGACGTCGCCGCCCTCGCGTACGCGCCCCTGGCGCGGTGGCGCGGGCGCATCACGCGGGTCGTGCTGCTGGGCCCGGTGCACCGGGTGGCGGTGCGCGGGCTGGCTGCACCCACCGTCAGTGCCTTCGAGACGCCGCTGGGCCGCGTGCCGCTGGACGCCGTCGCGCTGGCCTCGCTGAAGGACCTGCGGCAAGTGGTGTGGACCGACCTGCCGCATGCGCACGAGCACTCGCTGGAAGTGCAGTTGCCCTTTCTGCAGACCGTATTGGGCAGCGGCTTCTCGCTGGTGCCGCTGGCGGTGGGCCAGGCCAGCCCGACCGAAGTGGCCGAGGTGCTGGAGCGGCTGTGGGGCGGCGAAGAGACGCTCGTCGTGGTCAGCTCCGACCTCTCGCACTACCTGCCGTACGCGCAGGCACAGGCCGTCGACCGCGCCACCGTGCAGCGCATGCTGCAGTTCGCCACCGACTTGCGCGGTGAGCAGGCCTGCGGCGCGGCCCCGCTCAACGGCGCCTTGCTCACGGCGCGCCGGCACGGCCTGGCATCCCGGCTGCTGGGTTTGCGCAACTCGGGTGACGCCGCCGCGGGCGACGGCCACCGCGTGGTGGGCTATGGCGCGCTGGCCTTCGACGCGGCGCCCGGGCCGGCCGGCGGCGATGAAGACGCCCATGAAGACGACCGTTTGGGCCGCGCGCTGGGCGCCGTGGCGCGGCGGGCCATCGCCCAGGGCCTGGGGCTGGCAGACGACACCGTGCCGGCGGTCACCGGGCATGCGGCGCTCGACGAGCTGGGCGCCTGCTTCGTCACCTTGCACGATGCCGAGGGCGAATTGCGCGGCTGCGTCGGGCGGCTCGAAGCCACGCGTGCGCTGGTCGAAGACGTGCACGCCAACGCGCTCGCGGCCGCCTTCAACGACAGCCGCTTCGAGCCGCTGCGTGCCAGCGAATGGTCGGGCCTGCGCATCGAGGTGTCGCTGCTGGCCCCCGCCGAGCCCTTGAACGTGCTCGACGAAGCCCAGGCGATCGCTGAGCTTCGCCCGGGGATCGACGGCGTGATCTTCGAATGGCGCGGCGCACGCGCCACCTTCCTGCCGCAGGTCTGGCAGCAACTGCCAGAGGCCGCCGACTTCATCATCGCGCTCAAGCGCAAGGCCGGGCTGCCGGCCGACTTCTGGGCAGACGATGTGCGGCTGTCGCGCTACCGGGTCCGCAGTTTTGCGGACAGGGGCCACGAGCAGACTCGCGAGACGGCATCATGAACATGCACGAAGAAGGGGCCTTGGCGGGGGCACCGGCGCGCTGGTGGCATGCGCTGCCCGATGGCCGCATCCAGTGCGACTTGTGCCCACGCGACTGCAAGTTGCACGAGGGCCAGCGCGGCCTGTGCTTCGTGCGCCAGCGCATCGGCAACGCCATGGTGCTGGCTACCTACGGGCGCAGTTCGGGCTTCTGCCTGGACCCCATCGAGAAGAAACCGCTCAACCACTTCCTGCCCGGCTCCAGCGTATTTTCCTTTGGCACCGCGGGCTGCAACCTGGCGTGCAAGTTCTGCCAGAACTGGGACATCTCCAAGAGCCGCGAGATGGATACGCTAATGGATGCGGCCTCGCCGCAGCGCATCGCGCAGGCCGCGCAGGCCAGCGGCGCGGCCAGCGTGGCCTTTACGTACAACGACCCGGTGATCTTTGCCGAGTACGCGATGGACACCGCCGACGCCTGCCACGCGCTGGGCATCCAGACCGTGGCGGTGACGGCGGGCTACATCCACCCGGAGCCGCGCCGCGCCTTCTTCGACAAGATGGACGCCGCCAACGTCGACCTGAAAGCCTTCACCGACGAGTTCTACCAGCAGCAGACCGGCTCGCACCTGGCGCCCGTGCTGGACACGCTGGAGCATGTCCGCCACGACACGAACTGCTGGCTGGAGATCACGACGCTGCTGATCCCGGGTCTGAACGACAGCACGCCCGAGCTCGAAGCGATGACGCGCTGGATTGTCGAACACCTGGGGCCCGACGTGCCGCTGCACTTCAGCGCCTTCCACCCCGCCTACAAGATGGGCGACGTGCCCGCGACGCCGGCCGCCACGCTCAGACGCGCACGCCAGATCGCGCGGGCCAACGGCCTGCGCCATGTCTACACCGGCAACGTGCACGATGCCGAGGGCGACACCACCTTCTGCCCCGGTTGCCAGGCCGGGTTGATCGAGCGCGATTGGCATGCGGTGCTGCACTACGCGCTGGACGAGCAGGGCCGCTGCCCGCACTGCGGCACGCGCATCGCGGGGCGCTTTGCGGCCAAGTTCGAGCACGGCTTCGGCCGTCGGCGCGTGCCCGTGCGCCTGTCGGCGGGGTAGGCGTGCGCGGGCCGACGGCCAGGCGATTACCAGCTGCGCACGCGGCCGATGTCCAGGTGCACGAACTGGTCGCGCGGATAGAAACCCACGCCACCGGCACGCAGCGAGAGTGCGGCGTCTCTCAGGTCGGCCAACGATGCGCCGGGCAGGCGCACGTCGATCGCGAGGCCTTCCATGTGCAGGCTGTGCTTGGCCACGCCGCCGCCGCGCGTCTCGCGCAAGCGGGTGTTGGTGGCGGGGCCGCGATAGCCGGAAATGACCTCGAATGTGCGCGAGCTGCCCAGCATTTGTTGAACGCGGTGCAACAGGTCGAACAGCCGAGGGTCGATCCGGCCGATGTCGCCGGTGTAGTGATCGCGCAGGAAGTGGTTCAGCGAACCCAGCGCTTCGGGCACGTAACGGTCATTGACGGCGTAGACGAGGTCCAGTTGCTCACGCGTGTGCGTGTGCGCCAGCGCCAGCCCCCGTGCCTGCGTCACCGAGGCCCGTGCGGGTGCCGAAAGCGCGGGCAAGGCGCCGGCTGCGGCGAGGTGGGCGGCGCGGCGCAGGAAGTGGCGTCGGTTGGAAAGCAGTGTGTCGGTCATGGTCGGTCAGTTCAACTTCGGCTGGTCCGGTGCCCGTTGTCGCAATGCGGCGTCGAGCAAGCGGTCCAGCCCGTAGATGTCGTCGAAGAAGTGGATGCGCCCGGCTTTGACGAGCGCGGTTCCGTACGTGATGAGCACCCGCACCGGCTCGGCGAGTTGCAGCGTGGTCGACTCGCCCTTGGCCATGGCCTTGCGAATGCGGTCTTCCGTCCAATCCGGCATGTCCTGCAATACGAACCTGGCCAGCGCCACCGGATCTTCGACCCGGATGCAGCCGTGGCTGAAATCGCGTCGATCACGTTCGAACAATCTCGTCGCCGGCGTGTGGTGCAGAAAGACGCGATTGTCGTTCGGAAAGACAAACTTGATGTCACCGAGTGCATTGCGCTGCCCCGGCCGCTGGCGGATGCGCCATTGGCCGCGGCTGAGGGCGTCCAGCGTCTCCGCCGAGAGCGTGGTGTGCACGCCGCCGTCCGGGGCCACGAATTCGAAGCCCTCGCGCTCGAAATAGCCCGGGTCGCGCCGCAGCCGCGGCACCGTCTCGGCGCGCGCGATCGAGGCCGGCACGTTCCAGTAGGGGCTGAACTCGATGAAGCGCATGTCGGCGTCGAACAGCGGCGTGCGGGTGTCCAGCGCCCTGCCGACGATGACCTTCATTTCCTGCTCGACCCCGATGCGTTCGCCGCGCACCTCGTAGGCGCGCAGCACGAACTCGGGGATGTTGATCACGACCATGCGCGGCCCCTGCATCAGCGGCGTCCAGCGCAGGCGCTCGAGCATGAGCTCGATCTGGCGCACGCGGGCCGCCGGCGGCACCTGCAGGTGCGCCAGCGTGGCCTTGCCGATCACGCCGTCGGGGGCCAGACCGTGGCGCTGCTGGAAGGACTTGACGGCCTCGACCAGAGGCCCGTCGAAGAGGGGTGGCACGGGTGTGTCCTGCGCGAGGTCACCGAGTGCCACCAGTCTCTGCGCCATCGGTGCCAGGCCCGCGTAGGCCTGGCCGGGCTCCAACTTGCCGACTCCGCCTCGCTTGCCCACGGGCAAGGGCGGCAACGGTGGCTGCCAGGCCGGGTCGTCGACGAGCCCCCGGTAGCGCTTCAAGGCCTCGCGCAGGCGCTCGTACAAGGGCAGGCGCGGCGCGGCCTGGGCCGCGGCCTCGGGCAGGGCCCGGGCTGCCAGTGCCGCCCTCAAGTAGGCCCCGGCGTCGAACGCCTCGTGGCGCGGTGGCGTGTAGCGGTGGTGGATGTCTCGCGGGTCGATCCGGCCACCGTGCAGGTCCGCCAGGTAGCGTTGCATTGCCGTCGTCAGCGCCTGCTCCAATGGCTCGATGGCAGCCGGCTCCAGCGGCGCGCCCTGCGACGCCTGCGTGACCGCCTGCAGCAGCGTGCCTGCTGCATAGTCCTGCGGCTCCAGCCCGTGGCTGGCCGAGTCGGTGAGCAGTTCGACGGCCTGGCGGGCCTGCGGGCCGGGTCGGCCGTGGTCGAACCAGAGCGGCTCGTCGGCCGCATCGGCACTGCCCAGGCCCAGGCACAGCCACAGCGTCATGGCGCCATGGAGGACGAACCGTGACACCGCGCTCGCCGTTCGCATGCGGGCATTGTCGGCCATGGCAAACTGAAGCGCCCGCCGACGGGGCACTCGCACTGCAAGCCGCCTGGCCCGATCCCCTCACGATTGAAGAGAAGTGGAATCCCTCATGAAGAAAGAGCTGCACCAGAGCATCGCGGGCGTCGTGCTGGCGCTCAGCGTCGGCGCCTTGCATGCCCAGGCGGGTGTGAAGGTCGAAGACGCCTGGGTGCGCGGCACGGTCCCCAGGCAGCAGGCCACCGGCGCTTTCATGCGCCTGACGCCCGAGAAAAGCCTGCGCCTGGTCGCCGCCAGCTCCCCCATGGCGGGGATGGTCGAGATCCACGAAATGGCGCTGGAAAACGACGTCATGAGGATGCGCCAGGTCCCCGGCGTGGACCTGGCCGCGGGCCGCACCACGGAGCTCAAACCCGGCGGTTACCACGTCATGCTGATGATGCTCAAAGGCCAGATCAAGGGCGGAGACGCGGTGCCCATCACCCTGGTCTTCGAAGACGATGCCAAGCGGCGCTTCACGCAGGACATCGTGGCCCCGGCAGCCGCTCTCGGCGCCATGCCCTCGAAGCCCGCCGCAGGCCACAAGCCCTGACCCCTGTGGTTCGACTTTCCTGGGCCGGCGCCCTGGGGACTTTTGCCTCTGCGTTCATTCGCCGCACCCTGCTCATGGCCACGCTCAGTACCGGCCTCAGTACCGGCCTGCGGCAAATCGGCTAGAGTGAGCGCATGTCGACTTGGCTGAAAATCGTGACGGTCTGGATTCTTGCGCTGGCGATTCCTGCGCAAGGGCTCGCTGCGGCAGCCATGGTGCATTGCGGCGCGAGTCATGAGCGCATGCACGGTGGCGCGGCGCAGGCGCAGGCCCAGGCGGCGGAAAGCCTGCACCACGAGCACGCCGGCGCCTCGACCCCGACCGACAAGTTCACCGACCTGGCTCAGTACAAGTGCGGTGCTTGCGGTTCTTGCTGCCCGGCCGCGGCCATGCCGGCCTTCTTGTTGACCGTGCCCGAAAGCAAGCCCGTCGCCCAATGGGACGCCTTGCCCTTGCACGGCCGCATCGGCTTCGTCACCGACGGGCCGGACCGCCCACCCAGACCCGTTCTCGCTTGACTCGCGGCCTGCGCGCTTCACGCGCACAGGCATCGCACCCCTCTCTGTGGCCCTTGGCTGCCCCCGGCGGCAAGGTGGCGAAATGTCTTCAAGCGAGGACGCCATGAACTTCTCCATTGCCCGTGCGCTTGCGCAGGTGGCACTGCTTGCCGTGGCCGCGTCGGCTTGCGCTCAGAGCGCATCGCGCCCCGCGCGGCCCGACCCGCTGGACGCGCAGGCGGCCGTGCCCGCCGCGACTTACAAACCGGCGCTTGCCGCATACCGGCGCCTGCGTGACGACCCGCCCGTCGCCTGGCGGGAAGCGAACGACACGGTCCACGGCATCGGCGGCTGGCGTGCCTATGCGCGTGAAGCGCAGGCCAGCCCAGGCCCTGCCGCGCCATCCTCCGCCCCGGCGGCCGCAGCCACAGCGCCGGCCAGCCCTGCCTCTGCAGGGGCGGTGGCAAACCCAAGCTCGGGCCGCGGTGCCCATCGCATGCCATGAGGACCGCCCCATGACGACCTCTTTCTCGACTCGCCCACGCCGCCGGGGACGTTCTGCGCTCGCGGGCTGGCTTTCAATGACAGCGCTGCTCGGTGGCTGCGCGAGCTTCAGCGCCGATGGCGGCTTCGCCACGGCGGAGCAAGCGGCCAGGGACCGGCTCGGCAAAGATTTGCGCTGGGTGCGGTCTGACGCCGATCGGGAACTTGTCGAACGGCGTGTCTCCGAACTGCTGGGCCAGCCCCTGGCCGCCGACGACGCGGTGCAGATTGCGCTGCTCAACAACCGTGGGTTGCAAGCCAGCTTTTTCGAGCTCGGCATCACCGAGGCCGAGGTGGTGCAGGCCGGGCGCCTGCCCAATCCAGGGTTCACCTTTGCGCGTCTGCAGCGGGGCAGCGAAGTGGAACTGGAGCGCGGACTGCACTTCAACCTGGCCCGGCTGATTGCCATGCCGCTGGTGGCCCGGATGGAGTCGCGTCGCTTCGAGCAGACACGGCAGCGGGTGGCGATGAATGTGCTGTCGCTGGCCGCCGAGACCCGCAAGGCCTGGATCCACGCAGTCGCTGCCGAGGAAAGGGTGCGCTACACGCGCAAGGTGATGCTCGCCGCCGAAGCCAGTGCCGAACTGGCGCGGCGCATGGAGCGGGTCGGCAACTTCAGCAAACTGCAGCGCGCCCGGGAGCAAGGCTTCTACGCCGACGCTGCGCTGAACCTCGCGCGTGCCGAGCAACTGCAACGCTCCACCCGGGAGCGGCTGACGCGCCTGTTGGGCCTGTGGGGAACCCAGACGCAGTTCGCCCTGCCCGAGCGCCTGCCGGACTTGCCGAACGCAGCGCAGGACTTGCCGGACATCGAACGTGTGGCCCTGGCGCAGCGCCTGGACGTGCAAGGCGCGAAGCTCGCGTCCGAACAGACCGCCAGCAACCTCGGCCTGACCCAGGCCACCCGCTTCGTCAACGTGCTCGAGATCGGTGCCCTGCGCAACTCGTCGAACGAAGCGCCCACCCAGCGGGGCTGGGAGATCGGCTTCGAGCTGCCGCTATTCGACTGGGGCGAGGCCCGCGTGGCCCGTTCGCAGGCCGTCTACATGCAGGCGCTGAACCGCGCCGCCGAGACCGCGATCAACGCCCGTTCGGAAGTGCGCGAAGCCTATGGCAACTACCGCTCGGCCTACGACATCGCGCGCCATCACCGCGACGAGATCGTGCCGCTGCGCCAGCGCATCGGCGAGGAAAACCTGCTGCGCTACAACGGCATGCTGATCGGCGTGTTCGAACTGCTGGCCGACGCCCGCTCGCAGATCGCCAGCGTGAACGGCGCCATCGAGGCGCTGCGCGACTACTGGATCGCTCGCGCCGACCTCGACATGGCGCTGATCGGCAAACCCAGCCTGGCCGCCCTGGCCGGGCCTTCGATGGCCCCTGCCGAATCCGGTGGCGCCGCGCATTGATGCACAAGGATCACTTCATGGTTTCCCGACGCAATTTCCTGGGCCGCGCTGGCGCGATCACCGCCGCGGCGAGTGCCGCCGCGGTGAGCAAGGTGGCCCTGGCCGCGCTGCCCGAGCCGGTCATCCAGACCCGGCCCGACACGATGCCACCGTTGGTGCCGAATACCGGCCAGCCCTACAGGCCGGTTGTCACGCTCAACGGCTGGACGCTGCCCTGGCGCATGAACAGCGGTGTCAAGGAATTCCACCTCGTCGCCGAACCCGTGGTGCGCGAGATGACGCCCGGATTCAAGGCCCACCTGTGGGGCTACAACGGCCAGAGCCCAGGCCCGACGATCGAGGTGGTCGAGGGCGACCGCGTGCGCATCTTCGTCACGAACAGGTTGCCCGAAGTGACCAGCGTCCACTGGCATGGCCAACGCCTGCCCAACGGCATGGACGGCGTGTCCGGCCTGACCCAGAAGGCGATTGCGCCGGGCAAGACCTTCGTCTACGAATTCGTCGCCCGACGGCCGGGCACTTTCATGTACCACCCGCACGCCGACGAGATGGTGCAGATGGCCATGGGGATGATGGGTTTCTGGATCACACACCCCAAGGCCAAGCACCCACTGATCGACGAGGTCGATCGCGACTTCGTCTTCCTGCTCAACGCCTACGACATCGAACCCGGCAGCGCCACGCCCAAGATCATGACGATGCTCGACTTCAACCTGTGGAGCTGGAACAGCCGCATCTTTCCGGGCATTGACCCGCTCGTGGTGCGCAGAGGAGACAAGGTGCGGCTGCGCATCGGCAATCTGACGATGACCAACCACCCGATCCATCTGCACGGCCATGAGTTCCTGGTGACCGGCACCGACGGCGGGCCGACGCCCAAGAGCACGCGCTGGCCCGAGGTCACGACCGACATCGCCGTCGGCCAGATGCGGCAGGTCGAGTTTCTTGCCGACGAAGAAGGCGACTGGGCCTTCCACTGCCACAAGAGCCACCACACGATGAACGCGATGGGCCACAACGTGCCCACGATGATCGGCGTGGATCACCGCGATGTGGTGCGGCAGGTCACCCAGCTCGTGCCCGACTACATGGTGATGGGCGAACGCGGCATGCATGACATGACCGAGATGGAGATGCCGCTGCCCGATAACACCGCCGCGATGATGACCGGCACGGGGCCCTTCGGTGCGGTCGGCATGGGTGGCATGTTCAGCGTCGTGAAGGTACGCAAGGACCAGAAGCCGGGCGACTACGCAGACCCCGGGTGGTTCAAGCACCCACCGGGCACGGTGGCCTACGAGTGGAGCGGTGCATTGGCCGAGCCGGCGCGCTTCAAGGCCGAGGGCGTGGGCTCGATGCCGCCGCTGGCAAAACCGCCTTCGGGCATCGAGGTGACCGTGCGCAAGCCTGCCGGTGGACACAACGGTCACTGAGCCCGACGAGTCGACACCACCCATCCACCTCAACTTCAAGGAACGACATGAAATCGATCAAGGCATTGCTGCTTGTCTGCGCGGTGGCCATCTCCGGCGCGACACTCGCGCACGGAGACGCCGACCATGACAAGAAGACGGCCCCGGTACGGAAAGAGCAGAAGGCGTGGGGCATCGCGGGCGATGCCAAGTCGGCCATGCGCACCATCGAGGTCTCGATGAGCGACAGCATGCGATTCACGCCCGACCACATCGCTGTGCGGCGAGGTGAAACCCTGCGTTTCATCTTGCGCAACAACGGAAAGTTGATGCACGAGTTCGTGCTGGGGACCAAGAAGGAACTCGACGAGCACGCCGCGCTGATGGTGAAGTTTCCGAAGATGGAACACGACGAACCGTACATGGCCCACGTCCCGGCCGGCAAGAGCGGCGAGATCATCTGGACCTTCAACCGGGCCGGTGATTTCGACTTCGCCTGCCTGATCGCCGGTCACTACCAGGCGGGCATGGTCGGCAAGATCTCGGTCTTTGAAGGAAGCCCCCAATGAAGACGATGGCAATCACTCTCGTACTCGGCGCGTTGGCTGCTCCAGCCATGGCGCAGCAGAAGGCCGAAGAGCACTCGGCGCACCATCCGGCGGCCGCAGCCGTGCCCGCGGACATGGCGCAAGGCGAGATTCGCAAGGTCGACAAGGACGCGAAGAAACTCACCATCAAGCACGGTGAAATCAGGAGTCTGGACATGCCCCCGATGACGATGGTTTTTCAAGTCAAAGACGGCGCGATGCTCGCCAATTTGAAGGCGGGCGACAGAATTCGCTTCGTGGTCGAGAACGTCGAGGCCGGCTACGTCGTCACTGACATCCGGCCCGCACCATGACCGTCGCCGGCAGGTCGCTTTGCATCGGGTTTGCCGGGAGCGCTTCGGCGCTGCTGGCAGGCGCCGCCCTTGTGTGGCTGCCGCTTGTCGCGCAGGCCGAGGTCGTCGACATCACCTGGCAGGAAGGGGGGCGGTTCGAGCGGAGGCTGACGGTGGCGCCGGGCAAGTTCGCCGAACTGTGCGGTGCGTTGCGCACGGGACAGCTCGTCCACTGGTCGTTCGAGTCTGATGGCGCGATGAACTTCAACATCCACTATCACGTCGGCAAGGAAGTGCGGTACCCATCGCAGAAGGAGCAGATCCTCCGCTTGCAGGGCGACCTCACGGTCGATTCGGCCCAGGACTACTGCTGGATGTGGGTCAACAAGTCGCCGAATCCGATAGAGCTTGCCGTCGCCCTGGCAACGAAGTAGAAGCCGCACATGCCGCTCGCGCCGAAGAACTGACATTCATCGCATGGCCGCCTTTCGCCCCACCCACCGCCGCCTGCGCCACACCGTTTGGGTGACGTTGTTGGCTTGGCTGTTTGCGCTGACGGCCGGCGTGGTGAACGCGTGCGCGCTGGCCACGCCGAGTTCGGCGGTTCGCGAGTTCGGTGCGGTGGCGCAGGCTTCGCATGCGGGGCATGCCGGCACCTCCGAGATGCCGGGTGCGGCTGGGCACGACGGCGATGGGACTGTTGCCCACCCCGACCCTGGGCGCGACACGGGCAAGGACAACTGCCTGAAGTTCTGCGACGACCAGTCCTCGGCCCTGTCGAAGGACAAGGTCGCGGGCGTCGACCCGGGTGCCGCCTTTGCCGCAGGGGTTGACTTGCGAAGCCCCGTCTCGCCGTTCACGGCGGTCGAGACACGGCTGTCGCTGCAGCGGCCTTTCGCACAGGGCCCCCCGCTGGTCATTCGCCTGCTGCGACTGACCCTGTAGATCCTCTTGCCAGGCCGCCGGCGGGACGCGCTCCCGTTCCCGGCGGCTTGCGCGTCTCTGGCTCGATCCCGGCATCTGCCGCTATCCGGCCGTCTCCTTCCTCCTTCCTGCGCAGCCGCGCATCCGCCCCGTCGATCAGGAGATCACCATGTCCCCACTGCACAAATTCGTCGCGCTGACCACTGCCGCCCTCGTCGCGGTACCGCTGGGCGCCTCGGCGGCCACACCGCCGGCCAAGGCCGACGAGCAGGCCGCACACCATCCGGCCGCCAGTGCCTCTGCGCCCATGGCGGCGATGGACGATCGGATGAGGGCCATGGGCGAGATGCGCGACAGGATGTTGAGCGCCAAGACGCCCGAGGAGCGCCAGACCCTCATGGCCGATCACATGAAGGCGATGCAGGAAGGCATGCAGATGATGAAGGGCATGTCCGGCATGGGAGGCATGTCCGGCATGGGCGGGATGTCGGGGATGGGCCCGATGGGCAACAAGGGTGCCGGCAACCCGACACCCGCCGACATGACCCAGCACCACCAGATGATGGAGAAGCGCATGGAGATGATGCAGACGATGATGGAAATGATGATGCAGCGCATGCCCAATTCGGCTGCGCCGCCTGCAACCAAGTGACGCACCCGGACAACTGTCCCAAGTGCGGGATGACGCTGGAGCCGGTGCTGCCCGAACTCGAGGAGGCCGAGAGTCCTGAACTCCTGGGCTTCAAACGGCGTTTCTGGTGGACCTTGCCGCTGACGGTGATCGTCACCATGCTGGCCATGTTCGGTCATCGGTTGGGCGGGCTCGACATGGCACGCCCTGTGGGCCGGAATCGGGAGGGTGGCGTGGTCGCTGCTCGGCAGGGGAACCACCGCGGTGATTCGGGCCCATGCGAGCGCGCTGCCGGGGCAGGAGCCCTGGCTGCCGTCAGGACCGCGGCCAAGGCGGTGCCGACCCGCGGATTCGCATCGGCATGTACTTCTATCACGGCCCCAACATCAACCAGGTGGGTTGGCCGCACCTCATTTCGAAAGGCATTCACCATGTTCAAGCTCTCCTTCCCCCGCATTCGGATCTTCTGTGCGGTGCTCGTGACCCTGCAACTCGCTGTAGCCTGCGGTGGAGGAGGAGACACGGCCATTGCGGGCGTTGGCTCCGGCGGCACCGGGGTCCTCAGTGGGGTCGTCACCAAAGGTCCGATGGGCGGTGCCACGGTCACCGCTTACGCCATCGCGAGCGGACAACTGGGCGCCCGGGTCGGCACGGCAAGCACCGATGCCAACGGCCACTTCAGCATGTCCATCGGTGCCTACGCCGGCCCGGTGATGCTGCAGGCGAATGGGGGAACCTATACCGACGAAGCCACGGGCACGCCGATGAGCCTGGCGCAGGGCGACGTGATGACGGTCGCGATACCGAGCGTCGCCGCCGGCGCGACCACCAGCGGCATCCAGGTCACACCCGTGACCGCCATGGCGCAGGCCATCGGGCAACACAGGGCCGGTGGCATGACCGACACCAATATCACCGCGGCGAACACAGCCATGGGCAACTACTTCTCGGTCGCGGACATCGTCCACGTCCAGCCCATGAACCCCTTGGTGCCAGGCTCGGGCGCCGGCGCAAGTCAAGACGCCCGGAACTACGGCATGACACTGGCCGCGATGTCGCAGTATGCGAAGACGCTCAACATGGCGAACTCGTCGGCCATGGTCACGGCGATGATGGGCGATGCGGCCGATGGCGTCATGGACGGCAAGGAGAGCGGCAGCCAGATTTCGATGGCCATGGGCGGCATGATGGGATCCAGCATGATGGCGCCAACCGCCGGCACGAGCGGCCTGGGCGCGGCGATGACCAGCTTCATGAACTCGGCGGCGAACGCATCCGGCATCACGGCCACGGAGATGGCCGCACTCATCCAGAAGCTGGCCCATTCCGGCGGTCGCATTTGATGGCAGCTTCCTTCAAGGCCCGCGGTGTTCCGGTGCTTGCGCCCGTCGAAACCTTCGAACAGACGGTAGGCCAGACCAACCCTCAGCAGCGCCGCCACGGCATTGGCGCCCATCCAGGATCAATCATGATCAGAACGGCCAAGTCTTCAAACGTCGACCCCGCCCGACGCGCGCTGATGCTGGGCGCGGCAGGGGCTTCGCTCGCACATATCGCCGGTTGTGGCGGCGGGGGCAGCAGCGGCGGCATGGGTGCGTCGGGCTCTGCCATGTCCGCCTCGCCGCCGCTGACGGACACCGTGGTTTCGTCGAGTGCCGAGCAGTCCTTGCCGATCATCCCCCTCGACGACGGGGTGGTCGACGCGACGGGCGTTCGTACCTTCGCGCTGTCGGCGCAAACCGGCACCACGCAGTTTCGCAAGGGCGTCAACTCCGGCACGCTGGGCTACAACGGCGCGCTGCTTGGTCCCGCGCTGAAGCTGCGCACGGGAGAGAGGACCCGCATTCGAGTCCAGAACAACATGGCCGAGGTGACGACCGTGCATTGGCACGGATTGATGATCCCGGCCGACATGGACGGGGGCCCGCACCAAGCCATCGCGCCGGGCGGCCAATGGCAGGCGAGTTTTGCCGTCAGCAATCCGGCATCGACGTGCTGGTTCCATCCCCATACCCACGCTTCGACCGGTCGCCAGGTCGTGATGGGGCTGGCCGGTCTGCTGATCGTCGAAGACCCCGCCCAGACCGAATCCGATGTGCCCGGAACATGGGGCGTCGACGACATTGCCGTCGTGCTTCAGGACAAACGCTTCACCGCCTCGGGGCAGATCAACTACGCGCTGACCCCCGGCGACGGACAGCTTGGCTACCTTGGCGACGTGTTGTTGGCCAACGGTGCCATGGGTGCGGTTTGTCAGGCGCCGCAGCAATGGGTCCGGTTGCGCCTTCTCAATGGATGCAACGCCAGGTTCTTGACCCTGCGCTTGGGCAACAGCGCGCCCTTGCTGCAGATCGCCAATGAAGGAGGGCTGCTGGCGGCGCCCGTCGCACGCCTGGCCATCAGCCTGGCTCCGGGCGAGCGAGCGGAAGTGTTGGTGGATTTCAGCACCGTGGGAGGCGGTCAGGACGTATCGCTGCTGGCCGCCACCGTCGCCAGTGGCATGGGCATGGGCATGGGCATGGGCATGGGCGGTGGTACGGGCATGGCGGAAGTTTCGGCGCTGAAATTCCGTGTCTCGTTGCCCAGGCAACCCGGCGCGATCCTGCGGCCACCGGACACGCTGGCTGGTGCGCCAACCGTCGTCGCGGGTGCGGGTGCGACGATCCGGACCTTCAATCTGGGCGCAGGCATGATGGGCGGCCCGTTCACCATCAACGGCCGTGCCTTTGACATGAATCGTGTCGATCTGGTCGTCCCTGCCAATACCGTTGAAATCTGGAAATTCACCAACGCAACCGGCATGGCGCACCCCATGCATGTGCATGGCGTCCGCATGTCGCTGCTCGCGCGCGATGGTTTGGCGCCGGCAGCGCACGAGCGAGGTTTGCGCGACACCTTTGTCGTTGAGTCGATGCAGACGGTGACGGTTGCCGTCGAGACCGCTGCACAGGCGTCGTCCGTGCCGCTCATGTACCACTGCCACATCCTCGAGCATGAGGATGCGGGCATGATGGGTCAGTTCATCACCGTGTAGCGCGTCCACACCTGGCAGTGCGGGCCACCAGGCGCTTTCGCTCCCGTCAAAGAAGCTGAGAAGTGCCCAGTGGCGCCCTGCAGGCGCCGGCGGGCGACCAACCTCCAATGCGAGCTGCGCCAATGACGCTCGCGCGCACTACTTCGGGTAGGTCGCGTAGACGCTCGACTGCCCGTTGGCGTCAACCAGCAGCACCTGGTACTCCTTCAGACAATGGCCTGCGCGGTCTGTGCCGCGGATGGCAGTGCACCCGCATCCACTGCGGTCGCACTGCGCTGGTTGCGCCCCAACTGCCACTGTTTGACGAGTGCGTAGAGCGCGGGGATCACACCCAAGGTGAGCACGGTCGACGAGATCATCCCGCCGACCATGGGCGCGGCGATGCGGCTCATGACTTCCGAGCCGGTGCCCGTGCCCCACATGATCGGCAGCAGCCCGGCCATGATCGCCACCACCGTCATCATCTTCGGGCGCACGCGTTCGACGGCCCCTTCCATGACGGCGCCGTAGAGGTCCGCCGCCCCGGGCTCACGACCTTCGGCGAGGCAACGCTGCTTGGCTTCTTCCCAGGCGTGATCGAGATAGATCAGCATCACGACGCCGGTCTCCGCCGCCACCCCGGCCAGCGCGATGAAGCCGACCGCCACCGCCACCGAGAGGTTGTAGTTGAGCCACCACATGAGCCACACGCCACCCACCAGCGCGAAGGGCACCGAGAGCATGACGATGACCGTTTCCGTGAGCCGCCGGAAGTTCAGGTAGAGCAGCAGGAAGATCGTCAGCAGCGTCACCGGGACCACGATCTTCATCTTCTCGACGGCGCGTTCCATGTACTCGAACTGCCCGCTCCAGGTGATGTAGTAACCGGCCGGGAATTTCACCTGGTCGGCCACCGCCTTGCGCGCGTCGGCCACGTACGAGCCGATATCGCGGTCGCGGATGTCGACGAAGATATAGGCCGAGAGCAGGGCGTTCTCGGTGCGGATGCCCGGCGTGCCACGGGCGACGACGACCTTGGCCACCTGACCCAGCGGGACCATCGCGCCGCCCATGATGGGCACCAGCACCTCGCGCTCGATCTGCTCAGGGTGGCTGCGCAATTCGCGCGGGTAACGAACCGTCACGCCGAAGCGCTCGCGGCCTTCGACCGTGGTGGTGACCATCTCGCCGCCCAGCGCGGTGCCGATGACGTCCAGCAACTCGCCCACCGCCAGGCCGTAGCGTGCCAGTGCCTCACGGTCGGGCTCGATGTGGAGGTAGCTGCCGCCCGTCAGGCGTTCTGCAAACGCTGAAGTCGTGCCGGGCACCTTCTTGACCACGGCTTCGATCTCCTTGGCGAGCTTCTCCATCTCGCCCAGGTCCTTGCCAAAGACCTTGATCCCGATGGGCGTGCGGATGCCGGTGGACAGCATGTCGATGCGCGCCTTGATCGGCATCGTCCAGGCGTTGGAGACCCCGGGAAACTGCAGCGCCTTGTCCATCTCGGCGATCAACTTGTCGGTGGTCATGCCGGCACGCCACTGTTCTTGCGGCTTCAGGTTGATGACCGTCTCGAACATCTCGGTGGGCGCCGGGTCGGTCGCGGTATTGGCGCGGCCGGCCTTGCCGTAGACCGAGCTCACCTCGGGGAAACTCTTGATGATCTTGTCCTGCGTCTGCAGCACCTCGGCGGCCTTGGTGATCGACATCCCCGGCAGCGAGGCCGGCATGTACAGCAGCGTGCCCTCGTTGAGCGTGGGCATGAACTCGCTGCCGAGCTGGGACGCCGGGTACCAGGACGCGGCCATCGTGATCAAGGCCAGCGCGATGGTGACCTTCTTCCAGCGCATCACCGCCTCGATGATCGGGCGGTAGACCCAGATCAGGAAACGGTTCACCGGGTTCTTCGCCTCCGGCATGATCTTGCCGCGGATGAACAACATCATCAGCACCGGCACCAGCGTCACCGACAGCAGGGCCGAGCCCGCCATCGCGAAGGTCTTGGTGTAGGCCAGCGGCGAGAACAGGCGGCCTTCCTGCGATTCCAGTGTGAATACCGGGAGGAAGGACACCGTGATGATCAGCAGCGAGAAGAACAGCGCTGGCCCCACCTCCTGGCACGCGTCGATCATCGCGTCGGCCCGGTCCTTGACGGTGTGAACGGGTTTCAGCCGGTCCAGCCGCTCCAGGTGCTTGTGGGCGTTCTCGATCATCACGATGGCGGCGTCCACCATCGCACCGATGGCGATGGCGATGCCGCCCAGGCTCATCAGGTTCGAGTTCATGCCCAGCAGGCGCATCGCGATGATGGAGATCAGCACGCCCACCGGCAACATCAGGATCGCCACCAGCGCCGAGCGCACGTGCATCAGGAAGACGACGCAGACGACGGCAACGATGACGCTCTCCTCCACCAGCGTCCAGGACAGGTTCTTGATCGCGCGGTGGATCAGGTCCGAGCGGTCATACACGGCCTGGATCGTCACGCCCTCGGGCAGCCCGGCCGAGATCTCTTCGACCTTGGCCTTCAGGTTGTGGATGACTTCCAGCGCGTTCTGCCCGAAGCGCGCCATGGCGATGCCGGAGACGACCTCGCCCTCGCCGTTCAACTCGGACAGGCCGCGCCGTTCATCGGGCGCCATCTCGACGCGCGCGATGTCGCGGATCAGCACCGGCGTGCCGCCTTCGGCCTTCACGACGAGCATCTCGATGTCGCCCTTGCCACGCAGGTAGCCCTTGCCGCGCACCATGTACTCGGTCTCGGCCATCTCGACCACGCGCCCGCCGACGTCGCGGTTCGAGTCGCGGATCACCTGCGACACCTTCATGAGCGGGATGCCGTAGCTGCGCAGCTTGAGCGGGTCGACGGTGACCTGGTAGGTCTGCACGAAGCCACCGATGGAAGCCACCTCGGCCACGCCGGGCGCCTTGGTCAGCTGGTAGCGCACGTACCAGTCCTGGATGGTGCGCAATTCGGCCAGGGTCTTGTTCTTGGCCAGCAGGGCGTACTGGTAGACCCAGCCCACGCCGGTGGCGTCGGGCCCGAGCGAGGGCGACACACCCTTGGGCAGCCGGCTGGAGGCGAAGTTCAGGTACTCCAGCACCCGGCTGCGTGCCCAGTAGATATCGGTGCCGTCCTCGAAGATGACATAGACGAACGAGGCGCCGAAGAACGAGAAGCCGCGCACGACCTTGCTCTTGGGCACCGCGAGCATCGCGGTGGTGAGCGGGTAGGTCACCTGGTCTTCCACCACCTGCGGCGCCTGGCCGGGGTATTCGGTGTAGACGATGACCTGCACGTCGGACAGGTCGGGCAGGGCGTCGAGCGGGGTCTTCATCACGGCGACGACGCCGCCGATCACGATGAACAGCGTGGCAAGCAGGACCAGGAAAGGATTCCTGCTCGACCACTGGATGATTTTGGCCAGCATGGTGTGTCCTCTGCTCAGTGGCCGCGGGGGGCGCTTGCACCCGACGCCGCCCCCTTGGCGGGGCTGTCCTGGCTGGCGTGACCACCCAGACCACCGACGACGGCCTTCAGGTTGCTCTCGGCATCGATCAGGAAGTTGGCGGCGACGACCACCTGCTCGCCGTCCTTCACGCCCTTGACGACCTCGACGAAGTTCTCGCCACGCGCGCCGAGTTCGACCTCGCGCGGTTCGAACCGACCTGGGCCGACCTGCACGAGCACCATGCGCCTCGTGCCGGTGTCGATCACGGCCGAATCGGGCACGGTGAGCACCGGGCTCTTGCCGCCGACGGCCAGTTCGACCTGGGCGAACATCGCGGGCTTGAGTTTGCGGCCCGGATTGGCCAGCTCCACCCGGACCGGGACGGTGCGGGTTTCCGCCTTCATGGTGGGGTAGATGGTGGTGATGCGGCCATCGAAGGCCTCGCCCGGATAGGCCGTCGTGGTGACGCGCACCTTCGCGCCCGTCTTGACCAGGCCGATGTCCTGCTCGGACAGGTCGGCGATGACCCAGACGGAGGACAGGTCGGTCACCTGGTAGAGCATTTCGCCTGGCATGAAGCGCATGCCTTGAAACGCCTTCTTCTCGGTCACCACGCCGGACACCGGCGCAGGGAAGGTGACGCTGCGCTGGGCCTGCCCGCTACCCATCAATGCCCTGACCTGTTCGGGTGAGAGGTCCCAGTTGCGCAGGCGGGACAGGCTGGCTTCGGCCAGGCGCTTCATGCCGCCTTGTGCCTCGGCACCCGCGTCCTTCATGGCCTCCATGCCCTGCACGGCGATGGCGTATTCGCGTTGGGCCGAGACCAGTTCGGGGCTGTAGGCCTCGAATAGCGCCTGCCCCTTGGCCACCGGCTGGCCGGTCGCATTGACATGCAGCCGCTCGACATAGCCTTCGAATTTCGCGGTCACCACGAAGATGCGCCTCTCGTCGGGTTCGACCCGACCCGCGGCGCGCACGGTCTTGCCGAGCAGGCGCAGGGTGGCTGCCTCGGTTCGCACACCCAGCTTCTGGACTTTTTCGGTGCTGATGCGAACCTGATTCGTTGTCGCTGTCGCTGTCGCTGTCGTTGTCGTTTCGGCCGCGCCGCCCGCATCGGCCGAGTCGTCTTCTCCCTCATAGACGGCGATGTAGTCCATCCCCATCGAGTCCTTCTTCGGCGTGGGCGAGGTGTCGGCCAGACCCATGGGGTTGCGGTAGTACAGCAGCTTGCGGGCCTTGGGCGCCGACGCGGCTGCCGACGCTGCCGCGGCGCCTTCGGCCGCGGGCGGGTGCGAGCGAGCACCCAGCCAGTAGCTGCCGGTGCCCACCACGGCGAGCAGGGCGATCACGATCACGGTCGTGGAGGTCTTCACAGGTCTTCTCCCAGGATGCGTTCAATATCGGCCAGGCGCATCTGCGCCTCGACCTGAGACTTGAGCAGCTCTTGCCGGGCCTTGCGGATCTGGCGCTGCGCCTCGAGCACCATCGCAAAGTCGGCCTTGCCGCTTTCGTAAGAAGAGAGCGCGGACTGCAGGCCCAGGTCGGATTGCGGCAAGAGCTGGGTCTTGACCAGGGTTTCGGTTCGCCGTGCGGCGTCCAGGCCCGCCAGGTTCACCCCGAGCTCGCCGAGCAACTGGTGCGACAGGGCGTCGGCACGCGATTGCGCCGCACCCACCATCGCCTGCGCCTCGCGTTCCTGGCCGCGTCTCGATTCCTGCTGCAGCGGGATATTCATCTCGAACATCAGGCCCCAGGTGGTGATGCGCGAACCCATCTGCGACGGGGACACCCCCACCTGCAGATCGGGGTAGCGGTTGCGCTGCGTGAGCTCGCGATTCGTCTGGGCAGCGGTCAGCCGCGCCAGTTCGGCCCGGATCAGCGGATTGCGCTCGCGCGCCCGCTCGGCCAGCGAGGCCGCGTCGGCGCTGACCACGGGTGGCAAGGGGCGCAGTGCCTGGGGTTCGGCCAGTGGGGCGGCGCCGTCGCGGGCCAGCAGGGCATTCAGCCGCGCCTTGAGTTGGCGCTTCTCGCTCTCCAGCGCGATGAGCTCCGTGCGCATCGCCGTCTGTTCCAGTTGGGCGCGTATCGCGTCCTGCTGGGCCGCAAGACCGCCGGCATATCGGGCCTGCGCGACCTGCTCCAGCCGCGACATCAGTTCGAGCACTTCGCCGACCAGGCGCTCGTTGCCGGCCGCGCGGTAGTACTCGGCGTAGGCGGCCTTGATGCGTGCGGCGAGCTCGGCCCAGGTGGCGTCGAGGCGAGCATCGGCCTGCTTCGCGTCGGCCGCCGCGGCATGGCGCTTCAGATCGCGCTTGCCCCACAGGGACAGCGACTGCATCAGCGTGTACTTCGTCTCGCCGACACGCCAGGGCAGCAGGCTGGGCGACGCCTCGTTGCCGTAGTTGTTGAAATTCATCAACTCGACTCGCAGCACCGGGTCGGGCAGGGCGCCTGCGGGGCCGATGCGCTGCAACGCGGCGTCGGCCTCCTGGCGCATCGCGCCGAGTTCGGGGCTCTGCGCCCGCGCATACGCCAACAGACCCTGGACGTTGTCGCCCAGGGCGGCTTCGAGGGCCGCCGCCGGGCCCGCCGCGCCGGCGCTGGTGAAGAAGGCGCACGCCAGCGTGCGGGCCCAGCGAGGGGCGGCGACGGCCGCGGCGGAAAGAGGGCGGATCGGGGGCATGGCAACGACTCCAGGGGGGCTACTGGGAGGCATTCGACCGGCGCTGCGCGCGGGCGGCGCGTCGGCTTCGAATGCGGTCAGGGACTGCGCCGCGCGGCCTGCCAACGGACGACGGCAGCACGCGGCCAAGCAGGGGTGCACGGGTCAAGAGCAGCCGGGCGGCTGTCTGCCCGCGGCCGGCGCTATAGCGTCAGGCGCAGGAAAGCGATGGGGACAGGCGGGGCCGCAACGCCATCCCGGCGTGGCACCCACCATTGAACCGGCTGGAATGCCGGTACGGGCAAAACGGCCGCAGCCGCCATGGGAGGCAGCCCATGACCCAGAGCGTCATCGAGCGCCGCCTTCAGCGGAGGGATCGAGACACTGGCCTTGTCGCAAAAGTCCTGGCAGTTCGATTTGACCGATGAAGCCGGTTCTCCATCCGCGCGTTCATGGTGACCCGGCTGATCGGCGCCTGGGTGATGGGCGCCTTGCGGTGCCGCCACCTCGTGAGGCACGGCATCGACATCCATCGACATGGCAGCGAGCTCGCCGCCCAGCCCCGCCAGACTCGGGGTGAGGCAGGCATGGGCCACCCCGATACCGACGCCAAACAGCCACAGCAGCAGCACACGGGCAGCCCAGCGGCGAAGTTGTTGGCGGTGTTGGAACATGGCGATGCGACGAGTCTACTTTGGCCTCGGCGGTTCGTGTGCCATCCGCCTGCGTGCATTGATGCACATCAAGGTCTCTGGGCTGCAGATGGGCCGCAGATTGGCGCGGCGGGCGTACGCTTTGCGCACAGGAAACCGCACACATGCGCATCCGAGCTGTTCGATTCGCCCTTGCGATGTCGATGGGTCTTGCGAACTCCTCGATGGGGCAGGGCATGGGACCACAGATCCCGCTGGCGCCGCCGCGCCTCAAGGGTGTGGCCTCGGTCGAGGAGGCCTTGCAGCAGCGCCGTTCGGTGCGCAGCTTCGCGGTGGCCGCGTTGGACCTGCAGGATGTGGCGCAGCTTCTCTGGGCGGCCCAGGGCGTGACCCACCCCGAGGGGCACCGCACGGCGCCCTCCGCGGGTGCGCTGCGGCCGCTGGTGGTCTATCTGGTGGCCGGGAATGTGGCGGGCCTGGCGCCCGGTGTGTACCGCTACCAGCCCCAGGAGCACGCATTGGTCCTGACCCAACCCGCAGACGCGCGCGGCCGCCTGGCGAGCGCCGCGCTGGGGCAGGCCTCGGTCCGTGACGCGCCTGCGGTGCTGGTGATTGCCGCCGTCTACGCGCGCACCGCGCAGAAGTACGGGGCCCGGGCCGAGCGCTATGTGCACATCGAGGTCGGCCACGCCGCGCAAAACGTCTATCTGCAGGCCACCGCGCGCGGCCTGGGAACCGTGCTGGTGGGGGCTTTCGACGACCTGAAGGTGCGTGAGGCGCTGGGCTTGCCCGCCGATCACGCGTCGCTGGGTCTCATGCCCCTGGGGCGCCGGGCCCCGGGTGCGGCGGCGGCGGCCGCAGCCGCAGCCGCAACGACGAGGCCCACCTCCGCGTCGCCTTGATCGGTCAGCCGGGTTCACGTGCCGCGCGTTGCCCGCGCGCCATATCCACGGGCATCAAGAGCCAGAGACCCGCGACAAAGAACAGGGCCGTGGAGACGATGGCCGCACGGTGGTTGCCGCCGGTCAGCAGGGTGATCAGGCCATAGGTCAGCGGACCCACGACGACCGACAGGTGGGTCGCGAAGCTCCACAGCCCGAAGAACTCGGCCTTGCGGTCCGCCGGTGTGAGCAGCCCCACCATGGCCCGGCCTGCCGATTGGCTGGACCCCATGCACAGCCCGGCCAGCGCGGCGGCCGCCCAGAACATCGCCGGGCCGGTGGCGAGTGCGGCCAGCACGGTCATCACGATCCAGCCCACCAGGGTGAAGGCGAGGGTGCGCTTGTGGCCGGCACGGTCCTGCCAGTAGCCGAAGGCAAATGCACCGACGACCGCGGTGATATTGACCAGGAAGACCAGCAGCATCGTGTCGGTCTGCTTGAAGCCGAGGACCTGCGCGGCATAGACCGCCGCCAGCGTGATGACGACCGAGATGCCGGCCTGGTAGCAGGCGCAGCAGACGAGCAGCCAGCGCAGGTCGCGATAGCGAGCGGCCTGTCGCCAGGTCTGGGCCAGGCGGCGCAGCGAGGCCGTCGCTCCGGCCACCCCGGCCGCCACGCCGGCCTGCGGCAACGGCGTCGCCCGTTCGCGCAACAAGGCGAAGGTCGCCACCGAGGCCCCGCCGTAGATTGCCGCGGTGATCAGCATCACCACGGGCACGAAGGCCGTCGCCGGCTCCCCGCGTGACTGTGCCGCGGAGACATAGGCCAAACCCAGCCCCAACGCCAGCATGCCGCCCAGGTAGCCGAAGCTCCAGCCCCAGCCCGAGACGCGCCCCATGGAATCGTCGCGCGCGAGTTCGGGCAGGAACGCGGCGATGAGCGCTTCGCCGTACGAGTAGAAGGTGTACGAGAGCACCACCGCCGCGACGGCGACCCCCACATCACCGCGCCCGGCGAGGGCCAGGGCCGCCGTGGCGAGCACGCAGCCCAGGGTCGAAATCGCCAGCAAGCGTTTCTTGGCGGCCTTGAGGTCGGCATAGGCCCCGATCGCCGGCATGGTCAGCATCACGATCAGGCTGGCCACCGAAATGGCTGCCGTCCAGGCCAGTGTGGCCCAGTCGGCACCCCCTGCGACCACACCGACGAAGTAGGCGCCGAAGACTGCCGTCAGAACGACCGTGGTGTAGCCCGAGTTGGCGAAGTCGTACATCGCCCAACCGAAGACCTCGCGCTTGCGTACGCCCTCATTGAGGGCCTCCTGAGGGAAGAGGTTCATGGTGACTCCGTTCAGAGATCGATGGCCGGTTCGGCCAGGTTTGCCGCGATCGCCTTGCGCGCGGCCTCGCGCAGTTCGAGCGCGTGGTCCCAGCCCGGGCCCGCCGCTGCAAGGGCTGCGCCGATGGATACGCGGACCGCACTGCGTTCAGGCAGCCAGGCACCGTCGCGCAACAGCGAGCGCGTGCCGTTCAGCGTCACCGGCACCAGCGGCGTTGCGGTCTCGGCGGCCACCACGAAGGCCCCGAGCTTGAAGGGCTGCAGGCCGCTCGCACGCTGGAACGTTCCTTCGGGGAAGAACACCAGGGAGTCGCCGGCGCGCACGCGCGCCTGCAGCGCCCGGGTATCTTCGACGCCCTGCGCCGCGTGGCTGCGTTCGACGAAGGCCATGCCCAACCGGCGCAGCGCGGCGCCGAGCAGCGGCACCTCGCCGAGTTCGCGTTTGGCCGCGAAGCCGAACCGCGGCGGCAGCACGGCGCCGAGCAGGATCGAATCGACATAGCTGGCGTGGTTGGCGACGACGATGAGCGGCCCGTTCGCTGGCAAGCGCTCCAGGCCCTGCACCTGCAGCGGCAAGCCGATCAGTCGCACGCCCGCTCGCGTGAGCGCGCAGATCGCGCGCCGGCGCCGGGCCACGCCCGGCAGCACCATCACGGCACACCAGGCCACGGCCCCCAGCGCGCAGAACATGGCCCAGGCCCAAAGACCCCAGGCCAGACGGCGCGCCCGCCGCCAGTGGCGGCGGGCCAGCGCGGCCGCGGCGCTGCCTGCCAAGGCCACCCATTGCCGCCACGGCGCACGCTGCGTCACGCCGAGCCGGCCCTGCTCGTAGAGCTCGCGGCAAGCGGCGCGGCGGGTCTTGCCGCTCGAGGTCTTGAGCACCGAGCGCGGCGGCGCCAGCACCACGTCGTCGGCCGGCGCGCCCAGCAGCACCGCCGACAGCGCGGTGATGGCCTGGACCAGCTCGTGGCGCTCTGCGGGCTCGGCCAGCCGGGTTTCGGCGAGCACCACCAGCCGTTCGGTGCCGCTGCGCGGGTCGCTCGCCGGGAATACGGCCACACCGCCCTTGCGCACACCGGCCAGTTCGGCGACTGCGGTCTCGAGCTCCTGCGGATGGATATTCAGGCCGCCGCGGATGATGATGTCCTTCTCTCGCCCGGTCAGGAATAGCTCACCGCCGGCCATATAGCCCAGGTCGCCGGTATTGAGCCAGCTGCCTTCGAACAGGCGGGCATTGGCGCTGGGGTTGTTCAGGTAGCCCTGCGTGCTGGACGGGCCGCGGAACTGCACCCGCCCCTGCTCGCGCTCGGGCAGCTCACGTGTTCCTGTGCGTGAGCCGGCATCGACCACGCGCAACTCGTGCCCGGGCAGCGGCAGCCCGCAGGTGACGATGCGCAGCGGCTGCGCATCGCCCTGCCGCGCCGGGACGGCTTTTCCGTTGCGGTTGAGCGTGGCGCGATCGACGCCGTCGATCCAGGGCCCGCGCCCGACCGGTGGAAACGCCAGGCCGACCGAGCTCTCGGCCAGGCCATAGACCGGCGTCAAGGCCTCGCGCTTGAATCCGCAGCGAGCGAAACGCGCCGCGAAGCGTTCCAGTGTGTCGGGGCTCACCGGTTCGGCGCCGTTGAACGCCAGCCGCCAGCACGACAGGTCCAGGCCGTCGAGTTCGGCGTCTGTCAGCTTGGACAGGCACAGCTCGTAGGCGAAGTTGGGCGCCGCCGATACCGTGCCGCGGTGACGGTGGATGGCCTCCAGCCAGCGCGCCGGCCGCGCCAGGAACGCCAGCGGCGACATCAGCACCAGATGGAAGCCGATATACAGGCCACCGAGGCAGGCGCCGATCAGGCCCATGTCGTGGTACAGCGGCAGCCAGGAGACGAAGGTGTCGTCGCTGCTCACCTTGGAGGCGCGCCACATCGCACGCAGGTTGGCCAGCAGGTTGGCATGCGTCAGCACCACGCCCTTGGGCTCGCCGGTGCTCCCCGAGGTGTATTGCAGGAAGGCGATGTCCGAGGCGGCAATCGCCGGGGGCACGAAGCGGGCTTCGGCGAGCGAGAGGTCGGCCACGGTGCTGACGGTCTGCAAGGCTTCGGCCTGCGCCCGCAGCAGGTGGGCCAGCGGCTTGGCGCGCTCGACGGTGATGAGCACGCGGGCCTGCGCATTGCGCAGGATGCCGGCGACGCGCTTCAAGTGGTCTTCCAGCTGCGAGGGTCGCGCCGGCGGGTACAGCGGCACCGGCACGCATCCGGCCAGCAACGCACCGAAGAACGCGGCGAAGAACTCGCGCCCGGTGGGCAGCATGATGGCCACGCTGTCGCCCCGGGCCAGCCCAAGCGCTTGCAGGCCGGTGGCCAGCTTGACGGCTTCGCGGTGCAGGTCGGCGTAGCTCAGCTCGGCGCGGGCATCGCCTTCGCCATAGAGCGTGATCAGGACGCGCTGCGGGTGTTGCTGCAGGTGCCAGCCGAATACCTCCACCAGGGTCTGTACCGAATCCGGCGGGTAGGGCTGCGCCGCGGGCACCGGCGGGGGCTCGGCGGCGGCGCCGGCTTGCACAGCGCGGGGCGCCCGTGCCTCGGGCGTGCCGGCCGCCGCGCCGCCGGTGACCGTGATGAAGCGCAGCAGGTCGCGCGGCGTCTCGGCCTCGGTCAGTGCAGTTTCGTCGACCGTCACGCCCAGGTCGTGGGCGATGCGCGTGAGCAGTTCGACCCGGGCCAGGCTGTCCAGCCCGAAGTCGCGCTCGATCGAGTGGTCCAGGCCCAGGCTGGCGGCCAGGCCGGCGTGTGGCCGCAACTCATCGGCCACGCCGCGCACGATGGCCAGCAGGCGCGGCGCCAGCGCATCGAGGTCGGTCGGATGTGCCATCGTGCGATTGAACGATATCGATACCTTGCCCGACTTCCCGGGTCAAGGGCGGGGGGACGATTGATTGCGATCAATCGCGACGCTAGTGAATGCCCGAGGATAGGCGCAGCCGGGTGAATGGCTGAGGGAGTTGCGGCAAAGACGCTGGGGGTTGAACATGCGCCTGTTTCGAAGCATCGTGGTCATGACCGACTCTTCACCCGGCCCGGGCTTGGTTGTGGGGCGAGCCCTTCGGGCGGCGCTCGCGCTGGCGTGGGTCGCAGCGGCTGCGGTAACGGTCGCGGCGGCGCAAGAGCAGGGCGCGCCGGCCGCCCAGGCCGCATCCTCTGCGACGGTGCCGCTGCTGCAAATCAGCGGCCCGATCGGCCCGGCGACGGCCGACCACATCGCGCGCGGCTTGCAAAGGGCGGCACGCGAGCGTGCGCCGCTGGTCGTGCTGCGCATCGACACGCCGGGCGGGCTGGACAGCTCGACGCGGCAGATCGTCAAGGACATCCTGGCCTCGCCGGTTCCGGTGGCCGCCTGGGTGGCACCGGGCGGCGCGCGCGCGGCCAGTGCCGGCGCCTATATCGTCTACGCCAGCCATGTCGCCGCCATGGCGCCGGGCACCAATCTCGGTGCGGCCACGCCGGTGCAGATCGGTGGCCTGCCGGGTACGCAGCCTCCACCCCAACCCGCGCCGGGCAAGCCGGCCCCGCCGCGGGCGCCGGACGACAAGGCGAGTGAGCCCAGGGAGGGTACGGACGCGGTGCGCCCGGGTGCCGACGCGATGACGCGCAAGCTCGTCAACGACTCGGCCGCCTACCTGCGCTCGCTGGCCCAGATGCGCGGGCGCAATGTGGACTGGGCCGATCGCGCGGTGCGTGACGGCGTCAGCCTGTCGGCCACCGAGGCCCAGGCTCAGCGCGTCATCGACTTCATTGCCGCCGATGTGGCGTCCCTGCTGCAGCAGGCGCACGGCCGCACGGTGCTGATGAATGACGGCGCGCAACGCCGGCTGGACGTCCAGGGCGCGCAGACTGCCGCCGTCGAGGCCGACTGGCGCACCAAGCTGCTCAGCATCATCACCGAGCCGACGGTGGCCTACCTGCTGCTGCTGCTCGGCATCTACGGCATCTACTTCGAGCTCACGACGCCGGGCTTCGGCGTGCCGGGTGTCGCGGGGTCGATCTCTCTGCTGCTGGGCATGTTCGCGCTGCAGATGCTGCCGGTCAGCTACGCCGGAGTGGCGCTGATCGTGCTGGGCTTCGTGCTGCTGGTGGCCGAGGCCTTGCTGCCGAGCTTCGGCGCGCTGGGCATAGGCGGCGTGATCGCCTTCGTCATCGGCTCGGTGATGCTGATCGACACCGAGACCGCGGGCTTCGGCATCCCGATCGGGCTGATCGCCAGCGTCGCCGTGCTCAACGTGGCGTTCGTTTTCGTGGTGATCCGGCTCGCGATGAAGGCACGGAGCCGCCCGGTGGTCACCGGATCGGAACAAATGATGGGGGCGACCGGCGAAATCATCGAGGCATCGGCCGATGCCGCCTGGATGCAGGTGCACAGCGAGCGCTGGCGCGTGGCATCGAGCGTGCCGCTCCATGCGGGGCAGCGCGTGCGCGTCATCGGGCGCGCCGGTCTCGTGTTGCGGGTCGAGCCCGAGGCGACGCCGCCCCCATCGGTTTCGTAGAACCAACCAAGGAGCATGTCATGTACTGGGAATTCGGTTACGGCTTCATCCCCATCCTGCTGATCATGTTGGCGGCGGCGTCGATACGCATCCTGCGCGAATACGAGCGTGGCGTGGTGTTCCAGCTGGGCCGCTTCTGGAAGGTCAAGGGCCCGGGGCTGGTGATCCTGATTCCCGGCATCCAGCAGATGGTGCGCGTGGACCTGCGCACCGTGGTGATGGATGTGCCGGCGCAGGACCTGATCACGCGCGACAACGTCTCGGTCAAGGTCAACGCGGTGGTCTACGCCCGCGTGGTGGACCCGCAGCTCGCCATCATCCAGGTCGAGGACTACATGATGGCCACCTCGCAACTGGCGCAGACCACGCTGCGCGCCATCCTCGGCAAGCACGAGCTCGACCAGTTGCTCGCCGAGCGCGACAAGATCAACCAGGCCCTGCAGCAGGTGCTCGACGTGCAGACCGACGCCTGGGGCATCAAGATCTCGAACGTCGAGATCAAGCATGTCGACCTGAACGACAGCATGGTGCGCGCCATCGCCAAGCAGGCCGAAGCCGAGCGCGAGCGGCGCGCCAAGATCATCCACGCCGAGGGCGAGCTGCAGGCCTCCGACAAGCTGCTCGAAGCAGCGCAAAAGCTGGCGCAGGCGCCGCAGGCCATGCAGTTGCGCTACCTGCAGACGCTGACGGCGATTGCCGGGGACCGGACATCGACGATCGTGTTTCCGATGCCCATCGATCTGATCTCGTCGGTGCTGGGGCGCTTGGCAATTCCTTCGCAGCAGGGAGATCCGGGCTGAAATTGCGCGCCGCATCGCACCGGCAGGCGGCGCACTTCCTGGTTGCCTGCCTGCTTAGGCTGGGGTCCGTCAGCGCCGCTGGGTAGAGGTGTACTCCCTGGAGCTGAGCCGCCACCCGGACCGCTTCTCGCTGCCGGTGTTGACCGTGGTGCTGGCCGTGTCGGGCGCTGGGCCCAGGGTCTGGCTCGGTGTGGCCGGCCGCGCCCGGGGTGCAAGGTGCAAGGTCCTCCATGTGTGGCTGCCGCAAGCGGTTCAGCGCCACCGGGGATGACAAAATGGGGGGTGCGCCATGTCCGTCCTCCGTTGCCCCAACCCGCCCGCGGGAACAGGGACGCGGCCTCGCCGCGCAGGTCTCATGGCAAGGAACGCATGGTCATAGGGCGCTGGCATGACTGAGCCACGGCGCGCCGGATCCGGCCCCGCTGCCGGCCCAGCGGGTGCGATGCAGCGCTGGGCGCCGGGTCTGCACGTGCTGTGGCGCTATCCACGACGTTGGCTGCTCGGCGACCTGGTGGCGGGGATGGTGCTGACGGCGGTGTTGATCCCGGTCGGCATGGGCTACGCCGAGGCCTCCGGCCTGCCGGCGATCCATGGCCTGTACGCCACCATCATCCCGTTGATCGCCTACGCGATCTTCGGGCCCAGCCGCATCATGGTGCTGGGGCCCGATTCGACCCTGGCTGCGGTGATCGCCGCGCTCATCCTGCCCCTGGCCGGCGGCAGTGTGGACAGAGCCGTGGCGCTGGCGGGGGCGCTGGCCCTGTTGTCGGGCGGCTGCCTGCTGATGATCGGCTTTGCGCGGCTGGGGATGATGGCCGACCTGTTTTCCAAACCGATCCGCATCGGCTTCATGAACGCGATCGCGCTCACCGTCATCATTGGTCAGCTGCCCAAGGTCTTCGGCTTTCCGGTCAAGGCCGATGGCCTGCTCGAAAAGCTCCAGCTCACGCTTGAGGGCATGGCCGGCGGCAAGCTCAATGCGGTGGCCGCCGCGATCGGCCTGGGCAGCCTGGGCCTGATCCTGGCCCTGCGGCGTTGGCGGCCGCGGTGGCCGGGGGTGCTGCTGGCGGTGATCGTGGCCACGGTGGTGTGCGCGGGGTTCGAGCTGGATCGGACCGCGCAGGTCGTCGTGCTGGGGCGGATGCCGCAAGGCCTGCCTTTGTTGACGCTGCCGCTGGTGAGCTGGAGCGACCTGATGGCCTTGCTGCCCGGCGCGGCCCTCATCGCCATGCTGTCGTTCGCCGACACCAGCGTGCTGTCGCGCGCCCTGGCCGCGCGCGACAGCCGCGGCGTCAGCCAGGACCAGGAGATGTTTGCGCTGGGTGTGGCCAACCTGGCAACCGGCCTCTTCCAGGGCTTTCCGATCAGCAGCAGTGCCTCGCGCACGCCGGTGGCCGAGGCAGCCGGCTCGCGCTCGCAGCTCACGGGTCTGGTGGGGGCCTTGGCCATCGCGGCCTTGCTGATCGTGGCACCCGATCTGCTCAGGCATCTGCCCAGCGCGTTGCTGGGGGCGGTGGTGATCGCAGCCTGCCTGTCTTTCGCCGATGTACCGGGCATGCTCGCCCTGTACCGGCTGCGGCGCACGGAGTTCGCGTTGTCGGCCATCAGCTTTTTTGGGGTGGCTTTCATCGGCGTCATCGAAGGCATCGTCATCGCCATCCTGCTGGCCTTGCTGGTGCTGGTCTGGAACGCCTGGCACCCGTACTCCGCCACGCTGGTGCGGGTGGACCGGCGCAAGGGCTTCCACGACGTGTTGCGCCATCCCGAGGGCCACTTCATACCGGGGTTGGCGATCTTTCGCTGGGACGCCCCGTTGTTCTTCGCCAATGCAGAGATCTTTCGCCACCGGGTGCTGCAGATCCTGGAGCAGTCGCCGACACCGCCGAAGTGGTTGATCGTCGCGGCCGACGCCATCACCGACATCGACGTCACGGCCGCCGAGTCGCTCGAGAAGTTGCATCGCGAATTGCGGCAGCGGGGAGTGGAACTGCACTTCGCCGGGCTCAAGGGGCCGGTCAAGGACCGGCTGGCCCACTACGGGCTGATGGCGCAGATCGGCGAAGATCACTTCTCGTCCACCGTGGGCAGCGCTGTCAACCGTTACCGCAGCCAGCACGCGGTCGACTGGAAGGACTGGGACGAGATGTAGCGGGCGGCGCCGCGCCGCCGGCATCGTGTCGAAGGAGTTGGCGGCGATCGCGCTGTGCCCAGAGGCGCACCCGCCAGCCTATGGGGAGGGCATAGGGGCATGAACAACGCGCCGGCATTCCAGGACCCGCTCGCACGCGGCGGCCGGCCGTGACCGGCCAGGCGCAGCCGATGCGGGCCGGGGGGGCGGAATACCAGCGTTGGCTGCGGCGGCCCGATGGCGCCTGCATCGCCTACCGGGTTTGCCCCGCAGCGGTTGCGGCCGACGCGGCCGGCCCGGCCCTCGCCCTCGTGCACGGCCTGGCCAGCAACCTGACGCGCTGGAGCGAGTTCGTCGAGAACACGTCGCTCAAGGACCGGCATGACTTGATCCGCATCGACCTGCGCGGCCATGGCGAATCGCCGACCCGCCGCGCGGTCGGGCTGGAGCGCTGGTGCGACGACCTGGCTGCCGTGCTCCAGCGCGAGGGGCACGCGAAGGCGATCGTCGTCGGCCACAGCCTGGGTGCCCAGGTGGCCCTGCACTTTGCCGCCCGCCACCCGCAACGCAGCGCCGGCCTGGTGCTCATCGACCCCGTATTCCGCCAGGCTCTGCACGGGCGCTGGAAGCTGCTGGCCCTGGCCGGGCCGCTCTTGCGTGCCGCTGCGGCGACGGTGCGCGCACTCAACGCCATCGGCTTGCACCGGCGCACGCTGCCAGCGCTGGACCTGCGCGCGCTGGACGCGATGGCACGCCAGGCGCTGGCGTCGCCGGACGCCGAAGCGGCCTTCGTGCGCCAGTACAGCTCGATGCGCGCCGACCTGCGCTACGTGCCCCTGGCGGTGTACCTGCAGGACCTGGTCGAGATGTTCCGGCCCGTGCTGGCGCCGCAAAGCCTGCACGCGCCGATGCTGGTGTTGCTGTCCAGCGGCGCCACCTTCGCCGACGCGGGGGCGACGAGGGCGTTGCTGCGGCGCATCCCGCGCGTCGAACTGCAGACTATCGATTGCCACCACTGGCCGCTGACCGAAAGGCCGCAGGAGGTCCGCCGCGCGATCGAGCGCTGGTGCGCCGGCTTGTCGTGAACCCTTGCGGCGCCGTCCTTGTCGAACCTGCGGAGGGTTTTTGTGGTCGAGATGTGGAGAACCGGAAGATGCAGCCTCTGAACTCGGGAGCGCGCCGTGCGCGGCTGCTCGGCGTCGCCCTGTTGACCGTGGCCGTGGCGCTGGGGGTGGCGTGGCTGCCAGCTGTCCCGCAGCCTGTGCGGTATCACGACTTCGCCGACCCACGCGTCTGCTTCGGCGTGCCGCACGCGCTGAATGTCGCGTCCAACCTCGGGTTCCTGATTGCGGGAGGGCTCGGCCTGCGCGGACTGCGGCGAGGGGACAGCGAATTCGTCGATACCCGCGAGCGCTGGCCCTATGCGCTGTTCTTCCTCAGTCTGGTGGCGGTGGGCCTGGGCTCGGCGCACTACCACCTGGCACCCAGCCACGAAACCCTGTTCTGGGACCGCCTGCCGATGAGCGTGGCATTCATGTCGCTGCTCAGCGCTGTGCTCGTCGAGCGCCTGGGGCCGGGCATCGGGCTGCGCCTGTTCCCCTGGCTGGTGCTGGCCGGCCCGCTGAGCGTGGTCTGGTGGCTGATCAGCGAGCGCGCCGGCGCGGGCGACCTGCGCGCCTACGGGCTGGTGCACCTCTACCCGCTGCTGTTGATTCCGCTGCTGATGGCGCTGTTCGCGCCCCGCTATACGCGTGGAGGCCAGCTCTTGGGAGTGCTGGCCCTCTACTTTGCTGCGTTGGGAGCAGAGCGCCTGGACCGCGAGATTTTCGCCGCGGGCGGCTGGATCAGCGGCCACACGATCAAGCACCTGCTGGCGGCGTTGGCCGCAGCCTGGCTGTGGCGCATGCTCAGGCTGCGCAAACCGGCGCCGGGCGCGCCGGCGCCACTATGAAGGCCTTTGCATGGTGGCCCGTGCGTCGCCAGCTCGCTGCCAGTTCAGGGCGCGGCCTGAAGCACGAGACCCCGGCTTCGCAGCTGCGCGAACAAGGCCCCCGAGGTTTGCGACAGCACCGGACTGACCGGCACGCCGGCGTGGCGCAGCATGGCGGCGGTCCAGACATTGCATGTCGCGAACAGGTGGAACGGTTCGCGCGACGCATAGAAGCGGCTGCTGCCGTACAGCCCCGGCCCTAGCGGCATCGGGCGGCCGGCGGCGTCCAGCTCGTGGCTGGCCGCGATGGCCGCGACCAGCCGCGCCAGACCCTGCGTCGTGATCTGCAGGGCGACGATCTCGGCGGCTGGGAAGTACGTCTGGACCGGGCCGCTGAAGGCTGCCATGTGCAGCACGCCAGGGGTCGGCCACAGCAGCGCGCGCAGCCCGAGCCAGACGGACGGATCCGGCGCCTGGTAGTACGCGCGGTCGCCCCAGCCGACCTCGAGGTACTCGGCGCCGGCGAATTCGCGCCGTGCCGGCCAGGCGTCTTCGGGCACGTCGGCGGCACGCACGACGATGCCGCTGTGCCAGCCGTGGCGCACGACGTGAATGCGGTGCGGTGTGGCCTGCGCCGGCGCGTCGTGGCTGGGCTGCGCTGCGCAGCCGGTGGCCAAGAGCCCCGCTGCGAGCAGCAGGAGCCCTCCGAGCGGGCGGGCCCAGCGCCGGGCGATGTACCGGGCCATGCGCTGGGCCATGCGCGGCCACAGGCCGCCGCGCTTCGGCAGGCGAAAGCCAGTGTGCAGCGAGCAGGGGGCAGACATCGGCAGACCCTTCAACGCGTGGGCGCCAGGGGCCGCAGGAAGTCGCCCATGGCGGTCCAGTAGGCCGGCTCGGGCAGGTTGTTGTGGTCCCCGTCGTCGAATACCACCAGCTGGTGCGGCCCACCCCAGGCCTGCACCAGGCGGCGCGAGTGCCCGACCGGCATGATGCGATCGCCGGCCATCGCCAAGGCGAGCAGCGGCGCCGTGATGGCTGGCGCGAGCGACACCGCGTCGAAGGGGTGGCGGAACAGCCAGCGCACCGGCACCCAGGGGTAATGACCCTGGGCGACCGCGGCCAGGCTGTCGTATGGCGAAAGCAGCACGACACCGGCGACCGGGCGCTGCGCCGCCAGATGCACCGCCACCCCGGCACCCAGGCTGCGACCCCAGGCCACGATGCGGCGGGCATCCACCTCGGGGCGCTGGTGCGCCCAGTCGTACAGCGCCACCGCGTCGCCCAGCAGCGCCGCCTGTGAAGGTTTCCCGCCACTCAGGCCGTAGCCTCGGTAGTTGACCAGCAGCAGCCCCCAGCCGGGCAGCTGCTCGCGCGCCGAGAGCAAGGCGGTGACCTCTTCGGCATTGCCGCCGAAATAGATCAGCAGCGGCGAGCGCGGCGACGCGGGCCCTCCTGAAGTTGCGGCGGCGGGCAAGAACCAGCCGTGCAAGGCGATCCCATCGGCCACCGGGATGCGCACCTCGGCGTCGGGCCAGCGCGTGCGCGCCCATTCCAGCGTGCGTGGGTCCATCGGCGCGCGCAGGAACAGCAGGCGGTCCTGCAACAGGTAGAGGGTCGGATAGACGACCACGCACAGGCCCAGGGCAACCATCGCGGCAATGCGCAGCAGCGGCCACAGGAAGTGCCATGCGCTGTCCAGCGGGGCGAGCAGGTTCACGGCCGCGCGCCCGAAGTCGGGCTCGGATGCAGGCCGGGTGGGGACGTCAACCCTGGTGTGCCCATCACGATCAGCGCAGGGTGTGTTCGCCCTGGACGGCCACCGCCGGGATCTGCACGTACTCCAGAGAGGTCTCTGTCATGCGCGGCCCTTTGAAGTGGTTGGGGGCTGACCGGGCGGCGCCAGTCGGGCCTGCAGGTGGTCGAGCACATCGTTCAGCGAGACCAGGCGCGCGTAGTCGGATTCCGGGATCTCGACGCCGAAGCGCTGCTTCAGGCCGACCATCAGGTCCAGCCAGTTCATCGAGTCCAGGTCGACCTGACGGCGCAGCGGCCGCGTGGGATCGAGGGTGTCGGGCTCGACTTCGGGCGCGATCGAGACCAGCAAGGCCATCACGGCGTCGGCGAGTGCCCGCCGATCCGGGTTCATGGGGTGCCTTCTGGCGGCAGGGCTGCGCCGGCGGCGGCAGGAGAGGGAGGAGGGGGCACGTCCAGGGTCTGTGGCTGTTGCAACAGCTCGCGCAGCTCAGTCAGGAACAGGGCACCGCGATGCCCGTCCGAAGCCCGGTGGTCGGCGGCGAGCGAGGCGCACACCACGGGAAGGGCCTGCACCGTGCCGCTCACCACCCAGGCTCGCTCGGCCAGCCTGCCGAAGCCCACCAGCGCCACCTGCGGCGGGTAGATCACACCGAAGACGGTCTCGACACCCTGGTCGCCGAGGTGGGTGATGGTGATCGTCGGGTCGCTCATCTCCGAGCTGCGCAGCGAGCCCGCGCGGGCTCGCCTGACGAGATCGGCCAGCTCGCGCATCAACACGTCCAGCGGCTTGTCGCCGACGTCATGGATCGCCGGCGCCACCAGCCCACCACCGCGCAGCGAGATCGCCACGCCGGCGTGCACGGCGGCGGCAGGCTCGAAGCGGCCCTCGCGGTACCAGCCGTTGAGCTCTGGCGTGCGCCGCAGCGCCAGCGCCACTGCCTTGAGCAGCAGCACCGCCGGCAGCACTCGTTCGGTGACGGGCAGGGCCTGGTTGCGCTGCTGCAGCCAAGCCAGCGCGCGGGCCATCGGGATGGTCTCCGACAGGTAGTAGTGCGGAATCTCGCGCTTGGAACGGCTCATCGCCGCCGCGATCGCCTTGCGCATTTCTGCGGCCCGATCGACGGCAGCGCTGGCCGCAGGTGCGCCCGCGGGTTCAGGCGTGGCGGCACGCGCCGCGGCCTCGACGTCGGCCAGCGTGACCGAGCCCAGCACGCCGCTGCCTTGCAGGCCCTCGGGGTCGATGCCGAGTTCGCGCGCACGCTGGCGGGCGGACGGCGAGACGGGCCGGCGCGGGGCGCGTGCCGGGGGCGCCGAGGGGGGCGTTGAGGGTGGCGGTGAGGGTGGCACTGAGGGGACCGGCGCAGCGGGCGCTTCGCCCGGCTCCAGCAGGGTCGCCAGCACCGTGCCGACCGGGACCTTTTCGCCCGGCTGCACCCGCAGTTCGGCGACCACGCCGTCGTGCCAGATCTCGACATCGACGGCCGCCTTGGAGGTGTCGACCACGGCCACGACCTGGCCGCGCTTGACGGTGTCGCCGGGCTGCACATGCCATTGCAGCAGGGTGCCTTCGTCCATATCGGCACCCAGAGATGGCAGCTCGAAATGGATCACGGCGCGCGGCCTTTCATCTGCGGCCCTTCATCTGCGGCCCATCACCGCCTGCACCGCCGCGACGATCTTCGCGGGCTGTGGCAGCGCGGCCTCTTCCAGGTGGCTGGCGTAGGGGATGGGCACTTCCTCGCTGCACACGCGGGCCGGCGGCGCGTCGAGGTCGAAGAAGGCCTGCTCGCTGATGCGCGCCATGATCTCGGCGGCCAGGCTGCCCGAGCGCCAGCCCTCGTCGACGATGACCGCGCGGCGGCACTTGCGCACCGAGGCCATGATCGTGGCGTCGTCGAGCGGCCGCAGCACGCGCAGGTCGATCACTTCGGCCGAGATGCCGGCGACGGCCAGCGTCTCGGCGGCCTGCATCGCCTTGGGCAGCGAGCCGCCGTAGGTGATCAGGCTCACGTCGGCACCGGCGCGGCGCACGCTGGCGCTGCGGATGTCCACCGCGCCGCCGTCGGACAGCATGCCCTCCATGTTGTAGAGCTGGGCGTGCTCGAACAGCAGCACCGGGTCGGGGTCGGCCAGCGCCGCGGCGAGCATGCCGCGCGCATCTTCAACCGTGGCCGGCGCCACGATGCGGATGCCCGGAATGTGCGCATACCAGCCCTCGAAGCTGTGTGAATGCTGCGCCGCCACCTGGCGCCCGGCGCCGGTGGCCATGCGCACCACCAGCGGCACCGAAAACTGCCCGCCCGACATGTGGCGCAGCAGCGCCGCGGTGTTGATGATGGGGTCCAGCGCCAGCAGGCTGAAGTTGACCGTCATGACCTCGACGATGGGCCGCATGCCGCCGAGTGCCGCGCCGATGCCGGCGCCGACGAAGCCCAGCTCCGACAGCGGGGTGTCGCGGATGCGCGCGGGCCCGAATTCGTCGAGCAGGCCCTTGCTTACGGCGTAGGTGCCTCCGTAGCGCCCCACGTCCTCGCCCATCAGGAAGACCCGGGGATCGGTCTGCAGGGCTTCGCGCAGGGCTTCGCGCAAGGCTTCGCGGTAGGTGATGCGGCGGCCCATCATGCGGCTCCCTCAGGGGTGTGGACATCGCGCAGCAGGTCTTGCAGGGGCTCCCAGGTGCCGGCTTCGGCAAAGGCCACGGCGTCGTCGACCTCGGCCTGCGCCCTGGCGTCCAGGGCCAGGAACTCGTCCTCGGTGAGGCTGCCCTGCGCTTTGAGGCGGGCGGTGTAGGTGTGGATCGGCCCGCGCGTCTTCCATTCCTCGACCTCGCTCTTGTCGCGGTACAGCTCGGGGTCGAACATCGAATGGGCGCGGAAGCGGTAGGTGCGGAGTTCGATGAACCTCGGCCCGCTGCCGTCGCGCACCTGCGGCGCTGCGCGCTTGACAGCTTCAAACACGGCCACCACGTCCATGCCATCGACGGCGAGCGCCGGCATGCCGTAGGACGCTGCCTTGACGCACAGGTCGGTCTGCGATTCCGAACGCGCCAGCGCCGTGCCCATCGCGTAGAGGTTGTTCTCGCAGCAGAACAGCAGCGGCAACTGCCACAGCGCGGCCAGGTTCATGGCTTCGTGGAAGGCACCTTCGGCGATGGCCCCTTCGCCGAAGAAACAGGCGGTCAGTGCATGGCGCCCGGAGAGCTTGTCGGCCAGCGCCAGCCCGGCCGCCAGCGGCAAGCCGCCACCGACGATGGCCAGGCCGCCGAAGAAGCGCGTGGCGCGGTCGAAGAGGTGCATCGAACCGCCTCTCCCGCGCGAGCAGCCCTCCTGCTTGCCGTACATCTCGGCCATGATCGCGTTCATGCTCACGCCGCGCAGCAACGCGTGGCCATGCTCGCGGTAGGTGGCGACGACGTTGTCCTCGGGCCCGAAGGCGCGCATCGCACCCGTGGCCACCGCTTCCTCGCCGATGTACAGGTGCAGGAAGCCGCGGATCTTCTGCTGGCCGTAGAGCTCGGCGCACTTCTCTTCCATGCGTCGCACGCGCAGCATGTCGTGCAGCAGGGCCAGCGCGAAGGGCTTGTCCCAGGGTACCGGGCCGGTGGGCGGGGGCGGTACAGCTTGTTCGTTCATGCTCCAGCCTCCAGTGTCGAGGTATCGCCTTCGGGCAAACCGAGTTCGCGCGCCTTCAGCAGCCGGCGCATGATCTTGCCGCTGCGCGTGCGCGGCAGCGTGGGCAGGAAGGCGATTTCCTTCGGGGCCACCGCCGCGCCCAGGCGCCTGCGCGCATGGGCGAGCAGATCCAGGCGCAGCGCCTCGTTGGCGGTGTAGCCGGTCTTGAGCGAGACAAAGGCCTTCACCATCTCGCCCAGCACCGGGTCGGGCTTGCCGATCACACCGGCCTCGGCCACCGCGGCATGCTCCATCAGCGCGCTCTCGACCTCGAAGGGCCCGATCAGGTGGCCGGCCGACTTGATCACGTCGTCAGATCGGCCGACGAACCAGAAGTAGCCGTCGGCGTCGCGCCGCGCCAGGTCGCCGCTGAGGTAAAGATCACCGGCGAAGCACTTGCGAAAGCGTGCCTCGTTGTTCAGGTAGCCGCGGAACATCGAAGGCCAGCCGGCACGCAGCGCCAGTTCGCCTTCGACATCGGGTGCCTCGACGATGCGCACCCGCGGCGGCTCGCCCTCGGCTTCCAGGTGCTCGACGATGCAGGCCTCGATGCCAGGCAGCGGGCGGCCCATCGAGCCGGGCTTGATGTCGAAGGCCGGCGTATTGGCGATCATGATGCCGCCGGTCTCGGTCTGCCACCAGTTGTCGTGGATGGGCAGACCCAGCGCTTCCTGGCCCCACCACACCGCCTCGGGGTTGAGCGGCTCACCCACGCTGGCGACGAAGCGCAGCTGCGGGAACGCATGGCGCCGCGCCGCCTCGACGCCGCCTTTCATCAGCATGCGGATGGCGGTGGGCGCGGTGTACCAGACGCTGATGCGTTCGTGCTCGAGCAGGCCGTACCAGCGCTCGGCGTCGAACTCCTCGCGGTCGACCAGCGAAGTCACGCCGTGCAGCAGCGGCGCGATGATGCCGTAGGACATGCCGGTGACCCAGCCCGGGTCGGCCGTGCACCAGTAGCGGTCCTCGGGGTGCAGGTCGAGCGCGTAGAGCCCCGTCGCATGGTGCGTGACGACGGCGCCGTGCACGTGCAGCGCACCCTTGGGTGCGCCGGTGGTGCCGCTGGTGAAATGCAGCAAGGCGGGGTCGTCGGCCGTGGTCTCGATGGCGACCGCCTCGTCGCTGGTCGCGGCCATCAGCGAGGCCAGGTCCAGGGTGTCGGGCTCGTTCGTCTTGCCACCGTCCTCGGCCACCAGCAGCACATGGCGTAGCGTGGGCAGCTGCGCGCGCAGGCTGCGGACCTTGCGCGCGTACAGCGCGTCGGTGGTCACCAGCACCTCGCCCTCACCGAGTTTGATGCGGGTGGCGATCGGCTCCGGGCCGAAGGCCGAGAAAAGCGGCGTCACCACCGCGCCGTGTTTCAAGGCGCCCAGCACTGCCACATACAGCTCGGGGATGCGGCCGGCGAGCACGAATACCCTTGCGCCCTTGCCCACGCCCAGGCCGCGCAGCACCTGGGCGAATCGGTTCGTTTGGAGCGCCAACTCGCCGTAGCTCAGTTCGACCGCCGACGCTTCTCGCGACACGAAACGCAGGGCGATGTGGTCGCGCAGCGGGCCCGCGGCATGCCGATCCACCGCCTCGAAGGCGATATTGAGTCCGCCCCCCGGCAGGCCCTGCAGGGCGGCGCGCGCGCCGTCCCAGCTGAAGTCGCGGCACTGCGCCTCGTAGTCGGCCAGGTTCGGTGGCAGACGGGTATCGGCGGCGGTCTTGCGGATGATGGCGAGTCGGTCCATGGCCACTCCTGACCACTAGCCTAGCGGCGGGCCAGGGCCCCGCGTTGAGTCAGCTCAATGGCCGGCACTGCCCCGGCGCACTGGCGCCGTGAACCGGTTCAGCTCGCCGGCTCCGATGGGCTGCCGGGCAGGCCCCAGCGCCACTCGAGGATCTCCGGCATGTCCTGGCCATGCCGCTCGATGTACTCGCGGTGCTCGATCAGCTTGTCGCGCACGGTCTGCCTGAGGTGGGCCGCCCGATAGCCCAGCGTGGGGACGCGGTCGATCACGTCGGCCACCAGGTGGAAGCGGTCGAGGTCGTTGAGCACCGCCATGTCGAAGGGCGTGGTGGTCGTGCCTTCCTCCTTGTAGCCGCGCACGTGCAGGTTGTCATGGTTGCGGCGCCGGTAGGTCAGCCGGTGGATCAGCCACGGGTAGCCGTGGTAGGCGAAGATGACCGGCTTGTCGGTGGTGAACAGGGTGTCGAAGTCGCGGTCGGACAGCCCGTGCGGGTGTTCTTCCTTCTGCTGCAGCGTCATCAGGTCGACGACATTGATGACCCGCACCTTGAGCGCCGGCAGGTGCAGTCGCAGCAGCTCCACGGCGGCCAGGGTTTCCAGCGTCGGCACGTCGCCGGCGCAAGCCATCACCACGTCGGGCTCGCCGCCGTGGTCGTTGCTGGCCCATTCGAAGATGCCGATGCCGGCGGCGCAATGCTTGATCGCCGCGTCCATGTCCAGCCACTGCGGTGCCGGCTGCTTGCCGGCAACGATCACGTTCACGAGGTTGCGCGAGCGCAGGCAGCGGTCGGTCACGCACAGCAGCGTATTGGCGTCTGGCGGCAGGTAGACGCGGATGACATCGGCCTTCTTGTTCACCACATGGTCGATGAAGCCCGGGTCCTGGTGCGAAAAGCCGTTGTGGTCCTGGCGCCAGACATGCGAGGTGAGCAGATAGTTGAGCGAGGCGATGGGGCGGCGCCAGGGGATCTCGTTGCACACCTTGAGCCACTTGGCGTGCTGGTTGAACATCGAGTCGACGATGTGGATGAAGGCCTCGTAGCAGGAGAAGAGGCCATGCCGGCCGGTGAGCAGGTAGCCTTCGAGCCAGCCCTGGCAGGTGTGCTCGGAGAGGATCTCCATCACCCGTCCGTCCACTGCCAGGCCTTCGTCCTCGGGCAGGCGCTCGGCCAGCCAGGTGCGGCCGGTGACTTCGAACAGCGCGCCCAGGCGGTTGGAGGCGGTCTCGTCCGGGCCGACGACGCGAAAGTTGCGTGCATCGAGGTTGAGCCGCATGACCTCGCGCAGGAAGCCCCCCATCACCCGGGTGGCCTCGGCGTCCACCGCGCCGGGCTGCGGCACGGCCAGGGCCGAAGCGCGGAAATCCGGCATGCGCAGATCGCGCAGCAGCAAGCCGCCGTTGGCGTGCGGGTTGGAACCCATGCGGCGCGTGCCGCGCGGCGCGAGTGCCGTGATGTGAGCGCGCGGTGCCCCCTGCTCGTCGAACAGTTCTTCGGGTCGGTAACTCTTCAGCCACGCTTCGAGCAGCCGCAGGTGCGCCGGGTTGCGGGCGGTGTCGGCGAATGGCACCTGGTGCGAGCGCCAGCTGCCCTCGGCCGGCTTGCCGTCGACTTCCTTCGGCCCGGTCCAGCCCTTGGGACTTCTCAGCACGACCATCGGCCAGCGCGGTCGCTCAGTGTGGCCCTCGCTGCGTGCCGCGCGCTGAATTGCGCGGATGTCGGCGAGGACGGCGTCCAGCGTGGCCGCCATCTGCGCGTGCATGGCCGCCGGTTCCGAGCCTTCGACAAAGTAGGGCTTGTAGCCGTAGCCAGTGAGCAGCGCTTCGAGCTCCGCATGCGGGATGCGTGCGAGCACCGTGGGGTTGGCGATCTTGTAGCCGTTGAGGTGCAGGATGGGCAGCACCGCGCCGTCGCGGGCGGGGTTGAGGAACTTGTTGGCGTGCCAGGCGGCGGCCAGCGGCCCGGTCTCGGCCTCGCCGTCGCCCACCACGCAGGCCACGATCAGCTCGGGGTTGTCGAAGGCCGCACCGAAGGCATGCGAGAGCGCATAACCCAGCTCACCGCCTTCGTGGATCGAGCCCGGGGTTTCGGCGGTGACATGGCTGCCCACCCCACCGGGAAACGAGAACTGCCGGAACAGCCGCTGCATGCCTTCGGCGTCGCGGGTGACGTTCGGATAGAACTCGCTGTAGCTGCCCTCGAGCCAGGTGTTGGCGAACATCGCCGGCCCGCCGTGGCCGGGGCCGGCGATGTAGAGCACGTCGAGGTCGAATTCGTTGATGACGCGGTTCAGGTGCGCGTAGATGAAGTTCAGGCCCGGCGTCGTGCCCCAGTGGCCCAGCAACCTGGGCTTGGTATGCCCGGCCTGCAGCGGCTGGCGCAGCAGCGCATTGGCGAGCAGGTAGATCTGCCCTACCGAGAGGTAATTGGCGGCGCGCCACCAGGCGTCGAGTGCTTCGAACCCCTTGTCAGGCGGCGCGTTCATGCTTGGACGCTGTAGACGGAGAACATCGGGTGCTTCCTTGCGTGGGCTGGGCCACGTAGCTTAGGCCATGCGAGGGCGCCGCAGGCGGACGAACAGCTTGCGCAGCTCCTCCACCCACAGCACCGCGCTGGCCACTGCGACCATGGGCAGCAGGTCGGCTGGCGGGATCGGCACGGTGTGGAACAGCTCGTTCAGCGGCGGCCAGTACAGCACGACGCCCTGCAGCACGATGCTCAAGGCCAGGCCGCCCAGCAGCCAGGGGTTGCGGAAAATGCCGAACCGCAGCGCCGAGCGCGTGGCCGACTGACAGTTCAGCACGTTGAACCACTGGCACATGGCGAGCACGGTGAAGGTTTCGGCGCGCACCACTTCGTAGGGCATGCCGCCGGCCTGCCGCCAGACAAACCAGCCAAAGGTGGCTGCCACAGCGATCGGCGTCAGCCAGGCGACACGCCACAGCATGGCGCTGCTGAGCAGCCGGTCGTCGCGCGGCACCGGCGGGCGACGCATCTCGTCGCCATCGGGCGGGTCCATCACCAGGTTTACGGTCAGCGTGCTCTCGGTGACGATATTGATCCACAGGATCTGCACGGCCGCCAGCGGCAGCCGGTAGCCGAGCACCAGGGCCAGCAGCAGGATCAGCACTTCATCGATCGAGGTGATGAACAGGAACAGGATCACTTTCTTCAGATTGCCGTAGACCACCCGGCCTTGCTCGACGGCGCCGACGATGGTGGCGAAGTTGTCGTCGGTGATGACGATCTTGGCGGCACTCTTGGCGACTTCGGTGCCGGTGATGCCCATCGCCACGCCGACATCGGCGCGCGCCAGCGCTGGGGCGTCGTTGACGCCGTCACCGGTCATCGCCACCACGTCGCCGCGCGATTGCAGCGCTTCGACAATGCGCAGCTTCTGCGCCGGGTGCACGCGCGCGAAGACGGCGATGTGGTCCAGGCCTTCGAGCAGCTCGGCCTCGTTCATGCGTTCCAGCTCAGTGCCGTCCACCGCACGGTCACCGTCTCGCGCAATGCCGAGTTCGCGCGCGATGGCCAGACCGGTGAGCTTGTGGTCGCCGGTGACCATGATCGGGCGGATGCCGGCCGCGCGGCATTCCGCGACAGCCACCTTGACCTCCTCGCGCGGTGGGTCGATCTGGCCGATCAGCCCGAGCAGCGTGGCGCGGCCGGCGAGGGCATCGAAGCCGGCGGTGGCTTCGAGCGGATCGTCCTCGACGCTGGCGACAGCGAGCACCCGCAGCGCCTGGCTGGCCATGCCTTCAGCGGCATCGCGGGCGGCGTGCAGCGCCGGCTGGCCATCGGTCACGCACAGGCGAAACACGGACTCGGGTGCGCCCTTGATGGAGACGCGGCGTGGCGCCGTCGGGCCACCGTGGCGCGTGGCCATCATCTTGGTGTCGGCGTCGAACGGCAGCTCGGCCTCGCGCGGCGACTGCTGGCGCAGTGCTGGGAGTTCGATGCCGGCCTTGCCTGCGGCGACCAGCAGCGCTGCTTCGGTCGGGTCGCCGAGCACGGTCCACTGCGCCTTGTCGTCCTGCGGTGGCACGAGTTCGGCGTCGTTGCACAGCGCGGCGGCTTGCAACAGCGCCGTGACTTGCGCGTCGGCGACATCGACCGGCGCGCCCGCTTCACTGAGCGCGCCCTGAGGCGCGTAGCCCACCCCCGAGACGGCGATCGACCGTCCACCGGGCAGCCAGAGTGCGCTGACCGTCATCTCGTTGCGCGTCAGCGTGCCGGTCTTGTCGCTGCAGATCACGGTGGTGGAGCCCAGCGTTTCGACGGCCGACAGCCGGCGGATGATCGCGCCGCGCCCGGCCATGCGCTGCATGCCCACGGCGAGGGCGATCGTCATCGCCACCGGCAGGCCCTCGGGCACCATCGAGACCATCTGGCTGATCGCCACCATCAGCACATCGGCCAGCGGCAGGCCGCGCAGCAGGCCCAGCGCCACCACGACGACGAACAGCAGCAGCGCAGCCGCCACCAGGTAGCGGCCGAACTGCGCGATGCGCAACTCCAGCGGCGTCTTCGGTTCCTGCGCGCCTTCGGTCATGCGCGCGATGCCGCCGACCTCGGTGTGCGTGCCGGTGGCCGTGACCACCGCGCGCGCCCGGCCCGCAGTGATGTAGGTGCCAGAAAACACCATGTTGCGGCGGTCGGCCAGGCCGGTGGCTTCGGGCAGGGCCGCAATGCTCTTGGACACCGGCACCGATTCACCGGTCAGCGCCGCCTCGGCCACCTGCAGTTGGGCTTCCTCGATCAGGCGCGCATCGGCGCCGACGGCGTCGCCCGCGGCCAGCAGCAGCAGGTCGCCGGGGACCAGTTCGCGGGCGGCGACGGCCTGCTCGTGGCCGCCCCGCAGCACCCGCACCTGCAGGGCCGAGAGCCGGCGCAGCGCCGCCATCGAGGCTTCGGCGCGCCCTTCCTGGTAGGCGCCAATCAGCGCGTTCACCCCCACCACGGCGAGGATCACCGCCGCGTCGCCCCAATGGCCCATGCCCGCAGCCAGCGCCGCGGCGGCGAACAGGATGTAGATCAGCGGGCTCTTGAACTGGCGCAAGAACACCAGGAACACCGAGCGCTTGGGTGGCTCGGGCAGGGCATTCGGGCCGTGCTCGGCAGTGCGCTGCGCGACCGCCTCCGGGGTCAGGCCTGCCGATCCGTCGCAACCAAGCTGTTCGAGCGCCGCAGCGCTTTCCAGCGCGTGCCAGGGGGTGGGGATCATGGTGGGCATCATCGCGCCTTTTGGCATTGCCCAAGCGTCTTGCGCACTCAGGGCGGCAGGGCCACGGTCGCGAAGGCGAAGGTCGCGAAGGCGAAGGCCGCGTAGGCGGCCAACAGCGCGAGTCCGCGTCGGCGGGGCAGGGTGCCTGCGCGCGGCAGCGCCAGCAGCACGGTCAGCGCGCCGAATGCCAGGGCCACGGCGACCTCGCGCAGCGGCGCGGCTATGGGGTGAATCGTGGCGGCAACGCCGACGATGGCCAGCCCGTTGAAGAGGTTGCTGCCCAGCAGGGTACCCAGCCCGACATCGTCGTGGCCGTGCCAGCGCGCAAGCAGCACGGTCACCAGCTCCGGCAGCGAGGTGCCGACCGCCACCACGGTCGCGCCGATCAGATAGGGGTGCACCCCCAGCGCCGCGGCGATGCCGGAAGCCCCGGTCACGAACAGCCGCCCGGCCAGGACCAGCCCGGCCAGGCCCGCCAGCACAAACAGCCCGGCGCGCGCAGGGTGGACCGCCGGCCCGGCGCCTGCCGTGGCTTGCCGGCGGTGGGCGACCGCCCGCCGCGCGACCCAGGCCAGCCAGAGCGCGAACAGGGCGAGCAGCAACGCGCCGTCCGTGCGCGACAAGCCGCCATCCAGCGCCAGGGCCAGGGTGAGGAAGGGGACGATGAGCGCTGCCACCCAGTCGGCCTTGGTCTCATGGTCGCGCGTGGTCAGTGCGCCGAAGCACAGCGCCAGCCCCAGGATCAGGCCGACATTGACCACGTTGCTGCCCAGCGCGTCTCCCAGGCCGATCTCCGGCTCGCCGGAGAGCGCCGCCAGGGTCGAGACGGCCATCTCCGGGCTGGACGTGGCGAAGGCGGCGAGTGTCGTCGCCACCAGCAGTTTGGGCAGGCGCAGCCAGGCCGCCACGCCGAGCACGCCCTTGAGGAAACTGGCCCCGCCCAGCGCGGCCGCAGGAATGGCGGCGAGCAGCGCGAGCCAATCGCCAGGGGCGAGGGATGGGGGCGTGATGGGCATGTCGCCTGGCGGGGAACCACGACGGTCCATTGTCAGGCACGCTGTGTCGGGTCGTGGAAACCCGCGGTGTGTGCGAAAGTCCGGGAAGCATCAAGCAGAGCAGCCACGAGAAGACTGTTGGTGTCCTTCGACGGTTCAGACAACGCGCTACGTGCGTTGCGCTACGCGATCTCGCTGGCCAGGAGAACGGACCGGTCGAGATCCACGTCTTCGCCGCCCATGAAGAGCCCAACATCTACGGGGAGATCGCGGCGTACCTGACGCCCTGACGCGCGAGAAGATGGCGGAAGACCCGCTGCAGCAGCTCGACCTGCGGGCCGCGGCGGGCCCGCCCACGGACATCGACGCTCGCGCGGCAGCCGGGGACCTGCGCTACAGGCAGGTCAAGGCGCCTTTGCTCGAAGCAGGGGCGCTAGGCACGGTGGCGCCCGGCGCGATGGAACTGCTGCTGCGATCCACTGGACCCCTACTTCTCGCGGATAAAGAGCAGCGGGGCACGACACTGCGCGGCGACGCGAGCGGCGACCGAACCGAGCACGGCGGACTCCAGGGCACCGTGACCCTGCGAGCCCAACGCAATCAGATCGAGCTTGTTCTTCGTCGCATACGCGGCGATCTGATCACCCGGATTGTTGCCAATCAGACGAACCTCCGTGGCCACCATGCCTGCTCGCTCGAGCAGCTTGCGCGCCGGCGCCATGGCGTTCTCGAATGCTGCGCACTGCATCGCCTCGACCTGCTCCGGCCTGAGGCTTGGGGCAGGTACGCGACCGAAGTAGCCCGGGACGAAAAGGTTCAAGAGATCCGGCACCACGTGAACGAGTGTGACCGTCGGTGCCGCACCGAACAAGTCGCGGTTCTTGACGAAGAAGCGCATCGCTGCGACCCCGTACTTGCTTCCGTCGAGCGCGATGCCCACCTTCAATGAGTCCTTCTTGGGGGCGGGCTTGCCCCGCAATACCAGCAGCGGTGTCGTGCAGGACGCCAGCACGGTATTGGCCACCGACCCGAACAGAAGCCTCCTCAGCCCCGTGTGCCCGTGGGAGCCCATCACGATGAGGTCCGCCGAGTCGGCAGCCACGAGGGAGACCAGTTCCCGACCCACGGTACCGACAACGTACTTGGCGCTTGCCTTCAAGCCGGCCCGGTTGAGGGTTGCCAAGGCGGGTTTGAGCACCCTGTTCGCCGCAGACTCGTGATAGGCGAGCACGACTTCCTTGCTCAGGGCGCTGGTCGCACGCAAGGGAACGGGGTCTTGGACATTGAGCAACTCGACGTCCGGCTGGTTATGGATGAGTGTGGCGCGCGACGCGACGAACGTCACCGCGGCCTTGCTGAAACTGCTTCCGTCGACGGGAATGAGGATGCGCATTCTTCTTCCTTCCGGGTGTGATGTCGAACGTCTCAAGATCGATCGAGGCCGCCTCGGCAGCGCCTGCCCCGGGCGCTTGCTGGAAACGTGTGGCTCGGGTTCAACCAATCAGGTGTAGTACAGCAGCAGATAACCCAACAACAATACCAGCACCCACAGCGCCATGCTCCGCGTGGGCCAGGTACGGGCCAGTCGGGCATCCTGCCCCGCCTGACGGACCAGCATCCCGAGGAGGCCATCGCCCGCATGGCCGACCCGCGCTGACAGTGCCCGTCTGGCCACACCGAACAAGGCTTCCAAACGAGTCGCCCCTGCCGACAGCAGGCGCCGCCACAACCAGTCGGTGTCCAGCGTGATCGTCAGCGTGCGCTTCAGGTAGGGCAGCATGACGAAGAACGCCAGCCCCGAGAACAGCAGCAGTTGCGTCTGGGTCAGCACATGGGCCCAGGTGTAGGGCTCGTACTTCACCGCATAGGGCAGCAGCGCATACAGCGGCTCGACCCAGACGCCGAGCGCGATGCACAGGAACGCGAACACGACCATCGCCCAGCGCATGCTCGCCGGCGGTTCGGCCGGCCGCAGACCCGAGTCCTTCTGGAAGAAGACGAACCACGGGAACTTGATGCCGGCGTGCAGGAACACACCCGCCGAAGCCGCCGTGAGCAGCAGCCACACCGTCATCAGTTGGCCGTCGGCCGCAGCCTGCGAGACCATCGACTTCGAGACGAAGCCCGAGGTCAGCGGGAACGAGGAGATCGCCAGTGCCCCGATCGTGCCGCATACCGTGGTCAGCGGCATGGTGTGGAACAGCCCGCCGAGTTCGGAGCACTTGCGCCGGTCCGTCATCAGCAGCACCGAGCCGGCCGACATCAGCAGCAGGGCCTTGTAGATGATGTGGGCGAAGGCGTGTGCTGCCGCACCGTTGAGCGCCATCTCGGTGCCGATGCCGATGCCGGCGATCATGAAGCCGACCTGGTTGACGATCGAATAGGCCAGGATGCGTCGCATGTCGTTCTCCAGCAGCGCGTAGACGATGCCGTAGAAGACCATGAACAGGCCCACCCAGATCAGCAGCTCGGTGCCCGGGAACCCGCGGATCAGCACATAGACCGCGGCCTTGGTGGTGAAGGCCGACAGGAACACCGTGCCGCTCCACGATGCCTCGGGGTAGGCGTCGGGCAGCCAGGCCGACAGCGGCGGCGCACCAGCGTTGACGAGGAAGCCGATCAGGATCAACCAATGCGCAATGGAATCCGGCGCCATGCGTGTGAAGGCGACGCTGCCGGTCTGCGCGATGTGGCCGGTGACGCCGGCAAAGAGCACCACGCCGCCGAGCAGGTGGATCATCAGGTAGCGGCGCGCGGCGCGGTAGGACGACTCCCGACCGTTGCTCCACAGCACCAGCGTCGAGCCCACGGCCATCAGCTCCCAGAACACGAACACGGTGATCAGGTCGCCTGCGAGCGCCACGCCCATCGCCGAGCCGGCGTAGACGAAGGCCGCCGGCACTTCGACGCGGCTCTTCTGGCCGAGGGCGAAGAGGCCACCGCCCGCCGCCATCAACGCGAAGATCGTTGCGAACAGGCGCGACAGCTTGTCGCCCTGCAGCGGCGTGATCGTGTAATCGAGAAACCGCGCCTGCCAGGCCGGCCCGTCGGGCACCTGCCACACCAGCGCCAGCGCGATGAGCGGAATCCCCGCGATCGCCACCGACCGGAGCGTGCCGCGCAGGAACGGCAGCAGCAAGGCACCGACGATCAGCACCAGCGCGGGGTGGGCCAGGAACTCAGTCATCGCGCTTGCCGTAGTAGGTGTCGGGGCGCTTGAGCACCAGGGCCAGCGCCTTGGCGACGCCGATCATCGCGGCGCAGGCCATGAAGCCGAACCAGGCGCTGAAGCCGAAGACCGATTCGATCTCGAAGTACGGGTGCAAGTGGACGACAAATTCCGCCAGCACGGTGAGCGCCAGCACGACGAGGAAACCTCGCCACAGTCGCTTGACGTTGCGCGGCTCGTCGAGCCAGTGGGGTTTGTCGTCCATGGGAGTCGTCCTTGTCCCGTTCATCACGGGGCGATCGTCTGGCGTGCCAGCGCCAGCGGCACGTCGGGCAGGAAGAACAGCAGCACAGTAGCCGCGGCCGTGGCGCACAGCGCCAGCACCATGGTCAGCGGGGCTTCACCGTGCGGGTGATCGCGGGCCTCGTCTCGCGGCGCCACGAAGAACGCGCGATAGACGATGGGCAGGAAGTAGCCCGCGTTCAACAGCGTGCTGAGGACGATCACGCCCACCGCGGGCCAATGCTGCGCGGCCATCGCACCGGACAGCATGTACCACTTCGAGATGAAGCCCACGGCAGGCGGCAGGCCGATCATCGAAAGCGCGGCGATGGCGAAGGCGCCCATCGTCCAGGGCATGCGCCGGCCGATGCCGTCGAGCTGGCTGACTTCGGTCTTGTGTGCGGCGGTATAGATCGCGCCAGCGGCGAAGAACAGCGTGATCTTGCCCACCGCGTGGGCCGCGATGTGCATCACGGCGCCGATCAGCGACAGTGGCGCCAGCAACGCCGCGGCCATCACCACATAGGAGAGCTGGCTGATCGTGGAATAGGCCAGGCGGCGCTTGAGGTTGTCGGCGGCGAGCGCGACCACCGAGGCCGCCACGATCGTGAAGCCGGCCACCGCCACCAGCCAGTCGGCGGCGCCGCCGATGGCCCATCCGATGTCGATCGGTGCGGCCTGGGCCAGGTTGTCGACGCCGAAGACATAGACGATCACCTTGACGACGCTGAACACGCCGGCCTTGACCACCGCCACCGCATGCAGCAGCGCCGACACCGGCGTGGGCGCCACCATCGCCGCCGGCAGCCAGCGGTGGAAGGGCATCAGCGCTGCCTTGCCGATGCCGAACATGCACAGCGCGAGCAGGGCCGCGAGGCCGGCGGGCCCGAGCTTGCCGGCCAGGATGCCGCCGGCCGCGAAGTCAGTCGTGCCGGCGACGTGCCAGATGAATACCAGCGCCGGCAGCAGGAAGACGATCGAGGTGCCCATCAACAGCCCGAGGTACACGCGAGCGCCGCTGCGCGCCTTGTCGGTGCCGTGGTGGGCGACGAGCGGGTAGGTGATCAGCGTGAGCAGTTCGTAGAAGACGAACAGCGTGAAGAAGTTGCCGGCGAAGGCAATGCCCATCGTGGCCGCCAGCGCCAGCGCGAAGCAGACGTAGAAGCGCGTCTGGTGGGCCTCGTTGTTGCCGCGCATGTAGCCGATCGAGTACAGCGAATTGACGATCCACAGGCCCGACGCGATGAGCGCGAACAGCATGCCCAGCGGCTCGACCTTGAATCCGATCTGCAGACCCGGCAGCAGGGCGAACAGCGTGACCGCGGGGCGGGCGCCGCCGCTGACTGCCGGCAGCAGCCACAGCACACAGCCCAGCAGCGCTAGCGCGGTGATCAGGGTGATGGCTTCGCGCAGGTTCGGTGCACGTCCGGCCAGCGCGATCAGGGCCGCACCGCACAGCGGCACCGCCAGCGCGGCAAGAATGGCCTGCTCGGCGCTCAGCATCAGCGCAACCCTCCGAGCAGCAGCGCGGCAGCCTGCGCGGCCGAGCCGACGGTGAACGAGGTGTCGAGCCCGAAGTACACGGCGGCGGCGGCCAGCACGCCCGCCGGCACGGCCATGGTCCAGGGCAACGCAGCGCCGCCGGCCGTGTCCTGCCGCGGCTTACGGAAGTAGGCGGCTTCGACGAAGCGCCACACGTAAGCCACGGCCAATAGCGACGACGCCACGATCAGGAATACCAGCCACCATTGGCCCTTCTCGAGCGCCGCCAGGATCAGGTACCACTTGCTGACGAAGCCGGCCGTGCCCGGCACGCCGATCAGCGACAGCCCGCAGATCACCAGCCCCAAGCTCGTCAGCGGCATGCGCTTGCCCAGGCCCTGGATGCGCGCCAGGCTGGTGCCGCCCATCACCAGCGCCACGCAGCCGAGCAGCAAAAAGATCGCGCCCTTGGTCACGCCGTGGTTGAACAGGTGGACGATGGTGGCGGTGAGCCCGGAGGCCGAATCGAACGACAGCCCGAGGATGATGTAGCCGATCTGGCTGACGCTCGAGTAGGCAAACAGGCGCTTCAGGTCGGTCTGGAAGATGGCGATCGTCGAAGCGACGAACATGCCCGCCAGCGCGAGCAGCAGCATCGCTTCAGTCATTGGCAGCCGCGTGAACACCGCCGACTCGCCGAACACCGAGAAATAAAAGCGCAGCAGCACGTACACCGCCACCTTGGTGGCCGTGGCGGCCAGAAAGGCCGACACCGCCGAAGGCGCGAAGGTGTAGGCATTGGGCAGCCACTGGTGCAGCGGGAACAGCGCCAGCTTCAGCGAGATACCCACGGTGAGGAAAGCCAGCGCCGCCAGCACCGGCCGCGTGCCCTGCACCGCGGCGATGCGTCGGCCCATGTCGGCCAGGTTCAGCGTGCCCGTCATCAGGTACAGCAGACCGATGCCGATGACGATGAAGGTGGCACCGATCGTGCCCATGATCAGGTACTGGTACGAGGCCACCAGCGCGCGCCGGTCGCGCCCCAGGGCAATCAGCACGTAGGTCGACAGCGACGAGATCTCCAGGAATACGAAGATGTTGAAGGCGTCGCCGGTGATCGTGATGCCCAGCAGCCCCGCCAGGCACAGCACGAACATGGTGTAGAAGAGGTAGTGCTGCTGAGACGGTACTTCGGCCTCGATGCTGGCGCGGCTGTACGGCAGCACCACGGCCGCGATGCCCGAGACCAGCACCAGCACGAAGGCGCTCAGCCGGTCAACCCGGTACTCGATGCCCCAGGGCGGCGGCCAGTTGCCGATGGCATACGAGATGGTGCCGCTGTCGGCCACGCGCAGCCACAGCATGACGGCGATCGCCAGGGCCGCCCAGCTGGCGGCGAGCGCCACCGCGAAGGCCACGCTGCGACGGCGCAGCAGCACCGTCAGCGGTGCGGCAAGCAAAGGCACGACGACCTGCAATGCAGGCAGATGCAGGGCCAGGCTCATTCTTGTGGCTCGAGGCGGTTCGGTGCCTCATCCATGCTCAGGATTTCATCTTCCTCGATGCAGTCGTAGGCCTCGCGGATGCGCACCACCAGCGCCAGCCCGAGCGCCAGCGTGGCCACGCCGACCACGATGGCGGTCAGGATCAACACATGGGGCAAGGGGTTGGAATACACGGTGAACGCGTCGCTGAGGATAGGTGCCGTGCCACCCACCAGCTTGCCCGGCGCGATATACAGCAGGTACACCGAGGTCTGGAAGATGCCCAGGCCAACGAGCTTCTTGATCAGATTGCCGCGCGCGATGACGATGAACAGCCCCGCGATCATCAGGAAGATGGTGATGAAGTAGGTGAAGTGCCCGCCCAGGGTCATGGCCGTCCCGGAGCCCGTCATTCATCCACCTTGCCGCGGTCGGCGAACATGTAGAAGATCTTCAGCATCACGCCCGAGACGGTGGTCGCCACGCCCACTTCGACCCAGAAGATGCCTCGGTGTTGGCCCAACACCGGATTCGGATCGAGCACGAAGTAGTCGAGGTAGTTGCCGCCCAATAGCAGGCCGGCCACACCGACGCCGCCGTAAATCAACACACCGATGGCCATCATCGATTCGACCAGCGGCTCGGGCACCAGCTTGCGGGTGTCGGCCAGGCCATAGATCAGGCCATAGAAGATCACTGCCGCAGCCAGGATCACGCCGGCCTGGAAGCCCCCGCCCGGACCGAAGTCGCCATGGAACTGCACGTACAGCGCGAAGAGCAGGATGAACGGGATCAGCAGCTTGGCGATGACCCGCAGGACCAGGTCGTGTCTCATGGCTTGCGGTTCCTGCGACGCCGCCTCAGCAGGGCAACCACGCCGGCGCCTGCCGTGAACACCACCGTGGTTTCACCCAGCGTGTCGTAGCCGCGGTAGCTGGCGAGGACGGCGGTCACCACGTTGGGCACGTCGACTTCCTGCTTCAATTCGTTCAGGTAGCGCGGCACCACATGCACGTGGATGGGCGCCAGCGGGTCGGAGAACTCGGGCAGGCCGAGCGTGCCGTAGACCAGCACCGCGCCAACGGCCAGGGATACCGCCAAAGGCAACCAAGGTTTGTGCAACGGTCGCGCCTCCTCGCTCTTGCACAGGTAGAGCGCGCCCAGGAGCAGCACCGTGGAAATGCCCGCACCCACCGAGGCCTCGGTCATCGCCACGTCCACCGCATCCATCGCCACCAGCGCGGTCGCCATCAGGAAGCTGTAGAGGCCGCTGAGCACGATCACGCCGAACAGGTTGCGGCTGCGCGCGATGACGAGCACGGTAGCCACCATCAGCACGAGCAGCACATTGATGATCAAGGTTTCGATGGTGTGCTCTCCCCCTCGAATAACACAGGCTTCAAGCCACGCACCATTCCTGCACGCGCCAGCGCATGGGTGGCCGTCGGGCTGGCGATGAAGATCAGGACGCCCACCATCAGCAGCTTCACGGCCACCAGCGTGAACCCGGCCTGGAGGATGAGCCCGAGCAGGATCGAGCCGACACCCAGCGTATCGATCACGCTCGCCGCATGCATGCGGGTGTAGAAGTCGGGCATGCGCAGCAGGCCTAACGCACCGACGACGCAGAAGAAGCCGCCACCCACCAGGCAGACCCAGCTCAGGGCGTCGATCCAGGCCGTCACTTGGCAGGCTCCTCGTCGATGCCCGGATCCCCGAGATCACCCCGGCGGAAGTACTTCAGCACGGCGATCGTGCCGATGACATTGAGCAGGCCGTAGACGATCGCCAGGTCCAGGAACTCGGGGCGGCCGTCGAGGAAGCCCAGCACGGCCAGCAGCAGCATGGCCACCGTGCCCACGGTATTGGCCGCTTGCGCCCGGTCAAAGACGGTGGGGCCCAACGCGGCGCGCACCAGGGCCAGCGCGATCGTCGCCAGCAAGGCGAGGGCAGCGGCCGCAAACATCATGGTCTGCCCTCGCAAGCCGCGACGCGGCGATCCATTTCGCTGTCCACCACGGCCTGGGCACCGCCACGGGTCAGCGCATGCACGAGAAACTCGTTCGGCCCGGCCTCGATCGTGATCGTTCCGGGGGTCAGGGTGATCGATTGGGCGTGGATCACCAGCCCCAGGTCGGATTTCTGCTTCGGCGCGAAGCGCACCAGGGTCGGGCTGATCGGCAACTTTGGGTGCAGGATGATCTTGGTCACATCCCACCCCGACTTGACGATTTCCTTCAGCAACCAGGGCCAGTAAAGCAGGGCCCTCGGGCCCAGGCGGCTCGGGTCCCCTTCTTGGCCAATCCCGTCCATGCGTCGCGCGAACCAGACCACCGCCAGCGCGGAGCCCACGCCCGCCAACAACAGGAACGGAGTGAAGAACCCCGACAGCAGCAACCAGAAGAGGTACAGAGAGGAGAAGAGGCTGACCGAGCGAAACACTTCAAATGACCGGCTAGGAGTTCCGAATCATTGTATGCAGGTCATTCGACGCAACCCCGACCGGGGTGCGCGGGCTTTCCTTCGGTCGCTGCGCCGGAACAGGATTGAGGCGTTCGACATGCCCCAGCGCGCGGAGTACAGGAACGGATAGGGACAATGATGGCTCCCTACTTCTGCCGCTCGCGCGTCGGGCCGACGAGCTCGGGTGCGACGGCATCGTGATGGGCACGCGCGGCATGACAGCGATAGGCAGTGTGGTGATGGGCTCGGTGGCGACCAAGGTCGTCCACGCCGCGAACGTGCCTGTGACGCTCGTCAAGTAGCGCGCCGCGCTCGGCCATGCCTGGTCGTGCCGGGCCGGCGCAACGGCGCCTGCTGCAACCCTCTCCAGGCCTACGCCGGCTCGGCCTCAGCGGCCCGGGGCAAGCGCCTGAGATTTCCGTCATCCAGGTGGTACACGGTGTCGAAGCCTTTGATCATGCGCTGGTCGTGGGTCACGGCAATCACCGCTGAACGGCGCTCGCGCGCGATCTTGTGCAGCAGCGCCATCACCTTGGTGCCGCGATCGGTATCGAGCGCGGCGGTCGGCTCGTCGGCCAGGATCAACGGGGGTTCGTTGGCCAGCGCGCGCCCGATTGCCACGCGCTGCTGCTCGCCGCCGGAAAGATTGGCTGGCAGCGAATCGGCCCGGTGGGCGATCTCCAGGTAACCGAGCAGTTCCTTCGCCCGCTTGGCGGCATCGCGTCGGCTGGCACCGTTCAACTGCATCATCAGCGCGACGTTTTCCTGCGCGGTGAGGAACGGGATCAGGTTGTGCTGCTGGAAGATGAAACCGATGTTGCGGCGGCGAAAGGCGCGTTCGTCCACGCCGGTCCAGCCGTGGTTGTAGATCTCCTGCCCGTTGACCACGATGCGCCCGGTGGTCGGCTCGAGGATCAGGCTGATTGCCAGCAGCAGCGTGCTCTTGCCCGAGCCGCTGGGCCCCACCAGCGCGGCGAGTTCGCCTTCCTGCACGCTGAATGAGCAGGGCTTGAGCGCCTGGACGGCAAGCTCTCCGCTGCCGAAGGTCTTGGATACGTTTTCGACTTCGACAACCGCCATGTCAACCGCCCAGTGCCGTCTGCGGCGGCGTGCGCAGCGCATGCCAGATGGCCATCAGGCTGGCGAGCACGCCGCCGGCCAGCATGACCGCAAAGGTGACCGCCGTCTCCTGCGTCAAGAACGCCATATTGCGCGGGAAGCCCAGCGCGATCAGGTCGCGCAACACGTAGGCGGCGGCAAAGCTCGCCAGCGTCAGCGCCAGCGACTGCTCCAGGATCAGCCGCACGATGACCCAGTTCGGCGCGCCGATCAGCTTGAGCGTGGCGATGGACTTGATCTTCTCGATCGTCAGCACATAGATGATGAGCGCGATGATGACGATGGCGACGATGACCAGAAGCGCGCGAAACAGGCCCAGCACGGCCGACATCTTGTTCAGCTTGCCTTCGAGCAGCAGGTTGCGCTCTTCTTCGGTGGTGTAGACGTTGAAATACAGCCAGTCGCTGATCTGCCGGGCGACCTGCGCGCCGTCGGCGCCCGGGGCGAGCTTGACCAGCACGACATTCACGGTATCGCTGGTCGAAGACAGCAGCGGCAGCAAGCGGCTGGCCTGTTCCGCCGAATAGCCGGCGAGCTCAAGCCGCTTCAGGCTCGCTGCGCGCGATGCGACGAGCGCACGGTTGTCCTGCTGGAACTGCACCTCCTGCGCGTCCGGCAGCGACAGATAGACGAGTGGGCTGCCGCCGGAATCGACTGCCCCCTGCGTGATGCCGACCACGGTGTACTCGTGGGTGCCGAAGGGCACCTTGTCGCCCAGGGCCAGACCGAGCTTGCGGTCGGCCACCAGCTCATAGTGCGGCGCCTCGATGGCGCGGCCGAGCACGATGCGGCCGGGCCCGCCCAGGCCACCGAAGACGTCGTAGCCGATCATCGTGAACTGCTGGCTCACGCCGGCGATGTCGCGCTGCGCCGAGTAGAAAACCAGCGGGCTGGCCTTGGCCACGCCGGGCGTGGCGGCGATGCTCTTGGCGCTGTCCAGCGGCATGCGCGAGCTCTCGTTGAAGGGCCCGCCGCGCCCGCGCTCGACCACCCACAGGTCGGTGGCCGTGTTGTCGATCAGCCAGACGCCATCGGCGATATTGCCCTGGAAGATGCCGTTCATGATGAGCACGATGGACAACAGCATCGCCACGCCGGAAATGGTGGCGATGAACTTGCCGATGTGACGGCGAATGTCCTTGAGGGCGAGATCCATGGCGTGTCCAGGGTGCCGTTTGGATCAGCGCGCCGGCGCGCTCGCCTGGACGCGAACGCCGGTCTTCACGCCATCGGCGTTCGCCACCACGAGCTCGTCCGCGGCCAGCCCCTTGGCGATGATCACGCTGTGTGGGTCGCTGACGCCGGTCTGCACCGGGCGAAACGCGGTGCGCGAGTCGGTCACCACCAGCACCCCCTGCAGTCCCTGGCGGTCGCGCATCAGCGCCGATATCGGCACGACCACGCCGCTGGCTACGCCCGCGGTGATGGAGACCTCGGCCTCCTGGTCGATGGCAAAGCGCGCAAGCGGGGCGTCGAAGGCCACGAAGACATCCAGTTCGCGCGTGGCGGCGTCGGACTGCCGCGCGATGCGGGCGACCTTGCCCGCCAGCGTCTGACCCGTGCGCAGGCGAATGCTGGCCGGCTGGCCAAGTTCCACCCGGCCGACCACCGATTCGTCCACCCGCATGGCCACCCACAGCGACGCCACGTCGACCATGCGCAGCAGTGTGCTGCCCGGCACGACGGTGGTGCCGACCTCGACCTGGCGCGAGATGATCACGCCGTCCATGGGCGCGGTGATGCGGGTGAATGACAGCACGGTGTCCGCGTAGCTCGCTTCCTGCGACAAGGCCTGCAAATCGGCCTCGCGTGCCGCTTGCGTGGCCCGGGCGTTGTCCAGGCCCGCCGCGGCGGAGCGCATCGCGGCATCCGAGCCATCCAGCACGGCCTGTGAAACGAAGCCATCGCGCAGCAATTCGGCGTCACGCCGCTGCTTGCTGCGTGCCAGTTCCAGGTCGGCCTGCGACTTGGCCACGGTGGCCTGCGCGGCGGCGAGGTTGCGGGTCAGCGAGAGCTGCTGACCGCCGACGACACCGCGCCGCGCGGCCAGGTCGCGGTCGTCCAGCAGAGCCAGCGGCTGGCCGCGCCGGACCACATCGCCGACATCGACATCGAGCGCCTTGACCGTGGCGGTGATGCGCGAGCTGAGCGTGACCGGCACGCGGGCCTGCACGGTCCCTGGGCCGACCACGCGCAGGACCACCTCGCCCTGCACGGCCTGGACCAGGGGCAGCGCGACGGCACGCCCGAAGCGCAGGTAGGCCGCACCCGCGGCGACCACCAGCACCACCGCGGCGAGCCCGGCAGTCAAGAACATGTTGCGACGATTCATGCGCGTCATCCTATGAGACTACGGGGCCCGCGTGGTTGCGGCGGCCAAGCCAGGAATGGCGACTGGAAGAGCCCTGGGGCATGCGGGAGCCTACTACCGAACCGTGCCAAGGCTGTGCGCTCACAGGTGGCACGGCCAGGGCATCAGCCGTGGCGGCCGCGGCCACCGTATCCCGGGCCACCATGGCCCTGGCTGTCGAGCACCTTGCGCTGCTCGGGTGTGAGCGCGCCGTACAGCGTCTTGAGAGCCTGGCTCATCTGGTCCATGCCCTTGAGGCGCTCACCGGCCAGCCGCGAGGCCTGTTCCTGGCGCTGGGGCAGGGTCTGTGCGGCGTCGCCCATCGCTTGGCGTGCCTGCCCCATCTGCTTGGCCTGAGCCAGGGCAGTGTCACGGAAAGCGCTCCAGGCGGGCTCTTGTTGCGGCTGCAGGGCCAGCGACTTCTTCAGCGCGTCCAGTCGCGATGCGGCCATCTGGTCGGCACGCTCGGCGGACACGCCATGCGACATGAAGCCGCCGTGGCCGGGCCCGCCACTGAAGGGGCCCATGCCCGGCCCCCAGCTGCCACCGCCGGCGATGGCCGCGGCCGAGGCCAGCAAGGAGGCGCCGGCCAAGCCGAGCATCAGGGTGTTGAATATGGTCTTGCTCATGATGAATTCCTTTGCGAGTGTCAGAGTGAGGTTGTTGCCAATCGGCAGGATGTATTCCAAGCTCGGCATGTAATCCCGGTGTGTCGAACACCCCCCCGTTTGGTGAGCCTTCATGACAAGGCGGCCGTTGTCGCACTACGTCACCGAAGGCCCAGTGGCCCCGCCGGCCGGCCCGGCAGAATTCGATTCATGCCTGCTGCCCTGGTGGCAGGGCCCCAACCCTTCAACGGCACAACGGAGTACCCCATGACCCCTTTCGCTATGCCCGATCTCCGGCGATCGTCCACCGGCTCCCTGGTGCTGGGCGTCGCGCATGTCGCTGGGCCGGCGATGAAGCGGTGAGCGGCCGATGAGCGCGACCCCAGAGCATTTGCTGATCGTCGATGACGATCGCGAGATCCGCCACTTGCTCACCGAATTCCTGGAGCAGGCGGGCTACCGCGTCACCTCGGTGGGCGATGGCAAGGCGATGCGCCGCACCCTGGAGAGCCACCGCATCGACCTGGTGGTGCTGGACCTGATGCTGCCGGGCGAAGACGGCTTGACGCTGTGCCGCGACCTGCGGGCGCGCTCGAACATCCCGGTGCTGATGCTCACCGCGCGGGGCACCGAGATCGACCGCATCGTGGGGCTGGAAATGGGTGCCGACGACTACCTGGCCAAGCCCTTCAGCCCGCGTGAGTTGCTGGCGCGCATCCGCAGCGTGTTGCGGCGGGCGCATGCGCTGCCGCCCAACCTGGAGCCCGAGGACGCGCGCGGTTTTCGCTTTGGCGGCTGGACCCTGGACGTTGCGGCCCGGCATGTCGTCGCACCCGACGGGCTGGTGGTTCCCCTGTCCGGGGCCGAGTTCCGCTTGCTGCGCGTGCTGCTCGAACACCCCCAGCGCGTGATCTCGCGCGATCAGTTGCTCGAGCTGGCCAACGGGCGCGAATCCATCCTCTTCGACCGCAGCATCGATGTGACGATCGGCCGGCTGCGGCGCCGCCTGCGGGATGACGGGCGGGAGCCGCAGGTCATCAAGACGGTGCGCGGGCAAGGCTATGTGCTGGCGCTGCCCGTGGAGCTGTCATGACCCACCCAGCCGCAGGCCGAAGCCCCGCCGGGGAGGCCGCGTGAAGCCACGCGCACCGCGCACGCTGTTCGGCCGTCTGCTGCTCATCATGACGGCCGGCCTGCTGCTGGCCCAGGTGCTGGGCGTCTGGCTGCAATTGTCCGAGCGCCGCAACACGGTGGGCAGCACCGTGAGCCTGGAGCTGACCCAACGCGTGGCGGCCGTCTATCGGGCCATCGACCACCAACGGCCGGCTGAGCGCGCCGAGCTGGCGGCCTGGCTGGCCTCGCCGCGGCTGAGTCTGGAACTGCTGGCGCAGGCGCCGCAAGAGCAGGCGATGGCGGCCCGACTCCACGGCCTCGTCGTGGGTCTGAAGAAGTTGCTCGGTCCGGATGTCGAGGTGCGAGCCCTGCGCCTGCCGCGCATCGGCGACTTCAGCTTCGAGCTCTTCATCCGGCTCTCCGCGGGCGACTGGCTGCACCTCCGGGGCGGCGCTTCGGACGAAGTCTTTGCCTGGCCCTGGCTCTTGCTGGCCAACCTGAGCCTGATGCTCACGGCCGTCATCGTGCTGGTGTGGTGGGCGGCCCGCCAGGCGGTGCGGCCGCTGTCCGAGCTGGCCGCTGCCGCGCTGGCGCTGGGCGAGGACCTGGGCCGCAAGCCCCTGCCCGAAGACGGACCGCAGGAAGTGCAGCAGGCGGCCAAGGCCTTCAACGCGATGCAGACCCGCCTGCGCGCGGGCATCGAGGAGCGCGAGCGCTTCCTGGCCGCCGTGTCGCACGACCTGCGCACGCCGGTCACGCGGCTCAGGCTGCGCGCCGAAATGCTGACCGACCCGCTGTTGCGCGAGCGCACGCTGCGCGATCTGGACGACATGCAGGGCATGCTCGACGGCGCGCTCGATTTCCTGCACGGCAAGCTGGTGGACGAGCCCACCCAGCCGGTGGATATGGTGGCCTTGCTGGAGAGCATGGTCGACGATGCACAGGACGCCGGCCAGCCCGTGACGCTGCAGGTGCCGCCCGGGCCGCTGCGCCTGAATGCGCGCCCGCGTGCGCTGAAGCGGGCGATTTCGAACCTCATCGACAACGCGCTGAAGTACGGCGCGCGGGCCGGCGTCGAAGTGGCCGCGCGCGGGCACGAGCTTCAGATCACGGTCGACGACGACGGCCCCGGGCTGGAGGCGCAGGAACTGACGCGGGTCTTCGAGCCCTTTTACCGGGTGGAGAGCTCACGCAGCCGTGAGACCGGCGGCGTGGGCCTGGGCCTGGCCATCGTGCGCCAGGTGGCCAGGAGCCACGGCGGCGAGGTCGAACTCCTGAACCGGCCCGAAGGCGGCTTGCGCGCGTTGATGCGCCTGCCGTTGCAGGGGTGATGCGGCCTCGACACCGCACACAGGAGGGCGGGTCAGTGCTTGGCCGCGGTGCCGGCCTTCGCAGCGGCATCGAAGCCGCCCTTGGCCTTCCACTCCGCGAACCCGCCTTGCAGGATGCGGACGTTCTCGTACCCCGCCACGCGCAGCGCGAAGCCGGCCTGCGCAGAGAGCGTGCCGGTATTGCAGTACAGCAGCACCGGCTTGTCTTTCGGGATGCGGCTGCGTTCGGCCAGGGCTCGGCGCCACTCGATGTTCACCGCGCCGGCAATGTGTTCCTTGTCGAACTGCGCCTTGTCGCGCGCATCGATGACGAAGAATTTCTTCCAGTCGTCTTTCGGGATCTGCTCGGGGAAGATCGTCGCGCCGCCGTAGTCGACGAAGTCGAGGTAGGCCTCCATCGCGTCGATGGCGGCTTTTTCATTGGCCCAGGCGAAGGTGGGCGCGAATTGCATTGTGCAAGCCAGCAAGGCGGCGGTGATCAGGGGAAATCGCATGTCGTCCTCGGGTGGTTGGGATCAGGCGGGATGGGGAGTGAAACGGCTGCGTCATGCCGACCCTTCCCTGTCAAAGGTGGCGCCAAAGCCAGGATTTCTGGTACAGGACCTTGCCCAGGTGCCAGAACGGATTCGGCCAACGCATGCGCACGTCGGGCAGCGGTTCGGCGTAGAAATTGCCGCTGCCCATGCCGGCCATGCCGCCGCCGGTCTCCAGGAAACACGCACCATGACCGTCAAAGCGAGCCGTTGCCGCCCGCCCACGCCAGGCAGCGGCGATGTTCTGCGCCACCACCACGGCCTGCTTGCCGGCGAACACGCCGGCCTTGGGCAGCGGGCGGCCCATCTTGAGCGGAATCGCAGTCACGTCGCCGATGGCCCAGACCTTGGCGAACTTCGTCGCCAGCGTGCCCCGGTCCACCGGCACCCAACCCGATTCGCCGCACAGGCCGGCGTCCCTGACCACGGCGGGAGCGCGGTGCGGTGGCACGTAGAGCAACAGGTCGAAGGCGGCGGTCTGACCTTCGGAGAAATGCAGGACGCCGTCATCGACCCGTACGACCTGGCGTTGCGGAAAGTAGGCGATGCCCTTGCGTTCCAGCATCGTCTTGATCTGGGCGCCAGCCACCGGGCCGGCCACCGGCATCGGCGCGGGCTCGGCGGCATGGATGGCGATCTCTGTCCGGGCGCGCAGGCCGCGCTTGCGGCAGAACGCTTCGACCAGCATGGCCACCTCGTAGGGCGCGGCCGGGCACTTGTAGCCCGGCGCTGAAGTCAGAACGACGATGCGGCCGCCTTCGAATCGGTCGAGCGCGGTGCGGATCTGTTCAGCGCCGGAGAATGTGTAGAGATTGAGTCCGTGCTCTGCCAGGCCGGGGACGGTTTCCGGCGCGTAGTCTGCGCCCAGCGCCACGATCATCGCGTCGCCGGCCAGGGTCTTCGCACCGACCTCGACGGCCAAGCCGGACGGATCGATGCGCGAGATATCGCCGCTGACAAGCTCGATGCCCTTGGAGTTCAGCACTTCGAGCGGCCGCGTGAAATCCGCCGGTTCACTCTCGCCGACGATGTGCCAGATCAGCGCAGGCGCGAAGACGAGACTCCGTTCGCGCTCGACCACGACGACGCGATCATCGGCCGGCAACCGTTTGCGTAGGGCCCGGGCGACGGCGATGCCGCCGATGCCTCCGCCGAGGACAAGGGCGGTGCGTCCCATCAGAACACCAGCACCTTGTCGGCCTCGGTGGTCCAGTCCGCCAGCTGGGCCAGCGTGCTGCGCAACGCGCCCTCGACCATGTCCTCCTGCAGCAGGCCGCGGGCGTCCATGCAGGTGCCGCACAACCCCACTTCGCCCTTGCGCAGCACCTTGCCGAGCATGAGCTGCACGTTGTAGTAGCCCTCGGGCACTTTCTGCCCGCTCTTGGCGCAGGCCACGGCGTCGGCCATCAGGAACAGCCGCACCCGCTGGTCCTCCTTGCCCGCCACCGCGGCGGCCAGGCGCAGCGCGTTGTAGGCGCGTTCGTTCCCGTAGGGAGCCTCGTTGAGGATGAACAGGGTGGAGGTCATGGGGGTTCCTTGGTGGTTGACTTGGGCTTCAAGCCCGTGACACCGGCAGGCCGGCGGCCTGCCATTCGCTGACGCCATCGAAGGTCTTGCTCGCGCGGTAGCCGTGCGAGCGCAACAGCTTCACCGCCTCGTCGGACATCAGGCAGAACGGGCCGCGGCAGTAGGCGACGATCTCCACATCGCGCGGCAACTCGGCCAGGCGCTGCGCCAGCTCGGGCAGCGGCAGCGAGCGTGCATGGGGCAGGTGGGCGGTGTCGTATTCCAGCTGCGGTCGCACGTCGAGCACGATCACCTCACCGCGTTTGGCCTGGGCCAGCAGGTCCTTGCGGCCGACGCTCGCCAGCCGGTCGGGCTCGGCCATCATCTGCTGCAGCGCCAGGCGCAGTTCGAGCAAGTGCTCCTGCGCCACCTGGCGCAAGGTCACGCCAAGCTGCGCGACATCGTTGCCGCTCAGCCGGTAGATCATGCGCTTGCCCTCGCGCCGGCTCTGCACCAGCCGCGCTTCCTTCAAGGCCTTCAGGTGGGCGCTGGCGAGCTTGACGTCGATGGCCACTTCGGCGGCGACGACTTCGACCGCCTTCTCGCCCTGCGCCAGCATCTCCAGCATCTCCAGCCGCTTGGGGCTGGCCAGCGCCTTGCCCACGCGGGCGACCTGTTCGTACAGAAGATCCTTCAGCGTTCGGTTGTTCATAGAGTACATTCTAACGGGCGTTAGAACGCACGGTAAAGTTCGCGGCGCAGATTCTGTGCGGGGCTGCCCTTGCGCCACCTGCCCGAGCCGGCCCGACCCCGACAGGGCGTGAGACATGAACGACCCCATTTATCTCGACTACAACGCCACCACACCGGTGGCGCGGGAAGTGCTCGATGCGATGCTGCCGTGGCTGCGCGGCGAGTTCGGCAATCCCTCCAGCACGCACCCCTATGGCCGACGCGCTGCGCAGGCGGTTGCTGCCGCGCGGCAGCAGGTGGCCGAACTGGTGGGCGCGCAGGCGCGGGAGATCGTCTTCACCGGCTGCGCGACCGAGGCCAACAATCTCGCGCTGCTGGGCACGGCACGCGCATCCGGTGACGCCAGGCGCCATCTGGTGATCAGCTCGGTCGAACATCCGGCGGTCATGGCACCGGCGCTTTATTTGCGCGATCAGGGATGGGCGCTGACGGTATTGCCGGTCGACGCGTTTGGACGCCTCGCACCCGAGCGCGTGGCCGACGCGCTGAGGCAGGATACGGCCCTGGTCTCGGTGATGCTCGCCAACAACGAGGTGGGTACGCTGCAGCCCATTCGTGAGATCGCCCGCATGACGCGCGAACGCAGCGTCCTGCTGCATACCGACGCCGCCCAGGCGGCCGGCAAGCTACCCCTGGACGTGGACGAACTCGGCGTCGATCTGCTGACCCTGGCCGGCCACAAGTTCTACGCGCCCAAGGGGGTCGGCGCGCTGTACGTGCGCACCGGCACGCCGATTCGGTCGGTGATGCATGGCGCCGAGCAGGAGCAGGGCCTGCGGCCCGGTACCGAAAACGTGGCGGCCATCGTCGGGCTGGGTGCCGCGGCCGCCTTGGCCAAGACACGGCTGCCTGCCGCCGCGGCCCACCTGCTCGCATTGCGCGAGCGCTTGCATGAACACCTGGCAAGCGCGATCCCGGGCCTGCGCCTCAACGGCCACCCCGAATACCGGCTGCCCAATACGCTGCATGTGTCGTTCCCAGGTGTCAGCGGGCGCGCCTTGCTGGCCGAAGCCGCCGAGATCGTCGCCGCCTCGGTCGGGTCGGCCTGTCATTCGGAGCACGACGCCGTCAGCGGCGTGCTCGCCGCGATGGGTGTGGACGCGGCGCAGGCGGCCGGCGCCGTGCGCCTGTCGGTCGGGCGCATGACCACGCCGGACGAGGTGACGCGCGCAGCGGCGGGCCTGGTGGCCGCGTGGCAGCGGCTGCGCTCGCCGTGACTCCCACCGTGACGCCCGCCGAGACTCCCGAGAACTACGACGCCTGGTACGACACACCGCGTGGCCGCTGGATCGGCGACACCGAGTACGCCCTCATCCGGCGCCTGCTGCATCTGCAGCCGGGTGAGCGCGTGCTCGACGTGGGCTGCGGCACGGGCTGGTTCACGCGACACGTGGTCGATGGTGGAGCCACGGTGGTCGGGCTCGATCGCGATGCCGAGGCCTTGGCCTTCGCGGCCCGCCGCGGCGCCGAGGGTGCCAGCTACGTTCGGGGTGATGCGATCGCGCTGCCGTTCGCCGACGCGTCGTTCGACGCGGTGATGTCGGTCACCGCGCTGTGTTTCGTGCAGGACTGGCCGCAGGCGCTGGCCGAAATCGTGCGCGTCAGCCGCCGCCGCTTCGTGCTCGGTTTGCTCAACCGCCACAGCCTGCTCTGGCGGGCCAAGGGCCGCCAAGGCGGCAGCGGGGCCTATCGTGGGGCGCACTGGCACACCCGCGCCGAGCTCGACCGTGAGTTGCGGGCTCTGCCGGTCCGCCACCTGCAATTCCGCTACGGCGTCTATCTGCCATCGGGGTCCGCCGCTGCGCAGGCGCTCGAGCGCACGCTGCCCTCCGGGTTGCCGCTGGGGGCGTTCATGGCCGTGGCCGGCGACGTGGGGCGCTGACCGGCGCCGGGGTCGACCGCTTCCGGCCAGACGCCACAGCCCTGCCGCACCTGCGCGCGGCAAGGCCTTTCGGCGAGGCGGCGACTACGCTCTGGTGACCTTGACGCGCGTGCTGCTGAAGTCCGGGATGCCGCCGCAGACTTCCACGAGCGGCGTATTGCCGAAGTCTTCGTCCAGGCGCGCGATGGCGTTGTAGTTCAGGCCGGCCCCCATCTTCGGGTTGGGTTTGAGGCCCTGCGCATCGGTCACGGCCTTGCCGCCGAGAAACACCGACGCGGCATCGCGGATCGCCAGCCGGCTGGCGCCAAACTGGGTGTGGCCATAGTGGAAGGACACGCCCAGCGTGCCCGGGCGCACCAGGCTCGTGACCTTGACCTGGCCGGTGATGCCTGCCGGGTTGCTGCGCGAGGCGAGCCGGACCTGGTCGAGGTCCTTCACGCCCAGGCGCTTGGCGTCGGACTCGTGCATGTGCACGTGGTTCGTGGGCACCACTTCCATCGAGATCGATGACAGCACGGTGCGCGACTGCGTGTGCAGGTTCATCTTGTAGGTGACTGGCGCAAATGGGTAGTCCCGATCGATGGTCTCGATGCTGCGACCCATGGGCGTCATCGGCGGCGTGTGCTTCAGGGTGCCAGAGAAATACTCGCCGGTGATCGAGTTGCGAGTCGTCGCGAGTTGCTCGTTGTAGATCACCACCCGCTTGATGCCGTACTTGTGCTTCTCGCCATCGAATACGTCCGCGTACTTCGCCGTGAATACGCCGCCGCGGGCCAGCGCGTAGCAGACCTGCTTCCACTCCGCGGCCGGCAGGACGTTCTTGAACTTTGCCACCGGGTAGCTGCCTTCCACGAAGGCGACCTCGTCTTCAGGGGCCGCCTGCAGCTTTGCTCCTGAGGCCACGTTGGCGATCGCACGCAGGTAGAAGTCCTCCGCCCGGTCCAAGGCATGGGTCCTTCCGTCGCTGCCCTTGATGACGTCTGGGCCAAACCCGGGCAGCCCCACGGCCTTGGCCAGGTCGATGAGGAAGGTCTCTTCGCTGAAGGGACGACCGTCGGCGGTGCGCCCCGTCAACGGCTCGATGGTCGGCGTACGGATGCCGGTAAACCGCGAAGCCGGCGCATGGGGAGTGAGGAAACCGTAGTGCCCTTCCGAATAGGTGAGGTCGGGAACGATGTAGTCGGCAAAGACGTTCGACTCATTGACCGTGATGTCGATCGATACGAACAGCGGTACCTTGCTGCTGTCCTTGAGCGTCTGCGCATAGCGATAGCCGCCTGGAATCGAATACACGGGGTTGAAGAAGTAGGTGAACAGGACCTTGCAGGGATAGGGGTAGCCCTGGTCGATGCCACTCATCGCCTCGACGCACAGCCCACCCACCGAGAACGGGTACCACGGCCGCTTGGACGGATAGCCCTTGTTCTTGAATTCGGTGGTCTTTTCGTAAGCGAACTTCTCGCGCGAAATGGGCGGCCCCTGAGTCTTGCGTTGCCCCGGGAAACTGGCCAGGTCGTACAGGCCGCTGCTCCATGCGGCAAGGCCACCGCCAGGTTTCATGTAGCCACCCTTGCGGTCTATGCTGCCGATGAGGACGCTGAGCATGGCCACCGGATAGGACGCATAGGTGCCGCTCAGGTAGTTGCCCGCGCCGTGGTACTGGGTGACGGCAGCGCGCGTGCCATGCGAGGTGAACTCGCGCGCCGTGCGCACGATGGCATCGACGTCCACGCCGGAAATGGTGGCGTACTCCTCGATGGACTTCTCGCGCACGCCTTGTGCCATCAGGTGGAACGAGGAGGCGACATGGATCGACGGGCCGCCTTCGGGCTGGGCCATCACCTCGGCGTCGAGTGTTGCTTCTTGCACTTGGTCGAACGCGACCACGCCTGCCGGCCCGAGCACCATGTACTTTGCGCTCGCGTCACCGGTCAATGCCGGAAAGAGATCAGAGACTCTGAGGAACTTGCGGTAGTTCTTGTGGCGTGGGTCGACGATGACCAAGTGCGAGGCGTTGCTGTAGCAGCCATGCCCGATCTTGGCTGCAGCAATGGGGTTGGGCGCCGACAGAAAGGCCTTGTTGTGCCTATCGTTGTCGATGATCCAGCGGATCAGGCCCATCGAGAACGCGCCGTCCTGACCTGGCTTGATCGGGATCCAGTCGTCGGCGTGCGTGGAAGCGTTGGTCGCGCGCGGATCCACGATGGTGAATTTGACCTTGCCGGTCGAGTTGCGGTGTGCCACGGTGGCGGCGTAGGTGTTCACGCCCGGCTGCAGGGCCTCGTAGATGTTGGCGCCGATGACGAGGATGTATTCCGCGTGCACCGGGTCGGCCTTGAACTCGACCTCCTTTTGCTCCGAGATGGCCCAGTTGCCCATGCGAAAGCCGATGCCGCAGATGTCGGTGTGACCGATGCGGTTCACCGAACCGAGGCCTTGCTTGACGAACCGGTCCGAGAACTCCTTGCGTGCATTCTGGTCGCGGCCACCCAGGAACACGAACTGGTTGCGCACCGGCCCCAGTTCAGGCGCCGCCGCATCGATCAGGGCGTCGCTGTTGAGATCCTTGATACCCGGCACGGCACGATCCTCGCCCAGGTGGGCGAACAGCTTTCCGCCTTGCGCCACCTCGCGAATGAGCTGATCCCACTCGATGGGCTCGAACTGGCCGGAGCCACGCGGGCCGGACCGCTTCAGGGGCTTGAGCACCCGATACGGGCTGTAGGCGTAGCTCGGGACATCCTGCGACTTGCCGCAAACCGGCGAGGGCAGCGCCAGCGACTGGGCCACCGGCGTGTCGTAAGGAATGGGGTCAAAACGGCTGTTGTAGGGGTGGTAGGGGTTGCCCGATTGCTTGACGAGCTTGCCTCCATCGACCACGGCGCGCACTCCGCAGCGCGCATTGCAACCCAGGCACACCGAGTGGACCACCTGGGTGCCCTTGTCGAGTTGCGTGGCGGCGGCCTTCTGGGCCTTGCGCGGGCTCACGTACTTGGGTGCCGCTTTCGCCTGGCCGATGCCGGCACCGAGTGCGACGGCCGAAGCCGATGTCGCGGCGAAGAACCGGCGGCGCGTGACGGAGGCGGCCGACACCGTGGCCTTGATGCGGCGTGCTTTCATATTTCGACTCCCTCACCGGTCTTGCGATGCGCAACGTAGAGAACATTGGTCGTGATTCCCAACCCTGGCTTGCGGCGCGTGAGATCGGCCCGCTTGAGGTACTCGGCAAATTCACCTTGCGGTGCATTGAGGTCGCCGAAGATCCTGGCCCCGGCATCGCAGGCCTCCACGCAGGCGGGCAACAGACCCTTGTCGAGGCGGTCGATGCAGAAGTCGCACTTGTCGACCATGCCCTCGTGCCGCGGATCGAGGAAGCGCGCGTCGTAGGGGCATGCAGGCACGCACTTCCCGATTGAGACGCACTGCTCCCAGTCGGTGACGACGATGCCATTGGGTAGCTTGAAGGTCGCTTCGGCCCTGCAGGCCTTCACGCAGGGCGGGTCCTCGCAGTGGTTGCACTGTATGGGAGTGAAGGTCACGCGCTTTGCGCGCGACTTGGAGTGCTCAACGGCGACGACGCGGGTGTTGAACTTGCCGGGGACGGTCTTGTTTTGTACCTTGCAGGCGATTACGCAGGCTTGGCAGCCGCTGCAGCGGTTGAGGTCGATCACCATGCCCCACTTCGGTGTGCCCTCGTTCAGCGCGGCCGCACCCTTCGCTCCCATCAGGCCGGTGGCGCCGACCAGGCTCACCACGCCGCCCTTCATCAACAGCCTGCGCTCATTCATCTCATCGTTCCTCGTAGCCCCTGTGTGATCAAGAACGCTACGCTGATCCATCAGGGCGGCATTGACAAAAGTCATGGTTCGCCTGCTCGCCGAGTCGAGCTCCGCTGCGCATGGCAGCCGACTCACGCGTGGGCCACGGATCCAGGCCGGCCCAGGGACGACTCACCTCACGGAACCGGGCCCGAAGGATGGCGCTCAGTGCGGGTGACGGTGGTGCTCATCCGGAAAGTGCCCGTGCGAGTGCTTCATTGCCTCGTGCCGATGCCGATGCGAGTGGCGCAGCGCCACATTCCCGTCGGCATGCACATGTGCATGATGGGCGTCGTGCTCGTGCTCATGTTCATGCTCGATCACCTCGTGGGTGTGGTCGTGCTCGTGCCGTTCACTCAAGTGCAGCCAGACGCCCAGCGCCATGAACGCGCCGGCCACCAGCAACGCGGTGGTGACGGGCTCACCCCACACGGTCACGGCCAGAGCGGCGCCGAAGAAGGGTGCCACCGAGAAGTAGGCGCCGGTGCGCGCCGTGCCCAGGTGGCGCAGCCCGATGACGAACAGGACCAGGCTGATACCGTAGGCGGCCAGGCCGAGCGCCATGGCGCTGGCGAGCAGGGTGGGCGAGGGTGCTGAGGCGCCCACCCACACCGCCAGCAGCAGGTTCACCGAGCCGGCAGCCAGGCCCTTGACGGAGGCGATCCAGGTCGCGTCGTTGAGCGCCACCTTGCGCGTGAGGTTGTTGTCGATGGCCCAGGCCAGGCAGGCACCGAGCACGGCCAGCGCCGGCCACGCATCGCCAAAGCGCGCCTCGCCCGGCCAGCTCAGCACCACGGCGCCGGCCACGATGGCGAGCATGCCGATGGCGATGCGGCGGTCGAAGTTCTCGCGGAATGCAAACCAGGCCAGCAAGGCGGTGAACACCCCCTCGGCGTTGAGCAGCAGCGACGCGCCCGACGCCGGCATGCGCGACAGCCCGAACATCAGCAGCACGGGCCCGACCACCCCACCGGCCAGCACCGCACCGCCCAGCCACAGCCACTGATCCACCGGCAACCGCACGGGCGCGGCGCGCCGGAGCAACCGCCATACGCCCAGGCCGAGGCCGGAGCCGAGATAAAGCAGCCCGGCCAGCATCCAGGGATCGACGCCTGCCAGCAGCTGCTTGGCCAGCGGCGTGCCGGCGCCGAACAGCGCTGCCGCGCCCAGCGCCGCGGCCACGCCGGGGCGGCGCCATGGGTGGCGCCAGGGGTGGGGCGGTGTCGCAGAGGGGTCGAGCTTGCTCATGGGCCCGATCATGCCTTGCGCAGCAATGGGTTCAGAGCTGCACCGGCAACGCGCCTGCGGTCTTGACTTCCTTGAGGGTGAAGCTGGTGTAGATGTCCTTCACGCCAGGCAACGAACGGATCTTTTCGCGCACCACCTGGGCAAAGCTCTCGTGGTCGGGCGCCACGAGTTCGAGCTGGTAGTCGTACTGCCCCGACAGGTTCTGGCACGCAATCACTTCAGGCAGCGCCACCACCAGGCGTTCGAAGTTCGCCGAGGTGCTCTGCGCATGGTTCTCCATGCGCACGCTGACGAAGCCATGCACATCCAGGCCCATCATTCGCCGGTCCAGCCGCGCGCGGTAGTCGACGATGAATCCGCCGCGTTCCAGCAGCTGGACACGCCGCCAGCAGGGCGAAGGCGACAGCGACACCTTCTCGCCCAGTTCGGCCATCGTGAGCCGGCCGTTGGACTGCAATGCCTCCAGGATCTGCAGATCGACGCGGTCGAGGTCGCGCAGGGATTCGTAGGCCATGGGTAGATTCCCTTGTTCGTGGAAGAAGCTTCCACTTTCCTGGCGGTTCGCCACGAAGATTTGGCAAATTCAACTCAGTGCGCATTCTGATACTTCCACTTGTGACTGAGGCCCTTCTGCCCGCCGCGGTGGCTCGCAGGCGCCCCACGGAGAGCACGCATGCACAAGGACTCCCAGCTCGGCTTCGCGACACGCGCGATCCACAGCGGCTACGACCCGCAAGCCCACGAAGGTGCGCTGGCGCCGCCGATCTACCAGACCGCCACCTTCACCTTCCCGAGCGCAGAGGTCGGCGCGGCGCGGTTCGCAGGCACCGACCCGGGCTACTTCTACACGCGCATTGCCAACCCGACACTGCGCCTGCTCGAGGCCCGCATGGCCGACCTCGAGGGCGGTGTCGATGGCATTGCCTTCGGCTCCGGCATGGGCGCCATCACGGGCACGCTGTGGACGCTGCTGCGTCCGGGCGACGAAATCCTGGCGCACCTGACGATGTACGGCTGCACCTACGCCTTCTTGCAGCACGGCCTGGAGGCCTTCGGCGTCAAGGTCCGCTTCGTCGACCTGTCGCGCCCCGGCGTGCTCGAGGACGCGATCTCGCCGGCCACGCGTGTCGTGTATTGCGAATCCCCCGCCAACCCGAACATGCGGCTGGTCGACTTGCGCCATGCGGCCGCGGTGTGCCGCCGGCATGGCGCGCGCCTGGTGGTCGACAACACCTACTGCTCGCCCTACCTGCAGCGCCCGCTGGAGCTGGGCGCGCATGTGGTGGTGCATTCGGCCACCAAGTACCTCAATGGCCACGGCGACGTGACGGCAGGCGTGGCGGTGTGCGCCGAGGCCGAAGTCGCCCAGCAGATCCGCCTGTACGGCTTGAAGGACATGACCGGGGCCGTGCTGTCGCCGCACGACGCCAGCCTGGTGTTGCGCGGGCTGAAGACCCTGCACCTGCGCATGGAGCGCCACTGCGACAACGCCGAGGCGGTGGCCGATCTTCTCGCCGCGCACCCGGCGGTGGAAACCGTGATGTATCCCGGCCTGGCGAGCTTTGCGCAGCACGCGCTGGCGCGCGAGCAGATGCGGCGATTCGGTGGCATGGTGGCTTTCGAGCTGCGCGGCGGCATCGAGGCCGGGCGGAGTTTCCTGAACGCCTTGCGCCTCGTGCAGCGCGCCGTCAGCCTGGGTGACGCCGAGAGCCTGGCCCAGCACCCGGCGAGCATGACGCATGCCACCTATCCGCCCGAGGCGCGGGCGGCCAGCGGCATCTCCGACGGGCTGGTGCGCATCTCGGTCGGTCTGGAAGACGCCGCCGACCTGCTGGCCGACATCCGCCAGGCGCTGGAGGTTACCCTCTCGGTCGAGCGCTGACTCCCTCCGTAGTCGCGCAAACAGGCCGCCGCGATGAACATGTCAAACCCACCGGCCACAGGCGAAATGCAGGCGCTGCGGCACGCCGTGCGTTTTCCCGGCGATGCCGATCCCGCGGAAACGCGCGAGTGGCTGGCCGCGCTCGCCTCACTGGTCGAGGCGGCGGGCCCCGAGCGTGCGCGTTTCGTCCTCGATGCATTGCAGGACGAGGCGCGCCGCTTCGCGCTCGCCTGGAAGCCGCCGCGCAATACGCCTTACGTCAACACCATCGCGCTGCACGAACAGGCGGCGTTTCCAGGCCATCTGGAGATCGAACAGCGCCTGGCGGCCATCATGCGCTGGAACGCCCTGGCGATGGTGGTGCGGGCCAACGAACGCTACGGCGAGCTCGGCGGCCACATCGCCAGCTATGCCTCGGCGGCCGACCTGTTCGAGGTCGGCTTCAACCATTTTTTCCGTGCCCGCGACGCCACGCATGGGGGCGATCTGGTGTTCTTCCAGCCGCACTCTGCGCCGGGCGTCTACGCGCGTGCCTTCGTCGAAGGCCGGTTGAGCGAGGACGATCTCGCGCACTACCGGCAGGAAGTCAGCGCGGCGGCCGAGCGCGGCGCCGGCCGCGCCGTGCGGGGCCTGAGCTCCTACCCGCACCCCTGGCTGATGCCCGATTTCTGGCAGTTCCCCACGGGGTCGATGGGCATAGGCCCGCTCTCGGCGGTCTACCAGGCGCGCTTCATGCGGTACCTGGGGCACCGCGGCATCGCCGAGATGGGCGACCGCCGCGTGTGGGGCTTCTTCGGTGACGGCGAGATGGACGAGCCGGAGTCGCTGGCCGGCCTGTCGCTGGCGGCCCGCGAGGGCCTGGACAACCTGGTCTTCGTCGTGAATTGCAACCTGCAGCGGCTGGATGGCCCGGTGCGCGGCAATGGCCGCATCGTCGATGAACTCGAAGCCGCGTTCGGGGGCGCGGGCTGGCACGTCATCAAGTTGCTCTGGGGGTCGGACTGGGACGCGCTGTTCGCCCGCGATGCCACGCAGGCCCTGGCGCGTGCCTTTGCACGCACGGTGGACGGCCAGTTCCAGACCTTCTCGGCCAACGACGGCGCTTACAACCGCGAGAAGTTCTTCGGCCAGAGCCCCGAGCTCGCCGCGCTGGTGGGCGCGATGACCGACGACGAGATCGATCGCCTGCACCGCGGTGGCCACGACCTGGTGAAGATCCACGCCGCCTATGCCGCGGCGATGGCGCACCGTGGCGCGCCGGTGGTGATCCTGGCCAAGACGATGAAGGGCTACGGCATGGGCGCCATCGCCCAGGGGCGCATGACCACGCACTCGCAGAAGCAGCTCGACGCCGACGACCTGCGCGGCTTCGCGCGGCGCTTCCACCTGCCGATGAGCGATGCCGAAGCGACGGCGCAGCAGTTTTTCCGCCCTGCGGACGACAGCGCCGAGATGCGCTACCTGCGCGAGCGCCGGGCTGCGCTGGGCGGGGCCATGCCCAGGCGGCTGTCCGAGGCGCCGCGCCTGGCGGTGCCGGCCGTGGCGGATTTCGCGGCTTTCGCGCTCGAGGCCGGCGGCAAGGAGATGTCCACCACGATGGCCTTCGTGCGCATGCTCTCCGGCCTGCTCAAGGCCGCCGATATCGGGCCCCGCGTGGTGCCCATCGTGGCCGACGAGGCGCGCACCTTCGGCATGGCCAGCCTGTTCCGGCAGGTCGGCATCTACGCGTCGCAGGGCCAGTGCTACGAACCCGAGGATGCGGGCAGCCTGATGACCTACCGCGAGGCGCGCGATGGCCAGATCCTCGAAGAGGGCATCAACGAGGCCGGCGCCATGGCCTCGTGGACGGCCGCGGCCACCAGCTACAGCACGCACGGGCTGCCGATGCTGCCCTTCTACATCTACTACTCGATGTTCGGGTTCCAGCGCGTCGGCGACCTCATCTGGGCGGCCGCCGACCAGCGTTCGCGTGGTTTTCTGATCGGGGCCACCTCCGGGCGCACCACGCTGGGTGGCGAGGGCCTTCAGCATCAGGACGGGCACAGCCACCTGCTGGCCTCGACCGTGCCGAACTGCGTGGCCTACGACCCTGCCTTCGCCTACGAGCTGGCGGTGCTGGTGCAGCACGGCATGCGGCGCATGCTGCAAGACCAGGACGACGTGTTCTTCTACCTCACGGTGATGAACGAGAACCACGCCCAGCCCTCGATGCCGCCGGGCGTGGAAGAGGGCATCGTGCGCGGCATCTATCGGCTGCCGGCCCTGACGCCCGGGCACGAGGCCGCGGCAAGCCCCGTGGCCCATTGCACGCTGCTGGGCAGCGGCGCGATCCTGCATGAGGTGCTGGCGGCCAGCGAGATGCTGGCTCGCGAGTGGAATGTCGCCAGCGATGTGTGCAGCGTGACGAGCTTCAGCGAACTGTCCCGCCAGGGCATGTCGATGGAGCGCCGCCAGGGTGCGGACGGCCGCTCGGAGGAGCCCTACGCCACGCAGGTGCTGGCGGGGACCCGCGGCCCCATCGTCGCCGCCACCGACTACGTGCGCGCCGTGGCGGAACAGATTCGCGCGTGGGTTCCCCCCGGGCGGCGCTATGCGACGCTGGGAACCGACGGCTTCGGCCGCAGCGACACCCGGGCGCGGCTGCGCAGCCACTTCGAAGTGGATAGCCAGCACATCGTCCTGCGCGCGCTGCGCCTGCTTGTCGATGCAGGTGATGTGCCGAGCAGCCACCTGGCTTCGGCACGGCAGCGCTACGGGCTGACCGAAGAGGCGCCGGACCCCTGGCTCGGCTGACCCGGCTCGGGTCTTCGACAACCCTTCCGCAAAGAGGGGTGGCAAACGCCGCAGCAAGGCCGAAATTGCCGTGTTGATCGGGTCTTGAAGCCCGGGCATCCGGGGCAACATGAGGCGGTGAAGGGTGGGTCTGCCCGCCACCCTGCAGCCTTGGACCAACTCGATAGAATGAGTCATGCCCGACGATTCCCCGCCGCTGCCTCCCAAGCCGCCTGCCGCGCCGCGGCCGGGCGGCGGGCAGGGCACGGTGCTCGCCGAGCGCAAGGCGGCGCGTACGAAACCGCCGCAGCTGTATCAGGTGGTGATGCTCAACGACGACTACACGCCGATGGAGTTCGTCGTGATGGTGGTTCAACAGTACTTCCAACGTGACCCCGACACGGCCACGCTCATCATGCTGAAGATTCACCACGAAGGGCGCGGCATCTGCGGCGTCTACACGAAGGACGTCGCGGCGACGAAAGTCGAACTGGTGCTGACCGCGGCGCGCCGCGAAGGGCACCCGCTGCAATGCATTATGGAGGCCGCATGATCGCCCAAGAGCTTGAAGTCAGCCTGCACATGGCGTTTGTCGAGGCGCGCCAGCAGCGGCACGAATTCATCACCGTCGAGCACCTGCTGATGGCGCTGCTGGACAACCCTTCCGCGGCCGAAGTGCTGCGTGCCTGCGCAGCCAACATCGATGACCTGCGCAAGAGCTTGTCGGCGTTCATCAAGGAAAACACCCCCACGGTGGGTGGCAACGAAGAGGTCGACACCCAGCCCACGCTGGGCTTCCAGCGCGTCATCCAGCGCGCCATCATGCATGTGCAGAGCACCGGCAGCGGCAAGAAGGAAGTCACCGGCGCGAATGTGCTGGTGGCCATCTTCGGCGAGAAGGACTCGCACGCCGTGTATTACCTGCACCAGCAAGGCGTGACGCGCCTGGACGTGGTGAACTTCATCGCCCACGGCATCAAGAAGAGCGATCCGCCCGAGCCCGCCAAGGGCAGCGAGGGCCCGAGCAGCGGCGAGGCCGAGAAGGAAGAGGGCGGCGACGCCAAGGGCTCGCCGCTGGAGCAGTTCACGCAGAACCTCAACCAGCTCGCGCGCGACGGCAAGATCGACCCCCTGATCGGCCGCGAGCACGAGGTCGAACGCGTCATCCAGGTGCTGTGCCGCCGGCGCAAGAACAACCCCTTGCTGGTGGGTGAGGCAGGCGTCGGCAAGACTGCGATTGCCGAGGGCCTGGCCTGGCGCATCACGGAGAAGGACGTGCCGGACGTGCTCGCCGACGCCACGGTCTACTCACTGGACATGGGCGCCTTGCTCGCCGGCACCAAGTACCGGGGCGACTTCGAGCAGCGACTCAAGGGCGTGCTCAAGCAGCTCAAGGATCTGCCCAACGCGGTCCTCTTCATCGACGAGATCCACACCCTGATCGGCGCCGGCGCGGCCAGCGGCGGCACGCTGGACGCCAGCAACCTGCTCAAGCCGGCCCTGAGCAACGGCGCGATGAAGTGCATAGGCGCCACGACCTTCACCGAGTACCGCGGCATCTTCGAGAAGGACGCGGCCTTGTCACGGCGCTTCCAGAAGATCGACGTCGTCGAGCCCTCGGTCGAGCAGACCATCGAGATCCTCAAGGGCCTGAAGTCGCGCTTCGAGGAGCACCACAGCGTCAAGTACGCGGTCGGTGCGTTGCAGGCCGCAGCCGAACTCTCGGCCAAATTCATCAACGATCGCCACCTTCCGGACAAGGCCATCGACGTCATCGACGAGGCCGGTGCCGCCCAGCGCATCCTGCCGGCCAACAAGCGCAAGAAGACGATCACGCGGACGGAAGTGGAAGACATCGTCGCCAAGATCGCGCGCATTCCACCGGCTTCGGTGTCCAGCGACGACCGCAGCAAGCTCAAGACGCTGGATCGTGATCTCAAGAGCGTGGTCTTCGGGCAGGACCCCGCCATCGACGCGCTGGCCGCGGCCATCAAGATGGCGCGCTCGGGCCTGGGCAAGCCCGACAAGCCCATCGGCTCGTTCCTCTTCAGCGGCCCCACCGGCGTGGGCAAGACCGAGGTCGCCAAGCAACTGGCCTATGTGCTGGGCATCGACCTCATCCGCTTCGACATGTCCGAGTACATGGAACGCCATGCGGTGAGCCGCCTGATCGGCGCGCCCCCGGGCTATGTGGGTTTCGACCAGGGCGGGCTGCTCACCGAGGCCATCAGCAAGAAGCCGCACGCCGTGCTGCTGATGGACGAAATCGAGAAGGCCCACCCGGATGTCTTCAACGTGCTGCTGCAGGTGATGGACCACGGCACGCTCACCGACAACAACGGGCGCAAGGCCGACTTCCGCAACATCGTCATCGTCATGACCACGAATGCGGGCGCCGAGACGATGAACAAGGCCACCATCGGCTTCACCAACAAGCGCGAGCAGGGTGACGAGATGGCCGACATCAAGCGCCTGTTCACGCCCGAGTTCCGCAACCGGCTGGACGCCATCGTCAGCTTCCGCTCGCTGGACCAGGACGTGATCCTGCGCGTGGTCGACAAATTCCTGCTCCAGCTCGAAGGCCAGCTCACCGAGAAGAAGGTCGAGGTCACCTTCACCGATGGCCTGCGCAAGCACCTGGCCAAGAAGGGCTTCGACCCGCTGATGGGCGCGCGCCCGATGCAGCGCCTGATCCAGGACACGATACGCCGTGCGCTGGCCGACGAGCTGCTGTTCGGCCGGCTCGTGGACGGGGGCCGACTGACCGTCGATATCGACGCGCAGGACCAGGTGCAGCTCGAGATTCAGCCGCCGCGCAAGAGCGACAAGCCGCGCACCGAGGCGGCGCCGGCCTAGGGATTTCGCGGTGGCGGCCGCTCGGCGGCCGGGTCCTGCCGGTAGAAGCGGGAGAACATCCCGTACAGGCCGGGGTGTTCAGCGAGCATGGCCTGTGGGTTGACGAAAAAGGCCTCGCTGGCGACGGCGAAGAACTCGTCCTCGCCCTCGGCGCCGTAGGGGTCCAGGGTCGTCGTCTCGTGGGCCTGCACGCGGGCCACGAAGCGCTGAAACTCGTCAGCCAAGATGCGTCGCCACTGCGTCGCCGGCAGCTCGGGCGGCAACACCGGCATGCCGTCGGAGGCGCCGTTGGCGAGGTCCAGCACATGGGCAAATTCATGGATCACGACGTTGTAGGCCTGGACCGCACTGCGCCCGGCGCAGCGCACGTCATGCCACGACAGCATGAGTGGCCCGCCCTGCATGGCCTCACCGGCCAGCACTTCGTCGTAGGCATGAACGATGCCATCGTCGTCGGTCACCTCGCGCCGTGCCACCACCTGGTCGGCATGGACGACGATGCCCACGAAGCCGTCGTAGCGCGCCAGCCCCAGCCTCAGCACGGGCAGGCAGGCCTGCGCCGCGACCGCCACCACCATGGCGTCGGTGAGGCGAAGGCCGCCGCTGGTGCTGAATTCCTTGCGGTCCAGGAACAGGCTTGTCATGCGCCTCAGTTCGGCCATGTCCGCGGGGTCGCGGCGCTGCAGGAACGGGTAGCGAACGAGGGTGCGCTTCCACAGGTCGTCCGGGATCGCCCGACGGCGCGCGGCGGCGTGCTCGCGGCGCTGCCGCCAAAGCTGCCACCAGTGCGAGAGCATGGGCGGTTCAGCCTCGCGCGAGGGACGCGAGGGGAATGCGCGCGAAACCCTCGCGGCTCAGGCGCAACACCTCGGCGCGCGCCCCCGTATCCAGATCCCAGTCGCTGAGCACATGGCGCTCGAACCCGGGCGCCAGCGCCTGGCTCCCCGGCCGGTGGGTATGGCCATGCACCATCATCGCAGCGCCCGCGGCATGCATCCAGCGGACGGCTTCGGCGGCATCGACATCGACGCTGGCGTCGCCGTCGAAGCGGCGCTGGGTCTCGCTGGCCCGACGCAGATCGGTGGCGATGCCCAGACGGTCGGAGAGTGGGCGCGCCTGAAACGCTGCCTGCCAGGGTTCGGAGCGCACTTCCTGCCTGAACGCCTGGTAGGGTGCATCCGCCAGGCACAGCGCGTCGCCGTGGCTGAGCAGCACGCGCTGCCCCCAGGCGTCCAGCACGGTGGGGTCGGGCAGGCCCGCCAGCCCGCTCTCGTGCCGCATCGCGCGACCGAGCAGGAAGTCCCGATTGCCCGCCATGAAGGCCAGGTGGCGACGCTTCGAAGCCTCGGCCAGCACCTCCACGCACCGGCTTTCGAAAGCGCGCGTGCGCATGTCGTCGCCGACCCAGATCTCGAACAGGTCGCCGAGCATGAACACCGCATCCGCCGGTGTGTCGCGAAGGTGCGCCGCCCACGCTTCGAAGGTGCGTGGCATCGCCTCGCACAGGTGCAGGTCGGAGATGAAATCGATGGCGTGCCACGCGGGCGGCGCGCTGAATTCGAAGAACGCCGGCAGCGGACCGCGCGGCAAAGCCGCCGCAGGCGCCCCGGCGTCAGGCATCAGCGCAGCTCGGTGGCACGTTCGATGCGCAGGTCTTCCAGCGGCACGTTCTCGTGCCCGCCCTTGACGCCGGTGCCCACGCCCTCCATCGCATCGACCACCTCGGTACCCTCGATCACGCGGCCGAATACCGCGTAGCCCCAGCCCTGGACGTTCTCGGCGCGGAAGTCGAGGAACGCGTTGTCCACGGTATTGATGAAGAACTGCGCCGATGCCGAATGCGGATCGCCCGTGCGCGCCATGGCCAGCGTGTAGCGCTTGTTCTTCAGGCCGTTGTTGGCCTCGTTGCGGATCGTCGCGTCGGTGGGCCGCTGTTTCATGCCGGGTTCGAAACCACCGCCTTGCACCATGAAGCCCTTGATCACGCGGTGGAACACCGTGCCGTCGTAGTGGCCCTTGTTGACGTAGGCGAGGAAGTTGGCCACCGTCAGCGGCGCCTTCTCGTCGTCGAGTTCGATGCGCAGGGTGCCTGCGCTGGTTTCCATCTGGACGGTCTTCGTCATCTCATTTCTCCACAGAGGCTTTTTGAATCGTCACCGGCGTGATCGGCAGGTTTTCGTGCATGCCCGACGCCTTGGTAGGCACCGCCTTGATCTTCTGCACCACGTCCATGCCTTCGACCACCTTGCCGAAGACGGCATAGCCTTCGCCGTCGCGGGCGTTGGGCTGGTCGAGGAACCGGTTGTCGTTGACATTGATGAAGAACTGCGCGGTGGCCGAGGCCGGCACGGCGGTGCGGGCCATGGCGATGCTGCCGCGCATGTTGGACAGGCCGTTGCGGCTTTCCAGGGGGATCGGGGCACGCGTCGGCTTCTCGCTCAGGTCGGGCTTGTAGCCGCCGGTCTGGATCATGAAGCCCTCGATCACGCGGTGGAAGATCACGCCGTCGTAGTGCCCCGCGCGCACGTACTGCAAAAAATTCTCGACCGTCTTGGGCGCCTTTTCGGGCGCCAGTTCAAGCACGATATCGCCGGCGCTGGTGGCCAGACGGACCTTCTGGGCGAAGGCAGGCGAAGCGGTGGCCATCAGGCTGACCATCAGGGCGGCCATCGGGGCCGCCAGCAGCAGGCTGGAGAGGAATTTCAAGTCGGTATCTCCTTGGGATGCGCCGCGGCAGGGCGCGAGGCCGCGAGTCTAGCGGGACGAGAGCGGGGCACAGGCCAGCAGCGTGCGCGCGGCCTCCAGCCTGCGCAGCAGCTGAGCATCCAGCGGGCCGCTGGCCGCCGCCTGCTCCCAGGCCTGCACGGCCAGCATCAGGTGCACCTGGCCAAGGTTGGCCCGCGCCGCGCGGTGGCCGGGCTGGTTGCGCAAGGCCGCCTCGAGGGCCAGGCGCGCCAGTTCCAGCCGGCCCGCGCGGGCATGGAGCAGGGCGATGTTGTTGAACGGGTCGGGCAGCTCGGGGTATTCCTGGGCCAGTCGGGTGAACAAAGCCAGGGCTTCGTCGTCGCGCTTGAGCTCCATCAAGACAAAGCCGTACAGGAAGCGCGCCTGCGGGTCGGTGGGGCGGGCCTGCTGGGCCTTGTGCGCGCGCTCCAGTGCGCCAGGGAGGTCGCCGCGGGTCATCAATGCGCGGATCTCCGCCGGCTCGTCCGCCCAAGCCGTGCCCACGGCGAAAGCCAGCGCCCACAGGAGGGCGTGCAGGGGGGAGGCGTTGGGGGGCTTGTGCATGGGCGCGGAGCCGCGGCGGCATCTGGGTTTGCAGAGCACGGCCGCTATACTGAATTGGATTCTATCGACGTACCGTTTCGACGCGCGCGCCGTGCCACCCTCGTCGCCTTCCCGATGTTCGCCGACAGCGCTTTGGCCGTCGGCGCCTGCCCCGCCCATGACCCTTCGCATCCACAACACCCTGACAAGACGCCTCGAGGACTTCGTGCCTCTGCAGCCGGGCCATGTGCGCCTGTATGTCTGCGGCATCACGGTGTACGACCTCTGCCATCTGGGCCATGCCCGCATGGTGCTGGTCTTCGACATGGTCTATCGCTGGTTGTTGGCCAGCGGCTGGCGCGTGACCTACGTGCGCAACATCACCGATATCGACGACAAGATCATCAAGCGCGCCCTGGAGCGCGGCGTCCCCATCCGCCAGCTCACCGACGAGATGATCGTGGCCATGCACCGCGACTTCGCCGCGCTGGGGGCCGCCGTGCCCACCCACGAGCCGCGCGCCACCGACTACGTGCCGCAGATGCTGTCGCTGATCGAGCGGCTGCAGGCCAAGGGCCTGGCCTACCAGGCCAAGCCGAAAGCCGGCGACGGCTCGGGCGGCGACGTGAACTTCGCCGTGCGGCGGTTCCCTGGCTACGGCAAGCTGTCGGGCAAGTCGCTGGATGAGTTGCGCGCCGGCGAGCGCGTGGCGGTGCAGGGCGACAAGGAAGACCCGCTGGACTTCGTGCTCTGGAAGGCCGCCAAGGCGAGCGAGCCCGACGAAGCCAAGTGGCCCAGCCGCTACGGCCCGGGTCGGCCGGGCTGGCACATCGAGTGCTCGGCGATGAGCTGCGCGCTGCTGGGCGAACCCTTCGACATCCACGGCGGCGGCATGGATCTGCAGTTCCCGCACCACGAAAACGAGATCGCGCAGAGCGAAGGGGCCAGTGGCAGGGAGTTCGTGCGCACCTGGATGCACAACGGCTTCCTCAATATCGACGACGAGAAGATGTCCAAATCGCTGGGCAACTTCTTCACCATCGCCGATGTGCTGCAGAAGTTCGACGGTGAAACGGTGCGCTTCTTCATGCTGCGCACGCACTACCGCAGCCCGTTCAACTTCAGCGATCAGCTGCTCGAAGAAACGCGCACCGCGCTCAAGCGCCTGTACACCGCGCTGGAAGCGGCGGGTGAGGTCGAGGCGCTGCCGGCGATCGACTGGACCGAGCCGCGCGCCGCGGCCTTCAAGGCGGCGATGGATGACGACTTCAATACGCCCGGCGCGGTGGCCGTGCTGTTCGAGCTGGCCGGCGAGATCAACCGGGGCCGCACGGGTGACGCGGCCCTGTTGAGGGCGCTGGGCGGCGTGCTGGGCCTGCTGCAGCAATCTCCCAGCGCGTACCTGCAGGGGGGCTCGGCGCTGGACGATGCGGCCATCGGCGAGCGCATCAGCGCCCGCGCGGCGGCCAAGCAGGCGCGCGATTTCGCCTTGGCCGACCGCATCCGCGCGGAGCTTGCCGCACAGGGCATTCAACTCAAGGACTCGGCGCAAGGCACGACCTGGGTCAAGGCCTGAGCATGAGCAAAGTGTCCGCCGGCCCGGCCACCGCGAACTCCGCTGGCGTGGGTGCGCCCGAGTACTGGGACGACGCCTGCAAGCACCTGGCGCGGCGCGACCGTGTGCTGAAGAAGCTCATTCCCAAATTCGGCGAGGCCCGCCTGCGCAGCCGCGGCGACGCCTTCACCACGCTGGCACGCTCCATCGTCGGACAGCAGATCTCGGTGAAGGCGGCGCAATCGGTATGGGACCGCTACGCCGCGGCGGTGGGCGGCGTGGCCACGCATCTGCCGCCGGCCGACGTGCAGGCGCTGCCCGTGCCACGCATGCGCGAGGCCGGCCTCTCGGCACGCAAGTGCGAATACCTGCTGGCCCTGGCCCACCACTTCAGCGAAAGCCGCGTCCATGTGGCGCAGTGGCAGGCGATGGACGACGAGGCCATCATCACCGAGCTCGTGGCCATCCGCGGCATCGGCCGCTGGACGGCCGAGATGTTCCTCATCTTCCATCTCATGCGCCCCAATGTGATGCCGCTGGACGATCTCGGTCTGCTCAAGGGCATCAGCCTGAACTACTTCAGCGGCGAACCCGTCTCGCGTGCCGAGGCGCGCGAGGTCGGCGAGGCCTGGGCGCCTTTCCGCTCGGTGGCCACTTGGTATATTTGGCGCAGCCTCGATCCGCTGCCGGTCGAATACTGAGCCAAACCACAGCATGAGCAAGCGCCATTTCCTGGAGTTCGAGCAGCCGATCGCCGAACTCGAATCCAAGATCGACGAGCTGCGCTATGTGCAGAACGAGTCGGCGGTGGACATCTCCGACGAGATCGAGCGCCTGGCGGGCAAGAGCCAGCAGCTCACCAAGGACATCTACTCCAGCCTGACGCCCTGGCAGGTGACGCAGATCGCGCGCCACCCACAGCGGCCGTACACGCTGGACTACGTGAACGAGATCTTCACCGACTTCCAGGAACTCCACGGCGACCGCCACTACGCCGACGACCTCTCCATCGTCGGCGGGCTGGCGCGCTTCAACGGCCAGGCCTGCATGGTGCTCGGCCACCAGAAGGGCCGCGACACCAAGGAGCGCACGCTGCGCAACTTCGGCATGTCGCGCCCCGAGGGTTATCGCAAGGCGCTGCGCCTGATGAAGCTGGCCGAGAAGTTCGGCCTGCCGGTATTCACCTTCGTCGATACGCCCGGTGCCTACCCCGGCATCGGTGCCGAGGAGCGCGGGCAATCCGAAGCCATCGGCCGCAACATCTTCGAGATGGCGCAGCTCGAAGTGCCCATCGTCAGCACCATCATCGGCGAAGGGGGCTCGGGTGGGGCGCTGGCCATCAGCGTGGCCGACCAGGTGCTGATGCTGCAGTTTTCTGTCTATTCGGTGATCTCGCCCGAAGGCTGTGCCTCGATCCTGTGGAAGACCTCCGAGCGCGCCCCGGAAGCGGCCGAGGCGCTGGGGATCACGGCGCACCGCCTGAAGGCGCTGGGCGTGATCGACAAGATCGTCAGCGAGCCTGTGGGCGGTGCCCACCGCGACGTGCCCTGGATGGCTGCGCAGCTCAAGCGCGCGTTGGCCGAGACCCTGCGTCAGAGCGCCGACCTCAAGCCCAAGGAACTGCTGCAGCGCCGCTACGAGCGGCTGCGCGCCTACGGCCGCTTCACCGACACCAAGGAGCGCTAGTTGAATTTGCCGCGGGTCGCGGTGGCCGTCAGCGGCGGCCGCGATTCGACGGCGCTGCTGCATTGCACGCAGCGTGCGGCGCTGGCCCTGGGCATCGAGGTGGTGGCCCTGCATGTGCACCACGGTTTGATGCCGCAGGCCGACGCCTGGCTGGCCCATCTGCGCCGCCAGTCCCGCCGCTGGGGTGCGCGGTTCTTCTGCACGAAGCTGGGCACCTCGCCTGGCCGCGGCGACAGCGTCGAAGCCTGGGCGCGACGCGAGCGCTACCGCGCACTTGCCGCCATGGCACAGGCAGCGGGGTGCAGCCTGGTCCTGCTGGCCCACCACCGCCGCGACCAGGCCGAGACCTGGCTGCTGCAGGCCTTGCGCGGCGCGGGGCCGGCAGGGCTGTCGGCCATGCCCGCCTTCGCCGAGCGATCCGGCGTCGTCTGGGCCAGGCCCTGGCTGGCCCAGCCGCGCGAAGCCATCGAGGCGTACGTGAGGCGCCACCGGCTGAGCCACATCGAAGACGACAGCAATGCCGACGAGCGATACGCCCGCAACCGCTTGCGATTGCGGGTCTGGCCGGCCTTGACCCGGGCCTTCCCGGAGGTCGAGAGCACGCTGGCGGCGGCAGCTTCGCGGGCGCAGGAAGCCCAGGCCCTGGCGCGAGAAGTCGCGGCTGCGGATTTGCCGCCGTTGCGGGTCGGGGACGGCCTTTCGGTGCCGGCCTGGCTGACCCTGCCGACGGAGCGACGCCGCAACGTGCTTCGCACCTGGTTGGCGCAGGCGCTGGCCGGCCCCGCCACCGAAGCGCTGGTGGCTCGGCTCGCGACCGAACTCCCGGTCAAACGGGCGGCACGCTGGCCCGCCGCCGGGGCAGAGCTGCGCCTGTACCGCGGCATCCTGCGCGCTCATCCGGCCGGGTCGACCGAACCCCGACCGGCCGACGAAGCCTCATCGGCCGCCTTCGATTGCAGTCAGGCCGGCGAATACAGCCTGCCCGGCTGGCCCGGCCGTCTGGTGGTCGAGACCGTGAAGGAGGGTGGGGCGCCGGTGTCGCTGTTGCGCTCGGCCTTGCCACAGCCTCGGCGGGGCGGTGAGCGCTTCTGTCTGTCTGCGCGTGGCACACCTCGCAGCCTGAAGAAGCAGTTCCAGACCCTGGCCGTTCCCGCATGGGAGCGGGCCGGCCCCTTGCTGTATTCGGCGCAGGGTCGATTGCTCTTCGTGCCCGGACTGGGGCTGGACGCCACCGTCTGTGCCGAGCCTGGCCAGCCCAGGGCAGGGCTGAGGTGGATTCCCGATGCGCCTGCCGCCACCGGGCAGCGTCGATCCGGCAGGTAAAATCCCTCCCTTGTGCATGGCCGCAACGGGCTGCCGTGCGAGTGACCCGGCATTCAGCGATGGCATTGATCGTTCACAAGTACGGTGGCACCTCGATGGGCTCCACCGAGCGCATACGCAGCGTGGCGCAGCGCGTGGCCAAATGGGTCCGGGCAGGCCACCAGATGGTGGTGGTGCCTTCGGCCATGTCGGGCGAGACCAACCGCCTGCTCGGCCTGGCCAAGGAGCTGATGCCCAACCCCCAAACGCCCGAGGCGCTGCGCGAACTCGACGCCGTGGCTGCCACGGGCGAGCAGGTCTCGGTGGGCCTGCTGGCGCTGGCATTGCAGGCACAGGGCGTGCCGGCAGTGAGCTACGGTGGCTGGCAAGTGCCCTTCGAGACCGACTCGGCCTTCACCAAGGCGCGCATCTCGCATATCGACGACACGCGGGTGCGCGCCGATCTGGCCCACGGCAAGGTGGTGATCATCACGGGCTTTCAGGGCATAGACCCCGAAGGCAACGTCACCACCCTGGGGCGCGGCGGCAGCGACACCTCGGCCGTGGCCGTGGCCGCGGCCATGAAGGCCGACGAGTGCCTGATCTACACCGACGTCGACGGTGTCTACACCACCGATCCACGCGTCGTGCCTGAGGCACGGCGGCTGAAGACCATCAGCTTCGAAGAGATGCTCGAGATGGCCAGCCTGGGCTCCAAGGTGCTGCAGATCCGCTCGGTGGAGTTCGCCGGCAAATACCGCGTGCCGGTGCGCGTGCTCTCCAGCTTCACGCCCTGGGACATCCCGCTCGAAGAAGAAATGCAATCGGGCACCCTCATCACCTTCGAGGAAGACGAAAAGATGGAACAAGCCGTGGTCGCCGGGATCGCGTTCAACCGCGACGAGGCCAAGATCAGCGTGATCGGCGTGCCCGACAAGCCGGGCATCGCCTACCAGATACTCGGGCCGGTGGCGGATGCCAATATCGACATCGACGTCATCATCCAGAACGTCTCACACGACGGCAAGACGGACTTCTCGTTCACCGTCCCGCGCAATGACTACCAGCGCACGATCAGCGTGCTGGAGACCCAGGTGCTGCCAGCCACCGGAGCCGAGCGCGTGCTGGGTGACGCCAAGATCTGCAAGGTGTCCATCGTGGGCATCGGCATGCGCAGCCACTCGGGCGTGGCCAGCAAGATGTTCCGCACGCTCTCGGAAGAGAGCATCAACATCCAGATGATCACCACCAGTGAGATCAAGACCAGCGTGGTGATCGACGAGAAGTACATGGAACTGGCCGTGCGCGCATTGCACAAGGCATTCGGCCTGGATCTGCCCACCGCAACCGAAGCCTGATGCCGCTAGAATGCCGAGCTTCGCCGGAGTCGTGACCGAGTGGCCGAAGGTGCTCCCCTGCTAAGGGAGTATGTGGGCAAAACCTGCATCGAGGGTTCGAATCCCTCCGACTCCGCCAGACAGATGAAAAACGGGCCCTTGGGGCCCGTTTTTCATGCGCGTCTTGCACACGTTCATGGCGCAGATCAAGTTGCCGGCGCAACCACTCGCAAGACAATCACAGGTTCTGCACTTCATTCCCGAAGGAGCCACCGTGCCCATCAGCGACATCGAAATCGCCCGCCAATCCCACCCTCACCGCATCGCCGATCTGGCCCGCGACCGGCTGGGCATTGCCGACGAGCATCTGGTTCCCTATGGTCACCACAAGGCCAAGCTGGCGCTGCCGTTCATCGACACGCTCGCCGCCCGCCGCGAGGGCAAGCTGGTCCTCGTCACCGCCATCAGCCCCACGCCTGCGGGCGAGGGCAAGACCACCACCAGCATCGGACTGGCCGACGCGCTCAATCTCATCGGCAAGAAGGCCATGGTCGCGTTGCGCGAGCCCTCGCTGGGCCCGGTTTTCGGAATGAAGGGTGGGGCGACCGGCGGCGGCCTGGCCCAGGTGGTGCCGATGGACGACATCAACCTGCACTTCACCGGTGACTTCAACGCCATAGGACTGGCCAACAACCTGTTGGCCGCAGTGCTGGACAACCACATCCACCACGGCAACGCGCTGGGGATCGACGTGCGCCGCATCACCTGGCGCCGCGTGGTGGACATGAACGACCGCGCGTTGCGCAATATCACGGTGGGCCTGGGCGGGCCGGCCAACGGCTTCCCACGCCAGGATGGCTTCGACATCGTGGTGGCCTCCGAGGTGATGGCCATCCTGTGCCTGGCGACATCGCTGCAAGACCTGAAGGCGCGGCTGGGCCGCATCGTGGTGGCCGAGACCTTGGCGCGGCAGCCCGTGCGCGCCAGCGACCTGAAGGTCCACGGCGCGATGGCCGTGCTGCTCAAGGATGCGCTGGCGCCGAACCTCGTGCAGACCCTGGAGCACACGCCGGCGCTGTTGCACGGTGGACCGTTCGCCAATATCGCGCATGGCTGCAATTCGGTCATCGCCACCCGCACGGCGTTGCATCTGGCCGACTACGTGGTCACCGAGGCCGGATTCGGCGCCGACCTGGGTGCCGAAAAGTTTATCGACATCAAGTGCCGCGCTTCGGGGCTGCGGCCTTCTGCGGCGGTGCTGGTGGCCACCGTGCGGGCCGTCAAGTTCCACGGCGGCGTGGAGCGTGCGGACCTCGGTCGGGAGGACCTGCCGGCCCTGGAGCGCGGCCTGGCCAACGTGGAACGCCACCTGAGCAACATGCGCGAGGTCTTCGGCCTGCCCTGCGCCGTGGCGCTCAACCACTTCTCCGGTGACACCGAGGCCGAGCACGCGCTGCTGCGCGATCGCATCGGCCGCCTCGGCGTGGCGGTGTTGACGGCACGGCACTGGGCCGAGGGCGGGCAGGGTGCAGTCGATCTGGCACACGAAGTCGTGCGCCTGTGCGACCATGCTTCGACGCTGCGCTTTGCCTACGAAGACGGCGCCCCGCTGTGGGACAAGATGCGCGCGGTGGCCACCCGCATCTACGGCGCGGCCGACATTTCGGCCAGCGCCGCCGTCCGCGCGCAGGTCGACAAGTTGCAGGCCGCCGGTTACGGCCGCTTTCCCGTGTGCGTGGCCAAGACGCAGTACAGCTTCTCCACCGATGCCGCGCTTCGCGGTGCGCCCAGTGGCCACATCGTCGACGTGCGCGAGGTGCGCCTGGCGGCCGGTGCCGAGTTCGTGGTGATGATTTGCGGCGACATCATGACCATGCCCGGCCTGCCCAAGCTTCCCGCGGCCGAGCGCATCGACCTGGATGAGCAGGGGCTCATCGTCGGCCTGAGCTAGGGGCAGGGGCCCGATGGCCAACCGCACGGCGCGGCTGTACCGCATCGAGACGCTGATCCGCTCGCGCGGACACGCCAGTTTCGCGCTGCTGCGGGAGGAGCTGGAGGTCTCGCCGGCCACGCTCAAGCGCGACCTGGAGTACCTGCGCAGCCGCCTGGGTGCACCCATCGAGTACGACCGCGCCGCCAACGGCTACGGCTTCGGCACCGCCCATGCCGGCGCCAAGCACGAGTTGCCCGGGTTGTGGTTCGACGAATCCGAGCTCTATTCGCTGCTCATGGCCCAGCAGTTGCTCGCCGGGCTGGACAGCGACGGCATGCTCAGCCGCCACCTGCAACCCTTGCTCGATCGCATCCACCAGTTGCTGGCCAGCGGCGAGGGCGAGGAGGCCGCGGCGAGGCTGATGAAGCGGGTGAAGATCGTCACCGCGCTGCGCAGGCCGGTGCCCAGCCGCTTCTTCGAGCGTGTCAGTGCGGCGCTGTTGTCGCGCAAGCGCCTGCATCTGCGCTATTTGACGCGGGGCCGTGGCGAGGTGAGCGAAAGAGATGTCTCACCGCAGCGCCTGGTGCATTACCGCAACACCTGGTACCTGGATGCCTGGTGCCACCGGGCGGAAGCGCTCCGACGCTTTGCGCTCGACGCCATCGAGCAGGCCACCGTGCTGGGGACGGCGGCGCGCGATCTCCCGATGAAACGCGTGCAGGCCGAGATGGACGCCGGTTACGGCATCTATGCCGGAGGCCAGCAGCGCTGGGCGGTACTGCGCTTCGACCGCCAGGCCGCACCCTGGGCCAGCCGCGAGGAGTGGCACCCGCAACAGCAGGGTCGCTGGTGTGAGGACGGTGGCTACGAGATGCGTCTGCCCTATGTGGACGACACCGAGCTTGTCATGGACGTGCTGCGCCAGGGCGAACAGGTGCGGGTGCTCGAGCCGCCGGAACTCGTGCAGGCCGTACGACAGCGGCTGCTGGCGTCTGCCGCCTTGTACGGGGCACCCCAGAGGCCCTGATCCGCGACGCCGGCGTGCGTGAACCATAAGTCCTTTCCCCCACATAAGCTCCACAAGGTGTCGGCTGCAGCGGGGCATAGGCGTCACGAGGCCGCGTTGCCACATGTGCAGTCAGCGGTTGCCGGCAAGGGTAGACAGCTATGGCAGCCATTGGCTGAGCAGGAAAGCACTTTCTGCATCACTGAAAGCATCAAATGTCCTTTCCCGAAGCGGTAGACGACGTTTCTGGTGGGCAGGCCAGAAGGGCAACTGACGAACGACATTGCGAGCCAAGTCAGCGCGTCGACCGGTACGTGAGTGGGATCGGATCCTCCAAGCCCGCGTTCCAGGCGACAGCTGATCCACATCCGATCTATCAGCGCTTCAGGAAAGCACTTATCAAGTAGGGAAATCGGGCGCAGAATCTTCACCCGTGTTTTAGGCCGGCTGGATGCGACCGTGGCACCGGGAGCGATGTCCGCTCCCTAGGTTGCTCCGCGATACTGCTCGGACCAGAGACGAGGATGCGAGTAATCCGCACTCCCTGGCACCAGGGTGAACACCGCTTGCAGCGCTGAAGTCTGATGTGTCGTCTGACGGGAGGGTTTCGTGAGCGTATCCAGCTACGAAGAACCGACAGCAGACGAACTCCTGCGCGTTCCGGAAACCTTTGAGCGACAGCGGTGGCACACCGACCTCTACGCGCCCTACAGCCCCAAGACGAAGCGGCGGGTGTACGCCTACGGCCGCCGTGGGAGGGCGCTCTTTCTGCGACTTGAGGCCGAACCGCTTGTCAGGCGGTTCAACATCTCCGTTCGAGAGGTGCCGTTAGTCGTCGGCGATCGCGTCAAGTCGATCGCCCCAGCGGCCATTTCGCTGGATCACGAAAACCAAGTGTCGATCCACACCTTCTCTGATGTCGTCGAGGAGCCGATGGATCCCGCACACCCACTTCCCGCGTCTCCTTGGAATGGATGGTGCCAAACGCGCGGCTGGCGCTTGATCGAGTGGACTCCCGCGGCACTGTTAGGCCCTGAAATCGAACTGGAGAACTGGGAAATTCTGCTTCGATACCTGAGTGTGCCGGGTCGGGTGCCGAACAGGCCGCTGGAGGATGCACTTCGTCTGACATTGGCCGCAGATATCGAAATGACGTGGAACAGGCTTGCCAAACAATTCCCACGCGAAAAGCCAGAGACTGTCCATGAGTGCATCGCTGCGCTGATCCTGGAACGACGAGTCCACGCCGACATCGCTGCAAGAACGGTATCACTGCTGACTCGCCTCTCTATCTCGCCGCTGAACGCGGCTGAGCCGTTACGTGCCTAGATCCACAGCACGGTATGCCTGTCTGGTCGACGTGGAAGACTGGCCAGACGTTGTTGACCTTGCTGTTGGAGCGGACGCACGTGCGTTCTACCAGAATCGTGTTTCCGCTTTCATTCAATACAAACAGGGCGCGTCTACAAGACTCATTGAAAACAGCACAGGGCTGACCAGGCAACTATTGCGTTACTGGCTTTGTCGTTGCAGCGAAACGGATTCTGATGGGAATGTACTCGGATGGCGAGTACTCGTTCCGTATAAGCACTTGCCCGCACCGAGACGTGTAGATGTGCGGGTGCTTGAGGCATCCAAGCCTTTGCCCGGCTCACTCCGCGCACTATTCTTGAAGTTTCCCGACGTCAAGACTGCCGTGTTTAATGCTGCTGTTCATGGCAAGCATCCACGATCAAGGAGAAAGGATCCCAGAATGACCTGGGATGCCATCCACTCGATATTCCTTAGTGAGTGTACCGAAGCTGGCATAAGAGCGCCACACTATCCCTTCAACAGCGAAAGAAGTGGTAGGGCGGCGCTGATCCGATGGGGTAAACGGGAGCGAGCTACTGAGATTCATCGATCGCAGCTTTCCCAGGCAATCACGCGCCAGAAAAACCCATGGGCAACGCACTCATCCTCCGCTGTTCGCTGCTATCAGGACTGCTCGGTTGACGGTCATTACGTTGATATACAACTGCGGGTTGTATATGAGTCGCTCAATGGAGGCGCGAAGATTGAACTCAACTTCACGCGACTATGGCTAATTGCGATTATAGAAGAAAAGAGCACGGCCGTGCTCGGCTACTCGATCGCACTCGGTGCAAACTACTCAGCTGAGGATGTAACTCGAGCGCTGCGATCCGCACTTGCACCGTGGAAGCCGCGCGCGCTGACGGTCTCCACGGTTGCTCACAGGCCGGGTGACTGCCTCCCAACGGGATTCGACCCTGATTTGGAGTACGTCTGCTTCGATCGGCTTAAGCTTGACAACGCCCTCGCGCACAAATCAAAGGCGCTGCTCTCCACGATGGATCAAACCGTGCAAGCCGTGCCGATTTTCGGTGCGCGCGCGAGTCCCAATGAACGGCCGCTCATAGAACGTGTCTTTGGTCTGTTTGAAGAGGCCGGTGTTCATGTTCTGGACGGCACTACGGGTTCGTCGCCCAAAGACAGCCGGCGCGATAACTCCAAGGCGGTGCAGTACAAGCTCACCATCGAGTTACTTGAGGACCTGATCGAACTGCTGGTCACTCGATACAACGGGAGCATCTGCCCAGGGTCGACTCAAACACGTCTGGAGATATTGAAGCACTACGTTCAACGTACTCCTAATCTTGTTCGTCGGGTGGCTCCACGTAGAAGGGAGCAACTCCTGGAGTTTGACGTATACGAAGAGGCCGTCATCGGCATTGATGGCGATGAGCCGTTGTTAAGGTGGCGAAATGCCAGGTACTACAACAAGGTCGCCTTGGCTGACCCCGCATTGGTGGGGAAAGCCGTCCTTGTCATGTGCAATAGCCAGGATGCACGAAGCGTTAATGTCGCTCTTATGGAAGACGGAAGAGTCCTCGGCAACTTTACGGTCGAGCGCCGATGGAAGAGCACACCCCACTCGCTACAAACTCGAACTCTGATTTGCAGGGCGATGGCGAGCAAAAGTTTTGTCACTAACTCAGCGGACCTGCCGAGAGCATTTAGGGCGCATGTCGAACAGTCCGCCAAAGAGCAGCGGGCCAAGCAGCGGACACTCATGCGACTAGGTCGGGAACAGGTCAAGCCAAGCTCATCCCCTGAGGAGAGTAGCGACGCAGTGGCCGCGGTACCGGTGGCCGGCCCATCACAAAGCAAGACCGAAGTCCATGCGCAGCATGCGCCGTCGGAAATCCCCCCCGACCTGCTCGACGTGCTAGGCAGTACCTTCAACAGAACACCATGGCCAACCCGCTAGACCCGACACTTACCGCTGCGCTTCGTCGTCGCCTTGCGCTGCAACTCATGACGGGCAGAGCCTTCCAGATAAAGACGCCGGCCACTGTTGAATACCTCAAGGCGACCCACAACTGGCTGTCGATGGGCGTGCAGGGAGGATATGTTCATGCACGGTCTCGTACCGGAAAAACGTTCGGCACGCGCTGGGTCTTGGGCTCTCTACCCGTACTGCTTGATTGCGCGATTCCCTACTTAGAGATTCCCTTACGCGACCAAGTCTACGATTCAGAGCGGGCCTTTTTCCAGTTCATGCTGCAATGTGCGTGTCATCCACTTTATGCAAAGGGCAGTTCGGGCGATAAGCGTGACCGCTTGAGTCGCTGGTTGCTCGCGCGGGCACGTCGTTCACGAATCGGAACGGTAGTGCTCGTCATTGATGAGGCGCAACTCCTGAGCGACCATCACTTCCAGTGGCTGCTTGATATTTCGAACGAAATCGAGGCCGGAGGATATCGACTTTTTTGCCTTCTTGTCGGACAGGAACCACTTCACGCGCGCGCACAAAACATGACTCGATACGCAGAGTTCGAGCCTATCGTAGCGAGATTTCTGATTTGCCATCATGAACTCTCCGCTATGCGAACTGAGCAAGATCTGTCGATGTGCTTGGAGCAGTTTGACCGCACGCTTTACCCTGTCGAGTCAGGTAAAACATTTGTCGAAAACTTTGTGCCAGAGGCGTGGGCACAAGACTTCCGCTTGGCTTCCTGCGCGCCGGCCTTTTTTTCGGCATTTCGTTCGCAGGCCCCCGTCGAAAAGGATGCACAGGAGTTGGATATTCCGATGGCCTACCTTGTTATGGCCTTGCTTCAGTTCCTCAATGCTGTTGCCGGGTTCGATTCCCCGACAGCGTTAGTACCTCAGGATACCGCTCGCAGAGCAGTCGAGAACACTAACTACCATCTGTTCATGAATGCTCGTGCGGCGCAGGCAGATTCGGTTGGCGAGTCGTCATCCGCAGCACGACGCCGGCGATGATGAACGGATCCTTCACTTGGCCGGCAGGACACTTGAGGCGGTTTGAATCTGTCAGTTCCGTTGGCGCATGGTTCTGCTACTTTAACGCCGTCGGACCGCGCGACTTCGGGTCGTTGCTGGCGCAGTATTGTTCGGCTGCATCTTATTCTGGGGTCACTACAGTAGACCGTCCCGGATTTAGCGGAGCAGGATTGGCGAAGCGGCTCGGTGAGGACGCAAGAATTGTTGAGTCGTTAGGTTGTGCGAGGCTACTTGCCGCCTGGGATACACCTGATATCAGGCTCTTCGGTCACCAGAATGCATTTTCAGAGCGTGACGCAGTGATACTGCCATTTCGGCCTACGTTTGATCTACTGCGCGTATGCACTACCTGCATGAGGCTCCGGTTTCACAGTTATCTGCATCAGATCGAGGACTTCGCCGAGTGCCCCTTCCATAGAGACGTCACTTTGCAGTACTACCGTGACTTAACGATGCAACCTCCGAGGCTAAATCGGCTCGTCGGAACAGATTCAAGATATGTCAAGGTCCTTCATAACCAGTGGTTTGATTCGTCTTCAGTGTTGGACTGGCACACCTTGCGAGACCGCGACCCATTCGGTCAGGCGCAATGCAATAGGCTGATCGCTAGCCTGAGTAAACGATTCGCGAGGTTGCGCAGAAGCGCTGAGCAGGCAGGGGAGGATCAGGCGCCCCAGATGCTGGTTGTAGGTCCAAACACCAACGCACTAATTTGGCAGTCCTTGGCTGTCGCCCGTATTCCGGCCTCGCGTCGGCCTGCGCAGGGGTCGAATGACTGGTCAGCCAAGCCCGCGGTCTGGGAAATCAGTGCTAGCCGAGAAGAAGCCAGAGCAGTTTGCCTGTTAAGGCCAGTAGACTTTGCGCAGCTGCAGTTGCTGCGAAACGCATACTGCAACATCGCTGGAATAGATCCGCCGTGGAGAACCTGTCGCAAGTCGATCGTAGAGCTTGAGTACCCAGTCGAAGCAAAGCCTTTCGCGGATGAATATGAACTCACGCTACGCTTCTTATTCAGAGATATCATGCGCGCTTTGGATATGGATGACTTAGCTAGACCAGCACTCGACTACAGTCAACTCGATACCGCGTACGCCAGCCTGTCGAGTTTGATAAGATTTACTGCGCGGATGAAGTGGGCTTGCTTCTGGAATTTTGATTCCCATGTCTATGCGCAAACTCGCACCGAGTATGCAACTTCTGCGATCACCGCGCTCAAGGCGGAACATCTGGACGGGCTCATGCTCGAAATATCGACCTCAGAGGAGGCCGTCAATGAACGGGGCGGATCGCGCGTTCCAATATCTCCGTTCGGGTTCGCTGCTTCAGAGTTTGGGTACCTGGATAATCCCTTCACGAGATTTGTTCTTAAGGCGCCGATTGGCGGGCTTGGTGCACTGCTCGATATATTTCTACTGGAGGAGGTGAAGTTTGTTAAGAGGCTTATTCAACATGTAGAAAGACTTCGATGTGAACTTGAAATGGCTAGCGTGGAGAGCGCTTCACGTGTATTTCAAGCAGTCGTTCGGATGAGTCGCAGCACGGTGGCGATAAGCCGCGCGGGTGATCGGCTTCTGGTCTGCGTCTTGCCGCCCGGCCGATGTCAGTGGTCGGCTGCTTTCCAGCAGCGGACCCCCCGCCGCGACTTGCTGACCGAACGACCCTGCACGACGCCAGAATCCTCGGTGAAGGTAGCCGCCGACGAACTCCAGCGCAAGCTGGACGCAGCGCATGCGCGGGAGTTGCAGTTCCAGACCCACCTCGCCACTGCCACGGCCGACCTCGCCCAAGAGCGTACTTTGCAACATGATGCTCAGCGAGCTGCGGCCCAGACGCAGGAGGCCGATGCCCGTGCCGCCCGCGAACAAGTCGCCACGTTGCAGCAGGCGCTTGAACGCTTGACGGCGCTGTTGGCAGCCAACGCATCATCGCCAGCCATGCCGGCCGTGCGACGCAAGCGCTCGGTTCCGGCGGCTTCTTGAGACTGAAAGCGCGGTCACCTCTCGGCGGCTTCGGTGCGCCAGAGCGAAAAACTCGGGTGCCGATCAGCGGTCGTTCGTGTGGGGCGGCAATCGACCCCGAGCGGTCGGTCGCCTCGATCGATTCGTAGCCACGAAGCAGACGTTCAGGGGACAGCAGTCCAACACTTCGCGAGCGCCGACGTCGGTCCAGAGCGCTGGCACGGCCGGCCTGAGCGCGGCAACCGAGTCGCTC
>JAUXRG010000074.1 GCA_030681795.1 Rubrivivax sp.
CGCATGGTCGGCTGGATCGCCGCGCTGACCAAGCCCTTCCAGTCTGGCTACATCTACCACTACGCACTGGTCATGATCGTCGGCGTGTTCGCGCTGATGACCTGGTTCGTGTGGCTGGCCAAGTGAGCGGGGGCATCTGACATGGGTCTGCTTTCGCTCGCCATCTGGATACCGATCCTGTTCGGCGTCGTGCTGCTCGCCGCCGGGCGTGATGAACACGCCGGCGTCGTGCGCTGGATCGCGCTGGTCGGCGCGGTGCTCAGCTTCGCCATCACGCTGCCGCTCGTCACCGGCTTCGACACCGCCACCGCGGCGATGCAGTTCAGCGAGAACCTCGCCTGGATCGACCGCTTCAACGTGCGCTACCACCTGGGGGTCGACGGCATCTCGGTGTGGTTCGTGCTGCTCACGGCCTTCATCACGATCATCGTCGTCATCGCCGCCTGGGAGGTGATCACGGAGCGCGTGAACCAGTACATGGGCGCTTTCCTGATCCTGTCCGGCCTGATGGTCGGTGTGTTCTCGGCGCTCGACGGCCTGCTGTTCTACGTGTTCTTCGAGGCCACGCTGATCCCGATGTACATCATCATCGGCGTCTGGGGCGGGCCACGGCGCGTCTATGCGGCGTTCAAGTTCTTCCTGTACACGCTGCTCGGTTCGCTGCTGATGCTGATCGCGCTGATCTACCTGTACTACAAGTCGGGTGGCAGCTTCGAGATCCTCGAATGGCACAAGCTGCCGCTGTCGTTGTCCGCGCAGACCTTGCTGTTCTTCGCCTTCTTCGCGGCCTTCGCCGTCAAGGTGCCGATGTGGCCGGTGCACACCTGGCTGCCCGATGCCCACGTCGAGGCGCCCACCGGCGGCTCGGTGGTGCTGGCGGCCATCATGCTCAAGCTCGGGGCTTACGGCTTCCTGCGCTTCTCGATGCCGATTGCACCCGACGCCGCGCGCGAGTACGCCTGGCTGATCATCGCCCTGAGCCTCGTCGCCGTGCTCTACATCGGCCTGGTGGCGCTGGTGCAGCAGGACATGAAGAAGCTCGTGGCCTACAGCTCGGTGGCCCACATGGGCTTCGTCACCCTGGGGTTCTTCATCTTCAACGACCTGGGCGTGACCGGAGGCCTCGTGCAGATGATCGGCCACGGCTTCGTTTCGGGTGCCATGTTCCTGTGCATCGGCGTGCTCTACGACCGCGTGCACTCGCGCGAGATCGCGGCCTACGGCGGCGTGGCCAATACCATGCCGCGCTTCGCGGCCTTCGCGCTGCTCTTCGCCATGGCCAACAGCGGGCTGCCGGGCACGGCCGGTTTCGTCGGCGAATGGATGGTCATCCTGGGCGCGGTGAAATTCAATTTCTGGATCGCCGCCGCGGCCGCCACCACGCTGGTGTTCGGCGCCGCGTACACGCTGTGGATGGTCAAGCGCGTGTATTTCGGCGAAGTCGCCAACGAGCAGGTCAAGGCGCTGGCCGACATCAACGGGCGCGAGTTCCTGATGCTGGGCTTGTTGGCCGCCGCGGTGCTGTGGATGGGCGTGTACCCCAAGCCGCTCACCGACGCGATGAACGTCTCCGTGGCCGGGCTGCTCAAGCACGTGGCCACGGCCAAGCTGAACTGACGGCGCGCACTAGAGAACCCCCCATGAACTGGCCCGTCGTCTACCCTGAACTCTGGCTGCTGCTGGCGGCCTGCACCGTGCTGCTTGTCGATCTGTTCAATACCGACGCGCAGCGCCGGCCGACCTTCTGGCTCACGCAGCTCGGCATCGCCGTATTCACCGCACTGCACCTGGTTTCCTACGACGCGGGCCGCACGGCCTACGGCATGAAGGGCATGGTGGTGGCCGACCCCATGGGTGACCTGCTGGCGGCGTTTGCCGGCCTGGCGATGATGGTGAGCCTGGCCTACGCCCGGCCCACGCTGGCCGCGCGCGACATGCTCAAGGGCGAGTTCTACGTGCTCGCCCTGTTCGTGCTGATGGGCATCTCGGTGATGTGCTCGGCGAACAATTTTCTCGTCGTCTACCTGGGCCTGGAGCTGATGAGCTTGTCGCTGTACGCGCTCACGGCGCTGCGCCGCGACCATGCCCTCGCCACCGAAGCGGCCATGAAGTACTTCGTGCTCGGCGCGCTGGCCAGCGGCTTCCTGCTCTACGGCATGAGCATGATGTACGGCGCCACCGGCACGCTGGAGATTCCCAGGGTCTTCGAGCACATTGCCAGCGGCCGCATCAACAAGGAAGTGCTGGTCTTCGGCGTCGTCTTCATCGTCGCCGGCCTGGGCTTCAAGCTGGGCGCGGTGCCCTTCCACATGTGGGTCCCCGACGTCTACCAGGGGGCACCCACCTCGGTGACGCTGCTCATCGGCGGCGCACCCAAGTTCGCCGCCTTCGCCATCACTATCCGGCTGCTCGTCGAAGGCCTGCTGGGCCTGGCGGTGGACTGGCAGCAGATGTTCATCGTGCTGGCGGTGGGCTCGCTGGCGCTGGGCAACGTGGCGGCCATCGCGCAAAGCAACCTGAAGCGCATGCTGGCCTATTCGACCATCGCGCAGATGGGCTTCATCGTGCTCGGCCTGTCGGCCGGCGTGGTCAGCGGCAACACGCTGTCGGCGGGCAACGCCTACAGCTCGGCGATGTTCTACCTGGTGGCCTATGTGCTCACCACGCTGGGCACCTTCGGGCTGATCATGTTCCTCTCGGCCCGGGGCTTCGAGAGCGAAGAGATATCGGACCTGGCCGGCCTGGCCCGGCGCAGCCCCTGGCTGGCCGGCGTGATGACGGTCTTCATGTTCTCGCTGGCCGGTGTGCCGCCGATGATCGGTTTCTTCGCCAAGCTCGCCGTGATCCAGGCCCTGGTGACGACCAATGTGCCGCTGTATATCGGCCTGGCCGTGGTGGCGGTGCTGTTCTCGCTGGTCGGTGCCTTCTACTACCTGCGCGTGGTCAAGGTCATGTGGTTCGACGAGCCCGTGCACGCCGCGGTGATCGAACGCACGCAGGGCGTGACGGCGCTGCTCGCGCTCAACGGGCTGGCGGTGCTGGTGCTGGGCCCGTTCTCGGGCGGGCTGATGGCGATGTGCCGCGATGCCATCGTCAGAGCCCTGGCCACCTGAAGCCCGGCCTCGGCAGGCAAGGTCGATGAGCGATGACCTGCACCTGATCGAGCAGCGCCTGGCCGGCGACACGCTGCTGGCCGGGGGCTTCCTCGAGGTGAGGCGGGACGAAGTGCGCCTGCCCGACGGCAGCCGCACCACGCGCGAATACATTCGTCACAGCGGCGCCGTGGGCGTGATCCCGCTGCTCGACGACGGCCGCGTGGTGCTGGTGCGCCAGTACCGCTACCCCGTCGCCAAGGTGCTGCTCGAGTGGCCTGCCGGCAAGCTCGATGCGGGTGAATCGCAACTCGAATGCGCCATGCGCGAGCTGGCCGAGGAAACCGGCTACTCGGCGCGCGAATGGGCTTTCGGTGGCGAGATCCACAACGCGCCGGCCTACTCCACGGAAAGCATCTGGCTGTGGTTCGCGCGCGGCCTGGTGGCGGGCGAAAAGCACCTGGACGATGGCGAATTCGTCGAGACCGTGGTCATGACGCTGGCCGAGCTCGATGCCCTGGTGGACGCCGGCGGCCTGCCCGACGTGAAGACGCAGATCGGACTGAGCTGGTTGCACCGCTGGCGCGCGGGGCAGCGGCCGCTGCAGTGGGAGCCCGCGGCGGCCGCTTCTCCCGGCGCGGGCAGCCTATGATCGACGCACGATGAAAGTGCTCGACCTGCACTGCGCCAACGGCCACGGCTTCGAGGGCTGGTTTGCTTCCGAAGAAGATTTCATGTCGCAGAACGGCGGTGCGCTCATCGAGTGCCCGCTGTGCGCCGACAGGATCATCACGCGGGTGCCGTCTGCGCCGCGGCTCAACCTCTCGGGTGCGCGCGAGCCCGGCGCGCCGGTGCCACCGAGCCCGCCAACGAACCTCCCGGTGGACGCGCGGCCGGCCCAAAGCGCCGATCTGCAGGTCACCTGGCTGGCCACGGTGCGCCACCTCCTGGCAAACACCGAAGACGTGGGCCCGCGCTTTGCCGAAGAAGCGCGCCGCATCCACTACGGCGAGACGCCGCACCGTGCGATTCGCGGCCAGGCCTCGGCGCGGGACAGGGCCGCCTTGCAGGAAGAGGGCATCGAGACGGTGGCCATTCCCGTACCGCGCGCGCTCGAAGGCCCGGTGCAGTAGCGCCCCCTGCCCGGGATCCCGGGCAGTAGCGCCTCCTGCCCGTCGGTCTTGCCTGGCGTCCCGGCCACGGCCAGGACACTCAATCCATCTTCAGGACACGGCCGGGGTTGAGCCGCCCCTGCGGGTCGAGCGCGGCCTTGATGCTGCGCATCAGGGCCAATGCCACCGGCGACTTGCGCGCCGCCAGCTCATCGCGCTTGAGCTCGCCGATGCCGTGCTCGGCAGAGAACGAACCGCCGCGCGCCATCACGGCGTCGAAGACCAGTGTGTTGACGGGGTGCTCCATCTCGACCAGGAAGCGCTCGGGGTCGCCGCCCTCGGGGGCCTGCACGTTGTAGTGCAGGTTGCCGTCGCCCAGGTGGCCGAAATTGACCAGCCGCACGCCGGGGATCAACGAGCGCAGCGCGGCATCGGTGTGCTGCACGAAGTCGGGGATGCTGGAGACCGGCAGCGAGATGTCGTGCTTGATATTGAGCCCTTCCTCGGCCTGTGCCAGGGGCACCGATTCGCGCAGCTGCCACAGCGCGCTGGACTGCGCCAGGCTCCCGGCCACCACCGCGTCGGCCACGGTGCCGGCCTCCAGCGCGGCACCGAGAAGGGCTTCGAAACGCTCACGCGCCGGGGCCTCGCCCTCGGTGTCGCTCTGTTCCAGCAGTACGGTCCAGGGGGCCGCCGGCAGCGGGCGCGGCAGGGCGGGGAAATGCCTGGCCACCAGGTCGAGCGCGAAACGGTTCATCACCTCGAAGCCCGTCAGCCCGGCACCCAGGCGCGCGCGCGCCAGCTTCAGCAGCGCCACGCCATCGGCCAGCGTGGCGCAGGCGGCCAGCGCCGTGGTCGTGGCCGCGGGCTGCGGCGCCAGCTTCACGGTGGCCGCGGTGATGATGCCCAGCGTGCCCTCGCTGCCGATGAACAGGTCGCGCAGGTCGTAGCCGGTGTTGTCCTTGCGCAGGCCGCTGAGGCCTTCCCAGACCTCGCCGGCGGCCGTCACCACCTCCAGCCCCAGGCACAGTTCGCGCGCATTGCCCCAGCGCAGCACCTGCGTGCCCCCGGCATTGCTGGCCAGGTTGCCGCCCAGCGTGCAGCTGCCCTCGGCGGCCAGGCTCAGGGGGAAGAGCAGGCCGCGCTCGGCCGCCGCCTGCTGCACGGTTTGCAGCAGGCAGCCGGCTTCGGCGGTGAGCGTGAGGTTGGCTTCGTCGACGTCGCGGATGCGGTTCATGCGCTGCAGGCTGAGCAGCACCTGCGTGCCGCTGGCGTCGGGCACGCCGCCGCCCACCAGGCCGGTGTTGCCGCCTTGCGGGACGATGCTCGCCCCATGGGCCGCGCAAGCCCGCACCACCGCGGCCACCTCGGCCGTGCTGGCGGGGCGCACCACCGCCAGGGCACGGCCGCGCCAGCGGCGGCGCCAGTCGAGCTCCCAGGCGGAGAGGTCGCCTTCGCTGAGGACCTGGGCGGGGCCGACGGCCGCACGCAGCGCCTCCAGCAAGGGCAGGTTCATGGCGGTCATATCGGTGTCTGCGCCAGCCTGGCCCCGCGGCGCAGACGCCAGCGCACATACAGGGCCGATGCGGCAAAGACGACGAGGCACAGTCCGATCTCGATCGCGGCGAGCCAGGCGCCGCGCCCGCCTTCGGTGGTCGCGCGCACCACGCCTTCGATGAAATACAGCCAGACCAGCAGGCTCAGCCAGCGGAAGGTATACAGACGGTGGCGCAGCACACCGGCCACGCACAGCACCAGCGGCAGCACCTTGAGTGCCAGCGTGCCGCGGCCGGTGGGGGCGAGCCACAGCTCCCAGGCCAGCCCGAGCAGGATCAGCGCCACCAGGCCGGCCCCCACCACGGCGCGAGCGCCGCGCACCACGATGTCGGGCTCGCTGTATGAAGTCATGCTGGCATCATAGCCAGCATGAACACCTTGACGCGCCGGGCAGGCAAACTCGGCGAAGCGGTGCAGGCGACACTGCAGGCCCTGAGCCGCTGGCCCTGGTTCGACACCTTGCGCACCTTGCGGCAGCGCTTTCGCGAGGACCGCCTGGGCCTGACGGCGAGCAGCCTGACGTTCACCACGATCATCGCCCTGGTGCCGCTGGCGACGGTGATGCTGGCGCTCTTCAGCGCCTTCCCGATGTTCTCGGGCTTCGAGAGTTCGCTCGAAAAATATTTTCTGCAGAACCTGGTGCCCGACAACATCGCGCGGCCCGTGCTGCGCTCGCTCACGCAGTTCGCGGGCAAGGCGCGAAGCATGGGCACGGTGGGGCTGGTGCTGCTGGTGGCGACGGCGTTGGCGCTGACGCTGACCATAGACCGCACGCTCAACGCGATCTGGCGCGTGCGCAAGCCGCGGCCCCTGGCGCGGCGCATCCTGGTGTACTGGGCCGCACTCACGCTGGGACCGCTGGCGCTGGGGGTGAGCCTGTCCCTCACTTCGTATGCCGTATCGGCCTCGCGCGGGCTGGTCTCGGCCTTGCCGGGGGGCGTGAGCCTGCTGCTGGAGACGATGCAGTTCCTGCTGCTGGCGGCCGCCGCTGCCGGGCTCTTCCACTATGTGCCCAATACCGACGTGCGCTGGCGCCATGCCTGGGCCGGGGCTGCGTTCGTGGCCATCGCGTTCGAGCTGGCGAAAAAGGCCCTGGCCTGGTATGTGCAGACCGTGCCCACGTACTCGGCCGTCTACGGCGCCTTTGCCACCGGGCCGATCTTCCTGCTGTGGATCTACCTGGGCTGGGTGATCGTGCTGCTGGGTGCCGTCATCGCGGCCTATGCCCCCAGCCTGCAGATGCGCGTGGTCGCGCGGGGCGCGACGCCGGGCTGGCGGTTCGAGCTGGCACTGGCCGTGCTGCAGCGGCTGCACGCGGCGCGGCAGGGCCCGCAGCGCGGCCTGTCACTCGCGGCGCTGGCCGAAGGCCTGCGCGCCGATCCGCTGCAACTGGAGCCGGTGGTGGAACTGCTGGCCGAGATCGACTGGATCTCGCGCCTGGACGAAGACAGCCACCCCCGCTACGTGCTGCTGTGCGAGCCCGCACGAACGCCGCTGGCGCCCTTGCTGGAACATACGCTGCTGCCGCGCAGCCAGGCCAGCGCAGCGTTCTGGCGCCAGGCCGGGCTGGACGTCAAGATGCTCGGCGAGATGCTCCAGCCCTGAGCCCGGCCCGGCCGGCCGGGCTCGCCTGGCGCATTCAGTGCAGCGCGGCGCGCAGCGCGGCGAGCACGGCGTCGGGGCTTTCCTGCATCAGGAAGTGCCCCGCCGGCACCGGGTGGACCGTGGCCTTGAGCGCCTGGGCGACCTCGCGCGCGCTGTGCGGCAAGGTCATCTGGTCGTAGTCACCCAGCACCAGGCTGGCCGGGCAGCGCACCTGCGCGGCCGCCTCCATGCCGTGCGTGTACTGGTTGCAGGCCCAGAAATCGGTGTGGAAGAGCCGGCCGTCGCCCTGCGAGCGCAAGACCTGGTGCATCAGCCCGCGCGCCGCGCCGCGCAGCCAGACACCCGGGCTCGGGTACGAGGGCTTGGCGGCCAGCGTGGAGAAGGAATAGCTCACCACCCGGTCGATCGCCGCGGGCGTGTCCGTCAGCGAGAGGTCGAGCAGCGCCTGCGGCACCGGCATGGGCACGCAGGTGCCGAGCATGGCCAGATGCGTGGCGCGCTCCGGTGCGCGGGCAGCGGCCTCCAGCGCCACCAGCGAGCCCATGCTGTGCCCCGCGAGGGCGGCCTTTTCCACGCCGGCCGCACGCATCAGCGCCAGCACCCAGTCGGCCATGTCTTCCACCCGGGTCAGCGCCGGGCCGGCGCTGCGCATGTGGCCTGGCAGGTCCACCGCCAGCACACCGTATCCATGGTGGGCGAACCAGCGCGCCAGCAGCGTCCATACGCTGTGGTCGTTCAAGGCGCCGTGGATGAATACCACGCAAGGCAGGGCCGGATCGAAGGGCTTGCCGCCGGTGTAGGCATAGGCCGCCATGGGTCCATTTGGGCCGTCGACGGTGAGCTTCATCCGACCTTCTCCGCCGCGCGCAGCGCGCGCTTGAGGTCGTCGATGAGGTCGTCGGGGTCTTCCAGACCGATGCTCAGCCTGATCGTCCCGGGCGTGATGCCGGCGGCCGCCAGCGCCGCGTCGTCCATGCGGAAGTGCGTGGTCGATGCCGGGTGGATGACCAGCGAGCGGCAGTCGCCCACGTTGGCCAGGTGCGAGAAGATCTTCAGCGCCTCGATGAAGGCCTGGCCCTGCGCGCGCGAGCCCTTCAGGTCGAAGCTGAAGACCGAACCGCAGCCGCGCGGCAGCAACCTCTTGGCCAGCGCGTGGCTGGGGTGTCCGTCGAGCTCGGGGTAGCCCACGCGCGCCACGCTCTTGTGCCCGGCCAGGAAGGCCACCAGCTTGCGCGTGTTCTCCACATGCCGCGCCATGCGCAGCGGCAAAGTCTCGACGCCCTGCAGGATCAGCCAGGCGGTGTGCGGGCTCATGCAGGCGCCGAAGTCGCGCAGGCCCTCGCGCCGCGCGCGCATCAGGAAGGCGCCGTCGGTGCTCTCTTCGCTGAACACCATGCCGTGGAAGCCGGCGTAGGGCTGGTTCAGCTCGGGGAAGCGGGTGGCGCGGCTCCAGTCGAAGCGGCCGCTGTCCACCACCAGCCCGCCCACCACCGTGCCGTGGCCGGAGAGGAATTTGGTGGCCGAATGGAAGACCAGGTCGGCGCCATGCTCGAAGGGCTTCATCAGCCAGGGCGTGGTGAAGGTCGAGTCCACGAGCAGCGGCACGCCCGCCTCGTGCGCGATGGCGCTCACGGTGGGGATGTCCAGCACGTCCAGCCCGGGGTTGCCCAGCGTCTCGCCGAACAGCAGTTTCGTATTCGGCCGGATGGCGGCGCGCCAGCCGGCGATGTCGCCAGGCTTGACGAAGGTGGTGGCGATGCCGAAGCGAGAGAGCGTGTAGTGCAGCAGGTTGTGGCTGCCGCCGTAGAGCGCGCTGCTGGCCACGATGTGGCTGCCGGCACCGGCCAGCGTGGCCACGGCCAGGTGCAGCGCGGCCTGGCCGCTGGCGGTGGCGATCGCGCCGCTGCCGCCTTCCAGCGCCGCCACGCGTTCTTCCAGCACGGCGTTGGTGGGGTTGCTGATGCGGCTGTAGACATGGCCCGAGCGTTCCATATTGAACAGGCTGGCCGCATGCTCGCTGTTCTCGAAGACGAAGCTCGTGGAGAGAACGATGGGCACCGCGCGCGCACCGGTGACCGGGTCGGGGGCCGCGCCGGCATGCAGTGCGAGGGTATCGAAACCGGGGTCTGAAGCGCCTGCCATGGGAACCTTCAGCGTTGTCGGGAGCAGTGTTGGGAGCAAACGAGCCGGCAGGCATTGTGGGCTATATTGACCCCGAGCCCGCAGTTCCGGGGCACCACGCAGCCCGCCTCCCCATTCCCGCCGAGAACCCGCCATGAGAGTCGCCGACATCCTGCGCGTGAAGGGCAACACGCTCTATACCGTGCAGCCCGAGCAGGCGCTGGCCGACGCTGCCCGCTTGATGTCCGAACTCGACATCGGCTCGCTCGTGGTCATGGAATATGGCGACCTCGTGGGCATGCTCACCTTCCGCGAGGTGATCCTCGCCATCGTGGCCGACGGGGGCGCCCTCGGCGGGCGCCAGGTGCGTTCGGTGATGGACGACGCGCCGCTGACCTGCACTCCAGAAACCGAGGTCGACGAAGTGCGCCGCATGATGTTGCAGCGCCATGCGCGCTACATGCCGGTGCTGGACCAGCGCAGGCTGATGGGGGTGATCTCGTTCTACGACGTGGCCAAGACGGTGGTCGAAGCGCAGGACTTCGAGAATCGCATGCTCAAGGCCTATATCCGCGACTGGCCCGCCGAGGGCAAGGCAGCGCCCGACGCCTGAGCGCGGCCGCCCGCGCCGCCCTCGGGCCTCAACCTCCCATGCGGGGTGCGAACTAGAATTCCTCGATGCCTGGCTCCACCTTCGGCGAACTCTTTCGCGTCACCAATTTCGGCGAAAGCCACGGCCCGGCCATCGGCTGCGTGATCGACGGCTGCCCGCCCGGCTTGGCCTTGTGCGAGGCCGACATCCAGCGCGACCTGGACCGCCGCCGCCCGGGCACCAGCCGCCATGTGACGCAGCGCAACGAAGCCGATGCGGTGGAGATCCTCTCCGGCGTGCACGAGGGCCTGACCACCGGCACGCCGATCGGGCTGCTCATCCGCAACACCGATCACCGCAGCCAGGACTACGGCAACCTGCTCGACACCTTCCGCCCCGGCCACGCCGACTACACCTACTGGCGCAAGTACGGCCACCGCGACCCGCGCGGCGGCGGCCGCAGCAGCGCGCGGCTGACGGCGCCCATGGTGGCCGCCGGCGCGGTGGCGAAGAAATGGCTGCTGGAGAAGCACGGCTGCACCTTCATCGCCTGGATGAGCGCCCTGGGCGAGATCGCGATCCCGTTCGAGAGCGCCGAGCACATCGCGCACAACCCCTTTTTCGCGCCCAACGCGGCCATCGTGCCCCAGCTCGAGGCCCACATGGACGCGCTGCGCAAGGCCGGCGACTCCTGCGGCGCGCGCATCGAGGTGCGCGCCAGGAATGTGCCCGTGGGCCTAGGCGAACCGCTGTTCGACAAGCTCGACGCCGAGATCGCCTACGCGATGATGGGCATCAATGCCGTCAAGGGTGTGGAGATCGGCAGCGGGTTCGGCGTGGTGGCGCAGCGCGGCAGCGAGCATGGCGACGAGCTCACGCCCGCGGGCTTCGCGAGCAACCACGCCGGCGGCGTGCTGGGTGGCATCAGCACCGGGCAGGAGCTGGTGGTGAGCATCGCCATCAAGCCCACGAGTTCGATCCGCACGGCCAGGGCCTCGATCGACCGCGCCGGGCAGCCGACCACGGTGCAGACGCTGGGGCGCCACGACCCCTGCGTGGGCATACGCGCCGCGCCCATCGCCGAAGCCATGCTGGCCCTGGTGGTGATGGACCATGCACTGCGCCACCGCGCGCAGTGCGGCGACGTGGCCCTGCCCCTGCCGCCCATCGCGGGCCAGCGGCCTTGAAGCCGCAGTGAGGCTGCCGTGACGGCGCCCGGCGTGGCCCGCGTCTCGGGTTTGCGCCGATTTGGTGGCCTGAGCTTCGCCTATTTCGCCACCATCGGCCTGTTCAACCCGTACGCGCCGCTGTGGTTCCAGTCGCTGGGTTTTTCGACGCTGGTCATCGGTTCGATTTCTTCGCTGCAGAGCTGGACGCGTGTCTTCGCGCCCTACGCCTGGAGCTGGTCGGGTGACCACAGCGGCCGGCGCGTCGAGCTGATCCGCCTGGCTGCCGCCGGGGCGCTGCTGTCTGCCTTGGGGCTGCTCGGCGTGAAGTCGGCGGTGCCCGTGGCCGCCGTCACGGCGCTGCTGTTCCTGGCCAACAGCGGCGTCGTGCCGCTGTACGAGGCCACGCTGGCGCACCTGCTGCAGACGCCCGCGGGCATCGACCCCGCGCGCTACGGCCGCGTGCGCGTGTGGGGTTCGGTGGGCTTCATCGCCGCGGTCACCAGTTGCGGCGCCTTGCTCGAGTGGGCGGGCATCGCCGCCTTCCCGTATTTCGTCGCGGCCATGAATACGCTGCTGCTGCTGGCCGCGTGGCGCCTGCCGGCCACGCGCGCCGAGGCCGTTCACGATGAGCCCGCGCCGCCCGTGCTGCCGCTGCTGCGGCGGCCCGAAGTGGCCTGGTTCTTTGCCTCGGTCTTCTTCACCGTGCTGGCGCACAGCAGCCTGTATGCCTTCTTCTCGCTGTACCTGGTGTCGCTGGGCTACGGCAAGGCCGCGGTGGGCGGGCTGTGGGCGGTGAGCGTGGCGGTGGAAATCGCCTTCTTCTGGGGCCAGGGGCGCTGGTTTGCGAAGTTCACGCCGCAGCGCTGGCTGGAGGTGGTGGCCGGCGTGACCGTGGCGCGCTTTGTCGCCACGGCCGCCGGGGGGGCCTACGCGCCGGTGCTGGTGCTGGCGCAGCTCTCGCACGCGATCACCTTTGCGGCCCACCACGCGGCCTGCATCGCCCTCGTGAACCGGCACTTCCCGGGTCGTTTGCGCGGCCGGGGCCAGGCGCTGTACACCACGCTGGGCTACGGCCTGTCCGGTGTGCTCGGCGGCGTGGGCGGCGGCTGGTTGATCTCGCACCTGGGTTTCGCGGCCGTCTTCTGGGCCGCCGCGGGCTGTGCGCTGCTCGGCTGGCTGTGTGCGCGGCAGGCCACGCTGGTGCTGGCGCGCGGTTGACGATCGGGTCCGGCCCAGGTCTTTTGGGGTGCTCGCCCTACAAGGTCGCTCGCCGCGGCCGATATCCCGGGCAGCGGGCACGTCCAAGCCACTTGGCGGGCTGCCCGCGCCGCAAGCCTGTGCCGCATATGCCCGAACCCGCCCTCCCGCCATCGCCGCCGTCGCCGACCGTCACTTCGCCGGCGGGGGGCTCGCTCGGGGGTTGCACGGGCCACCGCCGAGTGCGTGTGGCCATGTACCTGGCCTTCGTCGCCGTGGCCCTGGTCGTGGGCCTGCACGCCCGCAACACCTTGCGCCTGGACGAGGTGCGCGCCGCAGAGACGGAGATCCTGGAGCAGGCCAGCCTGCAGCGCCGGTTCTCGCAACAGGTGGCCCGGGAGGCGACGCTCCTCCTGGTCGAGCCCCAGGCTCGCGAGCAGCACTTCGAATCGATCGCGCAATTGATGGAGCGCTGGGGAAAGGACACCCTGGTGATCGAGGGGCTGCTGGCGCGCCAGTTCGAGCGTTCGCCGGATGCGGCACGCAGCGTTGGCCCGGCGCTGCAAGCCTGGCAGGCCGCACGCGAGAGGCTGTGGTATCGCAGCGAATTGCTCCTGCAATCGAACGATGCCGATGGCGACGAAGCCGCGCTGCGCCGGCGCACGATGGCGCTGCTGGCCGAGGTCGAACCGGCGTTGGCGGCAGCGGTGCAGCTCTCGGCGAAGATTCGCGCCGCATCCGATTCGCGCGCGCAGGGCGTGCGCGACGACTTGCGGGTGGGCCTCTTTTCGTTGCTTGCGCTGCTGGGGGTGCTCGCGCTGGTCGTCGTTGAACCCACGGCAAACTCGGTGCGCAGGCATGCCCAGCGGCTGGCCGAACAGGCCACCGAACTGCAGCGCCTGGCGATGGTGGCCGAGCACACCTCGGCCCTGGTGCTCATCACCGACGCCGATGACCGGGTGGTGTGGGCCAACCCGGCGTTTTGCGGCGTGGCGGGCTGGCCGCTGGCCGAAGCCACGGGGCGCCGCCCGGGGGAGCTGTTCCACAGCCCGCATGCCGACGAGGCCGTGCTGGCCCGCGCCCGGCAGGCCGTGCGAGAAGGCCGTGGCGTGCGCCTGGAGTGGCTGCACCGAGCGCGCGATGGGCGCGATCTCTGGCTGGACGTCGACCTGTGCCCCTTGCGCGATGAGCGAGGCGAACTCAGCGGCTTCATTCGCGTGTGCAGCGATGTCACCGCCCGGGTGAGGCAGCAAGCCAAGCTGCAGGCGCTGTGGGCGGCCTTGCCCGCCGGCGTCATGGTGCAGGCGGCCGACGGCAGCGTCGTCGATGCCAACCGCGCCGCGGAGCGCCTGCTGGGGCTGAGCCTGGCCGAAATGCAGGACCGCGACCTGGGCGGTGAGGCCGTGTGCGCGTTGCACGAAGACGGCAGCGAAATCCCCGGGCACGAACACCCGGTGATGCGCACGCTGGCCGGCGGCGAGGCCCTGCAGAACCAGACGATGGGCGTGCGCACGCCCGGGGGCCAGCTGCGTTGGCTGCAGTGCAATACCGAGCCGCTGCGAGACACCGCGGGTCAGGTGACGGGCGTGGTCACCTGCTTCAGCGACATCACCGAGAGGCGCGCGCTGCAGGACAGGCTCAGCGAGAGCGCCCGCACCGATGCCCTCACAAGGCTGCCCAACCGCGCCGTCGTCATGGAGCGGCTGGAACGCGCCGTCGAACACGCGCGGCGCCACCCGGGCTACGGTTTCGCGGTGCTGTTCATGGACTTCGACCGCTTCAAGCAGGTCAACGACAGCCTGGGCCACAGCGCGGGCGACGAGCTGCTGCGCCAGATCGCGCAGCGGCTGCAACGCACGCTTCGCCCCGGGGATGCCGTGGCGCGTCTGGGCTCGATGAACCAGGTGGCGGCGCGGCTGGGCGGTGACGAATTCGTGATCGTGCTCGAAGGCCTGCATGACGCCCACGCCGTGGGCGTCGTCGCCACGCGGTTGCTGCTCGAGCTGGCCGAGCCCTACCTGATCGGCTGCACGCCGGTGCAAAGCTCGGCCAGCATCGGCATCGTGCTGTGCACCGATGCGGTTTGCGCCGGCGAGGATCCCGCCGAGAAACTCGCCGAGGAGATGCTGCGCAATGCCGACACCGCCATGTACGAGGCCAAGCGCGCCGGGCGCGGCCGCTGGGTGATGTTTGACGGCTCGATGCATGAGCGACTGGTGCGCGCGCTCGACGTGGAAAACGACCTGCGCCGTGCGTTGAAGGACGACGAGCTGTTCGTCGTCTACCAGCCCGTGATGGACCTGGGAAGCCGCGCCATGGTGGCCGTCGAGGCCCTGGTGCGCTGGCGCCACCCCGTCCGCGGCCTGGTCGGCCCGGCGGAGTTCGTCGGCGTGGCCGAGGAATGCGGACTCATAGACGCCGTGGGTGCGACGGTGCTGCGCCAGGCTTGCGCGCAGTTCATGCGCTGGCAGCACACGCCCGGTCTGGCGGCGCCACGGCAATTGGCGGTGAACCTCTCCAGCGCGCAGATCGGGCGCGCTGCCTTGGTCGAAGAGGTGCGAGCCGTGCTGCAGGAGTTCGGAATGCAGCCCGAGCAACTGCAGTTGGAAGTCACCGAAAGCCTGGCGGCGCAGGACGAACGCGTGCAACACACGCTGCGCGAGCTCAAGAGCCTGGGCGTGCGCCTGGCGCTGGACGACTTCGGGACCGGCTACTCCAGCCTGGCCTGCCTGCACCAGTTGCCGGTCGACACGGTGAAGATCGACCGCAGCTTCATCGAGCATGCCGAGACGGTGGAGTACCACCGCGTGCTCATCGAGGCCACCATCCGCGTGGCCCGCACCCTGGGCATGACGACCGTGGCCGAAGGCATCGAGACCGAGGGCCAGGCCGAGCTGATGCGCGCACTCGATTGCGATCGTGGGCAGGGCTACCTCTTTTCGCAGCCCCTGGAGGCCCAGGCCGTCGAAGGCTGGGCGCGTGCCCAGTTCGAGGCCGAGCACGTCGACACGGTCTGAGCCGGACGCCAGGGCCTGCCCGCGCAGGGCCTGGCGCCTGCGAAGGCCCGAACCCTCCGTGGTGAGGGCTGAGCGCCCCCGGCCCGTCCGGGCGGCTTGCAGTTCGTCGCCGACGGTCTGCGCTTCGTCGCAAGCGGTACCCCCACAGGCAACGTATCTTTACACTCCGCCGCGCTGGCCCACCAAGGTGTGGCGCGAGTCTGGAGGCATGGCGCATGAACAAGAAGTGGCTGCTGGGCGGTGGCGTGGTCGTGGCGCTGCTGGTGGGCGCGGGTGTCGCGGTCAAGAGCGGCGCGCTCAAACTCCCGGGCGCGATCGCCCTGGCCAACGCCGAGGGGGGCGCGTCCGGCGGCGCCAAGGGCGGCGCGGGCGAGAAGAAGAAGGAAGTGCCGCTGGAGTTTGTCCCGCGCGAAGTCGTGCAGCCCTCGCTGGCCCGGCTGCCCGGCTGGGTGGAATTCTCCGGTCCGCTGGTGGCGCCGCAGACCGCGCTGGTGCGCGCCAAGGCCGGCGGCACGCTGCTCTCGCTGTCGGTGAGCGAGGGCAGCCGGGTGCGGGCCGGGCAGGTGCTCGGGCGCATCGAGCTGGCCGACCTGGCCAGCCGCGTGGCCGAGCGCCAGGCCCTCCTGGAATCGACCCGTGCCGCGCTGGTGCAGGCCGAACGCGCGCATGCCAGCAATGAACGCCTGGCGGCGCAGCAATTCATCTCGCCCATCGCGCTGGAGAACTCGCGCGCCGCACTGGACACGGCGCGCGCCAATCTCCATGCGGCCCAGGCCGCGTTGGATACCACCCAGGTGGGCCTGCGCGACGGCACCTTGCTGGCCCCCATCTCGGGCATCGTCGCCAAGCGGCACGTGGTCCCGGGCGAGAAGGTCAGCCTCGAGCAGCAGGTGGTCACCATCGTCGATCTCTCCGCGCTCGAACTCGCCGGCAATGTCGGCACGCATGAAGTCGCGCGCCTCGCGCCGGGCCTGGCGGTGGAAGTCCAGGTGCAAGGCGTGGCGCAGCCGGTGGCCGGGCGCATTGCGCGCATCGCACCGGCGGTCGAGCCGGGCACCCGCAGCATCGGCGTGACCATCGCGCTGGCCAACCCCGGCGAAGTGCTGCGCGCCGGCCAGTACGCGCTGGCACGCGCCGCGCTGGCCGACGATACCGATCGACTCACGCTGCCGGCCAGCGCCGTGGGCCAGACCTCGGGCCAGGACCATGTCTGGCTGATCGAGAACGGCGTGCTGGCGCGCCGCGCCGTGACGGTGGGCCGGCGCGACGAGCGTGAAGGGCGGCTCGAGGTGCTGCAGGGCGTGACGCTGGCCAGCCAGGTGCTGGCCGCGCGCTTCGACAACCTGCGCGAAGGGGCCAGGGCCACGGTGGTGGCGGCCCGCTCGGCGCCGGTGGCCTCGGCCGCCGCTTCGACGCCGGTCGTGCGCTGAGGAGCGGGCCATGTGGATCACCCGCGTCTCCATCAACAACCCCGTCTTCGCCACCATGGTGATGGTGGCGCTGTGCGTGCTGGGCTTGTTCTCCTACGCCAAGCTGGGCGTGGAGCAGATGCCCGACATCTCCTTCCCCGGCGCCTGGATGGAAGTGCGCTACCCCGGCGCCAGCCCCGAGGCCGTGGAGCGCGAGGTCATCAAGCCCATCGAGGAGGCGGTGAACAGCATCGCCGGCGTAAAACGCATCATGTCGCGCAGCGGCGAAGGCCAGGGCACGCTGAGCGTGGAGTTCTCGCTCGACGCCGACATGGGCCGCGCGATGCAGGAGATCCGCGACCGCGTGGCCGCGGTGCAGGCGGGTTTTCCGCGCGACGTGAAGCAGCCGACCATCGCGCGCTTCAACAACGACAACAGCCAGCCCGTGGTGAACATGGCCCTGTTGTCCAAGACACGCAGCGCGCGCGAGCTCTCCATCCTGGGCGACCAGACGGTGGGCAGGCGGCTGCAGCGCGTGGAGGGTGTCGCACGCGTCGAGATCCAGGGCCTCACGGTGCGCGAGGTGCGCATCGACCTCGACCCGGTGCGCCTGCGCCACTACGGCGTGACGCCGGCCGAGATCTCCACCGCGCTGGCCGCGGCCAACGCCGACCAACCGGTGGGCCTCATCTCCGACCGCACGCAGGACGCGCTGCTGCGCGTGGAAGGCCGCGTGCGCGACCCGCGCCAGTTCGAGCGCATCGTGGTGGCCAAGCGCGGCAACCTGTCGCTGACGCTGGCCGACCTGGGCACGCTCGTCGAGCGCGAGCGCGAGCCCGATTCCATTGCCCGCATCAACGGCCAGCGCGGCATCAATTTCAACGTCTTCAAGCAGCAGGACGCCAATATCGTGGTCGCCGGCGACGCGGTGAAGAAGGCGATGGAGGAGATCCGCAAGACCCTGCCACCCGACGTGGAACTGCGCCTGATCAACGCCAGCAGCGACTACGTGAAGGGCTCGCTGGCCGGCGTGCGCAATACCCTGATCGAAGGCGCGCTGCTCACCATCGCCATCGTCTTCCTGTTCCTGCACAGCTGGCGCAGCACCATCATCACCGGCCTGACGCTGCCCATTGCCGTGATCAGCAGCTTCATCGCCGTGTACGCCTTCGGCTTCACGCTGAATTTCATGACGATGATGGCGCTGAGCCTGTGCATCGGCCTGCTCATCGACGACGCCATCGTGGTGCGCGAGAACATCGTGCGCCATGTCCACCTGGGCAAGGACCACCACACGGCGGCGCGCGAGGGCACCGACGAGATCGGCCTGGCGGTGATGGCCACCACCTTCGCGCTGTGCGCGGTGTTCGTGCCGGTGGCCTTCATGGGCGGCATCATCGGCAAGTTCTTCTACCCCTTCGGCATCACCGTGGTGGTGGCCGTGCTGGTGAGCCTGTTCGTGAGCTTCACGCTCGACCCCATGCTCTCGGCGGTGTGGGCCGATCCGCCCTCCACGCGGCTGAAGAAGCTGCCCGTGCTGGGGCCCATGATTCGCGCCACCGACCGTGGCATGGACGCGCTGCACCTCGCCTATGAGCGCGCGATTCGCTGGATCTTTTCCGAGCGCCGCTGGACCCTCGGCGTGGGCCGCTGGTGGATCGGCCTGCCCGTGTATTCCCACGGGTTCGACGCGCAACAGCAGCGCGACAAGGCCAGCCCGCGGCGCTGGCGCCTGGCCACGCTCACGCCGCGCGGCGTGGTCATGGGCATAGGCACGCTGAGCTTCCTGGCAGCGCTCGGCCTGGCGCCGCTGGTGGGCAGCGAATTCATTCCGCAGACCGACGAGGGCTTCACGCAACTGGCGCTGCGCATGCCCGTGGGCAGCAGCCTGGAGCGCACCGACGCCAAGGTGCGGCAGATCGAGGAGATCATCGCCACGCTGCCCGAGATCGAGAACGTGGCCACCTGGGTCGGCGGCCCTGGCCAGCGCAACCAGGCCTGGCTGAATATCTCGCTCAAGCCCAGGGGTGAGCGCCAGCGCAGCCAGAAGCAGGTCGAAGACGCGATGCGCGAAATGATCGCCAAGGTGCCGGGCACCGACGCCAGTGTCGGCTTCAATCGGCCGATCTACGTGGCCATCCTCGGCAGCGACCCCGAAGGCCTGGCCCGCGTGACCAACGAATTCGCCGAGAAGGTGAAGAAGATCAGGGGCACGGTGGACGTGGAATCGTCGGTCAAACCGGGGCTGCCGGCGTATGCGGTGCGCCTCAAGCCCGACGCCGTGCGCGAACTCGGCCTGACCGCGCCGCAGCTGGCGGCCAGCCTGCGTGCCTATGTCAACGGCGAGACCGCCACCTACTGGACCACCCCCGACGGCGACCAGGTCGACGTGGTGCTGCGCCTGGGCGAGCGCTCCCGCGAGCGCATCGAGCAGCTGCGCGCGCTGCCGGTGGCGTTTGCCAAGGACGGCACGCCGATCAGCCTGGACAGCGTGGCCACCCTCGAGACGGTGTTCAACCCCGAGATCATCCGCCGCCAGAACCTGCAGCGCCGCGAGGCGGTGTTCGCCGGGGTCAAGGACCGCAGCCAGGGCGAAGTGGGCGACGACGTGCAAAAGCTCATCAAGGAAACCCACCTGCCGCCGGGTTACAGCTTCGACATCGGCGGCCAGATGCAGCAGCAGGCCGAGGCCTTCAGCGGCCTGCTCGCGGCCATGGCGCTGGCGGTGATCTTCATCTATATCGTGCTGGCCAGCCAGTTCGGCAGCTTCGTGCAGCCCCTCGCCATCATGGCCAGTCTGCCGCTGGCGCTGATCGGCGTGATGATCGCGCTGCTCGTCTCGGGCAGCACGCTCAATGTGTTCTCGATGATCGGCCTGGTGATGCTCATGGGCCTGGTGACGAAGAACGCCATCCTGCTGGTGGACTTCGCCAACCAGGCGCGCCGGGGCGGCGCCACGGTGCCCGAGGCGCTGCTGCAGGCCGGGCTGATCCGCATGCGGCCCATCATCATGACCACCGCGGCGATGGTCTTCGGCATGTTGCCGCTGGCGCTGGCGCTGAACGACGGCGGCGAGAGCCAGGCGCCGATGGGGCGGGCCATCATCGGCGGCGTCATCACCAGCACGCTGCTCACGCTGGTGGTGGTGCCGGTGATGTACAGCTACCTGGCGCGGCTGCGCAAGCCGAAGGCAGCGCCGGCGGGGGCCGATGCGACCGTGGCGGGCAGTGCCGCCGGGCCGCTGGTGATGCCGGCCGACCGCGATTGAGGTCGGCCCGGCCGCAGGCGACTGCCCTGCCTGTGGCCGTTCAGCCCGGCGACGACAGCCGTTTCACGGCCTGGACATAACGCGCCAAGGTGGGTGACAGCACACCGGGGGCCAGCCGCACGTCGATGAGCTGGAAGCGCCCGCGCGTGGCGTGGGCGCGCGCCAGCGCCGCCGCCAGTTCGGCGCGCGTGGCCACGGCATGGCCGTCGCCGCCCATGCCGGCGGCCATGGCCGCGAAGTCCCAGCGTCCCAGGTCGTTGAAACGTGCCGCGGGCTCGAAGGCCCGCAGCATCTCCCAGCTGGCATTGTTGAAGACCAGCACGATGGGGTCGCAGCCGCAGCGGCCGGCATTGCCCAGTTCCCAGCCCGTCATCTGGAAGGCGCCGTCGCCGACGAGCACGATCGGCCGCCGGCCCGTGGCCACCTGCAGGCCCAGCCCGGCCGGTACGCCATAACCCATGGTGGCGTAGTAGCCGGGCGCGACGAGGCCCGTGTGCGTGATGTCGATGGCCGTGAACAGGCAGTCGCCGATGTCGCTGGCCAGCGGCATGCTGCCGTGCTGCCGCAGCAGGGCATTCACGGCGGCGGCGATGTCTTCGGGGCGGATCGCCGCGTCGTCGACGGCGGCCGGCGCGGGTGCCGGCCCTGCTGTCGGCGCCGGCGCCGCGCGGGCGGGGGCTGCGGGCAGGCGCGCCAGCAGCGCATCCACCAGCGCCGCGATCGGCACGTCGACATAGACGTGGTGGCCCATCACCACGCTGCCGTCGTAGACCTGGATCGTCTTGCGCATGTCGATGCGCCGGGCCGAAACCGCGAAGTTGGTGTCGGAGACGATCACGCCCATCAGCAGCAGGCCGTCGGACTGCTCGACGCGCCCGCTGAGGGCCTGGTCGCCGGCCAGCCCGAGGTAGGTGCCCAGCAGCGGCACGTCGGCCTGGGCGAGCAGGCCGCGGCCCATGAAACTCGTGACCACGGGGCAGCCCAGGCGGCGCGCCAGTTCGGCCACGCGGTCCTCGAGGCCGTAACGCCGCACCTCCACGCCCACCATCAGCACCGGCCGCGCGGCGGCGGCCAGCCGCGCCAGCAGTTCGTCGGCGCAGGCCGCCAGGCGCTCGGGGTCGGGCTGGAAGGGGGGCGTCGTCGGCACGGCTGCGCAGGGGCGGGCCGGCATGTCGCGCGGGATCTCCAGGTAGACCGGCCGTGAACGTGCCAGGGCCGCATCCAGCACCCGCGCGATCTGCGCCGGGGCCAGCGCCGGGTCGTCCAGGCGGGCGCGGTCGACGGTCAGTTCCTCGAACACACGCCATTGCGAGTCCAGCGTCTTCACCTGGTGGTGCAGCAGCAGGCCGCTGGCCGATTCGTGTGCTGCGGGTGCACCCGACAAGACCACCAGCGGCACCCGTTCGGCATAGGCGCTGGCCACGGTGTTGACCAGGTTGAAGGCGCCCGCGCCGTAGGTGACGGCGGCCACGCCGAGGCCACCACGCGCCCGCGCCGCCGCGTCGGCCGCAAAACCCACGCCGGGCTCGTGCGACAGCGTGACCAGCGGCAGCACGGCGCAGCGCTCGATCTCGCGGAACAAGGGCAGCGCGAAGTCGCCAGGGATGCCGAAGATCTCGGTGGCACCGCGTGCCTTCAGGGCGTGCAGCAGGCTTTCGGCAAGGTTCACGGGGGGCTCCCGGCGGGCTGCGGGCTGCTAGGGGAGGGTGTAGCTGAACTCGTAGCTGTGTTTGCCGTCGGCGATGATGATCTTCAGCGCACCGGCCAGGCCCGCCAGTTCGCCGGTGCCTGAATCGGGGACCACGGTGACGGCCAGGCTGGGCACACCCCGGTTCATGGTGCCGGTGTGCTGCAGCGTGAAGCTTCCCTTGCGCCCCTTGAGCGCGCCTTCGACACGTTCGATGGCCACGTAGCCCGCCGAGCCCTGGACGCCCGAGATGGCGCTGAGCATCTGGCCCTTCGATTCGCCGACCAGATCACCCGAAAAGGTCTTGTCGATCGACATGCGGCCGAGCTTGCTGCCCTCGGGCTGCCCCTCGAAGGCCAGCGGCACCAGCTTGACGGCAAAGCTGCCCTGGGCGAGTTGGGTCATGGCGGGCCTGGTCTGTGGGGTGATGGAGGATTGCGCCTGCACGGGGCTGGCGAGTGCAAGGGCAAGTAGGAAAACGGGCAAGGCGGGGGACAAACGCATGGCAGGCTTGAGTGAAGGGTCTGCATCGAAAAAGTGGCTGGAGGTGCCCTGGCCGCGAGACTGCCATAGATGCCACGGATTGACCATCGACACCTGGGCAAGCCAAGCTGCGCGCCCCTCAGCACTCGACGATGTTCACCGCCAGCCCGCCGCGCGCCGTTTCCTTGTACTTCGTCATCATGTCGGCGCCGGTTTCGCGCATGGTCTTGATGACCTGGTCGAGCGAAACGAAATGCGTGCCGTCGCCGCGCAGCGCCATGCGCGCGGCGTTGATGGCCTTCACCGACGCGATGGCGTTGCGTTCGATGCAGGGGATCTGCACCAGCCCGCCCACCGGGTCGCAGGTCAGGCCCAGGTGGTGTTCCATGCCGATCTCGGCGGCGTTTTCGGCCTGCTCGGGCGTGCCGCCCATGACCGCGCACAGCGCACCCGCGGCCATGCTGCAGGCCACGCCCACTTCGCCCTGGCAGCCGACCTCGGCGCCGCTGATGCTGGCGTTTTCCTTGTAGAGGATGCCGATGGCCGCGGCGGTGAGCAGGAAGTCGATGACGCCCTCGTCGCTGGCACCGGGGAAAAAGCGTGTGTAGTAGTGCAGCACCGCCGGCACGATGCCGGCCGCCCCGTTGGTCGGCGCGGTGACGACCCGCCCGCCGGCCGCGTTCTCCTCGTTGACCGCCAGTGCGTACAGGTTCACCCAATCGAGTGTGGCCAGCGGATCGGTTCCACCGGCGGTGGTCTGCAGCGTGCGGTGCAACGCCGCTGCTCGCCGCTGCACGTGCAGCCCGCCAGGTAGCTCGCCCTCGTTGCGGCACCCGCGATCGACGCAGTCGCGCATCGCTCGCCAGATCTCCAGGAGCTGCTCGTGGATCTCGCCGTCGGTGCGCTGTTGACGCTCGTTGGCGCGCTCGATCTCACTGATCGACAGGTGGGTCGCCGCGCACATCGCCAGCAGTTCATCGGCCGATCTGTACGGGTAGGGGACAGTGACGTGCGAGGGGTCGATCGGTGCGTTGACCTCCTCGTCGTCGACCACGAAGCCACC
>JAUXRG010000066.1 GCA_030681795.1 Rubrivivax sp.
TGTCCACAACCAAGCCCCGTGGACAACCCTGCACCGCGGCAACTCGATGCCCTTCCAATACGGGGAGATTGCCTGATGAGCCGCCGGGCCGTTCCCAAGGCGAATACCGCAGTGCGAAGCACGGAGGTTGCCTGATGAGCCTGCTGCAGACGCTGAGCGAAGCCTTGCGCTCGCTGGCGGCCAACCGGCTGCGCACGGCGCTGACCATGCTGGGCATCGTCATCGGCATTGCCTCGGTGGTGTTGATGCTCGGCGTGGGCGACGCCGTGCGCGCCTTCATCGACCGCGAGCTCTCGGTGCTGGGCAGCAACCAGCTCATCGTGCAGCGCGGCGCGCCGATGAAGGGCGGCCCGCCACGCCCGCGCGCCAACCCCGATGCGACGATGCTCACCATCGACGACGCCGCGGCCATCAACCAGCTGCCCGGCGTGCGCGCCGCCGCGCCCACGCTGCAGGGCGTATTCACCGTGCTCTACGGCGACGACCACACGCAAAGCCTGGTGCTGGGCGTGACGCCCGAGATGTTCCGCGTGCGCAACTGGGTGGTGGACCAGGGCGTGGGCTTCAGCGACGAGGACGTGCGCTCGGCCAACCGCGTCATCGTCATCGGCGCCAAGGTCGCCGAGGCGCATTACCTGAAACGCGACCCGCTGGGCCAGGTGCTGCGCGTGGGTGGGCGGCCCTTCACCGTGATCGGCGTGCTCGCCGGCAGCGGCCGCACGCTGGACGGCACCGATCTGGGCGAGCTGCTGGTGGTGCCCATCACCGCGCTGCCGCTGACCATGCCGCGCCCGCGCTCGGTGCACTACATCAACGTGCAGGCGGTGAGCGAGGCGCGGCTGCACGAGGTCGAGGTCGAAGTGGCCGAGCTGCTGCGCGACCGCCGCCGCATCACCGGCGATACGCCCGACGATTTCAACATCACCAACCTGGCGAGCATCGCGCAGACCGGCGCCAACATCGCCGCCGCGCTGGCCATCGGGCTGGGGGTGATCGGCGCGGTGTCGCTGCTGGTGGGCGGCATCGGCATCATGAACATCATGCTGGTGAGCGTGAGCGAGCGCGTGCGCGAGATCGGCATCCGCATGGCCATAGGCGCCAAGCCGCGCCATGTGCTGACGCAGTTTCTCGCCGAAGCGGTGGTCATGTGCCTGCTCGGCGGCCTGGTGGGCGTGGGCCTGGCCGCGCTGGGCGTATGGGGCGTCAACCACGCAGCGGTGGCCGGCCTGAAGATGCAGCTCTCGGCCACCCACGTGGGCGTGGCGGTGCTCTTCTCCACCGGCGTGGGCCTGTTCTTCGGCTTCTACCCGGCGCGGCGGGCCTCCAGGCTGCTGCCCATCGAATGCCTGCGCCAGGAGTGAACGAGGACGCTGCAGTCGCACCGCCGCCGGCCGTGAGCTTCGCCCAGGCGTTGCGCTTCTGGCTGCGCCTGGGCTTCGTCAGCTTCGGCGGGCCGGCCGGGCAGATCGCACTCATGCACACCGAGCTGGTGGAGCGCCGGCGCTGGATCAGCGAGCGGCGCTTCCTGCACGCGCTGAACTACTGCATGCTGCTGCCCGGGCCCGAGGCGCAGCAGCTCGCCACCTACATCGGCTGGCTGATGCACCGCTCTTTGGGCGGCATCGTCGCCGGCGTGCTGTTCGTGCTGCCTTCGCTCTTCATCCTGATCGCGCTGTCGTGGGTCTATGTGCGCTTCGGCGAGCAGCCGCTGGTGGCCGGGATCTTCTACGGCATCAAGCCGGCGGTGACGGCGCTGGTGCTGCACGCGGCGTACCGCATCGGCACGCGGGCGCTGAAGAGCCGCTGGCTGTGGGCGCTGGCCGCGGCTTCCTTCGCGGCGATCTTCTTCTTCCAGGTGCCGTTCCCGGCCATCGTGCTGGCGGCCGGCTTGGCCGGCGCCCTGGGTGGCCGCCTGGCCCCGCATGTATTCGTGCCCGGCGGCGGGCATGCCGGCGCTGACAAGGGCTACGGGCCGGCACTCCTGGATGACGACACGCCCACCCCGGCGCACGCGCGCTACAGCCGCGCGGGCCTGCTGCGCGTGTTGGGCGCCGGGCTGGCGCTGTGGGGGGTGGCCATGGGCCTGCTCGTGGCCACGCAGGGCGCGGACGGGCTGCTCACGCAGATGGGCTGGTTCTTCACCAAGGCCGCGCTGCTCACCTTCGGCGGCGCCTATGCCGTGCTGCCCTACGTCTACCAGGGTGCCGTGGAGCAGCAGCAGTGGCTGAGTGCGGCGCAAATGATCGACGGCCTGGCCCTGGGCGAAACCACGCCCGGCCCGCTGATCATGGTGGTGGCCTTCGTGGGCTTTGTCGGCGCCTGGTTCAAACCGATGTTCGGGCCCGACGCGCTCTTCCTGGCCGGGGCCGCGGCCGCCGCGGTGGTCACCTTCTTCACCTTCCTGCCCTCGTTCGTCTTCATCCTCGCCGGCGGCCCGCTGGTCGAGGCCACGCACGGGCGGCTGGGCTACACCGCGCCGCTCACCGCGATCACCGCCGCGGTGGTCGGCGTGATCGTCAACCTGGCGCTCTTCTTCGCCTGGCACGTGCTCTGGCCCAAGGGGTGGGGCGGCCCGTTCGATGCCGTCTCGGCGGCCATCGCGCTGGCCGCCGCGGTGGCGCTGTGGCGCTTCAAGCTCGGCGTGCTGCCGTTGCTCGGCGCTTGCGCGGTGGCGGGGCTGGTGACGCAGCTCCTGCGCTGAGCGCCGCTCACACGCTCAGTTGCAGCTCTCCGGAGGCGTCGGGCCAGGGGGTCAGCATGGCCAGCACCGGGGTGCCGCCGTGCCGGTCGAGCCGGGGCAGGGCAGGCTGCGGGGCAGTGGGTAGGCAAGATGCTTCTTGGCAGGACTATCAAGCTTTGATAGTCTTGGCTGCATCCGAATCAACCGCAAGGTGCCACGCCATGCCGTCGAGCTATGTCATCGGGGATCACTTCGAGTCGTTCATCAAAGAACAGATTCAGCAGGGCCGCTACGCAAGCGCAAGCGAGGTCGTGCGTGACGGGCTGCGTGCGCTCGAAGATCGGGAGAGGCTGCGCGCCGTGAAGCTTGTCGCGCTGCGCAGTGAGATACAGCGCGGGGCTGACAGCGGGGCAGGCATTCCGGCCAAGGCTGTCTTTGCCGCTGTACGCAAGCGCATCGCTCAATCCGGGGCCGGTTCGGGCGGGCGGTGAAGGTTGCGTTTTCACCGGCGGCAGAGGCCGACCTGATGGATATCGCGATATTCATCGCCCAGGAAAGTCCGAAACGCGCGTTGACGTTCGTCGATGAGTTGGAAGGCAAGTGCGATGCCCTGGGTGGGGCGCCTGCTATTGGCACCTCGCGGCCCGAGCTGGGAGAGGGTATCCGGATGTTGCCTCACGGGCGCTATCTGATCTTCTACCGTGAAGCGAACAAGGGCCTGCGGATTGAGAGAGTCATGCACGGCTCGCGCGATATCGGCTATGACGACTTCGAAGCGGGCGACGCCATTGGCGGGTGAGCATCATTGATGCAGCCACGAACGCCCGAGAACCACAATTCCCAAATGCTCGGCTCGTCAATTGGGCAAGAAGCAAGACCTGAGCCCCCGAGTCGACGGCGGGCTGCCGCCGCCCGAAAGCCCGGCCATGCCCGAGAGCACGGAGTTCCGCGTCGCGCGAGAACCCACGGGCCGCTCAGTTGCAGCTCCCCGCTGGCGGCGGTGTGAGCTGCACGCGCAGCAGGCGCGGGCCGCTGAGCACGCGGCCCTGGCTGTCCTGGAGCACCACCGACAGGCCGCCGGCGTCGGGCCAGAGGGTCAGCATGGCCAGCACCGGGGTGCCGGTGCTGCCGATGCGGGCCAGGCCGTAGAAGCGCTCGGGCTGCCCGGCCACCGCGCCCCAGGTGCCACTGAAGCGCACGCGCTCGCAGACGGCGTCGAACTCGATGTCGTTGCCCGTGACCTGGGCCGTCACCTGGCTGGCCGTGGCGCTGTCGGTCAGCCACAGCGTGGTCGCGCCGGCAGGGGAAGCCGTGCCGGTCGATCCCGGGCAGGGCAGGCTGCCGGCCAGCGGGCTGCTGCACAGCGCTGCCGGGCTGGCGCCGAATGCCGCGAAGGCTTCTTCGGCGGCCCCGGTGCCGGTGCCGCCCACGCCAGGGCCGCAGCCGGCCAGCAGCGCGGCGCACCACACCAGCAGCGCCAGGCCCAGGCCACGCCAGGCCGCCGCGGGGTTCAACACAGGCTTGCTCATCATTCGATCTCCGTGCTTCGCACTGCGGTATTTGCCTTGGCAGCGGCCCTGCGGCTCATGGCTTCAATCCTCACGCTCGCTGTAGCAGTACACGCCGAAGCGCGCCCGGTGGCCGCGCTGTGCGGCGGGCAGCGCGGCGTCGCCGTCGAATCGCCGCTGCGCCTCGGCCATGACGGTCTTGAAGGCCTGTTTCCAGGCCTGCACAGACACCTGCTGCAGCCGCGCCGCCGAGTCGGCCGTGATTTGATCGACGAATACCGCCTGCTCGAGGAAATTGCCCCGGCCCTGCAGATTGGCCGCCGCGGCGGCCGCGTGGTCCTGCAGGTTGGCGGCGAACAACCACGACATCTCCTCGAAGCCCTGGCGCGGCGCGAAGCCGCCGCCTTCGAGGTGCACGCCGGTATCGTCCTCGCGCGCCACGCCCAGGCGCAGCAGGTCGTCGAGCACGGCGCGCGGCCGCACGTCGCGGCTCACGCCGGCCACCAGGGTGTCGAACGAGCCGGCACCACCGGCCTTGGGCAGCGCACGCGGTGCGCCCTGGGCATCCACGAACGCGGCGTCGTTCATCCAGCGCGCCACCACCTGCGCGGCCAGGCCCAGCGGGGCCGGCGGCGCGGGCGCATCTTCGGCGGCGCGGCTCAGGTTGCGCACGTCGCGCCGGTGCACGCCGCACAGCAGGGTGACGGCGCTGTCGGTGGCGGCCATGCCCCGCTCGGCCAGCTCGGCACGCGCCGCGTCGAGGAAGACGCGCTTGAGCGCCGCGGCCAGCACCGGGTAGGTGACCGCGTTGCGCACCAGCAGCCGCACCAGGGGCTGCAGCACGCGCAGCACGCGGTCGAGAACGAGAGTGGGCTGGGGGGTCATGGGCTGCAGCGGGCCAGGGCGGGCTTGAAGAGCCGGGTTTGACAAGTCGAGTTTGACAAGTGATTTGCTGTGGGATAGTGTCCCACACACTGCAGCCGTCTGGAAGGATCCGATCATGAAATCGACCATCAAGGCCCGGAGCCCCTGGGGCGCGTGGCTCGCGGCGGCACTCCTGACGGCCTGCGGCGGCGGGGGTGACAGCGCCGTCGTTGGCGACAGCGGCCGTGAAGCGGCGCTGGCCGTATCGCAGCCCGGCGAGCTGGCGAGTTATGTGCAGGCCAGGCTGCGCCTGCGCGAGACGATGCTGCAAGGCGCGCCGGGCGCCGTCTTTGACGCCTCACCGGCCACCGACATGGTGGTGTCGCCCAGCGCCCCGGCGCCGGTGGCGCGCTCGGGCACCGCCGTCCAGGAAGCCGGCGTCGACGAGCCCGACCTGCTGCAAAGCGACGGCAGCTCGATCTATGCCCTGCAGCCGAGCAGCGCGGGCCTGCGCTTGAGCGTCTACGGCCGCGCTGCGGATGGCCGCGCCACGTGGCTGACGGCGCTGGACCTGCCGGCCGACGAGGCCTCCACCGTCTATGCCGACGGCATGGTGCTGAGCGCCGACCAGCGCAGCCTGGCCGTGGTCAGCCGGCGCTGGGAGCGCCTGTTGGTGGACCCGGCCTGCGGCAAGCTGTGCGTCCCGCTCGTCGGGCTGGCCTTCGCGCCGCAGTGGCAGCACAGCAGCGTGGCGGTGCAGCGCGTGGACGTCAGCCAGCCGGCCGGCGCGGCCGTGGGTGTACGCATCGATATCGACGGCACCCTGGCGGGCAGCCGGCGCATCGGCGACGCGCTCTATGTGGTGAGCACCCATGTGCCGCGCCTGCCGCTGGACGCGCTGCCTGCCACGGCCACGGCGGCCGAGCGCCAGGCCGCCATCGCCGCCACCACGGCCAGCCATGTCCTGCCCCGCCAGCGCATCAACGGCGGTGCCGCGCAGCCGCTGCTGGCCGACACCGATTGCTGGGTGCAGACGGGCAACGGCTCGGTGGCCGTGCAGATCACGACGATCACGGTCTTCGACCTGGGTTCGCCCACGCTGGCCCATGCCAGCCGCTGCTTCATCGGCGGGGCCGAGGCGCTGTATATGACCGCCCAGAGCCTGTACCTGGCGACCACGCGCACGCCCTACGAGCCCATGGTGGCGAACTGGATCTACCCGCCCGATATCAAGACCGACCTCCACAAATTCGCGCTCGCCAGCGGCGGCGTCGCCTACCGGGCCTCGGGCGAGGTGCCCGGCCACCTGGGCTGGGACTTCGAGCAGAAGTCGTTCCGCCTGAGCGAGTGGAACGGCGATCTGCGCGTGCTCAGTTTTACGGGCAGCGAAGGCTGGGCCACGCCGGCCGACGGGGCCGACCCCGCCGCACCGCCGCCTTCGCCGGCCACGCTGACCGTATTGCGCGAGCGCGCCACCGACCAGACCCTGCAGCCCCTGGCCACGCTGCCCAACGCCCGCCGCCCGGCCGCGCTGGGCAAGGCGGGCGAGCAGGTGCGCGGGGTGCGCTTCGACGGAGCGCGCGGCTATCTCGTCACCTTCCGCACCGTCGACCCGCTGTATGTGCTGGAACTGTCCGACCCCACGGATCCGCGCGTGGCGGGCGAGCTGGAGGCGCCGGGCTTCTCGGACCAGCTATTCCCGCTGGACGGCGGCTTGTTGCTCGGGGTGGGCAAGGAGGCCGACGCCGCGGGCCTGCTGGGCGGCGCCAAGGTGGCCTTGTTCGACGTGCGCGATGCCGCCCGGCCGCAGGCGCTGGGCAGCGTGACGCTGGGCGCGCGCGGCAGCTTGTCGGCGCTGGACTATTCGCGCCACGGCCTGAACTGGCTGGCCAAGGGCACGGTGGTGCGCGCCGCCTTGCCGATGGCCCTGGTGGGCGCCAGTGGCACCGACTGGGCGCGCGGCCTGCAGCGTTTCGAGGTCGACACCGCCGCGCGCACGCTGCGCACGCTGCCGATGCTGGGCACGGTGGCGACACCGGGCAGCCTGTCGCTGCTGCACGAGCGCAGCCTGCAGATCGGCGAGCAGGTCTACCACCTGCGCGAGGGCACGCTCACCGGCTACGACTGGTAGCGCCGGGCGCAGGTCGCGCAGCGCGCGCGGCCTGCAGCTCGATTCACGGCCGGGGCGCGTACCCCGGCACGCCCATCTGCCAGAGCAGGAAGGCGAAGAGGTCGGCGCGCTCGTCCAGCACCTGGCTCTTGGTGCTGCCGATGCCGTGGCCGGAGTCGTAGTCCAGGCGCAGCAGCACCGGTTTGCCGCTCTTGCTCGCGGCCATCAATCGTGCCGCGGTCTTGCTGCTGTTCCAGACCTCCACCCGCGGGTCGTTGGTGCCATGCGCCAGCAGCACGGCGGGGTAGTTCACGCCGTCCTTGATCTGGGCGTAGGTGCTCATCGCCAAGAGAGCGCGGAATCCCGGCTCGGTGACGCGGCTGCCGAACTCGGGGATATTGGGCACGCCGTTGGGCGTGGTCTCGGCGCGCACGGTGTCCAGCGCACCGACCTCGGGCACGACCACGGCGAAGAGCTCGGGCCGCTCGGTCATCGCCCGGCCGACGAGGATGCCGCCGGCGCTGCCGCCCCAGATCGCCAGCCGCTTCGGTTCGGTCCAGCCCTGCGCAATGAGCCATTCGGCGCAGGCGATGAAATCGCGCCAGGTGTTGGGCTTGCTGGACTTCTTGCCGTCCTCGTGCCACTGGCGTCCGAAGACGCCGCTGCCGCGCGGGTTGGCCACCGCGAAGACGCCGCCGGCGTCCATCCAGGCCAGCCGGCTGATGCTGAAGAAGGGCTCTTCGGTGATGCCGTAGGAGGCGTAGCCGTAGAGCAGGGTCGGGTTGTGGCCGTCGAGCTTCACGCCCTGCTTGTGCAGGATGGACATCGGCACCATCGCGCCATCAAAGCTCTTCACCATGACCTCGGTGGCCACCACGTCGCCGGGGGCGTCGTAGGGCCCGGCGGGCTGCAGGCCGGTATTCGTCACGCGGCCATCGGCGGCCACGGCGTAGAGCTGGCGCGCGCGTGTCCAGCCCTGCAGGTCGAGCAGCAGGCCGGGCAGGTCGGCGCGACCGGAGCTGCCCGAGAGCGAGAACGCGCCCACCACCGGCAGCGGCACTTCGCGCGGCTCGGCGCCCTCGCGGTGCTCGATCTTCAGCAGCCGTTTGACGTTGCCGTCGCGCGCCTCCACGTACAGGCCGTCGGCCGAGGTGGCCAGGCCGCTGAGCACGCGCTGGCTCTCGGGGATGATCACCTGCGCACGGGCCAGCGAGAACCCGTCGACCGGGCCCGCCAGCAGCCGGTAGCGCGAGGCGTTCCTGAAACTCAGCACATAGAGGCGGCTGCCCTGCAACGCCAGCGCGGTGACGCCGTCGTCGCGGTCGAAGAGCTGGCGCCAGGCGGGCTTGCCGGCGCGCAGCTCGGCCAGCGTGGAGTGGTAGGCGCGGACCTCAGGCGAGACGCCGTCGGAAACCACCGCCAGCACGCGGCCGTCGGGCTGCACGTCGATGACCGGAAACTCGGTGGCCGGGATATGCACCTCACCCGGGTCGCCGGCGCGCAGCACGGTGCGCAGGCCGCCCTCGCCGCTGCCGGGCTTCATCCGCACGACCATGCTGCGCTGGAACATTTCCGTCGGCGCCATGCCCTTGAGCATGGCCTGCATGCGAACGAAGAACAGCTCCTTGCCGTCGGGTGTCCAGCTCACGCCGCCGAAGCGCGCGCGCGTGATCTCCGGCCCGATCTGACGGCCCGTGGCGGTATCGAGGATGCGCAGCGCCGCGTCTTCCGAGCCCGCGGCCGACACCCCCAGCGCGACCCGCTTGCCGTCGGGCGAAGGCGTGAAATAGTTGATGGCGTGCGGCTTGCCCGTCTTTTTCTTCAATGTCTCGGGGTCGAAAAGCAGCTTTTCCGCGCCCTGCAGGCCGCGACGCATGTAGAGCTTGAACTGGTCTTCCCTGGCGCCGCGGCGCTGGTAGAAATACAGCTCGCCGGGCAGGCGCTGCACGTCCACCACCAGGGCGGCGGCGGCGCTGGTCAGCCTCTCGAGCTTGTCGCGCAACTCGGCGCGGCCGCCCAGGCTCCTGAGCGTGGCGTGCGCGTGGTCGCTGTGCGCCTTCATCCAGGCGGCCACGGCCGGCGCCTTGATATCTTCGAAATCGCGGTAGGGGTCGTCCACCGTGGTGCCGAAGAAGGTCTCGGGCACGTTGCGCACGGGGGCGACGGGCAGCGTGCCGGCCGCGGGCTGGGCCCCGGCCGAAAGCGCGCCGACGGCCAGGGCAAGCGCGGCCAGCGCACGGCGGGTGAAGGGCAGGGGCATGGGCGGGCTCCGGGAGCAAAAAGGGGCAATGCTAGCTGCGCCCCGGCGGCCGTCCGCGGGAAGGGTCGGGCGGGCCTACACCAGGTTGCGCAGCTCGCGCAACGCCACCGACAGCATCGACAGATCCACGACCTTGGCGTCGCTCAATTCGCCGAGCAGGCGCAGCGCGCGCTCCAGCGCCACAGCGTTGCGCGTTTCCCAGGCCTGCAGCATCGCGGCAGCGCCACCCTCGCCGGCGCCCAGCACCTGCTGCGTGATCGCGCGCTGCAGCCCGGCCAGGTCATCCCCGAGCGCGGCCCGGGCCCGGCTGAGCCAGTAACCGTCCGCCGGCAAACCGGCGATCTGCGCCTGCAGCCGCGCCAGGCCGAGCCGGGCGGCCACCCGTGCGTGCACTTCGGCTACCTCGACGACGTCGCGCCGCGTCGCCTCGCTGATGTCGGCGATGTCCAGCGCCGCGTACAAGCCCGGGGCGCTGGCGATGCGCTGCGCCAATGGGGCCGGCACGCCCGCGGCCACCCAGGCCTTGGCCTGGGGCGACGCCGCGGCCTGGGGGGCCAGCTGCGCGACCAGCGCGTTCACCGCGGGCGTGAAGCGCGCGATGACCGTCTCCATCGGCTCGGCCAGCCGCCGGGAACACAGGAACCAGGTCGTGGCGCGCGCGGTGAGCCATCCTTCCTCGATCAGCAGCTCCGACTGGACTTGGTCCGCCACGTGGTCGTCGAGCACCTCGATCTGATGCCACAGCGCCACATGGCCCATCACTTCGCGCGTGATGAGGTAGGCGCGCACCACCTGTGCGGGCCGGGCCCCGGTCATCTCGGTGAGGCGGTGCACAAAGGTCGCACCGACCCGGTTGACCATGCTGTTGAGCACATGCGTGGCGACGATCTCGCGCTTGAGCGGGTGGCGCGGAATGAAGGCACCGAAATTCTCGCGCAGGGTGGCCGGGAAGTAGCGCCCGAGGGCGCTGCCGACCCAGGGGTCCTCGGGCAGGTCCGAGGCCAGGATCTCCTCGAAGAGCCACATCTTGCTGTAAGCCAGCAGCACCGCGCGCTCCGGGTGCGTGAGCGCGATGCCACGCGCCCTGCGCTCGGCGATCTCGTCGTCGGTGGGCAGCAGCTCGATGGCGCGGTGGAGCCGGCCCGCCTTCTCGAGGAAACGCATGAAGCGCGCTTCCTCGTCGAGGAGCCTGACGCCCAGGCGGGCCGTGACGGACAGCGCCTGGGTCTGGAAGTAGTTGTCGCGAAGCACCTGTGCGGCGACGTCATCGGTCATCTGCGCCAGCACGGTATTGCGCTGCTTCTCGGTGAGCTCGCCGTCGGCGATGGCCAGTCCGAGCAGGATCTTGATATTCACCTCGTGGTCCGAGGTGTCGACACCGGCCGAGTTGTCGATGGCATCGGTGTTCAGGCTGACGCCGTTCAAGGCGGCCTCGACGCGCCCGCGCTGGGTGAAGCCGAGGTTGCCCCCCTCGCCCACCACCGTGCAGCGCAACTCGCGGCCGTTGATGCGCAAGGCGTCGTTGGCGCGGTCGCCCACCTCGGCATGCGTCTCGGTGCTCGCCTTGACATAGGTGCCTATGCCCCCGTTGTAAAGCAGGTCCACCGGCGCCTTGAGGATCGCACTCAGCAGTTCGGTGGGCGTCAGCCGCTCGGCGGCTATGCCCAGCGCGGCGCGCGCCTGCGGCGAGATGGGGATCGATTTCTCCGACCTCGCCCACACACCGCCGCCGGCAGAGATCAGCGCCGGGGCGTAGTCGGCCCACGACGAGCGCGGCAGCTTGAACAGCCGCTCGCGTTCGGCGAACGACGCCGCCGCGTCGGGTGTCGGGTCGATGAATACATGCCGGTGGTCGAAGGCCGCAATCAGCCGGATCTGGCGGGACAGCAGCATGCCGTTGCCGAAGACGTCGCCCGACATGTCTCCGATGCCCACGACGCTGAATTCGGTGCGCTGGATATCGACGCCCTTCTCGCGGAAGAAGCGCTTGACGCTTTCCCACGCGCCGCGCGCGGTGATGCCCATGGCCTTGTGGTCGTAGCCCACGCTGCCACCCGAGGCGAAGGCATCGCCCAGCCAGTGCCCGTATTCCTTGCTCACGGCATTGGCGAGGTCGGAGAAGGTCGCGGTGCCCTTGTCGGCCGCCACCACGAGGTAGGGGTCGTCGCCGTCGACGCGCAGCACCTGCGGCGGGGGCACCACCGTCGTGCCCGAGAGGTTGTCCGTGATGTCGAGCAGGCCGCGCAGGTAATCCTGGTAGCAGGCGATGCCTTCACGCAGATAGGCTTCGCGCTCGGAGGCCGGGGGGGCCTTCTTGAGCACGAAGCCGCCCTTCGAACCCACGGGCACGATGACGGTGTTTTTCACCATCTGCGCCTTGACCAGGCCGAGCACCTCGGTGCGGAAATCCTCCGGCCGGTCCGACCAGCGCAGGCCGCCGCGGGCCACCTTGCCGCCGCGCAGGTGGATGCCCTCGAAGCGCGGCGAGTAGACGAAGATTTCGTACAGCGGCCGCGGCTCGGGCAGCGAGGGCACCTTGGCCGAATCGAGTTTGAAGCTGAGAAAGCTGCGCCGCGGCCCCGGCGCGCCGGAGTGGCCGGGCCCGGTGCACCAGAAATTGGTGCGCAAGGTCGCCTGGATGCAGGCCAGCAACTGGCGCAGCACGCGGTCTTCGGACAGGTTGCTCACCTTGTCCAGCGCCTGTTCGATCGCATTCACCTGGGCCTGCGCGCCTTCGGCGTCGTGCCGCTCGGGGTCGAAGCGCAGATTGAACAGTGACACCAGCATGCGCGCGATGCGCGGCTGCGCGGCCAGCGTGGCCTCGATGGTGCCCTGGGAGAGCGCGAAACCGATCTGCTTGAGGTACTTGGCGTAGGCGCGCAGGATCACGATCTGGTCTGCCGCCAGCCCGGCGCGCACCACCAGGCGGTTGAAATCGTCGCTCTCGACTTCACCGCGGAAGACGCGGGCAAAGGCATCCTCGTACAGATGCGCCAGCTCCTCGGGTTCGATCTCGCCGGCCACCTCGGCCCTCAGCTCGAAGTCGTGCAGCGAAATCGTGGCCGACCCGGTCTCGATGCGGTAGTTCTGCTCGGCCATCACCCGCATGCCCATGCGCTCGAGCATCGGCAGGCTCTCGGACAGCACGATCGGTCCACCCAGGCGATAGACCTTGAAGCCCAGCGCGTCGGCCGCGCCACCGAGCGGGCGGTACAGGCTCAACGCCAGCGGCGACTCGCGGGTCAGGGTGTCGATCTTGCGCAGGTCGGGCACTGCGGCGCGCGCCGTCACGCGGTCGCGATATTCGGCGGGAAACGCGGCACTCCAGCGCTTGAACAGCTCGTTGCCGCGCGCCTCGCCTTCGGCCGCGATGAGGGCGTCGCGCAGCTGGTCGTCCCAGCGGCGCGCGGCGGCGGCGAGCTTTTCCTCGAGCGCCTTGCGGTCGAACGCCGGCACCTGCCCCGGCGAAGTCCGCACGATGAAGTGGATGCGCGCCAGCACCGTGTCGCCGAGCTGCACGTTGATGTCCACGCCCTTGCCGGCCAGCGCTTCCACCAGGATGCGCTGGCACTTCAGGCGCATCTCGGTCGAGTAGGCCTCGCGCGGCACGTAGACCAGGCAGGAAACGAAACGCTCGAAGGGATCGCGCCGCACGAACAGGCGCAGGCGCTGGCGCTCGCCGATCGAAAGCAGGCCCAGGGCGGTTTCGTAGAGCTCGTCGTCGGAGATCTGGAACAGCTCGTCGCGCGGGTAGGTTTCGAGAATGTGGGCCAGCGTCTTGGCCAGGTGCCCGCCGGGCGGCAGGCCGGCGCGCTGCGCCACCGCCTCCACCTTGCCGCGCAGCAGCGGCGTCTCGGACACGCGCGCGCTGTAGGCCGAAGAGGTGAACAGGCCGAGAAAGCGGTGCTCGCCGATGACCTGGCCCTTGGCGTCGTAGCGCTTGATGCCGATGTAGTCGGTATAGCCCGGTCGGTGCACCGTGGAGCGGGTATTGGCCTTGGTCACGACCAGCGCCGGCGTGGGGGCGCGCGCCAGCGCGGCGGCGTTCATCGGCAACGCAGAGATGCCGCCCGACGCGCGTTCGGTCGCGGTCTCGCGCAGCAGGCCCAGGCCGCTGCCGGCCACCAGCCGCAGGGCATCCTTGCCCTTTTCGCGCACCAGTTCATGCTGCCGGTAGCCGAGCAGCGTGAGGTGGTTGTCTGCCAGCCACTCGAGAAACGCGCGGTGTTCCGTCAACTGGTCCGCCGGCATGGGCGGCGGCGCGGCCTCGAGTTCCTTGATGACCGCGCGCAAGCGCTCGCCCATCGGCTTCCAGTCCTCGACCGCGGCGCGCACATCCGCCAGCACGCGCTCGATGCCGGCGGCCAGGTCGCTGCGCTGCTGCGGATCGACCAGCCGATCGACCTCGATGTGCATCCAGGATTCGCGCGGCGCCTCGGGCGCCTGCGGGCGGGGCCGGATGGCGAGCAGGCGGCCGTCGGCGCCGCGCTCGACGGCGAGGATCGGGTGCAGGATCAGGTGCAGCGTCAGCCCCTGGCGGTTGATCTCGTTGATCGTCGAGTCGACCAGGAACGGCATGTCGTCATTCACGACCTCGATCACCGTATGGCGCGATGCCCAACCGTCCTCGGCCACCGACGGGCTGATGACACGCACCTTCGGCCGGCCGCTGGCCCGCGACATGCCGAACTGCCAGTGCGACAACAGCGCGCCGCACAGGTCTTCGGGCGCGCACTCGGCCAGGTCGTCTGCATCGAGCTGGCGCAGGTATTCGCCGACCAGGCCCTCGACGAACGGGCGTCGCCCGGCGTCCAGACGCGCAGTGGCGAGCGCAACGATGGCGTCGGTCCTTTCCTGGCGCAGCTTGTCGGTGGGGGCAGTCATCGGTCGGTTTCCTTTTTCTTGGGTGGGTCTTCGAGGCAAGCGGGCAGGGCGGGCCTGCCGCTCACGGTGGCCGGGGCAGCGGGTGTCAGCGATGCGCGCCCTCGGGCGTGGTCACCGGCCCCTTGCCGCTGAAGCGGTCGAGCGCCAGGTAGATCACCGGCGTGATGTACAGCGTGATGGCCTGCGAGAAGACCAGGCCGCCGACCACCGCCAGGCCCAGCGGCTGGCGCAACTCGGCGCCGGCGCCCAGGCCCAGGGCGATCGGGATGGCGCCCATCAGCGCGGCCAGCGTGGTCATCATGATGGGCCGAAAGCGCAGCACGCAGGCCTCGCGGATCGCCGCGGCCGGCGCCATGCCCTGCGTGCGCTGCGCGTCGATCGCGAAGTCGATCATCATGATCGCGTTCTTCTTCACGATGCCGATGAGCAGCAGGATGCCGATGGTGGCGATGAGTGTGAGGTCCTGATTGAAGATCATCAGCGTGAGCAGCGCGCCCACCGCGGCCGAGGGCAGGCCCGACAGGATGGTGAGCGGGTGGATGTAGCTCTCGTAGAGCACGCCCAGCAGCACGTAGATGACGAGCAGCGCGGCGACGATGAGGATCGCCTGGCTCGCCTGCGAGCTCTTGAATACCGCGGCGTCGCCGCCGTAGCTGGTGATGATCGATCCCGGCAGGTTGATCGCCTGGGTGGCCCGCTCGACGCGCGCGGTGGCGTCGCCCAGGGCCACGCCGGGGGCGAGGTTGAACGACACCGTCACCGATTGCAGCTGGCCGACATGGTTGATCGCCGTCGGTCCCACCGTGCGCTCGACGGTGGTGAAGGCCGAAAGCGGCACCAGCGCGCCGCTCGCCGAGCGCACGTAGATGCCGGCCAGCGCACGCTCGTCGGTCTTGGCCTCGGGGACCACTTCCATGATCACCTTGTAGCTGTCGGTGGGCAGGTACAGCGTGGAGACCTGGCGTTCGCCGAAGGCGCTGAACAGCGCGCTGCGGATCGCGTCCACCGATACGCCCAGCGTATTGGCGCGGTCGCGGTCGATCTTCAGCTGCGCCTGCAGCGAGCGCAGCTGGGCGTCGCTGGTGACGTCGCGGAACAGCGGGTCGGCGGCAAGCCGCTGCTGCAGCTTCACGGCCCATTCGCCGAGCTCGTCGGCGCGCACGCTTTGCAGCACGAACTGGAACTGCGACTTGCTCTGCCGGCCGCCGAGCTGCAGGTTCTGCACCGGGCGCAGGAAGACATTGATGCCGGCCACCGCGCGCATCTTGACCCGCAGCCCTTCGACCACCTTGACCATCGGCTCGCGCACGGCGCGCGGTTTCAGGTTGACGAAGATAAAACCCGTGTTCTGCGCGCCGCTGCCGCCGTTGAAGGAGTTCACCGATTCCACGTTGGGGTCGTTGCGGATGATCTGCCCGACGAGTTCCTGCAGCCGCACCATCTCGGGAAACGAGGTGTCCTCGGCGGCCTCGGTGCTGACGCGGATCTGGCCGATGTCCTCCTGCGGGAAGAAGCCCTTGGGGATGACCACGAAGAGCCAGGCGGTGGCGACGAAGGTCGCCAGCGCCACGCCGAGCACGGTCTTGCGGTGCGCCAGCGCGATGTCCAGCGTGCGCGCGTAGCCCGCCAACAAGGCATTGAACCCGCGCTCGAAGGCCCGCACCACCACGCCCGGCGGCTTCTTGTGCGTCTCGTCGGTGAGGAAGCGGCTCGCCAGCATGGGCACCAGGGTCAGCGAGACAAAGGCCGATACCAGAACGGCCAGCCCGACCACCACCGCGAACTCGTGAAACAGCAGGCCGATCACGCCGGGCATGAAGAAGATCGGGATGAATACCGCCACCAGCGAGGTCGAGATCGAGATGATGGTGAAACCGACCTCGCGCGAGCCGCGCAGCGCGGCCTGGAACGGCGGCACGCCGTTTTCGACATGGCGGATGATGTTTTCGAGCATGACGATGGCGTCGTCCACCACCAGGCCCACGGCCAGCGTCAGCCCGAGCAGCGAGATATTGTCCAGGCTGTAGTTCAGGCTCCAGAGCAGCGCCACCGCGCCGATCAGCGAGACCGGCAGCGACAGCGTCGGGATCACGGTGGCCACGAAGCGGCGCAGGAAGAGGAAGATCACCAGCACCACCAGGGCGATGGTGCCCATCAGCGTGAGCGTCACGTCCTCCAGCGCCGCCCGGATCGAGACCGAGCGGTCGTTCACCGACGCGATGCGGATCGATTGCGGCAGTTGTTTTTGCAGCGCCGGCAGCGCGGCGCGCACCTGGTCGACCACGCGCACGGTGTTGGCCCCGGGCTGGCGCAGCACGCCCAGCGAAATGCGCGGCTCGCCGTCGAAGGTGGACCAGGTCTTGAGCGACTCGACGCTGTCTTCGACCTGGGCCACGTCCTTCAGGCGCACCACGTTGCCCCCGCGCGTGCTGACGATGATGTCGGCGAAATCGGCCGCGTTTTGCAGCTGCCGGTTGGCCTGCAGCGTCAGCGTCTGGCGCGGCCCCTCCAGCGTGCCCACCGGCGTATTCACGTTGGCCGCGCGCAGCGCGGCGCCGAGCTCGTCCAGGCCGATATTGCGCGCGGCCAGCGCGTCGGGTTGCACGCGCACGCGCACCGCGTAGCGCTTGGATCCGTAGATGTTGACCTGGGCCACGCCGGCGATCTGCGAAAGCACCGGGGCGATCAGGTGCTCGGCGAAGTCCTGCAGGTCCGAAGGCGCCAGCGAGGGCGAGGTCATCGAGACGAAGAGCACCGGCGCGTCGGCCGTATTGACCTTGCGGTACGAGGGCGGCGTGGTCATGTCCACCGGCAGCGAGCCCTGCGCGCGCAACAGCGCCGCTTGCACGTCCACCGCCGCGGCGTCGACGTTGCGCTCCTCGTCGAATTCCAGCGTCAGCGAGGTATTGCCCCGCGTGCTCGACGAGCTGATGGTCTTCAGGCCGGGAATCGTCTGGAACTGTTTTTCCAGCGGCAGCGCCACCGAGGTGGCCATGGTCTCGGGGCTGGCGCCAGGCAACGAGGCAAAGACGTTGATCACCGGCGTGTCGTAATTCGGCAGCGCGGCCACCGGAATGCTGCGGTAGCCGATCACGCCGGCCAGCACGATGGCCGCGTTGAGCAGCACCGTCATCACCGGGCGGCGGATGAAGAGCTCCGACAGGTTCATGGCGACGAGGCCCCCTTGCCCTGGCCGGGGGCCGCGGCCGACCCGGCCCGGGCCGCCGAGGCCGCGGGCGCGCCGCGTTCGGCCACCCGGGAGCCCGGGCGCAGGTTCTGGCGCCCGTCGAGCACGATGCGCTCGCCCGCGCTCAGGCCGCCGACGACCGCCTCCTCGCCCTGCGCGTAAAGCAGCTGCACCGGGCGGGGCACGGCCTTGCCCTCCTGCACGGCGTAGACCAGCGCGCCGCGCGCGCCATGGATGATGGTGGCTTGCGGCACCACCACGGCATCCTTGAGGACGCGGGCCGTCAGCGATACGTTGACGAAGGCGCCCGGCCACAGCCGGCCGGTGCGGTTGTCGAATACCGCCTTGACCTTCACCGTGCCCGAGGCCGCATCGACCGCGTTGTCGACGAACTTGAGTTGCCCGGTCAGCGTGCCGGTATCTTCCGGCAGTGTGACGTTGACGGCAGCGCCGCCGTCCTTGAGCGCGGCCAGGGCATCGGCGAGGTGGCGCTGCGGCAGGCTGAAGGCCACGGCGATGGGGGCCATCTGCGTCACGCTGACCAGCGAGGTCTGGTTGGCCTGCACCACGCTGCCGGGGTAGACGTTGATGGCGCCCAGGCGGCCGGCGCCGGGCGCCGTGACGCGGCTGTACGACAGGTTCAGCCGCGCGGCGTCCAGGGCGGCGCGGTCGGCGGCCACCAGCGCGGCTTGCGAATCCACCAGCGTCTGGTTGCTGTCGAGCACGCCCTGCGAGACGAAGTTCTGCGCCAGCAGCTCACGGCTGCGCTGCAGCTGGCGGCGCGCATCGGCCAGGCCGGCTTCGTCCCTGGCGAGTTGGGCCTGTGCCTTGGCGACATTGGACGAATCGGCGCGCGAATCCAGCGTGAACAGCAGTTCGCCCGCGCGCACGAACTGGCCTTCCCTGGCGTGGACGCGGGTGACCACGCTGGTGACCTGCGGCCGCAGGTCCACGCTGGACAGCGGCGTCACGATGCCCGTGGTGGTGATCAGCACCGGGATGTCGCGCCGCTGGGCACGCACGGTGGTCACGCCCACCGGCGGGGCCGAGGCGGCGGCGCCCGGGGCCGGCGCCGGCGTGGACGCAGCGGCCGAGGAGGCCGCGCCCGATGCGCCTGATGCGCCTGCCTCGGGCTTGCCGCTGCAGGCGGCGAGCATCAAGACCAGCCCCCAGGTGCCGGCCGCCCGGGCCAGGCGGCTCGAAGATCCGGGGCGTTTGGCCGCCGGGCGGGCGGCGCCAGGGTGCGTGATCGTCATCGGTGGTTCCAGGAGCTCTAGCGGCAGGCACAAACGGTGCAGGTTAGCACCGAGCCGGGGTCACGGTTTCGAGGATCACCGGGGTTGCCGCGGACGCCGGGGCGCCTTCAGCCACCGGCATGGCCGAGCGCACCGCCTGCACCGCGGTGTCGGCGTCGGCCTCGGTGGCCGCGTGCACGCGCGCCAGCGGCTGGCCGGCCTGCACCAGCGAGCCCAGCGCCAGCACTTCGGTCAATCCGACGCGCGGGTCGATGGCCTGCCCGGGGCGATGGCGCCCGCCGCCCAGAGCCACCACCGCCAGGCCGAGGGCGCGCACGTCGATCTCTCGCAGTGCGCCGGCGTGCGGCGCCGCCACGTCGCGCTGCACCGGGGCGGTGGGCAGCAGGGCTTGGCGCATCACCTGGCGCGGGCCGCCCAGCGCCGCCACCATGCGCTCGAAGCGCTCGGCCGCGGCGCCGTTGTCCAGGGCCTGCTGCGCCATGGCCCGCGCGGCGACCAGGCTCGCGGCCAGCCCGCCCAGGTGCAGCATCTGCGCGGCCAGCGCCAGCGTCAGCTCGTGCAGCCGCGGCTCGCGGCGCGCGCCGCTGAGGTAGTCGATGGCCTCGCGCATCTCCAGGGCGTTGCCGGCGCTGTGGCCCAGCACCTGGTTCATGTCGGTGATGAGCGCGCGCGCCGGCAGGCCGGCGCCGGCGGCCACCGACACCAGGCTGTGCGCCAGCGCTCGCGCATCCGCGATGCGCGGCATGAAGGCGCCGCTGCCGGTCTTCACGTCGAGCACCAGGCCCTGCAGGCCGGCGGCGAGCTTCTTGCTCAGGATGCTGGCGGTGATCAGCGGCACGCTTTCCACCGTGGCCGTGACATCGCGGATGGCGTACAGCCGCCGGTCGGCCGGCGCCAGCTCGGCGCTGGCGCTGACGATGGCGCAGCCGGCGTCGCGCAGCGTGGCCCGCAGCATTTCGCGCGGCGGGTCGGTGCGGTAGCCGCTCAGCGCCTCGAGCTTGTCCAGCGTGCCGCCGGTGTGGCCCAGGCCGCGGCCGCTGATCATCGGCACCACGCCACCGCAGGCGGCGACGATGGGTGCGAGCATCAGGCTCACCTTGTCGCCGACGCCGCCGGTGGAATGCTTGTCGAGGAGGGGGCCGTGCAGTCCGCTGTCGCGCCAATCGAGCACTTCGCCCGAATGCGTCATCGCCGCAGTGAACGCCACCGTCTCGTCGGTGCCCATGCCGCGCAGCCAGATGGCCATGGCCATGGCTGCGGCCTGACCCTCGCTCCAGCTGCCGTCGGCCAGGCCGCGAACGAAGGCCAGTATCTGCTCACGCGTGAGCGCGGCGCCGTCGCGCTTGCTGCGGATGATCTCCTGCGCGAGCACGGTGCCGCTCAGGGCTCGAGACGGATGCGCGCCACCGGGTCGGGCGCGGGGCCGCTGGCCAGGTAGGCCACCAACGCGTCGATGTCGAGCTCACCGCCCAGGCGCTGGCGCCCGGCCTGCAGGCCCTTGAATCCGTCACCGCCATCGGCCATGAAGCTGTTCACGGTGAAGCGATAGTCGGCCGCGGGGTTGACCGGTTGTCCGTTCACCTGGAGGTCGCGCACGCGCTGGCCTGGCGCCGCCGAAGCGACCCAGCGGTAGCTGAGCGAGGCCGAGGGCGTGAGGAATTGCGGCGTGCTGCGCCGCGCGGGCTGCTGGTCTTCGAGCAGCTGCTTGAGCTCGGCGCCCGACAGCGTCATCACCACCAGGCTGTTGCCGAAGGGCTGCATCGTGAACGCCTCGCCGTAGGTGATGGTGCAGGGCGGCTGGCCCGGGCAACGCAGGTCGGTGCGCACGCCGCCGGGGTTCATCAACGCGAACTGGGCGCCGCCGCGCTCAGCCGCCTGGGTGGCGCGCCACTGGGCGTCGGCGATCAGGCGGCCGGCGCTGGTGTCGGTGCTGGACTGCCGATCGAAGTGGCCAGCGATGCGGCCCACCGGGCGCTGCGCGCGCGGCGCCGCGGCGGCGGCGTAGGCGGCCACGCGCTCGGCCACCGCGGCCACCGGCCGCACCTCGCGCAGGGCCTGCGCGTAGGGCTCGGGTTCGGCGGCGATGATGGCCTCGCGCAGGCGGGCGTCGCTCTTGTCGTTGAAGACCGGCAGGTTGCGCTGCGTGCTGCGGGCGCGGTCCACGTCGCCGGTGCGCGGGTCGAGCACCAGGTCGGCCACGCTCACGCCGCGGCCCAGCGCCGTGGCCTGCAGGATGGGGCGGCCGTCGACGATGCAGCGGTAGCCCTGGTGGGTGTGGGCCGAGAAGATCACATCGATGCTGGGCGCGAGGCGCCGCGCGATATCGAAGATGGCACCGCGCGGGTTGGGGCAGGCGGCGTCGTTCCACTCCAGCGGCTGGCCCGGGGTGCCGGTCTCGCCCCCTTCGTGGATCACGGCCACCAGCGCCTGCACGCCCTGGGCTTGCAGGCGCGCGGCCTCGGCGTTGATGGCCGTGGCCTCGTCGGTGAAACGCAGGCCGGCCACGCCCGAGGGCACCACGATGCTCGGTGTGATCTTGGTCACGGCGCCTATGAAGCCGACCTTCACGCCGCCCACTTCACGCACCACCGAGGGCACGAACAGCGTCTTGCCTTGGGCGTCGACGACGTTGGCGGCCATCAGCGGAAAGCGCGCCCCGGGGTGGGTGCCCAGCGGGCACGAGATGTACAGCGCGTCGGGCTTGTTCTCCAGGCAGCCGCCGGCGAGCACGCGCAGGAGTTCCTCGCGCCCGGCATCGAATTCGTGGTTGCCCGGGATGGCCAGGTCCACGCCGATGCGGTTGGCAATATCGATGGTGGACTCGTGGCGGAACAGCGCCGAGACCAGCGGCGTGGCGCCGATCATGTCGCCGCTGCTGATGACCAGGCTGTGCGCCGCCCCGGCACGCAGCGCGGCCACGGTGCCGGCGAGGTAGGCCGCGCCGCCCGCGTTCAGCCGCACGGCCTTGGTGGGTTGCACGCTGGGGTCGGGCCAGGGCAGCGTGAGGCCGGGCGCGGCCTCGAGGTTGCCGTGGTAGTCGTTGAAGGCGATCAGGCGCAGTGTGACCGGCGCCGGTGCGGGAGCCGGTGGCGTGGCGCAACTCGCCAGCAGAGCGGTGGCGAGGGCAAGGAAAGCGAAGCGGTAACGCATGGGGATGGCACTCCGAATGCAGGCGGGGTTCAGTAGGGGCCGGGACCGGGGCTGGTGCCGGCGCTGACGTGGGTCGGGCGGGCGGTGCCGGACAGCAGCGCCTCGATGTCGTCGAGCAGGCCGCTGGCGCCGAGGCGAAAGCGCGCCGGCTTGACGGCGGCCGTGCCCAGCACTTCAGCGGTTAGATTGATATACCGCGCCGCATCGGCCACGGTGCGTATCCCGCCCGAGGCCTTGAAGCCCACGTGGTTGCGGCCGCGCGGGTCGCCGGCGATGGCCTCGAGCATCACGCGCGCGGCCTCGGGGCTGGCACTGCGCGGCGTCTTGCCGGTGCTGGTCTTGAGGAAGTCGGCGCCGGCGTCCAGCGCGATGCGGCTGGCCTGCCGGATCAGGGCCGCGGTTTGCAGCTCGCCGGTTTCCAGGATCACCTTCAGGCGCAGGCTCGCCCCCGCCCGGCGTACGGCGGCAAGCAGCGCGGGCGCGGCGGCGAGATCGCGCCAGGGGATCACGACGTCGACCTCCTGCGCGCCCGCGGCGACGATCTCGGCGGTGTCGCGCACGGCGCGCTGCAGGTCGCTGCCGCCGTCGGGGAAGTTGGCCACCGCCGCCACGGCGATGTGAGGCGGTAGCAACGAGCGCGCATGGGCCGCCAGGCGCGGCCACACGCACACGGCGGCCACCGCGCCGTGCGGGCCCTGCGCGCGCTCGCAGAGCTGGGCGATGTCGGCTTCGGTGTCGCCTTCGTTCAGGCGCGTGAGGTCCAGGCAGGCCAGCGCCAGGCGGGCGGTGCGGGCGATAGGGGTGTCGTCGTCGGGGTTCATCGTTCAGTCCTTCAGCGCCTGCACCACCGCGGCGAGCACCGCCACGGCGCGCGCACTCGCCTCGCGGGCGGTGGCCAGGGTGTGGGCGTGGCTCAGGGTTTGGTCTTCCATGCCGGCGGCCAGATTGGTGATCATCGACAGCGCCAGCACGCGCAGCCCGGCGTGGCGGGCGAGGATGGTTTCGGGCACGGTGCTCATGCCCACGGCCTGGGCGCCTAGCGCTCGCAGCATGCGGATCTCCGCCGGCGTCTCGAACTGCGGGCCCAGCAGCCAGGCGTAGACGCCCTCGTGCAGCGTTATGCCCGCCGCCTGCGCCGCCGCGCGGGCCTGGGCGCGCAGGATCGGGTCGTAGGCCGCCGACAGATCGCAAAAGCGCCCATCGCCCGGCTCGCCGATGAGCGGCGAGCGCTGCGCGATATTGAGGTGGTCGCTGACGAGCATCAGCTCGCCCGGGGGCATGGCGGCGTCCAGGCTGCCGGCGGCGTTGGTCTGCACCAGCACCTGCACGCCCCAGGCCGCCAGGCTGCGGATCGCGCCCTTCATGCCGTCGGCCTGGCCGTTTTCGTAGGCATGCTTGCGGCCGGCCAGCACCGCCACCGGCGTATCGCCGCTATCGCCGCTATCGCCGATGTGGCCGCAGCGCAGCAGCCCCGGGTGGCCGCCCACGGCCAGGGCCGGGAAGGCCGGCAGATCGGCGTAGGGCACATCGACGGCCCCCTGCACCTGCTCGGCAAACGGCGCCCAGCCCGAACCCAGCAGCACCGCGATGCGCGGCGCGACGGCGCCCAGGCGCTGGCGCAGCAGGGCGGTGGTGGCGTCGATGTCGGCGGCGGTCATCGGGGGTGGCTCTCGGCAGAGCCCGGGATTGTGGCCCTGTGTCATGACGGTTCGGCCGCGCCCAGATGGTGAGGCCCGAAGCTGAACGGCAGCAACTCGCCCAGCGTGTGCGTGGCCTGCAGGCCTTGCAGGTCGGCCGCCCACACGGGGCAGTCGTCGGCGGCGAATTCGCGCAGCTTCTGGCGGCAGCTGCCGCAGGGCGTGATGGGTTGCGGTGAGACCGCGCACACCGCCACCGCCTGCACGCGCCGGCCCCCGGCGGCCACCATCGCGGCCAGCGCCGAGGTCTCGGCGCACCAGCCCTGGGGGTAGGCCGCGTTCTCGACGTTGCAGCCGGCGTGGATGCGCCCCTGCTCGTCGAGCACCGCCGCGCCCACCGCGAACTTCGAATACGGCGCATAGGCATTCGTGCGCGCGGCCTGCGCCGCCGCGATCAGCGCCGAGCGGGTGTTTTCCGGCAGCGCCGGACGGGCGGGTGCATGGGGGTCGGTGGGGGTCACTTCAGCGCTCCTTGACATACGGCCGGCCCAGTGCCGCGGGCGCCACCGCGTGGCCGATGAACCCGGCCAGCAGCACCACCGTCAGCACATAGGGCAACGCCTGGATGGCCTGCACGGGCACGGTGCCGCCACCGAAAAAGTAGGGTGGCAGCTCGACCCCTTGCAGGCGGATGGAAACGGCATCGAGAAAACCGAAAAGCAGGCAAGCCGCGAGCGCCCCTGCCGGACGCCATTTGCCGAAGATCAGCGCGGCCAGCGCCATGTAGCCGCGACCGGCGGTCATGTGCGGGGTGAAGCTCGGGCTCTGCGCCAGCACCAGGTAGGCACCGGCCAGCGACGAGAGCACGCCGTTGAGGGCCAGCGCCTGGTAGCGCAAGAGCTTCACGGAGACGCCGGCGGCGTCCACCATCGTCGGGTTCTCGCCGGCGGCGCGCAGGCGCAGCCCGAAGCGCGTGCGGTAGACCAGCCAGCCCACGCCGGCCACGAGAAGCAGCGCGCCATAGACCATCGCGTTGTGGCCGAAGAAGGCCAGCGCCAGCGCCCGCCCCGCCCACGGCACCCGGGCCACGAGCTCGCCGGCGCCCACGAACCAGGCACTCAAGCGCACGCTGTCGGGCAGCGGCGGCGTCTGCCCGCCCTGCGCGAACCAGGCGATGCCCAGCACCACCGTGAGCCCCGCGGCGGTCATCGTGATGGCCATTCCCAGCACGACCTGGTCGCCACCGTGGCTCACACACGCGTAGCCGTGCAGCATCGACAAGGCCACGCCCACCGCCAGCGCCGCCAGCAGCGCCAGCACCAGCGAGCCCGAGGCCACGCCGACGCTGGCGGTGGCGAAAGCGGTGAGCAGCATCTTGCCTTCGAGCCCGAGGTCGATGACGCCCGAGCGCTCGCTCATCACCCCGGCCAGCGCGCACAGGATCAGCGGCACCGACACGCGCAGCGTGCTGCCGACGATCGTGCCGACCAGCACTTCATCCATCGCCGCTTCCCTTCGAGCTCACCCGCTCGCCGCCGCCCGCTGCGCACCACACGCGCAGCAGCGCCGGCGCAGCCACCTGCGCCATGGCGCCGGCGAAGAGCACGATCAGGCCCTGCAGCAGGAACACCATGTCGCGCGAGAAGCCGTTGATTTCGAAGGCCAGCTCCGAGCCGCCCTGGTACAGCGCGCCGAAGAGCAGGGACGCCAGCACGATGCCCACCGGGTGGCTGCGGCCGATCAGGCTCACGGCGATGCCTGCGAAGCCCGCGCCGGCGACGAAGTCGGGCAGCAGCCGGCCATGCGCGCCGGCGATCTCGTTTACGCCCACCAACCCGGCCAGCGCGCCCGAAGTGGCCATCGCCGCCACCAGCAGCCGCTGCGGACGGATGCCGGCGTAGCGCGCGGCCTCGGGCGCGAAGCCCACCGCGCGCAGGTCGTAGCCGCCCCGCGATTTCCACAGCACCCCCCACACCGCCACCGCCGCGGCCAGGGCGATGAGCAGCGTCAGGTTCAGCGGCGTGCGCGGCCATTCGATGCCGAGCGCGGCCAGCCCCTCGTGCACCCCCGGCATGTGCGCCGAAGGCGCGAAGGCGCGGCTCTCGGGCGTCATATTGCCGGGCTCCTTGAGCGTGCCCACGAGCAGGTAGCTCAGCAGCGCCGAGGCGATGAAATTGAACATGATCGTGGTGATCACGATGTGGCTGCCGCGGTAAGCCTGCAGCAACCCGGGCACCGCGCCCCAGGCCGCGCCGAAGGCGGCGGCGGTGAGCACCATCAGCGGCAGCATCGCCCAGCCCGGCAGGTGCGGGCTGAAGGCCAGTGCGGCGAGGCCGGCACCCAGCCCGCCCATGATGGCCTGGCCCTCGCCGCCGATATTGAACAGCCCGCCGTGGAAGGCCACCGCCACGGCCAGTCCGGTGCAGATGAAGGTGGTGGCGTAGTACAGCGTGTAGCTGATGCCGGCCTTGGAGCCGAAGGCGCCTTTGACGAGCAGGGTCAGCACCTGCACGGGTTCGAAGCCGACGAGGGCGACGACGATGCCGGCGACGATCAGCGCCAACGCGAGGTTGACGGCCGGCAGCAGGGCCACGTCCATCCAGCGCGGCAGTTCTGCGGTTCGGCTCACGGCGTTGATGTCCCGCTGGTTCCGGGTTCTTCTTCTGCGCTCGGGCAGGGGAGGTCGGGGGTTCGCCTTCGGCTGGCGGGTTCTTCTGTCTGCTCGCAGTGGAGGCCGGGGTTTCGGCCCGGCGGCCGACTCCCTTTCTTTGCTGGTGCAAAGAAAGGAAGCAAAGAAAGCACCTTGAAGACGGCGGTGGTAGGGGTGGCGGGGCGGTCGCTA
>JAUXRG010000081.1 GCA_030681795.1 Rubrivivax sp.
TTCAGGAGTTTGGCTACGAGCCGGATGCCCCGACGCTGGCCGAGAAGATGGAGATCCCGGAAGACAAGCTCCGCAAGATCATGAAGATCGCCAAGGAGCCGATCTCCATGGAAACGCCGATCGGCGACGACGACGACAGCCACCTGGGCGACTTCATCGAGGACACCAACAACGTGGCCCCGGTCGACGCCGCGATGCAGGCCGGCCTGCGGGATGTCGTGAAAGACATTCTGGACAGCCTGACCCCGCGCGAAGCCAAGGTGCTGCGCATGCGCTTCGGCATCGAGATGAGCACCGACCACACGCTGGAAGAAGTCGGCAAGCAGTTCGACGTGACGCGCGAGCGCATCCGCCAGATCGAGGCCAAGGCCATCCGCAAGCTCAAGCACCCGAGCCGCTCGGACAAGCTCAGGACCTATCTGGACAACCTGTAGAGACCGGGCCCACCGTGGCGATGCGGGCCGGCTCGAGGCGGCCCGTCGCCCGGCCGGCGCCCTCAGGGGCGCGGCTACACTCGCGCAGGCCATGACCCGCATCTCCGACCGCACCGTCCTGTTCGCTGACTTGCGCGGCAGCACGGGCCTCTACGAGAGCCTGGGCAATGCCGAAGCCACCTCGGTGGTGACGCACTGCGTGAAGGCGCTTTCGCAACCGGTGGCCGGCCACGAAGGCCATGTCGTGAAGACCCTGGGCGATGGGCTGATGGCGGTCTTCGACGAGGCCCCAGACGCGATGCAGGCCGCCCTGCAAATGCACGACTTGCTCGAAGCCATGGTCTGCCGCGGCAGCGAGCGCGGCGCCTCTTCGGGCCTGCGTGCGCTGCGCCTTCAGGTGGCCCTGGCGCGCGGCGAAGTCGTCGAAATGGCCGGGGATTGTTTCGGCGACGCCGTGAACGTCGCCGCCCGGCTGATCGATCACGCTGGCGACAACGAGACGCTGATCACGATGGATGTGCTGGAAGGCCTGCCGCAGGACCTGCGCGGGCGCTTTCGCAGCCTGGACAGGCTGACGCTGCGCGGCCGCGTCGAGCCGGTGCAGGTGCATGTGCTGGGCGGGCGCCGCGGGACCTGCACTGACATGGTGGCCACGCAATTCGGTGATGTAGGAACGGTCCAGCAGCCCGACGGCCTGCGTCTGATGTGGGGCGGCAAACACCGCGTATTCGCCTGCCAGCAGATGCCCATCGTGGTGGGGCGCAGCCCGCAAGCGGCCTTCTGCGTCGATGACGCACGCGTCTCGCGCTCGCACGCACGGCTGGACTGGCACGGCGGCAGCATCCAGCTCAGCGACCTCAGCTACAACGGCACCTACGTGCGCTTCAACGATGGCGAGATCGTCAGCCTGCGCCGGGGCAGTTGCACCCTGCACGGCAGCGGCAGCATCGGCCTGGGGGGGTCGCCCGTGGACCCGGCCTCGGCTTGCGTGAGCTTCGACGTGCTGCGCTTCGCCGACACACAACCGCAACCACTGCTGCCGTTGAGCTGAGCCATGCGCGTCCTGTATATCGACGACGATCGCATCAACACCCTGTTGTTCGTCGAGACCTGCCGCTTCGCTGGCGGTGTGGAGGTCGAGACGGCGGGCTCGGGCGCCGAGGCGCTGGAAGTCGCGCAGCGCTGGCGGCCCGATCTGCTGGTGATCGACCTGCACCTGCCCGACACCCTGGGCTACGACCTTCTGCCGGCCCTTCGTGCCCACTTGGCCCTGCCTGCCCTGCCGGCCTTCCTGTGCACGGCCGACGAGGCCCGGTTGGTCGCCGGGCCCGCACGCGAGGCGGGCTTCGAGGGCTGCTGGATCAAGCCGGTGGACCTGCGAACCGTCCTCGCGGAGCTGGCGCGGCGCAGCAACCCGGGCGGTGCAACACCGTGAGCCTGCGGCCCGAGCCCGCGCACCGACACGGCCAGCCGGCACGCACCGCCGTGCTGCTGGTCAACCTGGGCACGCCCGACGCACCCACGGCGCCGGCCCTGCGCCGTTACCTGGCCGAGTTCCTCAGCGACCCGCGCGTGGTCGAGATTCCGCGCCTGGCCTGGTGGCCCATCCTGCACGGCATCATCCTGCGCACCCGACCGGCGCGTTCGGCTGCCAAGTACGCCTCCATCTGGTCCCCCGAGGGGTCGCCGCTGGCGACCTGGACCGCGCGCCAGACCGAAGGCGTGGCCAGCCGGCTGGCCGCCGCAGGCCATGAATTGCGGGTTCGCCACGCCATGCGCTACGGCAAGCCTTCCCTGCCCGACGTGCTGGACGCGTTGCGCGCCGAAGGGGCCACGCGGGTGCTCGTCGTGCCGCTGTACCCGCAGTACGCCGCGGCCACCACGGCCAGCGTGTGCGACAGGGTCATGCAGTGGGCCTTGAAGGCGCGGCGCGTGCCCGAGTTTCGCTTCCTCACCGAGTACCACGACGACCCCGGGTATATCGCCGCGCTGGCCGAACGCCTGCTGGCGCATTGGGCCGAGCATGGCCGCGCCGAGAAACTGGTGCTCAGCTTTCACGGCCTGCCCGAACGCTCGCTGCGCCTGGGCGACCCTTACCACTGCCAGTGCCACAAGACCGCCCGCCTGCTGGCCGAGCGCCTGGGCCTGGGCCCGGGCGAGATGCTCGTCACCTTTCAGAGCCGCTTCGGCAAGGCCCGGTGGCTGCAACCCTATACCGAGCCCACGCTTCGCGCGCTTGCGGCCCAGGGCGTCAAGCGCGTGGACGTGGCCTGCCCGGGCTTCCTGGCCGATTGCCTGGAGACGCTCGAGGAGATCGCCCAGGAGGCGCGCGACGCGTTCCTGGAAGCGGGCGGCGAGCAGTTCCGCTACGTGCCCTGCCTGAACGACGACCCCGCATGGATTTCCGCCCTCACCTCGCTGTGCGAGCGCCACCTGCAAGGCTGGGACACCCGGGCCGCCCCCGACGCTGCCACGCTCGCCGCCCAGCGCGGGCGCGCGCTGGCCCTGGGCGCCACCGACTGAATCCTCAAGCGGCCCGGCGCCGCAGCGCCAGCAGGCGCGGCAGCAGCAGCACTGCCACCACGATGGCCAGCAACAGCGCCGACATCGGACGCTGCACGAACACACCCCAGTGGCCTTCGCCGATGGACAGCGCGTTGCGCATCTGCGCCTCGGCCAGCGGGCCGAGGATCATGCCCACGATCACCGGTGCGGTCGGGAAGTCGAAGCGCCGCATCAGCACCCCCAGCACGCCGATGCCCAACATCAGGAACAGATCGAATGCGCTCTGGCGCATGCCGTAGACGCCGATGGTGGCGAAGATCAGGATGCCGGCGTAGAGCTGCGGCCGCGGGATGTTCAGCAGCTTGACCCACATGCCGACCAGCGGCAGGTTCAATACCAGCAGCATCACGTTGCCGATATACAGGCTGGCGATCAGCGCCCACACCAGCGAAGAGCTCGTCTGGAACAGCTGTGGCCCGGCGTTGATGCCGTAGTTCTGCAGCGCGCTCAGCAGGATGGCGGCCGTCACCGAAGTCGGGATGCCCAGCGTGAGCAGCGGCACCAGGGTGCCCGTGACCGCGGCATTGTTGGCCGCCTCGGGGCCGGCCACGCCTTCGATGGCGCCGGTGGTGCCGAACTCCTGCGGATGCCGGCTGAGCTTGCGCTCGATGCCATAGCTCAGGAAGGTCGGGATCTCCGTGCCGCCTGCCGGGATGGTGCCGAAGGGGAATCCGATGAACGTGCCGCGCAACCAGGCCGGCCACGACCGCCTCCAGTCCGCGCGTGTCATGTGCACCGAGCCCATGCGGTTGAGCTGTTGTTCGCTGCGACCTTCGTACAGTGCGGTGTACAGGCATTCACCCACCGCAAACAGGCCCACGGCCACGAGCACCACCTCGATGCCATCCATGAACTCGGGGACGCCGCCGGTGTAGCGCGCCTGGCCGGTGATCTGGTCCAGCCCCACCAGGCCCAGTGCCAGGCCGATGAACAGTGCGGTCATGCCGCGCAGCGTGCTCTTGCCGAGCACCGCACTCACGGTGGTAAAGGCCACCAGCATGAGCATGAAGTACTCGGGCGGGCCGAGCAGCACCGCGTAGTGGGCCACGACGGGCGCGAACAGGGTCACCAGCACGGTGGCGATGGTGCCGGCCACGAAAGAGCCGATGGCCGAAGTGGCCAGCGCCGCGCCGGCGCGGCCGCTCTTGGCCATCTTGAACCCCTCGAGCGCCGTGACCATGGTGCCGGTCTCGCCGGGGGTATTGAGCAGGATCGAGGTGGTGCTGCCGCCGTACATCGCGCCGTAGTAAATGCCGGCGAAGAAGATCATGCTCGCCGTGGGTTCCACCTGCGCCGTGATCGGCAGCAGCATCGCCACGGTGACCGCCGGGCCCAGGCCAGGCAGCACGCCGATGCCCGTGCCCAAGGCGCAGCCGACGAAGGCCCACATCAGATTGATCGGCGTGCCGGCGGTGGCGAATCCGGCCAGCAGCTGGTTCCAGATCTCGACCGTGCCCATCTAGAGCCACCCGCCACTGGTGAGGCCGGGCAGGTTGATGGCCAACACCTTGGTGAACAGCCAGAACGCCGGTGCGGCAATCAGGAAGCCGGTGACGAAATCCAGCACCAGCCCGCGTGACCCGCCTTGCGGCTTGCCTTCCGCGCCGCGCAGCCCGCGCACCGCCAGCATGAAGCAGAGCGTGCAGCTCAGGATGAAACCCAGCACGGTGATCAGCGCGGCATTGGCGGCCACGCCCGCGGCCACCCAGGCCAGCGCGCGCCAGTCGCCGCGCGCGCCGCCCGAAGCCGGCTCCATGTCGCGCCAGCCCCCGCGGCGCGCCTGGTCGATCAGCCAAAGGCCGCAGACCATGAGCACCGCAGCCACCACCCAGGGCAGGAAATTGGGGCCCACGCCGGCATAGCCCGCCGCGGAGGGAATGGCCACGGCGCCAGCGGCCAGCAGCGCGCCGACGAGCACGGCGCCCGCCCCTATGAATATCTGGTGCCGCTGCGCGGCCTGCAGGTCATGCATGCGTTCGGTCTCCTGCGTTGAAGGACAAACGGGGCGCAGGAAACCGCCCGGTGCAGCCTCAGCTCTCGCCGCGGAGGGCTCGGACCTTCGTAGGCGCCAGGCCCTGCGCAGGCAGGCCCTGGCGTGCGACTCAGACCAGGCCGGCCTTGACCATGGTGGCGCGCAGGCCGGCCATGTCGTTGTCGACGAAGTCCTCGAAGGCCTTGCCGGCCAGGAATGCCGGCGTCCAGTTGTTCTTCTCCAAGGATTCGGCCCAGCTCTTGGTCTTGGTGGCCTTGGCAACCATGTCCACGAGCGCCTTCTTCTGCGCGTCGGTGATGCCCGCAGCGCCATAGACACCGCGCCAGTTGCCGATCTCGACGTTGATGCCCTGCTCCTTGAGGGTGGGCACGTTGATGCCCTTCTGGCGTGCGGCGGAGGTCACGCCGATGGCCCTCATCTTGCCCGCCTCGATATAGGTCTGGAACTCGCTGTAACCGCTGCCGCCCACCGTGACGTTGCCCCCCAGGATGGCCGCGGTGGCTTCGCCGCCGCCGCGGAAGGGCACATAGTTGATGCGTGTCGGGTCCACGCCGACCTCGCGCGCGATCATGGCAATTGCGATGTGCTCGGTGGAGCCCGCCGATCCGCCGCCCCACTTGACGCTGGCCGGGTCCTTCTTCATCTGCGCCACCACGTCGGCCATGGTCTTGAACGGCGAGTTGCCGGGCAGCACGAAGACGTTGTATTCCGTGGTCAGGCGGGCGATCGGCGTGACCTGCGTCACCGACACCGGCGGCTTGTTGCGGATGATGCCGCCCAGCATCACCGCACCCATCACCATCAGCGCGTGCGGATCGCCCTTGGAGGCGTTGAAGAATTGCGCCAGGCCGATGGCCCCGGCCGCGCCGCCCTTGTTCTCATACGTCACCGCGGTGGCCACGCCGGCCTCCTGCAGCGCCTTGCCCAGGGCACGGCCGGTGGCATCCCAGCCGCCGCCCGGGTTGGCGGGGATCATCATCTTCAGATTGGCGGCGGCGCGGGCCGACAACGGCAGCGTGCCCGCAGCAGCCAGGGCGGCCAGGCTCTTGAGAAAGGTGTCGCGGCGCATCTGCAGTCTCCTTGGGGGGTGTTTGAAAATCCTGGCCCGATGATTGCCAGACCGGCTGTCAGTCCGCTGTCGCGGACCCCCGAGGAATCACCTAGGCAGGCTTGTCGATAATTCGCTGGTTCATGAAGCTGCTGCTGATCGAAGACAACACCGCCATGCAGACCACCCTGCAGCGCAGCTTCGAGCGCCGCGGCATGCAGGTCGTGCTGTGCGGCGACGGCAACCGGGCGCTCGACCGCTGGCGCGCCAGCATGCCCGAGGTGGTGCTGCTGGACCTGAGCCTGCCCGGGCAGGACGGCCTGAGCGTGCTGGCCGCGGCACGTGCCGAGGGCCTGACCACGCCGGTGCTCATCCTGACCGCCCGCGGCACGGTGGGGGACCGCGTGCTGGGGCTGGACAGCGGCGCCGACGATTACCTGGCCAAACCCTTCGACCTGGACGAGCTCGAAGCCCGCGTGCGCGCGCTGGCCCGACGCGGCGCCGGTGCGCGCGGCGGCGAGGCGCTGACGATCGAGTTCTGTGGCCTGCGTTGCGACGCCGCCAGCGGCGCGGTCTACCTGCGCGGCCGGGCCCTGGATCTCACGGCACGCGAAGCGGCGCTGCTGCGTGCGCTGCTCACCCGCCCCGGCCATGCAGTGGCCAAGGAACGCTTGAGCCATCTGGTCTTTGCCGGCGAGGCCGAGGTGCTGCCCGACGCCATCGAGGTGGTGGTCTACCGCCTGCGCAAGAAGCTCGCAGGCACGACGGCGCAGCTGGTCACGTTGCGCGGGCTGGGCTACTTGCTGAAGGATGGCGCTTGAGCACCGTCCCGCGCCCCTCTCTTCGCCCCTCCCTGCGGCGCTTCCTGCTGCTGGGCATCCTGGGGCCGGTGCTGGCCGTGGTGGCCATCAACACCGCCAGCCAGTATGCGCAGGCCCTGGCGGCCGCCGACACCGCGTACGACCGCACCTTGCTCGCATCGGCCAAGGCCATCGGCGAACTCCTGGTCGTCAGCGTCGACAACGGCACCCCGCGCCTGCGCTCCACCGTACCCCACAGCGCGCTGGAAGCCTTCGAGGCCGACAACCGCAGCCGCATGTACTACAAGGTGGCGGGATTCGGGGGCGAAATCGTCTCGGGTTTCGACGACCTGCCCGCGGCCCAGCCCGACTCCGGCCAGCCCAATGTCTACGCCGCGCTGGTCCGGTTCTACGACGACCGCTACCGTGGCGAGCCGGTGCGCATGGCGGTGCTGCTGCAGCCGGTGGCGGGCCTGGCCGGCCGGGGCATGGCCACCATCCAGGTGGCCGAAACGCTGGAGCTGCGCCACACCCTGGCCCGGCAGCTGCTCGCTCAAACGCTTTGGCAACAGGCCTTGCTGCTGGTGGTGATCGCGCTGGTGGTGGTGGTCGTGGTGCAGCGGGCCACCCGGCCGGTGCGCGAGTTGAGCCTGCGCCTGCAAGCGCGCGCCGCGACCGACCTCTCGCCGCTGCCCAGCGCGGATGCCCCGCGCGAGCTGCAGCCCATCGTCGAGGCCACCAACGCCGTGATGGCCCGCCTGGCGCAGCTGCTGGAAGACCAGAAGCGCTTCGTGCGCGACGCGGCGCACCAGCTGCGCACGCCGCTGGCGGTGTTGAAGACGCAAGTCCAATCGGCACGCCGCGGCGATGTCGGCCCGGAGCAGGCGCTGGCCGAGATCGGCACCACGGTCGAGCGCGCCACCGAGCTGGCCAACCAGATGCTGGCGCTGGCCAGGGTCGAGCAGTTGCGCCAGCAGGGCGTCCCGCCCGTCACGGACTGGGACCCGACGCTGCGCGCGGTGGCGCTGGATGTCTCGGCGCTGATCGCGCAGGGCCGGATCGACTTCGAGATCGAGACCCTGCCCGCACCGGTGCGCGCCCACGAATGGGCGCTGCGCGAGCTCACGCGCAATCTGCTGCACAACGCCATCCAGCACACGCCGCCCGGTGGCCGGCTGGCGCTGCGGCTGGAGGTCGACGCAGGCCACGCGGTACTCACCGTGGCCGACGGCGGCCCCGGCATTTCCGCCGCGCAGCGGCAACTGCTGTTCCAGCCCTTTGCCGCCGGCGGCAACCGGGGCGGCTCGGGCCTGGGCCTGGCGATCTGCCGCGAGATCGTGCAGGCCCTGGGCGGCCGCATCGAGCTCGTCAACCGCGAGCGCGGCGGCCGCATCGAAGGGCTGGACGCCATCGTGCGGCTGCCGCTGGAGGCCGTATGAGCGACGCACGGGTGCGGCTCGACAAGTGGCTGTGGGCGGCCCGTTTCTACAAGACCCGTGCCATGGCCGCCGACGAAGCCGGCCGCGGCCGCATCAGCGTCAACGGTCAGGTGGCCAAGGCTTCGCGCGAGATCAAACCCGCTGACGTGGTGCTGCTGCGCCAGGGCCCGGTGCAGCGCACGGTGGTCGTGCGGGGCCTGTCCCCGGTCCGCGGACCCGCCACGGTGGCCCAGGCGCTGTACGAGGAGACGGCCGAGAGCCTGGCCGCCAGGCAGCTCGCGGCCGAGGCGCGCCGACTCGCCGCCGAGCCCGCGGGCACCATCGAGCAGGGTCGCCCGACCAAGCGCGACCGTCGCAAGCTGGCCGACTGGCAGCGCTGGAGCGCAAGCGCAGACGACGCGTAGCGCGACCGTCGAGGGACCCGAGGGCCGGCTCCAACTGCCTTGGGGCACCTGCGGTGCCTCTTGAAACCCCGGTTTCCGGCCTCAGGTGCGCGGATGAAGCTTTTTTTCACAGCCATGAATCAGACTCCCGAACACACCCCGGACCCCACCGAAGTCCCGCTCGACCTCGTCGGCATGGTGCCGCTGGAGAGCCAGTTGTCCGACCTGCAGGTCCGGCATGCGGAAGTCTCCGATGCCTACCTTCGCGCCAAGGCCGAGGCCGAGAACACCCGGCGTCGCGCCGAGGAGGACATCTCCAAGGCCCGCAAATTCGCCATCGACGCCTTTGCCGAGAGTCTGCTTCCCGTGAAGGACAGCCTGGAGGCGGCCATCGCCATCCCGGCCGCCACGCCCGAGCAACTGCTGGAGGGAGTGCATGCCACGCTGCGGCAGTTGTCGCAGGCGCTGGAGCGCAACAAGGTGCTGCCCATCGCCCCGCCGGCGGGCACGAAATTCGACCCCCACCAACATCAGGCCATCAGCGTGGTGCCGGCAGACCAGGAAGCCAATACCGTGGTCATGGTGCTGCAGAAGGGCTACCTCATCGCCGATCGCGTGCTGCGCCCGGCCCTGGTGACGGTGGCCGCGCCCAAATAGCGCTGTTCCCGGGCCGCGGCCCTTGAAAGCCAGCCGCTCAGCCGCAAGTCAAAAACAACCAATCCCACTCCACAGGAGCCAGACCAGATGGGCAAGATCATCGGCATCGACCTCGGCACGACGAATTCGTGCGTGGCGATCATGGAAGGCAACACCACCAAGGTCATCGAGAACAGCGAAGGTGCGCGCACCACGCCCTCGATCATTGCCTACCAGGACGACGGCGAGATCCTCGTCGGCGCCTCGGCCAAACGCCAGGCCGTCACCAACCCGCGCAATACGCTGTACGCCGTCAAGCGCCTGATCGGCCGCAAGTTCACCGAGAAGGAAGTGCAGAAGGACATCGGCCTGATGCCCTTCACCATTGCCGCGGCCGACAACGGCGACGCCTGGGTCGAAGTGCGCGGCAAGAAGCTCGCGCCGCCGCAGGTCAGCGCCGAAGTGCTGCGCAAGATGAAGAAGACCGCCGAGGACTACCTGGGCGAAGAGGTGACCGAAGCCGTGATCACGGTGCCGGCCTACTTCAACGACAGCCAGCGCCAGGCCACCAAGGACGCCGGGCGCATCGCAGGCCTGGACGTCAAGCGCATCATCAACGAGCCCACCGCCGCCGCGCTGGCCTTCGGCCTGGACAAGCACGGCAAGGGCGACCGCAAGATCGCGGTGTTCGACCTCGGCGGCGGCACCTTCGACATCTCGATCATCGAGATCGCCGATGTCGAAGGCGAGAAGCAGTTCGAGGTGCTCTCCACCAACGGCGATACCTTCCTCGGCGGTGAAGATTTCGACCAGCGCATCATCGATTACATCGTGGCCGAGTTCAAGAAGGAGCAAGGCGTCGACCTGACCAAGGACGTGCTGGCCCTGCAGCGCCTCAAGGAAGCCGCCGAAAAGGCCAAGATCGAGCTCAGCAACAGCACCCAGACCGATATCAACCTGCCCTACGTCACCGCCGACGCCTCGGGCCCCAAGCACCTGAATATCAAGCTCACGCGCGCCAAGCTCGAGAGCCTGGTCGATGAGCTCATCCAGCGCACCATCGAGCCCTGCCGCGTGGCCGTCAAGGACGCCGGAGTGAAGCTCAGCGAGATCGACGACATCATCCTGGTGGGCGGCATGTCGCGCATGCCCAAGGTGCAGGAGAGGGTGAAGGAGTTCTTCGGCAAGGAACCGCGCAAGGACGTCAACCCCGACGAGGCGGTGGCCGTGGGCGCGGCCATCCAGGGCCAGGTGCTGGGCGGCGAGCGCAAGGACGTGCTGCTGCTCGACGTCACGCCGCTCTCCCTGGGCATCGAGACGCTGGGTGGCGTGATGACCAAGATGATCAAGAAGAACACCACCATCCCGACCAAGTTCAGCCAGGTGTTCAGCACCGCCGACGACAACCAGCCGGCGGTGACGATCAAGGTCTTCCAGGGCGAGCGCGATCTGGCAGTGGGCAACAAGAGCCTGGGCGAGTTCAACCTCGAAGGCATTCCGCCTTCGCCGCGCGGCCTGCCGCAGATCGAGGTCACCTTCGACATCGACGCCAACGGCATCCTGCACGTGGGCGCCAAGGACAAGGCCACCGGCAAGGAAAACAAGATCACCATCAAGGCCAACTCGGGCCTGACCGAGGCCGAGATCGAAAAGATGGTGAAGGACGCCGAGGCCAACGCGGTCGAGGACGCCAAGAAGGTCGAGCTGGTGCATGCGCGCAACCTGGCCGACTCGACCATGCACTCGGTGAAGAAGAGCCTGGCCGAACATGGCGACAAGCTCGATGCCGGCGAGAAGGAGAAGATCGAGGCGGCGCTGCGCGAGGTCGACGAAGCGCTCAAGGGTGACGACAAGGCGACCATCGAGGCCAAGACCGAAACGCTGATGACCGCGGCGCAAAAGCTCGGCGAGAAGATGTATGGCGACGCTCAGGGCGCGCAAGCCGCAACCGCAGCCGGTGGTGCTGCCGGCGGTGGTGGCGAAGATGCGCACCAGGCAAAGCCCGCCGATGACAACGTGGTGGATGCCGACTTCAAGGAAGTCAAGAAGTGACACCCAGGGCAACCCGTGCACGGGTTGCCCGCCCACCTCGCCGCGCTCGGGCTTGCAGGCTGGTGCCTGACGCCCGGCGCGGCGGTTCTGTTTACCAGCCCCAGTGAGTTTTCATGGCCAAGCGCGACTTTTACGAGATCCTCGGCGTTCCCAAGAACGCCCCCGAGGAGGACATCAAGAAGGCCTATCGCAAGCTGGCCATGAAGCACCACCCTGACCGCAACCAGGGTGACGACGCCAAGAAATCGGAAGAGAAGTTCAAGGAGGCCAAGCAAGCCTACGAGATGCTCTCCGACCCGCAAAAGCGCGCGGCCTACGACCAGTACGGGCACGCCGGGGTCGACCCCAATATGGGCGGCCGCGGCGGCCCGGGGGCCGAGGGCTTCGGCGGCTTCGCCGAAGCCTTCGGCGACATCTTCGGCGACATCTTCGGCGGTGCCGGCGGCGCGGGCGCTCGGCGAGGCGGCGGCGGGCAGCAGGTCTACCGCGGCGGCGATCTCAGCTACGCGATGGAGATCTCGCTCGAGGAAGCCGCCTTCGGCAAGGAAACGCAGATCCGCGTGCCGAGCTGGGAAACCTGCGACACCTGCAAGGGCAGCGGTGCCAAACCCGGCACGAGTGCCAAGACCTGCCCCAGCTGCAACGGCGCGGGCACCGTGCATCTGCGCCAGGGGTTCTTCAGCATCCAGCAGACCTGCCCGCATTGCCACGGCAGCGGCAAGATCATTCCCGAGCCCTGCATCACCTGTGGCGGCGCCGGCAAGCTGAAGAAGCAGAAGACGCTGGAAGTGAAGATCCCTGCCGGCATCGCCGAAGGCATGCGCATCCGCTCGGCCGGCAACGGCGAGCCGGGCACCAACGGCGGGCCTTCGGGCGACCTCTATATCGAAATCCGCGTCAAGCAGCACGAGATCTTCGAGCGCGACGGCGACGACCTGCACTGCACCGTGCCCGTGGGCCTGACGACGGCCGCGTTGGGCGGCACCATCGAGGTGCCCACGCTAGGCAACAAGGCCGAGATCGAACTGCCCGAGGGCACCCAGCACGGCAAGACCTTCCGCCTGCGCGGCAAGGGCATCAAGGGGCTGCGCTCGAGCTATCCGGGCGACCTGTACTGCCACGTCTCGGTGGAGACGCCGGTGAAGCTCACCGAGCCCCAGCGCAAGCTGCTCAAGGAGCTCGACGAGTCGTTCCGCAATTCGGGCGACCGCCATTCGCCCAACGCCAAGAGTTGGACCGACAAGGTCAAGGATTTGTTCAAGTAGCCGGCGCCCACGGCCGGTGGCGCGGCGCCCCAAGGAGCGAATCGCCTGCGGCGCCAAGGGCCGCGCCGGAGGCAGACTGGCCTGCCCCCGGGCCGTGGGCTCGGGTCGTCAATACTCGCCGGAGCCGCCAGGCGCCAGGTTGTCGAAGCGCGTCAAGGGCTTGAGGAAGGTGAGCTTGACCGTGCCCACGGGCCCGTTGCGCTGCTTGCCGATCACGATTTCCGAGACGCCAGGCTCCTTGCTGTCCTTGTTGTAGTAGTCGTCGCGGTAGATGAACATGATGATGTCGGCGTCCTGCTCGATGGCGCCCGATTCGCGCAGGTCGCTCATCATCGGCCGCTTGTCGTTGCGGCTCTCGACGCTGCGATTGAGCTGCGAGAGCGCGATCACCGGGCACTGCAGCTCCTTGGCCAGCGCCTTCAGGCCGCGCGAGATTTCGCCGAGCTCGGTGGCCCGGTTCTCGTCGCTGCCGCTGGAGCCGCTCATGAGTTGCAGGTAATCGATGACGATCAGGCCCAGGGTGCCGAACTGCCGCGCCATGCGACGCGCGCGCGCCCGCAGCTCGGAACTCGTCAGCGCCGCGGTCTCATCGATGTAGAGCTGCACCTGGCCCAGACGCTCCACCGCATCGGTCAGGCGCTCCCATTCGCCGCTGTCCAGCCGGCCCGTGCGCAGGCGCTGCTGGTCGATGCGGCCCAGCGATCCGACCAGTCGCAACGCCAGTTGCGAGGCGCCCATTTCCATCGAGAACACCAGCACCGGCAGACCTTCCTGCACCGCGACGTGTTCGGCAATATTCAGCGCGAATGCGGTCTTGCCCATCGACGGGCGCGCCGCCAGCACGATGAGGTCGCCCTTCTGCAGGCCGGCAGTCATACGGTCGAGGTCGTAGAAGCCGGTGCGCACGCCAGTCACTTCCTCGGCGCCGTTGTCGTGCAGTTCCTGCACGCGGTCGATCAATGAAACGACCAGCTTGTCGATGCCCTGGAAGCCCTGCTTCTGGCGCGAACCTTCCTCGCCGATCTGGAAGATCTTGCTCTCGGCCTCGTCGAGCACGGTGCTCACGGCACGGCCATGGGGATTGAAGGCGCTGGTGGCGATGTCGTCGCTGGCCGCGATGAGCTTGCGCAGGATGGAGCGCTCGCGAACGATCTCCGCGTAGCGTCGCATATTGGCCGCGCTGGGCACGCTTTGCGCCAAGGCGTTGAGGTAGGCCAGGCCGCCGCAGTCCTGCGCCTTGCCCAAGCCTTGCAGTTGCTCGAAGACCGTGATGACGTCGGCCGGCTTGTTGCCCGCGACGAGTGCGCCTATGGCGGCGTAGATCAGGCGGTGCTCGTAGCGGTAGAAATCGCTGTCGGTGAGCAGGTCGCCGGCGCGGTCCCAGGCCAGGTTGTCCAGCAGCAGCCCGCCCAGCACGCTCTGCTCGGCCTCCACCGAGTGCGGCGGCACACGCAGGCGCGAAACCTCGTCATCGTGCGGGGCGGCATCGCGGGCGTCGAAGATCGCTGACATGGTCTTGTGCGTGGGCCCAAGGGTGTGGGCAAGTCTGTGGATCGGCGGTGGGCGGCGCGGGATAACCGCGGGCCTGCAAAACGCCGAAGGCCGGCAAAGCCGGCCTTCGGGGCAACGCTGTCAGCTTACGCTGGTTCAGTCGGTTTGTGCAACCACCTGGACCGTCACTTCAGCCACCACGTCGGAGTGCGGGGCCACCGACACCGGGTGCTCACCCACGGTCTTGAGCGGGCCGTTGGGCAGACGCACTTGCGACTTCTGCACCTCCAGGCCCATCTTGCTCAACGCCTGGGCGATGTCGGCATTGGTGACCGAGCCGAACAAGCGGCCGTCGACACCGGCCTTCTGCGCGATGCGCACCGTCTTGCCGGCGAGCTGCTCACCCAGGGTCTGGGCGGAAACCAGCTTGGCCGAAGCGGCCTGTTCGAGTTCAGCACGGCGGCCTTCGAATTCCTTGATCGCGGCCTCGGTGGCGCGGCGCGCCTGCTTGGTCGGAATCAGGAAGTTGCGGGCGTAGCCTGGCTTGACATTGACGACGTCGCCCAGATTGCCGAGCTTGCCGACTTTTTCCAGAAGAATGATTTGCATGGCGAGTCTCCCTTACACCTTGTGCTGGTCGGAGTACGGCAGCAGCGCCAGGAAGCGGGCACGCTTGATGGCCGTGGTGAGCTGGCGCTGGTAGAACGCGCGCGTGCCGGTCAGGCGAGCCGGCGTGATCTTGCCGTTTTCACCGACGAAATCGCGCAGCACGTCGATCTCCTTGTAGTCGATCGACTCGACCTTGGCGACGGTGAAGCGGCAGAAACGCTTGCGGCGGAACAGCAACGATTGGTTGTTGCGCTTGGGGCGCTTGTCCTTGGAGAAACGACCTTTACCACGTGGCGGGGGCATAGAAGACTCCTACTGAAAACTCTTGATCCGGATGGGTCTCGATCAGGCGTCGGGCTCGACCGAGGTGATGTGGAACAGCAGACCACGACCGTTGCGCGCACTGGCCATGAAACCGGCCAGCACCAGCGCCGCACCCAGCTCCAGCGACAGCAGCGAACGCGTCACCGCCCCGATGGCCACCGCCCGGATCTCCATGGAGACCTTGCGGGGCTGGCCGTCTTCGCTGACCTCGGACTCGTGCTTCAGGCTCAAGTCCAGGGCCGGCAGGCCGGCCGGGGTGTAGCGCATCGCCGCCCGCTGCACCAGCGTGGCCGAGAGAACCAGGCGGTTCATCGCGGCGCGCCAGTGGCCGGTGCGGCCGCTCGCGTCAGGCCGACGCCTCCTGCCGCTCCTTGCGGGCCTCTTCGCGTTCGACAGCCTTCATCATGATCGAAGGCGTGATCTCGGCCTTGGGCTTGGCCACCGTCAGGTGGCGCAGCACGGCATCGTTGAAGCGGAAGCCCGTTTCGAGTTCGGTCAGCGTTTCATTGCCGCACTCGATGTTCAGGCACAGGTAATGGGCTTTCACCAGCTTCTGGATCATGTAGGCCAGCTGACGCCGACCCCAGTCCTCCACCCGGTGGACCTTGCCGCCGGCAGCGGTCACCAAGCCCTTGTAGCGCTCCAGCATGGCCGGAACCTGTTCGCTTTGATCCGGATGGATCAGCAGAACGATCTCATAGTGACGCATGAATACTCCTTGTGGATTCCGGCCGCATGGACTGCGGTCAGGACCGCAAACCCAAGGACTCGGGGTTGGAAGCCGCCCCGATGCGTCAACATGACGGGTGCGGCAAGGAAAGCTGAAAATTATAGCACTTCTACCTATGCCACCCTGCGCTCGGCGGCACTCGGGAATCGCATGCGATCCATCAGTGCGAGCTGCTCCGGCCCCGGTGGCCGTGTCAGCAGGCTTATCCCGGCCATCACCGCCAACCCCACGGGCACGCCGAACACACCTGCCGCGATGGCGTCCACACCGAACCACTGGGTCTGGCTCAGCGGCCATGGCACACCCAGGACCGAGCGCACCAGCGGCAAGTTCAAGGCCATGTAGTAGCCACAGACACCCAGCCCCGCGAGCATGCCGGCCACCGCCCCCTTGCCGTTGGCACGGCGCCAGAAGATGCCCAGCACCAGCGCCGGGAAGAACGCTGCGGCGGCCAGCGAGAAGGCGGCCGAGACGAACTGCAGGATGTCGGTGATCTTCAGCGCCGCAATCAGCGCGGCCACCAGGGCAACGGCCATCACCAAGACCTTGGAAGCGATGACACGCCCGGCCGCCGTGGCCTGAGGGTTGACGATGCGAAAGTAGATGTCGTGCGAGAGCGCGTTGGCGATGGTCAGCAGCAGGCCGTCGGCGGTGGACAGGGCCGCCGCCAGGCCACCGGCAGCCACCAGGCAGGTCACCCAGTAGGGCAGCCCGCCGATTTCCGGCGCGGCCAGCACGATCACATCGCCGCCCATGAACAGCTCGCCGAGCTGCAGAATGCCGTCGCCGTTGATGTCGCGCACCGACACGAGCGAGGAGTCCAGCCGCGTCCAGCGGCTCACCCATTGCGGCAGGTGGTCGAAGGGCATGCCCACGACATGCTGCAGCACCTCGTGCTTGACGAGCACCGCCAGCACGGGTGCGGCGAGGTACAGCAGCATGATGAAGAACAGCGACCAGGCCACGGAGCGTCGCGCTTGGGCCGGCGAAGGCGTGGTGTAGTAGCGCGTCAGCACATGCGGCATGGCCGCGGTGCCCATCATCAGGCACAGCATCAGCGCGATGAAGTTGATGCGCGCCGTCTCGAAGCGCTGGCGGGCCGCGTCATCGCCGCCGGGGTCGCCCGTGGCAAAAGGCAGCGCTTGCGGCGGCATCCCAGCCAAGGGCTGGGCATGCGCCAGCGCAGCATCGCGCTCGCGTTGGTAGAACTGCCGGGCCTGCGCCTCGGTGCGCGGCCGCTGTGCATGCTCTCGCTCGGCTCGCTGGATGCGCACCAGCGCTGCATCTTCGGCGCGCAGCGCGGCGATGCGCTGGGTCTGCGCCTTTTCGTCGGCGCTCATGGCGCTGCGCACGTCCTGCAGCTTGCGTTCGGCCTCGGACGCCATCACGCGCAGGCGCACGATGACTTCGAGTTCGGCGGGGTCGTTCGCCAGTTCACGCTCGCGCTGCGCGATCTGCGCGAGCTGGGTGCCGTACGACATCAGCGGCAGCACACTGCCCGTCTGCTTGGCCGACAGCCATACCAGCGGCACGAGGTAGGCCACGATGAGCACGATGTACTGAGCCACCTGCGTCCAGGTCACGGCGCGCATGCCGCCCAGGAACGAACAGACCAACACGCCCCCCAGGCCCACGAAAATGCCCATCTCGAAGCTGAAGCCGGTCAGGTGTGAGGTGATCAGACCCACGCCGTAGATCTGCACGACGACATACACGAACGACACGCCCACGGCCGCACCGGCACCGATCAGTCGGGGCAGGCGGCCGCCGTACCTGGCGCCGAGAAAGTCGGGCACCGTATATCCGCCGAAGCGGCGCAGGTAGGGCGCGAGCAGCAGCGCGACCAGGCAGTAGCCCCCTGTCCAACCGAGGATGTAGGCCAGGCCAGCGAACCCCTGCAGGTACAGCACACCGGCCGTGCCGATGAAGGAAGCCGCCGACATCCAGTCGGCCGCGGTCGCCAGCCCGTTGTACACGGCCGGCACGCGTCGGCCTGCGACGAAGTACTCGACCTCGTTGGAGGTCCGGCTCAGGAAACCGATGCCGGCATAGACGGCGACGGTCACCACGAGGAATGAAACGCCGATCCAGCTGCGCGGCAGGCCGAACCGCTCTGCCAGGGCCATGGTGCCGATGAGTGCAACGAACACCAGCGTGAACCAGGCATAGCGCCGCGCGAGCCAGGCGCTCAGACTTCTTTTGGACCCCGGGACGACGACGCCGGGCACCGTCACGCGGACTCCGCGTCAGGCTTCGGATCCTCGGCGTTCACGGCCTCGAGGTAGCGTGCCTCCAGCCTCTCCATGACCACCACGTACACGACGATGACGGCCAGGAACAGCAGCATCGCGCCCTGCGCGGCCAGCCAATGGCCCGCCGGGAACCCGAATACCTGAACGTGGTCGAGTTCGCGAGCGAACCACGGCACGGCCAGGCTGACCGAAAGCCACGCCGCGAGCAGCCACAGCGTCAGCCGCTTGGTTCGGGACCAGAACACGTGCCGGGCGTCGTCGGGCATGGTGAAAATTCTCCCTCAGGTCCTGCGCGCGATGCCGACTCGCCCGTGGGCTTCAGCCTTGCACCCAGCGCCGCTGCGCGGCCAGCGAGGCCACCGCCCGGAAGCCGGGCCGCGGAAGCTCGGCACGCAAGGCCGGCCACAGCTTGAGCAACAGCTCGGCGGTGGCCAGGGTGTCGGCTGCAGCCTGATGACGCACGGCGCACTGGATGCCAAACTGCGCCATCCACTCGTCGAGTGAGCGCGCGGACGCGCGCGGCTCGAGCACGGCGGCCAGCGGCTCCAGGTCCAGCCATCGATTTCGAAGCACCCACCCGAATTCCCTTCGAAAGGCGCGATCGATCAACGTGCGGTCGAACGCGGCATGGAAGGCGATCAGCGGCGAGTCACCGACAAAATCGGCGAAGGCCTGCAGCGCCGCACGGCGCACCATGCCTGCGCGCTGCGCACCGATACCGATGCCATGCAAGAGGATGTTGGCCTTGTCGGTGGCCGACGCTTCCTGTGCCTGGCGCAGCACGACCTCAAAACTGTCACCCAATTCGATCAGCGCGCGCTGCGGCCCGGCGCGCACGCCAATCGCGGCGATGGCCAGCAGGCGGTCACGATGGGGATCGAGCCCACTGGACTCGACATCGAGCACCACCCAGCGGTCATCGTCTCGCGCAGCCGCCGGCCCGAGCCATTTTCGAAACGTGTCGATCAGTGCAGCCATTCCGAAGTCGCCTGGCTAGCGTCTGTAGTCAAGTTCGATGCGCTGCTGCAGGCGGCGCGCGATGCGCATGGTCTCCTTCAGCACGCGCCGGTCGATGTCGTTGAGGACCGATATATCGATCAGGTTGGGATTGGCCGCCGGGGGTCCGTCGGCGCCAATCTGGACCTGCAGGCGCAACATCTGCAGGAACTCGAAGCCGCTGATCCAGGCCTCGCTTTCCTGGGCGGCGACGCGCATCAACGGTGCAGCGGCCGCCAGGCGCGCACGGGTGCCCAGAGCAGGCAAGCCATGGGCCAAGGCGTACAGGCGGGCAGCGTCGACAAACATCGCCGTGCCCTGCAGCTTGAGGTCGAGCATCGCCCGGCCTTCCACATCCCGCGTCTCCAGCGCACCGCGCCAGCTCAGCGGCGGGGAGGTTCGCAGCGCGTTGTCGGCGAGTTGCTTGAGGAAGCGTGGCACTCGTGGCGGCTCGCGCAGGAGTATCTCGCGCAGCGGTTGCGCCAGCGCCGTGTTGCCGCACAGGGGCCGCAGATCGAAGTAGATGCTGGCGTTGAGCAGGTCTTCCGGCGCGCCATGTTCGATCCAATGGCTGAAGCGCCGTTGCCACTCGTCCACCGTCAGGCAGCAGGCTGGATTGCTGGCCATCACCCGTCCCTTGCACAGCGGGAACCCGCAGGCGTCGAGCGCCGCGTTGACGTCCTCGCCCAAGGCCAGCCAGAGGGGCCGGTCGTTCTCGGGCTCGTCGCTCGTGAACACCAGGCCGTTGTCCTGGTCGGTGGCCACGGTTTGCTCCCCCCGACCCTCGGATCCGAACGACAGCCAGCAAGCGCGCGACAGGTCCAGGCCCCGCTGCTTGGCCAGCAACTCCACCAGGCGAGCAGTGAGCACGTCGTTGAGGTCGCTGATGAGTTCGGTGAGCTGCCGCGCCTGCACACCCTGGCCCAGCAGGTTGCTGGCAAAGTGTCTGATCTGCACCGCCAACTGCTGCAGCGTGGCTTGGTCCGGCGCGGTGCGCAGCTGTGTGCTCAGCTGCTTGAGAGACAGGCGCTGGTGCGCGAAAAGATCGCGCTCGGAGACGATGCTGACCAGGCGACCCTGCTCAGTTACCGGCACATGGCGCAGTCCGTGGCGCGACATCAACAGCGCGGCGTCTTGCAGCGTGTGCTCGACGGTCAATGTGTGGACGGGCGTACTCATCACGGCGGAAATCGGTGTGCTCAGCGGCAGCTGCGGCAGCGTCACGCGGCCGAGGATGTCGTGCCGGGTCAGGATACCCTGGGGCGTCTCGCTGTCGTCGACCACCACCACCGAGCCGACGCGCCGCTCGTGCATCTGCGACAGCGCTTCGGCCAGCGGCATGGCTGCAGTGCAGGCAAGCGTTCGCTTCCGAGGCCGGCTGGCCAGGCGAGCTTCCAACGACTGATCGGCCAAGGTCTGCGACGACCAGGCTGCCTGCAGCGCACGCCGCGACAGCGCCAGGAAGTGCATCACGCGCTGGTTCAGGAAGTCGGCAAACGGTGGGCTGACCGTGGCCAGGCGCAGCGCCGTCTCAGCCGGCAGCATCAGACAGAAAGTGTCCTCGTTGGCCGTGTAGGTCGCCGTCACGGCGCGGCCGGCAAGCATGGCACTCACCGGAAACAGATCGCCTGCGCCATATTCAAACGCCCCCGAGAGCTCGGCCAACCCACGCCGCCCGGTGACGCTGCCCTGGCGGATGCAGTAAAGGGACTTCACCGCCCCCATGGCCGGATCCAGCACCACCTCATCGGGTGCGAAGTAAGCCTGCGTCGAACCCGCCACGAACTCGTTCACATGGGCCGGCGTCATCTCTGAAAACGGCACCATGCGCATCAATTCCGCGCGCAGGTTGACCAATAGGCTGCTCGAGGGCGAGGTGCGCTGCGGCGGGGGAGCTTCATCCATCCGGGTCTCGTCAGTGAGTTGGACACATCGGCGCCGAGGTTTTGACGCGGCCACACGGCCGACCGCGGTGCGGCCCCATGCGTTTCGAAGCACCGATTGAAAAGGGCCGCGCCCGGGTGGACGCGGCCCTTTGACCGTTGCGACCCCTGCCGATCAGGCCTGGCCCAGCTTCAGGTCAGGGTAGCGCACATGCTCGACCAGTTCCTGTGTCTCCTTCTTCGGCGGAGGCGTGAGCAGGCTGACGATGACGATCACGGCCATGCCCACCGGCACGCCAAACAGCCCGGCCGAGATCGGCAAGATACCCCACCAAATGTGGTCAGCCACGGGCGACGTGACACCGAACACGCCGCGCAACCACGGTTGTGTGGTGGCCATGTAGTAGAAAGTGATGCCCAGGCCGGCGATCATGCCCAGCGATGCGCCCCAGCGGTTGGCACGCTTCCAGAAGATGCCGAGCACCAGCGCTGGGAAGAAGGTCGCCGCAGCGAACGAGAACGCCGCCGAAACCAGAAACAGGATGTCCGCCGGCTTCTGCGCCGCCACGCCCGCCGCCGCCAATGCCACGACCACCAGCAGGCCCTTGGAGATCGACACCCGTCGCGAGGTCGACGCATTCGGGTCGATCATCTTGTAGTACAGGTCGTGCGACAGCGCATTGGCGATCGTCAGCAGCAGGCCGTCGGCGGTCGACAGCGCAGCGGCCAGGCCCCCCGCCGCCACCATGCCGGAAATCACATACGGCAGGCCGCCGATGGCTGGCGTGGCCAGCACGATGATGTCGCCGCCGATCCTGATTTCACCGAGCTGGAGGATGCCGTCCTTGTTGATGTCGACCACCGACAGCAGTGCCGGATCGACGCGACTCCAGGCCGAGATCCACTCCGGCAGGCGATCGAAAGGCAGGCCGACGACGACGCTGAACATTTCGTACTTGACCAGCACGGCCAGTGCAGGCGCCGTGAAGTAGAGCAGGAAGATGAAGAACAGCGACCAGGTCACCGAGTCCCGCGCATCCTTCACCGACGGGGTGGTGTAGTAGCGCATCAGGATGTGTGGCAACGCGGCCGTGCCCACCATCAGGCAGAAGATCAGCGCCAGGAAGTTGCGACGATCGGTGTCGAAGGCCAGCTTGGCCTTGTCGTCGCCCTTGGGGTCGCCCTTGAACTGCTGTGCGTGCGGCGGCATGCCGCCCAGCGGCACCGCACGCGCAGCGTTCGCGGTCTTGGCGGCGGTATAGGCCTTGCTGGCTTCATCCGAGGTCTTCGGCAGGTCGGCCAGGGCCTTGCTGGCGGTCTGGATCTCGGCTGCCGGGCGGTTGGCCGCGGTCAGGTCGGCCAGCTTCTTCTCTGCTGCCGCCTTGTCGGCAGCCATTGCCGCCGGCACGTCCTTCAGTTTGGCGTCAGCGTCGGCCGCGCGCTGCTTGAAGATGCCGATCACCTCCAGCTCCTTGGGGTCCACCTTGAGCTTGTTCTCGAGCTCGGTGACCTTGGCCAGCTGGTAGCCGTAGATCGCTTGCGGAATCGGGATGCCGGTCTGCTTGACGGACAGCCAGACCACGGGCGTCAGGTAGGCAACGATGAGGATGATGTACTGCGCCACTTGCGTCCAGGTCACCGCGCGCATGCCACCGAGGAACGAGCACACGAGGATGCCACCCAGGCCGACAAAGATGCCAATCTCGAACGCCAGGCCAGACAGCCGGGTGGTGATCAGGCCGACGCCGTAGATCTGCGCCACGACGTAGGTGAACGAGCACAGGATCGCGCCGATGATGCCGATGAAACGCGGCAGGTTGCCCTCATAGCGCGCGCCCAGGAAGTCGGGGATGGTGAATTGCCCGAACTTGCGCATATAGGGTGCGAGCAGCAAGGCCACCAGGCAATAGCCGCCCGTCCAGCCCATGATGAACGCCAGGCCGCCATATCCCGTCAGGTAGAGCGTGCCGGCCATGCCGATGAACGACGCTGCGCTCATCCAGTCGGCGCCCGTGGCCATGCCGTTGTAGACGGCGGGGACGCGCCGGCCGGCGACGTAGTACTCGGCCGCGTCGCTGGTGCGGCTCATGACGCCGATGCCGGCATACAGGCCCACCGTGGCGAGCAGGAAGATGAAACCGATGTAGTTCGGCGGCAAACCCATCTGCTCCAGCACGGCCAGCACGAGGACGAAGGCCAGGAAGCCACCCGCGTACCAGCCGTACACCTTGTTGAGCTGCGACGTGAAGATCTTCGTGGACGCCTTGTCGGTCTTGGCGCCATGGTCGAACATACCCGCCATGTCAGTCCTCCTCGTGCACGTTGTGCTCGATGTCAAGCTTGTTCATGAAGTGCGCGTAGTACCAGATGATCACGCAGTAGATGATCAACGCGCCCTGCCCACCCATCCAAAAACTGAACGGCCAGCCAAAGAACGTGAAGTTCAGGTCGCGGGCGTAGTAGCCGACGACGTAGGTCACGACGAACCAGATCACGAGCAGAACCGAGGTGATCCTCAGATTCGTCCGCCAGTACTGGTGGTGTCTCTCTGTCAATGCCATCGCGATGCCTCCAACGACGTTGTCCCCCCGGGGGTGGCCCGGCCCTTTTTCATCCGCCGAATGCGGAAGTCAACACGCTCGGTCAGTTCGCCAAGCCGGTCTCGCGCTCGAGCTGCGCGGCGACTTTGGGCTCGAAGCCCTTGAGGTGGCGGATGATTCGCCGGGCCTCGTCGGGCTCGTGTCGATCGGTGTGGACCCGCGCCAACTGGTACCAGCCGTACGGGCTCATGGGCTGCAATTCGGTGTTGCGCTTGAGGGCGGCCACGGCCTCGTCGTAGCGTTTCAGGCGGATGAGCACCAGCCCCATGCCATACCAGGCGCGGTCGAGATCGGGGCCGAGCGCGGTGGCGCGCTGGAAAGCCACCAGCGCTTCTTCCCACAGGCCCGCCGCTTCGAGCATGAACCCGTGGTTGAACCAGGTGCCGGCGTGGTCGGTGCGCAGGCTCACCAGGCGCCGTGAATCGGCCAGCGCCGCGTCGAGCCTGCCGATCCGGGCCCGCAGGTGCGCCCGGCTAGACAAGGCATAGGCGTCATCGGGCCACTGCCCAAGCATGCGGTCGAAAGCCGCCAGGGCCGCCTCATTGCGGCCCAGCACCAGCCAGCCAATGGCGCGCCATTTCAGCCGAAGGTATTCCAGCCGCTTCATCTGCAACCCTGCTGTCCGACCAGGTTGCTGGCGACGCACAGGTCCGCCCGCTCGAAGGTCACCACCGCGTACAACACGGCCAGCAGCAGGAAGGTCACCACCGGCACCTGGGCGTCCGAGACCTGTCGCGGCGTGATCTTGCGCACGGTCACCGTGAACGGCTTGCTCAGCACCTGCAGCAGCTTGTAGAAGACGTTGCTGTCACGCTTGGCGCCTGCCAGCACGTAGAGCGCCCCCTGCCCGGCGAGCGCGAGCAAAGCAATGTAGAGCACGAGCTGGAGAACATTCAGGACAGTCAACATGCCGCGACTGTTTTGCCACGTGCTTACGGCTCTCTGACGCCAAGCTGCTTAACGCGCGCAAGCACCGATAGGTCTTACCCTATCCGGGTGAACGTCAGGTCACACGCGCAAGGGGCCCGCAAAGGCCCCTCTCGACGCCCATCCGATGGGGCGTTAGCGCGCCGCCAGCCGCTGCCAGGTCTCGATCACCGAGTCCGGGTTCAGCGAGATCGACATGATGCCTTCCTGCGCCAGCCAGTCGGCGAAGTCGGCGTGGTCGCTGGGCCCCTGACCGCAGATGCCCACGTACTTGCCGGTGGCCCGGCAGGCCGTGATGGCCCGCGAGATCAGCGCCTTGACGGCCGGGTCGCGTTCGTCGAAGTCCTGTGCGAGCTGTTCCATGCCCGAATCGCGGTCCAGCCCCAGCGTGAGCTGCGTCAGGTCGTTGGAGCCTATGGACATGCCGTCGAAGTGCTCGAGGAACTGTTCGGCCAGGATGGCGTTGCTGGGCACCTCGCACATCATGATCAGGCGCAGCCCGTCCACGCCGCGTTGCAGGCCGCGCTCGCCCAGCATGCGCACCACGGTCGCAGCCTGCTTGACGGTGCGCACGAAGGGCACCATGACCTCGATGTTGGTCAGGCCCATCTCGGTGCGCGCGCGCTTGAGGGCCTCGCACTCCATCGCGAAGGCATCCTGGAAATCGCCGCTGATGTAGCGGCTGGCGCCGCGGAAGCCGAGCATCGGGTTCTCTTCGTCGGGCTCGTAGCGCGTGCCCCCGATGAGCTTGCGGTACTCGTTGCTCTTGAAGTCGGACAGCCGCACGATCACCGGCTTGGGCCAGAACGCGGCGGCAATGGTCGAGACGCCCTCGGTGACCTTGTCGACGTAGAACGCACGCGGCGACGCGTGCCCTCGCGCCACCGACTCCACCGCCTTCTTCAGGTCGGGGTCGATGTTGGGATAGTCCAGGATCGCCTTCGGGTGCACGCCGATGTTGTTGTTGATGATGAATTCCAGCCGCGCCAGGCCCACGCCCGAGTTGGGCATCTGGGCAAAGTCGAAGGCCAGCTGCGGGTTGCCCACGTTCATCATGATCTTGATCGGGCAGTACGGCATCTCGCCGCGCACCACATCGCTGATCTCGGTCTCGAGCAGACCGTCGTAGACGTAGCCGGTATCGCCCTCGGCGCACGACACCGTCACGAGCGCACCCTCCTGCACCTGCTCGGTGGCATTGCCGCAGCCCACCACGGCCGGAATGCCGAGCTCGCGGGCGATGATCGCGGCGTGGCAGGTGCGCCCGCCCCGGTTGGTGACGATGGCGCTGGCGCGCTTCATCACCGGCTCCCAGTTCGGGTCGGTCATGTCGGTGACGAGGACGTCGCCCGGCTGCACGCGATCCATCTCGGCCGGACTGCGCACCAGGCGCACCGGGCCCGTGCCCACCTTCTGGCCGATGGCGCGGCCCTCGGCCAGCACCAGGCTCTTGGTTCGGTCACCCTTGAGCTTGTAGCGTTGCTCCACCTTGCCCACGGCCTGGCTCTTCACGGTCTCGGGGCGGGCCTGCAGGATGTAGATCAGGCCGTCGACGCCGTCCTTGCCCCACTCGATATCCATCGGGCGCCCGTAGTGCTTCTCGATGATCAGCGCGTACCGTGCTAGCTCGATCACATCGGCGTCGGTCAGCGAATAGCGATTGCGTTGCTCGGGCGGCGTGGCGATCACTTTCACCAACCTGCCCGTGGCCGCCTTCTCCGCCTCGGTGGCGAACTCCATGCGCTCCAACTTGGAGCCCAGCACGCGCCGGATCACCGGGAACTTGCCTGCATTCAGCGTGGGCTTGTGGACGTAGAACTCGTCGGGGTTCACCGCACCCTGGACCACCGTCTCGCCCAGGCCGTAGCTGGAGGTGATGAAGACCACATCGGCAAAGCCCGATTCGGTGTCGATGGTGAACACCACGCCCGCCGAACCGAGATCCGAACGCACCATGCGCTGCACGCCGGCCGACAGCGCCACGTCGGCGTGGGCGAAGCCCTTGTGCACGCGGTAGCTGATGGCGCGGTCGTTGTAGAGCGACGCGAAGACTTCCTTCATCCGGTGGAGCACATCCTCGATGCCGGTGACGTTGAGGAAGGTCTCCTGCTGGCCGGCGAACGAGGCATCCGGCAGGTCCTCGGCGGTGGCCGAAGAACGCACGGCGAAGCTGGCCTCGGGATGGCCCGCCGACAGGCGGGCGAACTGCTCGCGGATGGCCGCTTCGAGCGCCGCAGGCAATGGCGTTTCGATGACCCATTGCCGGATCTGCGCACCCGCCTCGGCCAGCGCGCGGACGTCATCGACGTCGAGCGCCGCGAGCTTGGCCTGGATGCGATCCTGCAAGCCTTCGTGGCGCAGAAACTCGCGGTAGGCATTCGCCGTGGTGGCGAATCCGCCCGGTACCCGCACGCCACTGGCGGCCAGCTGGCTGATCATCTCGCCGAGGGAGGCGTTCTTTCCGCCCACCGTCTCGACGTCGGTCATTCTCAGTTGTTCGAACGGTGCGACCAGGGCGGTCGCCAAAGTGGCCAGGGACATGGGGAAGCTCCGTGATGTGAAGAAATCCGTGCTTCCGCATGAGCCGGGTGCAGGCGCAGGGCGCGAACCCGCGCAGCGCTGGACGCCGCGATGCGACTCAAGACCCCCGCACAGGCAATCGGCCCCTCCGCAATGGCAGTCGCGGGTTCGGAGGGCAATCCGAATGAGGGCATGGAGGGGGCGATAGGCGGAATGTTGCGAGGGATTCTACGGAGTTCTTCCTTATGATGAGACGCTGCTTACTTAGACGCCCATACGGGCACGCCGACATGCCCGAGAAAACCGTTTTCTTCGTCTCTGACGGCACCGGCATCACGGCCGAGACCTTCGGCAACTCGATCCTGGCCCAGTTTCCGACGCGCCACCGGCATGTGCGGCGCCCGTTCATCGACAGCCCGGAGAAGGCGCGCGACGTGGTCGGTGAAATCAACGACACCGCCCGCCGCGAGGGCCATCGCCCGGTGGTCTTCATCACCCTGGTCGACGACGAGATACGGGCCATCGTCGCGGGCGAGCAGTGCAACGGGCTGGTGCTGGACATGATCCGCACCTTCGTCGAGCCGCTGGAGGTGGAGTTCGGGATCAAGAGCAACCACCGCGTCGGTCGCTTTTCCGATGCCAGCCAGAGCCAGGAGTACCACGACCGCATCGAGGCCATCAACTTCTCGCTCGCCCATGACGACGGGCAGTCCTCGCGCAATCTGGACCTGGCCGACGTCATCCTGCTGGGTGTCAGCCGCAGCGGCAAGACGCCGACCTCGCTGTACCTGGCCATGCAGCACGGCGTGAAGGCGGCGAACTACCCGCTCATCCCGGAAGACTTCGACCGCGGCCGGCTGCCCCCGGCACTCACCCCGCACAAGCGCAAGTGCTTCGGGCTGACGATCGAGCCCAACCGCCTGGCGCAGATCCGCCACGAGCGCCGCCCGGGCAGCAAGTACGCGGCCCTGGAGAACTGCCGCGAGGAGGTCCACGCCGCCGAATCGATGATGCGCCGCGAGGGCATCTCCTGGCTGTCGTCGACGCACAAGTCGATCGAAGAAATAGCCACCACCATCCTGCGCGACCTGCGGCCGGACCGGCTGGTCTATTGAGCGCCCCCAGACCTGTCGCTTCGCGTCAGGCCCCCCGAGGGGGTCAAGGAAACTTGGGAACGGCCCGGCGTTTCCTTGAGAGCGCTGCGCCGCGCTGATTCGTAGAGACAGACCGCTGCCGCCGCGGCGACATTGAGCGACTCCTCGCCTCCCGGCTGGGGGATGCGCACCTGCAGCGCACAGCGCGCCAGCAGCGAGGCCGCAATGCCCTGCCCTTCATGGCCCAGCACCCAGGCGCAGGGCCAGGGCAGCGGCGCCGCAGGCAATGTGGCGCCGGCGTGCGAACTGGTGGCCACCAGCGGCACCCCCAGGTCGCCCAGCGCGGCTTCGGCCAGCCCCTCCACCAGCCGCAGCCCGAAGTGCGCCCCCATGCCTGCGCGCAGCACCTTGGGCGACCACAGCGCGACCGTGCCCTTGAGCGCCAGGACCTGGGTGAACCCGAAGGCCGCCGCGCTGCGCAGGATGCTGCCCACATTGCCGGCGTCCTGCACCCGGTCGAGCACCACGGTCGCGGCCTGGGCCTGGACCGCAGCGGGTGGCGGCAGCTCGATCAGGAACCCGATCCGTGGCGGCGACTCGAGCGTGCTGAGCCCGGCGAACAGCGGCGTCGCCACCCTGGCCACGCGCGCGGCGGCCACGGCCATCCCGTGCAAGCGCTCGTCTTCCCAGCCCTCGTCGGTGATCACCGCCTGGGTGGCGACGCCACCGCGCGCCAGCAGCGCGGCACAGAGGTGGTCGCCCTCGATCCAGACCTGGCCCGTGCGGCGATAGGCCGAGCCGTCCTGCGCCAGGCGCCGCAAGCGAACCAGCAGCGGGTTGTCGCGCGAGGTGATGCGCGAGGTGATGCGCGTGGGCGAACTCGCCTTCTCGGTCATCGGCGCGGTGGGGTTCAGCCGCGTGCCAGGACGGCGCGCACGGGCGCGAAGCTGCGCCGGTGCGCGACGCACGGCCCGTGGGCCTGCAGTGCCGCCAGGTGCGCGGGCGTCGGGTAGCCCTTGTGCGTGGCAAAGCCGTAGGCCGGGTGCTGTGCATGCAATTCGAGGCAGAGGCGGTCGCGCTCGACCTTGGCAAGAATCGACGCGGCCGAGATCGCAGCCACCTTGGCATCACCCTTGACGATGGCGGCCACCGGCATCTGGAGCGAGGGCACGCGGTTGCCGTCCACCACCACGCGCTGCGGCCGCAGCCGCAGGCCCTCCACCGCGCGGCGCATGGCCAGCATCGTGGCTTGCAGGATATTCAGCTGGTCGATCTCTTCCACGCTGGCCAGGCCGACGGCACAGCACAGCGCATACGCCCGGATCTCCTCGGACAGGCGCTCGCGCCGGCCCGGCGAGAGCACTTTCGAATCCGCCAGGCCGCGTATCGGACGCAACTCGTCCAGGATGACCGCAGCCGCCACCACCGGGCCCGCCAGCGGGCCACGCCCGGCCTCGTCCACGCCGGCCACCAGGGCGGGCAATTCCCAGCCGGGCCCCAGCTGGTCAAGGCGAAAGGATTTGCGCGATGGCATCGGTGGCACAGCGCGCCGTGTCGCGCTTGAGCAGTTGATGGAGTTCTTCGAATCGACGCACGACGCGCTCGCGCCCGGCGGTGGCATCCAGCGCAGCCAGCGTGGCATCGGCCAGCAGGTCGGGGCGGCAGCGTTCCTGGATCAGCTCAGGCACGATGAATTCGCGACACAGGATATTGGGCAGGCCCACCCAGGGCTGGTACTTCATGCGCTTCATGATCTGCCAGCTCAGCGGGTGCATCCGGTAGCCGATGACCATGGGCCGCTTGAACAGCGCCGCTTCCAGCGTGGCGGTGCCGCTGGCGATGAGCGTCACGTCGCAAGCCGCCAGCGCGGCGTGCGAGCGGCCGTCGAGCACCTGCAGCGGCACGCCCTGGGCATGCGCGGCGATCAAGGGCTCGAGCTGCGCGCGCAGCCCCGGCGCCGCCGGAAGCACAAAACGCAGGCCCGGGCGCAGCCGGTGCAGACGGGCGACGGTCTGCAGGAAGGTGGGCGCGATGTACTCGATCTCCGAGCGCCGGCTGCCCGGCAGCACGGCAACCACGCTGTCGGTCTCGGCCAGGCCGAGCGCAGTGCGGCTGGCCGCGCGCGGCGGCGTCAAGGGGATGGCATCGGCCAGTGGATGGCCCACGAAGGTGGCGGCCACGCCGTGCACGCGCAGCAATTCGGGCTCGAACGGGAACAGGCACAGCACGTGGTCGCAGCTCGCGGCCATCTTGGCAGCCCGGCCGCCCCGCCAGGCCCAGATCGAGGGGCAGACGAAGTGGATGGTCTTCAGGCCCTGCGCCTTCAGCCGGGCCTCCAGGCCCAGGTTGAAGTCAGGCGCATCGACACCGATGAAGGCGGCCGGGCGCTCGCGCAGCAGGCGCTGCGCGAGCTGGTCGCGAATGCCGGCGATTTCGCGGTAGTGGCGCAAGACCTCGACATAGCCGCGCACCGCCAGCTTCTCGTGCGGCCACCAGGCCTCGAAGCCCTGCTCGGCCATGCGCGGGCCACCGATGCCCGCGGTTTGCAGCCTCGGCCAGCGTTGGCGCAGGCCGCCGAGCAAGAGGCTGGCGAGCAAGTCGCCCGAAGCCTCGCCGGCGACCATGGCCAGTTGCAAGGGCTGCGGGCCGGGTTCGCCGGATTCGCTCAACGTGCGATCCCGCGGGTCGACGCGGCCAGGAACTCGAGCAGCAGTTGCACATCGGCGTCACCCCCCTGGCCCGTGCCCTGCAACGCCGCGATCGCTTCGCGCGCGCGCTCCAGCGTCAGGCCGTCGCGGTACAGCAGGCGGTGCATCTGTTTGACCCGCGCGATTCGCTCGCGCGAGAAGCCGCGCCGGCGCAGGCCTTCGACGTTGAAGCCGGAGACCGCCAGCGGGTTGCCGTTGGCCGTCATGAAAGGCGGGATGTCCTGCGCGACACGGCTCTGGAAGCCCGCTATCGCGTGCGCGCCGACCCGGCAGAACTGGTGCACGCCCGTGAGCCCACCGATGATCACCCAGTCGCCGATGTGCACATGGCCCGCCAGCGTGGCGTTGTTGGCCAGGATCACGTGGTGGCCCAGCTGCACGTCGTGCGCGATATGCACGTAGGCCATCACCCAGTTGTCGTCACCGACGCGGGTCACGCCGGCATCCTGCACCGTGCCACGGTTGAAAGTGCAGAACTCGCGAATCGTATTGCGGTCGCCGATGTGCAGCTCGGTGGGCTCGCCGCCGTACTTCATATCCTGCGGCGCGCCGCCCAGCACCGCATGCGAATGGACACGGTTGTCGCGGCCGATGCGGCAGGGGCCCTCGATGACGCAGTGCGCGCCTATGGTGGTGCCTTCGCCCACCTGCACGCCGGCGCCGATCACGGCATACGGCCCCACGCGGACCGTGCCCGCCAGCTCGGCCGCGGGATCGACGAGGGCGGTCGAGTGGATGGTCGTCATCTCAGTGGTGCCCGGCCGCCCGAAACCACTGAGCGCCCCCTCGGGGGGCAGCGAGCGATAGCGAGCGTGGGGGCTTCATGTCAGGTGGGCGAGACCTTGCGCATGGTGCACATCAGATCGGCCTCGACGGCAATATGGCCGTCGACCGTGGCGCGGGTCTTGTAGCGGTAGATGCCGGACTTCACGCGGTCGATGGTCGCTTCCAGGATCAGTTGGTCGCCCGGGCCCACCGGGCGCTTGAAGCGCGCCTTGTCGATGCCGGCGAAGTAGACCACCGTATCGTCACCGGGTTCGGTGTCCGCGGACTCAAAGGACAGCAGCGCCGCGGCCTGCGCCAGGGCCTCCAGCGTCAGCACGCCGGGCATCACCGGCCGCGCGGGAAAGTGCCCCACGAAGAACGGCTCGTTGATGGTGACGTTCTTCAACGCCTTGATGCGCACATGCTTCTCGATCTCGAGCACCCGGTCCACCAGAAGGAAGGGGTAGCGGTGCGGCAGCATGCGCAGGATGCGTTGGATGTCCATGGCGTTCAGATCTTCCTCTCGAGCGCGCGCAGCCGGTCACGCAGTGCATGCAGTTGCCGCAACGTGGCGGCATTCTTTTCCCACGAGGCATTGTCATCGAAGGGGAAACTGCCGCTGTACTGGCCGGGCTTGTGGATGGAACGGCTGATCACCGTGGCGGCCGTGATGTGCACATGGTCGACGATCTCCAGGTGGCCCAGGATCATGGCGCCACCACCGAAAGTACAGTGCCGGCCGATGCGCGAGCTGCCGGCCACCCCAGCGCATCCGGCAAAGGCACAGTGCGCGCCCACGTGGACGTTGTGCGCGATCTGCACCAGGTTGTCGAGCTTGACGCCGTCTTCGAGCACGGTGTCCTGGAGCGCGCCGCGGTCTATGCAGGTATTGGCGCCGATCTCGACATCGTCACCGATCGCCACGGCACCCAGCTGCTCGATCTTTTCCCAACGCCCCTCGCTGGGCGCAAAGCCAAATCCGTCGGCACCGATCACCGCGCCGCTGTGGATGATGCCGCGCCGGCCGATGCGGCAGTCTTCGCCCACCACGACGCGGGGCTTGAGCACCGTGCCCTCGCCCACCCAGGCCCCCGCGCCGACGTGGCTGTGCGGGCCAATCACCGCGCCGGGCCCTATCCTGGCCCCGCGACCCACGAAGGCCAGGGCCCCGACCGAAGCGGTGGAGTCGATGACCGCGCCCGCCTCGACCACTGCCGCGGGGTGCACGCCGCGCTCGGCAGGTGCGCGGGTTTGCGCCGCCCACCATTGAGTGAGACGGGCAAATGCCAGGTAGGGATCGGTGCAGACGATGGTGGCGCCGCGCGCGACAGCCGCGTCCCGCATGGCCGGGCCGACGATCACGCAGCCGGCTCCCGAAGTGGCCAGCTGTGCCTTGTAGTGCGGGTTGGCGAGGAACGAGAGCGTCTGTCCATCGGCCGCCTCCAGCGGCCCGATGCGAGTGATGGTCAGCTCGGCGTCGCCGACCAACTCGCCGGCGAGGCGCTCGCTCAGCTCACCGAGACGAACGCGCACTGTCGCGAGCCGCCTGCGGGCGTCACTTGCCCGGCGTGGCAGGCGTGTTGAGGATCTTGATCACCTTGTCGGTGATGTCGACGCGCGAGCTGGCGAAGACGACCTCCTGCAGGATCACGTCGTATTTCTCGGCGTCGAAGATCTGGCGGATGACGCGGTTGGCCCGCTCCACGACACCGGCGAGTTCCTCGTTGCGGCGCTGGTTCAGATCTTCCTGGAACTCGCGGCGCTTGCGCTGCATGTCGCGGTCCTGATCGACGAGTTCGCGCTGGCGCCGTGTGCGCTCGGTTTCGGAAAGCGTGGGCGCATCCTTCTCGAGCTTGTCGGCCGAGGCCTTGAGCTTGGCCGTCGCATCGTTGAGTTCGCGCTCGCGCTTGCCGAACTCGGCTTCGAGCTTGGCCTGCGCCGCCTTGGCGGGTGTGGCCTCGCGCAGCACGCGCTCGCTGTTCACATAACCGATCTTGAGTTCCTGCGCGGCGGCAGGGGACACGGCGGCCACCGCCATGGCGGCGGCGGCGAAGCACTGGAGAGCGAACGTCTTCATCAGAAGGCAGTCCCGATCTGGAATTGGAAGCGTTGGATTCTATCGTTGCGCTGGATCTTCAGAGGCACGCCCCAGCTGAGCTTGAGAGGACCCACCGGCGAGATCCATGACAGCCCGATGCCGGCCGACGACCGGATCGATTCGGCGGTGGCGGTTTCATCTTCGCGCCAGACATTGCCGGCATCCGCGAACATGAACATGCGCAGTGACTTGTCGTTGCCGCTGCCCGGCACGGGGAAGTAGAGCTCGGTATTCACGTTCAGGCGCTTGGCGCCGCCGATGTAGGCGCCGGTCGGGTCCACCACCCCGAGCGAGCCCTGCTCGAAGACGCGCACCGTGCCCAGGCCGCCGCCGTAGAAATTCTTGAATACCGGGAACGGCTTGCCGCCCAGGCCCTTGCCCAGGCCGATTTCGGCGTTCAGGCCGATGGACATGCGCCACGGCAGTTGCCAGTACTCCTGGTACTGCAGGTTGGTGCGCAGGTAGCGCACATCGCCGGCCACGGCCCATTCGAAATTCACGCGCTGGTAGCGGCCCGCGGTGGGCACGAGCACGCTGTCGCGGGCGTCGCGTGCCCAGCCCACGGTGAGCGGGAAGGAGTTGGTCTTGTCGCCGTAGAGCACGCGGTAGTTCAGGTACGACAGCGGGATGCCGGTGGACGCGCCGATTTCCGTGCGCTCGAATCCCAGGCCCACGAATACCGTGTCGTATTCGGAGAAAGGCACACCGAAGCGGACCGACGCGCCCGGTGTCTTCAGGTCGTAGGCATCGCCCAGGCTGTTGAAAGGGCGGCTGGTGCGATAGAAGACATCGATGGCCCGGGAGATGCCGTCCACCGTCCAGTACGGGTCGACCGTGCTCACCACCAGCGTGCGGTTGTATTTGCTGGTATTGACTTCGATGCCCATGTAGTTGCCCGAGCCGAAGGCGTTCTCCTGCTTGACCGAGGCCGTGAAGCTGAACTTCTCGGCGTTGGAGTAACCCGCGCCGACCATCAGGTTGCCGGTGGGTTTTTCGGTCACGTTGACGACCAGGTCCACCTGGTCGGGCGAGCCCGCCACCTCGTTGGTCTCGACCTCGACTTCCTTGAAGTAGCCCAGCCGGTCCACGCGTTCCTTGGACAACTTGATCAGGCCCCCGTCGTACCAGGCGCCTTCGAGCTGGCGGAATTCGCGCCGAACGACTTCGTCCCGGCTACGCGTGTTGCCCGCCACATCGATGCGTCGCACATAGACCCGGCGCTGCGGCTCGGCCGTGAAGACCACCGCCACCTGCCCGGTGGCGCGATCGATCTCCGGGCGCGGCTCGATGCGGGCAAAGGCGTAGCCATACAGGCCGAACAGATCCTGGAAACGCTTGGAGGTCTCGGCCACGGCGTCGCCGCGGTAGGGCTGCCCGGGACGCAGCAGCACGAAGGCCTGGAACTCCTTCTCCTTGCCCAGGTAGTCGCCTTCCAGCCGCACCGAGGTGACGGTGTAGGGCTGGCCCTCCTTGATCGAGATGGCGATGGAGATGGTCTGCTTGTCGGGCGAGATCGTGACCTGCGTGGACTCGACGGCAAACTCGAGGTAACCGCGGTTGACGTAGTAGGCGCGCAGCTTCTCCAGGTCGGAGTTGAGCTTGCTGCGCGCATAGCGATCGGACTTGCTGTACCAGGTGAACCAGCCGCCGGGCGTGAGTTCGAACAGGCTCAGCAGCGTGGACTCCGAGAACGCCGAGGCACCGACGATGCGGATGTCCTTGATGCGCGCGGCGTCGCCCTCGGTCATCGTGAAGGTCACGTTGACGCGGTTGCGTTCCAGCGGCGTGACGGTGGTCACGACCTCGGCGCCGTAGAGGCTGCGGCTCAGGTACTGACGCTTGATTTCCTGCTCGGCGCGGTCGATCAGCGCGCGGTCGAAAGGCAGGCCCTCGCCGATGCCGGAATCGCGCAGGGACTTGGTCAGCGGGTCCTTGTCGAACTCCTTCAGGCCGACGAAGGTGACGCTGCCGATGATGGATCGCTCGTCGACGATGACCACCGCCACGGCGCCTTCGATCTCGATGCGCACGTCCTTGAACAGGCCCGTGGCGAAGAGCGCGCGCAAAGCCGCCGAGCCCTTGTCGTCGGTGTAGGTGTCGCCGATGCGAAAGGGCAGCGCCGCGAACACGCTACCGGGGTCGGTGCGCTGCAGACCCTCGACGCGGATGTCCTTGATCAGGAAGGGCGCGACGGCCCACGCCGAAGGCACGGCGGCGGCGGACGCAAGCGCCACCATGAGGGCCGCGGCGGGGCGCAGCGGTCCGAAAGGGAAGACAGGGAGCATGGGCTTCAGTGCAGACCCAACAGGCGGGTCACGTCGTTGAACAGGGCGACTGACATCATCATCAACAGCACGACGATGCCGCCGCGTTGCAGCCGGGCCAGCCAGAGGTCAGAGACCGGGCGGCCGGTGACGCCCTCGAAAATGTAATACATCAGGTGACCCCCATCGAGCATGGGCAGCGGCAAGAGGTTGAGCACACCCAGGCTCACGCTCACCAGCGCCAGGAAACCCAGGTAGAAGGTCAGTCCCTTGCTGACCGACTGCCCGGCGTAGTCGGCGATCGTCAGCGGCCCGCTGAGGTTCTTCAGCGAGGCCTCGCCCACCAGCATGCGGCCCAGCATCTTCACCGTGAGCGCGGAAACTTCCCAGGTGCGCAGCGCCCCCTTTTGCAGACCTTCGAGCGGGCCGTGGCGCACCGTCACGCGCTGCGGCGGCTGCCCCGGCACGGCGTCGACGCGGCCAAAGGCCTGGCCGCCTTCGTGGATGACGCGCGGTGTCACGCTGAAGCTCAGCGCGCGCCCATCGCGCTCGACGACCCAAGGCTGCGCCACGGCCTGGCCGTCGCGAACGCTGCCGCGCACGAGCTCGACGATGCTCTTGGCATCGACGATGGGCACGCCGCCCAGCGACAGCACTCGGTCGCCACGGCGCAGGCCGGCGCTGGCGGCCGGGCCCGCGGGCTTGACCTCGCCGAGCACCGGCTCGCTGTACGGCCCCCCCAGCCCGACCTTCTGCGCCAGCTTGGCGTCGATGTCCTGGGTCTCCAGGCTGGACAGGTCGAGCCTGAGGTCGCGCGGGGCGCGGCCGTCGCGGTCCGTCACCTGCAGCCGCAGGGGCTGGCGCCCCAGCGCCGCCTGGGCCACCTGCCAGCCCAGGTCGGTCAGCGAGGACACTTCCTGCCAATCGCCGTCGTCGCCGGCCACCGAGTGCACCCAGTCGCCGGCGCGCAGACCGGCCTTCTCCGCCACGCTGCCGGCCACCGGCGGGCCCAGCAGCGCCTTGGGCTCCTCGATGCCGATCCAGTGTGCTGCGGCATAGAGCAGCACGGCCAGCGCCAGGTTCGCCAGCGGCCCGGCGACCACGATGGCGGCGCGGTTGCGCAAGGGCTGTCGATCGAAGGCGCGCGGGAGATCGGCGGCGTCAACCGGGCCTTCGCGCTCATCGAGCATGCGCACGTAGCCCCCCAAGGGCAGCGCGCAGACGACGAATTCCGTGGCCTGCGGGGAACTCTGGCGGCGCCAGAGCACGCGGCCGAAGCCCACCGAGAAACGCAGCACCTTCACGCCACAGGCCACCGCCACGCGGTAGTGGCCGTACTCGTGCACGATGATGAGCACGCCCAGCGTGAAGATGAAGGCCAGCACGGTGGTCACGCCGCCAGCTCCTTCATGGCTTGCCTGGCGACTTCACGGGCGGCGCGGTCCAGTTCCAGCAGGTCGCCCAGGCCGTGGTCCGGGTGGAGCCGCGCCGGCAGGCGTTCGAGCGTTTGGGCATTCACCCTGTGAATCGCCGTGAAGGCGATGGTTCCCGCCAGGAAGGCCGCCACGGCCTCCTCGTTGGCGGCGCTCAGCACCGCCGTCGTGCCGGCCGGCGAGCGCAATGCCTCCCAGGCCAGTTGCAGCCCGGGGAACAGGCTCGGGTCGGGCTCTTCGAAGCTCAGCGACTGCATGGCCGCGAAGTCCAGCCGCGGCGCGCCCGACTCGATGCGCTCGGGGAATGACAGCCCGTAGGCGATGGGCACCTTCATGTCCGGCGTGCCGAGTTGCGCCAGCACCGAGCCGTCGCGGCACACGACCATCGAGTGGATGATGCTCTGCGGATGGATCACCACCTTGATGCGCTCGGGCTCCAGGTCGAACAGCCAGCGCGCCTCGATGACCTCGAGCGCCTTGTTCATCATGGTGGCTGAATCCACCGAGATCTTGCGGCCCATCACCCAGTTGGGGTGCGCCACGGCCTGCTCGGGCGTGATGTCGTGCAGGCTTTCGGGGGTGCGGCTGCGAAACGGCCCGCCGCTGGCGGTGAGCACGATGTGGTCGATGCGCTGCGCCCAGACCGAACGGTCTTCCGGCAGGCACTGGAAGATGGCCGAATGCTCGCTGTCGATGGGCAGCAGCGTGGCGCCGCCTTCGGCCACCGTTCGCATGAACAGGCCGCCTCCCACCACCAGGGCTTCCTTGTTGGCCAGCAACAGGCGTTTGCCGGCGCGGGCCGCGGCCATGCAGGGTGGCAGGCCCGCGGCGCCCACGATGGCGGCCATGACGCTGTCCACATCGTCGGAAGCCGCGAGCTCGCACAGCGCCTGCGCACCGGCCCGCACCTCGGTGGCCAGGCCGGCGTCGCGCAAGGCCGCTCGCATCTCGGCCGCACGGAGTTCCGTGGGCACGACCACCCGCCTGGGCTTGAAGCGGCGGCACTGGTCCAGCAGCAGGTCCATGCGCTGGTACGACGACAGGCCGACCAGCTCGAAGCGCTCCGGATGTCGTGCCACCACCTCCAGTGTGCTGGTGCCCACCGAGCCGGTGGACCCCAGGATCACCAGGCGTTGCGGGCCGCGACTCATGGCGAGCTCCACCCGGCGAGGGCGAGTGCCGCCGGCAGCACCGGCAGCAAGGCGTCCACGCGGTCGAGCACGCCCCCATGGCCGGGCAGCAAGCGGCTGCTGTCCTTGGCGCCGGCCGCGCGCTTGACGAGCGACTCGACCAGGTCACCGACCACGCTCAGGCCGCACAAGGCCAGCAGCGCAGCCCCCAGCCCGGCCACGCCGAGTGAGTGCAGCAGGCGCGAATACAGGCTGGGGCCGTCGAAACCGAAGCGGCTGTCGAGCCAGATCCAGAACGCCGCCAACGCGACCACGCCGGCCATGCCCGACCACACGCCCTCCCAGCTCTTGCCCGGGCTGATGGCAGGGGCCAGCTTGCGCCTGCCCCAGGCGCGGCCGCCGAAGTACGCGCAGATGTCGGCCATCCAGACCAGGGCCAGCACCGAAATCATGAAGTTGATGCCCACGACGCGGGCGTGCGCCAGCGCCAGCCAGGCCGCCCACAGCGCCAGCAGGCCCATCAACAGGCGCGCCGCCTTGGGCAGCTGCGGCCAGACCGCTGGCCCGCTGCGCAGCGCCACCGTGCCCGCGGTGACCCACGCCGCAGTCGCCCACCACCACAGGGACGCGGGCGGGTTGCGCGTCCATCCGGCAGCCAGCGCCGCTGCGCCACCGAGCGCCACCGTGGCCCCCAGGGCCAGGGCCGAGATCATGGCCGCCTGGTTCAGGCGGCCCCACTCCCATCCGGCGGCCGCCATCAAGGCCAACGTGAGCAGCGCGAACGGCCAGGGGCTGGCGACGGACAGCGAACCGAGCAACAGCCCTGCAAGCACGAGGGCGGTGATGACACGCTGCCGCAGCATCCGGCTCAGGTGCCCTCGGGCACGACCTGGTTCGGGTGGATGGCTCCGAACCGGCGGTCACGCTGGGCGTAGGCGGATAGCGCCGCGTCGATTTCCGCCGTGCCGAAGTCGGGCCACAGGCACTCCGTGAAGAACAACTCCGAGTAGGCCGCCTGCCAGAGCAGGAAATTGCTGATGCGCATCTCGCCGCCGGTGCGAATGAACAGGTCGGGGTCGGGTGCAAACGACAGCGCCATATGCTGGGAGAGCCAGGTCTCGTCCACCGCTTCCGGCGGCAGGCCTTCGCTGATGGCCTTGCGGCAGGCCTGCACCACGTCCCAGCGGCCGCCGTAGTTGAAAGCCACGGCCAGCGTGATGCGACGATTTTCGCGCGTGACTTCTTCGGCGTGCTCCCAGGCCCGGCGCAGTTGATCGGACACCGCAGAGCGGTCGCCGACGATGCGGATGCGCACACCGTCACCGGCCAGCTTGGTGAGGTACTTGGACACCGCGACCAACACCAGGCTCATCAGGCCAGAGACTTCCTCGCTCGGGCGTTTCCAGTTCTCGGAGGAGAACGCAAACACCGTCAGGTACTGCACGCCACGGTCGGCGAAGGTGTTGACAGCGCGCACCAGCGCATCCACGCCCTGCTTGTGGCCGAAAAAGCGTGGCATGAACCGCTGCTTGGCCCAACGGCCGTTGCCGTCCATCACCACCGCCACGTGGCGGGGGACGGCAGCGCTGGCGAACTCAGCCCTTGGGGCTGCGGCGTGGGCGTCGGACAAATCGGCCATGGGTGCGGGTGCGTGGGTGGCGGGTCAGACCGCCATCACTTCCGCTTCCTTGCCCTGCACGAGGCGGTCGATCTCGGCAATCATGCGGTCGGTCAGGCGCTGCACCTCGTCTTGAGCACGGTGCTCATCGTCCTCGGCGACATCCTTGTCCTTGAGCAGCTTCTTGAGGTGCTCGTTGGCCTCGCGGCGCACGGCGCGCACGGCAATCCTGGACTCCTCGCCCGCGTGGCGCACGACCTTGGTGAGTTCCTTGCGGCGCTCTTCGGTGAGCGCCGGCATGGGCACGCGCAACAGGTCGCCCTGGGCCGCCGGATTCAGGCCGAGGTCGGATTCGCGGATCGCCCTCTCGATCTTGGCACCCATGCCCTTTTCCCAGGGTTGCACGCCGATCGTGCGCGCATCCAGCAAGGTCACGTTGGCCACCTGGCTGATGGGCACCATGGAGCCGTAGTAGTCGACATGCACCTGGTCGAGCAGGCCGGGGTGGGCGCGGCCGGTGCGGATCTTGTGCAGATCGCTCTTGAACGCTTCGATGGACTTGCCCATCTTCTGTTCGGCGGTCTTCTTGATCTCGGGAATGGTCATGGCAATCATTGCGCGGGGGCCTCCTCAAACATGCACCAGGGTGCCTTCGTCCTCGCCCAGCACCACACGCTTGAGTGCGCCGGGCTTGAAGATGCTGAAGATTCTGATCGGCAGCTTCTGGTCGCGACACAGCGCGAAAGCGGTGGCGTCCATCACCTGCAGATTCCTGGCGATGGCTTCGTCGAAGGTGATGGTGCCGTAGCGCGTGGCCGTGGCGTCCTTCTTGGGGTCGGCGCTGTAGACGCCGTCGACCTTGGTCGCCTTGAGCACCACTTCAGCGCCGATCTCGGCCCCGCGCAGCGCGGCGGCCGTGTCGGTGGTGAAGAAGGGGTTGCCGGTGCCTGCGGCGAAGACCACGACCTTGCCTTCTTCGAGGTACTGCAGGGCCTTCGGCCGCACATAGGGTTCGACCACTTGGTCGATGGCGATGGCGGACATCACGCGCGCCGTCATGCCCTCTTGCCGCATGGTGTCGGCCAGGGCCAGCGCATTCATCACGGTGGCCAGCATGCCCATGTAGTCGGCGGTGGCGCGGTCCATGCCCACCGAGCCGCCGGCCACGCCGCGGAAGATGTTGCCGCCGCCGATCACCACCGCCACCTCGCAACCCAGGCGGGTGATTTCCTGCACCTCGCGCACCATGCGAACGATGGTGGCGCGGTTGATGCCGTAGGCGTCGTCGCCCATCAAGGCTTCGCCCGACAGCTTCAGCAGGATGCGCTTGTACGCCGGCATCGATTCAACTCCCTTGGCAAAGCTCGCAGTGTAAGGGCCCGGCGCGTGCCACCGCGGCGGGCCCTGGCCTCGTTGCGGCGGGTCATTGGCCCTTCGCTGCGGCCACCTGTGCAGCCACTTCGGCAGCGAAGTCGTCGGTCCGCTTTTCGAGCCCCTCACCCACCACATAGATCGTGAAGCCAGCCACCTGGGTGGCCTTTTCCTTGAGCATCTGCTCCACGGTCTGCTTGTCGTTCTTCACGAAGGGCTGGTTGAGCAGCGACACCTCCTTGAGGAACTTCTGCACCGAGCCGTCCACCCGCCGGGCCACGATCTCCGGCGACTGCGCCGGCTTGCCCGCGGCCAGGGCCGCGGCCGAGTCTTCGGCTGCCTTTTCGGCGGCGACGCGGCGCTCGACTTCGATCAGGCCCGCCGGGACGTCGCTGGTGGCCAGCGCCTTGGGCTTCATCGCGGCCACGTGCATGGCCACGTCCTTGGCGGCGACTTCGTCACCGCTGTATTCCACCAACACGCCGATGCGCGTGCCATGCAGATAGCAGGCCAGCGAGCCCCCACCGGCATAGCGCTTGAAGCGCCGCACCGACAGGTTCTCGCCGATCTTGCCGATCAGACCCTTGCGCACGTCTTCCACGGTCGGGCCGAAGCCGTCCTGGGTCAGCGGCAACTCTGACAGGGCAGCGACATCAGCCGGGTCGCGTTCGGCCACCAAGGCGGCCACGGCCTGCGCGAAGGCGAGGAACGAGTCGTTCTTCGAGACGAAGTCGGTCTCGCAGTTGACCTCCACCAGCGCGCCGGTGTGTCCTGCCACGGAGGCGGCGACCACCCCCTCGGCCGTGATGCGGGCAGCGGCCTTGCTGGCCTTGCTGCCCAGCTTGACGCGCAGGATTTCTTCGGCGCGGACCGAGTCGCCATCGGCCTCGGTCAGCGCTCTCTTGCATTCCATCATCGGCGCGTCGGTCCTGGCGCGCAACTCGGCCACCATGCTTGCAGTGATTGCGGGCATCGTCATCTCCATTCAGTGCGGGTGCACACCGGGCACGGCAGCGCCCGGTGCCAAGGGCGGCAGCGGTGGCGCGAAAGCCGCGCGCGAGCCCGCTGCCGAGGGGTCGGACGTCAGCTGCCTTCGCTGACTTCGACGAACTCGTCGCCGGCGGCCGAGATGGCCTGCACCACGTCGCTGGTGACGTTGGCCTTGCCTTCGAGCACGGCGTCGGCCACCGCACGGGCGTACAGCGCCACGGCCTTGGCCGAGTCGTCGTTGCCCGGGATCACGTAGTCGATGCCGATCGGCGAGTGGTTCGTGTCGACGATGCCGATCACCGGGATGCCCAGCTTCTTGGCCTCGGCCACGGCGATCTTGTGGTAGCCGACGTCGATCACGAACATCGCGTCGGGCAGCGCGCTCATGTCCTGGATGCCGCCGATGTCCTTCTCGAGCTTCACCAGCTCGCGCTCGAACATCAGGCCTTCCTTCTTGATCATCAGCGCGGTGCCGGCATCCTTGGTGGCCTGCATGTCCTTGAGCTTCTTCAGCGAACCCTTGACGGTCTTGAAGTTGGTCATCATGCCGCCCAGCCAGCGCTGGTCGACATAGGGCATGCCGCAACGCTGGGCCTCCATCGCGATGACATCACGCGCCTGGCGCTTGGTGCCGATCATCAGGATGCTGCCGCGCTTGCTGGCGAGCTGGCGGATGAACTTCATCGCGTCCTCGAAGAGCGGCTGCGTCTTCTCGAGGTTGATGATGTGGATCTTGTTGCGATGCCCGTAGATGTACGGGGCCATCTTGGGGTTCCAGAAGCGCGTCTGGTGTCCGAAATGGACACCCGCTTCCAGCATTTCACGCATGGAGACAGTCATGGAAACTCCGAAGGTTGAGTCTAGAATCCCGCCGCTTCATCGTGGCCCGCAAGGCCGTTCATCTGAACAGCTTTGTCGAGCCGCGACACCTTGGTTCGGTCGGGTTCGCGATTGGCCTGCCCCCAGGTCAGCTGGGCCCGCCGGCCACCACGCGGGTGAACAGGCTGCAGCCGCAAGCGCGCTCTCGCGGCCTTCGCCGCTCCAACGCACCCCCTTAGAGGCAAACCGCATGATTCTAGCACCCACGTTCCGCGTGGTGACCTCTGCCGCCTTCGCCACCGGCCGCCTCGCGCCGATGGCGCTCGACTCCCGAGAGACGGCGGCTCAAGGATGAAAGTGGCTGTCGTCGGTGCCGGGATCATCGGTGTCACCACCGCCTTCGAACTCTCGGCCCTGGGACACGAGGTCACCGTGTTCGAGCGCCGAGGCGCCGTGGCTGCGCAAGCCAGCTTTGCCAACGCCGGCGTGGTGGCGCCGGGCTACGTCACGCCGTGGGCCGCCCCGGGCATGCCCTGGAAGGTGTTGCAGCAGCTGCTCAGTCGCGATGCGCCGGTGCGCTTCGGTGGCCTGGATGCACTGCGTCAGTTGCCCTGGATGTGGCGCTGGTGGCGCGCATGCAGGCCACAGGTCTACGCGGCCAACCGCACGGCCATGCATCGTCTGGCTCACTTCAGCCGCGATCGCCTGCTCGAACTGACCCGCACCCTGCGGCTGGAATACGAGCAGATGCCGGGCTTTGTCGTGCTGCTGCGTGGCGACCGCGATCTGCAGCGGGCGCAGGGCGGCCTGGCCTTGCTACGTGACTTCGGTGTGGCCCACGAGTTGGTCGATGGCGTGCGATGCCGCCAGATCGAACCCGGACTGAACCCGGAAGTGGCGCTGCATGCCGCCATTCACCTGCCGCAGGACGGTGTGGGCAACTGCCGCCACTTCGCGCACCTGCTCAAGGCCGAGGCGCAACGGCTGGGTGCCCGCTTCCGTTTCGACACCCTGGTGGCTGAAATTTCGCCGGGCCCCCGGCCCGTGGTGACCACCTTCACCGGCGAGCGCAGCGAGTTCGATGCCGCCGTCATCTGCGCCGGGGTGCAGGCCAACGCCCTGCTTCGCGGGCTGGGCCTGAAGCTGCCACTGGCACCCATCCACGGCTATTCCGTCACCGCCCCGGTGCGCCACCGCGACAGCCCGGTGCACATCGGCCCACGCGCGGCGCTAGTGGACGAGCGCTACAAGGTGGCCATCAGCCGTCTCGGCCAGCGCATTCGCGTGTCCGGCGGCGCCGAGATCGGTGGCCGGATCGACCACCTGGCGATGGCGCCGCTGCGCACGCTGTACCGCGTGCTTGACGACTGGTTCCCTGGCGCCGTGCTGGCCCGCGAGGCCCAGCACTGGAAAGGGGCCCGCCCCATGTTGCCCGATGGCCCTCCGGTGCTCGGCGAAAGCGGCGCCCCCGGCGTCTGGCTCAACCTGGGCCATGGTTCGAGCGGCTGGGCGCTGGCTTGCGGCTCGGCGCGTGCATTGGCCGAGCGCATCAGTGGCCGCGAGGCGCCGCTGGATATGTCCGGGCTGACGCTGGCGCGCTGGCGCTGAGCGGGCCGACAATCGCGGGATGCTGAGCCCGCTTTCCGCTCCACCCCAGCGCATCGACGGCCTGGGTGACCGATGGCCGCTGCACGATGCCGAGGCCTCTAGGCGCGTCGAACAGGCCGCATTGGCAACCCATGCGCCGCATGCGCTCATGGAACGCGCCGGCGCAGCCCTGGCCCGCCTGGCCCTGGCCCTGACGCCGCACGCCAAGCGCATTCAGGTGTGGGCCGGGCCCGGCAACAACGGCGGCGACGGGCTGGTCGCCGCCAGGCATCTGCACGGGGCGGGCAAGACGGTGAACGTGACGCTGCTGGCCGACCCGGCGCGCTTGCCCGCCGACGCGGCCCGGGCGCTGGCCGATGCGCGGCAGGCCGGCGTGCCGATCGGAGCGATCGGGCCGGCGGGCACCGTACCCGGCGGCGTGGCCGACCTCGTGATCGATGCCTTGCTCGGCCTGGGCACGCGGCGCGCGCCCGAAGGCACCCTGGCGGCCGCCATCGCGGCCATCAATGCCGCGGCCGCACCCGTGCTTGCGGTGGACCTCCCCTCCGGGCTGAACCCGGACACCGGCATGCGGATCGGTTCGTGTGCGGTGCACGCCACTGCCACGCTGTCGCTGCTGACCCTCAAGCCCGGATGCTTCACCGGAGCCGGGCGCGACCATGCTGGCGCGGTGTGGCTGGCCACGCTTGGGGTCCGGGCTGAAGAACCCACGGCATGGCTCGCGGGGGCCCCCACGAACGCGGCGCGGCGGCACGCCACCCACAAGGGCGACTTTGGCGACGTCGCCGTGGTCGGCGGCGCGGCGGGCATGGTCGGTGCGGCCTGGCTGGCCGCGCGGGCTGCGTTGGCCGCGGGTGCCGGCCGCGTCTATGTCAGCCTGCTCGACCCGGCCTCGCCTTTGTACGATCCGGGCCGGCCGGAGCTCATGGGTCGCGCTCGCTGGTGGCGCTCGCCTGCGGGTGTAATCGCCCAGACCACCGTGGTCTGCGGCTGTGGCGGCGGAGATGCCGTGCGCGAAGCCCTCCCCGCCCTGCTCTCCCACGCCCGGCAACTGGTGCTGGACGCCGATGCGCTCAACGCTGTCGCCGCCGACACGGCCCTGCAAAGCCTCTTGCGGGCGCGTGCCTCGCGCGGCGGGGCCACGCTGCTGACGCCCCACCCGCTGGAAGCAGCGCGACTGCTGGGGGTCAGCGCCGCCGAAGTGCAGGCCGATCGCATCAAAGCCGCGCAAGCGCTCGCCAGCACATTCGGCGCCGCAGTCTTGCTGAAGGGCTCGGGCAGCGTGGTTGCCGCAGCCGGTCAACTGCCCAGCATCAACGGCACCGGCAACGCGGCGCTGGCGAGCGCAGGCACCGGGGACGTGCTCGCGGGCTGGGCCGCGGGCCGCTGGGCGCAGTCCGCGACCGCCACCGGCTACGACGTGGCCACCGCCACCGCCTGGTGGCACGGGCGTATCGCCGATCGCTGGCCCGGCGCCGCGCAAGGCGCGACTTTGCGCGCCGGGGACCTCATCGAAGCCATGGCGCGCCAGGCCGCGTTCTGATCGCGCGGCTCGACGCCATCGCGTCAGCGGCGGGTGCGCGGCCTCGGCGCCGGGCGCTGCGCTGCAGGGCGGCGCGTGCGCTGGGCCCCTTCGCCCGTGCCCTTGCCTTTGGCCACACGCGTGGCCTCCTTCGCGGTGCGGTCGGCGTCGCGCACGCCGACCAGTTCTTCCACAGCACCCTTCGCTCGAGGCTTGTCGCCGCGGGCGGGCGGCCGGTCGGCCTCGCCGTCGCGCACCATGCGGAAGTCGATCTTGCGTCCGTCCAGGTCGACCCGGCTGACCTGCACTCGAACGCGCGTGCCCACCGCGTAACGCACGCCGGTTCGCTCGCCACGCAGTTCGCCGCGCGCTTCGTCGAAGCGGTAGTACTCGCCGCCCAGTTCGGTGATGTGCACCAGGCCGTCGACGTACAGCGAATCCAGCGTCACGAAGAGGCCGAAGCCGGCCACCGCACTCACGGTGCCCGAGAACTCCTCGCCCAGATGCTCGCGCATGTAGCGGCACTTGAGCCAGGCTTCGACATCGCGCGAAGCCTCGTCGGCGCGCCGCTCGTTGGCGCTGCAATGGCCGCCGGCAGCTTCCCATAGCGCCATCTCTTCGGACATCGGCTTGACCGACGCTCGCGCCACCTTGCCCCCCTTGCGTATCTCGGGCGTGCGCGTCTTGGCGCTGGCGGCCAGGTGGTATCGGCGCGAGGCCAGCACGGCCTTGATGACCCGATGCACCAGGAGGTCCGGGTAGCGCCGGATCGGGCTCGTGAAGTGCGTGTAGGCCTCGTACGACAGGCCGAAGTGGCCCGAATTGCTGACCGTGTAGACGGCCTGCTGCATCGAGCGCAGCAGCAGCATCTGGATCTGCGCAGCGTCGGGCCGGCCCTGCACCGCCAGGGCGATGGCCTGGATTTCACCCGGCGTCGGGTCGTCGCTCAGGTGCACACCCACGCCCAGCGCCTTGAGCATGGCCTGCAGGGCGACGCGCTTCTCGGGTGTCGGGCCCTCGTGCACGCGGTACAGGCAAGGGTGTTCGGCCAAGGCGATGAACTCTGCCGCGCAGACGTTGGCCGCAAGCATGGCCTCTTCGATCAGCCGGTGCGCCTCGGTGCGCACGCGGGGCACGATTTTCTCGATGCGCCCGTTGTCGTCGCAGACGATCTGTGTCTCGGTCGTGTCGAAGTCAACCGCGCCGCGCTTGCCGCGCTGCTTGAGCAGCGCGCGGTAGACCTCGTGCAGGTGCACCAGGTGCGGCACCAGTTCGGCCCGGCGTTGCGCCTGCGGTCCACGCGTGTTGGCCAGCACCTCCGCCACTTCGGTGTAGGTCAGCCGCGCGTGCGAATTGATGACGGCGGCATAGAACTGATAGGCCTCGATGCGGCCGTCGGCGGCGACGAGCATGTCGCAAACCATCGCCAGGCGTTCCTGCTCGGGGTTCAACGAGCACAGGCCGTTGGACAGCTTCTCCGGAAGCATGGGAATCACGCGGCGCGGAAAGTACACCGAGGTGGCGCGCTCGTAGGCGTCTTCGTCCAGGGGCTCGCCCGGCTTGACGTAGTGGCTGACGTCGGCGATGGCCACGATCAGGCGCCAGCCCTGCACCGCCGCCTTGCCGCGGCCGCGCTTGAAGGGCTCGCAATACACGGCATCGTCGAAGTCACGGGCGTCTTCGCCGTCGATGGTGACCAACGGCACGTCGGTGAGGTCCACCCTGTGCTTGCGGTCCACCGGGCGCAGCCGCTCCGGCAGCGCGGCGGCCTGGGCCAGGGTCTCGGCAGTGAACTCGTGCGGCACCTCGTACTTGCGCACCGCGATCTCGATCTCCATGCCTGCGTCGTCGATCTCGCCCAGCACCTCGGCCACGCGACCCACGGGCTGCGAATGCAGCGACGGCGGCTCGACGAGTTCCACCGACACCACCTGCCCCACCGCCGCACCGGCCGTGGCGTTCTTGGGGATCAGGATGTCCTGGCCATAGCGGCTGTCTTCCGGTGCCACCACCCATTGCCCGCCCTCGTGCAGCAGGCGGCCGATGATGGGCGTCTTGCGGCGCTCCAGGATGTCGAGCACGCGGCCTTCGGGGCGGCCCTTGCGGTCGTAGCGCAGCACGCGCACGCGGATGCGGTCCTTGTGCAGCACGCTGCGCATCTCTTGCGGCGCGAGGTAAATGGCGGGTTCTCCGTGGTCCGGCACGACGAATCCGTGGCCGTCACGGTGGCCCTCGACGCGACCTTCGAACTCGCCCATCAAGGCGGAGCCGGGCGGTGCGGGACTTGTGGGTTCTTTTTTTATGATGGTATGATCCTCGGTTCCTGAAAGCCCAGGTGGCGGAATTGGTAGACGCACTAGTTTCAGGTACTAGCGCTTAACGGCGTGGGGGTTCGAGTCCCTTCCTGGGCACCAGATACGATGAATGGCCGACACGCGAGTGTCGGCCATTTTCTTTGGGTGGCCGGACTCGCGTTCAGACGACGAACTTCTTGGCCAGCTTGTCCGGCCGCAGGGTGTCGTACTCTTCGAAGGGCTGGTGGATCCACGGACTGGTGGGCAAGATCTCGACAAAATAGTCGGGCGTGTAGCACGACACTCCTTTGACCCAGATCACCGCGGCGCGCAGTTCCTGGATGGAAGGCATGCCCCGCAGGCGGTCCACCACGGCGCGCAGCGTGTGGCCGGTGTCGGCCAGGTCATCCACCAGCAGCACCCGGCCGGCCAGCTCGCCCTTGGGCATGGTGATGTACTTGGCCAGATCCAATCGGCCCTGGATGGTGCCGGCCTCGGCGCGGTAGGAGCTGGTGGACATGATCGCCAGCGGCTTGTCGAAAACGCGCGACAGCACGTCGCCCGGCCGCATGCCACCGCGAGCCAGGCACAGGATCTGATCGAACTCCCAGCCTGAATTCGCCACCTTCAGGGCCAAGCGTTCCGTGAGCAGGTGGTACTCGTCCCAGGACACATAAAGGTGCTTGCCGTCGTCGGTGAGCATGCTCGGGGATCTCCTCTGGTGGACAGGGTTCGGGGTCGGGCGCGCTCAGGCGCGGAAAGGGTGGCGCAACAGGATGGTATGCACGCGGTCGGGCCCGGTCGACACCATGTCGATGGGGGCGCCGATAAGCGCCTGCATGCGCTCCAGGTAGCGGCGTGCATGGGTCGGCAGCTGCTCCCAGTTGGTCAGGCCCGCGGTGGTTTCGCTCCATCCGGGCAGCGTCTCATAGATCGGCACGCACTCTGCAATCTCGTCGGCGTCCAATGGCAGCACGTCGAGCTCGCGGCCCCCCATGCGGTAGCCGGTGCAGATCTTGATCTCGGGCAACCCGTCGAGCACATCGAGCTTGGTGACACACAGGCCCGAGATCCCGTTGATGATCATCGAGCGCTTGAGCGCTGCCGCGTCGAGCCAGCCACAACGCCGCATGCGCCCGGTGACCACGCCGCGCTCCTGGCCCACCGTGGAGAGGTGGTGGCCGACCGTCCCGGCGGCGTGGATGTCCAACTCGGTGGGGAATGGCCCGCCGCCCACCCGCGTGGTGTAGGCCTTGGTGATGCCCAGGATGTAATGCAGCAGCCCCGGGCCCAGGCCCGCGCCGGCCGCGGCATTGCCGGCCACGCAGTTGCTGGAAGTGACGTACGGATAGGTGCCATGGTCGACGTCCAACAACGTGCCCTGGGCCCCCTCGAAGAGCAGGTTGTCGCCCGCCCGGTGGGCGTTATAGAGCCGGTAGCCCACGTCGGCCATCAAGGGGCGCAGTTGCTCGGCGGCGCTCAGCGCGTCGTCGAGCATGGGCCGCCATTCCAGCGGCGCCGCGCCCAGCCAGTGCTTGAGCTCCACGTTGTGCAGCTCCACCAGCTCGCGCAGCTTGGCTTCGAATCGGGCCGGGTGCTTGAGGTCCTGAACGCGCAGCGCGCGCCTGGCGATCTTGTCTTCGTAGGCCGGGCCTATGCCCTTGCCCGTGGTGCCGATCTTGCCGCCGCCGCTGCTCTCGCGCCGCGCTTCTCGCGCGTTGTCGATGGCGACATGGAACGGCAGGATCAGCGGGCACGATTCGGACAGAAACAGGCGCGGGCGCACTTCCACACCGAGTTGCTCGATGCGCGCGATCTCCTGCAACAGGTGCGCCGGATCCACGACCACGCCGTTGCCGATGTAGCACGCCACGCCGGCGCGCATCACGCCCGAGGGGATGAGCTGCAGCGCCGTCTTGCGGCCGGCAATGACCAGCGTGTGGCCGGCGTTGTGCCCGCCCTGGAATCTCACCACGCCTTGCGCGTGGTCCGTCATCCAGTCGACGACTTTGCCCTTGCCTTCGTCGCCCCATTGGGTGCCGACGACGACCACATTGCGGCCCACCGCGGGCCTGATGGCTGTTTGCATAATCTGTGGATCCTTCGCTGAAATTCAGCTCACCCCGAGGCCGGGCGCGAGCGCACGAACCACCCAACGGCCTTCCATCTGGACGAGTTCACGATCGAATTCGAAGGCCTGCGACTCGAGCTCGTGGCCCGGCAACAGGGCCAGCACCGTCTCGCCGGCCTCGCGCAGGCGGCGCATGGCGGCGTGCAACTCGGGCGCTTCGCCCCAGGGAGCGCGCACCGCCGCGGGTGCGGGCGAGGGCCCGGCGACATCGGCCAGAGCCTTCAGATCGAGGCTGAAACCCACTGCCGGCCGGTTGCGGCCAAAGACCGCACCGACCTCGTCATAGCGGCCGCCGCGCGCCAGCGCGTCGCTGCAGCCGGCCCCATAGACCGCGAAACGCGGGCCGCTGTAGTAGGCGTAGCCGCTCATGTCGGAGAGATCGAAGCCCACGCGCAAATCGGGAAACGCCTGGCGCAGGTGCGTCGCCAGCCACTGCAGTTGGTCGATGGCATCGCGCACCAGCGGGCGCTGCGGCAGCGAACGCCTGGCCTCGGCCAGCACCTCGTCGCCACCGTACAGCCGCAACAGCGCATGCAAGGCTGCCCGCGATTCGGACGAAGCGCCGCGGGTCAGGCTGTCCAGCTCCGCGGCGTCCTTCTCCGACAGCGCCTGCACGACCTCCTCGAGCTGCGCCGCATCCATGGCCACGCCGGCCAGCACACCGCGCAGCACCCGGGCGTCGGCCAGGTCGATGACCAGCGGGCCGACGCGGGCCGCAAGCAGGCAGTCCAGCGCCAGCTCGGCGGCTTCGAGGTCGGCCTCCAGGCCGGCATGGCCGAAGATCTCGGCGCCGAACTGCAGCGGCTCGCGCGTGGCCATCAGCCCTGAAGGCCGCGTGTGCAGCACCGGCCCGCAGTAGCACAGGCGCGTCACACCTTCGCGGTTGAGCAGGTGGGCGTCGATGCGCGCGGCCTGCGGGGTGGTGTCGGCACGCAGGCCCAGCATGCGCCCGCTCGACTGATCGACCAGCTTGAAGGTCTTCAGGTCGAGTTCACGTCCGGTTCCCGAGAGCAGCGACTCGAGGTGCTCGAGCAGGGGCGGAATCACCAACTCGAAACCGTAGCCGCGGGCCCGGTCCAGCAGCCGCCGGCGGAGCTCTTCGACCCGCCGCGCCTGGGCCGGCAGGACATCGGCAATGTGCTCGGGCAGCAGCCAAGCAGAGCGCATGAAACTCAACCCGTATTGAAAGCGGCATTGTACGGGCCGAGCGCCTGCCGGCTGTGGTGCGCGAGCCCCATGCCGGGCCCACCGGGCAGCCGACGGAGACGCGACGCCTAGCGCCAGACCGCCAGCAGCAACAGGCCGATGACCATGCTGCTGAGGCCGACGAAGCGGATCTGGCCATCGGACATCCGGGTGGCGCGCTCGAATACGTCGCGCCAGATGCCCGGACTCAGGAAAGGCAGCAAGCCCTCGAAGATCAGCATCAGCGCCAGTGCGCCGAGCAGCAACTCGCCCATCGTCGCGGCAGCGCGGGCCCGGGGCTACTTGCGTGCCGCCGCCGGTGCAGTGCCTGCCGGCCCGGCACCTCGCATCGCACGGAAGAAATCGCTGCTCGGGTCGAGCACCATCACGTCGCCCTTGCCGCGGAATGTTGAGCGGTACGCCTCCAGGCTGCGATAGAACTGCGCGAACTGCGCGTCACGGCCGAAGGCATCGGCATACAGCGCCGAGGCCTTGGCGTCGCCTTGGCCCTTGATCTTCTGCGCGTCTCGGTAGGCCTCGGCGATGATGACTTCGCGCTGGCGGTCGGCGTCGGCACGGATTTTCTCGCCTTCGGCCGCGCCCTGCGAGCGCAGCTCGTTGGCCACCTGCTTGCGCTCGGACTCCATGCGGCGGTAGACCGAGTCGGTGATGTCGGCGACGAAGTCTACGCGCTTGATGCGTACATCGACGATCTCGATGCCGAAGGACTTGGCCTCGTCGGCCAGTCGCGTGCGCACGTCCTGCATCACCTTCTCGCGTTCGGTGGCGAGCACGCCGCGCACGTCGCGCTTGGTGATTTCCTCGTTGAACGCCGCCTGCACCACCGGTGACAACCGGCTCTCGAGATTGCGGAAGTCCGCCCCGTTGTTGCGGATGAACTGGCGCGGCTCGACGATGCGCCACTTGATGAGCCAGTCGATGACCAGGCTCTTCTTTTCGGCCGTGAAGATCGGCCGCGTCTCGGGGCTGTCCAGCGTCTGCACGCGCTTGTCCAGGAACACGACGTTCTGGAAAGGCGGTGGCCACTTGAAGTGCAGCCCGGGTGCGGTGATGACTTCCTTGATTTCGCCCAAGGCGTACACCACGCCGACCTGGCGTTGATCGACGACGAAGAGCGTGCTGGCCGCGAGCATGAGCGCGATCAGCGAGCCGGCAATGATGAGTCCGATGCGGTTCATGTCTAGCTTGCCCACTTCAGCGGCCTTCGCGGTCGCGCGTGCGTGCGCCGTCGCGCGAGCGGATGTCGACACTCTGCGTGCCCGTCGGGTCCACAGGCGCCGGCGCGGGAACCACGGTGACGGGGCCGCTGCTCGCTGGCGCCGGCGCTGCCCCCTGCTGCAGGAGGCGGTCCAGCGGCAGGTACAACAGGTTGGAGCCGCTGCGGCTGTCGACCATCACCTTGGTCACGTTGGAGTACACCTGCTGCATGGTCTCGATATACAGGCGGTCGCGCGTGACGGCGGGTGCCTTCTGGTACTCGGCCAGCACCGAGCGGAAGCGCTGCGCATCGCCGTCGGCCTGGGCGACCACTCGCGAGCTGTAGCCCTGGGACTCCTCCAGCAGCCTGGACGCGGTGCCGCGGGCCTTGGGGATGACGTCGCTGGCATAGGCCTGGCCTTCGTTCTTGAAGCGGTCGCGGTCGGCGGTGGCCTTGACGGCGTCGTTGAAGGCCGACTGCACTGAATCGGGCACCTGCACGTTCTGCATGTTGACGTTGGCGATCACGATGCCCGCCTTGAGCCGGTCGAGCTGCGCCTGGATGGACTTGACCAGGTCCGCGGCAATGGCGTCGCGCTGCTCGTAGAGCACCTGGTCCACGCGGCTGCGGCCGACGATTTCGCGCACCGCCGATTCGGCGGCCTGCACCACGGCTTCGTCGGGGCGGTTGTTCTCGAACAGGTAGGCCCGCGGATCGGCACGGCGGTACTGGACGGTGAAGCGGATGTCGACGATGTTCTCGTCCTGCGTGAGCATCGACGAATCGCGCAAGCCCGTGGCCTGGACCACCGAATTGCGGCCCACATCCACCGACTGCAGCTGCGTGACGGCCACGATCTCGTGCGCCTGCACCGGGTACGGCAAGCGCCACTGGAAGCCGGCGTCCTTGCTGCCGCTGAACTTGCCAAAGGTGGTCACCACGGCCTGGTGGCCTTCCTGCACGATGAAGAAGCCGCTGCCCAGCCAGAGCAGCAGAGCCACTGCTGCGATCAGCCCGGCGCCGATGCCGGCGCTCTTGAAGTCGGGCTGGAACGGGCTGCCGCCCGGACGCTCGTCGTCACGCCGGGGGCCGCCGCCGCCCCCCTTGCCGCCGAACAGGCCGGTGAGCTTGCGGTTGAAGTCGCGCCAGAGCTCGTCGAGATCGGGCGGGCCGTCGTTGCGGTTGCTGAAGATCAGCGAGCCAGCCGCGGTCGGCGCGGATCGGCTCCACGGCAGCGAGGCGAGCAACGCTGCCCACAAGGCCGCAGCCAAGGCGCCCAGCCTGGCGGTGAATCGGGGGGGATGAAGGTCACGCATGCGGGTGCGATGAAGTGGCCGCAGCCGGCTCAGTGCCCTGAGACGCGGAATTGGCGGGGTTGACGGCGGGTGAGCCATCGGGAAGGGTGTGAGGTGGGGCGCAAGGGCCGCGATTCAAGTGCTCGAGCGCCACTTCGGCAATGGCCTGTCGCAGAGGGTCCAACCCCTGGCCCGTGCGGGCGCTGACAAATACGCGCTGGCGACGCACGCCCGGGTGGGCCTCGATCCAATCGCTGGTCTCGCGCGACTGGCGAGAGGCCTCCAGCAGATCGCACTTGTTGTAGACCAGGAGCTGCGGCACGGCGCCAGCGCCTATGTCCTCGAGCACGCGCTCCACCTCAAGCTGCTGCTCGGCAAGGTGCGGGCTGGCGGCGTCGATCACATGCAGCAGCAAGTCGGCTTCGGCGGCCTCGTGCAGCGTGGCTTCGAAGGCCTCGACCAGCTTGTGCGGCAGGTCCCGGATGAAGCCCACGGTGTCGGAAAGCGACACGGCGGCCTGCGCCTCGCCCAGCCAGAGCGAGCGCGTGGTGGTGTCCAGCGTGGCGAAGAGCTGGTCGGCCGCATAGGCCCGGGCCTTGACCAGGGCGTTGAACAGCGTCGACTTGCCGGCGTTGGTGTAGCCGACGAGCGAGATGCGAAAGCTGCCGCGGCGTTCGCGCGCCTTGCGCTGCGTGCCGCGCTGGCGCTTGACCTTTTCGAGCCGCTCTTTCACCGATTTGATGCGGTCGCCGATCATGCGGCGGTCGAGCTCGATCTGCGCCTCGCCCGGGCCGCCGCGCGTGCCTATGCCCCCTTGCTGACGTTCCAGGTGCGACCAGCGCCGGACCAGTCGCGTGGCCATGTACTGCAGGCGCGCCAATTCCACCTGCAGCTTGCCTTCATGGCTCTGCGCGCGGTCGGCGAAGATATCCAGGATCAGCGAAGTGCGGTCGGCCACCGCCACGCCCAGGTGGCGCTCGAGGTTGCGTTGCTGGGCCGGGCTCAGCGCCTGGTCGAAGATCACACCATGCGCTGCGGTGGCAGCCACCAGGGCCTTGATCTCGTCGGCCTTGCCGCTGCCGATGAAGAGTGCCGGATCCGGCGCCTTGCGCCGCGCGATGACGCGGGAAACGACCTCATCGCCCGCTGAGGCGGCAAGCAAGGCGAGCTCGTCCAGAGTGGCGTCGAAATGGGCCTGGCCGCCGACATCCACGCCGACCAGCACGGCACGCGTGGGCCCGTCATGGCCCTCGCGCGCCCCGCGTGGCGACGCGTCGCCACGCGGGGTGGCGGAAGCGGAGGCAGGACTCAAGGTGGCGGGGCGCTGGCGGGGCAGCTTCAGGCCTGCTCGGGCGCGTCGCCGGCCTGGAAGCTGACAGCGCGGCTGGGCACGACGGTGGAAATGGCGTGCTTGTAAACCATCTGCGTGACGGTATTGCGCAGCAGCACCACGTACTGGTCGAAGGACTCGATGTGGCCCTGGAGCTTGATGCCGTTGACGAGGTAGATCGACACCGGCACATGCTCCTTGCGAAGCAGGTTGAGAAAGGGATCCTGCAAGAGTTGGCCTTTGTTGCTCACGATATGCTCCGTGTTGGATACGTCTAACCGCTCACCTTATCACAGAGACAAGCAGCCGGCCCACGGGTGCGGGACCCCGGTTGGGTTCGCCAGCGGGCTTCAGGTTCCCTTGTCGTCAAAGGGATTTGCCGCCGAGCGCATTTCAATGCGCACCGGCGTGCCCACGAGCTTGAAGTGCTCGCGCAGCCGGCCCTCCAGGTAGCGCTTGTAGCTGTCGGTCACATGGTCGAGTGACGTGCCGTGGATGACCACCAGCGGCGGGTTCATCCCCCCTTGGTGGGCATAGCGCATCTTGGGCCGGAAGCGCCCTTCGCGCCGTGGCGCCTGATGTTCGGCCGCCTCGTGCACCAGCCTCGTGAGCACCGGCGTGGGCATCTTCACGGTGGCCGAGGCATGGGCCTGGACGATGGCCTTCCACAGTGCCGTCAAGCCCGTACGGCGGATGGCCGATATGTGCATCACCGGCGCGTATTTCAGGAACGACAACCGGCTCTCGATGGAGCGCTGCAGAGTCTGGCGCTGGTAGTCATCGGTGGCGTCCCACTTGTTGACCGCCAGCACGACGGCGCGGCCCGACTCGAGGATGTAGCCGGCGATGTGCGCGTCCTGGTCACTCACGCCCAGCGTGGCATCCAGAAGCAGCAGCACGACGTTGGCATCGGCGATGGCCTGCAAGGTCTTGACCACCGAGAACTTCTCGACCGTCTCGAAGACCTTGCCACGGCGGCGCAGCCCGGCGGTGTCGATGAGCTCGAACTTCTGGCCGCCGCGCTCGAAAGGCACGTGGATGGCGTCACGCGTGGTGCCGGGCTGGTCGAAGGCCACCAGCCGCTCCTCGCCCAACCAGGCGTTGATGAGCGTGCTCTTGCCCACGTTGGGCCGCCCGGCCACTGCCAGACGGATGGGGCGGTCGGCCTGCTCGGCGTCTTCGTCGACCTCGTCGGACTCGGGGAAGTCCACCAACGCGGCCTCGAGCAGGCTGCGCACGCCCTGCCCGTGGGCCGAGGAGACCGGGTGCGGCTCGCCGATGCCGAGTTCGTGGAACTCGCCCAGGAGTGGCGAATCGACCATGCCTTCGGCCTTGTTGGCCGCCAGCACCACGCGCTTTTGCTGGGTGCGCAGGTAGCGCGCGATGTCGTGGTCCTGGGCCGACAGGCCGGCGCGCACATCCACGACGAAGATCACGACGTCGGCCTCGGCCACGGCCTGGCGCGCCTGCCTGGCCATCTCGGCCACCACGCCCGAGGGCTTGTCGGGCTCGAAGCCGCCCGTGTCGACCACGATGAACTCGCGCGCCCCGAGCCGTGCGTCGCCGTAGTGACGGTCGCGTGTCAGCCCGGCGAAATCGGCCACGATCGCATCGCGGCTCTTCGTGATTCGGTTGAACAGCGTGGACTTGCCGACATTGGGTCGACCGACGATGGCGATGACCGGTTTCACGTTGCGGCTCAGTTCGGCCTGAACGCGAACAGGCCGCCGGCCTGCGTCGTGACGAGCATCGTGGTGCCCGACAACACGGGCGTGCCGATCACGGGCTTGCCGTCGGTGGGCAGCCGCAACTGCGGCTCGCCCGTCGCCGCGGAGAGAAAGTGCACCCAGCCTTCGCTGTCGCCGAACACCACCGCCGGGCCGGCCGCCAGCGCGCCGCTCAGCCCGCGGTAGAGGAGCTTCTCGCTGGTCCAGGCCACGTCGCCGCTGCCGGCGTGCCAAGCGGAAATGCGGTCGCTGGCATCGGCACCGAAGACCTGTTCTGCGTTGCCGCCCACCGCCTGCACGCCGCCCACGTTGCGGGACCAAAGCAGGGTGCCGCTTGCCGCGTCGGCGCAGGCCACCGCGGCCTGAAACGCCCGCATGCAGACCCTGTCGCCGACCCGCAACATGGGCCCGATGAGGTCGGCCAGGCGCTCGACCTCGTTGGTGCCGCGTGGCGCTGCCATGGGCACTTCCCATTGCACCGTGCCGCGCAGCGGGTCCAGCCCGGCCAGGCGCTGCCCCTGTCCCACGAGCAAGGTGTTGCGGTAGGCCCCCACCACGCTGGCCTGGGCCAGCGTGAGCGCATCGCCGGGCCGCTGGAAGCTCCACAGCCGGCGGCCATCGATCGCGTCGAAGGCATGCACCGCGCGGTCCACGCCCATCACGAATACCCGCTCGCCGGCCACCAGCGGCGGCGTGACCACGGCCGAAGGCACGCGCTTGCGCCATGTCTCTCGCCCGTTGTCGAAGGTGACAACTTCATTGCCGCGCGTCACCACGCTGGTGAAACGGCCGTCGCTGCCCACGCCGGCGGCCAGCGGCCCGCCGGCCTGCGCTTGCCACAGGACCGCGCCACTGTCGGCCTGCAGCGCGCGGATATCACCCTCGCCCGAGGCGACATAGAACACCCCTTCATGCACCGCCGGCACCATGGGGAAACCGATGGGGCCCACGCGGGCCTGCCAGACTTCGCGGCCGGCAATCTTGGGCGCGTAGGTTTCCAGCGGCGTGGGCTTGGGCTTGTCCGTAGAACAAGCCACCAGCCCGCCCAGGGCCAGCGCAAGCCACGCCAGTAGCGCGCCTCGCTGCGTCACTTGCCGGCTCCCGAAGCGGCGGTGGCCGGTGCCTCGGGCGGGAATCCCAGCGCGGTGAGCTTGGCCTCGACCAGGCGGCGATAGTCAATCCGTTCGCCCATGCCCTTCCAGGCCGCCTGGTAGGCGCCGCGGGCTTCGTCCTTCTTGCCCTGAGCCATCAGGATGTCGCCGCGGCGGTCGGACACCAGCGCGTCGAAGCCCTCGCTCTTCGCGTCGGCCAGCGTCTTCAAAGCTTCTTCGTACTGTTTGGCGTCGGCCTGCAAGCCGGCCAGGCGCAGGCGCGCCACGGTGCGGATCTCGTCTTCCACCGCGTTTTCGACCACCCAGGTCAGGCTCGCCTTGGCGGCATCGGTCTGGCCCTTGGCGGCCTGTGCCTTGGCCGCAGCCAGACCGGCCTGCTGAGTGAAGGCCGTGCGCGGGAAGCGCTCCTTCATGTCGGCGAAGACGCGCCCGGTCTTGTCGGCGTCCCCGGCTTGCGCGGCGCGGTCGAGCTCCTCGAACATCGAGGCCGACTTCTGGGCCTGGTCGCGCTGCCACCATTGCCAGCCATTCCAGGCCGCGAAGGCGCCCAGGACAAGCACCAGCGTCCAGGTGATCAGGTTGCCCTGCTGGTTCCAGAACGCCTTGAGCGCGTCGAGTTGTTCCTGCTCTTGCAGGTCGAGTTGTGTGGCCATGGGTGCGAGGGCGGCAGGTCTTGGGAGGAACAATCCGCGATTATGCGGTGCGCAGTTCAGGGGCCCAGCTTGCAGCCAGGGCGATGAGGCGGGTGGACTGGGGCGCGGCCGCATCGCGCAGGGGCTTGATCGCGACTTCGCCACGCGCCAGTTCGTCAGCGCCGAAGATCAGCGCGTGGCGCGCGCCGCTGGCGTCGGCCTTTTTGAATTGCGACTTCATGCTGCCCCAGGCGTCCCGGCCCGCGGCATGCATGAGCACGCTCACACCCGCAGCCCGCAGCGCCTCGGCCACCTGCATGGCCGCGGGCAGGGCCTCGGCCGAAGGCACGACGGCATACACGTCGGGCGGCGACAGCGGCACGGGCACGCCCGACTGCTCCAGCAGATCAAGCACGCGCTCGATGCCCAGGCCCCAGCCGATGCCGGGCGCAGGCTTGCCGCCTATGAGTTCCACCAGGCCGTCGTAACGGCCGCCACCGCATACCGTGCCCTGGGCGCCCAGGCGGTCGGTGACCCATTCGAAGACGGTGAGCGAGTAGTAGTCCATGCCGCGCACCAAGCGGTGGTTGACGCGGTAGGGCTGCCCGGCGGCATCCAGCGCCTGGCACACGCCTTCGAAGTGCTTGAGCGAGGCCTCGCCCAGGTAATCCATGAGCTTGGGCGCGGCTTCCACCAGCGGCTGCATGGCCGGGTTCTTGGTGTCCAGGATGCGCAGCGGGTTGCTGTGCAGGCGGCGCAGGGCCTCGGCGTCGAGCAGCTCGCGGCTGCCCCCCAGGTGCTTGATCAGCGCCTCGCGGTGCACCTTGCGCTCGGCGCTCTGGCCCAGGCAGTTGATGTCCAGCCGCACGTCGGCCAGGCCGAGGTCGCGCCACAGGCTGCGGCACATCAGGATGACCTCGGCATCGACATCGGGCCCGCCGAAACCCAGCGCCTCGACACCCACCTGGTGGAACTGGCGGTAGCGCCCGCGCTGCGGCCTCTCGTGGCGGAACATGGGGCCGATGTAGAACAGCCGCTTGCCGCCGTCGTAGAGCATCGAGTGCTCGATGGCGGCACGCACCACGCCGGCCGTGCCCTCGGGGCGCAGCGTCAGCGCGTCACCGTTCAGGCTGTCGATGAAGGAGTACATCTCCTTCTCGACGATGTCGGTCACCTCGCCCAGCCCGCGCACGAACAGCGGCGTGGGTTCGACGATGGGCACGCGGATGTTGAGGTAGCCGTAGCGGCGCATCAGCGCGCGCACGGTATCTTCGAACCACTCCCAGCGCGCCGATTCGGGCGGCAGGATGTCGTTCATGCCCTTTACCGCAACCAGCGGTGACGTCGGCACTCTTGTGGCTTGGATCGGTTCGGCCATGGTGGAAGCGGGTTGGGGCTGGGGAGACCGGCGCCGGTGCACGGCGCCGCCATCGAGATCAGGGCGGCAGCGACGCCAGCGTCAATGCGCCGTGGGGGCCGTGCCGAAGCGTCGCTCGATGTAGCTCTCGACGATCTCGTGAAATTCCTGCGCGATGCCCTCGCCGCGCAGCGTCAGGGCCTTCTCGCCGTCGATGTACACCGGCGCGGCCGGGGCCTCGCCGGTGCCGGGAAGGCTGATACCGATGTCGGCATGCTTGCTCTCGCCCGGGCCATTCACGATGCAGCCCATCACCGCCACCCTGAGGGTCTCGACGCCCGGGTACTTCGCCTTCCAGACCGGCATCTGTGCGCGCAGGAAATCGTCGATCTGTTTGGCCAGGGTCTGGAAGGTCGTGCTGGTGGTGCGACCGCAGCCGGGGCAGGCGGTGACACTCGGGTTGAAGGTGCGCAGCCCGAGCGACTGCAGGATCTCCATCGCGACCATGACTTCCTGCGTGCGCGCCTCGCCGGGCTGCGGCGTCAGGCTGACACGGATGGTGTCGCCGATGCCTTCTTGGAGCAGCACGCCCATCGAGGTGGCCGAAGCCACCGTGCCCTTGGTGGCCATGCCGGCCTCGGTGAGACCCAGATGCAGTGCGTAGTCGCAGCGGCGGGCCAATGCGCGGTAGACCGATATCAGGTCCTGCACCCCGCTGACCTTGCAGCTGATGATGATGTGGTCGGGGTTCAGGCCGAGCTCACGCGCGACCTCGGCCGAACTCAGCGCCGACTGCACGAGCGCCTGGTACATCACCTGCTTGGCGTCGAGCGGGCGCGCGCGCCGCGCGTTTTCGTCCATCAGCGAGGCCAGCAACTCCTGGTCCAGGCTGCCCCAGTTGACGCCGATGCGCACCACCTTGTCGTAGCGCACCGCAGCTTCAATCATCTGCGCGAACTGGCGGTCGCGCTTGTCGCCCTTGCCCACGTTGCCGGGGTTGATGCGGTACTTGCTGAGCGCCTGGGCCATCGCCGGAAATTCGGTCAGCAGGCGGTGCCCGTTGTAGTGGAAATCACCCACCAGCGGCACCAGGATGCCCATGCGGTCGAGCTGCTCGCGGATGTGCGGCACGGCCCGCGCCGCTTCCGGCGTATTGACCGTGATGCGCACCAGCTCGGAGCCGGCCTGGGCCAGTTCCTTGACCTGGATCGCCGTGCCTATGGCGTCCACGGTGTCGGTGTTGGTCATCGCCTGCACGCGCACGGGGGCATCGCCGCCCAGCGTCAGCACCTGTCCGCCCCAGGCCAGCCTGGCCTGGCGTGTGCGGCGCGGCGGTGGGGCGGCGGCTTCGATGACGTCGAAGGCAGCGGTCGCGTTCATCGCTTGGGCCTCACGCTCAGTCCAGTCATTGCAACTCGACACGCGCCACGTTGTCGCGTGTGCGGGCCGAGAGGTCGACCGCCTGGCCACGAAAGGCCAGCTGCGTGACGGCCGCATTGCCTATGGTCAGGCGGATCGGCAACGTGCCGTCGAGGCCGACGCCTTCGCCGGGGGTCAAGACACGTGACAGCAGCAACTGGCCTCGGGCGTCGCGCACTTCGATCCACGATGCACCGCTGGTGCGCAGCTGCAGCATTGCGGCAGGGGCTGTAGCGGGCGCCCGCGGCACCGACGCCGCGGCCACCGGCGATGCCAAGGCGGGCGTTGCGCCCGGCGCTGCGGCCAGGGTCGGGCTGGCGGGTGCCATCGCTGCCGCCGCCAGGGCGGCAGGCAGGGGCGCGGGCGCCGCGATGGCCGCCGATGCGGCCGCGGCCGATGGCGCAACCGCGGCCGATGGCGCAACCGCGGCCTCGGCGACCACCGCCACCACGGACGGCGCCACCGAGGCCGCCGGCGCAGGCGCCGAGCTCGCTGGCGCCGTGGCTGACGCCGGCGCCTGGGCCCCGGGGGTCCACAGGCCCTCGGGCATGGAGTAGATCGCCAAGGCGGCCAGCATCAGCGCCGCAGCCGCCCAGACCATGGGGCGGATGGCGGCACCGGCCAGCCCAGGGTCGTGGCGGCCCGGCCGGTCATGGAACGGGGCGTTGAGCGCGCCACCGGCCGGCTCCAGCGCCACGGAGGCCGGCTGGGGCAGCAGTTCGAGCACCGGGCGGGCGTCGATCTTCAGGCTGCGGCACACGGTCTGGGCCAGCGCGCGCGTGAACGTGGCATCGGGCAACTCGTCCCAGCGATCATTCTCCAGCGCATCGAGCTTGCGCGGCGCCACCTTGATGGCCGCGGCCAGCGCCGCGATGTGCAGGCCCTGCCTCTCGCGCGCCGCACGCAGCAACGCGCCCGGGCTGGCGCCGCCGTATGTCGTCTCACTCATCGAAACGCCCTCGTTCGAATTGCAGCGCTTCCGTCGATTGGGGGAAGCGCTCGCGCAACTGGCGGCCCAGCTGCTCTGCCAGCGGGAGGTTGCCCAGGCGGCGCTCGATCCGCGTGGCCAGCCACAGGCTTTGCGCCGAAGACAGGTCCCGATCGGCGTTGATGCGCGCGACATAGAAGCGCGCGCGCTCGAGCTCCCCCATGCGCAGCAGCACATCAGCCAGGTTGTATGCCGTGACCGGGCTGGCGGGGTCGAGCTCGTACGAACGCGAAAGCGTGCGCTCGGCGTCGGCCAATCGCCCTTCGCGCGCCTGGCACACACCCTGGGCGAGCAGGGTGCGCACGGCATCACCATAGCCGGGCTGCGCCAGGGCGTTGGTGAAATGCGATTCGGCTTGCGCGTAGCGGCGCTGCTGGCACAGGAACCACGCATAGTTGTGCATGGTGCCGCCGTCGCGCGGCGCCAGCTGCAACGCCCGCTGGAAGCTCTCGTCGGCCTGCGCGGCGTCGCCCATGCTGGCGTAGACGAGCCCGCGCAGGCTGAAGGCTTCGGCCATCTCGGGCTTGGCCGCCAGCGCGCGCTTGATCTCGTCCAGCGCCGTGGCCGACTGTCCGCGGCCGAAGTACAGGCCGGCAAGTTCCAGCCGCGCGTTGGCAATTCGCGCCGGGTCTGGCGGGTCGGCCGCGGCACGCGTCTCGCGCTCGCCGCCCCCTGACGGCGGGGCCGCGCAACCGGCCAGCGCGCACAGCGCGGCGATGGCCAGCAGCCGCCAGGCCTTCACTGCAGGCTCCCGGTGGAAGCCACCGCGGCGATCGGAATCACCTCGCGCCGGCGTGCCAGGCGCTGGTGTACACGGGTTCGGTCCTGCACTTCGCCGGCAAGCTGGCCGCAGGCGGCGGCGATATCCTCGCCCCGGGTCTTGCGCACGGTGGTCACGATGCCCGCGTCCAGCAGCACGCGGGCGAAGGCCTGCACGCGCTCACGCGGCGAACGCTTCAGGCCAGACGCCGGGAAGGGGTTGAACGGAATCAGGTTCAGCTTGCACGGCACCCGCCCCTTCACGAGCCGCACGAGTTCGGCAGCCTGTTCGGGCGAGTCGTTGACGCCGTCGAGCATGCAGTATTCGAAGGTGATGAAGTCGCGCGGCGCGGCGTCGAGGTAACGCACGCAGGCGTCGAGCAAAGCCTCGAGGCCGTCCTTGCGGTTGAGCGGCACGAGCTGGTCGCGCAGGGCGTCGTTGGCGGCGTGCAGCGATACGGCCAGCGCCACCGGGCAGTCCTGGCGCAGGCGGTCGATCATGGTCACCATGCCCGAGGTGGACACCGTCACACGCCGGCGCGACAGGCCGTACGCGTGGTCGTCGAGCATCGTGCGCAGTGCGGGCACCAGCGCGGCGTAGTTCTGCAGTGGCTCGCCCATGCCCATCATGACGACGTTATCGATGACTCGCTCCACACCGCCCTGACGCAGCCGATGTTCGGCGAACCACAGCTGCGCGACGATCTCGCCCGTGCTGAGATTGCGGCTGAACCCCTGGTGCCCTGTGGAACAGAAACGGCAGCCCACGGCGCAGCCCGCCTGCGACGACACGCACAAGGTGCCGCGGTCGTCTTCCGGGATGTAGACCGCCTCCACGGCATTGCCCGCACCGACGTCGAAGAGCCACTTCACCGTGCCATCGGCCGAGCGCTGCTCGCTCAGCAGCGGCAGGCCACGAACCTCGGCCACCCCCGCGAGCTTGGTGCGCAGCGACTTGGCCAGGTTCGACATGCGCTCGAAGTCGGCCTCGCCCTTCTGGTGGATCCAACGGTAGAGCTGGACGGCGCGAAAGCGCTTCTCGCCCAGGCTGTCGCAGAAGGCCGCCAGCCCCTCGAGATCGAAGTCGAGCAGATTGACGGCCATCTCAGCGCGCGCCGGGCCGCCCCAAGCGCGCTGACGCCCCCTTGGGGGGCAGCGATCGCAGGGAGCGTGGGGGCCTCATGTTCTTTAACGCGAATAGACGTTCATGCCGGGGAAGAAGAAGCCGATTTCGACCGCGGCCGTCTCGGCCGCGTCCGAGCCGTGCACCGCATTGGCGTCGATGCTGTCGGCGAAGTCGGCACGGATGGTGCCCTTATCGGCCTTCTTCGGGTCGGTGGCACCCATCAGCTCGCGGTTCTTGGCAATGGCACCCTCGCCTTCGAGCACCTGGATCATCACCGGGCCCGAGATCATGAAACTGACCAGATCCTTGTAGAACGGGCGCGCCTTGTGCACGGCGTAGAAGGCCTCGGCCTCGCCCCGCGAGAGGTGCACCATGCGGGCAGCCGCGATCTTGAGGCCGGCGCCTTCAAAACGGGCGTAGATCTGGCCGATCACATTCTTCGCCACGGCGTCGGGCTTGATGATCGAAAGCGTGCGTTCGAGGGCCATGAAAAGTTCTCCTGAATCAACAACTTGGCGAAGCTTTTGATTGTAGCTCGCAGATCTGTCAGCGAGCCGGTCCGCCGCGCCCACCACCGCGCTGGCCACCCCGACCGGCACCGCCCGCACCGCTGCCGCCGCCCCCCCCTGCGCCACCCCCTCGCCGCGGACCCCCACGCGCACCGCTCTTGCGGCGGAAGGCATCGGCGCCGATGTAGCCCACCGAGGTCTGCATCGGATCGGGCACGCGGTTCGGGTCCCCGCCCCCAGCCTTCTTGGGCTGACCCTGACCGGGGCCACGTGCACGGCCGCGCACGCTGCCACCCGGGCCGGGGCCCTTGGAGAAGCGCTTGTCATAGGTCTGCTGCAGCGGGTTGGGAATCGGCCCGTCTTCTGCGATTTCGCGCTGCGGTGCCCGGTCGCGCTGCAGAGCCCGCTTGTCGTAGGTTTGCTGCAATGGGTTGGGGATCGGCCCGTCCTCCGGCATATCCCGGCGCAGCGCGCGCTCCTGCTGAATGGCGCGCTTGTCGAAGGTCTGTTGCAGCGGGTTCGGGATCGCACCCCCCTCGCCTGCGTCTGCCCGTGGCGGGCGCGGCTCACGGGGCATGCGCGGGGGACGCGGATCGCGCGGCTCGGCCCGGGCGACCTCGGGGCGCTCGGGCCGCGGGGCGCGCTCGGCGTCCTCCGGCCGGCGCTTGCCGCCGCGGCGGTTGCGCCCTCGCCGCGGGGGGCTGTCGGTGTCCGGCGCGCCCTCGGGCCTCGGCCCGCTGGCCAGGCGGCGCAGGTTGCGCAGGTCGAAGTCGTCCAGGTCGACCCAGACGCCGCGCTTGAGGCCCCTGGGCAGGACCACCGAACCGTAGCGGATGCGGATCAACCGGCTCACCGCGTGGCCCACGGCCTCGAACAGCCGGCGCACTTCACGGTTGCGGCCCTCGGTGATGACGACCCGATACCAGTGGTTCACGCCCTCGCCGCCGCCGTCTTCGATGCTCTTGAAGCCGCAGCGCTGGCCGTCGATCTCCACGCCTTCGAGCAGTCTGGCCTTGGCTTCTTCGCCCAGCACGCCCAGCGAGCGCACGGCGTACTCGCGCTCCACGCCGAAGCGCGGGTGCATGAGCTGGTTGGCGAGCTCGCCGGAATTGGTGAACAGCAGCAAACCCTCGGTGTTGATGTCCAGCCGGCCCACCGATTGCCACTTGCCCTGCTGGAGCCGCGGCAGGCGGCGGAACACCGTCGGGCGCTGTTGCGGGTCGTCGTGCGTGACCACCTCGCCCGCGGGCTTGTGGTAGGCCAGCACGCGGGGCGGTGGCGGCGCGATGCGGTAGCGCACGGGCTTGCCCTCGATGGCGATGCGGTCGCCGAAGGAAATGCGCTGCCCGGTGTGCGCCACCTCGCCGTTCACGCTGACCCGGCCTTCGACGATCATCTGCTCCAGGTCGCGGCGCGAGCCCACGCCGGCTTGCGCCAGCACCTTGTGCAGCTTGGGCGCGTCGGGGTCGGCGGCCAGCACCCGCTTGGGCGGCACGGCATCCTCGGCCACGGTCGCTTCGCCCTGCGCGGCGGGTGGCTCGGCGTCATATTCGCCCGAGAGCACTTGCGCAAACACTTCGCCCACCTCGGGTGCGGGCAGCCTGGGCAAGACGGCCGCAGGGTCGGCCTGGCTGTCCTGCGCCGAGCCCTCGCCCTCGGGCCGCGCCTCGCGGGCGCGTTCTCCGCCGCGACGCCCGCGGCGCCGATTGCGGCCCCGCCGCGCGCCTGCGGGCTGGTCCTCCCCCGGCGGCCCGTCGGCCTGGGCCTGCGGCACACCGTTGGCCCCAACGGCGTCAACGATGTCGCCGGCATCCACCGCGGCGCTCGGCTCGGTGGGTGCTGCGATGGCCGCCTCGGTCGACGGGGACGCTGGCGCAGCGCCTTGCGTCGCGACATCCACCGCGGGCGCGTCGGCCGCGCTCGCTGTCTTGCGCGGCGCGCGGCGGCGCTTGGGCTTGTCTACTGGAGTCTCGCCGCCGGCTTCAGCAGCGGGGGCCTCGTTCGGCAACGAATCGGCGTCTTGTGCGTTCATGCGGCGGTGTCGGTAGGAGAAAGGGAGTCAGGCAAGGCGGCGGAGACCTCTGCGGCAGGCCGGTCAGGGCCGAGAAACGTTTCATCAGCCGGCGCAGCGACTTCACCGGGCTCTGCATCAGTGTCCAGAGGCAACGCGCCCTGGCCATCGCCCAGCAGCGAGGGCGCTGCTTCCAGCGCGGCCAAGGCTTGTGCACCGTGGGTCGGATCGAGCGAGCTGTTGATTTCCGGCAGCTGGTCGAGGCTGGCCAGCCCGAGGTCGTCGAGGAACTGGCGCGTCGTCGCATACAGGGCCGGGCGCCCCGGCGCTTCGCGGTAACCGATGGCTTCGATCCAGCCGCGATCTTCGAGCTGCTTGACGATCGGGCTGCTCACGGTCACGCCGCGGATATCTTCGATGTCGCCACGCGTCACCGGTTGCCGGTAGGCCACGATGGCCAGGGTCTCGAGCGCGGCGCGCGAGTAGCGCGGCGGCTTCTCGGGGTGCAGGCGGTCGAGATAGGGGCGCAACTCCGGGCGGCTCTGGAAACGCCAGCCACTGGCCAGCGCCACCAACTCCACGCCGCGGCCTTCCCAGTCGCGGCAGAGTTCGTCGAGCAGCCGGCGCAAGGTGTCACTGCCCACCTCGCCGTCGAACAGGGCCCGCATCTCGGCCAATGGCAATGGCGCGGCGGCGCAGATCAATGCGGTTTCGAGGACTCGTTTGGCCTCCGATGTATTCATGGCCTGCGCTTGGGGTCGGCCACCGCGACGGCGGTGGACTGGTGTTGGGTCCGGTCGATCCGGCATGGGGGCACTGGGGCCGCGCGTCGCAAAATCGTCTCTGGCGCGGGGGGATCCCACGTTCCAGCCCGGCCGGAAGGGGAGTCATCTCGAACAGGCGCGGCACGCCAAGGTGCCCGCAGCGCTGTGATCCGGGCTGATTGTAGCTCGCGCTGGCGCGGCCGCCTGGGCACGCGGCCGCCTGGGCCGCCTGGGCATCAACCCGCGGGGGTGCCCACCACCTCGGCCCAGGCCGCAGCGAAGTCCGGTGGCGGCGTGCAAGCGAAGGCCAGCGGCGCACGGCTGATGGGGTGCGCCAGCTCCAGTTCGGTGGCGTGCAGGGCCTGGCGCACCATGCCCAGCTGCGGCCGGCCTCCGTACAGCGTGTCGCCCACCAGCGGCAGCCCCCGTGAAGCCAGGTGCACGCGAATCTGGTGCGTGCGTCCGGTATGCAGCGTGCAGATCAACGCACTGAACCCGCCGCGGGATGCCACGCAAAGCACATCGGTGCGCGAGGGCCGCCCACCCGCCACCACGGCCATGCGCACGCGCACCGCCGGATCGCGGCCAATCGGTGCGTCGATGGAGAACTCGCTGCGGGGCGGTACGCCCTGGGCCAGCGCCAGGTAGCGACGATGCACGTTGCGCGCCGCCATATCGCGCACCAGCGCCGTCACCGCGGCCAGCGTCTTGCCGACCATCATCACGCCCGAAGTGTCCTTGTCCAGGCGATGCACGATGCCGGCCCGCGGCAACGTCGCCGCCAGCGCGTGGTGCGCGAGCAAGCCGTTGAGCAGCGTGCCGGACCAGTTCCCTGGCGCCGGGTGCACGACCAGGCCGGCGGGCTTGTCGAGCACGAGCAGGTGTTCATCTTCGTAGAGCAGCGCCAAAGGCATGGCCTGCGGGCGAAAGGCCCGGCTTTCCTCGGTGGGCACGAGTTCGATCTGCACCACCTGCCCGGCGCGCAGTCGCCGCGATGCCGTGGCTGCGACGGCGCCATCGAGCCGCACATGGCCGAGTTCGATGAGGTGCTGAAGGTGGCTGCGCGAGAATTCGGGCGCCAGGATCACCAGCACCTTGTCGAGCCGCTCGCCGTGCTGTGCCGCGCCGACCGATGCGCTGCGGATCTCGGGCGCGGCCTGGCCATCGAACTCGGCAGGCTCGGCGTCGGCCGGCAGGGCCTCCCTATAATCCGCGCTCCCTCGTACGTCCGGCACCATTCGCGATGACCGTTTCCCTGATTTGGCGCGCTGCGCTGTGGGCCCTGCTGGCGCTGTCGCTGCAACTGGCAGGTTGCAGTTCGACTCCCAAGGACGAATCAGCCCCGAGCACCGCGGAGCGATTGTACAAAGAGGCCCGCGAAGACATGGATTCGGGCAGCTACGAGCGCGCCATCAAGACGCTGGAGCGCGTCGAGGGCCTGGCCGCCGGCTCCTTGCTGGCGCAACAGGCGCTGCTGGACATGGCCTACCTCAACTGGCGCAGCGGCGAGCGCACGCAGGCGCTGACGGTGGTCGACCGATTCATCAAGCTCAACCCCTCCAGCCCGGCGCTGGACTACGCGCTGTATCTGCGCGGCATGATCAATTTCAACGAAGACCTCGGGCTGATGAGCACCCTGTTCGGGCAGGAACTGGCCGAGCGCGACCAGCGCGCGTCGCGCGATGCCTACCAGGCCTTCAAGCAACTGGTGGACCAGTTTCCGAACTCGCGTTACGCGGCCGACGCACGGCGGCGCATGAACTCCATCATCAATTCGCTGGCCGCCTATGAGGTGCATGTGGCTTCGTACTACTTGCGCCGCGGTGCCTATTTGGCAGCGGCTGCCCGCGCGCAGCAGGTGGTGACGGATTTCCAGCAGTCGCCGGCCGTCGAGCAGGCGCTGCACATCCTGGTGCAGAGCTACGACAAGCTCCAGCTGACCGCACTGCGCGACGACGCCGATCGCGTGCTGCGCAAGAACTTCCCCGACAGCGCCTACCTCGACGGGAAGCTTGCCGCGCGCGACAGGCCCTGGTGGAAGTTCTGGTAGCGGCGCCTTTGCCTGCACCGCCACGGCCGGGGTGGACCGGCTAGCGGCACGCCGCGAGCGAGTCCAGCCAGCCCAGTGCCTCGGCCTCGTCGGCCACCACGCCCATCGGCGGCAGGGCCGCCAGCAAGCGCCGCCCATAGCCCATCTGGCGCAGCCGTGGGTCGCAGATCACGAGCAGCCCGCGGTCGGTCTCGGTGCGGATCAAACGCCCGGCGCCCTGCTTGAGCGAGACCGCGGCCTCGGCCAGGAAATAGTCCTCGAACGGATTGCGCCCCTGCCCGCGCAGCTGGCGCACGCGGGCCTCGACGAGCGGGTCACCCGGCGGCGGAAACGGCAGCTTGTCGATGAGCACGCACTGCAGTGCCTCGCCGGGCATGTCGATGCCCTCCCAGAAACTCTGCGAGCCCACCAGCACGCAACCGCGCCCGTCACCGTAGCGCTGCAGCAGCGCCCGCCGCGGCTCGCTGCCTTGCACCAGGACCTTCAGCTCCAGGCCCAGCGCCTGGGCCTGGGCGAGCAGTGCGTCGGCCACCAGCGGCAGCACGCGCAGCGTGGTCGTCAGCACGAAAGTGCGCCCGCCCAGGGCGCTGGCACAGCGGGCAGCCAGCGCGCCCACGGCTGCCGGGTGCCCGCTAGCATTGGGCAGCGGCAGCCTCGCAGGCACCCAGACCCGGGCATGCGCCGGGTAGTCGAAGGGGCTGCCCACGCGCAGAAGTTCGGCATCTTCCAGCCCGGTGGTCGAGGTGAACCACGACAGCGCGTCGTCGTCGCCCAGCGTGGCCGAGGTGAACACCCAGGTCTTGGGTGCGGACTGCCGCTGCTGCGCCAGCATCTCGCGGATGTCCAGCGGCGACTCGACCAGGCGCGCCTGCTGGGGCGTGAGGTCGACCCAGCGCACATGGTCGGCTGGCGCGTCTTCACCGAAACGATGGCACAGCGCCGCCAGCGCGCGGGCGCGCTGTTCGAGCTTGGGCAAATCGGGCGCCGTCTCGGCCACCCGGGCCAGGGCGTCGACTGCGGCCAATGCGGCTTCAGCCAGTTCGCTCAGGGGCACGGCCAGGGCCTCGCTGCGCTCGTCCCAGCGCAGCTTGAGCACGCCGCGCACCTCGCGGATCGCGCCCGCACTGGCCAGGCGCAGTTCGCGCGCGCCGCGTTCGATGCCGGCCTGAAGATCGTTCCAGTGCTCCAGGCCACGCGCGTGCTGCAACCCCAGCGCGAGCAAATCGCGACCGAGGTCGATGGCCTGCCCGGTGGACAGCTGGACGCCCAGAAACTGGATGCCGGCTTCGACGAGCTGGTGCGCCTCGTCGAACACCGCTGCGTCCACCGTGGGCAGCAGCTCGGCCACGCCGCTGTCGCGCAGCGCCAGGTCGGCGAAGAAGAGATGGTGATTGATGACGACGAGATCGGCGGCCATGGCCTCGCGGCGCGCTTGCATGACGTGGCAGCTGCGGTACTCGGGGCATTCGGCACCCAGGCAGTTGTCGCGCGTGGAACTCACCAGGGGGATCACCGGCGAGCGATCGTCCAGCCCTTCGATTTCGGCCAGGTCACCGCTGCGCGTGCCCTGGGCCCACTTCGAGACACGGTGCAGGGCACGCACAGCGAAGCGGTCGGGCAGCTGCGCGCTGTTCTCGGCCTGGGTCAGCCGGTGGCGGCACAGATAGCTGGCGCGACCCTTCAGCAGCGCCAGGCGCGCCGGCACCTGCAAGGCATCCGCCAGGCGCGGCAGGTCGCGCAGGAAGAGCTGGTCCTGCAGGCTCTTGGTGGCGGTGCTGATCAGCGCGCGCTGCCCCGAGAGCAGCAGCGGCACCAGGTAGGCGAAGGTCTTGCCCACCCCGGTGCCGGCTTCGGCCACGAGCGTCTGCTTCAGGTCCAGCGCCTGCGCGATGCGCGCCGCCATCAAGTCCTGCTGAGGGCGCGGACGAAAGCCGGCCTCGCTGTGCGCCAACGGGCCGTCGGGGGCGAAAGCGCGGGCAACGGCCGCAGCGAGGCGCCCTGTCACGCAGGCTCGGGGGGATCGAGCTCGGTTTCGAGGTGCGAGATCTGGTCGCGCAGGAGCAGGCGACGCTTTTTCAGGCGACGCAGCGTGAGGTCGTCGGCCGGGTGGTCCAGCGGGTTGCGATCGATCAGCTCGTCGAGATCGGCGTGCTCGATGCGCAACTCGATCAGGCGGCGCTGCGGGGAATGCAGGTTCTCGTCCATTGCTGCACGGATCAGTGGTGTGGGCCGAGTTTATATTCGGTCAGATGTCCGCTGCGCAATCTTTCCGCTTCAGCGCCGCCACGGGGTTGCACCGCGGCGACCGCGCCTACCAGCAAGACCAGGTTGAAATCATCGAACACCCACGCATCAGTGGCTCGGTGATGGCCGTGGTGGCCGATGGCATGGGCGGCAAGAGCGGTGGCCGCAAAGCCGCCGACCAGGTGTTGCTGACGGCGCGCCAGATCTTCGAGCGCTTCGTCCCGGCGCAGGACGAGGCCAGCGAGTTGCTGCGCCAACTCGTGCTCGAAGCGCACCTGATGATCAAGCTCACCGCCATCACGGCGGAAGAGGAACCTCACAGCACGGTGGCCGCCTTCTGCGTGTCGCCCGCGCTGGCGTGCGATGTGGTGCATGCCGGCGATTCGCGCGTTTACCACTTCCGCGGCACCGAGTTGATGCAGCGGACGGTGGATCATTCGTTCGTGCAGCGCCTGATCGACGAAGGCAAGATCAGCGAGGAAGCCGCCAATTCGCACGCGCAGTCCAATCTCCTCACGGGCTGCCTGGGCACGCACGCCGACCCGCCGGTGGCACTGTGGCATATCGAGAAGCTCGAGTTCGGCGACACCCTGCTGGCCTGCAGTGACGGTCTGTGGCACTACTTCACGCCCAAGGAGCTCGGCGCCATCTTGCACGCCCTGCCCCCGCGCGAGGCCAGCGAGATGCTCATCAGCAAGGCCCGCCAGCGGGCCCGGGGTGGCGGCGACAACCTTTCGCTGGCCCTGGCGCGGATCGACCCGCTGCCCTGAGGCGCGCCGGCTATCGGCCCGACCCGCTGGCCCCGGGGCCAGGCAAGGGTGCGGCGCTTTTGCCCGCCGCTGCGCGCTCGGTTTGCCGCCGGGCGACGCGGGCCTGCCGGGCCTGGATTTCGGCCTGGCGACGCTTTGCCACTTGCACCTTGGCCGCGGCCTCCGCGGCGCGCGCGGACTCGGTGGCGCCACGGCGCGCCGCCGGCTCCACGGAAGACGCGGCCGCGGCGGGTCGCGGCGGCTTGCGCAGACTGCGCTCCGGCACCGGCGTGCCTTGCGGCGGCGTCGCCGCGGCGCGCTGCTTGGCCTGCACCGCGGCCTGGCGCTCGGCCGAGCGCTGCATGCGCTCGGCGGCGTCGAGCTTCATTTCGCGCTCGCGCAAGGGCGCCAGCGCGGCCCGCCTGAGGGCCCGGACTCCCTGGATGCAGGGTGTGACTGCAAACCGCTCGCGGCAGGCTTGTTCCTGGGCGTCGAAACGGGCGGTCAGGGCGCGGCGCTCTTCGATGATCGCCGCGCGCTCGTCGCCCGCAGCCCAAGCCGCCCCTGCGGCACAAACCACCCCGCACGACAGGAAGAACGCAAGCCGCACCGCGGGCCTCAGGTCAGCGAAGTGTCGACCTCGCGCCGGGTCAGCGCCAGGAACTCGGCCGACTGCATTTCGCGCAGGCGCGAGGCCGTGCGCGGGAACTCGTGCGCCAGCGGTCCCTCGGCATACAGCGCATCGATCGGCACTTCGGCCGAAACCACGAGCTTGATGCGCCGGTCGTAGAGCACGTCCACGAGCCAGGTGAAGCGTCGCGCCTCGCTGGCCATGCGGGGCGTCATGCGCGGCACGCCCGAGAGCAGCACGGTGTGGAAGCGCGAAGCGATCTCGAGGTAGTCATTCTGCGAGCGCGGTCCGCCGCACAGGGTTTGGAAGTCGAACCACACCACGCCGCCGGCGCGCCGGCGCGCGGGCAGTGCGCGGTGCTCGATCTGCATCACCGGGTCCTCGTCGCGAGCCTGTGCCAGCCGCTCGAAGGCGCGCGCCATCGCGGCCTCGGCCGCGTCGCCCAGGGGGCAGTGGTAGATCTCCACTTGCTCGACCGCGCCCTGGCGGTAATCGGTGCCGGCATCGACGTTCACCACCTCGAGCTGGGCTTTCAGCAGCTCGATGGCCGGCAGGATGCGGTCCCGGTGCAGGCCGTTCGGGTACAGGCCGTCGGGGTGGAAATTCGAGGTGGCGACGATGCTGACGCGATTGGCGAACAGGGCCAGCAACAGGCGGTGCAGGATCAATGCATCGGTGACATCGGCGACATGGAACTCGTCGAAGCAGATCAGGCGAAAACGGCGCGCGATGCGCCGACCCAGTTCGTCCAGCGGATTGACCGTGCCCTGCAGAACCTGCAACTCGCGGTGCACCTCGCGCATGAACTCGTGGAAATGCAGGCGCGTCTTGCGCGTGAGCGGCACCGCCTGGAAGAAGCCGTCCATCAGAAAACTCTTGCCGCGACCCACGCCGCCCCACAGGTAGACACCGCGCGGGATCGGTGGCCGAGCCACGAGCTTGGCCAGTGCATTGCTGCGGCGGGCCTTGTAGTCGGCCCACTCGTTCTCGCAACGCTCGAGCGCCGCCACGCCGCGCAACTGGGCGGGGTCGCTGTGGTAGCCGCGCTGCGCCAGCGTGGCGTGGTAATGCTGCCGAATACGGCTCATGCGATCAGAAATTCAGGCTGCGCTTGTCGACTGCGAGCGCGGCTTCCTTGGTCGCTTCGGAAAGTGACGGGTGGGCGTGGCAGATGCGGGCGATGTCTTCGCTGCTGGCCCGGAACGCCATCGCCACCACCGCCTCGGCGATCAGCTCGCTGGCCAGGGGGCCGACCATGTGCACGCCCAGGATCTCGTCGGTGGCTGCATCGGCCAGGATCTTGACCATGCCGGTGGTGTCGCCCAGCGCGCGCGCCCGCCCGTTGGCCATGAACGGGAAGACGCCCGCCTTGTAGTCGCGGCCCGAGGCCTTGAGTTGCTGCTCGGTCTGACCCACCCAGGCGATCTCGGGGCTGGTGTAGATGACCCAGGGGATGGTGTTGAAGTCCACATGCCCATGCTGGCCGGCGATGCGTTCGGCCACCGCCACGCCCTCTTCTTCGGCCTTGTGCGCGAGCATGGGGCCGCGCACGACGTCGCCCACCGCCCACACGCCGGGCAGGTTGGTGCGGCACTCGGCGTCGACCACGATGGCGCCGCGCTCGTCGAGCTGCAGGCCCACGCCTTCGGCGTTCAGGCCCAGGGTGTTGGGTACGCGGCCGATTGAAACGATGAGCTTGTCCACCCCCAGCGTCTGCGCCTGGCCCTGGGCGTCCTCGTAGGCCACCGTGACGCCGCCCTGGCCCGTCGTGACCTCGCCGACCTTCACGCCGAGTTCGATCTTCAGACCCTGCTTGATGAAGGCCTTGTGCGCCTCCTTCGCGATCTGCTCGTCCACCACGCCCAGGAAGACCGGCAGGGCCTCGAGCACGGTCACCTGCGAGCCCAGACGGCGCCACACCGAGCCCATTTCCAGGCCGATGACGCCCGAACCGATGAGCCCCAGCGTCCTGGGCACGGCGGCGATGCGCAGCGCGCCGTCGTTGCTGAGCACCTGCTCTTCGTCGAAGGGCACGCCGGGCAGCGCCCGCGCACTGGAGCCCGTGGCCACGATCACCTGCCTGGCGCTCAGCACCTCTTCGCCCACCGCGATCTCGTAGTGGCCGTCCAGCGCCTTCACGAAGGAGCCCCGGCCATGGAAGAAGGTGACCTTGTTCTTCTTGAAGAGGTAGAGGATGCCTTCGTTGTTCTGCCTGACCACGGTGTCCTTGCGGGCCTGCATCTTCTTCACATCGATGCCCAGGTCCTTCAGCACGATGCCGTGCTCGGCAAAGGAGTGCGCGGCATGCTCGTAGTGCTCGCTGCTCTGCAGCAGCGCCTTGCTCGGGATGCAGCCGACGTTGGTGCAGGTGCCACCGGGCGCAGGCCCGCCCATGCCGTTCTTCCATTCGTCGATGCAGGCGACCTTGAGGCCGAGCTGTGCGGCACGAATGGCCGCGATGTAGCCGCCGGGGCCGGCGCCGATGGCGATGACGTCGAAATTCTTGGGCATGAGAGTTGTTCAGGGCTCTTCGGGAACGAAGATCCACAGCAGGATGTAGAGGAGCACGCCGACGCCGCCGAAGAGCGCCAGCGCCGTGAGGATCAGGCGCCAGATCCACGACTCGACGCCGGTGCTCACCGCCACGCCACCGCAGACGCCACCGATCCAGCGGTCGCCGCGGCTGCGGCGCAGGCGGTTGACCGCGTCGACCACCGGGATCTCTGAGCCCGCGCCCGGGCCGCCGAGCAGCCGCGCCTTGGCGCGCGCGAACTCCTCGCCGGACAGGGCGCCGCGCGAGTGCATTTCGTCCAGTCGTGCGAGGTCGTCTGCGAGGCCCATGGCGATCCCTCCTTCAGATGTCGAAGAGCAGTCGCGCCGGGTCTTCCAGCGCTTCCTTCATCGCCACCAGGCCGAGCACGGCCTCGCGGCCGTCGATGAGGCGGTGGTCGTAGCTCATCGCCAGGTAGTTGATGGGGCGCACCACGATCTGCCCGTTCTCGACCACCGCGCGGTCCTTGGTGGCGTGCACGCCCAGGATGGCCGACTGCGGCGGGTTGATGATGGGCGTGGACAGCATCGAGCCGAAGGTGCCGCCGTTGCTGATCGAGAAGGTGCCGCCGGTGAGCTCGTCGATGCCGAGCTTGCCCTCGGCGGCCTTCTTTCCGTACTCGCTGATCTTCTTCTCGATATCGGCAAAGCTCATCTGGTCGGCGTTGCGGATCACCGGCACCACCAGGCCGCGCGGCGAGCCCACCGCGATGCCGATGTCGAAGTAGCCGTGGTAGACGATGTCGTTGCCGTCGATCGACGCGTTGATGATCGGGAACTTCTTCAGCGCCGCCACCGCGGCCTTGACGAAGAAGCTCATGAAGCCGAGCTTGACGCCGTGCTCCTTCTCGAAGCGCTCCTGGAAGCGCTTGCGCATTTCCATCAGCGGGGCCATGTTGACCTCGTTGAAGGTGGTGAGGATGGCGTTGGTGGATTGCGACTGCACCAGCCGCTCGGCGATGCGCGCGCGCAGGCGGGACATGGGCACGCGTTGCTCGGGGCGCTCGCCCAGGTTCAGGCCGACCGGTGCGGCCACGGCAGGCAGCGGTTTGGCCACGGCGGCGGGCACGGGCGCGGCCGGCGGGGCGGCAGCCCGGGTTGCCTCTGGCGCTGCAGGCGCCGTAGGCGGTGTGGCGAGGGCGGCCAGCACATCGCCCTTGGTCACCCGGCCGTCGCGGCCGGTGCCCGGCACGGAGCCGGCGGCGAGCTGGTTCTCGGCCATCAGCTTGGCCGCCGCAGGCATCGCGATGCTGCCCTTGCTGGCGGCAGGCGCAGTGGCGGGCGCAGATGCCGCAGTGATGGCCGGGGCAGGTGCGGCGCTGCTGGCCTTGCCCGCGGTGTCGATGCGCGCGATGAGCTGCTCGGCCGCCACAGTGGCGCCGCCGGCCTGAACGATCTCGACCAGCACGCCCGCGGCGGGCGCCGGCACCTCGAGCACGACCTTGTCGGTCTCGACCTCGATCAGGATCTCATCCATCGCCACGGCATCGCCAGGCTGCTTCTTCCACTGCAGCAGCGTGGCTTCGGCCACGGACTCGGAGAGTTGCGGAACCTTGACTTCAACGATAGACATGAGTGGGCTCGAGTGAATTTCACTTGCTGAGGACGGAGCCTTTGAGCTTCCCGTAGGCCTGCTCCAGCAGCGCCTTCTGCTGCTCCTGGTGCAGGTGCGAGTAACCCACCGCGGGCGACGCCGACGGCGGCCGCCCGGCGTAGCCGAGTTTCTGGCCGTCGAGCATGTTCTCGTGCACGTAGTGCTGCACCGAGAACCAGGCGCCCTGGTTCTGCGGCTCGTCCTGGCACCACACCACCTCGGTGGCGTTGGGGAAGCGCTTCATCTCGGCACCGAAGGCCTTGTGCGGGAAGGGGTAGAGCTGCTCGACGCGCACGATGGCCACGTCAAAGGCCTTCTTCTCTTCGCGCTTGCGAATCAGGTCGTACACCACCTTGCCCGAGCAGGCGATCACGCGCTTGACCTTGTCGCCTTCGATCTCGGGCCGGCTGGGGCCGATCACGGTGCGGAACTCGCCCCGGGTGAATTCGCCGAGCGGCGAGGTGGCGTCCCGGGCCCGCAGCAGCGACTTGGGCGTGAAGATGACCAGCGGCTTGCGGAACTGCCGCACCATCTGCCGGCGCAGCAAGTGGAATATCTGGCTGGCCGAGGTGGGTTGCACGACCTGCATGTTGTTGTCGGCCGCGAGTTGCATGAAGCGCTCCAGGCGCGCCGAGCTGTGCTCGGGGCCCTGCCCTTCGTAGCCGTGCGGCAGCAGCAGCGTCAGGCCGTTGACGCGGCCCCACTTGACCTCGCCCGCGGCAATGAACTGGTCGATGACCACTTGCGCCCCGTTGACGAAGTCCCCGAACTGCGCTTCCCAGATCGTCAGCGTGTTGGGCTCGGCCGACGCATAGCCGTACTCGAATCCGAGCACGGCCTCCTCGGAGAGCAGCGAGTCGATCACGACAAACGGCGCCTGGCCATCCGCCACGTGGCTCAGCGGCACATAGGTGCCGGTATCCCACTTCTCGCGGTTCTGGTCGTGCAGCACCGCGTGGCGGTGCACGAAGGTGCCGCGCCCGCAGTCCTCGCCGGACAGCCGCACGGCATAGCCACTGGCCACCAGCGAGGCGTAGGCCAGGGTTTCGCCCATCCCCCAATCGACGTTGATCTCGCCCCGGCCCATGGCCGCGCGGTCGGCGATGACCTTTTCCACCAGGGGGTGCACCTTGAAGGTGTTCGGGATGGTGGTCAGCCGCTCGCACAGGCGCTTGACTTCGGCCAGCGGCAGCGCGGTGTCCGCGGCATCGGTCCACTTCTTGTTCAGGAACGGCGCCCAGTCGACCGCGTACTTGCTCTTGAAGGTGGTGAGCACGGGGTCGGCGGTGTGGCGCCCCTCGTCCATGGCCGAGCGAAAGGCCTTGACCACTTCGTCGGGGCCCCCGGCCGGCAGCACGCCCTGGGCCACGAGCTTGTCGCCATACAGGCGACGCGTGCCGGGGTGCTTGGCGATCACCTTGTACATCAGCGGCTGGGTCAGGCTCGGTGTGTCCTGCTCGTTGTGGCCGAGCTTGCGGAAGCAGACGATATCGACGACCACGTCCTTCATGAACTGCCGGCGGTAGTCCATGGCCAGCCGCGTGCACAGGACCACGGCCTCGGGGTCGTCGCCGTTGACGTGCAGCACCGGGGCTTCGATCATCTTCACGACGTCGGTGCAGTACAGCGTGGAGCGCGTGTCGCGCGGGTCGCTGGTGGTGAAGCCGATCTGGTTGTTCACCACCAGGTGCACGGTCCCCCCGGTGAAGTAGCCGCGCGTCTGCGCCAGGGCCAGCGTCTCCATGACCACGCCCTGCCCGGCAAAGGCCGCGTCGCCATGCACCAGCACAGGCAGCACCTGGGCGCCCGTCTTGTCGCCGCGCCGGTCCATGCGCGCCTTCACCGAGCCTTCGACCACCGGGTTGACGATTTCCAGGTGCGAAGGGTTGAAGGCCAGGCTCAGGTGCACCGGGCCGCCGGGCGTCGTGATGTCGCTGGAAAACCCCTGGTGGTACTTCACGTCGCCCGCGGGCAGGGCCTCGGGCGCGGTGTGGTCGAATTCGGCGAACAGGTCCGCCGGCATCTTGCCCAGCGTGTTGACGAGCACGTTGAGCCGGCCGCGGTGCGCCATGCCGATGACGATCTCCTGCACCCCGGTGGTGCCGGCGCGCTGCACCAGTTCGTCCATGCTGGCGATGAAGCTCTCGCCGCCTTCCAGCGAGAAGCGCTTCTGGCCCACGTACTTGGTGTGCAGATAGCGCTCCAGGCCCTCCGACGCGGTGAGCCGCTCCAGGATGTGGATCTTCTCGGCCACGCTGAAGCTCGGCTTGCTGCGAATCGACTCCAGCCGCTCCTGCCACCAGCGCTTCTCCGCCGGGTCGGTGCAGTGCATGAACTCGGCCCCCACGCTGCCGCAGTAGGTTTCACGCAGCGCCTGCAGGATGTCCCGCAGGCTCATGTGCTCGGCCTTGCTGAAATACGTGTTGGCGGCCGAGAAGGTGATGTCCATGTCGGACTCACTCAGGTCGTAGAACGCCGGCTCCAGCTCGGGGATCCTCGGGCGCTCGGCGCGCTTGAGCGGGTCCAGGTCGGCCCAGCGGCTGCCCAGGAAGCGATACGCCGCGATCAGCGACTGCACATGCACCTGCTTGCGCGCCACGGCCAGATCGGCCTCGCTGGCCTTCAGGGCAAAGGCATTGGCCTTGGCACGCTGCGCGAAGGACTCGACCACCGGCAGGTGGGCCACATCGCGGGCCTGGGTGCCATCGGCCGCGGGCACGTGCTGGAGGTTGTCGAAATAGGTGCGCCAGGTATCCGGCACGCTGCCGGGGTTGTCGAGATAGGCCTCGTACAACTCCTCCACGTACGGGGCATTGCCCCCGAACAGGTGCGAGTTCGACCTGTATTGCTGCATCATCTTTCGCTCACCTTGCCGCCCCAGGCTTCCCAGGGCAAGAGATGGGTTGATCAACCTTCCGCGGCACCGGCTGCACCGGTCAAGCGGACTAGCGACCCGCCTTGCCGGTCTTTTCTGGCCAGCAAGGGGACGGGAAGGACCGGTCTGTGGATCGAGTGCGACTCTATCACCGGCCCAGCGCCGTGAAGGCGGTCGAAATGGCGGGGACCCAGGCCGCTGTTTTCCTGGCCGCCCGCGGCGCCGTGCCGCCAGACTACAGGCGCCATGCGACAACGAGTGATCCTGCTGCAGCAGGCCGCGCCGGCCAAGCCGGCGCCGGGCGAGGCCTGCAATGGCTGCGGCCTGTGCTGCGCCGCCGAACCCTGCCCGCTGGGCATGGTGGTTTCGCGGCGGTTGCGCGGTGAGTGCGCGGCGCTGCACTGGGACCCCAGCGCACAGTGCTATCGCTGCGGCGTGGTCACCGCGCCCGAGCGCTGGCTGCCCTGGCTGCCTTCAGGCCTGGCGCGGCGCCTGGCGATGCGCTGGATCGCTGCCGCCCGCGGTTGCGACTCCTCCCTCGTGGCCGGTTGAGACCTCCCTGCGGTGGCGGCCGGGCCGCCTGCGCCTCGGGTGTTTCCCGCTGGCCCGGCCCGGGGCTGCGTCTACCATCACGGGTCCTGAACAAGCGATCGAGGAGACGCCCATGACCGTGAAGTCCTTGCTGGCTGCCACTGCGCTGGCCGCAGCACTGCTCGCCCCCGCGCACGCGCAAACCCTGCGCTGGGCGGCCCAGAACGACATCCTCACGATGGACCCGCACTCGCAGAACCATGCGACGACCAATGCCATCCTGATGCATGCCTACGAAGGTCTCACCCGCTATAGCGCGAAATACGAAGTCGAGCCCGCGCTGGCCACCAAGTGGATCTTCGTCAGCCCCACGCAGGTGCGCTTCGAGCTGCGCCGTGGCGTCAAGTTTCACGACGGCACGCCTCTGACTGCCGATGACGTGGTCTTCTCCTTCGGCCGCATCAAGCAGCCGCAGGGCACGATGCAGATCTATGTCACAGGTGTGAACGAGGCGAAGAAGATCGACGACCACACCGTCGATCTCATCCTCGCCGCGCCGAACCCGCTGTTGCTGCGCAATATCGTCGACTTCCGCATCATGAGCCGGGCCTGGGCGGAAAAGAATCGCACCGCCAACGTGCAGGACTACAAGGCCAAGGAAGAGAACTTCGCCTCGCGCCACGTGATGGGCACCGGCTCCTACAAGATCACCGGCTGGACGCCCGAACAGCGCGTCACCATGAGCATCAACACCGACTGGTGGGACAAGCACCAGGGCAATGTCAAGGAAGTGGTCTACACACCGATCAAGAGCGACCCCACGCGCGTGGCGGCGTTGCTGTCGGGCGACGTGGACATGCTCACCGACATCCCCACCCAGGACGTGGCACGCCTGCGCACCGACAGCAAGCTCAAGGTGCTGGACGGTCCCGAGGTGCGCACGATCTTCTTCGCGCCCGACATCGGCAGCCCGGAGCTGAAGTACAGCAACATCAAGGGCAAGAACCCCTTCGCCGACAAGCGCGTGCGCCAGGCCTTGAGCATGGCCATCGACCGCGAGGCCATCCAGCGCAACATCATGCGCGGGCTGTCGATCCCGGCCGGCCTGATGGTGGCCCCCGGCGTCAACGGCAATACGCCCGACCTGGACGTGCCGACCAAGGTCGACGCCACCGGCGCGAAGAAGCTGCTCGCCGAGGCCGGCTACCCGGACGGCTTCGAGGTGCGCATGAACTGCCCCAACAACCGCTACGTCAACGACGAGGAAATTTGCCAGGCCGTGATCGCGATGTGGGCACGCATCGGCGTGAAGGCCTCGCTGGTGGCCGAGAACATGGCCACCTTCAGCCAGAAGTTCCAGAACTTCGACTCGTCGATCTACATGCTGGGCTGGGGTGTGGCGACCTATGACGCGCAGTACATGATCCAGTCGCTGGCCCGCACGCGCACCTCGGGAGCGGACGGCAATTTCAATTTCTCGCGCGTCAGCGACCCGGTGGTCGACCGCCTCACCGACGCGATGAAGAGCGAGATCGATCTCGCCAAGCGCAACGCGATGATCCGGGAGGCGCTGCTGCGCATCAAGGACGAAGTGCTGCTGATTCCGATCCACCACCAGATGCGGCCCTGGGCGATGAAGGCCGGCGTGACGACGGTGCACCGCTCGGACGACCGACCAGAGGCCCGCTTCACGACAATCAAGTGAGCGGCTGAGCCACCCTGGACAAGGGGCCCCGCGGGGCCCCTTTCTTCTTGCAGCGGCCGCTGGCCGGCGCGCCCGTGCCGCCCTCAGGCCAAGACCACGCGGGCGGCCACACGCCGCTGCGCCGCCACGAACTCGCGCCTGAGCCTTGCCACGAGTTCGGCAGCCGGCACCACGGCCTTGACGGCGCCTATGCCCTGGCCGCAACCCCAGATGTCCTTCCAGGCCTTCTTGGCCCCCTCGCCGCCGCCGAAGTCCATCTTCGTCGGGTCGCTCTCGGGCAGGCGGTCGGGGTCCAGGCCAGCGTTGCGGATGCTGGGCTTGAGGTAGTTGCCGTGCACGCCGGTGAACAGGCTCGAGTAGACGATGTCGTCGCTGCTGCTGTCGACGATGCACCGCTTGTAGGCCTCGGACGCGCGCGCCTCGAGCGTGGCAATGAAGGCCGAGCCGATATAGGCGAAGTCCGCCCCCATGGCCAGCGCGGCGAGCACCGCGTCGCCAGTGGCTATGGCGCCGCTGAGCGCCAGCGGGCCGCCGAACCATTCGCGGATCTCCTGGACCAGCGCGAAGGGGTTCTTCACCCCGGCGTGTCCGCCGGCGCCCGCGGCCACGGCGATGAGCCCATCGGCGCCTTTCTCGATGGCCTTGTGCGCGAAGGCATTGTTGATGACGTCGTGCAGCACGATGCCGCCCCAGGCATGCACGGCGTCATTGACGTCGGTGCGCGCGCCCAGGCTGGTGATGACGATGGGCACCTTGTACTTGGCGCAGACCTGCAGATCGTGCTCGAGCCGGTCGTTGCTCTTGTGCACGATCTGGTTGATGGCGAAGGGCGCAGCGGGCTGCGCGGGATGGTCGCGGTCCCAGGCGGCGAGGGTTTCGGTGATCTCGGCCAGCCACTCATCGAGTTGCGACGCCGGGCGTGCATTCAGCGCCGGCATGCCGCCCACGACACCGGCCTTGCATTGTTCGATCAGCAGGGTGGGGTTGCTGATGATGAACAGCGGCGCACCGATGATGGGCAGCGGCGCGCGCTGCAGGACGCCAGGCAAGGCCATCAGTAGGCCTCCAGGGCCATGGCCGTGACGGCATCGGCGCCTTCGAGGACGCTCTCGGCCAGGGCCGGCACCTTGTTCAGGATGTGGTCGCCGTAGAAACGCGCCGTGGCGATCTTGGCCTGCATGAAGGCCGCGTCCTGGCCTTCGGCCAAACGGTCTTCGGCGGCGATGAGGGCACGAGCCATCTGCCACCCGGCGATCACCGTCCCGGCGAGCATGAGGTAGGGCACTCCGCCGGAGAACACTGCATTGGGCTGGGCCCGCATCTGAGCGGCCACGAAGGCCACCACCTCCAGGAAAGCCCGCCGGCCGGCACCCAGGCGGCGCGCCATGGTGCGGCAGGCGGCGCTGTCGCGCGCGGCCAGCGCAAGCTCGGTGGCCTCGATCTGCTGGGCGATGGCGCGCGCGACCTGGCCGCCGTCGCGCGCCGTCTTGCGGCCCACCAGGTCGTTGGCCTGGATGGCCGTGGTGCCCTCGTAGATGGTCAGGATCCTGGCGTCGCGCAGGTACTGCGCCGCGCCGGTTTCCTCGATATAGCCCATGCCGCCGTGCACCTGCACGCCCAGGCTGGCCACGTCCTGGCTCATTTCGGTGGACAAGCCTTTCACCAGCGGCACGAGGAATTCGTAGAACGCCATATTCTGCTTGCGCACATCGGCATCGGGGTGGGCGTGGGCGGCGTCGTTCGCGCTGGCCGCCACCAGCGCCATGGCGCGGCAGGCCTCGGTGTGGGCGCGCATCGTCATCAGCATGCGGCGCACGTCGGGGTGGTGGATGATGGCGCCGGCGGCCGGCAGCGAGCCGTCCACAGGGCGGCCCTGCACGCGGTCGCGCGCATATTCCACCGCCTTCTGGTAGGCGCGTTCGGCCACCGCAATGCCCTGCACGCCGACGCCGAAGCGCGCGGCGTTCATCATGATGAACATGTACTCCAGGCCGCGGTTCTCAGCCCCCACGAGGTAGCTCACCGCGCCACCCTGGTCGCCGAACTGCAGCACGGCCGTCGGGCTGGCCTTGATGCCCAGCTTGTGCTCGATGCTCGCGCAGTAGACATCGTTCCGCGACCCATCGTTGAGCAGCTTGGGGCAGATGAACAGCGAGATGCCCTTCACGCCTTCGGGCGCACCGCTCACCCGTGCCAGCACGAGGTGGACGATGTTGTCCGCCAGGTCGTGCTCGCCGTAGGTGATGAAGACCTTGGTGCCGAAGAGCTTGTAGCTGCCGTCGGGCTGCGGCTCGGCGCGTGTGCGCACCGCGGCCAGGTCGCTGCCGGCCTGCGCCTCGGTGAGGTTCATCGAACCCGTCCAGCGGCCGTCGATCATCTTCGGGATATAGAGCGCCTGCTGATCGGCCGAGCCGGCGGTCAGCAGCGCCTCGATGGCGCCGTCAGTGAGCAGCGGGCACAGGGCGAAGCTGATGCTGGCACTGTTGACCATCTCGCTGCAGGCCGCGTGGATGAGCTTGGGCAGGCCCTGGCCGCCAAATTCGGTGGGGTGCTGCAGGCCCTGCCAGCCGCCTTCGGTGAACTGACGGAAGGCTTCCTTGAAGCCGGCCGTGGTCGTGACCTTGCCTTCGCTGAAGGTCGAGGGTGCCTTGTCGCTTTCGAAGTTCAGCGGCGCCACCACCTCTTCGTTGAACCTGGCGCATTCCTCGAGCACCGCCGCCGCGGTGTCGTAGCCGGCGTCCTCGAAGCCCGGCAAGGCGGCCACGGCATCGATGCCGGCCAGTTCCTTCATCACGAACAACATGTCTTTCACGGGGGCGCGGTAGGTCATGTGGGGTCTCCGGAATGAAAGAAGGGCGCCGTTCCGGGCGCCCTGGGGTCGGCTTCGCGATCAGAGCTTCTCGACGAGTTCGGGCACCGCGGTGAACAGATCGGCCTCCAGGCCGTAGTCGGCGACGCTGAAGATGGGCGCCTCGGCGTCCTTGTTGATGGCCACGATGACCTTGCTGTCCTTCATTCCGGCCAGGTGCTGGATGGCACCGCTGAGGCCGATGGCAAAGTACAGCTGCGGGGCGACGATCTTGCCCGTCTGGCCCACTTGCCAGTCGTTGGGCGCATAGCCGGCGTCCACCGCAGCCCGGGTGGCGCCCAGCGCGGCGCCCAGCTTGTCGGCCAGCGGCATGAGCACGCTGTTGAACTTCTCGCCGCTGGCCAGGGCACGGCCCCCGGCCACGATGACCTTGGCCGCGGTCAGCTCGGGCCGATCGTTCTTGGCGATCTCGCTGCCCAGGTAGACCGTGGCCGCGGACTCGGCGACCGACGCCAGGCTCTCCACGGGGGCGCTGCCCCCGCTGGCGGCTGCCGGGTCGAAGCCCGTGGTGCGCACGGTGATGACCTTGATCGCATCCAGGCTCTGCACCGTGGCGATGGCGTTGCCGGCGTAGATGGGGCGCTCGAAGGTGTCGGGCCCCAGCACCTTGGTGGCTTCGCTGATCTGCGCCACGTCGAGCAACGCCGCCACCCGCGGCGCGACGTTCTTGCCGCTGGCCGTGGCCGCGAACAACACATGGCTGTAGTTGCGTGCCACCGCGACCACCTGCGCAGCCAGGTTTTCCGCCAGGGCGTGGTTCAGGCCGGGGGCGTCGGCGTGCAGCACCTTGGCCACGCCGGTGATCTGGGCGGCCGCCTGCGCGGCGCCCGTGGCGCCCGAGCCGGCCACCAGGACATGGACCTCGCCGCCGCATTGCAGCGCGGCGGTGACGGTGTTGAGCGTGGCGGCCTTGATGGACGCGTTGTCGTGTTCGGCAATGACGAGGGTTGCCATCTCAGATCACCTTTGCTTCGTTCTTGAGCTTGGCCACCAGCGTGGCTACGTCGGGTACCTTGACACCGGCGCCGCGCTTGGGCGGCTCGCTGACCTTCAGCGTCTTGATGCGCGGGGCCACGTCCACGCCCAGATCAGCGGGCTTGACGATCTCGAGCGGCTTCTTCTTGGCCTTCATGATGTTGGGCAGCGTCACGTAACGCGGCTCGTTCAGCCGCAGGTCGGTGGTCACCACCGCCGGCAGCTTGATCTTGAGGCTCTCCAGACCGCCGTCGACTTCCCGCGCGACGGTGGCATGGCCATCCGCCACTTCGATCTTCGACACGTAGGTGGCTTGCGGCAGGCCGGCGAGGGCCGCGAGCATCTGGCCGGTCTGGTTGCAGTCGTCGTCGATGGCCTGCTTGCCCACGATGACCAAGCCCGGCTGTTCCTTGTCGACGAGGGCCTTGAGCAGCTTGGCCACCGCCAGCGGCTGGAGCTCGTCGGCGCACTCGACCAGGATGGCTCGGTCAGCGCCGATGGCCATCGCCGTGCGCAGCGTCTCCTGGCACTGGGTCACGCCGCAGGACACCGCGACGATCTCGGTGACGACACCCTTTTCCTTCAGGCGCACGGCCTCTTCGACAGCAATCTCGTCGAAGGGGTTCATGCTCATCTTGACGTTGGCGATGTCCACGCCGGTGCCGTCGCTCTTGACGCGCACCTTGACGTTGTAGTCCACCACCCGCTTCACGGGGACCAGCACCTTCATGAATGTCGCTCCTAGGCTCTGATTGACGTATACGTTAAGTGCTCGATTCTAGGCGCGGCACTCCTGGCAAAGGGGTCCCGAATCCAGAAAATAGAACGATCGTACTATTTTTGTTGAAACGCCCGGCGTCGGGCGGTCAGGAGGCAGCCTGGTGGCGTGACCTGCGGCGAAAGTGCAGCGCGCAGGTCGATGCCGGGCAAAGCGAAGGGCACAGGGATGACCTGGTGCCCGGAACGGGACTCGAACCCGTATACCCCTGTTCGGGGCCGCGGATTTTAAGTCCGCTGCGTCTACCGATTTCGCCATCCGGGCCGGCCGCGGATTATGGCTGGCGCCCAGACGCAAGAAAGGGCTCCGTCGGGAGCCCTGTTAGGGAGTCTTGGAGGCGCGAAGCGGAGTCGAACCGCTCTAGACGGATTTGCAATCCGTTGCATAACCGCTTTGCTATCGCGCCTTGGCTGCCAAACTCTGGCCATGCTACCAAGAACAAGGGGAAGCCAGAGCTTCCCCTTGTCGAGCAACCTGGAGCGGGAAACGAGACTCGAACTCGCGACCTCAACCTTGGCAAGGTTGCGCTCTACCAACTGAGCTATTCCCGCGTCGCCTCGACGCACGCCGCCTGGCGTGCGTCGAGCCTCAAATTATAGCGCGCCTGGCTGCGCCGACGCAAGCTCAGTGTGGCAAACCATCGCCTGCAACCGCCGGCGCGGGTGCATCGGGCTTGGTCGCAGCCGCGGCCACGACTGGCTCTTCATCGGCCAGCGCCTCAGGCAACCTCTCGAGCGCGAATTCCAGCACTTGGTCGATCCAGCGTACAGGAACGATCTCGAGGTTGCTCTTGGCGTTCTCGGGGATCTCCGCCAGGTCCTTGACGTTCTCCTCGGGAATCAGGACCGTCTTGACGCCCCCGCGATGCGCGGCCAACAGCTTTTCCTTCAGACCACCGATGGCCGTGACCTCGCCGCGCAGAGTGATCTCACCGGTCATCGCCACGTCGGCACGCACCGGGATGCCGCACAGCGCAGAGACCAGCGCCGTGGTCATGGCCGCACCGGCACTTGGGCCGTCCTTGGGCGTGGCACCGTCGGGCACGTGAATGTGGATGTCGCGTTTCTCGAAAACTTCATCCTTCAGGCCGAGCCGGCGGGCACGCGAGCGCACCACAGACCGAGCCGCCTCGACGGACTCCTTCATCACGTCACCCAGCAAGCCGGTGCGAATGATGTTGCCCTTGCCGGGCATCACCGCAGCCTCGATGGTCAGCAGATCGCCCCCCACCTCCGTCCAGGCCAGGCCGACCACCTGCCCGATCTGGTTCTTCTTCTCGGCCCGGCCGTAGTCGTACTTGCGCACGCCCAGGAAGTCGTTGAGGTTTTCCTCCGTGACGACGACCTGGCTTTCGTACTTCTTGAGCTGGTGCCCCTTGACGATCTTGCGGCAGATCTTGGAGATCTCGCGCTCCAGGCTGCGCACGCCGGCCTCGCGGGTGTAGTAGCGGATGATGCCGCGGATGGCGCTTTCGGTCAGCTCCATCTCGTGGTCCTTGACGCCGTTGTTCTTCTGCTGCTTGGGGGCCAGATAGCGTTGGGCGATGTTCAGCTTTTCGTCCTCGGTGTAGCCGGCCAGGCGGATGACTTCCATCCGGTCCAGCAGCGCCGGCGGGATGTTCATCGAGTTGCTGGTGGCTACGAACATCACGTCGGACAGGTCGAAATCGACCTCCACGTAGTGGTCGCTGAAGGTGTGGTTCTGCTCGGGGTCCAGCACTTCAAGGAGTGCCGACGACGGATCACCGCGGAAATCCATGCCCAGCTTGTCGATTTCGTCGAGCAGAAACAGCGGGTTGCGCACGCCGACCTTGCTCAGGCTTTGCAGCACCTTGCCCGGCATGGATCCGATGTAGGTGCGGCGGTGGCCGCGGATCTCGGCTTCATCGCGCATCCCGCCCAGCGCCATGCGCACGAACTTGCGCCCTGTGGCGCGCGCCACGCTCTGGCCCAGCGAAGTCTTGCCCACGCCCGGGGGCCCCACCAGGCACAGGATGGGGGCCTTGAGCTTGTCCACACGCTGCTGCACGGCAAGGTATTCGAGGATGCGGTCCTTGACCTTTTCCAGGCCGAAGTGGTCTTCGTTGAGCACGTCCTCGGCGTAACCCAGGTCGTGCTTGATCTTGGTCTTCTTGGCCCAGGGCAGGCTGACCAGGGTGTCGATGAAGTTGCGCACCACGGTGGCCTCGGCCGACATGGGTGACATGAGCTTGAGCTTCTTGAGCTCGCCTTCGGCCTTCTTGCGCGCTTCCTTGCTCATGCGCGCGGCCTTGATCTTCTTCTCAAGTTCTTCCAGGTCGGCGCCTTCTTCGCCGTCGCCGAGCTCCTTCTGGATCGCCTTGACCTGCTCGTTGAGGTAGTACTCGCGCTGGCTCTTTTCCATCTGCCGTTTGACGCGGCCACGGATGCGCTTCTCGACCTGCAGGATGTCGACCTCATGCTCGAGCAGCTCGAGCAGCTTTTCCAGCCGCTTGGGCACCGAGAAGAGATCGAGCACGGCCTGTTTGGCTTCGAGCTTGAGCGGCAGGTGCGCGGCGATGGTGTCGGCCAGGCGGCCCGGATCATCAATGCCGGCGATGCTGGTCAGGATCTCGGGCGGGATCTTCTTGTTGAGCTTGACATACTGGTCGAATTGCTGGGTCACGGCGCGGCGCAAGGCTTCGATCTCGGGCGTGGCATCGGCTTCGGCCTGCACCGGCACGACTTCGCCGACGAAATACTCGTCGGTCTCGGTGATGCTCGTCGTGTTGGCACGCTGCACGCCCTCGACCAGTACTTTCACGGTGCCGTCGGGCAGCTTGAGCATCTGCAGGATGCTCGAGACGCAGCCCATCTCGAACATGTCGTCGGCCTTGGGCTCGTCCTTGCCGGCGGCCTTTTGCGCCACGAGCATGATCTGGCGGCCCGATTCCATGGCCGCTTCGAGGGCCTTGATCGACTTCGGCCGTCCCACGAAGAGCGGGATGACCATGTGCGGGAACACCACCACGTCGCGCAGCGGCAGCAGCGGCAGCGTGATCGGGTCCGAGGGAAGGATGGGATGTCCGGACATAGAGACCTCTCTTTCTCAAGCCCACGTGAGGCTCGAGAGACTGAATGCAAGATGGGAGCGGTGCCGGACCGACGGCCAGCGGGCCCTCAGGCGCTGGCCTTGCGCTCGCGGTACACGAGCAGCGGCTTGGCGCCTTCTTCGACGATGTGATCGTCGATCACGACCTTGGCCACGCCTTCGAGCGTGGGCAGGTCGAACATGGTGTCGATCAGCGAGTGTTCCATGATGGAGCGCAGCCCGCGCGCGCCGGTCTTTCGCGCCAGCGCCTTGCGGGCGATGGCGACCAGCGCCGAAGGCCGGATCTCGAGCTCGACCCCGTCCATCGCGAAGAGCTTCTGGTACTGCTTGACGAGCGCATTCTTCGGCTCGGTGAGGATCTGCACCATGGCCTCCTCGGTGAGTTCGCCCAGCGTGGCCACCACGGGCAGCCGCCCCACCAGTTCGGGGATGAGCCCAAATTTGATCAGGTCCTGGGGCTCGGCGTCACGGAAGACATCGGCCGCGCGCTTGTCGGTCTTGCTGTGCACGCTGGCCGCGAAACCGATGCCCGACTTCTCGGTGCGGTGCTGGATGACTTTTTCGAGCCCGTCGAAGGCGCCCCCGCAGATGAACAGGATATTCGTCGTGTCAATCTGCAGGAAGTCCTGGTTCGGGTGCTTGCGCCCGCCCTGCGGCGGCACGCTGGCCATCGTGCCTTCGACCAGCTTCAGCAGCGCCTGCTGCACGCCTTCGCCCGAGACGTCGCGCGTGATGCTGGGGTTGTCGGCCTTGCGGCTGATCTTGTCGATCTCGTCGATGTAGACGATGCCGCGCTGCGCGCGTTCGACGTCGTAGTTGCAGTTCTGCAGCAGCTTCTGGATGATGTTCTCGACGTCCTCGCCCACGTAGCCGGCTTCGGTCAGCGTGGTGGCGTCGGCGATGACGAAGGGCACATTGAGCAGCCGCGCCAGGGTCTGCGCCAGCAGCGTCTTGCCCGAGCCGGTGGGTCCGATGAGCAGGATGTTGCTCTTGCTCAGCTCGACTTCTTCCTTGGAGGCGTTGGCCCCCATGTGCTTGAGGCGCTTGTAGTGGTTGTAGACCGCCACCGAGAGCGTTCGCTTGGCCACTTCCTGGCCGATCACGTACTGATCAAGGCTGGACTTGATCTCCGCCGGCACGGGCAGGTCGGACTTGCCGGCCTTGGCTGCGGGGCCCTGGGCCGGCACTTCATCGCGAATGATGTCGTTGCACAACTCGATGCACTCGTCGCAGATGAAGACCGATGGGCCCGCGATGAGCTTCTTCACCTCATGCTGGCTCTTGCCGCAAAAGGAGCAGTACAGAACCTTGTCGCCGGAGGCGCCCTTCTTGTCGGCCATGGATGCGTGTGCGAGCGTGGTTGATGGCAGGATGCGCCGGCATCATAGACCAAGTGTCCAAGGCCTTTGCGCCGGGAAATGCACCCCTAAAAAGGGCCCATTCGGGCCCCGCGTCCGCCGCGTGGCGACGATCAGGCGCGCTTGTCGAGCACCTGATCGATGAGGCCGTATTCCTTGGCCTCGAGCGGCGACAGCCACATGTCGCGCTCCATGTCCGCGGCGATGCGCTCGAGCGGCTGGCCGGTGCGTTCGGAATAGATCTTGTTGAGCTGCTCGCGGGTCTTGATGATCTCGCGGGCCTGGATCTCGATGTCCGTGGCCTGCCCCTGCGCGCCGCCCGAAGGCTGGTGCAGCATCACCCGCGAATTGGGCAGTGCCGCCCGCTTGCCCTTGGCGCCGGCCATCAGCAGGAACGAACCCATGCTGGCGGCCATGCCCATGCACAGCGTGGAGACATCGGGCTTGATGAACTGCATCGTGTCGTAGATCGACAGGCCCGAACTGACGCTGCCGCCCGGCGAATTGATGTAGAGGAAGATGTCCTTGTCGGGGTTCTCGCTCTCCAGGAACAGCATCTGCGCCACCACCAGATTGGCGGTCTGGTCATTCACCGGACCGACCAGAAACACGATGCGCTCGCGCAGCAGGCGGCTGTAGATGTCGTAGGCGCGCTCACCACGGCCGGACTGCTCGATGACGATGGGCACCATGCCCAGGCCCACGGTCTCCTGCACGCTCATCGTTTGCCCCTTCATCAAGACGCAGTCATCAGTTCGTCGAACGGTAGCACCTTGTCGATGACCTTGGCGCGGCCGAGCACGAACTCGGTCACGTTGTTCTCGATGACCACCGCCTCGACTTCAGCCATGCGCTGGCGGTCGCTCAGGTACCAGCGCAGCACCTCGGCGGGCTTCTCATAGCTCTGGCTCAGCTCTTCGATATGCGCCTGCAACTGCTCGGGTTTGGCCCGCAGGTTGTGGGTGCGCACCAGTTCGGCCACGACCAGGCCCAGGCGCACGCGGCGCTCGGCTTGAGGCTTGAAGATCTCGGCCGGAATCGGCGCGGTCTCGGCATCCTTGACGCCGCGCTGCTTGAGGTCGGCGCGGGCGCCCTCGACCAGGCGCTCGGTCTCGCCCATGACCAGCGCATTCGGAAGGTCGAGCTCGGCCGACTTGGCCAGTGCGTCCATCACCGCACCCTTGTTGCGCGCCTGCACGCGGAACTTCACCTCGCGTTCCAGGTTCTTCCTCACGTCGGCCCGCAGCGCCTCGACCGTGGCCTCCTTGATGCCCAGCGACTTGGCCAGGTGCTCGTCCACGGCGGGCAGGTTCTGCACCTCGATCTTGCTGACCGTCACCATGAAGTCGGCTTCCTTGCCGGCCACGTCCTTGCCTTGATATTCCGCGGGGAACTGCAGCGGGAACGTCTTGCTTTGCCCGACTTTCATGCCGCGCACGGCCTGGTCGAATTGCTCGAGCATCTGGCCTTCACCGATGATGAACTGAAAGGCCTCGGCCCGGCCGCCCTGGAAGGGCTCGCCGTCGATCTTGCCTTCGAAATCGATGGTCACGCGGTCACCCTCCACGGCGCCTTCGGCGTGCGGCCGCAGGCCGAACGTGCGGCGCTGCTTGCGCAGGATCTCCACCGTGCGGTCGATGGCCGTCTCGGTCACCTCGGTGCTGATCCGCTCGACCTCGGCCGCGGCCAGGTCGCCGAGCTTGACTTCTGGGTAGATCTCGAAGGTCGCCTCGAAGGCCAGCTGCCCCTCGGGGGCTTCGTCCTTCTGGGTGATCTTCGGCGCACCGGCCACGCGCAGCCTGGCCTCGTTCGTGGCCTCGTTGAAGGCCTTGCCGACGCGGTCGTTCACCACTTCGTACTGCACCGAATAGCCGTAGCGCTGTGCCACCACGGTCATCGGCACCTTGCCGGGGCGAAAACCGTCGGCCTTGACGGTGCGCGACAAGCGCTTCAGGCGCGACTCGACTTCGCCGTGGATGGTGTCGGCCGCCAGCGTCAGGGTGATGCGGCGCTCGAGCTTCTCTAGGGTTTCAACTTGGACGGCCATGGTGTCTCTACGGTGGGCAGTGTGGATGCAGTGCGGATCAGTCACCTGGTGCGCGGGGCCGGACTCGAACCGGCACGCCGGTGAAGGCGTCAGGACCTAAACCTGGTGCGTCTACCAATTTCGCCACCCGCGCGGGTGGTTCGCCGGTTTCGGCAAACCGCGCATTTTAGCGCCGGAGTTGCGAGAATGGCCCCCGTGAGCGTGGACCACTACGAGAACTTCCCCGTCGCCTCGGTGCTGTGCCCGCCGGCACTGCGGCCGGCCGTCGCTGCGATCTACCACTTCGCCCGCACGGCAGATGACATGGCCGACGAAGGCGCCGCCAGCGCAGCGCAACGGCTGGGTGATCTGGCCCTCTACCGTGCCGATCTGCAAGCCTTGATGGCCGGGCGCGAGCCGTCGCCGCGCTGGCGGCATGTCTTTGCGCCGCTGGCCCTGCAGATGCAGCGCTTCGCGCTGCCCGGAGCCTTGTTGCACGACCTGCTGGACGCCTTCGAGCAGGACGCGCGCAACCCCGGCTACGCCGACCGCGCCGCCTTGCTCGACTACTGCCGGCGTTCGGCCAACCCGGTGGGGCGCTTGTTGCTGCATCTCTACGGCACGGGAGACGCGCTCTCGCTGCGCCAGGCCGATGCCATTTGCAGTGCGCTGCAACTCATCAATTTCTGGCAGGACCTCAGCGTCGACGGGCCACGCGCGCGCCACTACGTACCCGAGGCGGACCGCAGGGCCCACGGGGTGACGCCGGCTGAACTCGCCGCATGCCACGACAGCCCGCGCGCCCGCGCGCTGGTCAAAAACTTGTGCACCTGGGCCGAGACCTTGATGCTCGAAGGCGCGACTCTGGCCTTGCGCCTGCCCGGCCGCACCGGCTGGGAGTTGCGGCTCGTCGTCCAGGGCGGTCTGCGCATTCTTGAGAAAATCGCCCGCATGGACCATGCCGCACTGGCGCAACGCCCCTCCCTGACTGCCGTGGACATGCCCGTCTTGCTCTGGCGCGCGCTGCGCATGCGTTCGCTGCTGCGATGACGCCCCAGCAATACGTTCAGGACAAGGCCGCAGGCAGCGGCTCGTCGTTCTATTACGCCTTTCTCTTCCTGCCGCCGCCGCGCCGTGCAGCCATCACGGCCTTCTATGCCTTCTGCCGCGAGGTGGACGACGTGGTCGACGAAGCCAGCGATCGCGGCGTGGCGGCCGCCAAGCTGCAATGGTGGCGCCAGGAAGTGGCGCAGGCCTGGGCTGGCCAGCCGAGCCACCCCGTGACGCAGGCCTTGCTGCCGCTGGCGGACGACTTCGGCATCCTGGCCGCACACCTTCTGGCCGTGATCGAAGGCTGCCAGACCGACCTCGACCAGACCCGCTTTCTCGACTACCCCGCACTGCAACGCTACTGCCACCTGGTGGCCGGCGTCGTGGGCGAGGTGGCGGCCAACATCTTCGGCCGCACCGAGGCGGCCACGGTGCAGTACGCGCACCAGCTCGGCCTGGCCTTGCAGCTGACCAACATCATTCGCGACGTCGGCGACGACGCCCGCCGTGGGCGCATCTACCTGCCGATGTCCGAACTCAAGCAGTTCGACGTCAAGGCCGAAGAGTTGCTGCGTCGCGAGGCCCCCTGGGGCTACAGCGAACGATTCGACGCCCTGATGCGTTTTCAGGTCGGACGCGCCGACGCCGCCTACGACGCCGCGATGGCCCTGCTGCCCGAGGCTGACCGCCAGGCCCAGAAGCCCGGGCTCATGATGGCCCACATCTACCGCACGCTCTTGCGCGAGATCGAGGCGCAGGGCTTCCGGGTCCTGCACCAGCGCACTTCGCTGACCCCCGTGCGCAAGCTCTGGATTGCCGCGCGCACGCAACTCCGTGGCCACTGAGCGATTCGGGCTGCCGCGGAAACGATGCGCCGGCGCCTCATGAAGCTGGCCGTGGTCGGCGGCGGTTGGGCGGGACTGGCCGCGGCGGTGCGCGCGGTGGAAGTCGGCCACCGCGTGACGCTGTTCGAGATGGCCGGTCAGCTGGGCGGACGGGCGCGCGGTGTCCAGGTCGATGGCCTGTGGCTCGACAACGGCCAGCACATCCTCATCGGCGCCTACACGCGCGCGCTGGCCCTCATGCACACCGTGGGGGCGGACATCGAAGGCGGCCTGGACCGCCGCGCCCTGGAGTTGCGCTACCCCGACGGCCGCGGGCTGCGCATACCGCCAGGGCCCGCGTGGCTCGGTTTGGCGCGAGCTGTGCTGGGCTGCGTCGGGTGGAACACCCGCGATCGCCTGGCGCTGGTGGCTGCTGCGGCACGCTGGGCGCTGGCAGGCTTCGAATGCCCGCCCACCCTGACCGTGGCCGAGCTTTGCCGCTCGCTGCCCCAAGCAGTGCGCGAGCTGCTCATCGACCCCCTGTGCGTGGCCGCACTCAACACCCCCGCCCACGAGGCCAGCGCGGCCGTCTGGCTGCGCGTGCTGCGCGACGCGCTCTTCAGCGGCCCCGGCAGCGCCGACCTGCTGCTGCCGCGGCAGCCACTCAGTGCTCTGCTGCCCGACCCTGCCGCCGCGTGGCTGGCCCGGGCCGGCGCCGACATCCGGCTGGGCATGCGCGTGCAGGCACTGCAGCGCCAGGCCGGAACGTGGCAGCTGGAAGGTGAACTCTTCGACGCCGTCGTGCTGGCTTGCACCGCGGTCGAGGCCGCGCGCCTGACGGCCCCGCACGAACCGGCCTGGTCACGGCAGGCGCAGGCGTTGCGCTATGAACCGATCATCACGGTGTACCTGCGCTGCCCCGGCGCACAACTGCCGGCAGCGATGACGACGATGGTGCAAGGCCCCGCGGCCCCGGCGCAATTCGCCTTCGATCATGGGGCGCTGGGGGCGACGCCGGGGGTCTTTGCCTTCGTGGTGAGCGGAGCCCGGGCCTGGGTCGACGCCGGGCTCGCGCCGACTGCAGCCGCTGTCTTGCAGCAAGCGCTGACGACCTTGCCCGAGGGGACCTGGCCGACCGCGCCCACCGTGCTGCACGTGGCGGCCGAAAAACGCGCCACCTTCCGCTGTACCCCGGGCCTGGAGCGCCCGCCGGCACGCCTTGCTTGCGGCCTGGCGGCCGCGGGCGACTATGTGGACGGCCCCTACCCCGCCACCCTGGAAGGCGCCGTGCGATCTGGCGAGGCCGCCATCGCGCTGCTGGCCACCTGAAGGCGCATAGGCGCGCGCGGCAGTGCGCCCGCAAAGCCCGTAGACCTATGGGCCCATGAGCCTATGGGCAACCCGTCATTTCGCGATGCAAAATGACGGGACCTGATCAATCGCTTCGCCCCGATGACCCGCAAACCCGCTCAGACGCCGACGATCCAGGTTCTGGAACGCGCCTTCGCCGTGCTGGACACGCTGGCCGCGCAGCCCGACCCGGTCTCGCTGAAAGATATCAGCGAACGCACCGGCCTGCACCCGTCGACGGCGCACCGCATCCTCAACGACCTCGCGATCGGGCGCTTCGTGGACCGGCCTCAGGCCGGCAGCTACCGGCTGGGCATGCGGCTGCTCGAGTTGGGCAACCTCGTGAAGGGCCGGATCGACGTGCGCGAGGCCGCGCTGGCGCCCATGCGCGAACTGCACAAGCTGACCCACCAGCCGGTCAATCTGTCGGTGCGCCAGGGCGACGAGATCGTCTACATCGAACGAACCTACAGCGAGCGCTCGGGCATGCAGGTCGTGCGAACGGTCGGCGGCCGCGCGCCCTTGCACCTGACCTCGGTGGGCAAACTCTTCCTGGCCCATGAGGACCCTGCCCGCGTGCGGGCCTACGCGACGAGAACGGGCCTGACCGGGCACACGCGCAACAGCATCACCGACCTCCCACACCTGGAGCGCGAGCTCGCCACGGTGCGCCGCAACGGCTGCGCGCGCGACGACGAGGAGCTTGAGATCGGCGTGCGCTGCATGGCCGCCGGCATCTTCGACGACCAGGGCAAGCTGCTGGCCGGGCTGTCCGTTTCTGCGCCGGCGGATCGTCTCGAGGAGTCGTGGCTGGAGCGCGTCAAGCACACTGCCGTGCAGATTTCGACAGCGCTGGGCTATCGCGGCTGAGCGGCCATCGCCGACGGGATCAACGGCGTCACGGCCAGCCACTTGCGGATGCGCTCGGCGTCACCGATGCGCGAATACTTTCCCGCGGAATCCAGCAACACCATGATCAGCTTGCGTCCCGCCAGCTGGGTCTGCATCACCAGGCAACGGCCGGCGGCGGAGATGTAGCCGGTCTTCTGCAGGCCAATCTCCCACTCCGGATTGCGCACCAGGCCGTTGGTGTTCCTGAACTGCACCTGGCGTCGGCCCACAGGCACCAGGAATTCCTGCGAGGTCGACAACTCGCGAATGATCGGGTGCAGCAGGGCCGCGCGGACCAGCCGCGCCAGATCCTCGGCGCTGGACTGGTTGCTGCTCGACAGCCCTGTCGGCTCGACGTACCGCGTGTCGCTCATGCCCAGCTCACGGGCCTTGGCATTCATGGCTTCGACGAATGGGCTGGCGCCACCGGGATAGGTGCGCCCGAGCACGTTGGCAGCGCGGTTCTCCGAGGCCATGAGCGCCAGGTGAAGCATCTCGCCCCGCGAAAGCTGGGTGCCCAGCTGCAGTCGCGAGCGGCTGCCGGCCGTGGCGTTGACGTCCTCCTGTGTCACCGTGAGCATCTCGTCCAACGCAAGCCCGGCTTCGGTCACCACGACGGCCGTCATCAGCTTGGTGATGGAGGCAATCGGCAGCACGGCCGCGGAGTTCTTGCTGAACAGGACCTCGTTGGTTTCCTGATCGACCACCAGAGCCACGCTGGACTTGAGATCCAGTGCATCGTCGGCGCCTTGCAGCCCGTACAGATGCCCGAAGGACGGTCGCGCGGGCACGGCGCGCACGGCCACCTTTTTTTGCACCCGCTTGACGGCGCGCTGCGGCTTGCCCCCCTTGGCCGGCCGCGATGCCTTGCCGGCCTTTGCCACCGGCCTTTCCGCGGCGCTGGCCGGGTTGACCGTCACGGGCAGCACCGAAAGTGCCAGGACCAGGGCGCAGGCCCATAGCCATGAAATCCCAAGCAGATTTTTCTTGCGCACCGGGCACCTCAAGGACAACCAGTTCCAAAGTGTAGGGCACTGGAAAAATGCAGGCAAGATCAAGCGCTTGCGTGTTTTTCCTAAAGTACCCCGTTCGGTGCGCTTCGAGCCAGCGCGATGCCCGTCCGCCGTCACCCCTGGGCCGCTACGCGCTCGGCGTTGCTGTGCAGCTTGTTCAGGGCCGATAAGTAGGCCTTGGCCGACGCCACCACGATGTCGGGATCCGCACCGATCCCATTCACCACCCGGCCGCCACGCTGCAGCCGGACCGTGACCTCGCCCTGGGATTCTGTGCTCCCCGAAGTGATCGCATTCACCGAATAGAGCATCATTTCGGCACCACTTCGCACCTTCGACTCGATGGCCTTCAGGCTGGCGTCGACCGGGCCGTTGCCGTCGCTGCTGGCGCTGTACTCGATGTCGCCGGCCGAGAAGGTCACCGCGGCCTGGGGCCGTTCGCCGGTCTCGGAGTGCTGCGACAACGCCAGCAGCCGATAGTGTTCGTGTTCGTGCGTGACGCTCTCGTCGCCGATCAGCGCGATGATGTCCTCGTCGAAAATCTCGCTCTTGCGGTCGGCCAGGTCCTTGAAGCGGGCAAAGGCGGCATTGATATCGCCTTCGCTCTCCAGCTGGATGCCCAGTTCCTGCAGGCGCTGCTTGAAAGCGTTGCGGCCCGAGAGCTTGCCCAGCACGATCTTGTTGGCGGCCCAACCCACGTCCTCGGCGCGCATGATCTCGTAGGTGTCGCGCGCCTTGAGCACGCCGTCCTGGTGGATGCCGCTGGCATGGGCGAAGGCATTCGCGCCGACGACGGCCTTGTTGGGCTGGACGACGAAGCCGGTGGTCTGGCTCACCATGCGGGAGGCCGGAACGATCTGCGTGGTGTCGATGTTCAGGCTCAGGCCGAAATAGTCTCGACGCGTGCGCACGGCCATCACCACCTCTTCGAGGGCGCAGTTGCCGGCACGCTCACCGAGGCCGTTGATCGTGCACTCGACTTGCCGCGCCCCGCCGATCTTCACGCCAGCCAGCGAGTTGGCCACCGCCATGCCCAGATCGTTGTGGCAGTGCACGGACCAGACCACCTTGTCGGCATTCGGGATGCGCTCGCGCAGGCTGCGGATGAACTCGCCGTAGAGCTCGGGGACGGCGTAGCCCACGGTGTCGGGGATATTGATGGTGGTCGCACCTTCAGCGATCACGGCCTCCAGCACGCGGCAGAGGAAATCCGGGTCCGAGCGGTACCCGTCTTCGGGAGAAAACTCGATATCGGCGCACAGGTTGCGTGCAAACCGCACCGCCTGCCTGGCCTGCTCGAAGACCTGGTCGCGCGTCATGCGCAACTTCTTCTCCATGTGCAGTTCGCTGGTGGCGATGAAGGTGTGGATGCGCGCCCGGGCCGCGCCCTTCAGCGCCTCGGCGGCGCGCGAGATGTCGCGGTCGTTGGCGCGCGCCAGCGAGCACACGCAGGTCTCGCGAATGGCGTCGGCGATGGCGCGCACCGCCTCGAAATCGCCATTGCTGGACGCGGCAAACCCGGCCTCGATGACGTCCACGCGCAGCCGCTCCAGCTGGCGGGCGATGCGCAGCTTTTCCTCACGCGTCATCGAGGCACCGGGCGACTGCTCGCCGTCGCGCAAGGTGGTGTCGAAGATGATGAGCTGATCGGACATGGTGTTTGCCTTTGCGTTGGAGAGGGGTCGCACAGCAGCTTGAGAAATGGAAACGGCCCGCTGCTTCGCGCTGGCGGGCCGTTGATCGGTGTGTAGGGACGAAGGCGATCAGCGAACCCGCGGGGCTCCTAGCAGGGCTAGCGCGATGAGGCGGCTGATGGACTTCACGGCGCGGATGCTAGCACGCGACGGCGTCACGGATGCAGGCCCTTCTCGTCGGGCTCGTCGGTGGAGATGGCAATCACGCTCACGGGCTTGCCCTTCATCCTGCGCCAGCCGTACACCGCGAAGCCCGAGACCCCGTAGACACAGAACAACACGAACAGCGCCAACGGTGGGTTCTGGCTGATCAACACGATGCCCAACGCGATGGCCACAATCACCACGAAGGGCACCGTCTTCTTCGCGCCCACCACCTTGAAGCTGTAGAACGGCACGTTGGTGACCATGGTCAGGCCGGCGTACAGCGTCACGCCGAAGGCGGTCCAGGCCAGCCCGTCGATTTTCCAGACGTTCTTGACGCCGGCGTCGTCCATCACCCAGATCAGGCCCATCACCATCGCGGCCGCGGCCGGGCTGGGCAGCCCCTGGAAGAAGCGCTTGTCGACGATGCCGATGTTGGTGTTGAAGCGCGCCAGGCGCAGCGCCGCGCCGGCGATGTAGACGAAGGCGGGGATCCATCCCAGCTTGCCCAGTCCCTTGAGCGCCCACTCGTAGACGATGAGTGCGGGCGCCGCCCCGAAGCTCACCATGTCGCACAGGCTGTCCATCTGCTCGCCGAAGGCGCTTTGCGAGTTGGTCATGCGTGCCACGCGGCCATCCAGGCTGTCCAGCACGGCAGCGCAGAAGATGCCGATGGCGGCCACCTCGAAGCGGCCGTTCATTGCCATCACGATGGAATAGAAGCTTGCGAACAGCGCCGCCAGCGTGATGGCGTTGGGCAGCACGTAGATGCCCCTGCGCCGGGGGCGCTGCGTGAATGGGGCGCCCGGGTCCGTCTCCTCAGCCGTCGAGGTGTGCAAGTCGTGGTTCATGGACGCAAGGATAGCGCCTGCGAAACCGCCCTCAATTGCGGCTGCGGTCGACCAGCTTGTTGGCCTTGATCCACGGCATCATGGCGCGCAGCTTCTCGCCCACGACCTCGATCGAGTGCTCGCTCGTCAGGCGGCGGCGCGACAGCAAGGTCGGCGCTCCGGCGCGGTTCTCGAGGATGAAGCTCTTGGCGTACTCCCCGGTCTGGATGTCCTTGAGCGCCTGCTTCATGGCCTTCTTGGTCTCTTCGGTGATGATCTTCGGCCCCGTCACGTACTCGCCGTATTCGGCGTTGTTGGAGATCGAGTAGTTCATGTTGGCGATGCCGCCCTCGTAGATCAGGTCGACGATGAGCTTGAGCTCGTGCAGGCATTCGAAGTACGCCATCTCCGGCGCGTAGCCAGCTTCCACCAGCGTCTCGTAGCCGGCCTTGATGAGTTCGACGGTGCCGCCGCACAGCACGGCCTGCTCGCCGAAGAGGTCGGTCTCGGTTTCCTCGCGGAAGTTGGTCTCGATGATGCCGGCCTTGCCGCCGCCGTTGGCCGCGGCATAGCTCAGCGCCATGTCGCGGGCCCGGCCGCTCTTGTCGGCGTGCACGGCGATCAGGTGCGGCACGCCGCCGCCCTGGGTGTAGGTGTTGCGCACCGTGTGGCCCGGGGCCTTGGGGGCCACCATCCAGACGTCCAGATCATCGCGCGGGACCACCTGGCCGTAGTGCACATTGAAACCATGCGCAAAGGCCAGCGAAGCACCCTTGCGGATGTGCGGCTCGACATCGTTCTTGTAGACCGCGCCGATCTGCTCGTCGGGCAGCAGGATCATCACCACGTCGGCATCCTTGACCGCATCGGCCACTTCGGCGACCTTCAACCCGGCGTTCTCCACCTTGGCCCAGCTGGCGCCGCCCTTGCGCAGGCCGACCGTGACGTTCACGCCGCTGTCGTTGAGGTTCTGCGCATGGGCGTGGCCCTGCGAGCCGTAGCCGATGATGGCGACGTTCTTGCCCTTGATGAGGCTCAGGTCGGCGTCCTTGTCGTAATAAACCTTCATGCTGTTCTCCAGAAAAAAACCAAGAAGGGCCCGCAGGGCCCGCTGTCGTGTCTACACCCTCAGGATGCGCTCGCCGCGGCCGATGCCACTGGCACCGGTGCGCACGGTTTCGAGAATTGCCGCGCGATCGATCGCGACGAGGAAGGCATCGAGCTTGCTCGAATCGCCCGTCAGCTCGATCGTGTAGCTCTTCTCTGTCACGTCGATGATGCGGCCGCGGAAGATGTCGGTCATGCGCGTCATCTCTTCGCGCTCCTTGCCCACGGCACGCACCTTGATCAGCATGAGCTCGCGCTCGGTGAAGCTGCCTTCGGTGAGATCGACCACCTTCACCACCTCGATGAGGCGGTTCAAATGCTTGGTGATCTGCTCGATGACTTCGTCGCTGCCCGTGGTGACGATGGTCATGCGCGAGAGCGAGGCGTCCTCGGTCGGCGCCACGGTCAGGCTTTCGATGTTGTAGCCGCGGGCGGAAAACAGGGCCACCACGCGGGACAGGGCACCGGGCTCGTTCTCGAGCAACACGGCAATGATGTGTTTCATGATCTTCGTCCTGCGCGCTCTTCAAGCCGGCGGCGGGTGTACCACCGGCCCTTGGCCACGCGGTTGGCGATGTGGAATATATGCACCGAGCCCATTTGCCCGCTTCCCCGCGGCCCCGCCCTGGCGCGGTGGCGCCTGGGCCCGGCCACGAAGTCACGAACTCACAGGTCCTCGGAGCCCAGAAGCATCTCGCTGATGCCTTTGCCCGCCTGCACCATCGGCCAGACGTTCTCGGTCGGGTCGGTGCGCACGTCGAGGAACACTGTGCGCTCCTTCAATCGGATGGCCTCCTTCAGCGCGGCCTCGACATCCTCCGGCCGGTCCACCCGCAGGCCCACGTGCCCGTAGGCCTCGGCCAGCTTGACGAAGTCGGGCAGCGCATCCATGTAGCTGTGCGAGTAGCGGCCGCCGTAGTCCAGCTCCTGCCACTGCCGCACCATGCCCAGGTAGCGGTTGTTCAACGAGACGATCTTCACCGGCGTGTCGTACTGCAGGCAGGTGGAGAGCTCCTGGATGCACATCTGGATCGAACCTTCGCCGGTGATGCAGAAGACGTCCGCCTGCGGCCGCGCCAGCTTGATGCCCATCGCGTAGGGCAGGCCCACGCCCATCGTTCCCAGGCCGCCGGAGTTGATCCAGCGCCGCGGCTCTTCGAAGCGGTAGTACTGCGCCGCCCACATCTGGTGCTGGCCCACGTCCGAAGTGATGTAGCTATCGGTGCCGCGTGTCAGCTCCCAGAGCTTTTCCACCACGGCCTGGGGTTTGATCACCTCGGTGCTGTTCCTATAGGCCAGGCAGTTGCGCTTGCGCCATTCGTTGATCTGGCTCCACCAGGCGCCCAGCGCCGCCGAATCGGGGCGGGCCTGAGCCTCCTTGATCTGCGCGATGAGTTCGAGCAGGACATCCTTCACGTCGCCGACGATGGGGATGTCGACCCGGACCCGTTTGGAGATCGACGAGGGATCGATATCGACGTGGATGATCTTGCGCTCGACCGAGGCGAAGTGCTTCGGGTTGCCGATCACGCGGTCGTCGAAGCGCGCGCCTATGGCCAGCAGGACATCGCACTGCTGCATGGTCATGTTGGCTTCGTAGGTGCCATGCATGCCCAGCATGCCCAGGAAGCGCGGGTCGCTCGCGGCAATGGCGCCCAGGCCCATCAGGGTGTTCGTGCAGGGGAAGCCAAGCAAGTCCACGAGTTGGCGCAGTTCACTGGCCGCGTTGCCCAGGACGACGCCGCCGCCGGTGTAGATGTAGGGCCGCCTGGCCTGCAGCAGCAACTGCACGGCCTTGCGAATCTGCCCGCCGTGGCCCTTCTTCACCGGGTTGTAGGACCGCATCTCCACCGTCTCTGGATAGCGGAAGGGTGCGGTCTTGAGGGAGACATCTTTGGGGATGTCCACCACCACCGGCCCGGGCCGACCGGTGCGCGCGATGTGAAAAGCCTTCTTCATGGTCAGCGCCAGGTCGCGCACGTCCTTGACCAGGAAGTTGTGCTTGACGATGGGGCGCGTGATGCCGACCGTGTCGCACTCCTGGAAGGCGTCCAGCCCGATGGCCGGCGTCGGCACCTGGCCCGTCACGATGACCATCGGGATCGAGTCCATGTAGGCCGTGGCGATGCCGGTGACGGCATTCGTGACGCCCGGCCCCGAGGTCACCAGAGCCACGCCCACATCGCCCGTGGCCCGCGCATAGCCGTCGGCGGCGTGGACGGCCGCCTGCTCATGGCGTACCAGCACATGCTGGATGCTGGCCTGCTTGTACAGGGCGTCGTAGATATAGAGCACGGCACCGCCCGGGTAACCCCAGAGGTACTTCACCCCTTCGGCCTGCAGGCAGCGAACGAGGATTTCCGAGCCATTGGGCTCGGCTGCGGTGGTGTGGGGGGAGGAAGGCGGTGCCATGACGGCACGCTTGACTTCCGTGGCAGACGTATCCATGAAGAACCTCTGTGAATTTCTCTGACGAAAATCCATCGGTGCACCTCCTTCGTGCCCTCGTGAGGCCGATTTGGTGCCTGTGCGGTCAAAACCCGCCGTCGGGATCGGACGGCCGGGTCTTGGACCCAAGAAGAACGTTGTGCGAAGCAACATTATGCATGGGCCGGCCTCTCGCTCGGAGCGCCGGGGCGCACCTCGGAGGTGCGATGACATAATCCCGCGCGCCCACACCGGGCGATGCTGCCCCCGCACGCGTTGGCCACCGACAAGGAACTCTCCGACTTTCTCAAGAGCGTCGAGAAGCGCGCGTTCAAGCGCACGGTCTATGCAGTGCGCAACGACGATGCCGCACTGGACATCGTGCAGGACGCGATGATTCGCCTTGCCGAGAAATACGCCGACCGTCCGGCGGCCGAGTTGCCCTTGGTGTTCCAGCGCATCCTGTCCAACGCCACCATGGATTGGTTCCGGCGTGAGAAGGTTCGCAGCGGGGTGATGCAGAACCTTTCCGAGTTTGACAACTCCCACGACGACGGCGATTTCGACCTGCTGGAGGTTTTGCATGCCCTCGAGGACACTCTGGGTACCGAAAGTGCCTTCGACGCCGTTTCTCGTGCTCAGATACTGAAATTGATCGACGTCGCGGTATCCGAGCTGCCGATGCGTCAACGGGAAGCCTTCCTGCTTCGTTACTGGGAGGAATTCAATGTGGCCGAGACCGCCGCGGTGATGGGTTGCTCCGAAGGCAGTGTCAAGACACACTGCTCACGGGCCGTGCATGCACTGGCAAAGGCCCTCGAAGCCAAGGGAATCACGCCATGAAGACAACGCGGCATGCCACAGACGAACACGCGATCGAATCGCGGCTGGCTGCCAGGCTCGCTGGCGGCTTGACCGCGCGTGCCCAGGTCCTGCCGCAGGATGTCACGGAGCGTTTGCGTTTCGCGCGCGAACAGGCCGTGGCGCGCGCCCGCGAGGTGCGACAGGCCGTGCCGGCGTCCGTTACCGCGGTGGCGGTCTCCGGCCACGGTGCGGCCGTGCTGGGCTCCTTTGTGCCCTGGTGGCAACGCGCGGCTTCGTTGCTGCCCCTGCTACTGCTGGTGGGGGGCTTGCTGCTGATCGACCATTGGACCGTCCGTGAGCAGGTGCTCGCGGCTGCCGAGATCGATTCCCAACTGCTGTCGGACGACCTGCCCCCCGCGGCCTACAGCGACCCCGGTTTCGCGGAATACCTGCGTTCACCCGCAGCGCGCTGATGCGACTGCCCCTGCTCCGAACCGCTGCCACGCTGCTGTGCGCGCTGCTCGTCGGTGCGGCCGCCGCGGCCAGTGTGGAACGGCCGCCGACCTGGGTCTCGCTCACGCCGGCCCAGAGGCAGGCTCTTGCCCCGCTGCAGCGTGACTGGTCGACACTGGAGACCGACCGCAAGCAGAAGTGGATCGAAGTGGCAGCCCGCTTCCCGGCCATGCCTGCCGACGAGCGCCGGCGTATCCAGGAACGGATGGCCGAGTGGGCCCGCCTGACACCCACCGAGCGCGCGCGCGCTCGGATCCAGTTCCAGGAAGCGCAGCAGTTGCCCGCGGGCGAACGGCAGGCCCGCTGGCAGGCCTACCAGTCGCTGAGCGCGGAAGATCGCAAGAGCCTGGCCCAGCAAGCCAAACCCGCAGCGCGGGCGGCATCGGCTGCAGTGGCCACGTCCAAACCACGCATTGCGGCCAACGCCAACGCCGGCAGCACCAAGCGCAACGGGGTCGCTGCGGCGACCGTGCCTGCGGCGCGACCCGTGGCCCCCGCCGTGGTGCAAGCCAAGCCTGGCGCAACCACGACGACCCTTTCCGCGCGAGCGACGCCCCCCTCGCACAGCCGGCCCGGCATGCCCAAGATCGCTGCCACGCCGGGCTTTGTCGACCCGGCCACCTTGTTGCCACGGCGCGGCCCGCAAGGTGCCGCCGTGCGTGCCGCGGCGGCTGACGGTCCGCCCGCCCAGCCGTGACCGCGGCGGCGGCCTCGGCCGAGGTCGCGCCGGGCGCGTTGCAGACGCCCGGGCTGGGGCGGCGCCTGGCCTGTTTCCTCTACGAAGGCGTGCTGCTGTTCGGCGTGGTCGTGATCGCGGCCCTGCTCTACGCCACCCTGACTGAACAGCGCCATGCACTGGTGGGCAGCACCGGGCTGCAATGGCTGCTCTTCATCGTATTGGGCGCGTACTTCGTCGGCTTCTGGTCGCGCACCGGCCAGACCCTGGCCATGCTGACCTGGAAAATGCGCCTGGTGACCCGCGAGGGCCTGCCCGTCTCGCGCGGCCGCGCGCTGTGTCGCTACCTGCTGGCCTGGATGTGGTTCGCGCCGGCCTTGTTGGGCCTGCACCTGGCGGGCCTCAAGGCCCCTGTGCCCACCTTCGTGGCCTTGTTCGCGGGCGTCCTCGCCTACGCCGGGCTGTCCTGGCTGCACCCGGACCGCCAGTACTGGCACGATGCGGTATGCGGCACGCGGTTGGTCACGTGGCGCCCTGTGGTCCACCCATGAAACCATGCCCCATCCTGTACTGAGCATTTGCGTGTATTGCGGCTCGCGACACGGCGAACGCCCCAGCTACACCCAGGCGGCCCGCGCGCTGGGTGCGGCGATCGGGTCGCGCGGCTGGCAACTGGTGTATGGCGGGGGCAAGGTCGGCCTGATGGGTGAGGTGGCCGACGCCACGCTCAATGCCGGTGGCCGCGTGATCGGCGTCATCCCCGAGACACTCAAGCAGCGCGAAGTCGGCCACCTGGGCCTGCATGAACTTCACGTGGTGCCCGACATGCACGTTCGCAAGCAGATGATGGCCGAGCGCGCCGACGCCTTCATCGCCTTGCCTGGAGGCATAGGCACGCTGGAGGAACTTTACGAAGTGTGGACCTGGCGCCAGCTCGGCTACCACGATCAGCCCATCGGTCTGCTCAACATCGAGGGCTACTACGACGACCTGTTGCGCTTCATGCGCCACTCGGTCCGTGAAGGCTTCCTCTCGGCCAGTCAGCTCGAAACCCTGCAGGTCGCCGAAGACCCTCAGGCCTTGCTGCTCAGGCTGGCCGACCAAGCCCGCCTGGCCCGCTCAGCCGACGATTTCTCGCGGATCTGAGAAGCGGCGCGGTCAGCCCTCGCCACGGAGGGCTCGGGCCTTCGTAGGCGCGAGACCCTGCGCAGGCAGGCCCTCGCGTCCGCCTCAGACCGCGGCGCTGTCGGTCTCGCCGGTGCGGATGCGCACCACCTGCTCGACGGGGGTGACGAAGATCTTGCCGTCGCCGATCTTTCCCGTCTTGGCCGCCTTGACGATGGCCTCGATGCAACGGTCGACGTCCTCGTCGCGAACCACGACCTCGACCTTCACCTTGGGAAGAAAGTCCACCACGTACTCGGCGCCGCGGTAGAGCTCGGTATGGCCTTTCTGGCGACCGAAACCCTTCACCTCGGTCACTGTCAAACCCGACACGCCCACCTCGCCCAGGGCCTCTCGCACCTCTTCCAGCTTGAATGGCTTGATGATGGCGGTGATCTGCTTCATGTGAGGGCTCCGAATGGCGTTTGGCACTGTTTCGATTTAAGCACGGAACCTGGAGGTGATGGGGTAGCGCCAGTCGCGCCCGAAGGCCCGGTGCGTGATGCGGATGCCCACCGGCGCCTGGCGCCGTTTGTATTCGTTGAGCTTGATCAGACCGGTCACGCGCTCGACATCGGCGCGTGCGTAGCCGGCAGCGACGATTTCGTCGATGCCCTGGTCTTCCTCCATGTAGCGCGCCAGGATGGCGTCCAGTACGTCGTACGGCGGCAGGCTGTCCTGGTCGGTCTGGTCCGGCCGCAGCTCGGCCGAGGGCGGCCGGGTGATGATGCGCTCGGGAATCACCGGGCCGATGCTGCCGTCGGCACGCCGCACAGGCTGCCGGTTCTTCCACTCGGCCAGGCGGTAGACCAGAGTCTTGGCCACGTCCTTGATCACCGCAAAACCACCCGCCATGTCGCCGTACAGCGTGCAATAGCCCGTGGCCATCTCGCTCTTGTTGCCCGTGGTCAGCACGATGGCACCCAGCTTGTTCGACAGCGCCATCAGCAGCGTGCCGCGGATGCGCGCCTGCAGGTTCTCTTCGGTCGTATCTTCAGCCAGGCCCGCGAACTGCGGCGCCAGGCTGGTGCGGAAGGCATCGAACATCGGCGCGATGGCGATCTCGTCGTAGCGCACGCCCAGCCGTGCGGCCATCTCGCGCGCATCGACCCTGGAGATGTCCGCCGTGTAGGGCGAGGGCATCATCACTGCGTGCACCTTGTCGGCGCCCAGCGCATCGACGGCCAGCGCCAGCACCAGCGCCGAATCGACGCCCCCCGACAGCCCGATGATCGCCCCGGGGAAACCGTTCTTGCCCAGGTAGTCGTGCACGCCGGTGACGAGTGCGGCCCAGGCCTGCGCTTCGAGTTCGGGGACGGGCGCCAGCAGGCCCCGAGGCACGTGGTCGCCACCGATCTCGAGCATCAGCAGCGCCTCTTCGAACGCCGGCGCGCGGGCCGTCACCCGGCCGGTGGGATCGACCGCGAACGAGGCGCCGTCGAAGACCACCTCGTCCTGCCCGCCCACGAGGTGCGAGTACAGCAGCGGCCGGCCCGTGGCCCGGGCCCGTTCGGCCATGCGCGCCTCGCGCTCGCCGGCCTTGTCCAGGTGGAAGGGCGAGGCGTTGAGCACGCAAAGCAGGTCGGCCCCGGCCTCGCAGGCAGCGCGCGCGGGCTCGTCGAACCAGGCGTCCTCGCAGATCAGCACGCCGACACGCCGGCCCTCGACATCCACCACCAGCGGCGCCAGCCCGGCATCCCGGCCCGAGACGAAATAGCGGCGCTCGTCGAAGACCTGGTAGTTGGGCAGCTCGCGCTTGCAATAGGTGCCCAGCACGCGCCCGCCAGCCAGCACCGACGCGGCATTGAAGCGTTGCTGCACGGCCATCGACTTGGACCTAACATCGCCACGCTGGCCGAACTGGTGCGGGTGGCCGACGATCACATGCAAACCCGCGCAATCCGACAGCTCCTGGGCCAGGGCCGCGAGCTCCTCGGCACAGGCCTGCATGAAGGCCGGCCGCAGCAGAAGATCCTCGGGCGGGTAGCCCGCGAGCGCCAGTTCCGGCGCGATGACGAGGCGGGCGCCGGCGGCGTGGGCCTGCCGGGCGGCCTGGGCCACGCGGCGCGAATTGCCAGCGAGATCACCCACCGTCGCGTTGATCTGCGCGAGTGCCACTTTCATGAGATCGGGCCCTGAATGCCGCAGGTACAAGCCATCGAAAACGATTATGTCATCCGGGTCCACGGCGATCTGTCCACGGTCGATGCTGCGCAGTGGAACGCCTTGTTGGCAGCGCAGGCCGCGCCCACCCCTTTCATGCGTCATGAGTACCTGTGCGCGCTGCACGAATCCGGCAGCGCGGCCGCCGAGACCGGGTGGACGCCGCAGTTCCTCACGCTGGCGGCCGGTGGCGCGTTGCAGGCCGCCACGCCGCTGTATCTGAAGAGCCACTCGTACGGCGAATATGTCTTCGACTGGGCCTGGGCCGACGCCTACCGCCGGCACGGCCTGCGCTACTACCCCAAGTTGCTGGGCGCCGTGCCCTTCACGCCGGTGCCGGGCACCCGGCTGCTGGCGCGAGACGAGACCTGGCGCCAGCGCCTCGTGCAGGCCATCACCCGCATCGCACAGGAAGGCCGGCTGTCCTCGGCCCACGTGCTGTTTCTCGACGAGCCCGACCGTGCGGCATTCGAGCAAGCGGGCTGGATGACCCGCCAAGGCCTGCAGTTCCACTGGACGCAGGACGCACAGCGGCCGATCTCGGACTTCGCCGACCTGCTCTCGCGTCTGCAGCGCGACAAGCGCAAGAAGATCCAGCAGGAGCGCCGTCGCGTGGCCGAGCAGGGCGTGAGCTTCACGGTTCATGAAGGGCAGGCCATCGACGAAGCGCTGTGGAGCTTCTTCCACAACTGCTACACCCTGACCTATCAGGCGCACCAAAGCACGCCCTACCTGACGCAGGACTTCTTCGCCCGCATGACGCGCACGATGGCTGAGCAATGGGTGATGTTCGTGGCCCACCGCCAGGGGGCCCCCATTGCGGTCTCGCTGATCGCCGTCGATGCCACCACGCGCACTGCCTGGGGCCGCTACTGGGGGTGCATCGAGACCGTGAGCTGCCTGCACTTCGAGGCCTGCTACTACCAGCCCCTGGCCTGGTGCCTGGCCCACGGTTACGAGCGCTTCGAGGGTGGCGCGCAGGGTGAGCACAAGATGGCGCGTGGGTTGCTGCCCGTCACCACGCATTCGGCGCACTGGTTGCGCGACGACCGCTTCGCCGCCGCGGTGGCCGACTTCCTGGCCAGCGAGGGCCAGGGCCTCAGCGGCTACGTGGACGAGTTGCGCGAGCGCAATCCGTTCAAGGGCGAGTGATCAGCCCTTGCGCTTGGCCTCGAAAGCCTGGATGCCCGCCACCACCTCCTGGCGCGCGCTGTCCGGGCCTTCCCAGCCCAGCACCTTCACCCACTTGCCCACTTCGAGGTCCTTGTAGTGCTCGAAGAAGTGCTGGATCGTCTTCAGCCGCAGCGGGTTGAGGTCTTCGGCCTTCTGCCAGGCCGTGTAGATCGACAGGATCTTGTCGATGGGCACCGCGAGCAGCTTGCTGTCGCCGCCGGCCTCGTCTTCCATCTTCAGCAGCCCCAAGGGCCGGCAGGTGACCACCACGCCCGGGATCAGCGGCACCGGGGTGATCACCAGCACGTCCACCGGGTCGCCGTCGTCGGCCAGGGTGTTGGGGATGTAGCCGTAGTTGCACGGGTAGTGCATGGCCGTGCTCATGAAGCGGTCGACGAACAGCGCACCGGTCTCGTGGTCGACCTCGTACTTGATCGGGTCGGCGTTCATCGGGATCTCGATGATCACGTTGAACTCGTGCGGTGCCTTGGGGCCCGGGGTCACGTTGTGAAGGCTCATGGCGCGGTCTCGTGTAACTTTCCAGTCAGCGGCGCAGCGGATTCTATGGCGCGGATGCACCGAGCCTGGCCCTGCGCTTGTGCTCTGTCATCTTCGATGGCAAACCCCATGGGGATCACGTCTAGCCATGCTTTAGCATTCGCGCGCGCTGAAAAAAATAGCGTCTGACCCGCACTCGGCTGCGTCGACGCCCGACCTACACCACACCCGATCGAAGAAGGAACCTTTCCATGACAACCTCGATGGCGCTGTACCTCGCGCTGGCCTGCGGCCTGGCCGCGGTGATCTATGGCTTCGTGCAGCGAAGTTGGATCCTGTCCCAGGACGCCGGCAACGCGCGCATGCAGGAAATCGCCGGCGCCATCCAACAGGGCGCGGCAGCGTACTTGGCACGCCAGTACCGCACCATCGCCATCGTCGGCGTGGTGTTGGCGGTGCTGATCTTCGTATTCATCCCGGGCCTGACGGGTGTCGGATTCGTGCTCGGTGCGGTGCTCTCCGGCGCCTGCGGCTTCATCGGCATGAACGTGTCGGTGCGCGCCAACGTCCGCACGGCGCAGGCCGCCACGCGGGGCATCGGTCCGGCGCTGGATGTCGCCTTCAAGGGCGGCGCCATCACCGGCATGCTGGTGGTAGGCCTCGGCCTGCTCGGCGTCACGGGCTTCTTCTGGTACCTCACGGGCGGTGTCAAGGCTGATTCAGAGACGCTGCGGCCGCTCCTCGGATTGGCCTTCGGTGCCTCGCTGATCTCGATCTTCGCGCGTCTGGGCGGCGGCATCTTCACCAAGGGCGCTGACGTCGGCGCGGACCTGGTGGGCAAGGTCGAAGCCGGCATCCCCGAAGACGACCCGCGCAACCCGGCGGTGATTGCCGACAACGTGGGCGACAACGTCGGCGACTGCGCCGGCATGGCCGCCGACCTGTTCGAGACCTACGCGGTCACGCTGATCGCCGCCATGGCCCTGGGCGCGCTGATGGTCAAGGGCGCGGCGCTGCAGGCGGTGGTCTACCCGCTGGCGCTGGGCGCCGTATCGATCATCGCGTCGATCATCGGCGTCGGCTTCGTCAAGGCCACGCCGGGCATGAAGAACGTGATGCCGGCGCTATACAAAGGCCTCGTCGTGGCCGGCGTGCTGTCGCTGATCGCCTTCTACTTCGTCACCACCATGATTTTCCCGCAGCCCCTGGAACTTGCCGACGGCAAGACCGCCAGCGCCATGGGCCTCTTCGGCGCATGCGTCGTGGGCCTGATCCTGACCGCAGCCATGGTCTGGATCACGGAGTTCTACACCGGCACCCAGTACAGCCCGGTGAAGCACATCTCGCAAGCTTCGACCACCGGCCACGGCACCAACATCATCGCCGGCCTGGGCGTGAGCATGAAGTCCACCGCCTTCCCGGTGATCTTCATCTGCCTGGCCATCTACTCGGCCTTCGCGATGGCCGGCCTGTATGGCATCGCCATTGCCGCGACCTCGATGCTCAGCATGGCCGGCATCGTGGTGGCACTGGACGCCTACGGCCCGATCACCGACAACGCCGGTGGCATCGCCGAGATGGCCGAGCTGCCGGCCAGCGTGCGTGAAGTCACCGACCCGCTGGACGCCGTGGGCAACACCACCAAGGCCGTCACCAAGGGCTACGCGATCGGATCAGCCGGGCTGGCCGCGCTGGTGCTTTTCGCTGACTACACCCATGCGCTGGCCGCACGCGGCATGCACCTGAGCTTCGACCTGTCGGACCACAAGGTGATCGTCGGCCTGTTCATCGGCGGCCTGATCCCCTACCTCTTCGGTGCCATGGCGATGGAGGCCGTGGGCCGCGCCGCCGGTGCGGTGGTCGTCGAGGTGCGCAAGCAGTTCAAGGACGGCGCCATCATGGCCGGCAAGCGCAAGCCCGACTACAGCGCGGCGGTGGACATGCTCACCACCGCGGCGATCAAGGAGATGATCATCCCCTCGCTGCTGCCGGTGGTGGCCCCCATCCTGGTGGGCCTGCTGCTCGGCCCGGCCGCGTTGGGCGGCCTGCTCATGGGCACCATCGTCACCGGCCTGTTCGTCGGCATCTCGATGTGCACTGGCGGCGGCGCCTGGGACAACGCCAAGAAGCTGATCGAAGAGGGCTTCACCGACGCCGATGGCGTGATCCACAAGAAGGGCAGCGAAGCCCACAAGGCCGCCGTCACCGGCGACACGGTGGGCGATCCCTACAAGGACACCGCCGGCCCGGCCGTCAACCCGCTGATCAAGATCATCAACATCGTGGCCCTGCTCATCGTGCCCCTGCTGCCCATCACGGCCAGCACGCAGCCCGCGATGCCCGCTGAACCGGCGGCTGCCGTGACCGTGCCGATGACGCCGGCACCCGCGGCGGCCCAGCTCACCACGGCACCCGCGCCCGTGGCCGCCAGCGCCGTCGAGGCCGCGGCGTCGAGGTAAGAACCTCGCCACGTGGGAGGCCTGCAAGGGCCTCCCACGCAGCGGCGAACGGCGCTTGCGCTTTGCGATGACCCCCGGCACCCCCAGCACGCGGCATCCGCACGAGGGCGAGCCCCATCTGCTGCACTCGCTCGCCGAGTGGCGCGCGCTCGTCGAGATGGCCATGCTGCCTTGCGCGGTGCCCTGGCTGATGACCGCCCCGCGCGGCGACGGCCACCCCGTGCTCCTCCTGCCCGGCTTCATGGCCAACGAGACCACGCTGGTGGCGTTGAAGGTCTTCCTTCGCAATCGAGGCTACGACGTGCAGACCTGGGGCTTCGGGCGCAACGTCGGTTTCCAGAGCCGGCATGCCAAGGCGCTGGAGCAGAAGATCCGCCACCTGCACCACCGCAGCGGCAGGCGCGTCAGCCTGGTCGGCTGGAGCCTGGGCGGCGTATTCGCGCTGTACGGGGCACACCAGGCGCCAGAGTGTGTGCGCAGCGTGATCACGCTGGGCAGCCCGGTCAGCGTGGCCCCCGAGGGCAGCCAGTCGCCCCCCTTCGTGAAGGCGATGTATCGCCTGATCGCCCACCCCCTGGGCCCCGACGCGCACGTGATGCAGCCCCGGGCCAAGAAGCTGCGCGAGCGCAGGCCGCTGCCGTTACCGATGAGTTGTCTGTACTCCATCACCGACGGTGTGGTGCCGGCGCAGGAAGCCACCCTCCAGGGCGACGCGGCCCTGCACGAGAACATCCGGGTGACCGGCAGCCACACGGGCATGGGCTTCAACGCCATGGTGCTGGCCATCGTGGCCGACCGGCTGGCCCAACCCGAGGGCCGGTGGCAGCCCTTCAGGCCAAAGGGCTGGTGGGGCTCCGCGTACCGCCTGGCGACGCACGCCTACATGCCCTTGTAGGCCCTGGCGCCGCAGGCCCCGTCGGGCCCTCCGGTGTGCGGCCCGCCTTGGCGGCGGCGGGCGGCCTGCGCCGCGGACTGGCCGCGCGCAGGTAGTCCTGGAAACTGTCGCGCACGCATTGTGCGAAGACCTCCGGGTCGGGCATCAGCTCGCGGCAGGAAGTGGGAGAGATCACCACCTGGCCGTTGTAACTGGTCACCGCGAAGACCAGCCCCATGCCGTCGGCGATGGGCATGACGGCCGAGAAGTAGGTCATGCGCGCCCCGCACAGGTACAGCGGCACCGACGGCCCAGGCACGTTGGTGATGGTGCAGCTGGCCAGTGGCGCGAGCCGGCCGATGCCGCTCATCGCGCGGCCCATCAGCTTGCCGCTGAGCGCCAGGGTCGCCGCGGGTGCGTGCAGCCCCAGATCGGTGAGCTCGCGCGCGCCCACCGCGCGGGCCATCAGTTCATGGGAGCCGGTCTGTTCGCGCACCTTGGCCAGGCGCTGCACCGGGCCGGCGAGGTCGGTGCCGAGTTGCACGCGCACCCAGGTCAGCTCGGGCCGGGCGGAGGCGTCGCCGCCGGTCGGCCGCAGGTAGATCGGGGCCATCGCGGTCAGGCTGGCCTCGGGCAGTTCGCCATGCCGTTCGAGGTAGCGGCGCAATGCGCCGCCGCACACGGCCAGCACCGCGTCGTTGACCGTGGCGCCTTCGACCAGCCCGCGGATCTTCCTGAACTCTTCCAGCGTGAAGCGGCGTGTCTCGAATACGCGGTGCGGCGAAACCGCCGAATTGAAGCGCGTGACGGGCATGTGGCCGGGCTGCAGCAGCCACTCGCTGGCCACCTTCAAAGCCACTGGCGCCAGGCGTCTGGCCACGCGGCCCAGCGGGCCTGCCAGCTTGAGAGTCGCGGCCAGCGAATTGGCCGCGCCGCGCGTCACCATCGAGAAGCGAGCCGGCGGCGAATCGGGGAACCACGGTGCCGGCGGTTCGGCTTCGGCCGGCACCGCCTCGAGGTCGTGCAGCAGCATCGTGATCTCGCTGCCACTCTCCACATCGATGGCCGCGTGGTGGGTCTTGGCCAGCAGCGCAAAGCTGCCATGAGGCAAATCCAGAAAGCTGTCCAGGCCTTCGATCACGTAGATCTCCCACAGCGGCCGACTCAGGTCCAGCGCCCGGGCGTGGATGCGCGAGATCTGGATGCAGAACTGCCGCCAGTCGCCCGGCTTGGGCAGCGCAATGTGGCGCACGTGGTACTCGAGGTCGAAGTTCTCGTCGTCAACCCAGTAGGGGAAATCCAGGTCGAGTGGCACCCGGCGCAGCTTCTGGCGAAATACCGGCAAGCGCTCGAGCCGGCTTTCGATATGCGCCAGGATGCTCTTGAATCGAACCTTGCCGCCGGGCGCCGTCGACTGGTTGTAGATGTGGATCAGCGTGACATTGGCATTCGAGTGCGTCGTGTCCGAATACAGGAACGAGGCATCGTGGGCACTGAGCTGTCGCATCCGGGGCATCCTTGCCGCTGAGGTGAGGCAATATACACAGGCGCCATCGGCGGGCGGGCGGCTTGGCCTGGCCGGGTCCACACCAATCAAAACGGGTCAGCCCTTTTTGAAGGCTGACCCGTTGACATTCCTATGGTCGGGGCGGCGGGATTCGAACTCGCGACCCCTTGCACCCCATGCAATATTTTCACCATCTCCCGGGGTCCATAGAAGTCCACTTGAATCCACAATACTCCTTTAGTTTCAATGACTTATGAAACTTTATCGTCCACAAGCGTTCACCGCTGTCTGTCCGAATCCGCGATAATTCTGTTGCCCATTCTGTTGCCAGCTTCCCACCGGGCGCATGGGTCGGACGGAATACAAGGAGTCAGCCATGCCGAGGACGGCAAAGGTTCATCGGCTGTCGGCGTTAGCGGTCAAGCGTTACGTCGAGGCCGTGCACAACACCGCACCGCTGCACGATGGCGGTGGCCTGTACTTGCGAAAGCGCGAGACCAGCGCGCTGTGGTACCTGCGCATGACGGACCCGTCGACCGGGGCACAACAATGGCACCGCCTGTTCCCGGACGATCCGGCGGGCGGCTACCCGCACAGAAGCCTGGCAGACGCCCGGAGTGAAGCGCGGCGGATGTGGGATCTGCGATCGTCGGGCGTCGATCCACGGGCGCATCGAGACCGACAGATCCAAGCCCGCAAAGACCTGGACGCAGCGACTGAACTGCAGGCCCAGCGCCGGCTCAGCGTGCGGGCACTCTTCGAGCGCTGGGTGGCGACCGATCTCCAGCCGCGGGTGCGGGCCGACAGTAAGCGCATGGGGCGCAAGGATGGGGGGCAGTTCACCCGTGATCAGTTCGAACGGCGCGTCTTCCCGGAACTCGGCAACGTCGCCATTGATGACGTCCGGCGGGCCGATCTGCTGCAAGTCCTCGACGGGGCAAAGCAGGAAGGAAAGCTGCGCACGGCAAATGTCTTGTTGACTGATCTGAAACAGATGTTCCGTTTTGCGCTGGCTCGTGATTTGGTGACGCGCAACCCACTCGAGACCGTGCTCAAGCGCGATGTCGGTGGCTGCGTATTTCAGCCCATCGTGGACGGCATTTCAGGCTGATCGTGGACGGGATTTCAGCGTGATCGTGGACGGCGTTTCAGTCTGATCGTGGACGCCGTTTCAGCGGGATCGTGGACGATGGGAGTGGCGCGCAAGTGAT
>JAUXRG010000084.1 GCA_030681795.1 Rubrivivax sp.
CTTCAAAGATGCGGCCCTTCGACAGGGCCAGCGTGATGCCGCAGTAACTCATGTTCAATGTCTGTCTTCAATGCACACGTTTGATGCGCGCGCCCAGCTGGGTGAGCTTTTCCTCGATGCGTTCGTAGCCACGGTCAAGGTGGTAAATCCGCTCGAGGGTAGTTTCTCCTGCTGCGACCAGTCCCGCCAACACCAGGCAGGCGGAAGCGCGCAGGTCGGTCGCCATCACGATGGCGCCGTCGAGCCGCGGTACGCCGCGCACCAGCGCAGTGTGGCCGGTGACTTCGATATTGGCACCCAGCCGGCGCAGCTCCTGCACGTGCATGAAGCGATTTTCAAAGATGGTTTCAGTGACGCTGGCGACGCCGCTTGCCACGGTATTCAGCGCCATGAACTGCGCCTGCATGTCGGTGGGAAAAGCCGGATGCGGCGCGGTGCGCACATCGACTGCGTTCAGCACACCATCGGATTCCACCTCGATCCAGTCGTCACCCGAGGTGACGTGCGCACCCGCGTCGGCGAGTTTGCCCATCACCGAAACCAGGGTGTCAGGCTGGGCATGGGTGGCGCGGATGCGACCACCGGTCATCGCTGCGGCAACCAGAAAGGTGCCGGTTTCAATGCGGTCGGGCATGACGCTGTGCTGCGCGCCATGCAGCGCGTCCACACCGTGAATGGTGATGACGCCGCTGCCGGCGCCTTCGATTTTTGCGCCCATGGCGATCAGGCAGTTGGCCAGGTCGACGATTTCCGGCTCACGCGCGGCGTTGGCCAGCACCGTGGTGCCGTCGGCGAGCGCGGCCGCCATCATCAGGTTTTCGGTGCCGGTAACGGTGACCATGTCCATGGCGATATGCGCACCATGCAACCGCTTGGCCTTGGCGTGGATGTAGCCGTGTTCGATGTGAATCTCCGCGCCCATCGCCTGCAAACCCTTGATGTGCAGATCAACCGGGCGCGAGCCGATGGCACAGCCGCCAGGCATGGAGACGCGCGCCTCGCCAAAACGCGCCAGCGTCGGCCCCAGCACCAGGATCGCGGCACGCATGGTTTTCACCATTTCGTAGGGGGCATCCTTGTGGGGAATCGATTCGCCGCACAAGGTAACGTGATTCTGTTCGTCCAGCGTGACGCGCACGCCCATGTGGCCCAGCAGCGCCAGCATGGTGCTGATGTCCTTCAGATGCGGCACGTTG
>JAUXRG010000085.1 GCA_030681795.1 Rubrivivax sp.
GGCGGGCTGGGCGTGATCTTCGCGCGCCATGAGCAAGAGGGCGGTGCCGAGTTCGGCCATGTCGCGCGCGGCGCGTTCGATGCGCTGCACGCGGGCCTTCTGCTTGTCGTTCAGTTTGTCGTCGTCCAGCAGCACTTCGGAGGCGCTGAGGATAACGGCCAGCGCAGTGCGCAATTCATGGCTCATGTCGGCGCCGAAGGCGCGCTCGCGCTCCATGAATGCGCGCATGCGGCTGAGCTGGCGATCGAACACGCCGGCCAGTTCCTCGATCTCGCGGTCGTGAAAAAGTTCGGCCAGCGGCCGGTTCCAGTCTTCCGGGCGGCGGTGCCGTACCCGCGCAGCGAGGTCGCGCACCGGCGCGACGGCTGCTCCGGACAGGAAAATGCCGAGCAAGGCCGAGAGCAAGGTCATGGCGACGGCAACGATGCTGAGCTGCTGGGCAAAGCGCTGCTCGCGCTTGAGCTTGAGGGAGATGTCGTAGAGCAGGTAATAGCGGGTGTTGTCGCGGTCGAGCACGGCGGCGCGGTAGAACAGGGTGCCGACGCGGACTTCGTGACGTCCGGGTGGCAGCCTGGCGAGATAATCCGGCACGCCATCCGCTTCGCCCGCTTTCCGTACATAGCCCTGCAGGGTGACGGTGGACGGTGGCAAGGAGTGGGGGTTGCGCCCGCGGCGGGCGATGTAGTCGTCGAGTTCCGCAGTCAGGGTTTCGTCGATCAAACGCACGCTCAGGTCGTGAGCGGACTGGTACACCATCACCGCCATGACCAGGGCGAGCAGTGCGCCAAATGCCGCGAAGTAGAGCGCGATGCGCGCGCGCAGGCTATGCAGGCGGAGCATCCGGCGCCTTCAGCTGATAGCCCACGCCGCGCACGGTGTGTAACAGCGGCGGCAGGTCGGGTGGATCGATGGCCGCGCGCAGGGTGTGCATGTGCACACGCAGGGAATCGGAGTCGGGCGGCGACTCGCCCCAGGCGGCCTGCTCGATTTCGCGCCGCCACATCACGACGGGCGAGCGCTTCATCAGCAACGCCAGACTGCGCATCGGCAGCATGGGCAGTGTGAGGGTGCGGCCGGCGCGCTGCACCACGCGGGTGCCGAGATCGAACACCAGGTCGGCCACCTGCAACCGGTTCAGGCGTTCGCCACTTTTGGCGCGTCGCACCAGGGCGGCGAGGCGCAGTTCCAGTTCGCGCAGCTCAAACGGTTTGGTCAGGTAATCGTCGGCGCCTTCGCCGAAACCGGCGATCTTGTCGTCCAGCGTGGCGCG
>JAUXRG010000068.1 GCA_030681795.1 Rubrivivax sp.
CGCGATGAACCCCTGCCCCTGCGGCTATCTCGGCCACCCCACCCAGGCCTGCCGCGATACGCCGGACCAGATTGCGCGCTACCGCGGCCGCATTTCCGGCCCCTTGCTCGACCGCATCGACATCCAGATCAGCGTGCCCGCGCTGACCCAGGACGAGTTAATGGGTGCCGGCGCGGGGGAACCCAGCGCTGCCATCCGCGCCCGGGTCGAGGCGGCACGCACGCGACAAAAAATCCGCCAGGGCAAGCCCAATGCGGCACTCGGCACCCAGGAAATCGATCAGTTTTGCAAGCTGGATACGGCAGGTGAAACCCTGCTCAAGCAGGCAATCACACGCCTGAACCTGTCGGCGCGCGCGTATCACCGCGTGCTCAAGCTGGCACGCAGCGTGGCCGATCTGGCGGACAGCGAGGCCATCACGCCGGCGCATCTGGCCGAAGCCATTCAATACCGACGGGGAGCCGCATGAGCGATCCATACGAATCCTGGCAGGAAGAAAAACGCTCGGCCTGGCTTTACCGGGTGGTCGCCGAATGCGAACGCGGCACCCCGCGCGCCGCGCTGTTCAACGAACTGGCGCAGGCCGCCGAGGACCAGGCCGGGATCTGGCTCGCCGCCATCGAGCAACGCGGCGACCCTGCTCCCGCGCCGTTCCACCCCGATTTGCGCACCCGTACTGTCGCCAGGCTGACGCGGATGCTCAAGCCGCGCACCATGCGCAGCGTACTGGCGGCGATGAAAGTACGCGGCATGGTGCTGTACACGCAAGCGGCGCCGCACCCGACGCCAACGCATCGCGATGACATCGGCAAACGTCACCGCAGCGGCGCCAGCGGCAACGCGCTGCGCGCCGGGGTGTTCGGCGTCAACGACGGCCTGGTGTCGAACGCCGCATTGATTTACGGCGTGGCGGGCGCATCACCCGAGCCTTCGATCATCGTGCTGACCGGCGTGGCGGGATTGCTGGCGGGCGCCTTTTCGATGGCGGCGGGTGAATATATTTCGGTGCGCTCGCAGCGCGAAATGTTCGAATACCAGATCGGTCTGGAACGCGACGAGCTGGAAAAATACCCGGACGAGGAAGCCGCCGAACTGGCGCTGATTTACGCCGCCAAGGGCATCAGCCCGGAGGAGGCGCGACGGGTGGCCGACAAGTTGATGGAAGATCCCGAACGCGCGCTCGACACGCTGGCGCGCGAAGAACTCGGCCTCAATCCGGATGATCTCGGCTCGCCGTGGGTGGCTGCACTCTCATCGTTTTCGGCCTTCACCCTGGGTGCCGCCTTGCCGCTGCTGCCGTTCCTGCTCGGAAACGGTCACGCGCTGGTCACCTCGATCAGCCTGACCGCGCTCGGCCTGTTCCTGGTCGGCGCCAGCATGAGTCTGTTCACCGGCCGCCATGCCGTGCTGAGCGGCCTGCGCATGCTGGGTATCGGCGGTGCGGCGGGGCTGGCGACGTATTTCATCGGCGCCTGGCTCGGGGTGAACCTGGTCTGACCGGTTCAGCGTCGGGCCGGATCAGCGCCGGGCCGGATCAACTCTGCGGCGGGCGCGGGTTGTGCCAGCGCCCGCCGGCCAGCAGCAGGTCCGCCTCTTGCGGCCCCCAGGTGCCGGCTTCATAGGTGCAGGCCGGATCGCGATGTGACAGCACCGGCTCGACAATCCGCCAAGCCGCTTCCACCGCGTCCTGCCGCGCGAACAACATGGCCTCACCGTCCAGCGCATCGCCCAGCAAACGCTCGTAGGCGCTCATCTCGTCCGGATGGTTATTGCAGACATACAGTTCCACCGGCCGCCCCACCATGCGGTCGCCGGCGTTCTTGGTGCGCGCGCCCAGCGCTATCGACACAGTGGGCGACACCCGCATGCGCAGGTAATTGGTGGCCAGCGGTCCGGCTTCCGACAACGCAAATACGCGTTGCGGCGGCAGCTGAAACTCGGCGCGGATTTCGGTGGTGGTTACCGGCAGGTGTTTGCCGGTGCGAATGATGAAAGGCACGCCAGCCCAGCGCCAGCTATCCACAAAGAAACGCGCGGCAACAAAGGTCTCGGTATCCGAGCCGTGCGCCACGCCTTCTTCCTGCCTATTGCCTTCGTACTGCCCACGCACGATGTCACCGGGCGCCAGCGGGCGGATGGCCTTGAGCAATTTGGCCTGCTCGTCGCGGATGGCCTCGGCGCTGGTGCCGAGCGGCGGCTCCATCGCGAGCAGCGCCAGAATCTGCAACAAATGGTTTTGCAGTACGTCGCGGATGGCACCGACCGAATCGTAGAAGCGTCCGCGACCGGCCACCCCAAAATCTTCCGCCATGGTGATCTGCACCTGCCGG
>JAUXRG010000102.1 GCA_030681795.1 Rubrivivax sp.
TCAGAGCAGCCCAAGGACAGCACCCGCTGCCTCTGACGCACACTTGATCTGTTCACGTCGATGAGGGTCGACGAGGCCGGACCATCACGGAACTTGACCAATAACAGGTGTCAGCCCACCGCGATCGGTGCTCGTGCTCAACCATGCAAATCAAGAGTGCGCTGCGGCGGCGCCACGCCGCTGAACTCAAGGCCCGGGTGCTGGCTGCGTGCGGCGAACCCGACGCCTCGGTGGCGGCCATTGCGCGCGCCTACGACCTCAACGCCAATCTCGTGCACAAGTGGCGCCGTGGCGTGGCGCCGCCGGCCCGGCCGCCGGCATTGTCCAGCGCAGGCCACGTCGCGGGCGAGTTCATCGCGCTGGCTATGCCAAGACGCGAGGTCGTCCCGGCAGCGCCGGCTGACATCCGCATCGAACTGCGCCGGGGCGCCACGAGCGTTGCCGTGAGCTGGCCCCTGGCCGCGGCCGATCAGTGTGCGGCGTGGCTGCGTGGCTGGCTGCGATGATCCGCATCGATCAACTCTGGCTGGCGGTCGAACCGCTGGACATGCGCGCCGGCGCCGAGCGCTTGTTGGCCCGCGTGGTGCAAGTGTTCGGTTCGGCCCAGGCCCATCACGGCTACCTGTTCGCCAACGCACGCGCCACCCGCATCAAGCTGCTCGTGCACGACGGTTTTGGTGTGTGGTGTGCGGCGCGGCGCTTGAACGACGGGCGCTTCGTGTGGCCGCGCGACGCGTCGGCGGGGACTGCACTGACGACGCTGACGCAGCCGCAATTCGACGCCCTGGTGCTCGGCTTGCCCTGGCAGCGGCTCGAACAAATGAGGGTCATCACACGCATGTGATGAACGTGTGATCGCACGCTGCGATTGAGCGCCAATCGGCACCGTCGCAGCAATCGGAACATGCCCGGATAGCCGCGCCAATGCTGGCTTTGCACAATACGTGCATGCTCAACGTGCACGAACTCAAAGCCCAAGACCTGCACGGTCTGAGCCCGAGTTCTCTGGCCGAAGTGGCCGCACAAATGCTCCAGCACATCGGCCAACAGAGCAGCCGAATCGACTGGCAAAGCAAGCAGATCGCCGAGCGCGACCGAGCCATCAAGTTCAAGGACGCCAAGCTCGAGCGCATCACGTCCGAGCTGGCGCGCCTGAAGGCCTGGAAGTTCGCGGCCAAGACCGAGGCCATGAACGCCGAGCAGCGCCAGTTGTTCGAGGAGACGCTGGCTGCCGACGAAGCCAGCCTCGAGGCCCAGCTCGAAGCCCTGCAGGCCCAGGCCGGCACACCGCCGGATGCGCCAGCGACCGAACCGCGGCGCCGGCCCAAGCGCCAGGCCCTGTCAGAACACCTGCCGCGCATCGAACACCAGCACGAGCCCGAAGACACCACCTGCCCAACGCCAGATTGCGGCCAGCCGATGGTGCGCGTGGGCCAAGACGTGAGCGAGCGGCTGGACATCGTGCCGGCGCAATTCTTCGTGCACCGCCACATCCGTGGCAAGTGGGCCTGCCGCTGCTGCCAGGTGCTGGTGCAAGAGCCGGTGGCGCCGCAGATCATCGACAGCGGTATGCCCGCCGCCGGCCTGGTGGCGCACACCCTGGTCAGCCGCTTCGCCGACCACCTGCCGTACTACCGCCAGGAGCAGATCAATGCGCGCTCAGGCGTGCACACGCCGCGCTCGACGCTGGCGGCGTGGTCCGGGCGCGGCGGCGCCGCGCGACAGCCGCTGTTCGATGCGCACCGCGAGTTCGTGCTCCAAGCAAAGGTGCTGCACGCCGACGAGACGCCGGTGAACATGCTCGACCCCGGGGCGGGCAAGACCAAGAAGGCCTACGTCTGGGCTTACGCGCGCAGCGGCTTCGATGCCCTGCCGGGCGTGGCCTACGATTTCTGCGTCGGGCGCGGGGCCAAGTACCCGATGGCCTTCTTGCAAGGCTGGTCGGGCACGCTGGTGCGCGACGAGTTCAAGGGCTACGAGAGTGTCCTGAAGCTCGAAGGGCGAACCGCCGCAGGCTGCCTTGCTCACGCCAGGCGCAAGTTCGACGAGCTGATCAAGGTCAACCAGAGCCCGGTGGCCACGCAGGCGGTGCAGCGCATCGCCTGGCTTTACCGCATCGAGCGCGAGGCGCGGGACTTGCCCGAAGCAGAACGGCTTGCGATGCGGCAGGCCCGCTCCAAGCCGCTGTGGGAAGAGCTGCACGTCTGGCTGCAGCTGGAGCGAGGGCGCGTACCCGATGGCAGTGCGATCGCGGGCGCCATCGACTACAGCCTGAACGCCTGGACAGCGTTGACGGCGAACCTGAACGACGGCGACGTGCAGATCGACAACAACCACATCGAGCGGCAGATCAAGCCCTGGGCAATGGCTTGTTCATAGTGCCCCACCTCGTTAAGTGATTGAAAACATTGAGATCTGGTTCTCGTCATCGATGCGACACGGGCGATCTGTTCGCGCAGCGGCGTCGATGACCGTCTGATCCAGCAGGTCGCTGGCCCGAATCTGGTATGGCGCACGCGGTACGACTTGCTCGGCGCGCAGTAGTCCTTCCTTGATGAGCCGCCGAATCCGGTGGTTGTTGACGCCGAGCTTGGCGGCGGCTTCCGACATGGTCAACCACTCGCCGTCCTTGTGCGCCGAACGGTACGCCCGAATGTCGTTGACCATGCGCACGGAGCCCACGCGATGCGCGGTCCATGTCTTGCCTTGACCGGTGGGAAGGCCCATGCGGTTGAGCGTCGCCGCGATGTGTTCGTCAGACCACTTGCTCGCCATGCTGCGCATGACGGCCAACGCCTCGTCCGGCGTACGGCAGCCGTGCTCGCCTGTGCGTGGCTTGACGACCCTCACCTGCGAATGCTGTCCGCCGCGCCAGTGGATCGTCAGCACGACCTCTCGGACTGCATCGTCGACATCGACAACGATGTCCTTGACGAGGGTGCGCAGCAGCTGCTGGCGTGCACGCATCGTCACGCCCGGTGCATTCCACGCGGCAGTGAGATCTGCGTATTTCAGCCCATCGTGGACGGCATTTCAGGCTGATCGTGGACGGGATTTCAGCGTGATCGTGGACGGCGTTTCAGTCTGATCGTGGACGCCGTTTCAGCGGGATCGTGGACGATGGGAGTGGCGCGCAAGTGATT
>JAUXRG010000104.1 GCA_030681795.1 Rubrivivax sp.
TGGAACTCCGCCGCCCTCGGCATCGTGCCCTGCACCGTCAGCACCTTCTGGCCGGCGCGCGGGCCGAAGACGATGCGGTATGTACAGGCCGCGGCCTGCAATGGCCTGAGCGCGCGGGCCTCGTCCGAATCGGCATCGTTGTCAGCCATGTACGTTTGGCCCTGCTCTTCGAGCAACACCCCCCGACGGGTGAGCAGCTTCATCATGCGGACGATGATCTTGTGCAACACCGCCTGCAGCGCTTCATCAGTCGGCACCTGACCGGGGGCCGTCGGGCGGCTCTTGCCAGCGCAAAGGCCGTTCAAGCGGAGTTCTCCCTTTCGGTGGCGTCGCCAAGCGGGCCATCGCGGGCCACTCGCCGCCCATGGCGCTATCTGCATGCTCGACTGCGGGGATCGCGGTGGCTCGCGGCGCGCGGTGTGTGGGCGGGCCGGGGGCGTCGTCCTGGGGCTTGCCCGCCCGATCACCATACCGGGCGCTCAACCGGAAACCCCGGATGCAGGCCGGCCTCCAGGCCCTGGCGGTCGGGATGCTCGGACGACGAAAGCTGGGGCCTTGCGCGAGGCCGGGTCAGGCGCCTTGCAGGGCGGTTGACGTAGCGGTACAGCGGCTCCAACGCCTGGTGACTGTCGGTGGCGCAGCGCACGGCTTCCCGCAGGGTGGGGCTGGGCACATGGGTCCGGAAGGGGCCTTGCGCCTGCCGCACGCCAGACGGCGATACAAGCCGGCTGGCTGGAACCCTGCATGTCGGCGCACAGCGTCGGGTTGAAGCCGGTCGGCCTTGGCATGGCTCAACTTACTTTGCCCAGGGCGCGGTGAGGACGACGGCGACTTCGAGGTCCTGGCGCCTGCGAAATGACGGTGACCTGCCCCTGGGACAGCAGAACTTGGCAGATCCCCTGGGCAGACACCCTGGGCAGATCCCCTTGACAACGCGGCGCAGCTGTCGCTACAAGCCGCCATCGCGCAGCGTTGTCGTGACGGTCGCTCGCGCGTGCACTCAAGGGCAAAGACCCAGGGTCGGTCTCACACGGGGTGGACATCATGTCGGGGCAGTCTTGGCAGCGCGGTGGCGACATGTTTCCTGTCCGCTGGCTGCGCTCGTACATGGAACATCTGCGGCAGCACGGGGCGCACCACCTGATCGTCTCGGTGGCCGTTGCCAACCTGGTGCTGCTGACCCGCCCGCTCTGGTACTCGATCGAAGACTTCGTGACCGTGTACTCGCACAGTGCGGCGACGGTCGTCGTGGCCAACAGCCCGTCTGAGTTCAGGCGTGTCGCCCTCGTCAAGCTCGACGACCAGCGTTTCACCAACAGCGCCTACGCTGGCACATCCCCCTTGGACCGGTGCGCGCTCGAGCGCGACCTGTCGATGCTGTTGAACCTGAAGGCCGACTCGGCGACGCGGCCCGACGACAAGGCGATCAAGCTGCTCGCCGTAGACCTCGACTTGTCGCCCACCGAAGCGGCGCAGGGGGCTTGGACGGCCGATCACGCCGAGAGGGGAGCAAAGCCCGAGAAGCGCCAGCAGGTGGCGGCTGCGCGCGCCTGTCAGGAGGATTTGGACACATTGTTGAGCCTGCCAGAAAACGCCAACCGCCTAATCCTCATGGCGCCGTCGCGCAGCCCGGAGCCAAGCACCCAGCAGAAGATCAAAGACTGGATGCAGCGCATGCAGGACGCGAAAGTTGAGTTCGGCGACGTTCAACTCACGGTCAAGCGCGGCATTCTCAGAACACATGAGCGCAAACCGGGCAGCGCAAACCCACCGCCGTTCGGCGATCTGGTTCGTCAGCGGGTCTTGCAGGTCATCCATGGCGAGGGCCCGGCCCCAAGAGCCGATGGCAACAAAGCGGGGCCCTCGTCGGCGAATTCAAAGAGCAGTCTGGCGCCAGAGGCGAACATCATGTTCCATTCGCTTGCCAGCTACTTCCGCCCTGACGTCACGGAGCCGCACGAACTGACCTTGTCGAGTCCCTGTTTTGCGCAGCCCCATATCCGCTGCAGCTTCGACATGGTGATTTTTGGCGCGAGTTACAGCGCGGATGACGCCTACCAGACGACGGTGGGCCCTTTGAATGGTGTCGATGTGCATGCGGCCATTGCAGCCTGCGAGGCGCCCACGGCCACATGCGAGATCACTCGCCATGTCGCCTGGCATGGCTTCGAGATCCTGCTGGGGGTCTTGCTGTTCGCGCCCATGCTGCACGGCTTCTGGCGCAAGTACTACTTCTGTCGTTCTGGAAAGCGGCAGGACCAGGACCTGCAGCGGCATGGTGCAGGCGACAGCGTCACGGGCCACTCAGAACATGGTTCGCTGGGCATCGGCTATCGGTTCAGCCGCGCCGCGGCGCTCGTGAAGCCCAGTTCGGCCTACGTCTGGTTGCTGATCATGTTCGTCTGTGTATCGGTGGCCTACCTGGCGCTGCTGACACTGTTCCCCTTGTTCTCAGGCTCCTGCCACCTGGCGATGGTTCCGGCAGCGTTTGTCATCGGCCTCGCCCTGGAAGCTGCGGTGGTTCAAGGCACGCAGGTGGCCGCCCATGAAGCGCATGCCGACTACCAGACCAGCCGGTTGCCCTTTGTCTCTGGCTTTGGCGCGGCAAGGCCATGGCGTGACCCGTATCAATGGCTTGCCTTGCTTCTCTATGCGGTCTTGCTGGGACTGGCCATCGTCGACCTCTTTCACCTGCGGCCATCTGAACTCTTGAAGCTGTGGCCCTTTTGACCAAGTGACCTCGGGACTACCGGAAAGGAAGACCCATGCGAACTGAAACACCTACGCGCGATCCTATCGTCTCAGAGCCGACGCGGGCTGGGCTTGCCGCCGCGATGCTCGCCGTGGCGTTGGCAGCACCGGCCATGGCGCAGGGGGCCAAGAAGACCTGCGATGTCAACAAGGTCAAAGGCGAACTGAGTTCACCGCCGGCCGGCGTGGCCGCCTTTCTCACCGCGCCTTGGGACTCCACACGCTGCAGCTCGGTGCTGTCCGTTCTCAAGATGGCAGGCAGCACGACCAAGACGGGCGGCCGCAAGCTCGAAGACGACAAGGTTCTCGACCTGGCGGCAGCCGAGCAAGAGCGCAGCAAGGCCCAAGCCGACCCGTCCTTCGCCGCCGAACTGGCCGCCGAACTGGCCGGAGAAAGCGATGCCGCACGCCGGGTTCTGCGCGAGGCCGCGATCCTGCACGACCACGGTTTCTACAAGGCCCGTGACCTGCTGCTGGCCCAACTTCGAGCGGAGAAGACCCCATGAACGCCGTCACCACGTTTGCTGGCGTGATGGGCAAGCCGCTGCTCGGCGCCCTGATCGTCGCCTTGTTGGCCAGCTGCAAGACCATGCCCACCAGTCTGGCCGGTGGGTCGCCCGCTGCCACGCCGTCCCCCGCAGACGCGGCGGCACCGTCACCCGCGGTCAAGGCACCGGCAAACGAACAACAGACGGCAGGCAGTTCGGCGGCAGCGGCGAACATGGGCAAGGGCAAGTCCATTCCCTTGGCGACTTTCGAAGGCGACTTGACCTGCACCAAGCTCGTCGCGCCTTTTGACACCGCAGACAACCTCACGGCGCTGGCCGATCTGGCCACCAGCACCGCGGTCAGCAGCTTCGGCAGCTGGCTTGACAACGCCGCGACCAACCTGTCGATCCGTGGCACGGCGACGCAGGTCGCTGCCGGCGCGCGCCACAACATCCCCTTCGAGGTGCGGGCCACGGCGCTGCGAATGAACTGGCTGCCGATGAAGGCCGAGCTGAAGTACGGCCGCATGCTGCTCGACAAGACGAGAGACGACATCCTCGAGCGCGACAGCGGACAGGGGCGCCGCCTCTACCCCGGCGCCGACAAGCTTCTCGCCGACGTTTTGAAGGGTGTGACCGAGTTGCACTCCTACGAGTTCGAAGTCTTCATTCGAACCAGCAGCGGTGAGAACGCCATGGCCTTGCCGGGGGGGCTGTTGGTCCTGGACGCGGCCCTCGTGCAAGACCCGAAACTGCGCCACAAGGCCTACTTTGCGATGGCGCACGAAGTCGCCCATGTCTTGCAGCGCCACGAAACGCGCGCCGTGCAAGCACGCATCATCGACGTGATCTCGCTGCGCGGCCAGGTGCAGGACTTGATCAAGTCGATACGCTCGATGCGCGGTGACCCCACGCCGATATTTGCCCTGGCCTTGGCGGGCAAGCTGCAGTTCGAGCAGCATTTCTCCAGCCAGGAGATGCACTCCGACGGGTGCGCGGTGCGGATTCTCGACAAGGTGCTCGAGAACAACATGGCGCTGGCGGCCGTGCTGCAGAGTTATGTCACCAGCCTGGTCAAAAACAAACCCGTCGACACCAAGATCGAATCGCCCGTAGGCCAGCGCGACCTGCCGGCGGCGCTGCAGTCCACCGCCGACCGGGTGGACAAGGCAGCGAACGAGGCCAAGGGCCTGTTCACCGTGGTGACGCGCCCGGTTGACAGGCACCCCACGCCCAAGGAGCGGATCGACAACCTGAATCGCACCTTGGCCGAGGTGGTCAAGCGGCCCAAGCCTGCCAGCACCGCGGCTGGCGCACTCAAGCCAGCGGCGGTGACCGCGCCGGCCAAGGGCAAGACGCTCACGATCCCGACAACACCGGCGGTGAAGGGCAAGTGAGCGGCGGCGGCAGGGGCGGGGCAGCCCGTGAAACAGTACGGGACGTCACGCAGCACGTCGTCGTCACCGGACAGGGCGCGCGGTTTCCCCTTGATGGCCAGTGCATGCAGGTGGGCGATGGACTCGCCCATCGCAAAGGCGGTCTGGTGCAAGTCCAGCGGCCGCTTGAACAGCACCCGCAGCAGGTCGGCAGCGACAGAATTTCAAACGCCATCTCTCTCGCCCCTGACCCCGCCGGCAACGACACGGCGCAGGCTTGATGCGGCCCTTGGAGTCGGCTGCGACGCGTTCATGGTCGGCGACTCAGCCGAACAGCGCCGGTCGTGGGGGTCACCGACGGGTGAACCTTGAGCCGCAGGTCGCTTTGACCGGCCCCAGGAACTCGCCGGCGCAGCCGTCGCCTTGGCCTGCAAGGAGGATAAATTCTTTCTCCGTGAGTTCTTTGTCTTTCGCGAAGATGATCAGTGGACGACGCCGGAGTAGACATTGGGGAAGTGGTGCTCGCGCAGGTACATCGAAGTGCCCATGACGTTGCGGCCGTAGTTGGTGACTCGCCAGCGGCGCGTGCGTGGAATCTTGGCGATCAAGCCGTGGGCGTGCAGACGCCTGAAGCACCGGCCGACCTTGGCACTTGCCTTCTTCGGATCGTCTGCGCACGAGCGCAGTAACTGCGTGGACGTCAGCCGTGCTCGGATGTCCCGGTTGGTGAATCCGTGCAGGCAGTGCTCGCCTGCCAAGAGGCTCTTGAACAGAGTGGCGTCTGGTTGCGCCAATGGATTGAACCCCGGGCAAGAGCGGCCCGCGGCATCCTTCTTCGCGGTGGTCAGGCGCTGCAGCGCCTGCTTGCCCGGCGTGGGGTCGTCCACCACTGCCAGGGCATCGAGGTAACGGGCGTTGGCCTGCAGCGAGACCTCGCGGTAGCGAAACAGATACGCCACGCCCTTGCGCAGCTGCACCCACTCGGTGCGCTGCTTGCCATCGCGCAAGACCTGCTTGCGCACGCGGAACTCGCCCGGGTTGTTGATCACCGTCTCCACCCGCAACACGAGTCCGGCCTTGTCGTACATCTTCAACCAGTTCTGCTTGACCCGGTGCTTGATCCTCGAGCCACCGACGCGGCGGCACGCGAAGCTGGACAGATCGGAGACCACCTCACCCTGGAAATGGCCGTTCAACTTGCGCCCGAGGAAGTTCATGACCTCCTTGGCACCGAAGCACAGCGTGCTGTGGCTGAGCAAGCGCGGGTACAGGTCACGAAGGCCTGCGGCGGTCTTGAACATCACGTCGGTGGAGTATTCGGCCTGCGCAGCGACCCAGTAGTACTGGCAGCCGTACAGCACGTCGTCCAGCTGCGGCACGACCCGGGTGGCGTAGCGGTTCAGGATCCTCGGCCAGTTCAGCTGGGAAAAACGATTGGACAGGCGCTGCGCCTGCGGCAGATCTTCGATCCAGGCGAAGACGTTGTCGAGTTTGGTGCAGCGAATCTCGCGCGCTGCCAGCTTGCGGGCGAGCCACTCGTGGCCGTTGAGGTAGACCTGAATCTGCAACGGAAACCAGGTCTGCACGCGAACGTGGATGAGGCCCAGGTCGCGATCCATGAAGTAGTAGTACAGGTGCAGGCACTTGCGTTTGGCCGACTGGGCGTAGGCCTGTGCGGGGGCAAAGCGGAACGAGAAGGTGCGGCAGGGCTCAAGCACCGAGAAGACGCACACCAGCCCCTCTTCGATGCCGTCGCGCTCGGCGAGCTTGCGCGCCGCGTCTTCCTTGCGCAGGCTGGTACTCAGATACTGAAACGGCCGCCCATCCTTCTCGGCCATGGCCTGCGCATGTGCCTTGACGCGTTCGGCATTGGACAGCAGAAACGCCTTCAGATCGCCGCTGCCGATCTCGTGGGCCTTGAGGAACTGCGCCATCGACCAGCCCGACATGATGGGCAGGTAGCCGCGAAACAGCATGCGGTCGAAGCAGGAGAGAACACCGTGGATGCGATCCTCGTACTTGTGGATGAACTCCTTCATGGCGTCCTCCCGGCGATGCGCGGTGATGGAACACGTTGTACCAGCGTGCCACGACCAGGACCAAACCATTTGGTTGCGGCCGAAGGCCGCGCTAGG
>JAUXRG010000108.1 GCA_030681795.1 Rubrivivax sp.
ATCACTTGCGCGCCACTCCCATCGTCCACGATCCCGCTGAAACGGCGTCCACGATCAGACTGAAACGCCGTCCACGATCACGCTGAAATCCCGTCCACGATCAGCCTGAAATGCCGTCCACGATGGGCTGAAATACGCAGCTGCGCCCGGAAGTCGCGATGTCGTTCCGCTGCAGCATCCTGCTCGGCGGACAGCGCTTTCGTCAGCTCTTGCGTGCGACCTGGGGCGACTACGACGCCGCGCGCCGGTTGCTGCGGATTGAGGATTCAAAGGGCAAGCGCAGGGTCCCCGTTCCGCACCGGCTGCCGGTCTCGGACCGCGTGGCGCAGATCATCGAATGCCTGCGAGCCCTCAACCTAGAAACCGCAGGTGGACGCGCCCGAGTGGGCCGTGATGCGGTGCTCTGGCAAGGCGCGGACGCTGCGGGCTCATGCCCGCGAGGAGGAGCAACGCGGCCAGCGTGCCGCAGCGCGGCCCACTCGGGCGCGTAGCGCTCTCACCCAACAGGTGACAGGGGTCGTGAGTACAAAACTCAGCGTTCATGCGGTGTTGCCAGCGGAGGAAAGCGGTCAACTGCGGTTTCTAGGCTCAATGGTCGCGGAACGTACATCTTCTCGGCCACGGCCGGACGATCGCCCGTCCACGCCGCGACGCTGTCGATCGCTTTCGCCGGATTGCGCGAGACAGTGGCCGCGTCCGGGGACGGCTCTGCGCCATCGATGCAAGCCCGCGACCTGCGTCGCAGCATCGAGACCAGGCTCCAATCGCTGGGCGTGTCGCGGGACATCCGAGCGCAGCTTTTGTCGCATGGCCGCACCAGCGGCGTTCAGCAACGCCACTACGAGCGCCACGACTTCTTGGCAGAGAAGGCCGAGGCGCTTGCGTTGCTCGAGAGCCATCTATTCGGCTTGTTCGACTCGGCGCCGAGCGCCAGAAAGACAATACCGACGGTTTCCGCCCCGCCTACCCGCCAGAATTCTGTTGCCCACTCTGTTGCCAAGCGGCCCAAAAAGGCCAACGGGCTAGCCCCTTGTGAGAGCTAACCCGTTGATTTCATTGGTCGGGGCGGCGGGATTCGAACTCGCGACCCCTTGCACCCCATGCAAGTGCGCTACCAGGCTGCGCTACGCCCCGACTGAGCCGCAAATTATACGATGCCGCAGCGCCATTCAGGCGGTCAACAGCTCTCGAATCGAGAGCAACTCAGCCCGAAGTTGCCGTGGTTCGATGGCCGCGGAGTGAGCGCCTGTGTCCGCCGGCCCAGTGGTGCCCGCCTCGATCAGCGCGGTGTCGTGGAGCTTGACCTCCTCCGCGCCCTCGGCCCCCTCGGCATTCCCGTCACCGGACGCCGAACGCGCGCTCGCCGCGGCGTCAGCCAGACGGTTGCGTGCCCCACTGATCGTGAAGCCCTGGTCGTAGAGCAGGTCGCGGATGCGCCGGATCAGCAGCACCTCGTGGTGCTGGTAATAGCGCCGGTTGCCACGGCGCTTCATGGGCTTGAGTTGGGTGAATTCCTGCTCCCAGTAGCGCAACACGTACGGCTTCACCTGGCACAGATCACTCACCTCACCAATGGTGAAGTAGCGTTTGGCCGGGATGGATGGAAGCGATTTCTCCATTGAAATCAATGGGATCGAGAGGGAAAACTAGACTCTACTCGAAGTCCCCGTCGGGCGGGGTATCGCCTTGCACGATCGACTTGAGCTTGTGGCTGGCATGGAAGGTGACCACGTTGCGTGCCTTGATCGGGATCGACTCGCCGGTGCGCGGGTTGCGCCCCGGACGCGGGGCCTTGCGCCGGATGTTGAAGTTGCCGAAGCCCGAGAGCTTGACGTCCTGGCCAACCACCAGCGTGCCGTGGACGATCTCGAAGAAGGCCTCGACCATGTCCTTGGACTCGCGCTTGTTCAGGCCCAGGCGATCGAACAGCAACTCGGCCAGCTCGGCCTTGGTGAGGGTGGGCGTCTCCAGTGAGGAAAGGATGACCTGGTCCGGGCCGGGCTCGTCGATCGTCATCTCGGGTTCTCCTGGTTCAGGTGCGCAGGCGTGCGCCCAAGGCTTGCTCGGCGCGGGAGACGGCGGCGGCCACCGCGCCGTCGATGCGCTCATCCGTCAGCGTGGCGTCGAAGTCGAGCAGTTCCAGGCGCACGGCCATGCTGCGTTCGCCGGCCTGCAGCCCGGACACGGATGCCGCCGGCTTGTACAGATCGAACAGCTCGGCCGATCGGATCAGCCCGGCCGGGTCGTCGCGCAGACAGGCCACCAAGGCATCGTGCGACACGTCGTCGCGCAACACCAGCGCGATATCGCGCACGACGGGCTGCTGTCTCGGCACCACGGCAAACTCGGGCACCGGCATCTCGAGCACGGCCTGCAGATCGAGCTCGAAGACCACCGGGGCGTGCGGCAGTTCGTAGGCCTGGCGCCACTTCGGGTGCAGCTCGCCCAGATGGCCGATCACACGGCCGGCGAGCTCGACACGGGCGCAGCGGCCGGGATGCAGGGCCGGGTGGGTGTCCGCCACAAACACGGGCTGGCGCGGCGCGAGCAGCGCTTGCACGTCGCCCTTGAGATCGAAGAAGTCGACGCCGGATTCCTTGCGGCCCCACTGCAACGCATCGGCTGGGCCGTAGGCCAGGCCCGCGACGCGCGTGGGCTGGTGCACCCCCGCCACCGTGAGCTCGCCATCGGCCACGGCGCTGTCGCGCATGAAGACCCGCCCGAGCTCGAACACCCGCACCCGGCCGGCCTTGCGCGTGAGGTTGTGGCGCAGCACCTGCACCAGGCTGCCGATGAGGCTGGAGCGCATCACCCCCAGCGGCGCCGCGATGGGGTTCAGCACCTGGATCGGATCGGCGTTGCCTGCCAGCTCGTGCTCCCAGCGCGCCTCGACGAAGCTGAAGTTGATCGTCTCCTGGTAGTCCAGGCCTGCCAGCGCACGCCGCACGGCGTTGGCGCTGCGCCGCCCTTCCCTGCGCACGCGGGCCGTCACCGGCGCCACCGGGGCGGTGACCGGCAGCTTGTCGTAGCCGATGACGCGGATGACTTCCTCGATCAGGTCTTCCTCGATACGCAGATCGAAGCGCCAGCTCGGCGGCACCACCGTCAGCACGCCGGGCACCTCGGTGAACTGCAAGCCCAGACGGCGGAAGACATCGGCGCACTGCGCCTGCGTCAGCGGCAGGCCGATGACCTTGGCGGCGCGCGCCACGCGCAGCGCCACGGGGGCGGCTTCGGGCAGGCTGAGCACCTGGTCGTCCATCGGGCCGGCCTGGCCGCCACAGATCTCGATGATGAGCTGCGTGATGCGTTCGATGTGTGCCACCGTCAATGCCGGGTCCACGCCACGCTCGAAGCGGTGTCCGGCGTCGGTGTTGAAGTTGAAGCGGCGCGAGCGGCCCTGCACCGCCTCGGGCCACCAGAAGGCGGCCTCCACGTAGACGTTCCTCGTCGTGTCGGATACCGCCGTGGCGTCACCGCCCATGATGCCGGCCAGCGACTCCACGGCCTGTGCGTCGGCGATCACGCCCACGGCCGCATCGACTTCGATGGTGTTGCCGTTGAGCAGCTTGAGCGTCTCTCCGGGCCGGCCCCAACGCACCACCAGCTTGTCGTGGATCTTGTCGAGATCAAAGATATGGGACGGGCGCCCGAACTCGAACATCACGTAGTTGGAGATGTCCACCAGCGCCGTCACGCTGCGCTGGCCGCAGCGGGCCAGGCGCTCGACCATCCAGGCCGGCGTCTTCGCTTGCGTGTCCACACCGCGCACGATGCGGCCCGAGAAGCGGCCGCACAGGTCGCTGGCCCGCACTTCGACGGGCAGCTTCTGCGCGTGCGTAGGCGCCACCGGCGCAATGGCCGGCGTGTGCAGCGGCGCGCCGGTGAGTGCCGAGACCTCGCGCGCGATGCCGAATACGCTCAGGCCATGCGCCAGGTTGGGTGTGAGCTTGAGCGTGAAGAGGGTGTCGTCGAGCCTGAGCCAGTCACGCACATCCGCGCCCAACGGGGCGTCGGCGGCCAGTTCGAGCAGGCCGCCGTGGTCGTCGGCGATCTTCAGTTCCTTGGCCGAGCACAGCATGCCCAGGCTCTCGACGCCGCGCAGCTTGCCGACGCCGATCCTGAAGGGCTTGCCATCCTCGCCCGCAGGCAGCTCGGCGCCCACCCTGGCCAGCGGCACACGGATGCCGACACGCGCATTGGGCGCGCCACACACGATCTGCAGCGGGCCGTCGGGCGAATGCTCTCCGGCATCCACCCGGCACACGCGCAGCCGGTCGGCCTGGGGGTGCGGCTCGGCGCTGAGAATCTCGGCCACCACCACGCCGCTGAAGGGCGGCGCCACGGGGCGCAGCTCTTCGACCTCCATGCCGGACATCGTCAGCAGATCGGACAGCTGCTGCGTGGTGAGCGGCGGGTTGCAGAACTCGCGCAGCCAGGACTCGGGGAATTGCATGATCAGTTGAATTGCTTCAGGAAACGCAGGTCGCCGTCGAACATCAGGCGCAGGTCGTCGATGCCGTAGCGCAGCATGGCGAAGCGGTCGGCGCCGATGCCGAAGGCAAAGCCGATTTGCTGTTCGGGGTCGAGCCCGAAGTTGCGCACCACGTTCGGGTGCACCTGGCCCGAGCCGGCCACTTCGAGCCAGCGGCCGGCCAGCGGGCCGCTGCCGAAACGGATGTCGATCTCGGCACTGGGTTCGGTGAACGGGAAAAAACTCGGACGAAAGCGCACGTCGAAGTCATCGGTCTCGAAGAACTCGCGCACCAGCGAGGCAAAGACAACCTTCAGATCCTTGAATGCGATGTTGGCACCCAGCCACAGGCCTTCGATCTGGTGGAACATCGGCGAATGCGTGGCGTCGCTGTCGACGCGAAAGACGCGGCCCGGGGCGATGACGCGGATCTCGGGCATCGGGTGCTTGCCGGCGTGCCGGGCCGCGTGCATGCGGGCATAGCGCACCTGCATCGGGCTGGTGTGCGGACGCAGATTCAGCCAGCGGCCCTGCGCGTCCTTCATGTCGACGTAGAAGGTGTCCTGCATCGAGCGCGCCGGGTGGTTCTCGGGGTTGTTGAGCGCGGTGAAGCTCATCCAGTCGGTCTCGATCTCGGGGCCCTCGGCCACGTCGAAGCCCATCGAAGCGAAGATCGCCTCGATGCGCTCCATGGTGCGGCTCACCGGGTGCATGCCCCCCGTGCCGCGCAGCCGCCCGGGCAGGGTGACGTCGAGCGCCTCGGCGCGCAATTGCGCTTCGAGCTCGGCCTGCGCGAGCGCCTCGCGGCATGCCTGCAGGCCGGCCTCGATGCGGGCCTTGGCCTGGTTGATCTCGGCGCCACGGGCCTTTTTCTGCTCCACGGGCAAGGTGCCCAGGGCCTTGAGCAGCTCCGTCACGCGGCCAGCTTTCCCGAGGAAGCGCGCCTTGGCGTTTTCCAGCTCGGCCGGCGTGGGCGCGGCGTCGAAATCGGCTTGTGCCGACGAGACCAGTTGATCGAGTTCGTTCATGCCAGGGACCCACAAAAAAAAGGCCGCCCACGGGTGACGGCCTTCAAGTGCTCGATGTGCCGCCCGATCGGGCGCCAAGCCCGGCCCGGCGGCAGGAAATCAAGCCAGCTGAGCCTTCACCTTGTCGACGATGCTGGCAAAACCAGCCGGGTCGTGGATGGCCATGTCGGACAGGACCTTGCGGTCGATGTCGATACTGGCCTTCTTCAGGCCGGCCATGAACTTGCTGTAGGTGATCCCCAGGCCCCGGCTTGCAGCGTTGATGCGCGCAATCCAGAGCTGGCGGAATACCCGCTTGCGGGTGCGGCGGTCACGGTAGGCGTATTGGCCGGCCTTCATCACCGCCTGCTTGGCGATGCGGAAGACGTTCTTGCGGCGGCCGCGGAAGCCCTTGGCCAGGGCCAGGATCTTCTTGTGGCGGGCGTGCGCTGTTACACCACGTTTGACGCGAGGCATATGGGTTCTCCTTGTGCGTGCTGAAGATCAGAGGCCGGCAAAAGGCAACATCTGAGCCATCTGGCCCATATTGCTCTCGTGCACGTTGACGGCACCACGCAAGTGGCGCTTGTTCTTCGTCGTCTTCTTGGTCAGGATGTGGCGCTTGAACGCCTGACCGCGCTTGACGGTGCCACCCGGACGCACGCGGAACCGCTTGGCCGCGCTCTTCTTGGTCTTCATCTTGGGCATGACTGCTCCTTCTTCGTTTGCCCTTGCAGGCGACCTCGGGTGTCCCGAGGTGCTTGTTGGCCTGCAACGGCTTCTTTCGTGAGCCCGGCGACCAGACCGGACCCGCGAATTCTGTGCCACTACTTCCGCTTCGGTGACAGCACCATGATCATCTGCCGGCCTTCGAGCTTGGGCATGTGCTCCACCATGGCCACGTCGGCCAGTTCATCGCGGATCCGCTCCAGCATGCGCATGCCGATGTCCTGGTGCGTGATCTCGCGGCCACGGAACCTCAGCGTCACCTTGCCCTTGTCGCCGTCCTCGGCGATGAAGCGGCGCAGGTTGCGCATCTTGATCGCGTAGTCGCCTTCGTCGGTGCCGGGGCGGAACTTGACTTCCTTGACCTCGATGACCTTCTGCTTGGACTTGGCCTCGGCCGCCTTCTTTTGTTCCTGGTACTTGAACTTGCCGTAGTCCATCAACCGGCACACCGGGGGGTCCGCCGCAGCGGCGATCTCGACCAGATCGACGTCCAACTCCCCTGCCATGCGCAACGCGTCCAGCGTACTGACGATGCCGAGTGGCTCGTTTTCAACCCCGTTCAGGCGCACGTTCAACGCCATGATTTCGCGGTTCAGCCGGTGTTTGCGCTCCGCGTTGGGCACGCGGCGGTCCATGAATGTAGCGATGGTTCAAGCTCCTGATGCAACCCGAAGGCAACCCGGGCCACAGAAAAACGAACGCGCGCCTGCGGCTTTTCAGGCCTTGCGGGCAATGTCACCGGCGATCTTCGCTAGGAAGTCTGCCAGCGGCATCACACCAAGGTCTTGATTGCCCCGGGCGCGCACGGCAACGGTCCCGTTTGCCTTCTCCTTGTCGCCTACGACGAGGATGAACGGAACCTTCTGCAACGAATGCTCGCGGATTTTATAGGTGATTTTCTCGTTGCGCAAATCGAGCTGAACTCTAACTCCTTGTTTTTGCAGCGTTTTCGCCACTGAAGCGGCATATTCGGCCTGCCCGTCGGTGATCGAGGCGAGCACCACCTGCACCGGTGCCAGCCAGGCGGGCAACGCGCCCGCATGCTGCTCGATGAGGATGCCGATGAAACGCTCCAGGCTGCCGACGATGGCCCGGTGCAGCATGACCGGGTGGCGGCGCTCGCTGCTCTCGGCCACATAGACGGCGTCCAGCCGCTCGGGCATGGAGAAGTCGACCTGCATGGTGCCGCACTGCCACTGGCGGCCGATGGCGTCCTTGAGCGTGTACTCGATCTTCGGCCCGTAAAAGGCGCCCTCGCCCGGCGAGATCACGAATTCGCAGCCCGAGCGGCGCAGGCTCTCGATGAGCGCGTGCTCGGCCTTGTCCCAGGTCGCGTCCGAACCGATGCGCGCATCCGGGCGCGTGGCCACCTTGTAGATGATGTCGGTGAAGCCGAAGTCCTGGTAGACCTTCTGCAGCAACGTCGTATAGGCGACGCACTCGTCCAGGATCATGTCCTCGGTGCAGAAGATGTGGCCGTCGTCCTGCGTGAAGGCGCGCACGCGCATGATGCCGTGCAGCCCCCCCGAGGGCTCGTTGCGGTGGCACTGGCCGAATTCGCCATAGCGCAGCGGCAGGTCGCGGTAGCTCTTGATGCCCTGCTTGAAGATCAGGATGTGGCCGGGGCAGTTCATCGGCTTGAGCGCGTAGTCGCGCTTTTCCGATTCCGTCGTGAACATGTTTTCGCGGTACTTGTCCCAGTGGCCCGTCTTCTCCCACAGGCCCTTGTCGAGCAACTGCGGGCCCTTGACCTCCTGGTAGCCGTTGTCGCGGTAGACGGCGCGCATGTACTGCTCGACCTCCTGCCACAGCGTCCAGCCCTTGGCGTGCCAGAACACCGTGCCCGGGGAATGCTCGTCGAGGTGGAACAGGTCCAGCTCGCGGCCCAGGCGGCGGTGGTCGCGCTTCTCGGCCTCTTCCAGCATCGTCAGGTACTGCGCCAGCGCTTCCTTGCTGGGCCAGGCCGTGCCATAGATGCGCTGCAACTGCTCGTTGGCCTGGTCGCCGCGCCAGTAGGCCCCGGCCACCTTCATCAGCTTGAAGAATTTCAGACGCCCCGTGCTGGGCACGTGGGGGCCGCGGCAGAGGTCTTCGAAGCCGCCTTCGCGGTACAGCGAAACATCCTGGTCGGCCGGGATGCTGGCAATGATCTCGGCCTTGTAGTGCTCGCCCAAACCCTTGAAATACGCCACGGCTTCATCGCGCGGCAGCACGCGGCGCCGCACCGGTTCGTCCCTTTTCGCGAGCTCGCCCATGCGTTGCTCGATGGCCGCCAGGTCCTCGGGCGTGAAAGGCCGCTTGTAGGCGAAGTCGTAATAGAAGCCGTTCTCGATCACCGGACCGATCGTGACCTGCGCCTCGGGGAAGAGCTCCTTCACCGCGTAGGCCAGCAGGTGAGCCGTGCTGTGGCGGATGATCTCCAGGCCATCGACGTCCTTGTCGGTAACGATGGCCAGCCGGGCGTCGGCCTCGATGCGGTGGCTGGTGTCGACGAGCTTGCCATCGACGCGGCCGGCGATGGCCGCCTTGGCCAGCCCGGCGCCTATGGAGGCGGCCACTTCGGCCACCGAGACCGGGCCGGCGAATTCGCGGCGCGAGCCGTCGGGCAAAGTGATGTGGACCATTTTTCGGAGACCTCAAAAGCAACAAAGCGCGGGGTGAGCCGCGCTTTGTTCTGGGGGAAGGCAGGAACGACCGCGCAGCCGCTTAGGGCCGGGTGCTGGACCCGGCAAACGAGGGCGTAGTCCGCGGTGTCATAACCATGCTGCCTTTCTCGTTCTTGTGGATTCCGTGAGGCGTTCATTCTAGCCGAGCCAGCACCTCAGTTCAGCGCCTGCCCTGCAGCTTGGCGAAGGCCGCGGCCAGGGCGCCCTGGCCGGTGCCCTGGCCAGCAGCCTCGCCCTGGCGGGGGCGCTGCTCCTGCCGCGCGGCGGGGCGAAATTTGTTGTCGCCGCCCGGCGTGCGTGCCGCCCCCGCGGGCGCATCGAGCTTCATCGTCAGGGAAATCCGCTTGCGGGCCAGGTCCACCTCCTGCACGCGCACCTTCACCACCTGTCCGGTGCGCACCACCTCGCGCGCATCGCTGACGAACTTGTGGGCGAGCTGGCTGACGTGCACCAGGCCGTCCTGGTGCACGCCGAGGTCCACGAAGGCGCCGAACTGCGCCACGTTGCTGACCGTGCCTTCGAGCACCATGCCGGGCTGCAGGTCCTTGATGTCCGACACACCCTCGTTGAAGCGCGCCACCACGAAGCCCGGGCGCGGGTCGCGGCCGGGCTTTTCCAGCTCGGTGAGGATGTCCTTGACGGTGATGGCGCCGAACTTCTCGTCGGCAAAAGCCTCGGGCTTGAGCGTGCGCAGCATGTCGGAGCGGCCCATCAGCTCGTTCACCGGCCGGCCCGTGGCCGCCAGCAACTTCTGCACCACCGGGTAGGTCTCGGGGTGCACGCCAGTCATGTCCAGCGGGTCATCGCCATCGCGGATGCGCAGAAAGCCTGCGGCCTGCTCGAAGGTGCGTGGGCCGAGACCGGAAACGTCCAGCAGCTGCTTGCGCGAGCGAAATGCGCCATTCGCATCGCGCCAGCGCACGATGCTCGCCGCCACGGCCGGCGACAGCCCCGACACGCGCGCCAGCAGCGGGGCCGAAGCCGTATTGAGGTCCACGCCCACCGCGTTGACGCAATCCTCCACCACGGCGTCCAGGCTGCGTGCCAGCCCGCTCTGGATGACGACATGCTGGTACTGGCCCACGCCGATGCTCTAGGGGTCGATCTTCACCAGCTCGGCCAGCGGGTCCTGCAGGCGGCGGGCGATGCTCACCGCGCCGCGCAGGCTGACGTCGAGATCGGGCAGTTCCTTGCTCGCGAATTCGCTGGCCGAATAGACCGAGGCGCCGGCTTCGCTGACCACCACCTTGTCGAGTTTCGCTTCGGGGGCGAGCTGCGCAATGCGCTTGAGGAGGTCGGCGGCGAGCTGGTCGGTCTCGCGGCTGGCCGTGCCGTTGCCGATGGCGATGAGGTTGACGCCGTGCGTGGCCACCAGCCGGCCCAGCGCGTGCAGCGAGCCTTCCCAGTCGCAGCGCGGCTCGTGCGGGTAGACGGTGTGGGTGTCCAGCACGCGCCCGGTGTCGCTGACCACCGCCACCTTCACCCCCGTGCGGATGCCAGGGTCCAGACCCATCACCACGCGCTTGCCGGCGGGCGCGGCGAGCAACAGGTCGCGCAGGTTGTCGGCGAAGACCTTGATGGCCACGGCCTCGGCCCCTTCGCGCAGGCGGGCAAACAGTTCGCGCTCCAGGCTGAGCGAGAGCTTGACCTTCCAGGTCCAGGCCACGGTCTTGCGGATCAGATCATCGGCCGGCCGGCCGGCGTGGCTCCAGCCCAGGTGCACCGCGATTCTTCCTTCGGCCAAGGACACCGGGTGAGTCCTCTGCGCAAGCGCGGCCGTGCCTGGCGCCGTGACTTCGTCGAGAACCAGCTTGGCGTCCAGCCATTCGAGCGTGCGGCCGCGAAAGACCGCCAGCGCGCGGTGGCTGGGCACTGTGCGTATGGGTTCGGCGTAGTCGAAATAGTCGCGGAATTTCGCCGCATCGGCTTGCTGGCCGTCCTTGCCGGGGGCGAGCTGGCTCTGGAACAGCGCCTGCCCCCACAGCCACTCGCGCAGCTTGCGCACCAGCGCGGCGTCTTCCGACCAGCGCTCGGAGAGCAGGTCGCGCACGCCGTCGAGCACCGCCGGCGCATCGCTGAAGCCGCCCTCGGCATTCACAAAGGCCGTGGCCTCGGCCAGCGGCACGAGTGTCGGGTCGGCGAAGAGCTTGTCGGCCAGCGGCTCCAGCCCCGCCTCGCGGGCGATCATCCCTTTCGTGCGGCGCCTGGGCTTGTACGGCAGGTAGAGGTCTTCCAGCTCCTGCTTGGTGGGCGCCGCATCCACCGCGGCACGCAACTCTGGCGTGAGCTTGCCCTGTTCTTCAATGCTCTTGAGCACGGCGGCGCGGCGCAATTCCAGCTCGCGCAGGTAGGCCAGGCGGGTTTCGAGCTCGCGCAGCTGGATGTCGTCCAGCCCCTCGGTGGCCTCCTTGCGGTAGCGGGCGATGAAGGGCACCGTGGCGCCGCCGTCGAGCAGCGCGACAGCGGCTTGAACCTGGGCTGGCCGGGCCTGGAGCTCGGCAGCGATTTGCAGAACGATCTTGTCCAAGAATTCTCGGGGGCTGGAAGATGAAGGCGGCGGAGTTTAAAGGCCTTGAGGGCCGCCCCGCAGCCACTCGGCGGCACCCTGCCCCGCGGCCCGGCCCAACGCGAAGCAGGCCGTGAGCAGGTAGCCGCCGGTGGGCGCTTCCCAGTCGAGCATCTCGCCGGCGCAGAACACACCGGGCAGCGCCCGCAGCATCAGGTGTTCGTCCATCGCCGCGAAGCGCACGCCGCCGGCGCTGCTGATGGCTTCGGCGATCGGGCGCGGCGCGGCCACGCGAATCGGCAAGGCCTTGATCAGCGCGGCCAAGCGCGAGGCATCGGCCTGCACCTCCTTGGGCACCCGTTCCCAGAGCAGACCCGCCTTCACACCAGAGAGGTTCAGCCGCGTCTTCAGATGCGTCGACAGCGAGCGCGGGCCGCGCGGGTGCGCCAGTTCTCGCGCCACCCAGTCCAGCGGACGCGCCGGCAACAGGTCGAGCTCGAAGGTGGCGCTGCCGTCGCGCGCGATCGCGTCGCGCAGCGCGGCGGAAGCTGCATAGACGAGGCTGCCCTCGACACCGGTGGCGGTGACCACGCACTCGCCCACTTGGCGCCAGCCCTCGAACGCGATGGCCACCGATTTCAGCGGCTGGCCGGCGAAGCGCTGGCGGAAGTACTCGCTCCAGCCCACGTCGAATCCGCAGTTTGATGGCCGCAGCGCCGCCACGTCGACGCCACGTTCTTGCAAGTGCGGCACCCAGGCCCCGTCGGAACCCAGGCGCGGCCAGCTCGCGCCACCCAAGGCCAGCACCGTGGCCGCGGGCCTCACGCTCAGCTCACCGGCAGGCCCCGCAAAGCGCAGCCGCCCCTCGGCGTCGAAACCCAGCCAGCGGTGCCGCATGTGCAGCCGCACGCCCTGCCCGCGCAGGCGGTGCAGCCAGGCGCGCAGCAGCGGCGCGGCCTTCATGTCGGCCGGGAAGACGCGGCCCGAGCTGCCGACGAAGGTCGCCACGCCCAGCCCGGCCGCCCACTCGCGAAGCGCCTCGGCGCCGAAGTCCTGCAGCCAGGGCCGAAGCGACACTTCGCCCACGCCGTAGCGGTGCATGAAGGCCTCGAAAGCTTCGCTGTGGGTGAGGTTCAGCCCGCCCTTGCCGGCGAGCAGGAATTTGCGGCCCACCGAGGGCATGGCGTCGAATACCTCCACGCGCTGCCCGGCCGCGGCCAGGGCCTCGGCGGCCATGAGCCCGGCCGGGCCACCGCCGACGACGGCAACGAACGTTTGCTGATCCTTCATCAAAGGCATCGTAGCCCCAGGACTCGCGGCGCCGCCCAGGGCGCGGCTGCAGCGGCCGGACTTGCCCGGACTATCGCGAGGCCTTCAGCGCCTGGCGCAGCAGCTGCCCGAGTTCGGGCTTGGCGGCAAAGGGGTCGCTGGGGTTGCGCCCACTCATGATGTCCTCCAGCCGCGTCTGCACGCCGGCCAGGCTCTTGGGGTGGCTGTAGATGTAGAAGCGATTCGCGTCCATGGCGTCGAAGACGTACTGCGCCACCTGCGCGGCCGTGACCTTGCCGCTGGTGACGGCCTTGCCGATCATGGCCTGTGCGACGAGCTGGCTGCGCGTGGGGGCGGCCTGCGGCGTGCCCCATGCGGCCGGCCGGTTGCGCGCGCTCTCGTGGATGCCTGTGGGCACGAAGAACGGGCACAGCACATGCGCGTGGACCTGTTCGCTGACCAGGGCCAGGTCCTGGTACAGCGTTTCGCTGAGCGCGACCACCGCGTGCTTGACGACGTTGTAGACGCCCATGTTCGGCGCGCACAGCAGCCCGGCCATGCTGGCGGTATTGACGATGTGGCCCTGGTACGAAGGGTCGCCCTCGGCGGCAGCCAGCATCAGCGGCGTGAAGACGCGCACGCCGTGCGCCACGCCCATGAGGTTGACGCCCACGACCCACTCCCAGTCCGCCAGCGTGTGTTCCCAGATCAGGCCGCCGGCACCGACACCGGCGTTGTTGAAGACAAAGGTCGGCACGCCGAAACGCTGCACGGTGGCCGCGGCCAGCGCCTCGACCTCGGCGGCCTTGGCCACGTCGAGCTGGTACGCCAGCACCGGCGCGCCCAGGCCCTCGATTTCGGCGCAAGCCGCCTGCAGCGCCTGGGCCTGCACATCGGCCATCACGATCTTCATGCCGCGGCTCGCCGCGATGCGGCTGGCCTCCAGGCCGAAACCCGAGGCCGCGCCGGTGATGACGGCCACGCCGCCGCGGGCCGAACTCATGCCCTCTCCGGTGCGGCGGGCAGGGCGCGCTCGATGATCGCGTCCATGTTGAAGCGTGCCGGCAGCAGGCCGAAGACATCGCTGGCGGCTTCCAGTCGCGCCGAGCAGAAGGCATCGAATATCGCCGCGCCCGCCTGGCGCAGCACCAGCGAGGCCTGGAGCAGCAAGGCCACGTCGCGCGCCAGGCGCCGCGCTTCGACTTCGGGCGTTCCGGCACCGATGCGCGAGAGCACGGCGGCGGCCGTGCGGTCGAAGGCCGGGTTCGCGCCCTTGGCCTGCGCGAGTTCGTGCTCGAGTGCCGGCGCGGCGTCGGCCGCGCGCAGGGCGCGCAGCAGGTCCAGCGCCTGGACGTTGCCCGCCCCCTCCCAGATCGAATTCACCGGCATCTCGCGGTAGATGCGCGCCATCACACCCTCGCCGTCTTCCTCGACATAGCCGTTGCCGCCCAGGCACTCCATGGCCTCCTGCCCGAAGTGGCTGCCGCGCTTGCAGATCCAGAACTTGCCCACCGGCGTGAAGAGGCGGCGCATGACGGCCTCGTGGCCGGCATCGAAGGTCCTGGCCTCGTGGCCGTCACCCCCATGCTCGGTGCGGTCCACCGACACCGCCAGGCGCAGCGCCAGCGCCGTGGCGGCCTCGCTCTCCAGCGCCAGGTCGGCCAGCACGTTGCGCATCGCCGGCTGCTCGATGAGCGGCTTGCCGAAAGCCTGGCGCTGCGCCGTGTGGTGCAGCGCCAGCGAGAGCGCCTGGCGCATCAGGCCCGCCGTGCCCAGCGCGCAGTCCAGCCGCGTGAGTGCGCCCATGGCCAGGATCTGCGGCACGCCGCGGCCTTCTTCGCCCACCAGCCAGGCGGTGGCGCCGTCGAATTCCACCTCCGAGCTGGCATTGGCCTTGTTGCCCAGCTTGTCCTTCAGGCGCTGGATGGTGATGGCATTGAGCCGGCCATCGGGCAGCCAGCGCGGCATGAACAGGCAACTCAGGCCCACCGGCGTGCGCGCCAGCACGAGGAAGGCATCGCACATCGGCGCCGAGAGAAACCACTTGTGGCCGGTGACGCTGAAGCGCGGGCCCCAGGCGTCGGCACCCATGGGGTCGGCGCGCGTGGTGTTGCTGCGCACGTCGGAGCCGCCCTGCTTCTCGGTCATGCCCATGCCCATGGTCACGGCCGACTTGCGCTCGAAGGGGACGAAGCGCTCGTCGTAGACCGTGCCCGCCACCTTGGGCCCCCAGGCCGCCAGCAGCGCCGGGTTGCCGCGCAGCGCCGAGGTGGCCGAATAGCTCATCGAGATGGGGCACATCACGCCGGGCTCGACTTCGTTGAAGAGCATGAAGGCCACAGCGCGCTGGACATGCGAGCCCGCGGCGCCGGTCCAGGGCGTGCCGTGCAGGCCGTGGCGCAGCGCACTGCCCATCAACGCGTGGTAGCTCGGGTGGAATTCGACTTCGTCGATGCGCCGGCCCTGCATATCGTGGGTGCGCAGCACCGGCGTGTGGGTGTTGGCCAGCCGGGCGTGCACCTGCATCGCCGCCGAGCCGATCTCGGCGCCGAAGGCCGACAGCGCCGCGGTATCGATCTCGGGCGCATGCAGGGCCAGCGCGTCGCGCAAGGGCCGGTTGGTCTCGAACAGGTTCACGCCGCTCAGCGGCATGGCCTGGTTGGTGACTTCGTGCGTGACGTTCATTGCGGTTTCCTCCACATCTCCAGATGCAGGATGTCGTCTTCGAGGTAGGGCACATCGACGCGCTCGAAGCCGAATTCGCCATAGAAGCGCTCCAGGTGTGCCTGCGCGCTGATGCGTATGCCCTGTCCCGGCCAGAGCTGCACGCAGCGGGCGACGCCCTCGGCCACCAGACGCCGGCCCAGGCCGGTGCCGCGCGCCTCGGGGCTGGTGATCACGCGGCCGAGTGCCGGCTCGGCGAACTTCGCCCCCGGGTCGACCACGCGCAGATAGGCCTGCAGCACGCCTTCGCCGTCGCGCACCAGCAGATGCCAGCTCGCGCGATCCAGCCCATCGGGGTCGAGGTAGGGCCCCTGCTCGATGACGAAGACACGGCTGCGCAGCGCCAGGGCGTCGTAGAGGTTGTCCACGCCCAGGTCGGGGAAGCGCAGCCAGGTCCAGTTCACGTCAACTTCACCAACTGTTTGCCGAAGTTGCGGCCCTTGAGCAGGCCCAGAAAAGCCTCGGGGGCGCTGGCGATGCCTTGTGCCATGGTCTCGCGGTACTTGAGCTTGCCGCTGGCCACGAGACCACCGAGTTCGGCCAGCGCCTGCGGCCACAGCGCCATGTGATCACTGACGATGAAGCCCTGCAGTTTCAGGCGCTGGGTCAGCAGCAGCCGCGCGTTGTGGATCGTCATCGGCCCGGTCTCGTAGCCCGAGATCATTCCGCACAAGGCGACGCGGCCGAAGGCATTCATGCGCGAGAGCACGACGTCGAGGATCAGCCCACCGACGTTCTCGAAGTTGCCGTCGATGCCGCCCGGCGCCGCCGAATCCAGCGCGGCGGCGAGCGACGTGAAATCGCGGTGTGCCTTGTAATCGATGCAGGCGTCGAAACCCAGCTCGTCGACGACATAGGCGCACTTGTCGACGCCACCGGCCAGCCCCACCACCGTGCAGCCACGCGCCTTGGCCAGTTGGCCGACGACGCTGCCGACGGCCCCGCTGGCCGCGTCGACCACGAGGGTCTCGCCGGCCTTGGCATCGATGATGTGGTTCAGACCCACCCAGGCGGTGACGCCGGGCATGCCGACGGCTCCGAGATAGGCCGACAGCGGGACGCGTGACGCGTCCACCTTGCGCAAGGCACCCGGCTGGCCCGCGTCGACCACGGCGAATTCCTGCCAGCCCCCCATGCCCACCACCGGGTCGCCGGGGCCGTAGCCCGCGTGGCGCGACTGCACGACCTCGCCGACCGTGCCGCCCACCATCACCGCGCCAAGGGCCTGCGGCGCGGCATAGCTCTTGACCTCGTTCATGCGCATGCGCATATAAGGATCCAGGCTCAGGAAATGATGACGCACGAGGACCTGGCCGTCCTGCAGCGCCGGGAGCTCGACAGCCTCGAGCCGGAAATTCTCGACAGCGGCCTCGGCGGCGGGGCGCGAGGCCAGGACGATGCGGTGGTTGATCATGCGGGTTCCTTTCCGCCCGGGGTCCGGGCTCGTGGAAGTTCCTTGGCGTGCCGCCCCTGTGTGGGCAGCGCGCGCAGGTACTTGAAGGTGGCGGTGGCGTGCGCGCACAGGGCGTCGGCTTCGTTGAACACGCTGCCTTCGCAGAAGGCCAGCGTGGCGGTGCGGTGCAACAGGTGGCCCTGGGCGCGCAGCCGGCCCTCGGCGGCACGCATGAAGGTGGTTTTCATCTCGATGGTGGCCACGGTTCGGCACGACCGCCACCGAAGGCCCAGAGCTCGAAGCCCAGCGTCTCGACGAAAGGCACGCGCAGCGGAAAGGCAATCTTGCCCTGGCTCATCCGCCGTGCACCGAAGAAACACCGCCGTCCACGGCCAGGATCTGCCCGGTGATGTGCTTGCCCGCGGCGCTGGCGAAAAGCAGCACCGCGCCCTTGAGGTCGTCGTCGTCGCCGATGCGCTTGAGCGGCGCGGCCGCGGCGATCTTCTCGATACCGAAATGCGCCAGCGTGCCCTGGGTCATCTTGCTCGGGAAGAAGCCCGGCGCCAGCGCGTTGACGGTGATGCCGTAGACGCCCCACTCTGCCGCCAGCGTGCGCGTGAAATTCACCACCGCGCCCTTGCTCGTGCCATAGGCGATGAACTTCATCTCCATGGACCCCCCCAGCCCGGCGATGGAGGCGATATTGACGATGCGCCCGCGGCGGTGCGGGATCATGCTCGCCTTGCCCGCCGCCTGCGCAAACAGGAACAGGCTGCGGATGTTGAGGTTCATGACCTTGTCCCAGGCCGCCAGCGGGTAGTCCTCGGCCGGCGCGCCCCAGGTGGCGCCGGCGTTGTTGACGAGGATATCGATGCGGCCCAGGCGCTGCATGGTTTCGTCGACCACCCGCGCCACCTGAAGCGGGTCGCTGGCATCGGCGGCGATCCAGCGCGCATCGATGCCGCGTGCCGACAAATCCGCAGCGGCCTCTTCCAGCTCCGCGGCCTTGCGCGAAGTGAGCATGATCTTCGCGCCGGCCTCGCCCAGCGCTTCGGCCATCTGCAGGCCCAGCCCGCGCGAGCCGCCGGTGACGAGGGCGACCTGGCCGGTGAGGTCGAACAATTCCTGTACGGGCGTACCCATCGCGGCGTCCTTTGAGTCAGAGTCCTAGAACCACTCGTCGCGCATCTCGCGCACCAGCGGCTCGCGGCGCGAGACCACGGCCAGCCAGGCGTCGATCTTCGGCAGCTCATAGGCGTAGAAGTAGCGCATGGCCGCGAGTTTGCCCGCGCTGAAGTCGCTCTCGGTGCGCGCGGCGGCCAACGCCACGTCCAGCCACACCCAGGCGAGCACGACATGGCCGAAGGCCTGCAGGTAGGGCGTGGCATTCGCCAGCGCTTCCTCGGGCACGCCGGTGGCCCAGGCGGCCTGTGTCGCCGCGCCCAGCTTCTGCAAGGCATCGGCCAGCGCGCGCGACGGCCCGGCCAGGGTGGGCTGCTCGGCGGCCCGCGCGATCGTCGCCCCCATGCGCGCGGCCAGCAGCTTCAAGCCCGCGCCGCCGTTCATCACCACCTTGCGCCCGAGCAGGTCCAGCGCCTGGATGCCGTGCGTGCCTTCGTGGATCATGTTCAGGCGGTTGTCGCGCCAGTACTGCTCGACCATGAAATCGCGCGTGTAGCCGTAGCCGCCCAGCACCTGGATGGCCAGCGAGTTGGCCTCCAGGCACCACTCGCTGGGCCAGCTCTTGGCGATGGGCGTGAGCACCTCGAGCAACGTGCCGGCTTCGGCCGCGGCCGTCAGGCCGCTTTGAAGAACGGCGGCGGACTCGCCGGTGTGCTGTTCGTCGACCAGGCGCGCGCAGTACAGCGCCAGCGCCAGGCCACCTTCGACATAGGCCTTTTGCGCCAGGAGCATGCGCTTGATGTCGGCATGCCGGATCAGCGGCACCTGGGGCTGCGCAGCGTCCTTGCCCGCACCGGTCACGGGCCGCGAAGGCGGCCCCGACTGAAGCGGTCGGCCCTGGCTGCGCTGGCGGGCGTACTCCAGGCTCTGCTCGTAGCCGGCATAGCCGAGCATCGCCGCGCCCATGCCCACGCCGATGCGCGCCTCGTTCATCATGTGGAACATGCAGCGCAGGCCCTCGCCCGGCCGCCCCACGAGGTAGCCGATGGCCCCGGCGCCGCGGCCGTCGATGCCGCTGCCATTCGCCGCACGCACGGGGCAGCGGCCCTCGCCGAAATTGAGCAAGGTGTTGGTGATGCCGCGATAGCCCAGCTTGTGGTTCAGGCCGGCCAGGGCCACGTCGTTGCGTTCGCCGGTGAGCGCGGCCTGCCCGTCGACCAGCATCTTGGGCACGATGAACAGCGAGATGCCGCGCACGCCCGCCACCAGCTTGCCGTCGGGCCCGGGGATCTTGGCCAGCACCAGGTGCACGATGTTCTCGGTGATCTGGTGCTCGCCGGCGCTGATCCACATCTTGTGGCCGCTCAGGCGGTAGCGTGGGCCCAGCGGGTCGGCGTCGAAGCCTTCGCCCGAGTGGTCCAGATCAGGCACGGCCTTGGTCGACAGGTCGCCCAGCGACGAGCCGGCCTGGGTCTCGCTCAGGCACATGGTGCCGAACCAGCGGCCGGCGAACAGATGCTTGGCGAATACCTCGCGCTGCAGCGGCGTGCCGTGCGCCATCAACAGGTTGGCCGCGCCGTTGGTGAGCATGGCGTAGCCGCCCATGGCCACGCTGGCCTTGCTGAAGAAGGCGTTGGCTGCCGTCTCGATGACACAAGGCAGTTGCATGCCGCCCAGTTCGTAGTCCTGCGCGGCGGCGAGCATGCCCGACCCGACATACGCGGCCATCGCGTCGTGCGTGGCCTGTGGCAGGTGCACGCACTGGCCATCGAAGTGCGGCTCCTGGGTGTCGGCCAGGCGGTTGAAGGGCGCGAATTTCTCGCGTGCGATCCGTTCGCAGGTATCGAGCACCGAGGCGAAGGTCTCGGCCGAGTGGTCGGCAAAGCGCGCTCGCGCGAGCAGCGAGCCGACCCGCAGCCAGTCATCGAGCAGGAAGTCCAGGGTGGCGCGCATCGTGCCGCCCTTCTACACCTTCGCGCTCACCAGGGCCATGGTGGCCGAGGCCTTCATCACCAGCGTGCGCTGGCCGTCGGCTTCGGCATAGACCTCGGCTTCGACGAAGCTCAGCGTGCGCCCGGCCTTGAGCACATGGGCATCGCACACCAGGCGCTCGCCCTTGCCCGGGCGCAGCATGCTGGTCTTGAGCTCGGCGGTCATCGCCAGCAGACCCTCGGGGGCCATCGTTTGCGCGGCGGCGCCCATCGTGTGGTCGGCCAGCGTGACCATCACGCCAGCGTGCACCTGGCCGGTGTGCTGCAGCATGCGCCGGGCCACAGGCAATACCGTGCTGATGCGCCCTTCGGCCACCGCCACCGGCTCGATACCCAGGTCCACCATGAACGGCGCCATGCGGAAGAACGCGCGCGCCGCTTCGAGATCGATCTTCACCGGCTCATTCCCCGCCCAGTCGAACGATGGTGCCCAGCGCCGTGGCACAGAGTTTTTCCACGCCGTCCTTTATGGCGAAGACGTCGCAGCGGCACACCGCCTGCGTCTTGCTCACCGCCACCACCTCGGCGCGGGCGACCAGCCGCTCACCCAGCGCCGGCCGCACGTAGTTGATCTTGAATTCGGCCGTCACCACAGGCACCGCCAACGCACCGCCGCCGGCATAGGTGAGCGCGTTGTCGGCGAGGTAGCTGACCACGCCGCCATGCGCGAACCCGTGCTGCTGCATCAGCTCGGCGCGCAGCGGCAGCTCCAGCGTGCAGCGGCGTGCGTCCCAGGCCGTGAGCTCGGTGCCGAGCAAGCGGCTGAAAGCCTGCTGGCCGAGCACGCTGCGGCCCAGGGCCAGCATCGCATCGGGATCGGCTGCGGGCGCCGTCACAGCACCTCGAAGACGCCGGCCGCGCCCATGCCGCCGCCGATGCACATCGTCACGCACACGCGCTTGGCGCCGCGCCGCTTGCCTTCGATGAGCGCGTGGCCGGTGAGGCGCTGGCCGCTCACGCCGTAGGGGTGGCCCACGGCGATGGCCCCGCCGTTGACGTTGAGCTTGTCCATCGGGATGCCCAGCCGGTCGGCGCAGTACAGCACCTGGACGGCGAAGGCCTCGTTGAGCTCCCACAGGTCGATGTCGGCCACCGTCAGCCCCAGGCGCTTGAGTACCTTGGGCACGGCGAAGACCGGGCCGATGCCCATCTCGTCGGGCTCGCAGCCGGCCACGGCGAAGCCCAGGAAGCGGCCCAGGGGCTTGAGGCCCTTGCGCTCGGCCACGGTCTCGTCCATGACCACCACCGCGCCCGCGCCATCGCTGAACTGGCTGGCGTTGCCGGCGGCGATCACCCCGCCGGGAATTGCCGGCTTGATGTTGCAAATGCCTTCATAGGTGGTGCCGGCGCGTATCCCTTCGTCCTGGCTGACGGTGACTTCCTTGCTGCGCAGGCCCATCACGGGGTCGGCCACGCCGGCCGTCACGGTGATGGGTGCGATCTCGTCATTGAACAGGCCGGCCTCCAGCGCGGCGCTGGCCTTTTGCTGGCTGGCGGCGCCGTAGCGGTCCATGCGCTCGCGGTTGACGCCGTAGCGCTTGGCCACCTGCTCGGCGGTCTGCAGCATGTTCCAGTAGATGGTGGGCTTGTGCTCCTTGAGCCAGGGGTCGGCCAGCATGTGCTGGTTCATCTCCTGCTGCACGCAGGAGATGCTCTCCACGCCACCGGCCACGAAGATCTCGCCCTCGCCCGCGATGATGCGTTGCGAGGCCATGGCGATGGTCTGCAGCCCGCTGGAGCAGAAGCGGTTGATGGTCACGCCGCAGGTGCTGACGGGCAGCCCGGCGCGCAGCGCGATCTGGCGCGCGATATTCGCACCGGTGGCGCCCTCGGGGTTGGCGCAACCCATGAGGACGTCTTCCACCTCGGCGCCTTCGATGCCGGCGCGCGCCACCGCAGCGGCGACCACGTGGCCCCCCAGCGTGGCGCCATGGGTCATGTTGAAGGCGCCCTTCCAGCTCTTGGCGAGCGGCGTGCGGGCGGTGGAGACGATGACAGCTCGGGTCATGATGCTTGTTCCTTCAACGCATTCAGGTAAACGGAATCAGGTGAAAGACCGGCCTTCGGCCGCCAGCCTGGCCAGCAGCGGCGCGGGTTGCCAGAACGAGGCGTCATCCAACGGGTTGGCGGCGAAGCGTTTCATCGCCTGCACCACGTTGAACAGCCCCTGCTGGTCGGCATAGCACATCGGGCCGCCGCGGTGCAGCGGGAAGCCGTAGCCGGTGAGGTAGACCATGTCGATGTCGCTGGCCTTGCTGGCGATGCCGTCCTCGAGGATCCGCGCGCCCTCGTTGACGAGCGAATAGACGAGCCGCTGCACGATTTCTTCGTCGCTGATCTTGCGCGGCGTGAGGCCCAGCGCCGCGCGGTGCTTCTCGATCATCTCCAGCACCACCGGCGAGGCGATGGCGTCGCGCTTGCCGGCCTGGTAGTCGTACCAGCCGGCGCCCGTCTTCTGGCCGAAGCGGCCCATTTCGCACAGCAGGTCGGCCGTCTTGCTGTAGCGCATGCCGGGCTTTTCGACATAGCGGCGCTTGCGGATCGCCCAGCCGATATCGTTGCCCGCCAGGTCGCCCATGCGGAACGGACCCATCGCGAAACCGAACCTCTCGGCCGCCTTGTCCACCTGCTCGGGCGTGCAGCCCTCGTCGAGCAGGAAGCCGCCCTGGCGTCCGTACTGCTCGACCATGCGGTTGCCGATGAAGCCGTCGCACACGCCTGAGACCACCGCCGTCTTGCGGATCTTCCTGGCCACGGCCATCACCGTGGCCAGCACGTCCTTGGCGGTCTTCTCGCCACGCACCACCTCGAGCAGTTTCATGATGTTGGCGGGGCTGAAGAAGTGCATCCCCACCACATCCTGCGGCCGCTGCGTGAAGGCCGCGATCTTGTTCACGTCCAGCGTGCTGGTATTGCTGGCCAGGATGGCCCCGGGCTTCATCACCTTGTCCAGCGCCTTGAAGACCTGCTCCTTCACGCCCATGTCCTCGAACACCGCCTCGATCACCAGGTCGGCCTGAGCCAGGTCGGCGTAGTCCAGCGTCGTGCTCAGCAGCGCCATGCGGGCCTCAAACTTGTCCTGCGCGAGCTTGCCCTTCTTGACCTGCGTTTCGTAGTTCTTGCGGATGGTCGCCACGCCGCGGTCCAGGGCGTCCTGCTTCATCTCGAGCATGACCACCGGGATGCCGGCGTTGAGGAAATTCATGCTGATGCCGCCGCCCATGGTGCCCGCGCCGATCATGGCCACCTTGGCGATGGGGCGCGTGGGCGTATCGGCCGGTACGTCGGGGATCTTGCTCGCCGCGCGCTCGCCGAAGAAGGCGTGGCGCAAGGCCTTGGATTCGGGCGTCATCATCAGCGTGATGAAGAGCTCGCGCTCGTAGGCCAGGCCGTCGTCGAATTTGCCCGTCTTGGAGAACCTTACGGCGGCCTCCACGGCGTCCACGCACTTGGCCGGCGCGGGGAAATTCTTGGCCATGCCCTTGACCATATTGCGCGCGAAGCCGAAATAGGCATCGGCATTCGGGTGCGTGGCCTTGAGGTCGCGCACGCGCGGCAGCGGCGCGCCCGCGGCATGCTTGGCCGCCACCTCACGCGCGAAGGCGCAGGCGCCATCGAGCAGGTCGCCTTCGATGATGCGCTCGAAGAGTTTTTGCCCCGGGAGGGCCGCGAGCAGCTCGCTCTTCACCGGCTCGCCGCTGACGATCATGTTCAGCGCGGTCTCCACACCCGAATTGGCGCCGAGAGCGCGAGGCAGCCGCTGCGTGCCGCCGGCGCCAGGCAGCAAGCCCAGCTTCACTTCGGGCAGCGCCACGTTGGCTCCCGGTGCGGCGACGCGGTAGTGGCAGCCCAGGGCGAGTTCCAGCCCGCCGCCCATGCACACGCTGTGGATGGCCGCGACCACCGGCTTGGTGGCGTTCTCCAGCTGCAGGATCAGGGAGAGCAGATTCGGTTCGGCCAGCGCCTTGGGCGAGCCGAACTCCTTGATGTCGGCCCCGCCCGAGAAGGCCTTGCCCGCGCCGGTGACGACGATGGCCCGCACCGCGGCGTCGGCGAGCGCACGGTCAACGCCGGCGCTGAACTCGCGCCGGGTCTCGAACCCCAGGCCGTTGACCGGCGGGTTGTCCAGGGTGATGACGGCCACGCCGTCACGGACTTCGTACTTGGCGCCCATGGCGTCTCCTCGAAAGACAGAATAGAACGGTCGTTCGATTCTATGGATGACGCGACGCCGGTCAATGTCACTGGCGGGACAAGAGGCGCGCAGGCCGGTCCGGCGCCGGGCCGCCCCAAGCCGGATTGAGCCTACCTTGGGGGTTGGCGAAGGCGCGAAGCGACAAGCCTGGGGGCCAACAGTCAGACCTCCAGCCACTCCTTGCGCACATAGGCATTGCCGCGCAGCTCCGCCGGCGTGCCTTCGAAGACAATCTGGCCGTGGCCCATCACCAGGCAGCGGTCGGCCACCTGCAGCGCGATAGTCAGCTTCTGCTCCACCAGCAGCACCGAGATGCCGCGGCGCTTGAGTTCGCGCAGGTACTCGGCCACCTGCTCCACGATCTTCGGTGCCAGGCCCTCGGTGGGCTCGTCGATCATGATGAGCTCGGGGTCACCCATCAGCGTGCGGCACAGCGTGAGCATCTGCTGCTCGCCGCCGGAGAGCACGCCGGCCTCGGTGTGCTGGCGCTCCTTCAGGCGCGGGAACAATTTATACATGTCGTCGAAGGCCCAGCGGGGGTTCTTCGCGCCGCGCTTTTGCCCGAGCAGGAGGTTCTGCTGCACCGTCAGCGTGGGGAAGATGTCGCGGTTCTCGGGCACGTAGCCGATGCCGGCGTGGGCCACTTCGAAGGCCTTCTTGCCGAGTATCTCGCGGCCCTTCCAGCGCACCGACCCGGCACCGTCCACCAGCCCCATGATGGCCTTCACCGTGGTGCTGCGGCCCGAGCCGTTGCGCCCCAGCAGAGAGACGATCTCGCCGGCGCCGACCTCGAAACTGACCCCGTGCAACACGTGGCTCTTGCCGTAGAAGGCGTGGACGTCCTTGAGCGCGAGCATGTTCAGCGCCCTTGCGGCCCGGCGGGTCGCGCGGGCGTGGCCGCCCCGGCCGCCGCCTGCGTGTCAGCCAGCACCGAGCCGAGGTAGGCTTCCTTGACGCGTTCGTCGGCGCGCACCTTCTCCGGCGTGTCGAAGGCGATGACCTCGCCGTAGACGAGCACGGCGATCTTGTCGGCGAGACCGAAGACCACCCCCATGTCGTGCTCCACGGTAAGCAGCGTCTTGCCCACGGTCACCTCGCGGATGAGGTTGACGAAGCGCGTGGTCTCGCTGCGGCTCATGCCGGCCGTGGGTTCGTCGAGCAGGATCACGCTGGCGCCGCCGGCGATGGTGATTCCGATCTCCAGCGCGCGCTGCTCGGCGTAGGTGAGGTTCATCGCCAGCACGTCGCGCCGCTTGTGCAGCTTGATCATGTCCAGCACCTCCTCGGCGCGGTCGTTGGCGTCGCGCGCGTCGGCGAGAAAACGCCAGAAGGCGTACTTGTAGCCCAGGCTCCAGAGCACGGCACAGCGCAGGTTCTCGAATACCGACAGGCGCGTGAAGAGGTTGCTCACCTGGAAGCTGCGCGCCAGGCCGCGGCGGTTGATCTCGTAGGGCTTGAGCCCGTCGATCTTCTTGCCGTGCAGCAGGATGTCGCCCTGGCTGCTGCCGAAGCGCCCACTGATGAGGTTGAACAGCGTGCTCTTGCCCGCCCCGTTGGGGCCGATCACGGCCACGCGCTCGCCGGGGCGAACGGCCAGGCTGGCGCCGCGGATGATCTCGGTCTTGCCGAAGTTCTTGCGCACGTCGCGCAGTTCCAGCGCGAACTCGGCCGCCGCACTCACAGGGCCGTCTCCCGACGCTTGATCTCGCGCTCGATGTCTTCCTGCACCAGGCCCCATTGCAGGGTGAACTGGCGCCGCACGAGCTCGAACAGCGCCAGGCCCACGACGAGCACGAAGACGGCGCCGACCCAGCTGTCCGTACCCTTTGCATCCACGGTGACGCCCATGAAGTTCAGCTGCGATGCACCTGCATCGCCAAGCTGCAACTGATACGTCATCTCGATCATCGCGCCGGCCCCGAGCAGGGCCGCCGCGCCCGTGCCGGCCAGCGCCAGGTACGAGGCCCACAGGGGCCGCAGCTTGCCGAAGGCCGCCACGCGCAGGTTCATCATGATCAGGCTGGCGATGCCGCCGGGCGCATACATCACCATGAAGAGGAATACCAGGCCCAGGTAGAGCAGCCAGGCGCGCGTGAACTCCGACAGCAGTGCGCCGGCCAGCACCATCAGCACCGCGCCGATGACGGGGCCGAAGAAGAAGGTGGCGCCGCCGAGGAAGGTGAACAGCAGGTACGCGCCCGAACGCGACGCGCCCACGACTTCCGCGGTGGCGATCTCGAAGTTCAGCGCGTACATCCCCCCCGCAATGCCGGCGAAGAAGCCCGAAACGATGAACGCCATGTAGCGCACGCGCTGCGTGCTGTAGCCGATGAACTCCACGCGCTCGGGGTTGTCGCGCACGGCATTGAGCATGCGGCCCAGCGGCGTGCGCGTGAAGGCGAACAGCGCCGCCGTGCAGATGAAGGTGTAGGCGGCGAGCAGGTAGTAGACCTGGATCTGCGGCCCGAAGCTGATGCCCCACAGCGACCCGCTGGCCGCGCGGTTGGCCGAGACCCCGCCTTCGCCGCCGAAGAACTCGGGCACCATCAAGGCCATCGAGAACACCAGCTCACCCAGGCCGAGCGTGATCATCGCGAACGGCGTGCCGGCTTTCTTGGTGGTCACGAAACCCAGCACGACGGCAAACGCCGCGCCGGTGACGCCCCCCACCAAAGGAATCAGACTGACCGGCAAGCCGAACGTGCCGGCTCCCACCCCGACCAGCGCGTGGATGGCCACGAAGGACGCCAGGCCGGTGTAGACCGAATGGCCGAAGCTGAGCATGCCACCCTGCCCCAGCAGCACGTTGTAGGACAGGCAGGCGACGATGCCGATGCCCATCTGCGAGAGCAGGCTGGCGGAGAAACTGCTGGTGAACACCTTGGGCGCCAGCAGCAGCACCAAGGCATACAGACCCCAGATGAGGTAGCGGCCGACGTTGATCGGCTTGAAGCGGTAGTAGGGGCGCGCGGGGGTCATCGTCCTCAGCCTTCGCGCGTGCCGAGCAGCCCCTTGGGCCGGAAGATCAGGATCAGCACGAGGAACAGGTAGGGCAGGATGGGCGCCACCTGCGACAGGGTGAGCTTGAACAAGGTGCTGGCGGCCCAGGCCGGATCGAGATCCAGCCCCAGGCCCAGCCAGGCACTGGCCAGGGAGTAGTCCAGCGCCACGGCGAAGGTCTGCACCACGCCGATCAACACCGAGGCCAGGAAGGCCCCGGCCAGCGAGCCCATGCCGCCGACCACCACCACGACGAAGATCACCGGGCCCACGGTGGCCGCCATCGACGGCTCGGTGACGAAAGTGCTGCCGCCGATGACCCCGGCCAGCCCGGCCAGCCCGGAACCGGCGCCGAACACGAGCATCAGCACGCGTGGCACGTTGTGGCCCAGGGCCTCGACCATCTCGGGGTGGGTCAGCGCGCTCTGGATCACCAGGCCGATGCGCGTGCGCGTGAGCAGCAGCCAGAGCGCCACCAGCATGGCCAGCGCCACCAGCATCATGAAGCCGCGCGTGGCGGGAAACGGCGAACAGACCACGCGCACGGCGGCGTCGGCCGCCTGGCAGGCCACCGCCGGCGCGGCGCCCCACACCCAGTGCATGCCATCGACCGAGGAATTGATCAACGTGAAGGCCGGGCCGCGCAGCATTTCCGGCGGCGGGAAGTCCACCGCCGTGCGACCCCAGATCAGCTGCACCAGCTCCAGGATCACATAGGACAGCCCGAAGGTGATGAGCAACTCGGGCACATGGCCGAACTTGTGCACGCGGCGCAGGCTGTAGCGTTCGAACAAGGCTCCCAGCGCGCCGGCCACCAGCGGCCCCAGCACCAACGCGGGCCAGAAGCCCACCAGCCGCGAGACGCTGTAGGCCACGTAGGCACCGACCATGTAGAAGCTGGCGTGGGCGAAATTGAGCACACCCATCATGCTCAGGATCAGCGTCAGGCCCGAGCTCAGCATGAACAGCAACAGCCCGTAGCTCAGGCCGTTGAGCAAGGAAATGGTGAAGAACTCCATCGTGCGGTTCGGGCGATGCTCAGCGCCGCCAGGGCAAAAGAAAAGGGCCCGCCGACCTTAGCGCGGTCGGGCCCTGGCTCGGCCGGCGTGCGGCCAGGCGGCGGCTCAGGGCCGCTTCATCTGGCAGCTGGTGGGCGTGCTCGATACGTAGTTCGGGTACTCCTTGAGGGGCACCAGGGTCATGCCCGTCTTTTCCGGGCTGTAGGGGTACTTGGCATCGGCTTTCTGCCACACGGTGATGTACAGCGGCTGCTGCAACTGGTGGTCGGTCTTGCGCATCTCGAGCTCGCCGTTGACGCTCTGGAACTTCAGGCCCTCCAGCGCTAGCGCGACCTTCACCGGGTCGATCGACTTGGCCTTGGCCATCGCCGCGCCCAGGCTCTCGAAGATGCGCACGGTCGAGTATGTATAGAAGTCGTCGCCGTACTTCTGGTTGAACTCGTTCATCCAGGCCACCATCGGGCCGGGAATGTTGTAGTGGCTGTAGGCGACCTGGAATACGCGGCCCGCGCCGTTGGTGCCCAGTGCCGTGGGCGTGCCCGTCACGCCGGTGTAGTAGGTGTAGAACTTGCCCGTGTACCCACCCTCGTTGGCCGCCTTGACGAGCAGCGAGAGGTCCGAGCCCCAGTTGCCGGTGACCACCGTATCGGCCCCCGCAGCCTTGATCTTGGCGATGTAGGGCGCGAAATCGCGCACCTGCGCCAGCGGATGCAGGTCTTCGCCGACGATCTGGATGTCAGGCCGCTTGAGCGCGAGATTTTCCTTCGCGTAACGAGCCACCTGGTGACCGTGCGAGTAGTTCTGGTTCAGCAGGTAGACCTTCTTGATGTCCTTCTGGTCCTTCATGAAGGTGGTCATGGCCTCGATCTTCATCGAGGTATCGGCGTCGTAGCGGAAGTGCCAGAAGCTGCACTTGCTGTTGGTGAGGTCGGGGTCCACCGCCGAGTCATTCAGGTAGATGACTTCCTTGCCCGGGTTGCGCTCGTTGTGCTTGTTGATGGCGTCGATGAGCGCCAGCGCCACCGAAGACCCGTTGCCCTGCACGATGTAGCGCACGCCCTGGTCGATGGCCGACTTCAGCGCGTTCAGGCTCTCCGTGGGGCTGAGCTTGTTGTCGATGCCGGTGATCTCGAACTTCACACCCGCCGGATTGGTGGCGCTGAACTTCTCGGCGAAGAACTGGAAGCCCTTGAGCTGGCTGGTGCCCACCGGGCCGAGCAGGCCCGACAGCGCGTCGATGCGCACCATCTTCACGACCTGGCCCTGCAGCGGCTTGGCCGCGGGCTTGGCTGCCGGCTTGGCCTGGGCGCAGGCCAGGCCGGGCACGAGCATGGCGGCGGCAATCGAGGTACCGAACAAACGGCGGCTGAATCTCATGGGTTTGTCTCCTGATGGGGGCGGAAAAACTGTGCCCGAAAGGTAACGGAATAGAGGCCCCCCCGTGCTCAGGGACTACCCCCAACAGGTGTCGCTCGCGGGACAGCCCGCGGGAGGTCTTTCGGGACCTCCGCCAGCCTGCCTTCCGGGCTGCCGCGATAACCCCGGAGGCCTGAAGGCGAGGCCCCGGGTAAGACAATCGCCGCTTGAATTCTCCCCAACCCCTCCCTTTGCCCCCGGCCTGGCCGGAATCCCGAGCCGTCCCCGCCTGGCACCACGACGGCACCATGCGCGGTCTCGGGCCGAGCTTCTTCGCGCTGCAGCCTGCGCAGGCGCTGCCCGAGCCGACGTGGGTGGCGGTGAACGACGCCCTCGCCGCCGCGATGGGCTGGGCCGGGTGGATGACTGGCAGCGAGGCCCTGGCGCTGCTGGCGGGCAACGCCCAGCCGCCCGGCGGCACGTTCGCCACGGTCTATTCCGGACACCAGTTCGGCAGCTGGGCCGGGCAGCTCGGTGACGGCCGGGCTTTGCTGCTGGGTGAGGCCGACACCCCCATGGGCGCGCTGGAAATCCAGCTCAAGGGCAGCGGCAAGACGCCTTTCTCGCGCATGGGCGACGGGCGCGCCGTATTGCGCTCGTCCATCCGCGAATACCTCTGCTCGGAGGCCATGCACGGCTTGGGCATCCCCACGACCCGGGCGCTGGCCGTGGTGGGCTCGCCGCTGCCCGTGCGTCGCGAGACGGTGGAAACCGCCGCCGTGGTCACGCGCGTGGCGCCCAGCTTCCTGCGCTTCGGCCACTTCGAGCACTTCGCACACACCGCGCAAGACATCGCCGCGCTGCGCCGGCTGGCCGACACCACCGTCTTGCGCTACTACCCGGAACTCGTCGGCAGCGCCCAGCCCTACGCCGCGCTGCTGGAAGCGGTGACGCGGCGCACCGCCGCGCTGATGGCGCAGTGGCAGGCGGTGGGGTTCTGTCATGGCGTGATGAACACCGACAACATGTCGATGCTGGGGCTGACCATCGACTACGGCCCCTTCGGCTTCCTCGACGCCTTCGACCCCGCCCACATCTGCAACCACAGCGACGACGCTGGCCGCTACGCCTGGGCGCGCCAGCCGGGCGTGGCGCTGTGGAACCTGCACGCTCTGGCACAGGCGCTGATGCCGCTGATCGAGGACACCGACACGGCGCTGGCGGCATTGGAGCCCTACAAGACGGCCTACCCCCAAGCCATGCTGGCCGCCTGGCGCGCCAAGCTGGGCCTGCGGGCCGAGCGCGACGAAGACGGTGACCTGATCGACGAACTGCTGCGCCTGATGGCGCAAGACCGGGCCGACTTCAGCATCACCTGGCGCCGCCTGGCCGGTTTTTGCAGCGCGCCCGGCGCCGCCCAGGCAGCCGATCGAGCGGCCCTGCGCGACCTCTTCCTCGATCGCGAGGCCTTCGACGCCTGGGCCTTGCACTACGCCGAGCGCCTGCGCGCCGAGGCCAGCGTGGACATCGAGCGCGCCAGGCGGATGAACCGCGTCAACCCGAAGTTCGTGCTGCGCAACCACCTGGCCGAGACGGCGATCCAGCGTGCCCGCGAAGGCGATTTCAGCGAAGTGCAGCGCCTGTTGAAAGTCTTGCAGCACCCCTACGACGAACAGCCCGAAAACGAGGCCGATGCCGGCTTTGCGCCCGACTGGGCCGCCCAACTGGAGGTTTCCTGTTCCTCATGAGCCCCGATCACGACACACCGCGCGACGATCCCCGCTACCCCATCCACAAGACCGACGCCGAGTGGCGGGCCGATCTGGCCCCCCTGCAATACCAGGTGGCACGCCAGGCCGCCACCGAGCGCGCCTTCAGCGGCAAATACTGGGACCACTTCGAGGCCGGCAAGTACCTTTGTGTCGGCTGCGGCGCGCCCTTGTTCGAGTCGCGCACCAAGTTCGACGCCGGCTGCGGCTGGCCCAGCTACTGGGAACCCATCCAGGGCGAAGTGGTCGAGCGCGTGCGCGACGCCGGCCTTGGCATGGTGCGGGTGGAGGTTCGCTGCAAGCGCTGCGGCAGCCACCTCGGCCATGTCTTCGACGACGGCCCCGAGCCCACTGGCGAGCGCTTCTGCATCAACTCGGCGGCCATCGACTTCAAACCCGAGACCCCATGACCGCCGACGATATCGATGCCCGGCTGCGCGCCGCGCTGGCGCCCCAGGCGCTCGAAGTACGAGACGACAGCCACCTGCATGCCGGCCACGCCGGCGCACGCGAGGGCCGGCACTTCACGGTGCGCATCGTCAGCGCGCGCTTTACCGGGCTGGCCCGGGTGGCCAGGCATCGCCTTGTGTATGATTCCCTCGGTCCGCTCTCGGCCCAGGGAGTGCATGCGCTGGCCCTCGTGGCCAAGGCACCTGACGAGCCCTGAGTTCCCAGCCGACAAGGGCGCCAGCCGCCCCGGCACCGCCCCCCACCCTGCATCCCGCCGGTCGACACCGCCGGCGCACACCCCGGAAAGCCTCCTGCCCATGAAGATGAAGACTCCTGCCGCGCGCGCGGCCCTGGCCGCGGCCCTGGTTGCCCTGCTGATGCCACTGGCGGCCACGGCACAGAATATCGCCGTGGTCAACGGCAAGACCGTTCCCAAGGCACGCCTGGACGTGCTGCTGCAGCAGGCCACGCGCGCCGGCCAGGCCGTCACGCCCGAAATGCAGACTCAGGCGCGCGACCAGGTCGTGCTGCGCGAAATCTTCGAGCAGGAAGCCCTCAAGCGCGGCGTGGCCGCCAGCCCGGATTTCGCCGCGCAGATGCAGCTCGCCCGGCAAAGCATCCTGATCCGCGAGCTCTTCGAGGACCACCGCAAGAAGAACCCGGTCAGCGAGGTCGACGCCAAGGCCGAGTACGACCGGTTCAAGGCCCAGGCCAGCGGCACCGAATACCGCGCCCGCCACATCCTGGTGGAAAAGGAAGACGAGGCCAAGGCACTGATTGCGCAGATCAAGGCTGGCGCCAAGTTCGAGGACCTGGCCAAGAAAAGCTCCAAGGACACCGGCTCGGCCGAGAAGGGCGGCGAGCTCGATTTCGCCAAGGCCGAGTCCTATGTGCCGGAGTTCGGCGGCGCACTCGCCAAGCTGAAGAAGGACGAGATGACCGACGCGCCGGTGAAGAGCCAGTTCGGCTGGCACATCATCCGCCTGGAAGAATCCCGCGAAGCCGCCTTCCCGGCCTACGACGAAGTGAAGGCTCAGATCAAACAGCGCCTGGAACAGATGCGCCAGCAGGCGTACCAGGAAGAGCTGCGCAACAAGGCCAAGACCGACTACAAGTTCAGCACTAACTAGGCCCTTCGCACCCACGAGAACGGGGCCCGCGGGCCCCGTTTTTCATGGCCGTCACCCGGTGTCAGGGGATCAACACGGAAGAACCCGTCGTCTTGCGCGCCTCCAGGTCGCGGTGCGCCTGCGCCGCGTCGGCCAGGGCATAGCGCTGGTCGATGCGGATCTTCACCGCGCCGCTGCCCACCACCGCGAAGAGCTCATCGGCCATGGCCTGCGTGGCCTCGCGGGTGGCGATGTGCGTGAAGAGGGTCTGCCGCGTCACGTAGAGCGAGCCCTTGGGCCCGAGTGCCCCGATGGCGAACGGCGGCACCGGCCCTGAGGCATTGCCGAAGCTCGCCATCAGTCCGAAGGGGCGCAGGCAGTCCAGGCTCTTGTCGAAGGTGTCCTTGCCGATCGAGTCGTACACCACCTTCACGCCCTTGCCGCCGGTGATCTCCTTAACGCGGGCGACGAAGTCTTCCTTGGTGTAGTCGATGACATGCGCGGCGCCATGCTCCAGCGCCAGCGCGCATTTGGCCGCGCCGCCGGCGGTGCCGATCAGTTGCAGCCCCAGCGCCTTGGCCCACTGGCAGGCGATCAGGCCCACGCCCCCGGCCGCGGCGTGGAAAAGCACGCAATCGCCCGGCTCCAGGCCCTGCACCGGCAGCGTGCGCTTGAGCAGGTACTGCGCCGTCAGCCCCTTGAGCATCATGGCCGCGGCGGTGTCCAAGGCGATGCCGTCGGGCAGCTTCACGACGTTCTTCGCCGGCATCACGCGAACTTCGCTGTAGCTGCCCGGCGGCTGGCTGGCGTAGGCCGCGCGGTCGCCCGGCTGCAGGTGCGTCACACCCGAGCCCACGGCCTCCACCACACCGGCACCTTCCATGCCCAGCGTCAGCGGCAGCGGGTTGGCGTACAGGCCGCTGCGCTGGTAGACGTCGATGAAGTTCAGCCCGCAGGCCTGGTGGCGGATGCGGATCTCGCCCGGCCCGGGCTCACCCACGGGCAAGTCGACGAGCTGCAGTTGCTCGGGGCCGCCGTAGGCGGTGATCTGGATGGCGCGGGGCATGGATTCTCCTCGTCGTGAGCGATGCCGAGGTTAAGCCAAGTCGGCCTCGGCTGCAGCGGGTGCCCGCGATATCGATACGCCGCGTACCTCGGAACATCACCCCTCGGCTCGGTCTCGTTCCAGTGCCAACACAACCGGTGGCGCTACGGGCCTGCCGATGCCTTGCCATCACCGCCACGCCACACCAAGCACGCCTGCCGGCGGATGAATAGGCGCGCTCGGCGACCTGAACGTGTCCACGCGAGATGGGACAGCGCCAGCAGCGCCAGCAGCCAGCTCGACGGCTCGGGCATCTCCGTCGAAACGGCGGTGAACACCACGGAACGGGGGGACTCCGGGTCGACGCTCGCGGTCAATTTCCAGAGGTCGCCATCGGTCGTCTGCCTGACCAGGTACTCGACGCCAGGGTCGGCATAGGTTACCTCCAGCAGGGCGAAGTCGTTGCCATCGACGACGTCGGCGCCAAAGGCGAACCGCACGTTGAACGGGTCGTCCAGGGAGTCTTCAGCCCAGCGATACACGCCGAACGGGTGCCCGTCGAAGTAGGCCTGGTTGTCCGTGACCCGCAGTCCTGAGTTGAGCACCGAGTCCGACTCGAGGTCGGTCGGGATTTCCGGATATCGCAGGGTGACGTCCCGCGCATTCCCGTCCAGCGCATTGCAGTAGGGCGGCGGGCACAACACATCGCTGATCGACGACTTGCCAGCCTGCTTGGCCGCGGCCTCGCGTGCCTTGGACACACCCGCCGGTATCACCAGGGCGATCAGCACGGCGATGATCGCAATCACCACCAGCAGTTCGATGAGCGTGAAGCCGCCGGAACGTGCACGGTTGTGGGTCATGGTGAAGTCCTTTTGGTCGGATGAAAATATTGGGACCGGGCCAGCGGTGCCGAGACCGTCACTTCGCGATCCGGCAGCGACGCCCTTGCGCCGAAGCCTCATCTACCCGCTGATCGCCTCAGCCGGCGACAAACGGGCCTTGACAGGTGACCGGCCGTGCCTGAGGCGGCCACCCGTTCAGTCATGAAGGACGTCGGACTTGTTGGAAGCCCCGCCCCTGACACACCAATAGGAACTCACTGCTGAACTGGCACCGGCAAAGCCCGCGCCGCCGCCATTCGCAGGATTGAAGCTCAGGAAGTTATCCGGGAACCGCACCGCCGGGCCAAATGCGGATGTGCTCCAGAAGGACACCCCTGCCGGGATGATGAATGGGTGACCGGCAGGCAACGCTGCGATGCCCCCAGGCGCCTCCATCAGGCTTTGAAACTCAAGCAGACTCGGGATCCGCCAGCCCATTCGGGAACCTGTCCGACTGAAGCCGCAGCCGCGCTCCGCGCCGCCCAGCGTGGTGAGAGTCGGGTTGGGCGTGCGCTGCCATACCAGCCCGGTTTCGCGGTCCAGCACGGCCTCACTGGCCATGTTCGACAGCACGATGAAGCGCGTTGCGACAGGCAAACTCTGGTCCCATGAAGGCGTCGCGTAGTACGGCCCATTGGCAGTGGTCTGCGCGTGGGTCGGGCCGAGGCAGAGCGCCAGTGTGGCGCCCGCAAAGAGTTGTACTGCGGACAATTTTCCGTGTCTCATGTCCGTTTCTCCTTCGATTGGTATTGCGCTGGATCGGCGCCAGCGAAGCGCTTACCGGGAACCAGGTGCCTGTACCAGCCCTTCATGCAATCGGCCGTGCCAAGACACCTACCGTCGCTCGCGCCGCCGCAATCCCTGCGCGCCCAACAACACCAGCGCGCTGGCAACGAGCAGCAGTGTCGTCGGCTCGGGCACGGTCGTCCTGGCAGTCACCGTGATCTGACCGGGCGACAAATCGAAGCCGGAATCTGACAAATTCAGAAAGACGTCTGAGAACGTGAGCGGCGATACGCCCACCTGGAGTGCCGTGAACTCGAAATTCGCAATCACACCGGTGTCGCTGAAAGACGTTCCGAACGCCGACACAGCCAAGATCAAACCTGATACATGGTCCACAAAGCCGGGGCTTGTGAAGAACCAATCGCTGGGCAATACCTCCCCCCGCGTGGCACCGGCATCGGCCACATCAACGATCGGCGGAGCAAACGCCAAACTGAACTGGAAGAAGTCCAAAGCCGACGGGTCGGCGATCGAGATCGAGATCGGTATCGTGAACGTATCGCCGACGGCCACCGTCAAGAACGGGGCGGAGACCACCGGGCTGGCTTCGACCCGCAGTGGCTGAAGCATCGCGAACGAAGCAATCAGAAGTGCAGAAAGGCAGGCGCGTTTGACCATGGATTTCTCCGGGTGCCAAGCAAGCCCGCAAGGGTGCGTGCTGCGTTGATTCAAGGGCGTGTCAACGGCCCAGTCTGGCAATAGGCTAAGCAGGAGTGCACACCCTGTACATCCCGCGAACCACACGGTAGTCAAAAGCCCTTTTGGGCGCGGCCAACCGGTTCATGCCAGCCCCACTGGTTGACGCTGACCAAGGGGTGTTGGAGCGAAGGGTCCTACCTCTCCGAGCATCAAAGACTCGCTCGTCTTCCGTTCGACTCCCTGCGGTTGCCGTGACCTGGACATGGCACCATCGGCCAACCCATGAAGCGCCTGCTGCAAGCTCCCAACCTCGCCCTGGCCACGCTGTGGGCCGACCAGCTGGCCGGCGCCGGCATCGCGGCCAACGTGCAGCGTGCCTATGCCAGCAGCATCGTGGGCGAGATTCCGCCCGACCAGTCTCTGCCCGAGATCTGGGTCGTCGAGGACCACGAGCACGCCCGCGCCCTGGCCCTGCTGCACGAGCTGCAGCACCGGCCGCACCGGCACTGGGTCTGCCCGGGCTGCGGTGAGAGCGTCGATGGCCCGTTCGAGCAATGCTGGAATTGCGGCGCGATGCAACCGCAGCCCGCATGAAGCTGACCCCGCGCCTGGCCCTGTTGATGACGCTGCCGCCGCTGCTGTGGGCCGGCAACGCCGTGGTCGGCCGCTGGATTGCGGGGGGGCTGGCGGCCGGCCAGCCCGGGGCCGGCCAGGTGCCACCGCTCACCCTCAACCTCCTGCGCTGGGCGCTCACCGCGCTGATCCTGCTGCCCCTGGGGTGGCGCGCGCTGCGGCCCCTCTCGCGCATCACAAAGCGCTGGCCCTACCTGCTGGCCTTGGGCGTGCTCGGCGTGGGCGCGTTCAATTCGCTGCAGTACCTGGCGCTGGTGACATCCTCACCGCTGAATGTCACGCTGGTGGCGGCGAGCATGCCGGTGTGGATGCTCGCGGTGGGCGCGCTCTTCTACGGCGAACACGCCAGCCGCCGTCAGTTGGCGGGGGCCGCGCTGGGCCTGGTCGGCGTGGGGCTGGTCATCGGCCGGGGTTCATGGCAGACCCTGGCGCAGGTGCGTTTCGTGCCCGGTGACCTGTACATCCTGCTGGCCGTCATCGGCTGGGCCTTCTACAGCTGGCTGCTGGCACGCCCGCCGGCGCACATGCGCGGCGCCCAGCGGCCACGCGTTGACGAGGGCTGGGACTGGGCCGGCCTGCTGCTCGTGCAGACGCTCTTCGGGCTGCTCGCGGCCAGCCTCTTCACGGCCGGCGAACAAGCGCTGGGCGCTGCCCCCATTCGCTGGAGTTGGGGCGTGGTGGCGGCGCTGGCCTATGTATCGCTGGGCGCGTCGGTCGTGGCCTACCGCTGCTGGGGCCTGGGCGTGGCCGAAGGCGGCCCGGCGATGGCCTCCTTCTTCAACAACCTCACGCCGCTGTTCGCCGCGCTGCTCTCAGCCGCCGTGCTGGGCGAGATGCCCAGGCCCTACCACGGCGTGGCCTTCGCGTTCATCGTGGGCGGCATCGCCGTGTCCAGCCTGCGCCGCCCCCCGGCGATTCAGAAAGTGCCGGGGTAGGCGCCGCCGTCGAGCAGGATGTTCTGCCCGGTGAGGAACCCGGCATGGGCGCTGCACATGAAAGCGCAGAAGGCGCCGAATTCCTCGGCGGTGCCGAAGCGCCGTGCCGGGCTGAGCGCTCGCCGCGCCTCGGTGACCTGCTCCACCGTCTTGCCCGACTTCTGTGCCACGCCGGCCAGCGTGGCCTTCAACCGGTCGGTGTCGAAGGCGCCAGGCATCAGGTTGTTGATCGTCACGTTGGCCGACGCCAGCTTGGGTTGCCGCGCCAGCCCGGCCACGAAACCAGTCAGCCCCGAGCGCGCGCCGTTGGACAGGCCCAGGATGTCGATGGGCGCCTTCACCGCCCCCGAGGTGATATTGACGATGCGCCCGAAGCCGCGCTCGGCCATGCCGTCCACCGTGGCCTTGATGAGCTCGATGGGGGTGAGCATGTTGGCGTCCAGGGCCTTGATCCAGGCCTCGCGGTCCCAGTCGCGGAAGTCGCCCGGCGGCGGGCCACCGGCGTTGTTGATGAGGATGTCGATGCGGGGTGCCACGGCCAGCGCCGCCGCGCGGCCTGCGGGCGTGGTGATGTCGGCCGTCACCGTCATCACCTGCACGGCCGGGTTGAGCGCGCGCAGTTCGGCCGCGGTCGCCTTCAGCGCATCGTCACCCCGGGCGACGATGACCACGTTGGCGCCTTCGCGCACCAGCGCCTGTGCGCAGCCCTTGCCCAGCCCCTTGCTGGCGGCACACACCAGAGCCCACTTGCCTTCGATTCCGAGATCCATGAATTCCCCTTGAAGTGAGAGATAGAAATTTTCAGCGCGCGCGCGTCAGCAGCCACACGCCGGCCAGCACCAGCACCGTGCCCGCCACGATCCAGGCGTTCAGCGGTTCGCCCAGGATGAGCACACCCATGAGAATGGTCGATACCGGCCCGATCATGCCCGTCTGCGCGGTCAGCGTGGCGCCGATGCGCTCGATGGCCATCATCACCATGAGCACCGGCGCGAAGGTGCACAGGATGGCGTTGAGCACCGACAGCCCGATCACCTCGGGCGCAACCCAGGCCGCCGACAGCGGCCGCAGCACAAGGAACTGCGCGATGCACAGCACGCTGGCCACCGAGGTGGCCCAGCCCGTCAGGCGCAGCGCACCCAGGCGCCGGACTTCTTCGCCGCTGAGCACCAGGTACACCGCATAACTCACCGCGCTGCCGAACACGAGCGCCGCGCCCAGCGCCGTATGGGTGCCCGTGAACTTGAGCTCGTGGCCGAAGACCAGCAGCACGCCGCAGTAGCTCACCGCCAGCGCCACCAGCTGCGAGCGCCGCACCGGGCGGCCCAGCGCGAGCACGCCCAGCCAGAGCACCAGCGTCGGGTTGAGGTACAGGATCAGCCGCTCCAGGCTGGCCGAGATGTACTGCAGGCCCGCGAAATCGAGGAAGCTGGCCAGGTAGTAGCCGCTGAAGCCCAGGCCGGTGACGACGAGCAGGTCGCGCCGGGTGAGCGCGGGCTTGCCGCGCCCGGCCCACCAGGCCAGGCCCACGAACAGCGGCATCGCGAAGAGCATGCGGTACATGATCAGCGTCACCGCGTCCACGCCGTGCCGGTAGGCGAGCTTGACGATGATGGCCTTGCCCGAAAACGCGATCGAGCCCGCCGCGGCCAGCGCCAGGCCGGGCCACGCGCGGTCGGGGGTTGCGGTCAAAAGCCGGCCGCCTGCCCGTCGCGCCGCGGGTCGCTGGCCGCCGCGTAGCCCTCGACGGCCGCGTCCCCCTGGCCTTCGTCGAGACGCCAGATGAACTGGCCTGCGCCGTAGTCCTGGTAGCTGTCGGCAAAGGGCGCCACGGCGTGGCCCAGTTCGCGCAGGCCCTGCGCGGTGGCGGGGGCCAAACCCGGCTCGGCGTTGACGGTGCCGGCGTTCCAGCGCCAGCGCGGCGCGTCGCACGCCGCCTGCGGGTTCTGGCGGTAGTCGAGCATGCGCACCAGCGTCTGCATGTGGCCCTGCGGCTGCATGTCGCCGCCCATCACGCCGAAGCTCATCACCGGCAGGACGGCTTGGGTCGATGCGGCTCTGCCGCTGGGCCCAACCCCCTCGGGGGGCGGGGCCGGCGTAGCCGGCACCTCGGGGCCCGGTTTCGTCAGGAAGGCCGGAATGATGGTTTGGAAGGGCCGCTTTCCCGGGCCCACCAGGTTGTCGCTGCCGCGGTCCAGCGTGAAGCCGTGGCCGCGGTTTTGCAGGCTCAGGCCGTAGCCTGGCACCACGATGCCCGAGCCGAAGCCCATGTAGTTGCTCTGGATGAAGCTCACCATCATGCCGCTGGCGTCGGCCGCCGTGAGGTAGATGGTGCCGCCCTGCGGGCCGTGGCCGGGGCCGAAGTCCTGTGCGCGCCGCGGGTCGATGAGCCGGGCGCGGCGCGCCAGGTAGTCGTCGTCGAGCATCTGTTCGGCCGTCATGCGCATCGCCCTGGGTTCGGCGACGTATTTGTAGACGTCGGCGAAGGCCAGCTTCATGGCTTCGATCTGCAGGTGCTGCGAGGCCACGCCGTCGACCGGCAGTGCCGCGAGGTCGAATTTGGCCAGGATGCCCAGGGCGATGAGCGCAGCGATGCCCTGGCCGTTGGGCGGAATCTCGTGCAACGTGTAGCCGCGGTAGTCGCGCGAGATCGGTGTCACCCACTCGGGCTGGTAGGCGGCAAAGTCGGCCGCCGTCATGGCGCCGCCGTGGGCCTGGGCAAAGGCTTGCACCGCCTGCGCCACTTCGCCGCGGTAGAAGGCTTCGCCCTTGCTCTGGGCGATGAGCTTGAGCGTGCGTGCGGCCTCGGCAAAGGTAAAACGCTCACCCACCTGCGGCTCGCGGCCACGCGGCAGGAAGGCCTGCGCGAAGCCTGGCTGGCTGGTGAGCTCGGGCAGGTTGGCGGCATTGCGCCACTTGCCCTGGATGACGACCGGCACGGCATAGCCGCGCTCGGCCGTCTCTATGGCCGGGGCCAGCAGGTCGGCGAAAGGCAGCTTGCCGAAACGCGAATGCAGTGCCGCCCAGCCGGCCACGGCGCCGGGCACGGTCACCGAGTCCCAGCCGCGCTTGGGCGGCGTGCGCGCGTCGGCGCCGTACTTCGCAGCGAAGTACCCGGGCGTCCACGCCGCCGGCGCGCCGCCGCTGGCGTTCAGGCCGTGCAGTTGCGTGCCGTCCCACAGGATGCAAAAGGCGTCCGAGCCCAGACCGTTGCTGCAGGGCTCGACGATGGTCATCATCGCCGCCGCGGCAATCGCGGCGTCCACCGCATTGCCACCGGCTTGCAGCATGCGCAGCCCGGCCTGCGCCGCCAAGGGGTGCGAGGTGGAGACGACATTGCGTGCGAAGACGGGCGAGCGCTGGCTGGCGTAGCCGGCGGTCCAGTCGAAGGAGTGGGTCATTGCGGCGTCGGTTTCGTGGGTCATGGGCGCAAGTATCGCCGCCGCTTCTCGGGCACGGGAAGAGGCGCGGCGGGAACCGGGGTCATCGCAACAAGGCCCCGACTTGCGGGGCCTCGTTTGTTTCAGGTTCGATCTCGCTCAGTCGGCTTCCTTGAACGCCACCTCGCGCTTGCTCTTGATCGACGGCAGCATCACCACCACCACCATCAGCGCCGCGGCGATGAGCAGCCCGGCGGACAGCGGGCGCTGCACGAAGGTGCTCCAGTCGCCGCGCGAGAGCAGCAGGGCGCGGCGCAGGTTCTCTTCCATCATCGGCCCGAGGATGAAACCCAGCAGCAGCGGCGCGGGCTCGCAGCCCAGCTTGTGGAAGCCGTAGCCGACCACCGCGAAGAGGGCGCCCATGTAGACGTCAAAGGGGTTGTTGTTCAAGGTGTACAGGCCGATGCTGCAAAACACCATGATGGCCGGCGAGAGGAAACGGTAAGGCACGGTCAGCAGCTTGATCCAGATGCCGATCAGGGGCAGGTTCAGCACGATCAGCATCGCGTTGCCCACCCACATGCTGGCGATCAGGCCCCAGAACAGCTCGGGGTTGCTGGTCATCACCTGCGGGCCGGGCTGGATGCCCTTGATCGTCATCGCACCCACCATCAGCGCCATCACGGCGTTGGGCGGGATGCCCAGCGTGAGCATCGGGATGAACGAGGTCTGCGCGCCGGCGTTGTTGGCGCTCTCGGGGCCGGCCACGCCGCGGATATTGCCCTGGCCGAAGGTCACTTCGCCGGGCTTCATGGGCATTTTCTTTTCCACAGAATAGGCGGCAAACGAGGCCAGCAGCCCCCCGCCACCGGGGAGCACGCCGAGCAAGGAGCCCAGCGTGGTGCCGCGGATCACCGCGGGCCAGGCCATCTTGAAGTCGTTCATCGTCGGCCACAGGCCCTTCACGTCCTTGGTGAAGACCTCGCGGCTCTCGCTGGGCTGGCCCAGGTTGGCGATGATCTCGCCGAAACCGAACACCCCCATGGCGATGGTCACGAAACCGATGCCGTCGGTAAGCTCGGGGATATCGAAGCTGTAGCGCGGCACGCCCGAGATCACGTCGGTATTGATCTGCCCCAGCAGCAGGCCCAGCAGGATCATCGCGATGGCCTTGACCAGCGAGCCCGAGGCCAGCACCACCGCGCCGACGAGGCCCAGCACCATGAGCGAGAAATACTCGGCGGGACCGAACTTGAAGGCCAGTTCGGTGAGCGGCGGCGCGAAGGCGGCGATGACCAGCGTGCCCACGCAGCCGGCAAAAAACGAGCCCAGGCCCGAGGCGGCCAGCGCCGCGCCGGCGCGGCCCTTGCGGGCCATCTGGTAGCCGTCGATCGCGGTCACCACCGAAGCCGCTTCGCCCGGCACGTTGATCAGGATCGCGGTCGTCGAGCCGCCGTACTGCGAGCCGTAGTAGATGCCGGCCAGCATGATCAGCGCCGGCGTGGCGTCGAGCGAGTAGATGGTGGGCAGCAGCATGGCCATGGTGGCCACGGGGCCCAGGCCGGGCAGCACGCCGACCAGCGTGCCCAGCAGCGCGCCACCGAAGGCGTAGAGCAGGTTCTGGAAGGTGAACGCGACACCGAAGCCGAGCATGAGGTTGTTGATGACGTCCATGCGCAGCGCCTCAGTTGACCAGGAAGGCCGGCCACATGGGAATGATCAGTCCCAGACCGTAGACGAAGGCGGCCCAGCTGCCTATGGTCAGGACCACGGAGCTGACCAGCGCATCCTTCCAGTGGAATTCATCGCCGGCCAGGGAGGCCACGAAGACCAGGATGGGCAGCGCCAGGACCAGGCCGATGTGCGGCAGCGTCCAGCCGAAGATCGCCACCGTGCCGGTGATCATGATCAAGGGCCTCCAGGCCCAGGGGCCGATCTTGTCGCCGCCTTCGACCTCGAAGGTCAGGGCCTTGAACAGGACGAGGCAGCCCAGCAGGGCCATCAATACCCCGAGTCCGAACGGGAAGTAGGCCGGGCCCGGCCGCGCCGACACGCCGAAGCTGTAGTTCGTGGCGCCCCAGGCGAATCCGACACCGATCGCCAGGAACATCAGGCCGGACCAGAAGTCCTTTTCACTCTTGATCTTCAATGCGTATCTCCTCCGAGGCTCGGATGCCGCGCAATTCTAGGGACGCCCCTCGGGTGCCCCGCTGTGGTTTCCACGTAAGCCGCAGGCGGCGCGCCCGGGCGCGTCCGCGGCGGCTTCACCCCTGCAGTGTGGGCGTGCTGCGCAGCACTTCTTCGAGGGTGGTCAGCCCTTCGGCCACCTTCATCGCGCCGGCCAGGCGCAGCGGGCGCATGCCGTCGCTCACCGCCTGCTTGCGCAGCGCCGTGCCGTCCAGGCCGGGGTGCACCACCGCGCGCGCCGCGTCGCTCATCACCAGCAGTTCATACAAACCGGCGCGGCCGCGGAAACCCGTGTGCCGGCATTCCAGGCAACCCACGGGCTTGTAGGGCCGCACGCCGCCCGAGAGCCGCCAGGGCTTGGCCATCTCGTCCAGCGTCTCGCGCGTGACGCTGTCGTCGCGCACCTTGCAGGCCGGGCACAGGGTGCGCGCCAGGCGCTGGGCGAGCACGCCGATGACGGTGGCGGCGATGAGGTAGCTGGGCACGCCCAGGTCGGCCAGCCGCGTGACGGCGCCCACGGCGTCGTTGGTGTGCAGCGTGCTGAAGACCAGGTGCCCGGTGAGCGCGGCCTGGATCGCCATCTCGGCGGTGGCCAGGTCGCGGATCTCGCCCACCATGATGATGTCCGGGTCCTGCCGCATCAGCGCACGCAGGCCTTCGGCGAAACCCATGTCCAGCGCCGCCTGCACCTGCGTCTGGTTGAAGGCCGGCTCGATCATCTCGATCGGGTCTTCGATCGTGCAGACGTTGACCTCCTCGGTGGCCAGCGTCTTCAGCGTGCTGTACAGCGTCGTCGTCTTGCCGCTGCCCGTGGGGCCGGTGACGAGGATGATGCCGTGCGGCCGCGCGATCAGCTCCTGCCAGCCCTTGGCCTCCTGCGGGCCGAAGCCCAGCGCCGTGAGCCCCTTGACCGTGGTCTCGGGGTCGAAGATGCGCATCACCATCTTCTCGCCGAAGGCCGTGGGCAGCGTGGACAGGCGCATCTCGACCTCGCCGCCGGGCCCGTCGGGGCCGTCGGGGCGGCGCGTCTTGATGCGGCCATCCAGCGGCCGGCGCTTTTCCACCACGTCCATGCGGCCGAGCAGCTTGATGCGCGCCGTCATCGCACCCATCACGGTCAGCGGCACCTGGTACACGGTGTGCAACATGCCGTCGATGCGGAACCGGATGGCGCCCATCTCGCGCCGCGGCTCCAGGTGGATATCGCTGGCGCGCTGGTCGAAAGCGTACTGCCACAACCAGTCCACCACCTGCACCACACCCTGGTCGTTGGCATCCAGCGCCTTGTTGGTCTTGCCCAGCTCCACCAGCTGCTCGAAGCTGGAGCTGCTCGACACTTCGCCACTCTTTTGCGCCGCCCGCACGTTGCGCGCCAGGGCATAGAACTCGGTCGTATAGCGGCGCACCTCGTCGGGGTTGGCCACCACCAGCTTCACCGCGCGGCGGGTGTGGGTCTCGATCTCGCCGACCCAGGCCGTGTCGAAGGGCTCGGCGGTCGCGATCACGACCTCGGTGGGCGTCACCTGCACCGGCAGCGCGCGGCGCATTTCGGCGTACTGCACGCTCATCACTTCGGCGACGCGGCCGACGTCGATGCGCAGCGGATCGATGCGCAGGTACGGCAGCCGCCAGCGCAGGGCCATCCATTCGGTCAGCACGTCGGTGTCCAGCGCCTGGCCCGCCCCCTTGCCGCCCCCTTGGCGCACCAGGCCCGCGCGGCCCAGGCGCGCCAGCGCGTGCAGGCTGGAGGCACCGGCGCGAAAGCGCGCCGCCACGCGCTCGGCTTCTTCGTCGCTCAACCAGCCGTCCTCGCGCAGCCAGTCGAGCAGCCAGGGCCACTCCAGGCGGCCCTTGGGCATCACGAGGCTGGTTCGGCGTGTCATGGTTCGGTCCGTGGCTCGGGTTGTGGTTCGGGCTCGCTGGGTTGGTACGGCCGCACCATGCGCAGCCACTTGCGCGCCGGCAGCTTGAGGGCCCCGAAGCGCGCCTCGATGGCCGCGGCGCGCGCCGTGAGCACCTCGCGCGCCGGCACTGCCACACCGCGCCCGGCCACCACCACGGTGTTGCCCTCTCGCGTGGGCCGCAGGCTCCAGACCTGATCGGCCCCGAAGGCCGCGGCGATGCGTGCGATGCTCGCATGGAAGCTGGAGTGGCGGCCGAACAAATTGACGCTCATCACGCCCCCTTCTTCGAGCACTGCGCGGCACTGGCCGTAGAAGACCTCGTCGTCGAGCACCGGCGCCGCCGCTTCCTGGTCGTAGAGATCCACATGCAGCAGCCGCACGCTGCCCGGCACGGCCTGGGCCAACCAGTCGGCGGCGTCGCCGCGCACCACCTCGGCCCGCTCGGGCAGGTGAAACCAGTCGGCGTTCACGGCAATCACCTGCGGGTTGATCTCCACCACCGTGGTCGCCATGCCCAGCTGGCGCGACGTGAAGCGCGTGATGGCGCCCGCACCCAGCCCGAGCTGCACCGCCAGGCCCTGCCCCAGCGTCTCGGTGGGCAGCCACAGCAGGCTGGCGAGCATGCGCTGCACATAGTCGATCTCCACCACCTGGGGCTTGGCTATGCGCATGCCGCCCTGGACCCAGATCGAATCCAGGTGCAGGTAGCGCACGCCGTCGTGCTCGGACAGCGTGACCGCAGGCAAGTCCTGCGCGACTCTCTCGGGTTGCGGCTTCGATTTCATGGGGCCGACGATAGCCCGGCCAGGCGAGGCAATGCGGCCACGGTGTTGGCTGCGGTGATGGCCGCGGTCTGCTCGAGCGACCATCCGCGCAGCTTGGCCAACACCGCACCCATGCGCGGCAGTTCGGCGGGCTCGTTGCGGCTGGCGGCCCCGGCGGCGCGATCGGCCGCAGTCACGTACAGCCACTGCGGCGGGATATCCGGCGCATCGGTCTCCAGCACCAGCGCAGTTTCGGGCAGGCTCTGGGCCAGCGCCCGGATCTGCAGCGCACGCTCGAAGGTCATCGCACCGCCGAAGCCCAGGCGCAAGCCGCGCTCGATGAACTGCCCCGCCTGCACCGCACTGCCGTTGAAGGCGTGGGCGATGCCGCCGGCCACCGGCACTTTGCGCAGACCCTTGAGCAGCGCATCGGCCGAGCGCCGCACATGCAGGATCACCGGCAGCCCGGCCTCGCGGGCCAGCTTGAGCTGGGCGAGGTAGAAGCGCTCCTGGCGCGCGAGGTCCAACCCTGGCACGAAGTGGTCGAGCCCAATCTCGCCCACCGCCACCAGGCGCGGGTCGGCGGCATGTTCGCGCAACGCCGCTTGCAGGATCTCCAGATCCGCTTCGTCGGCCGCGTCCACGAAGAGCGGGTGGATGCCCAAGGCATAGGCGCCGCCCACCTCTTGCGCCAGCCCACGCACGGCGTCGAAGTTCGCCACGGCCACCGCCGGCAGCACCAGACGGTGCACGCCAGCCTGGCGGGCACGCTGCAGCACCGCGGCGCGGTCGGCGTCGAACTCGGGCGCGTCCAGGTGGCAGTGCGAATCGATCCACATGGCGCGATGATGGCGCAGCTTTGCCGCCCCGCCAGTGCAACGCCAGGGGCAACGTGATACCGTGGCTCGAACATGTGTTCGCAGACATGAACAAGGCCACGCTGTACAGCCGCTCGCCGCGCCGTGCCCCGTCCGCAGCCGGGTTGCCGGGCGGTGCGCCGGCCGCGGGCGAACCCCCACCCGCCGCGTCGCCGGCACCCGTGGCACCGCCGCACGCGCCAACCGCGTGGCGGCATCACGCCGCGCTGTGGTCGCTGGCCGGCGCGCTGCTGGCGCTCTCGCTGATGCTGGGGGTCCTGCGCCTGGCCCCGGGCGGGCGTGTCATCACACAAGGCGATATTGACGCCGCGGTGCGCGAATCGCTGGAGCGCGAGCCGCTGCCCTCGGCCGCGGCCCAGGCCTTCGATGCCATCGTGCCTTCGGTGGTGCGTGTGATCGGCCTCATGCAAGAGAGCGACAGCCCCGACGCCCAGCCGGAAAAGCGCGCCATGGAGCGCAGCCTGGGCAGCGGCGTGGTGATCATCGACAACGGCACCATCCTGACCAGCTTGCATGTGGTCTCGGGCGTGAAGAAGGTCCTGGTGCGTTTCGCTGACGGCTTTGAGAGCGAAGCCCTCCTCGTCGGCGCCCAGCCCGAGAACGACCTCGCCGTGCTCAAGGCCCTGAGCCTTCCCGACGACCTGCAAGCCGCCACCCTGCGCTCCACCGCCGACCTGCGTCCGGGCGACCATGTCGTCGCCGTCGGTCACCCCTTCGGCATCGGACCCTCGGCGAGCTACGGCGTGGTTTCCGGGCTGAAGCGCGAGTTCCGCTCCGCCGAAGGCGGGCAGACGCTCACCAACCTGATCCAGTTCGACGCCGCGGCCAACCCGGGCAATTCGGGCGGCCCGCTGGTCACCATGGACGGGCATGTGGTGGGCATCGTCACCGCCATCCTCAACCCTTCCGAGCAGCGCACCTTCATCGGCATCGGGTTTGCCGTGCCGATCGAGAATGCAGCCCAGGCTGCGGGCATGCCACCGTTCTGAAAGCACCGCGATGAGCGAACCGCACGACTCCACCGCCGCCCTGATGGAACGCATCCTCTACGAGGTCAAGCGCGTGGTCGTCGGGCAGGACCGCTTCCTCGAGCGCGTGCTGGTGGCCATGCTGGCACAGGGCCACCTGCTCGTCGAAGGTGTGCCGGGGTTGGCCAAGACGCTGACCATCAAGACCCTGGCGCGCACCGTGCGCGGCAGCTTCAAGCGCATCCAGTTCACGCCTGATCTCGTGCCGGCCGACCTGATCGGCACGCGCATCTACAACCAAAAGAGCGGCGAGTTCGGCACCGCGCTGGGCCCGGTTTTCGCCCACCTGCTGCTCGCCGACGAGATCAACCGTGCGCCGGCCAAGGTGCAGAGCGCGCTGCTCGAAGTCATGCAGGAGCGTCAGGTCACGATCGCCGGAGAGACCCACAAGGTGCCCGAGCCCTACGTGGTGATGGCCACGCAGAACCCGATCGAGACCGAGGGCACCTACCCGCTGCCCGAGGCGCAGGTCGACCGCTTCATGATGAAGGTGCTGGTCGACTACCCGAGCGAGGAAGAAGAGTTCGTCATCGCCGAGCGCGTCACCGGGCCGGCGGTGGAAGTCAACGCCGTGGCCGACACCTTCCAGCTCGCGGCGCTGCAGCGCGAATGCCGCGCCGTATTCTGCGACCCGGCTCTGATGCAGTACGCCGTGAAGCTGGTGAGTGCCACGCGCCGGCCCGCCGCACAAGGGCTGGCAGAGATCGAAAAGTACATCACCTATGGCGCCAGCCCGCGCGCCACCATCGCCATGATCGAAGGCGCCAAGGCCATGGCCCTGCTGCGCGGTCGCCGTTACGTGCTGCCCGAAGATATGGTGGCGCTGGTGCCCGATGTGCTGCGCCACCGCCTGGTGCTGAGCTACGAGGCGCTGGCCGCTGACATCACGGCCGACGAGTTGATTCAGCGCATCCTGAAGGCCGTCCCCGCACCCGACAGACCGCTGGACCCGGCAGGGGCCGCCCGCCATGCCTGAGCGCCGGCGCGAGCCCCCCGCCGCTGCGCCGGACACGCCGGAGCAGCTGATGCGCCGGCTGGAGTGGACCGTGATCCGCCGCCTCGACGGCCTGCTGCAGGGCGACTGGCGCACGCTGTGGCGAGGCGCCGGCGTGGACCTGGCCGACCTGCGCGAGTACCAGCACCTGGACGACGTGCGCCACATCGACTGGAACGTCACCGCACGGCTGCAGCAGCCCTATGTGCGCCAGTTCATCGAGGACCGCGACCTCAGCGCCTGGTTTCTGCTGGATGTCTCCGGCAGCGTCGATTTCGGCAGTGCCGAGGTCACCAAGCTCGCCGTGTCCGCCGGCTTCGTGGCCACGCTGGCGCGCGTGCTCACGCGCCACGGCAACCGCGTCGGTGCCCTGCTCTACGGCACCCAGGTCGAAAGCGTGATGCCGCCACGCGCCTCGCGCCGGCATGTGCTGGAGCTGCTGCAGCGCATGCGCCTGGCACGCCCGCGCGCGGCGCCGGGCGGCGGCACGGCCTTGGCCGAGCTGCTGCGCGCGGCCGACGGCGTGATCAAGCGCCGTGCCCTGGTTTTCGTCGTTTCCGACTTCATCAGCCGGCCGGGCTGGGAAGAACCTCTGGCGCGCCTGGCCAGACGGCACGACGTGGTCGCCGTGCGCCTGTGGGACACGCTGGAGATGGCGCTGCCCGACCTGGGGCTGCTCACCGTGGAGGACGCCGAGAGCGGCGAACAGTTGTTCATCGACACCTCCGACGCCGCCTTCCGCGAGCGCTACGCGGCCCAGGCCCAGGCACAGGAAACGCAGGTCGTGCAAGGGCTCGCCCGATCGGGCGCCGATGTGCTCGAACTCGCCACCGAAGACGACCTGCTCGACGCCCTGTTGCGCTTTGCCGACCTGCGCCGCCAGCGCGCGCGGCTCAAGGTGCACACGCGATTCCCGGCCGCGCTGCGGCGCGCGCAGTCGCTGGCATCGCAGGCTGGCGCATGAGCTTCCTCTGGCCCTCGCTGCTGTGGCTGCTCCTGCTGCTGCCGGCGCTGGTGGTGCTCTACGTCCTGCTGCTGGCGCGCCGCCGCAAGGCCACGCTGCGCGTGGCCAGCATCGCCGTGGCCAAGCTCGCCGCCGCGCAGGGGCCGGGCTGGCGGCGCCATGTGCCGCCCGCGCTGATGCTGCTGGCGCTGGGCGCGCTGCTGCTGGCCGTCGCGCGGCCCATCGCCACGCTCACGCTGCCGCTGGCCGAACGCACCATCATGCTGGCGATGGATGTCTCGGGCAGCATGCGCGCCGAAGATGTCAAGCCCAACCGGCTGGTGGCATCGCAGGAAGCGGCAAAGAGCTTCGTCAACAAGCTGCCACGCGAGGTGCGGGTCGGCGTGGTGTCCTTCGCCGGAACGGCCGCCGTGGTGCAGGCGCCCACCACCAGCCGCGACGATGTGATCGCGGCGATCGACCGCTTCCAGCTCCAGCGCGGCACGGCCACCGGCAGCGGCATCATCCTGTCGCTGGCCACGCTGTTCCCCGAAGAAGGCATCGAGATCCAGCATGTCACCGGGCAACGCAACTTCCCCGACAACCGCGGCGGCAAGGACATCAGCAAGCCCGACAAGCCCGCCTTCACACCGGTGGCGCCGGGCTCGTACCACTCGGCCGCCATCATCATGCTCACCGACGGCCAGCGCACCACCGGCCCCGACCCGCTGGAGGCCGCCAAGATGGCCGCCGACCACGGTGTGCGCGTCTACACGGTGGGCATAGGCACGACCCAGGGCGAGATCATCGGCTTCGAAGGCTGGAGCATGCGCGTGCGCCTCGACGAGGCGACGCTGAGGAATATCTCGCTGCTCACGCAAGGAGAGTACTTCTACGCGGGCACCGCCGAAGACCTGAAGAAGGTCTACGAAGGCCTGTCCTCGCGCATGGTGGTCGAGCGCAAGGAGACCGAGATCACGGCGCTGCTTTCCGCGCTGGGCGCCTTGCTTGCCTTGCTGGCGACGGGGCTGTCGCTGTGGTGGTTCGCCCGCGTGGCTTAGGCGCCGCCTTCTTCGCCGCGACCTTCTTGGTAGCGGTCTTCTTGGTGGCGGCTTTCTTCACCACGGCCTTTTTCGCGATCGGCTTCTTCACTGCCGGCTTCTTCGCGGCCGGCCTCTTCGCAACACCCTTCCTGGCCGCGGGCTGCTTCAGCGCAGCGGCGTCTTCCGCGGGCATTTCGGGCACCGGCAATACGCCCAGGGCCTCGCGGCTGCGCGTCACCGCCGCCGAGCGCCAGTCCTGCCCCAGAAACATCGCACGCTCGGCGCGGCGGCGCCGCGTCAAGCCGGCCAGCGACTGCAGCACGCCGTTCACGCGCGCCTTGTCCCAGGCCAGGAACTGCTCGGCCGCGCCCTGCAGGTCGCCCGCATTGAGCTTGCGCAGCAGCGTGGAGGCCGCCAGGTTGCCCACGCCGATATTGAACACCAGCGCCATGAGCGCGCCGAAGGGGCCGTCGTCCAGCGCCACCTTCACCAGGTTGGACACCGACGCGGCGCGCGGGATCAGGTCGCCGCGCAGCAGCGCCTCGGCCTGCTCTCGCGTGATGCCGCCCGGGTAGAGCGAGCGCGCCCGCACCTTGTTCTCGGGGCCCTTGAGCTGCGCGCCGCCGTCGACGAGGGCGTGGCCCCAGCCGATGGTCCACACGCTGGCCGGGCAAAGGTAGGCATCGATATTGACAGTGCTCGGGTCGCCGTCCGGGATACCTTCGAAGCTCTTGATCAGCTCGATGCCCTCCTGGGGCACGTCGCGCAGGGGTGCAGGCATGTGTGGCTCCGGTGGATGGGGTGCCGCATTCTGCAAAGGCACCCTCGGCGGCGCTATCCCCAGGAGTGCAGCCGCGCCCGACCGCATGGATCAGCCCTGGCAGGCCTCCACCACCATCTGCACCCGCTGCCGCCCGTTCCACTCGTCCAGGCTCAAGCGGAAGGCCAGGCGCGCCTGCGCGGGCAGCGGCTCGGCGTGGCCGAACCAGATCGCGTCGCGCTCCTGGCCGCAGTGGCGCAGGCGCAGCTTCATGTGCTTCTCGCCCACCAGGCGCTGCTGCAGCACCTGCACCTCGTCGCAGAACAGCGGCGGCTCGAAACCCTGGCCCCAGACCTGCGCGTCGAGCAGGGCCACCGTCTGGGTGTTGAACCACTCCAGCGCCAGCGGTCCGTCGGTGCGCAGCGTGCGGGTCAGCGTGGCGGCGTCCAACCACTCGCCGGCGACGCGCCGCAGGGCTTCGTCGAACAGCGCCACGCCGCCACCTTCATCCACGTTCGCCAAGGTGCAGCCGGCCGCCATGGCGTGGCCGCCGAAGCGCAGCAGCAGGCCCGGGTGGCGCTTGGCCACGAGGTCCAGCGCGTCGCGCAGATGGAAGCCCGCGATCGAGCGGCCCGAGCCCTTGAGCTGCCCGTCGGCGCCACGCGCAAAGACGAAGGTGGGTCGGTGCAGACGGTCCTTCACGCGGCCGGCGACGATGCCGACCACGCCTTCATGGAAGCTCTCGTCGAAGAGCGTGAGCGCGGCCGGCGCGGTGTCGGCAGCGGGTGCGAGACCCTCCAGCGTGCGCTCGGCCAGCTCGCGCATGCCGGCCTCGACTTCGCGCCGTTCACGGTTGATGGCGTCGAGCTGCGCGGCCAGTTCGGTGGCGCGCGTGGCGTCGTCGGTGAGCAGGCATTCGATGCCCAGCGTCATGTCGGCCAGGCGACCGGCAGCGTTGATGCGCGGGCCCAGGGCGAAGCCGAAATCGAAACCCGCGGCGCGCGCGGCGTCGCGCCCGGCGGCGCGGAACAGGGCGGCCAGCCCGGCCTGCATGCGGCCGCTGCGCACGCGCTTGAGCCCCTGGGCGACGAGGCGGCGGTTGTTGGCGTCCAGCCGCACCACGTCGGCCACGGTGCCCAGGGCCACGAGGTCGAGCAGGCTGTCCAGCCGCGGCTGCTCGGTGGTGGCGAAGGCGCTGCGCGCACGCAGTTCGGCGCGCGTGGCCAGCAGCACGTAGAACATGACGCCGACGCCGGCGATGGACTTGCTTTCGAAGGCGCAGCCCGGCTGGTTGGGGTTGACGATGACGTCGGCGTCGGGCAGCGTGACCACGCCTTCGCTCACTGCGGGCAGGTGATGGTCGGTGACCAGCACCTGCAACCCGAGGGCGCGCGCATGCGCCACGCCGGCGTGGCTGGCGATGCCGTTGTCCACCGTCACCAACAGCTCGGGCCGGCGCGCCAGCGCGAGATCGACGATGGCCGGCGTGAGGCCGTAGCCGTGCACGGCGCGGTCGGGCACCACGTAGCCCAGCGTGGCGGGGTCGGCGCCGAGCAGCGCCAAGCCGCGCAAGGCCACGGCGCAGGCGGTGGCGCCGTCGCAGTCGTAGTCGGCCACGATGCAGATGCGCCGGCGCTGGGCGATTGCATCGGCGAGCAGCCGGCCCGCCTCGGCCGCGCCCTTCATCGAAAGCGGCGGCAGCAGCCGCGCGAGGCTGTCGTCGAGTTCATCGGCCGTGCGCACGCCACGCGCGGCCAGCAGCCGCGCCAGCAGCGGGTGCACGCCCGACTGCTCCAGCGCGAAGCTCACGCGGGGCGGCACGTCGCGCTCCTTCAGCAGGCTCACAGCGCCTCCAGCAGCGGCAGGATGCCCGGCGCCGCCCAGCGCGCGCGCAGCCTGTGCAGCAGACCCGTGGGCGCGGGCTCGAAGGCCGCCCAGGCACGCTCACCGCACAGGGTCAGCCGAAGGGTTTCACCACGCCGCGCGGCGGCCAGCGCCTGCGCCAGCGGGCCGCCGTCCAGCGCCTGCCAGGCCTGGCCCCAGGCGGCCCAGTCCTCGTTCAAGGCCGGTGCCCGCAGACGCTCGTCGACCTGCGGCGCAGGCCCCGCCTCTTCTTGCGCCACGCCGCAGCCGCTGAGCCAGAACGAGTTCACGGGCAACCGCCCCGCGGCCACCCGAGCCTCGTTCAGTGGATGCCCGTGCAGCCGCATCTGCACCTCGCTTTGCAGCCTGCGGATGAGGCCGGCCGAGGGGCTCTTGCCCAGCCAGGCGTCGACGTTGCGGCCGATGACGCGGTCCAGCGATGCCGTGGCCAGGCTGGCCAGGCTGTCGTGCGCCACGTACCAGCGCAGCGGCGCGCCGTAGTGCAGGGCAAAACCCTCGCTCGTGAACAGCCCCCGCACCGCATCGAACAGCGCGCGCGAGGCGGCTTCATCCAGCCCCAGCTCGGCGGGGTCGAGCAAGCTCACCTGCTCGGTGCCCAGATGCCAGTGGGTGGGGGTGAGCAGGCCCCAGGCCTGCTTGCCCGGCTCGATGCCATCGGCGCGGGCCAGGCGGGCCGCCCAGGGCCAGCGGCCGTCACCACCCCGCCAGCCCAGCGCGCGGGCCAGTGCGCGCTCTTGCGGCGTGGACCCGCTCCATTCGTCGCCCGCATCACGCTCGACCTCGGCCATCCGGCCCAGCAGCGCCTTCAGGTTCGGCAAGGCCAGTGCCGACAGCCTCTGGCGACCGGCCTCGGAGAACGGCGCGGCGAACGGGATCAGCAGGTGCATCGGGCGATTATCCGGGCCGACCCGATGCGGGGCGGAGGCGCTCCGGTAGCATCCCCGCCCCATGGACCTGCCTTACGAGTGGCACATCGGCTGGCGCTACACCCGCGCGGGCCGCGCCGGCCGGCGCAATGGCTTCATCTCTTTCATCAGCGGCGTATCGATGCTGGGCATCGCGCTGGGCGTGGCGGCGCTGATCATCGTGCTCAGCGTGATGAACGGCTTCCAGCAAGAGGTGCGCGACCGCATGCTCAGTGTCATCGCGCACATCGAGGTCTTCGACGCCGCCGGCGGCGCCCTGCCCGACTGGCAGGCCACTGCCACGGCGGCCCGCCGCGACTCGCGCGTGGTGGGCGCCGCGCCCTACATCGCCGCGCAGGCGCTGGTGGGCCGCGGCGACGAGTTGCGCGGCGCCGTGGTGCGCGGCGTCGATCCCGCCCAGGAAGGCCAGGTCACGGAGCTGGCGCGCACGCAAGCCCCGCTGCTGGCGCGGCTCAAGCCGGGCGAGTGGAACATCGTGCTCGGCGTGGAGCTGGCCCGCTTGCTCGGCGCGCGCCTGGGCGACAAGGTCACCATCGTCTCGCCCAGCGGCCAGCTCACGCCGGCCGGCGTGGTGCCGCGGCTCAAGCAGTTCACGCTGGTGGGCGTATTCGAGGCCGGGCACTACGAATACGACAGCGCCCTGGCGCTGATCCACCTCGACGACGCGGCGCGACTGTTCCGCATGGAAGGCCCCGGCGGCGTGCAGCTGCGCCTGGCTGACGTGCACAGCGCGCGCGAAGTCGGTGCCGACCTGCAGCGCAGCCTGGGGCCCGCGGTGATCGTGCGCGACTGGACGCGCACCAACCGCAACTGGTACGACGCCGTGCAGGTGGAGAAGCGGATGATGTTCATCATCCTCACGCTCATCGTCGCGGTGGCGGCCTTCAACCTCGTCTCCACGCTGGTGATGACGGTCACCGACAAGCGCGCCGATATCGCCATCCTGCGCACGCTGGGGGCCAGCCCGCGATCGATCATGGGCATCTTCATGGTGCAGGGTGCGGCCGCCGGGATCATCGGCACCCTGGGCGGCTGCGCCCTGGGCCTGCTGGTGGCGCTGAATATCGACGTCATCGTGCCGGCCATCGAACGCGCCCTGGGCGTGGCCTTCCTGCCCGGCAGCATCTACATCATCAACCGCATGCCGAGCCAGCCGCTGGCCAGCGACATCGTGCCCATCGTCGTCATCTCGCTGCTGCTGGCCTTCGCGGCCACGCTGTACCCGAGCTGGCGCGCCAGCCGCGTCAACCCGGCACAGGCGCTGCGCTATGAGTGAAACGAGCCCCCGGCCTCAGGCCTTGCCTTTGGCACCCCCCGCGGGGGCCGCCGGGCCGAGTGGCACAGCCACATCGGCCCGGCTCGTCCTGCAAGCCACCGAGCTGCACAAGCGCTTCGTCGAAGGCCGCGGCGAGCAGGCGCTGGACGTGACCGTGCTGCGCGGTGTCAGCCTGCAGGTCGATCGCGGCGAGACGCTGGCGGTGGTCGGGCCTTCGGGCTCGGGCAAGAGCACGCTGCTGCACCTGCTGGGCGGGCTGGAAGCGCCGACCTCGGGCCAGGTGGCCCTGATGGGGCGCGACTTCGCCACGCTGGGCGCGGCCGAACAAGGCGCCTGGCGCAACCGCCACCTGGGTTTCGTCTACCAGTTCCACCACCTGCTGCCCGAGTTCAGCGCGCTGGACAACGTGGCCATGCCGCTGCGCATCCGCCGCCTGCCCACGGCGCAGGCGCGCGCGCAGGCGCAGGCCATGCTGGCACGCGTGGGCCTGGCCGACCGCGCGGCGCACCACCCGGCGCAGCTCTCGGGCGGCGAGCGCCAGCGCGTGGCCATCGCGCGCGCGCTGGTCACGCATCCGGCCTGCGTGCTCGCCGACGAGCCGACCGGCAATCTCGACCGCACCACGGCCGAGACGGTATTCGAGCTGATGCTCTCGCTGGCGCGCGAGCACGGGACGGCCTTCGTCGTCGTCACGCATGACCCCGCGCTCGCCGCGCGTTGCGACCGCAGGCTGCAGCTCGAAAGGTAGTCCTTCCGTAGAATCGGCGCCGTGCCATTGACCAATGCCGATCTCCACTGCCACAGCGACGTCTCCGACGGCACCCTGACCCCGGAAGCCCTGGCGGCACGCGCCCATGCGCAGGGGGTCGAACTGTGGTCGCTGACCGACCACGACGAGCTCGGCGGCCAGCACCGCGCCCGCGAAGCCGCCCTGGCCTTGGGCATGGACTACCTCAGCGGCGTCGAGATCTCGGTCACCTTTGCGAGCGAGACGGTGCACATCGTGGGCCTGGGGTTCGATATCGACGATGCCGCGCTGCGCGAGGGCCTGGCGGCGACGCGCAGCGGCCGCCGCGAGCGCGCACAGGAAATGGCCGACAGCCTGGCCAAGGTGGGCATCCACGATGCGTTCGAAGGCGCGCTGCGCTACGTCAGCAACCCCGACCTGATCTCGCGCACGCACTTCGCGCGCCACCTCGTCGAAAGCGGCGTGTGCCCCGACACGTATACAGTTTTTCGCCGCTACCTCACGCAAGGCAACCCCGGCTTCGTGCCGCACCGCTGGGCCAGGCTGGGCGACGCCGTGCGCTGGGTGCGCGAGGCCGGCGGCGTGGCCGTCATTGCCCATCCGGGCCGCTACCGCTACACGCCGACCGAGGAGTACGCCCTCTTCACCGAGTTCATCGCCCATGGCGGCCGCGGCGTCGAGGTGATGACGGGCAGCCACAGCACTGCCGAGCAGGCCCGCTACGTCGACACGGCGCTGGAGTTCGGTCTGCTCGCCTCGCGCGGCAGCGATTTCCACTCGCCCGCGGAGAGCCGCACCGAGCTCGGCCGCCTGCCCGCCCTGCCTGGCGCACTGACGCCGGTGTGGCTGGAACTCGCGCCTCGCATCCGGCGCGCCGCGCTCGTTCTGCCGTAGTAACCCGCAGTCAGCCGAAGTAGGCTATAGTCGCGGGCTTGGCTTGCTGCTGGCAAGCCTCTCGTTCATCCCCTCTGCCCTTTGCCGCCGGGCTTGATTCTTCAAGCCCAGCGCGCGTCTCCAAGGGTCGGCGGCGATGCCGTCGCTGCACCCTGGTACGTCTTCGTACCGACCCCGCGACTTCACCCCACGTGGCCAGAGCCGGCCGCGTTGGCGCGCTTGTGCGCGCCCAGCGAAAGAAGACCATGAGTTTTGACGCCCTGAACCTGAATGAAGTTCTGACCCGTGCCCTGAAGGCGGCCGGCTACGAGCAACCCACCGACGTGCAGACCTCTGCCATCCCGCCGGCCATGGCCGGCACCGACCTGATGGTCAGCAGCCGCACCGGCAGCGGCAAGACGGCCAGCTTCATGCTGCCGGCACTCACGCGCGTGCTCGCCAGCCGCCAGGCGGCGGTGAAGACGCGCGGCCCGCGCGTGCTGGTGCTGACGCCCACCCGCGAGCTGGCCCTGCAAGTCGCCAAGGCGGCCATGGACTACGGCCGCTTCGTGCCCGGCCTGCGCGTGGCCACCGTCGTCGGCGGCGTGCCCTACGGCGCGCAGCTGGCCGCGCTGCGCGGACCGCTGGACATCCTTATCGCCACCCCCGGCCGCCTGATCGACCACCTCGGTTCGGGCAAGGCGCAGCTCGGCAACATCGAGATGCTCGTGCTCGACGAAGCCGACCGCATGCTCGACATGGGCTTCATCGACGACATCCGCCTGATCACCGAAGCCACGCCCAAGACGCGCCAGACGGTGATGTACAGCGCCACCTTCAGCGGCCCCGTCGGCCGCCTCGCCCAGGACCTGCTGCGCACGCCGCAGCGCATCGAAGTCAGCTCGCAGACCGAGGCCCACGCCGACATCGAGCAGCGCCTGCACTGGGCCGACGATTTCGAGCACAAGAACGCGCTGCTGGATCACATCCTGACCGAACGCAGCATGGAGCAGGCGCTGGTCTTCACCAGCACCCAGCGCGACGCCGACTGGCTGGCCGACCGCCTGCACGAGATGGGCCACAGCGTGGCCTCGCTGCACGGCGGCATGCCGCAAGGCCGGCGCAACCGCGTGCTGCAAGGTTTGCGCAGCCAGCACCTGCGCGTGCTGGTGGCCACCGACGTGGCCGCGCGCGGCATCGACGTGGCGACCATCAGCCACGTCATCAACTTCGGCCTGCCGATGAAGGAAGAAGACTACGTGCACCGCATCGGCCGCACCGGGCGCGCCGGCCGCTCGGGCCTGGCGGTGACGCTGGCCGAGCGCCGCGACTCGGGGATGATCCACCGCATCCAGCGCTACACCACGCAGCGCATCCCGATGGCCACGATCGCCGGCCTGGAGCCCAAGCGCGCCGAGCCCAAACCCGCGATGCATGCCGACGCGCGGTCGGGCCAGCGCCCGGCAGGCAAGTCCTTCGGCCCGCGGCCGAGTGGCAAGGCACCGTTCCGTCCCGCCGGCAAGACCTTCTCGAAGGCCGGCCCCCGCGCTCGCTGAGCGCCGCGGCGGCTCGCACCGCCCTGGCCCAAGGCTGCAAGGCATCGCCCCCGGCTCACACCGGGGGCGATCCGCTTTCTAGACGCCCAGCAGTTCGACCTCGAACACCAGCTTGGCGTTGGGCGGAATCACGCCGCCCGCGCCGCGTGCGCCATAGCCCAGTTCAGGCGGAATGGTGAGCACGCGCGTGCCGCCGACCTGCATGCCCTTCACCCCTTCGTCCCAGCCGCGGATGACTTCGCCGCCACCCAGGCCGAAGCTGAAGGGCTGGCCGCGGTCCTTGCTGCTGTCGAACTTCTTGCCGCGCGAGTGGGCAGCGGTGGGGTCGTAGAGCCAGCCGGTGTAGTGCACGCGAACGCGCTGGCCGGCCTTGGCCTGCTCGCCGGCGCCGGCAATGGTGTCCTCGTATTCCAGGCCCGAAGGGGTCGTCGTCATGGGGTGCTCCCGTTGGCAAAGCCTGTAATGATGCCAGCCCACGCCGGCACCGCCGCCGCAAGCCAATCGGCCGGGCTCTGGGCTTCGATGCGCGGCAGTGCCAGCACCTGCGCCGCTTCCTGAAGCGCCGCCACCGGTGCCGCCAAGTCGAGCGCGCGAGCGCCGTTTTGCTTGCTGAGCTTTCGGCCGTCGGCGGCGAGCACCAGCGGCGTGTGCAGGTAGACCGGCGTGGCCAGGCCCAGGGCGCGCTGCAACAGGATCTGGCGCGCCGTGTTGTCGGCCAGGTCTTCGCCGCGCACGACATGCGTGATGCCCTGCGCGGCGTCGTCCACCACCACCGCGAGCTGGTAAGCCCACAGGCCACCCGCGCGCTGCAGGACGAAGTCCCCCACTTCGCGCGCCACGTCCTGCACCTGCGGGCCGAGCCGCCGGTCGTGCCAGTGCACCGTGCCCTCGGCGCGCAAGCGCATGGCGCGGGCCGGCTTGCCGTGCAGGCCGCCGCGGCAGGTGCCCGGGTAGATACGTTCGGCATCGGGCTGGTGCCGCACGCCGCGCTCGGCCCACACCGCGTCGATCTCGCTGCGCGTGCAGCTGCAGGGGTAGGCCCGTCCCGAGGCGACCAACGCCTGCAACGCCGCGCGGTAGGCGTCGCCACGCTGCGACTGCCACCACACCGGCTCGTCGGGCTGCATCCCGCAGGCCGCGAGCTGGCCCAGGATGAGCTCGGCCGCGCCTGCCCGGCAGCGCGGCTCATCGACGTCCTCGATGCGCACCAGCCAGTCGCCGCCGTGGGCGCGCGCGTCCAGCCAGCTCGCCAGCGCCGCCACCAGCGAGCCGGCGTGCAGCGGCCCGGTGGGTGAAGGCGCGAAGCGGCCGCGGTAGCGCACGGCGCTCAGTCCAGCGGGCCGGCGTGGCGCTCCAGCAGCGCGCGCCGCGTGGTCGGGCTTTCCAGCTGCGCAAGCCACCATTGCAGGGCGCGGCCCAGGCCCAGCGTGCCCCCGCGTTCGGCGCGCCAGGCGTAGTGCATGGAAGCCACGGTGGCGGCGCGCGCGGTGTCGCGCTGCACCAGCGTGCCAGCCTCCAGGTGTGTGCGCGCCAGCGGCTCGGGCAGGAAGCCGCAACCCAGGTTGCGCAACAGCGCTTCGAGCTTGGCGCGCATGGTGGGCACCGTCAGCACGTCCTGGCCGGGCAGCAGGTTCACCGTGGCTGGGGTCAGGCGCTGTGCGGTATCGGCCACGGCCACGGCGCGGTGGTGCACCAGTTCGGCGTCGGTCAGCGGCCCGGCCGCCGCGGCCAGGGCGTGGCGCGGTGCCATGCAGAAGACAAACGGCACCTCGCCCAGCGGCCGCAGTTCGATGCCGCCCGGGTTGATGTGCTGGTGGGACACCCCCAGGGCCAGGTCGACCTGCCCCGTGATCAACGCTTCCCAGGTGCCCGTCATCACGTCGCTGCGCAGACGCAAGCGCGTGGCCGGGCCTTCCCGGTCGTCGGGGCTGGCGCGCACCTCGCAGAAGGCTTGAACGAGCTCGAACACGGTGGGCACGGAAACGATGTCCTCCACGCTGATCGACAGCTGCGTCTCCCAGCCGCTGGCCACGCGGCGCACGCGGTTGGCCACGGCGTCCATCTCGTGCAGCAGGCGCCGGCCCTCGTGCAGCAGCTCGGTGCCGGCGGCGGTGAGCCGGGCCTGGCGCGAGCTGCGGTCGAAGAGCAGCACGTCGAGCGCCTCTTCGAGCTGGCGCACGTTGTAGGTCAGCGCCGAAGGCACCTTGCCCAGCTCGCGCGCGGCGGCGGCAAAACTGCCCGTGCGCGCGATGGTGTCCATCATGTTCAGGGCCTCGGGCGTCAGGGCGTGGCTGCGGTCGGGCATGGCTTCACTCTAATTGAACGCCGACATCAAGGCCGATCAGCCCCGGCCCGCGTGCTGCGGCCTACATTCGATGCACACAAGGAGCACCATCATGATCACCCTGCGCAAGTCCTGCGACCGCGGCCATGCCGACCACGGCTGGCTGAAGAGCCAGCACAGCTTTTCTTTCGCCGACTACCACGACCCGCGCCACATGGGCGTGGGCAACCTGCGCGTCATCAACGAAGACCGGATCGCCCCGGGCACCGGCTTCGGGACCCACGGGCACCGCGACATGGAGATCGTCAGCTACGTGCTCGAGGGCGCGCTGGCGCACAAGGACAGCATGGGCAATGGCACGGCGGCTGGCGAGGCGGGCGTCATCCGCCCCGGCGACGTGCAGCGCATGAGCGCGGGTACCGGCGTTCGCCACAGCGAGTTCAACCACGATGCCAGCGCCACCACGCACCTGCTGCAGATCTGGATCCTGCCGCGCGAGGCCGGTATCGCGCCCAGCTACGAACAGCGGCACTTCAGCGCCCGGAGCAAGCGCGGGCAGCTCGTCACCGTGGCTTCGCCCGACGGGACCGCGCATGTGCCGGGCTCTGTGACCCTCCACGCCGATGCGACGCTGCGCGCCGGCCTGTTCTCCGGCGCCGAGCACGCCGAACTGGCGCTGGACCCGGCGCGCATCGCCTACGTGCACCTGGTGCGCGGCTCGCTGCGCGTCAACGACATCCCGCTGCGCGCCGGCGACGCCGTGCGCATGGACAAGGAATCCAAGCTGGTGCTTGAAGGCGGTGAAGACGCCGAAGTGCTGGTCTTCGACCTCACACCCTGACGGTTGGCCCATTCATCCTCAACCCCGAAAGCACCGTCCCATGAGCAAGATCGTCATCGTCTACCACAGTGGTTACGGCCACACCCGCAAGATTGCCGAGGCGGTAGCCGAAGGCAGTGGCGGCACGCTACTGGCCATCGACGCCGAAGGCAGCATCCCCGAAGCCGGCTGGGAACAGCTGGCCGCGGCCAGGACCATCGTCTTCGGCTCGCCCACCTACATGGGCAGCGTGAGCTGGCAGTTCAAGAAGCTCGCCGACGCCTCCAGCAAGCCCTGGTTCACGCAGCAATGGAAGGACAAACTGGCCGCCGGCTTCACGAACAGCGCGACGATGAACGGCGACAAGCTGTCGACGCTGCACTACCTGTTCACGCTGAGCCAGCAGCACAGCATGTTGTGGGTGGGCACGGGCATGATGCCGTCCAACGCGAAGGAGTCGACGCGCAACGACCTCAACTTCGTGGGCTCCTCTTCGGGCCTGATGACGACCACGCCGTCCAACGCCTCGGCCGATGAAGTGGTGCCGGGCGACATTGCCACCGCCAAGGCCTTCGGCCAGCGCGTGGCCGCGGCCACTGCGAAGTTCGCGTAGGTCTGCAACGTGCCGTGCGGGCGCTACAGTCACCCGCATGGACATCCTGGCTTCTCTCTGGCGCGTGCTGCCCTGGACCGACTGGACGGCGCTCGCAGTGTTCTTCTTGTCCTGGGTCGGCTACGCCCGCTTCGCGCACCGGCGCGCCACCACCCGGCCCTCGCTGCTGGCGCTGACCAACCGCGAGCGCACGCGCTGGATGCTGCAGACCACCGGGCGCGAGAACCGCGTCGTCGACGGCGTGGTGGTGCAGAACCTCTCGGCCAGCCCTACGTTCTTCGCCTCGACCACCATCCTCATCATCGGTGGCCTGCTGGCGGTGCTGTCCACCACCGAGAAGGCCAGCGAGATCGTGCGCGAGATCCCCTTCGCGGTGCGCACCTCGGAGCTGGTCTTCGACCTCAAGGTCGTGCTGCTCGCCGCCATCTTCGTCTACGCCTTCTTCCGCTTCACCTGGAGCCTGCGTCAGTACAGCTTCGGCGCGCTGCTGGTGGCCGCCGCGCCGCCCCATGACCGCTACACCGGGGACGCCGAGCGGGCGGCCTTCGCCGACCGCGCCGGGCGCGTGATGGGGCTGGCCGCCGAGACCTTCAACGACGGCCTGCGCGCCTACTACATGAGCTTCGCCGCCACGGCCTGGTTCTTCTCGCCCTGGGCCCTGATGGCGGGCACCGCCGGGGTGGTGTTCATCCTCTACCGGCGCGAGTTCCACTCCGATGTGCTGGCGGTGCTCGCCGCCGATGGCCCCCCACCCTGAAGCCAGGGCGCCGCAGGCACTACAGTTCCACCTGCACTGTCCACCCACCCGAGGAAGCCCCATGCCCCGTCCCGCCCGCCGCGCCCTGATCGGGTGCCTGTTGTCCGCCGCCCTGGCCGTCACCGGCGGCACCGCCCTGGCCCAGGGCAAGACCGTGAAGATCCTGGTCGGTTTCCCGGCCGGCGGCGGCACCGACGCGATCGCCCGCACGCTGGCCGACAAGCTCAAGGACGAGCTCGGTGCCACGGTCATCGTCGAGAACAAGCCCGGCGCCGGCGGCCAGCTCGCGGCCCAGACGCTGAAAACGGCCCCCGCCGACGGCAGCACGTTCTTCATCTCGCACGACCACACCATCAGCATCCTGCCGCTGGTGTCCAAGCAACCGGGCTTCGACCCCGCGCGCGATTTCACCCCGGTGGCCGGCTTCGCCAGCTTCGTCAACGCCTTCGCCGTCTCGCCGGGCACGCCGGCCAGGAGCATGGCCGAGTACGTGGCCTGGGTGAAGGGCGCCGGCCAGGGCAAGGGCGTGGTGGGCGTGCCGGCGCCGGCGTCCACGCCCGAATTCATGGTCAAGGTGCTGGCCGAGCACCACCGCCTGGACCTGGTGAGCGCGCCCTACCGCGGCAGCGCGCCGATGATGGGCGACATGCTGGGCAACCAGATCGCCGCCGGCGTGGGCTCGGTGCCCGACTTCATCGACAACCACAAGGGCGGCCGCATCCGCGTGGTGGCGGTGGGTGGCGCTGCACGCCAGGCGCTGCTGCCCGAGGTGCCCACGCTGGCCGAGCTGGGCATTGCCGGCTTCGAGGACCTGCCCTACTACGGCTTCTTCGCCCCCGCCGGCACCCCCAAGGCGGCGCTGGACGCCTTCGCCGCGGCGCTGCGCAAGGTGATCCAGCAGCCCGAGGTGAAAGCGCGGCTGACCGCGCTGGGCCTGGCGGTGGAGTTCATGGACGCCGGCCAGCTGGCGACGCGCGAAAAGGCCTATGCGAAAAGCTGGGCCGAGATCATCCGCAAGAGCGGGTTCCAGCCGCAGTAGGGGCCGCAGGCGACTGCAGGCGCGGCCGGCGGCGGCCGCAGCGCCTCACTTGTGCGCGAGGCGCTCATCGGCCAGCGCCGCACCCTGCGCCAGCGCGCGCAGCTTGGCTTCGGCGACCGCGCGGCTCATGGGCGCCAGGCCGCAGTTGGTGCAGGCAATGAGGTGCTGCCTGGGCACGAACTGCAGCGCGCGGCCTATGGTGTCGGCGACTTCCTCGGGCGTCTCGATGGCGTCGCTGGCGACGTCGATCACGCCCACCATGACGTCCTTGCCCTTGAGCAAGGCCATCAGGTCGGGCGGCACGTGGGAGTGCAAGCACTCCAGGCTGACCTGGTCGATGGAACTCCTGGCCAGCGCCGGGAAGACCTTCTCGTACTGGCGCCACTCCTGGCCCAGCGTGTTCTTCCAGTCGATATTGGCCTGGATGCCGTAGCCGTAGCAGATGTGCACGGCCGTCGTGCAGGTGAGGCCCTGCGCGGCGCGCTCCAGGGCCTGCACGCCCCAGGTGGCGGCGTCGTCCATGTAGACGTTGAAAGCCGGTTCGTCGAACTGGATGATGTCCACGCCGTCGGCCTGCAGCGCCAGCGCCTCCTGGTTCAAGAGCTCGGCGAAGGCAAAGGCCATCTTCACGCGGTCGCCGTAGAAACGGTCGGCCACGGTGTCGACGATGGTCATGGGCCCGGGCAGCGTGAACTTGATCTTGCGCCGGGTGTGGGCGCGCAGGAAGCGCGCTTCGGTCTCGTGCACGCGGCCCTTGAGCCGCAGCGGCCCCACGACCTGCGGCACCATGGCCTTGTAGCGGTCGGCCCGGATGCCCATCTCGACCTTGTGCTCGAAGTCGATGCCCTCCACGCGCTCGAGGAAGCCATGCACGAAGTGCTGGCGGCTCTGCTCGCCGTCGCCGATGACGCTCAGGCCGGCGTCCTCCTGGGCCTTGATCCACAGCAGCGTGGCATCCAGCTTGGCCTGGGCCAGCTCGGGGCCCTGGGCTTTCCATTGCGGCCAGAGCTTCTCGGTCTCGGCCAGCCAGGCGGGCTTGGGCAGGCTGCCGGCAATGGCGGTGTCGAACATGCGGGGTCTCCTGGTGCGGGGACGTGCAGGTTACCCCAGGCCGCTCAACCCGGAGTGAAGCCGTCGGGCCGGACCCCTTGGCGCCCGGCGATACTTCGAGCCTTTCTGCGCGGCCCAGACCTGCCCATGTCCACCGACCGCCACCCGTCACCCCTCGAAGCCCTCGGCGCCACCGGCCTGCCGGACACCGCACCGCTGCCGTTGCAGCCCGCCGTCACCCGCCTGGGCGGCGAGTCCAAGTCGCTGCTCGCGCTCGCCGTGGACCTGGGCCACATCGCCGTCTGGCGGCACGATCTGGCCACCCACCGCGTGCACTGCAACGACCAGGCCTGCCAGGTGCTCGGCATCGAGCCGCGCCCGCAGGGCCTGTCGCTGGACGAGGTGCGCGCCTTCGTCCACCCCGAGGACTTGCCGCAGGAGCTGGCTTCGGCACAAGCGGCGCTGGCCAGCGACCACCCCACTGACGTCGAGGCGCGCTACCGGCGCTCGGACGGTTCATGGCGCCACGTGATGACGCGCCGTGTGGTGGAGCGCGACGGCCAGGGCAAGGCGCAGGCTTTCGTGGGTGTCGCGCTCGACCTCACTGAAAGGCGCAACGTCGAGCTGGCGCTGCGCAGCGCCACCGAGCGGGCGGCGCTGGCCGCGCGTGGCACCGGCCTGGGCACCTGGGAGCTCGACCTGCAGACCGGCAACGCCATCTGGGACGAGCAGATGTGGACGCTGCGCGGGCGCCCGCCCCAGCCCCGCGCGATGGTGGAGTCCGAGCGCCTGGCCTGCGTGCATCCCGACGACCTGGAACGCGTGAAGCGCTTCCTCCACGAGACGCAGGTCACCGGCGCGACGGTGGACAAGGAGTTCCGCGTCGTCTGGCCCGACGGCACGGTGCGCTGGCTGGCCTCGCGCTCGCTGGATCTGCGCGATGAGGCGAGCGGTGCGCGCCGTCGCGTCGGCGTCAACTGGGATATCACCGACAAGCACCTGGCCGAGGCGGCAGGCCGCGAGCGCGAGCTGGCCCACCGCCAGAACCTGGCCAAGTCGAAATTCCTCTCCCGCATGAGCCACGAGCTGCGAACGCCGCTGAATGCGGTGCTTGGTTTCTCGCAGCTGCTGCTGGTCGACGAGAAGGGTGTCGACGAACCGGCGGCCAACGCGCGGCGCCGCCGCCTGGAGCAGATTCGCAGCGCCGGGCAGCACCTGCTGAGCCTGATCGACGATGTGCTCGACCTCTCCAGCCTCGAGGGCGGCGAGATGCGCATCACCCTGCAGCCCGTGCCGCTGCGGGAGCTGGTGGCCGAGACACTGCCCATGCTCGCGCCCTTGTGCGACAAGCATGGGGTGACGGTGCACAGCGGCGAGGTGGGCACCACCGCCACGGCGGATGCCACGCGGCTGCGCCAGGTGCTGCTCAACCTGCTGACAAATGCCGTCAAGTACAACCGCGCGGGGGGCACGGTCATCATCGAGTCCCTGCAGCGTGGCACGGAAGTGCGGATCCGCGTGTCCGACACCGGGCAAGGCATGAGCGAGTCGCAGTTGGCCCATCTGTTCGAGCCCTTCAACCGCCTGGGCCGCGAAGGCGACGCCAGCGAAGGCACCGGCATCGGGCTGGCCATCGTCAAGGCCCTGGTCGAACACATGGGCGGCACGCTGCACGTGCAAAGCTCCGTTGGCGAGGGCAGCGTCTTCGAGGTGCGGCTGGCCGCGGCCACGGCGCAGGCCGGCACCCTGCCGTGCGCGGAACAGGCTGCCGGCGAGGGGGCGCTCATCAGCTCGCAGGCCGCGGCCGAACTCCGAGCACCCGGCCCCGGGCGCCGCCTGCTCTACATCGAAGACAACCCAACCAATGCGCTCATCATCGCCGAGCTCCTGGCGCGCCGCAGCGACCTGACGCTGGAGGTGGCGGTCGACGGAACCCGCGGCGTCGCGCGGGCCCGGGCGATGTTGCCGGACCTCATCCTGCTGGACATGCAACTGCCCGACTTCGACGGCTTCGAGGTCCTGCGCCAGCTGCGCCAGACGCCCACCACCGCGGCCATCCCGTGCATCGCGCTGAGCGCCAACGCCATGCCCGAGGACATCCAGCGCGCATTGCAAGCGGGCCTGGCCGACTACTGGACCAAGCCGCTGGACTTCGCGGCTTTCATGGCGTCCCTCGAAGCCCGCTTCGGGCCCGCGCCGTAGCAAGCCTGTCGGGCTAAGCCGGCACCCTCAGCCCGCGCTTGTCCAGCAGCGGCTCCACGCGGGGTGCGCGGCCGCGGAAGGCGGCGTAGGCGGCACCGGGCTCCACGCTGTTGCCCGCGGCGTAGATGTGCCGCTTCAGCCGCTCGGCCACGTCCGCATCGAACGGGCTGCCGGCCTCTTCGAAGGCGCCGTAGCCATCGGCGTCCAGCACTTCTGCCCACAGGTAGACGTAGTAGCCCGCGGCATAGCCGCTGCTCGCGAACAGGTGCTGGAAGTGCACCAGCCGGTGGTTCAGCCCGACCCCGTGCGGCAGGCCCTCGCGCCGCAGCCATTCGGCCTCCCAGGCGCACAGGTCGGCCGGGGGCTCGGCATCGGGCAGGGAATGCACCACCATGTCGACCAGGGCGCTGGCCGCATAGCGCACCGTCTCGTAGGCCTGGCCGAAGCGCCGCGCGCGCTGCAGCCGCTCCACCAGTTCGGCAGGGATGGCATCGCCGGTCTTCCAGTGCCGGGCATGGCGCTGCAGCACCTCGGGCTCGGTGATCCAGTGCTCGAAGATCTGCGAGGGCAGCTCGACGAAGTCCCGCAGCACCTGCGTGCCCGAGAGGCGCTCGTAGGTCACGCTCGAGAGCAAGCCGTGCAGCCCGTGGCCGAACTCGTGAAACAGCGTGCGCGCATCGTCCAGCGACAACAGCGTGGGTTCGGCCTGCGGCCCACCCCCGGCGCGCGCGAAGTTGTTGTTGTTGAGGATCACCGGCAACTGGCCGCCGCCGCCCACGGCATTGCGGCTCTGCCAGCGCAGCGCGCTCATCCAGGCGCCGCTGCGCTTGTTGGGCCGAGCGAAGTTGTCCTGCAGGAAGATGCCCACGACCTGGCCCGTGGCGTCGCGCACCTCGTAGGCGGCGACATCGGGGTGGTACACGGGGAGATCCGGCCGCGCCTCGAAGCTCAAGCCGAACAACCTGTGCGCGCAGTCGAAGGCCGCCTGCACCACGCGCTCGAGCGGGAAGTAGGGCCTGACCTCGGCGTCGTCGATGTCGAAGTGCCGGCGGCGGACCTTCTCGGCCCAGTAGCGCCAGTCCCAGGGCTCGATCTCGGCCCCGGTGCCCTCGGGCGCCGTCGCCTGATTCGTGCCCTCGGGCGCCGTCGCCCGATTCGCACCCTCGGCCGCCATCACCTGTTGCAGGGCCGCGCGCTCACGCTCGACCGCGGCCAGCGCACGCGGCCAGACCTCGCCCAGCAGTTGCTGCACGGCGCCGCGCGTGCCCGCCATGGTGTCGGTGAGCGCGTAGTCGGCGTAGCTGGCATGGCCGTGCAGCCGCGCCTGCTCGTTGCGCAGGCGCAGGATGTCGCGCGCGACTTCGCGGTTGTCGTGCTCGCCGGCGCTCTCGCCGCGGCCGACCCAGGCCCGCCACGCCTGCTCGCGCAGATCGCGCCGCTCGGAGAAGGTGAGGAAGGGCACGATCAGTGAACGCGAGAGGGTGATCACAGCCCCCGGCACGCCGCGATCGGCGGCGGCCTGGCGTGCGCTGGCGCGCAAGGCCTCGGGCAGCCCCGCGAGATCGGCCTCGCCGTGCAGCGGCAGCTGCCAGCTCGACTCGTCGTGCAGCACGTTCTGCGCGAAGCGCGTGGTCAGGCCCGCCAGTTGCTGCATCACCTCGGCATAGCGCCGCTGCGGCTCGCTCGCCATGCGAGCACCCGCGCGAACGAAGTCCAGGTGCACGCGCTCGAGCAGACGCAGCGCCTCGGGCTGCAGGCCGAGCGTCGAGCGCTCGCGGTGCAGCGCGTCGATGCGCCTGAACAGTGCCGCGTCCATGGATACGGCGCTGTGATGCGCAGCCAGCGGTGCAGCCACCTTGCGCTGCACGGCCTGGAGCTCGGGGCTGGTGGCCGACGCGGTGAGGTTGTAGAACGCCGCGGCCACGCGGGCCAGCCGACGCCCGGCGCGGTCGAAGGCCGCCAGCGTGTTGTCGAAGTCGGGGGCCTCCGGGTAGCTGGCAATGAGGGCCAGCTCGGCGCGGTGCTGCTGCATGGCCTCGTGCAATGCCGGCTCGACATGCTCGGCGCGGATCTCGCCGAACGGCGGCAGGCCGTAAGGCGTGTCCCAGTCCTTCAACAAGGGGTTGGCGGTCATGAAGGCCTCTTTACTTGCCGCGCCGGATGGCGTTTTCGTCTTCTTCGCGATAGCGGCGGTCGTGGCAGCTCGAGACCCAGGCCGCACGCTCGGCCTCCAGGCTGCGAGAGGCCTGATTCCACTGCTCGTTGCGCTGGTTCCAGGCGCTCACCCGGGCTTCCAGCGCCGTGGCCTTGGCGTTGTAGGCGCTCACGGCCTGCTCGCTGGCCGCGGCCAGCTGTGTCCTGGCCGCCTCGAGCTCCTTCTGCAGCTTCTCGAGTGCCTCGCGCTCACGGTTGAGCTCGGTGCGCTGGCGCTCGGCCTGCGCCCCGGAGCGGTTGGCGGCATTGAAGTCGGCCAACGCCTTGTTCCAGTCCTCGACCCGCGCCGAGAACGCCTTCAGGCGCACGCTCAGTTCGTCGGCCTGGCGCTTGAAATCGTCCAGCGGCGCGCGCTCGGTGCGCAAGGCCTGCTGGTCGACGGTGAGGCCCTCTTTTTCCTTGTCCAGCGGCTCACGGCTGGCGCGCAGCTCGGCCAGCCGCGTGCGCACCGATTCCTCCTGGGTCAGGCAGGTGCGCAATTCGTCCCGGGTGAGCACCGCGCCGGCGCCCGAGCCCGAGCCGAAAGTGATGGTCCGGCTTTCGGCACCCGCGCTGGCCGCCGCTGCCGCAGGCTTGGCGGGCGCGGCGACCTTGGCCGGTTTGGCGGGTTTGGTCGCCGTCTGGGCCAGGGCCAGCGACGACGCCGCCACGCAAACGCATACGCACAGGAGCTGCTTCACCTTCATCTTCATCCTCACGCTCTATGGCCGGCGCGCCGGCAAAAGCTTGAATGATGCCACCCCAGCCTGCCGGCCCCATCGGCCCCATCGGCCTCTGTGGCACAGTGCTCAGCCTCGCTGCTGCTCAACGCCCACCGCCCATGCCCCAAATTCCATTCGCTGTTCCCGGCCCGACGGGCGGCCTCACATGGCGTTGAAGTCCACCATCCACAAGGCGACCGTCGAGATCGCCGACATGGACCGCTCGCTGTACGCCACGCACTCCCTCACGCTGGCCTGCCACCCTTCCGAGACCGACGAGCGCCTGATGGTGCGCTTGCTCGCCTTCGCGCTCAACGTTCCGGCCGACGACCACGACGGCGCGCTGCAGTTCGCGCGCGGCCTGTCCGACAGCGACGAACCGGCGCTGTGGCAGCACAGCCTGACGGGCGTGCTGCGCCACTGGATCGAGCTCGGCCAGCCCGACGAGCGTCGTCTGGCGCGCGCCTGCGGCCGCGCCGAGCGCGTCACGCTGTACGGCTTCAGCGCCTCCACACCCATCTGGTGGGCGCCGCTGCAGGCCAAGGTGGCTCGCCTGGGCAACCTGGCCGTGTGGCAGATTCCGGCCGCGCAGAGCCAGGCCCTGGCGGCGCTGGCCTCCCGTTCGATGCAACTCCAGGTCACCGTCCAGGAAGGGCAGATCTGGGTCGGCGATGCCACGCGCAGCGTCGAGATCCACCCCGTTGCGCTGAAAACTCCCTCCGCATGAAGCTCCCCCTCGCCCTCGCCACGCTGGCCGCCGGCCTGCTGGCTCTGACACCCGCCATGTCGCAGACTCAAGACCAAGACCAAGACCCTTATCTCTGGCTCGAAGACGTGCAGGGCGACCGCGCCCTGGCCTGGGTGCGCGAGCGCAATGCCGAGAGCGAGAAGTTGCTCCAGGCCCAGCCCGACTTCGAGGCCACGCGCACGCGCATCCGCGAGGTGCTCGATTCGCGCGAACAGATCCCCTATGTCTCGCGCCAGGGCGACTGGTTCTACAACCTGTGGCGCGACGCCGACAACCCGCGCGGCCTGTGGCGCCGTGCCACGCTGGCCGAGTACCGCAAGGCCAAGCCGGCCTGGGAAACCGTGATCGACCTCGACGCCCTGGCCAAGGCCGAGGCAGAGAACTGGGTCTGGGCCAGCGCCACCTGCCTGGGGCCCGAGTACCGGCGCTGCCTGGTCTCGCTGTCGCGCGGCGGCGCCGACGCCAGCATCGTGCGCGAGTTCGACACCGTGAACAGGCGCTTCATCGAGGGGGGTTTCACGCTGCCCGAGGCCAAGACGCAGGTCGACTGGATCGACGCCGACCACCTCTTTGTCGGCACCGATTTCGGCCCCGGATCGCTGACCGACTCGGGCTACCCGCGCGTCATCAAGCGCTGGCGGCGCGGCCAGCCGCTGGCCGAGGCAGTGACGGTTTTCGAGGCCGAAGCCAGGGACGTCTACGCCTTCGTCAGCGTCGACCGCACGCCGGGCTGGGAGCGCACGGTATTCGGCCGGGCGCTGGATTTCTACAACTCGCACATCTTCCTGCTCGATGGCAAGGCGCTGCAGGCCATCGCCAAGCCGAGCGATGCGCAGCTGAGCTTTCACCGCGACCGCGTCTTCGTCGAGTTGCGCAGCGACTGGACGTTGCCTGGCCACATCTGGCCGCGCGGCTCGCTGCTGGTAGCCGATGCCGCGGCGTATCTGAAGGGCGAGCGCCGCTTCACGGCACTCTTCACACCCACGACCACGCGATCGCTTTCGAGCGTGGCGTTCACGCGTGACGTGGTGCTGCTGGACGTGCTCGACAACGTCGCCAGCCGGCTCGAGGAATGGCTTGAGACCGGCGGCCGTTGGCAGCGGCGCGAGGTCAAGGCTCCCTTCCCGGGCAAGCTCAGCGTCGCGGCGCTGCACGACCCGCTACTGAGCGCGGACCCGCTGGCCGAAGCCTACCTGCTCAACGCCGCGGACTTCCTCAGCCCCGATTCGCTGCAGCTCGGCCGCACCGGCAGCGACGAGCGCGAGGTGCTGAAGTCGCGCCCCACGTTCTACGACGCCACGGGCATGCGCGTCGAGCAGCGCTTCGCCCTCAGCAAGGACGGCACGCGGGTGCCCTATTTCGTGATCTGGCCCCAGGGCGCATCGGCCGGCGGCGACAACCCGACGCTGCTCTACGGCTACGGCGGCTTCGAAGTCGCGCAGACGCCGTGGTACTCGGGCATTCTCGGCCGCCTGTGGACGGGCCGCGGCGGCGTCTTCGTGCTCGCCAATATCCGCGGCGGCGGCGAATTCGGCCCCGGCTGGCACCAGGCGGCCGTGAAGGCCCACAAGCAGAAGAGCTACGACGATTTCGCCGCCGTGGCCGAAGACCTCATTGCGCAGAAGATCACGCGGCCCGGGCGCCTGGCCATCCAGGGCGGCAGCAACGGGGGCCTGCTGGTGGGCGCGGTGATGCTGCAGCGGCCCGAGCTCTTCAACGCCGTGGTCTGCCAGGTGCCGCTGCTGGACATGCAGCGCTACCACAAGCTGCTGGCCGGGGCCTCCTGGATGGCCGAGTACGGCGACCCCGACCAGCCCGAAGAATGGGCCTTCATCGGCAAATACAGCCCCTACCAGAACGTCAAGCCGGGCATGAAGCTGCCGCGCGTGCTCTTCACCACCAGCACGCGCGACGACCGCGTCCACCCGGGCCACGCGCGCAAGATGGCCGCGCGCATGCGCGAACAAGGCCACGCGCTGCTCTACTGGGAGAATATCGAAGGTGGCCATGGCGGCGCCGCCGACAACCGCCAGCGCGCACAGATGCTGGCGTTGGAGTACAGCTTCCTGTGGCTGCAGCTCGGCGGCAAGCGCTAGTACTCGTACTGGCCGGGAGCTGAACCACGCATGCCGTGTTGAACTGGATAGACGACAGCATGCCGCTGCCCCCGGCAAGCGGCGCGCTGGGCGACGACAGCGACGCGCCGGGCCTGGTGGCGGCGGGCGGGAACCTCTGGCCGGGCCGCCTGGAAGAGGCCTACCGCAAGGGCATGTTCCCCTGGTTCAGCCCCGGCCAGCCGGTGCTATGGTGGAGCCCCGACCCGCGCATGGTGTTGCCCACGGCGGCGTTCCGGCTTTCGCAATCCCTGCGCAAATCGTTGCGGCGTTTCCTGCGCACACCCGGCTGCGAACTGCGCTTCGACAGCGCCTTCACCCGCGTCATCGACGCCTGCGCACGCACACCGCGCCGCGGGCAGGACGGCACCTGGATCGTGCCGGCGATGGTCAACGCCTACACCGCGTGGCATGCCACCGGCCGCGCGCACAGCGTCGAGACCTGGGTCGCCGGCGATCTCGTCGGTGGCCTCTACTTCGTGTCCATCGGCCGCATGTGTTTTGGGGAATCGATGTTCGCGCAGCGCACCGACGCCTCCAAGATCGCCCTGGCCGCCTTCGTGGCCGCGGCCCTGGCGCGTGACATCCCGCTCATCGACTGCCAGCAGAACACTGGCCATCTGGCCTCGTTCGGTGCCCGCGAGATCCCGCGCAGCGAGTTCCTGGCCCACCTGGCGCTCACCCTGGGGGCTGCCGAGCCTGTGGATTGGTCCTATGATGAATCGGCCTGGGCGCGGCTGTCGCTTTGACCCCCGGGCAGTGAGACCCGGCCCCGCGTGACACACCTCAAGGATCTCCCTCTGCGCTCGTTGCAGTTCTATGCAACGGCCCCTTACGCCTGCAGCTACCTGCCGGAACGACAGGCCCGCTCGCAGGTGGCCACGCCCAGCCACCTGATCAACGCCGACACCTATTCGGGACTGGTGGCGGCCGGATTCCGCCGCAGCGGCTTGTTCACCTACCGGCCCTACTGCGACGGCTGCCACGCTTGCGTGCCACTGCGCGTGCCGGTGGCCGGCTTCCTGCCTTCGCGAAGCCAGCGGCGCGCGCACAAGACCCACGCGCCACTCCAGGCGCGCGTGCTGCGGCTGTGCTTCATGCCCGAGCACTACCAGCTCTACCTGCGCTACCAGTCGGGCCGCCACACCGGCGGCGGCATGGACCAGGACAGCACCGACCAGTACTCGCAGTTCCTGCTGCAAAGCCGCGTCAATTCAAGGCTCGTCGAGTTCCGCGAGCCGGGCACGGAGGGCCAGCCCGGCGCCCTGAAGATGGTGTCCATCCTCGACGTGCTCAGCGACGGCCTCTCGGCCGTCTACACCTACTACGAGCCCGAGCCGGCCACCAGCTACGGCACCTACAGCGTGCTCTGGCAAATCGAGCAGACGCAGCTGCTCAAGCTGCCGTACGTCTACCTGGGCTACTGGATAGAGCGCAGCGGCAAGATGGCCTACAAGGCGCAGTTCAGGCCGCACGAGCTGCTGCTGGAGGGTCGCTGGCAGGCTGGGCCCACGCCCCCCCGAACGCCTTCAGCGCGCTGACCAGGCCTCGTCGTCCAGGGCCGCCGCGCCCTCGGCCTGCAGCTTGAGCAAGTGCGCCAGCAGCGAGCGCCGCGCCACGGCGTGGCGGGCCACTGGCACATCGTCGTAGACCAGCGGCAGCAGGTCGTCCAGCTGCAGCGGGCCGGCCGTGCGCAGCGCAGCGGCCACCTTGGCTTCGCGCTTCATTCGGTGCGCGATCAACCCCCGCAGCACCTCGTGCGGCCGGGCCACGAGGAATCCGTGGCCGGGGGCGAACCACTCCAGGTCTTCGGCCAACAGCGCCTCGAGCGCCGCCAGGTACGCCGCCATGTCGCCGTCCGGCGGGTTGATCACGACGGTGGAGCCCTGCATCACATGGTCGCCGGTGAAGAGCGTCTTCTCTTCCTCGAGCAGATAGCACAGGTGGTTGGCGGCGTGGCCCGGCGTGTGCAGCACGCGCAGCGTGACGCCCGGCGCCAGCGCGATGCGCTCGCCGTGCTGCAGCTCGCGCTGCGGCGTGAAGGCCGTGTCGTGCCATTCGGGGTGCACCGCCGAGCGGCCCCAGGCCGGAGCGCCGGTGGCCAGGGCCAGCGCGGCAGCACCAGGCGAATGGTCGCGGTGCGTGTGCGTGACGAGGATAAGTTCGATGCGTCCGGGCGCCGCGGCCCGCAGTGCCTGCAAGTGAGGCTCGCTCACCGGGCCGGGGTCGATCACCGCCCAGGAGGGGCCCTGCCCCACCAGGTAGGTATTCGTGCCCGGCCCCGTCATAGGCCCCGGGTTGGGTGCGGTGACGCGGATCACATGCGGGGACAGCCGCACGGCGCACCCGGGCCGCAGTTCGCAGGACACATCGCCGCGGCCCATGGGATCCAGCCGCGCGATCTCGGCGTAGGGCAGCTCATCGGGCAAAACGACGACGCGCGTGCCCTTGCCGGTGGCACCCACCCTGGGCATCGTCAGGCCTATGCCTGTGCGCTGGTGGGCCGCCACCATGGCCTCGGCGGCCGTGGCGCTGCGGCCCAGCTCCTGCAAGGTGCGCCGCGTGACCGGCAGCAGCTTGAGCCCGCTGCGCGCTTCGAGCGCGGCCTGCGGCGTGAGCCACATCAGCTCCTGCGCCTCGCCGAAATCGGCCTGCGCCGCCTGCCCGGCGGGCGCCAGCGCCGCGAAAAAGCGCGTGTCGAAGCGCTTGGGCATGCCCGGCGGCGTGAGCCAGTGGCTGAAGTAGGCCAGGCCCCGCAGGTCCAGCTTCAGGCCCTGCTCGCGGCAGAAATCATCCACGCCCCCCTGCCCGGCCTGGAAACGCTCGCGCCAGGGCCGCAGCGCCTCGAGCTCGAAGTCTCCTTCGGCCAGCAGCAGGCCCACTTCCTCGAAAGTCTCGCGCACGGCGGCCACCAGATAGTCCAGCCCGCCCTCGGGCAGGCCCAGGCGCAGGCTCACCTCGGCGTCGCTGGGCCCCAGGCAGTGGGCGTGGGCCTGGCGGTCGCGCGCATCGAGCACACCCCCCGGGAATACCGCCACGCCGCTGCGCAGATCGCCCTCGCGCTCGGCGCGGCGCAGCATCAGCACCTCCAGGCCCGCCTCGCCGTCGCGCAGCAGCAGCAGCGAAGCCGCCGTGCGGGCGTCGGCCGGGGGCACATAGCCGGCATTCATCGGGCCACCCCTGCGGCCTGCAGCGCGGCGATCTCTTCGGCCGAGTAGCCCACCTCGCGCAGCACCGAGGCGGTGTGCTCGCCGAGCTCGGGTGCCGGCCTCGGTGCCCCGGCCGGCGTGCGGTCGAAGCGCGGCGCCGGCGCGGGCTGGACCACGCCTTCCAGCGTCACGAAAGCCTGGCGCGCCGCAGCGTGCGCGTGCGCCGGAGCCTCTTCGAAGGACAGCACCGATGCAAAGCAGGCGTCGCTGCCCTCCAGGCACTGGCACCATTCGTCGCGGCTGCGCTGGCGCACCGCCCGTGCGATGGCCTCGCGCATCTCGGGCCACAGCCTGCGGTCGTACTGGCGCTTGACGAAGCGATCTTCCAGGCCGAGCGCCGCGGCCAGCGGCGCGAAAAACTTGGGCTCCAGCGGTGCCAGGCTGACGTAGCGCCCGTCGGCGGCCTCGTAGGTGTCGTAGAAGGGCGCGCCCCCGTCGAGGAGGTTGGCGCCGCGGGCCTCGCCCCACAGGCCACCGGCCTGCAGCCCATAGAAGATCGACGCCAGCGAGGCGGCGCCATCCACCATGGCCGCATCCACCACCTGGCCGCGCCCGGAGCCCTGGCGCTCGAACAGCGCGGCCATGATGCCGAAGGCCAGGTACAGCGCACCCCCACCATAGTCGCCCACCAGGTTCAGCGGCGGCACGGGCTTGCCGCCTGCCGGGCCGATGGCGTGCAACGCGCCGGTGAGCGCGATGTAGTTCAGGTCATGCCCCGCGGCCGTGGCCAGCGGGCCGGTCTGGCCGTAGCCCGTCATGCGCCCGTAAACCAGCCGCGGGTTGCGTGCCTGGCAGGCCTCGGGACCCAGGCCCAGGCCTTCGGTGACGCCGGGGCGAAAGCCTTCGATCAGCGCGTCGGCACCGGCCACGAGCCGCAGCACCGCCTCGCGCCCGGCGCCCGACTTGAGGTCCAGCGCCACCGAGCGCCGGCCGCGCGCGTGGACATCGAAGCGCCTGTCCATCGGCAAGCCCAGCCCGCTGGGCTCCAGCCGGTCCACGCGCACCACGTCGGCGCCCAGGTCGGCCAGCAGCATGCCGCACATCGGCCCCGGGCCGATGCTGGCGAGCTCGATCACGCGCAATCCGTTCAGAGGTCCCATGGCCGGCAAGTGTGCCGCATGGCCCGACGGGCCTCGCGGGCCGGGCAGCTCAGGCGGGCTGGTCCTCGGGCTGGAGTGCCGGCTGCTTGAGGGGCAGCCAGACCCTGAAGGTGCTGCCCTGCCCCACCACGCTGTCGACCTCGATGCGGCCGTGGTGCTTGTGCACGATGCTGTAGGACACCGACAGGCCCAGCCCGGTGCCCTTGCCCACCGGCTTGGTGGTGAAGAAGGGCTCGAAGATGCGCCGGATTTTCTCCGCCGGAATGCCCTTGCCGGTGTCGGCGACTTCGACCCAGACCTGGTCACCGCTCACCCCCGTGCGGATGGTGATCGTGCCCTTGCCCTCGATGGCATCGGCGGCATTCACCAGCAGGTTCAGAAAGATCTGGTTGAGCTGCGACAGCAGGCACTCCACCGGTGGCAGGTCACCGTATTCCTTCTTCACCTCGCAGTTGTATTTGAGGTGGTTCCAGATCACGTTGAGCGTGCTGTCGATGCCGCGGTGCAAGTCCTCCATCGCCCAGCTCTCGTCGCAATCCACGTGAGAGAAGTCCTTCAGGTTCTGCACGATGCGCGTCACCCGGTCGAGCCCAGCGACGGACTCCGAGAGCAGCGAGCGCAGGTCCTCCCTGACGAAGTCGAATTCAACCTCCGTCTTGACCTGGTGCAGATCGGCAAAGTGCGCCTCCTGCCCGGTGCAGCGGCCTTCGGCCTGGGCGTAGCTGTCGAGCACGCGCTCCAGGTCATCCACGTACCTGACCAGTGAATTCAGGTTCGACTTGACGTAGCCGATCGGGTTGTTGATCTCGTGCGCCACCCCGGCAGACAGCTGGCCGATCGAGGCCATCTTCTCGGACTGCAGCAGTTGTCCGTGCGCCTGCGTGAGCTTGCCGTTGAGTTCTTCCAGCGCCCGGTTGTTGCGCCGCAGCTCGGCCAGGCGCGCGTCGGCGTCGGCCTGGGCGCGCTTGCGCTCGGTGATGTCGCCAAAGAAGAAGATGAAGGAGTCCTGCCCGGGCGAGCGACGGAGATAGACCTTCACTTCGACCGGATAGCGGCTGCCGTCCTTGCGCTGCAGCACCGTCTCCCACGGCGGCAGGTGGTCGCTGTCGCCGAGCTCGAGCTGCAGCTGCCTGAAGGAGGAGGGGGAGCGCGCCGGGTTGATGTCGGGGACGCACAGGGCGAGCATCTCCTGGCGCGTGTAGCCCAGCTGGCTGCAGGCCTGGTCGTTGACGTATAGGAACCGGGCCGTGTTCACCGTGGTCCAGGCGATGCAGATGCCGGCGCGGTCCATGGCGAACTGGGTCTCGGCCAGCCGCTCGCTGTTGCGCTGGAGCTCGGCGGTGCGTTCCAGCACCAGCTGCTCCAGATGCTGTTGACTCAGCGACTGCAGCGCGGCGGCGGGTCGGTTGACTTCGATGCCAGTGTCAGCGGCCATGACGTTCCCTCTCTCTCGATTCCAGCGCCGGCATCAGGACCTCGCCCTGCGGCCCCCACTCCACCTGCGTGATGCCGGGTTCGATGGCCTCCAGCCGGCGCCGCTCGGCGTCCTGGGCGCTGAGCTGGCCCTGCTCTCGGGCCCAGGCGTCGGCCTGGTCGGCACGGCGGCGCGAAGCCTCGCTGTGCTCGAGGGCGGCTTGCAGATGCACCAGGAGCTCGTCGTCCTGCCAGGGTTTGGTGAGGTAGCGGAAGACGCCCACCTGGTTGACGGCCCGCTGCGCGACGGCGAAGTCTGCCGATCCCGTGAGCAGCAGCAGCGCGGCATGGGGTTGCAGCGCTGCCGTGAGTGCGAGCAGCGTCAGGCCGTCCATCTCGGGCATGCGCAGGTCCGAGATGACCGCGGCGAAGGGCCGCTCCGCGACCCAGCGCAACGCCTCGGCGGCCGACGGCGTGACGGTCACTTGCACGCGGGCGCCGAAGCTGCGCCGCAGGGCGCGCTGCAGTGCGCTCAGCACCAGCGGTTCGTCGTCGACGATGAGCAGTTCGCATCGGGTTTCAGTCATGGGCTTCTCCGGTGCCGCGACGAATGCGCAGGTCCAGTGGTCCGGCGTCGCGGGCTTCGAACTCGCGCAGGTGCTGGATCAGGCGCGCCGACAGGGCCCGCCCGGTGGTGAGCAGCAGCAGGCCGCGGCTGGAGTGCAGATCCGCCGCCAGCACCATGCCGGGCGTCAGGTCGGCCGTGGTCAGCCGCAGGTTGGACACGGGCCGGGGACGCTCGGGCTCGGTGATGTGCAGGAAGACGTCGACCACCTCGGGGTCGAACTGCGTGCCACGCGTGTGCTGGATCAGCGTGCGCGCCTGCGCCACGGTGGCGGTGGACTCGACGAGCAGGCCGTTGAGCAAGGCGTCGAAGGTGTCGGCCACGGCGAGGATGCGCGCGCCCAGCGGAATGTCGTGCCCGGCCAGGCTGTGGGGGAAGCCCTTGCCGTCGTGCCGCTCGTGGTGCGAACGGATGAGTGCCGCGGCCCCCTGCATCTCGTCCAGCGCCAGCAGCGAGTGTTCACCGACCGTCGGGTGCTGCCGGTACAAGGCCCTCTCGTCCCCCGACAGGCGGGCCTCCGGCCGCTGCAAGACGGCATCGGGCAGGCCGATCAACCCGACGTCGTGCAACAAGCCGGCCACCAGCAGTTCCTGCAGCTCCGGCTCGCCCAGGCCCATCGCCGCGCCGATGCGCCGTGCGGTATCGGCCACGCGCCGGCCATGGCCCATGTAGCGCCCGCTGCGCAGTTCGAGCAGGCCGGAGAAGACCTGGATCGCGGTCAGGTAGGTGTGCTTGAGCTTGCCGTGGGCCGCCGCCAGCTCGGTGGTTCGCTGCGCCACGCGCTGCTCCAGCAAGGTGTTGGCGTCGTTCAAGGCCAGGTTCTGCCGCTGCGTGAGCGCCTCCAGACGGCGACGCTCCAGCTCCAGCCCACGGCGCTCCAGGCCCTGCTGCACGACCTGCTTGAGCTCGGCATCGTCCCAGGGTTTTTGCAGATAGCGGTAGACGCTGCCATGGTTGATGGCCGCGATGGTGTCCTTCAGGTCGGCCTGTCCGGTGAGGATCACGCGAACGATGTCCGGGTGCGCGCGCTGCACCTGTTCCAGCAGCTGGGTGCCGTTCATGCCGGGCATGCGCATGTCGGAGATGACCAGATCCACCGGCTCGCGTGCCAGCAGCTCCAGGGCCTCGGCACCGCTGCCCGCGGTGTGCAGGGTCAGGCCGGGGCCGCGCAGCGAGCGGCGCAGCGCCGACAGGATATTGGGCTCGTCATCGACGCAAAGCACGGCCTGCGGAAGTGGCAATGCAGGCAGGCTGGCGGGCGCATCCACGGCGTGGCTCCGGTTCAGGTATCCAGGGCGGCGCACATCGCCTGCACGCCGGTCTCGACCGCGGCAAAGATCTGTGCGCTGTCGAGCGAACCCGCATCCAGCCGCTCCCAGCTGTCCAGCGACACCGCCGGCACGCTCTCGTCCGGGCTCCGGGACAGGTCCAGGGCGTGGACCATGGCGTCGGCCAGATGCACGGTGTCGACGAGCCAGGTCGTCGCCCCGGCCTGCGCCGGCAGCGGCGGCCGATGGTGTCTGCGGATGGCGTCGACCATCTCCTCGGGCAGGCACCAGTGGCGCGCCACCATGCCACCCACCTCGGCGTGGTCCAGCCCCAGCAGGGCCCGCTCGGCGTCCAGCAGCTCGCAGTCGGAGGTTCGGCTCAGCGCCAGCGCAGCCGACATCGCCTGCGGGAAATAGGTGGCCAGGGCCAGCTGGCCGGCGTCATGCAGCAGCCCGGCGACGCAAGCCTGGCCGTCGTCGAAGCCCCTTGCCTGGCCGATGGCGCGCGCGGCGATGGAGACACCGATCGAATGCCGCCAGAAAACGGCGAAGTCGAAACCCGTGCAGCTCGTGTGCGTGGCATAGGCCGCCAGGGAGGCCGCCGTGACCACGTTGGCCACCGTGCGCAGGCCGAGCAGCCGCAGCGCGTCGTCGATCGAGCCGACCCGGCCGGGCAGCCCGTAGAAGGCCGAATTGGCCAGCCTCAGGGTGCGCCCGCACAGTGCCTGGTCATGCTCTATGAGTTCGGCGAAACGATCGCTGCGCATATCTTCGCGTCGCATCGCAGCCAGCACATGCGTCAGCGCCGCAGGCAGGGCCGGCAGGTCACGCACGCGGCGCGCCACCACCGAGGCGTCCAGCGCCAGGCTCATCGGGGTGCCTTCGTGCTGCGCACTCCGGTATTCGCCCTCGGGACGGCCCGGCGGGCTCATGTCTGCCCCGTCCCGGCGCGCTCGCGCCGGTAGCGCTGCACCATCGGCATCAACGGGTGGATGCGCCCCTGCCGCAGCGAGCGGCGAAAGAGCGGCTCGACTTCCGGCGCCACGGCAGGCACAGGCGCAGGCGCACCGGGCGGCGCCGGCGCGGGTTCGGGCGCCGAGGGCACGCGGGGCAGATCGCTCACACCGCCTCCCCGTCCTGTTGCGGTACGAGCAACACCAGGCGTCCGCGCTCCTGGCCCGCCGCGCCGGCGGGGTCCATGGGCTGCGTCAAGGCCCGGTAGGCGCGCCCTTCGATCCGCAGATCCACCGTGGGGCTGGCTTCGGGCAGGCGCTGGCCCAGCAAGGCCGGGAAAACATCGTCGGCCATGCCCCCGATGGCGTCCAGCACCTGCGGCAGCAGCTGCACGGCGGCCCGGTTGGCGTAGGCGATCAGGCCTTCGGGGTCCAGCCCCAGCACCGCCAGCGGCAGGTCGTCCAGCATCTTGCGTGCCCCGGCGGCGCTGGCCGCCAGGAGATCGGACTGCTCGCGTTGCGCCTCCAGCAGCCCGCTCAGGCGCAGGCTCAGCGCTTCCAGCTCGGCGTTGGCGTGCGCCACCTGGGCCGTCAGGCGCTTGTTCTCGTCGGCCAGCTCCTTCAGCCGGAAGGCCTCGGCCACATGGCTGCGCAGCAGGTTGTCGTCCCAGGGCTTGGTCAGGAACTTGTAGATTGCGCCTTCATTGACGGCGTCGATGATGGATTGCAGCTCGGTGAATCCCGATAGCGTCAGGCGCACGGTATCCGGGTACAAGGCCTTGGCACGGCGCAGGAATTCGATGCCGCTCATGCCCGGCATGCGCTGGTCGGACACGATGACATCGACGGGCTGCTCGGCCAACCTCTGCAGGCCCTCCTCGCCGCCGCCGGCGGTGACGATCTGGTAGCCCTCGCGCCGGAACAGCCGCTTCAGGGCGGACAGGATGTTCTCCTCGTCGTCCACCAGCAGCAGCGTGCGCTGCCGCTCACGCCTTCGCAGGTAGCGTGCCGGCAGGACCTTGGGCTCGCGCACCATGGCCTCGATTTGGCCGGCAGGCACGGGTCTGCTGAAGTAGTGGCCCTGGATCTGGTCGCAGCCGTTGGCCGCCAGCAGGCTGAGCTGGCCTTCCGTCTCCACCCCTTCGGCCAGCACGCGCAGCTGCATGCCGTGGGCCATGGTGATGATCGCGCGAGTCACCGATACGCTTTCGGGCGAGGCGGTCACGTCGGGCACGAAGGTGCGGTCGACATTCACCATGTCGATCGGCATGCTCTGCAGCGCGCTGAGGCTGGAGGCGCCGGTACCGAAATCGTCCAGGGAAATCTGCACGCCGATGGCCCGGAGTTCGCGCAAGGCCGCTTTGGCGCGGCCGGGATCGGACATCAGGGCGGTCTCGGTCACCTCGATACCCAAGTCCGAGGGATCGGCACCGGTCTCGATGAGCGCGGCCTGAACGTCGCGCGCCAGGTCGCCCTGGCGAAACTGCACCGGCGAGATATTGACAGCGATGCGCAACGGCCGCAGCCCGGCGGATTGCCACGCCACCGTCTGCAGGCAGGCCTGGCGCAGCGACCACGCGCCGATCGTATTCATGCAGCCGCAACGCTCGGCCAGTGGAATGAACTCCCCCGGCGAGACCTCGCCGAACTCGGCCGAGGTCCAGCGCATCAGGGCCTCCACACCGACGATTTCGCCGCTCTCCAGGCTCACCTGCGGCTGGTAGAGCAGGCGCAATTCGTCGCGCGCGATGGCCTGGCACAGCGCGGCGCCGAGTTGCTGCTCGCGCAGCGCCGGCACGCACTCCGCACTCATGCCACCGGCCGGCTCGGCGCCAGGGGCCGAGCATTCGTGGCAGTGGCGGCGCGGGCCATGGTCGTGCCCGGCGCCAGCCTCCGCCAAGCAGCGAGTGACCGTGTCCATGCCGGGTCATCGGCCGCCGCGGCGAAAACTGGAGCGTGCCGTCCACCGGAATGCCCCCGCCGAGGACAAGTCCACAGTGCGCAGGAATTGCGAGCGCCTCAGCGAAAACGGCGCCCGAAGGCGCCGTCGCATCTTGATGTCTGTGGTGGGCGGTGCAGGTTTCGAACCTGCGACCCCGTCGGTGTGAACGACGTGCTCTACCCCTGAGCTAACCGCCCGGTTGCCGGATGCCGGAACAGCTTTAAATTATGCCATGGCTTCAGGCGCCGGCTGCCTGGCGCCAGACGGTCTTGCCGCTGCTGGCCTTGTCGAGATCGACCAGCAAGGCTTCATGTTCGGCAAGCTCCTGCGCACTGGCTTGCAGCACCGGCAAGGCGAAGCGGCGCAGGTCGCAGGCCGGGTTGCGCAGCGCGCGCGCGCCGCCTTCGGCTGCATCGATGACCAGTGAATCCTGCCCCCGTGTCAGGCGCAGGTAGACCTCGGCCAGCAAGCCCGCGTCGAGCAGCGCGCCGTGCAGGTCGCGCCCGCTGTGGTCGACTTCCAGCCGCTTGCACAGGGCGTCCAGCGAGTTGCTCTTGCCCGGGAACCGCTCGCGCGCCATCAGCAGGCTGTCGGTGATGAGCGAGGCCTGCCCGGCAAACCGCTCCAGGCCCGCCCGCGCGAACTCGGCGTCGAGGAAGCCGAGGTCGAAGGCGGCGTTGTGGATGATGACCTCGGCCCCGGCCACGAAGGCCCGCAGCTCTTCGGCGATGGCGGCGAAGAGCGGCTTGTCGGCGAGGAAGGCGTCGGTGATGCCGTGCACGCGCAAGGCATCGGGGTGGCTGCTGCGCTGCGGGTTGACGTAGTGGTGCAGCCTGCGCCCGGTGGGGCGGCGGTTGTCGAATTCGATGCAGCCGACCTCCACGATGCGGTCGCCGGCCTGTGCACTCAGGCCCGTGGTTTCGGTGTCGAGGAAGACCTGTCTCATGGTTGCAATGCTACCGGCGCGGCGCGGCGGCCGAACCACCCCCACAGGGCAGCGCCCCCCACGATCATCGGCACGCACAGCCACTGGCCCATGCTCATGCCCAGGGCCAGCAGGCCCAGGTAGCTGTCGGGCTCGCGGAAATACTCGGCCACGAAGCGCAACACGCCGTAGCCGAAGACGAAGGCCGCCGCCACCTGGCCCGTGGCGCGCTCGAGCCGGCCATAGAACCACAGCAGCACGAACAGCAGCAGCCCTTCGAGCAGGAATTGGTAAACCTGCGAGGGATGGCGCGGCAGCAGGCTGCCGCTCTGCGGGAACGCCATCGCCCAGGGCAACGAGGCATCGGCGGCCCGGCCCCAGAGCTCGCCATTGATGAAGTTGCCCACGCGCCCGGCCGCCAGCCCGGTGGGCACGCAAGGCGCCACCACGTCCATGACCTGCAGGAAGGAGCGCTTGCGCGAGCGCGCAAACCAGGCCATGGCGGCCACCACGCCGAGCAACCCGCCGTGAAAGGACATGCCGCCCCGCCACACCATCAGGATCTCGGCCGGGTTGGCCAGGTACTGCCCGGGCTTGTAGAACAGCGCATAGCCGATGCGGCCACCCAGCACCACGCCCAGCACGCCATAGAACAGCAGGTCCTCCACGTCGCGGCGGGTCCAGCCGGCGCGTGCAAAGTGCGGCAGCCGCACGCGTCGACCGGCCAGGTAGAGAAACAGGCCGAAGGCGGCCACATAGGTCAGGCCATACCAGTGGATCTGCAGCGGCCCGAGGGCCAGCGCCACCGGGTCGAACTGGGGGTGCACGAGCATCGAGGGTCTCCTGGGGCAGGCGGTGATTGTCCATGCCGCGCGGGGCCGGCCCGATAAACTCGCGGCTGGACACGGAGAACCCCATGAGCTTCAACCGCCGCAGCAAGAACATCACCGAGGGCGTCGCGCGCGCGCCCAACCGCAGCATGTACTACGGCATGGGCTACACCGAGGGCGATTTCGGCAAGCCCATGATCGGCGTGGCCAACGGGCACAGCACCATCACGCCCTGCAACTCGGGCCTGCAGAAGCTGGCCGATGCGGCCGTCGTGGCGCTGCACGAGGCCGGCGCCAACCCGCAGGTCTTCGGCGTGCCGACCATTTCCGACGGCATGGCCATGGGGACCGAGGGCATGAAGTACAGCCTGGTCTCGCGCGAGGTGATCGCCGACTGCGTGGAGACCTGCGTCGGCGGCCAGTGGATGGACGGCGTGCTCGTCATCGGCGGCTGCGACAAGAATATGCCCGGCGGCATGATGGGCATGTTGCGCGCCAACGTGCCGGCGGTCTATGTCTACGGCGGCACCATCCTGCCCGGCAAGTACAAGGGGCAGGACCTGAATATCGTCAGTGTCTTCGAAGCCGTGGGCCAGTTCAGCGCCGGCAAGATGACCGAAGAGGACTTCTGCCAGATCGAACGCCGCGCCATCCCCGGCAGCGGCTCCTGCGGCGGCATGTACACCGCCAACACCATGAGTTCGGCCTTCGAGGCGCTGGGCATGAGCCTGCCCTTCGCCAGCACCATGGCCAACGTCGAGGACCCCATCGTCGCCCACACCCAGGCCGCGGCGCGCGTGCTGGTCGAGGCGGTGAAGGCCGACCTCAAGCCGCGCGACATCGTCACCCGCAAGAGCATCGAGAACGCCGTGGCGGTGATCATGGCCATCGGCGGCAGCACGAATGCCGTGCTGCACTTCCTGGCCATCGCGCATGCGGCCGAAGTCGAATGGAGCATCGACGACTTCGAGCGCGTGCGCCGCAAGGTGCCGGTGCTGTGCGACCTCAAGCCCAGCGGCAAGTACCTGGCCATCGACCTGCACCGCGCCGGCGGCATCCCGGCGGTGATGAAGGTGCTGCTGGACGCCGGGCTGCTGCACGGCGATTGCATGACGATCACCGGCAAGACCGTGGCGCAAAACCTCGCCGGGCTGCCGCCGCTGCGCGCCGACCAGGAGGTCATCCGCCCGATCAGCAACCCGATGTACGCCGAAGGCCACCTGGCCATCCTCAAGGGCAACCTCAGCCCCGAAGGCTGCGTGGCCAAGATCACCGGCCTGAAGAACCCCGTGATCACCGGCCCGGCACGGGTATTCGAAGACGAGCAGAGCGCGCTGGCCGCCATCATGGCGAACAAGATTGCGGCCGGCGACGTGATGGTGCTGCGCTACCTGGGCCCCAAGGGCGGCCCGGGCATGCCCGAAATGCTGGCGCCCACCGGCGCACTCATCGGCCAGGGCCTGGGCGAGAGCGTGGGCCTGATCACCGACGGCCGCTTCTCCGGCGGCACCTGGGGCATGGTGGTGGGCCATGTGGCGCCCGAGGCCTACGCCGGCGGTGTCATCGCGTTCGTGAACGAGGGCGACAGCATCACCATAGACGCCCATCGGCTCCGGCTCCAGCTGAACGTGGACGCGGCCGAAATCGAGCGCCGCCGCGCGGCCTGGGTCCAGCCGCAGCCACGCTACACGCGCGGCGTGCTGGCCAAGTTCGCCCGCAATGCCAGCAGCGCCAGCACCGGCGCGGTGCTCGACGGGGACTGATGCACGTCAGTGACGCCGGTCGCGGTGCGGCGCGTCGGCCCCGTGGCTGGCCTGCGTGGGGTCGGCGGTCTCGCCCAGGCGTCGGGCATTTTCCTTGCGCGCCTCGGAGGCATTGCGCTGCCGGCGCGAGGTCAGGCCCAGGGCGTGCATCGCCTTTTCGCGGCGATCGGCCTTGCGCGCTTCCATCTTCTCCATCACCTTGCGCTTCGTCCAGCCGCTGGAGTCGGCAAACTCCCACCACAGCACGGCCAGGGCAAAGGGTGCCAGCACGATCCACCATGACCAATGGGCGAACGGGCCCCACTCGGCCAGCTTGGCCGCGAGCAGCAACACTCCGATGATGACCATGGGCATGACGCGTTCTCCTGTGGCCACTGTAGCGCAAGCAGTGGCTTGGGTGCTGCTGCTCGGCAACCCCCTGATGGCAGCTGCCAACGCGGAACTGGCGCGCGACAAGCGCTGCATGAACTGCCACGCGCTCGAACGCAAGATCGTCGGCCCGTCGTTCCAGGACGTGGCGCGGCGCTATGCCGGCAAACCCGGGGTGGCGCCCACCCTGGTGCAAAAGACCGTCAAGGGCGGCGGCGGCGCCTGGGGGCCGGTGCCCATGGCTGCCAACCCGCAGGTCACGCCCGAGGAAGCGCGCAAGCTCGTGGCCTGGGTGCTGAGCCTGAAATGAACAAGGCGGGGCGGTGCCCCGCGTCCCGCCTTGCGGATGCCGGTTCGATCAGTGGGGCTGGCCCAACTGCTCCAGGATCGCCGGGTTCTCGAGCGTCGAGGTGTCCTGCGTGATGGCCTCGCCCTTGGCGATGCTGCGCAGCAAGCGCCGCATGATCTTGCCGCTGCGCGTCTTGGGCAGGTTTTCGCCGAAGCGGATGTCCTTGGGCTTGGCGATCGGGCCGATCTCCTTGGCCACCCAGTTGCGCAGTTCGTTGGCGATTTTCCTGGCTTCCTCGCCCGTGGGGCGGCTGCGTTTGAGCACCACGAAGGCGCAGATGGCCTCGCCGGTGGTGTCGTCGGGCCGGCCGACCACGGCGGCTTCGGCCACCAGCTCGGTGCAGCTCACGAGGGCCGATTCGATCTCCATCGTGCCCATGCGGTGGCCGCTGACGTTGAGCACGTCGTCGATGCGGCCCGTGATGGTGAAGTAGCCGGTCTTGGCGTCGCGGATGGAGCCGTCACCCGCCAGGTAGTAGCCCTTGAGCTCGGGCGGGTAGTAGCTCTTCTTGAAGCGCTCCGGGTCGCCCCAGATGGTGCGGATCATGCTGGGCCAGGGCTTCTTGATGACCAGGATGCCTCCGCTGCCATGGGGCATGTCGGCGCCCGTCTCGTCGACGACGGCCGCGCTGATGCCCGGGAAGGGCAGCGTGCACGAGCCCGGCACCATGGGCGTGGCCCCCGGCAGCGGGGTGATGACGTGGCCGCCGGTCTCGGTCTGCCAGAAGGTGTCCACGACAGGGCAGCGCCCGCCGCCCACGTGCTGGTAGTACCACTCCCAGGCGGCCGGGTTAATGGGCTCGCCCACCGTGCCCAGGATGCGCAAGGACGACAGGTCGCTCCTGTTCGGGTGCACCGCGGCGTTGCCTTCGGCCGCCTTGATGAGCGAGCGGATGGCCGTGGGTGCGGTGTAGAAGATGCTGACCTTGTGCTTTTCGATGGTCTTCCAGAAGCGCGCGGCGTCCGGGTACATGGGCACGCCCTCGAAGACGATCTCGGTGCCCCCCAGCGCCAGCGGGCCGTAGGTGATGTAGCTGTGGCCGGTGACCCAGCCGATATCGGCCGTGCACCAGAAGATATCGTCGTCCTTGAGGTCGAAGGTCCAGGCGGTGGTCAGCGCCGCGTGCAGCAGATAGCCCCCGGTGCTGTGCTGCACACCCTTGGGCTTGCCCGTGGAGCCGCTGGTGTAAAGCAGGAACAGCGGGTGCTCCGCGCCCACCCACTCGGGTTCGCAGACCGTGCTTTGCGCGGCCAGCTCGTCGTGCAGCCAGCGGTCGCGCGCCGGGTTCCAGGGGATGCTGCCGCCGGTGCGCCGGTAGACGATGACGTTGGCGATGGTCTCGCAGCCGCCCAGCGCCAGCGCCTCGTCGACGATGGCCTTCAGCGGCAGCGACTTGCCCCCCCGCGCCTGCTCGTCGGCGGTGATCACCATCACGGCGCCGGCGTCCTCGATGCGGTCGCGCAGACTTTGCGCCGAGAAACCCCCGAAGACCACCGAGTGCGTGGCGCCGATGCGCGCGCAGGCCTGCATGGCGGCCACGCCTTCGACGCTCATGCCCATGTAGATGACGACGCGGTCACCCTTCTTCACGCCGCGGGCCTTCAACGCATTGGCGAACTGGCCCACCTTGGCCAGCAACTGGCGGTAGCTGACCTTGGTGACGGCGCCATCGTCGGCCTCGAAGATGAGGGCCGTCTTGTCGCCCAGGCCGCGCTCCACATTGCGGTCCAGGCAGTTGTAGCTGACGTTGAGCGTGCCGTCCTCGAACCACTTGAAGAACGGGGCCTTGGAGCTGTCCAGCACCTGGGTGAAGGGCGTCTTCCAGGTCACGAACTCGCGCGCCAGGCGGGCCCAGTAGCCCTCGTAGTCGCGCCCGGCCTCGTCGACCAGCGCCTGGTAGGCGGCCATGCCCGAGACGCGGGCACTGGCCACCAGCGACGCCGGAGGCAGGTGGGTCTTGAGTTCGGTGGCGTGCTCGTTGGACATATTTGTCTCCTGGCAGAGGAATGAGGATCCTGGGCCGGACGAAAGCTAAGGGCTCGCTCTGACGGACCGCTTACGAAGCGTGCAATCCGTCCTGGTGGGGAAACTACAATTTCAGGCCAGGGGATTACCCCCGACGAGCCCGAGGCCGCACCCCATGTCCGAGACTGAACCTGTCCAACGCGGTCGGATGCACCCGCTGCCCCGCTTCATCTTCGCCACGCGATGGCTGCAACTGCCGCTGTACCTGGGGCTGATCGTCGCGCAGTGCGTGTACGTCTTCCACTTCTGGGTCGAGCTCACCCACCTCATCTCGGCGGCTTTCGGCGATACCCACGCGCTGCAGTTGCTGGTGACGAGCATCGGCTACCGCGCCGACCCGAGCTGGGTGCCCAAGCTCGACGAGACGGTGATCATGCTCGTGGTGCTGGGCCTGATCGACGTGGTCATGATCAGCAACCTGCTGATCATGGTCATCGTCGGTGGCTACGAGACCTTCGTCTCGCGCATGTACCTCGAAGACCACCCCGACCAGCCCGAATGGTTGAGCCATGTCAACGCCTCGGTGTTGAAGGTCAAGCTGGCCACGGCCATCATCGGCATCAGCTCGATCCATCTGCTCAAGACCTTCATCAACGCCCAGAACTACTCGGACAAGGTGCTGCTGTGGCAGACCGTGATCCACATCGCCTTCTTGCTCTCGGCCCTGGCCATCGCCCTCGTCGACCGCCTGCTGGCACCGAGCAAACCCCACGACTGAAACGGGACCCCGCCATGAGCATCACCACCATCCGCGCCAACGACCTCGTCGAATCCATCGCCGCCGCCCTGCAGTACATCAGCTACTACCACCCCGCCGACTTCATCACCCACCTCGCCCGTGCCTATGAGAAGGAGGCCTCGCCCGCGGCCAAGGACGCCATCGCGCAGCTCCTCACCAATTCGAAGATGTGTGCCGAGGGCCGCCGCCCCATCTGCCAGGACACCGGCATCGTCAACGTCTTCCTGAAGATCGGCATGGACGTGCGCTTCGACGGGGGCTTCGCCAGCGGCATCGAGGATGTCGTCAACGAAGGCGTGCGCCGCGGCTACCTGAATACCGACAACAAGCTGCGCGCCTCGGTCCTCTCGGACCCGATCTTCGAGCGCAAGAACACCAAGGACAACACGCCGGCAGTGATCCACATGACCGTGGTGCCCGGCAACAAGCTCGACGTCACCGTCGCGGCCAAGGGCGGCGGCAGCGAAAACAAGAGCAAGTTCATCATGATGAACCCGAGCGACAACCTGGTCGACTGGGTCATGAAGACCGTGCCCACCATGGGTGCGGGCTGGTGCCCGCCGGGCATGCTGGGCATCGGCGTCGGCGGCACGGCGGAGAAGGCCATGCTGCTGGCCAAGGAAGTGCTGATGGAGCCCATCGATATGTTCGAGCTGCTCGCGCGCGGGCCGGCCAACAAGCTGGAAGAACTGCGCATCGAGCTTTACGAGAAGGTCAACGCCCTGGGCATAGGCGCGCAAGGCCTGGGCGGGCTGACCACGGTGCTCGACGTGAAGATCGCCACCTACCCCACCCATGCGGCCAGCAAGCCGGTGGCCATGATCCCCAACTGCGCCGCCACCCGCCACGCCCATATCGTGCTCGACGGCTCCGGCCCGGCCTTCATGACGCCACCCGACCTGAGCCTGTGGCCCGACGTGAAGTGGGCGCCCGACTACAACAAGAGCCGCCGCGTCGACCTGAACACGCTCACCCGCGAAGAGGTGGCGACCTGGAAGCCCGGCGACACCCTGCTGCTCAACGGCAAGATGCTCACCGGCCGCGACGCCGCGCACAAGCGCATCCAGGACATGCTGGCCCGGGGCGAGAAGCTGCCGGTGGACTTCACCAACCGGGTCATCTACTACGTCGGCCCGGTCGACCCGGTGCGCGACGAGGTGATGGGCCCGGCCGGCCCGACCACCGCCACGCGCATGGACAAGTTCACCGAGATGATGCTGGCGCAGACCGGCCTCATCGCGATGATCGGCAAGGCCGAGCGCGGCCCGGCGGCCATCGAAGCCATCAAGAAGCACAAGAGTGCCTACCTGATGGCCGTGGGCGGCGCGGCCTACCTGGTGGCCAAGGCGATCAAGGGTGCGCCGGTGGTGGGATTCGCCGACCTGGGCATGGAAGCCATCTACGAGTTCGATGTCGTCGACATGCCGGTGACCGTGGCCGTGGATGCGCAAGGCACCAGCGTGCACCAGACCGGGCCGGCCGAATGGCAGGCGCGCATCGGCAAGATCCCCGTCACCGTGGCCTGACGAACCCTTGAACGGCCCCGGCGCCGAAGCGCACGTATGGCGCTTCGGCCGTTGCCAGCCGTTCAAGGCCTTCCGGCCTTACACGCGCAGGCAAAGTGTCGCAGCTCTTCGAAGTCCACCCCCAGAACCCGCAGCTGCGGCTGCTCAAGCAGGCCGCGCAGATCCTGCAGGCCGGGGGCGTGGCGGCCGTGCCCACCGACAGCAGCTATGCACTGGTGTGCCGGCTGGACGACAAGGCGGCGGCGGAGAATATGCGCCGCATCCGCCAGGTGGACGACAAGCACCACCTCACGCTGCTGTGCCGCGACCTGAGTGAACTGGCCAGCTACGCGAAGGTGGACAACCGCCAGTACCGGCTGCTCAAGCTCGGCACGCCCGGGCCTTACACCTTCATCCTGGAAGCCACCAAGGAAGTGCCGCGGCGGCTCTCGCACCCCAGCCGACGCACGGTCGGCCTGCGCGTGCCCGACCACAAGGTCACCCAGGGACTGCTGGCGCTGTTCGGCGAGCCGCTGGCAGCCACGACGCTGATCGCGCCCGGCGAGAGCGAGCCACTGAACGACGCCGGCGAGATCCGCGATCGCTTCCAGAAGCTGCTGCAGGCGGTGGTGGATGCCGGTGCCTGCCCGCGTGAGCCCACCACCGTCATCGACCTCAGTGGCGACGAGCCGGTGCTGGTGCGCCAGGGTCGGGGCGACTTGGCGCGGCTGGGGCTCTGAACGCCCGACACCCCACGAATGACACTGGAGTACTGCCCCGCAGTTGCCTACACTTCAGTCGGGTTTTCGCGATTTGATTGGCTGTGCTGTGCTCGGTGGTGAGGTCCATCCCAAGGATGGTTCACAACAAGGGTGGTGTCATGACTCGCTACAAACGCCGACTCGCTGTGGTGGCCTGTTTGTCAGTGCTGTGGCCTGCCTCGGCGGAGGGCCCGCCCAAGAACGCCCCGCCAGGGACCGTTTGTGTCACACCCCAAGGCTGGTGCCAGGCCGTCAGGCCCGGACCTTCGGGTGCAAAGTGCGCCTGCCAGACACCGGGCGGGTGGGTTCAGGGAACCTTGAATTAGGCCACTTCAGGCGCCGCGGTCACTTCGCCTGCCATGAATCCGACGTGGATCAGCACACTGCTTGACGAAGCGCGAACGCTCGCCGGACACGCTCTGCGCACGGGCACTCTCCCGCCACACAGTTGCATTTTCGAGCTCATTGACTCGACGACACAGACGCTGGTGCGCGGCGAACAGCCTGCGCATGCGCCACTGGTCGCCGAAATGCAAAGTGTCTCCAGGGCAGCCGGCATCAGCATTGAGCAGTTGATGCAACGCGAGACACGGCTCGGCCGGCTGAGCCGGCGGGCCGCCCTGGCCACGCCCTACCTGGTCGGTTTCATGACCCTGCTGCTCACCCTGTATCTTGCATTCCAGAGTTCCGAATTGCACAAGGCTGACCTCGCACTGCGCGAGTACCAGGATCTGCAAGGCGAACGCTTGCAGGAGAAGATTTATCAGGCCTGGAAGCTGCACCATTACGAGCGCGTGCTCAACGTCCAGGGGCCCGCATTGGCGCAGCTTGACGGATATCAGCAACTGGTCCTTGATTCGAAGCGCCTGTATGAGAAGCGCTCGGCGGTGCAATCGTTGTTGCTGGACTCCTCGGTGATCCGGTACCTTCCCGATGTCTTCAAGTACAGCGCGCTCCCGCAGCCCGCCGCGCTCGACGCAGTGGAGGCGGATCCTGCGACCAAAGAACCCAAGCGGCCTGCGGCGACGGTCGAAGAAGCGCAATCCGGTGCGGAGCAGCAGCGGGAGCTGATGGCGGTTGGCCCTGACTGCTCGAAGGAACCGCTTGCGCGGACCGCAAGCGACACCGCAGCTCCCTACGGGAGCACGGCCGAGCTCGACAATTTCAGGCGAAGCATCGCTTGTTTCGTGCAGTCGATACAGATCCAGGGCGACCACGACTACCCGATGGTTTCGATGATCTACGAGACCCGCAACAAGGTGAACCTGCTTGTCTCGTGGATGCTGCCTGGGCTGTATGGCTTGCTCGGCGCATGCGTATTCCTGATGCGCGACCTGCTGCGCGTCAACGGCCTTGGCACGGTAGGCCCCGACGCCCGGATCGTCGACCTGCTTTCGCTACTGTTGCGGGTCTCGCTGGGCGGCCTGGCCGGGATCATCATCGGCTGGTTCTGGGTACCTACCGCGGGAACGCCGAATTCTTCGGCGATTGCGGTGTCGTCGATTTCGTTCGGGGTGGCTTTCCTGGCGGGCTTCAGCATCGACAGCTTGTTCGCGCTGCTCGATCGCCTGATCAAGAACTTCCGCAGCCCCGACGAGGACAAGCCCGCCGGCGCCGTCAAGTCGACCGAAGGCAAGGCTTGAACTGATGCACCCCGACCAGGGGAAGTACAGGTGGGAAAATGCACTCACCGCCTACGCGGCAAGATATCTCGCGGGCCCTGGGGGCTGAACTCCACTTGCGGCTGCGCGCAGCGGCAGCATGATCGCAAAGATCGACCGGCGGGAGGCCTGCGCACAGGACTCAGATCGCGGCCGTCACCACCATCTCGACACGCCACTCGGGCTTGGCCAGGTTCGCCTGCACCGTGGCCCGGGGCGGCGCATGGCCGGCGGGCAGCCAGGCTTCCCAGACCGCGTTCATGGCCGGGAAATCGGCCAGGTCCTTGATGAAGATCTGGCACATCAGCAGCTTGCTCTTGTCGCTGCCGGCACGCGCCAGCAGGGCGTCGATGGCGGCCAGCACCTGGCGCGTCTGGCCTGTGATGTCCTGCGAACCGTCCGCCGCCACCTGCCCGGCCAGGTAGCACACGCCGTTGTGCACGGCCATCTCGGACAGCCGCGCTCCGATGTCGAATCTCTGGACCATCTCAGTGGCGCCCCTTCCTGTGCTTGGGGTGGTGCGCGTGCGTGCCCCCGTGGTGGTGCGCCCGCGCCGGCTCGGGCAAGGCACCCTGCGGCCCGGCCTTCTGGCCGAGCTTGCTCTCGGTGCCGGCCACGAGCTTGCGGATATTGCCTTCGTGGCGCCAGATCAACAGCAGGCTCATCGGGATGAGCGCCAGGATCATCGGCTCCACACCCCAGATCAGCGCCTGGTAGAAAGGGGCGAAGACGGCGGATACCAATGCGGCCAGCGACGAATAGCGGAAGAAGGCCGCGATGATCAGCCAGGTGAGCAGCGTGGCCGCACCCAGCCAGGGGTTGATGGCCAGCAGCGCACCCGCCGCGGTGGCCACGCCCTTGCCGCCCTGGAAACGGAAGAACACCGGCCAGATATGGCCCACAAGAGCCGCCAGCCCGGCGAACGCCGCGGTGGTCTCGCCCAGGCCGAAGCGCGGGCCATAGATCAACACCAGCAGCACCGGCACATAGCCCTTGAGGGCATCCAGGGCCAGCGTGAGGACGGCCGCGGCCCGGTTCCCCGAACGCAGCACGTTGGTGGCGCCGGGGTTGCCCGAGCCGTAAGTGCGCGGGTCGGACAGGCCCATGGCGTGGCTGACGATGACCGCGAAAGAAAGCGAACCCACGAGGTACGCCCCGACGACAGCGATGAGTGAATTCAGGCCTTGCATGGGGCGAAGAGTTTACGCCGCGGTCGCAAGGAAAAAGGGCACGGGAAGTGGGCCCCGCCCCGCGACCGATTCGACCTACAGCGCGCAGCTCACCGCACGCGCGCCCAGCGCCGCCGTGAGCACGGCCGGCGCGATGCCCACCAGGTAGCCGCGCCGCCCGCCGTTGATAAAGACGCGCGGCAACTCGAGCACCGTGGCCTGCACGAATACCGGCATGGCCTTGCGCGTGGCAAAAGGCGAAGTGCCGCCGACCAGGTAGCCGCTGTGGCGCTGCGCCACCTCGGGCTTGCAGGGCTCGACGCTCTTCACGCCGATCTCGCGCGCCAGGCTCTTGGTGCTGACCTGGCGGTCGCCGTGCATCAGCACGATGAGCGGCTGCGCCTTGTCGTCCTGCATCACCAGCGTCTTCACGACCTGGTGCTCGTCCACGCCGAGCTGCTTTGCGCTCTCGGTGGTGCCGCCGTGGTCCACGTAGCCGTAGGGATGCTCGGTGAACTCGACACCCCGCTCGCGCAGCCACTGCGTGGCCGGCGTTTCGGAAACATGTCTCCCCCCGGAAGCGGCCTTCGGCCGCCTCCCCCCAGGGGGCACCGCCAGCGGCCCGGCCAAGCCGGTTCCGCGGCGGTCGCTCGGCTTGCCCTTATCCATGACACTCAGTCACCTTCGACCCACTCGATCTGCGCGCCGAGCGCGCGGATGTTCTCGGCAAAACGCGGGTGCGCCCGGCGTACCGGCGTGGCGTTCTTGATCACCGACTTGCCGGGGATGCTGGCCGCCAGCATGAGCAGCGCGATGGCCACGCGGATGATGTAGGGGCTCTCCACCTCGGCCGGTGCCAGCGGCTTGCCACCAAAGGTGATGATGCGGTGCGGATCGGCCATGAAGGCGTGGGCACCGAACTTGGAGAGCTCGCTCGTCCAGCCCATCGCGCCCTCGTAGACCTTGTTCCAGTACATCACGCTGCCCTCGGCGCGCACGCCCAGGGCGACGAAGATGGGCAACAGGTCCACCGGCAGGTAGGGCCAGGGCGCGGCCTCGATCTTCTGCAGGATGTTCCTGGTGAACGGCTCGCGCACCTTCAGCGGGCCGTCGACCACGGTGTGGCTCCAGCCGCCCTCGTGCACCACCTGCACGCCGAACTTGGCGAAGGTGCGGTCGATGAGCGGAAACTGTTCGGGCGCGGAGTTCTTCACCGTGATGCAGCCGCCGGTGATGGCGCCCAGCGCCATGAAGGTCACGGCCTCGTGGAAGTCCTCGGCAAACTTGAATTCGCCGCCCGCCAGCTGGCGCACGCCGTGCACCGTGAGCTTGCTCGTGCCGATGCCCTCGATCTGCGCACCCAGCAGCGCCATGAAGTGGCAGAACTCCTGCACGTGCGGCTCGCTGGCCGCGTTCATCAGCGTGCTCGTGCCATGCGCCAGCGCGGCGCAGAGCACGAAATTCTCGGTGGTGGTGACGCTGGCGTAGTCCAGCCAGTGGTGGTTGGCCTTGAGCCCGCCCTCGGCATGGATGATCAGCGCCTCGGGCCGGCGCTCCACGCGGCAGCCGAAGCGCTCCATCACCTCCACATGCGGGTCGATCTCGCGCACGCCCAGCGTGCAGCCCTGCACGTCGTTCTCGATGCGCGCCGCGCCGAAGCGCGCCAGCAGCGGCGGCACGAGCATGATCGACGAGCGCATCTCCTCGGGCAGGTGGTGCTCGGCAGGGTCGAAGCGCGTGTCGCGGTGGTGCACCTCGAGGAGGCCGCTGGCGTAGTCCACGCTGACCTGGCTGCCCAGCGCGCGGAAGATCTCCAGGATCTTGCGCACGTCGGTGATCTCCGGGATGCCCACCAGGCGCACCGGCTCGCGCGTGAGCAGCGTGGCGCACAAGATGGGCAATACGGCATTCTTGTTGGCCGAAGGGACGATGCGGCCGGTGAGCGGCGTGCCGCCGTGGACGATGAGGTTCGCCATGAAGTGTTCTCAGTGAGTCGGAGCGGTGCGATTGTCGCGCCCGGCCGGGGTGACCCTGGCGGTGCGGCGCCGGCTACTGCGCCAACTACTGCGCCGGGTCGCGGATGCGCCAGCGGATCGCGTCGATCTCCGCCAGCAACTCGGCCGACAGCCGCGTGCCCCAGGCCGCGAGGTTCTCGTCGAGCTGGGCCAGGCTGGTCACACCGATGAGGGTGCTGGCCACGCGCCAGCTGCCATAGCAAAAAGCCAGCGCCATCTGCGTGGGCGTGAGGCCATGCCGGCGCGCCAGCGCGTTGTACTCGCGTGCTGCGGCCAGGGCCTCGGGCCGCGCCCAGCGTTGCTGGCGCATGGCAGCGAACTGCGCGATGCGGCCGAGCTCGGGCCGATCGGCGTCGAAGCCGGGCTCGTCGTATTTGCCGGTGAGCGTGCCGAAACCCAGCGGCGAATACGCCAGCAGGCCGACCCCGGTGCGATGCAGCGTTTCGTCCAGGCCGTTGTCCACTGCGCGGTTGACCAGCGCATACGGGTTCTGCACGCTCACGATGCGCGGCAGGCCGTGCTGTTCAGCCAGGCGCACGAATTCACCCACGCCCCAGGGCGTCTCGTTGCTCAGGCCGATATGCCGCACCTTGCCCGCCTGCACCAGGCCGGCCAGCGCCTGCAGTTGCTCCTGGATGCTGCGGTAGGCCCTGTCCTGGGTCGGGTCGAAATACAGCGCCCCGAAGGACGGCGCGTTGCGGTTGGGCCAGTGGATCTGGTACAGATCGATGACCTCGGTCTGCAGCCGGCGCAGGCTGTCTTCGCAGGCCTGCACGATCTCGCCGGCCTTCAGGTCGGTGCTGCCGTGGCGTATCCAGTCCATGCCGCGTGCCGGCCCGGATACCTTGGTGGCCAGCACCACGCGCTGGCGCACGCCGGGGCGACTCGCGAGCCAGCGGCCGATGATGGCTTCGGTGGCGCCGAAGGTCTCGCGCCGCGCCGGCACCGAGTACATCTCGGCGGTATCAATGAAGTCCACGCCGCGCTCCAGCGCGCGGTCGAGGATGGCGTGCGCCGTGGCTTCGTCCACCTGCTGGCCGAAGGTCATCGTGCCCAGGCCGATGCGGCTCACCCGCAGGCCGCTGCCGCCCAATTCCGTGGTTTCCATCGCGTCAGCTCATCCTCGTGATCGAAGCGCGCCAGTGTGCATCAACAAGGCCTCCTGCGCGCCCCGCCGCCAAGCGCGGCGGACGGGCCACTATGCTCGCCGCTGATGCCCGAGCGCTTCACACACCGCGGGCCCCGCACCGCCACGGCGGCGCTGGTGCTGGGCCAGCACTTGCTGGTGGCCGCCCTGCTGCTGCGGCTGGGCGCCTGGCCCGACCGCGGCCCTCCTGCGGCCGAACAGCCCCCCTTGGTGGTGAGGCTGCTGCAGCTGGCGCAGCGGCCACCGCCAGCGCAGCCGCCTGCAACGGCCGCCCTACCCCCGGCGACCCGGGCCCCTGCCACGGCGCCGTTCACCACCGCCACTCCCCCTGCGCAAGAACCACCCCGATCTGCCGAACCCCAGGCCATCACGCTGCCGCCCGCGGCGGCGGCGTCCACTCCCGAAGCGGTTGGCAGCGCACCGTTGAACCTGACCTTGCCGCGCGCTGCCTCGGCGCCCTGGCGCAGCCGCAATCCGGCGCTGGAAGACGCCCGCGCCAACAGCGCGCCGGCCACACTCGAAAGCCGCACAACCCAAGCCATGGGCGGCGACGGGCCCTGGGTGCCAGAGCGACTGGGCAACGACCGCATTCGCCTGCGGCGCGGCAGCGAATGCATCGAGTTGCAGCGCTCGCGCGCCGGCCAGCTGGAGCTGGCCAACGGCGCCTTCAGGGACCTGTGGGCGGGGAAGAAGTGCTGAGGCGGGCGCGCTCCTGCTCCTGCAGCCGCAGCACGCGGCGCTGCAGCTTGCCGGTGGTGGTCATCGGCAGCTGCTCGATGAACTCGATCTCCTTGGGGTACTCGTAGGGCGCGAGCTGTCCGCGCACATGGTCCTGCAGGGCCTGCACCAGCGCTGCGTCGCCCACATGGCCCGCCGCCAGCACCACATAGGCCTTGACCAACGCACCGCGCTCGGCATCGGGCTTGGGCACCACCGCGGCGTTGGCCACCGCAGGGTGCTTGACCAGGCAGTTTTCGATCTCGCTGGGCCCGATGCGGTAGCCCGCGGATTTGAAGAGGTCGTCGCTGCGGCCCTGGTACCAGAGGTAGCCGTCGGCGTCCATCACCGCCATATCGCCGGTGCGGCACCAGCTGTTCAAAGGGTCGCCGGTGAACTTGGCCCGCGTGGCGGCCTCGTTGCCCCAGTAGCCGAGGAAGAACACCGGGTCGGGGTGACCCTGCACGTCCAGGCGGTGCAGCGCCACGTCGCCTGGCGTGCCGCGCGGGCACTCGCGGCCCTCGTCGTCGATCACCGCCACGCGGTGGCCGGGGTAGGCGCGGCCCATGCTGCCCGCCCGCGCCGGCCAGGCCGGGTGGCGGCGGCCCTGGGCGTCGAGATAGCTGGCGCAATTGCCCACGATGTAGTTGACCTCGGTCTGGCCGAACATCTCGTTGACACCCACGCCCAGGGCCTGCCGGCACCAGTGGAATACCGCGTCGCCCACGGCCTCGCCGGCGCTCATGAGGGCCCGCAGCCGAAGCTCATAGTGCCGGCGCGGTTCGGGCACGGCTTTCATCATGGCCTTCAGCGCGGTCGGGAACAGGAAGGTGTGCGTGACGGCGTGGCGCTGCATCAGCTCGAAAGCCCGCTCGGGAGTGAAGCGGCCCTGGTAGGCCACGATGCGCCGGCCGAAATACAGCGCAGGCAGCAGCGCGTCCATCAAGCCGCCGGTCCAGGCCCAGTCCGCAGGGCTCCAGAACACCTCGTCGCGGCCGGCACCGAACCAGTTCTGGCTGCACACGAACCCGCTCAGGTTGCCGATGAGCGCGCGGTGCGGAATCAGCGCGCCCTTGGGCGGCCCGGTGGTGCCGCTGGTGTAGATGAGCACGGCCGCGTCGTCGCCGCGCGTGTCCACCGGCACGAAGGGCGAGCCATCGGCGCCCAGCGCGCCGGCCCAGTCGGCGTCGCCCTGCCCGGCGGCGCCGCCCACCGCCAGCACGCTGCGCAGCGCCGGGCAGTCGGGCCGCGCAGTGCGCAGGTGGGTGATGGAGGATTCATCGGCGATGGCCACCACGGCAGCGCTGTGCTGCAGCCGATAGGCCAGCGCGTCCGGCCCGAAGAGCATGGACAGCGGCATCGCCACGGCGCCGAGCTGGTAGCACGCAATGTGCGCCACGGCCGTCTCGGGCCGCTGCGGCATGCAGATGGCGACGCGGTCGCCCCGCTGCACGCCCAGCCGAACCAGCGCGTGGCTCAGCCGATCGGCCTGCGCCTGCAGCTCGCCATAGCTGAGCTGGCCAGCGCGCCCGTCTTCATGCTCCCAGGCGATGGCCACGCGGCGCGCCCAGGCGCGGCGCCGCGCCCAACGCCTGCAGCAGACCTCGGCGATATTGAAGTGCTCTGGCACTTGCCAGCGAAAACCGGCGTGCAAGGCCGCGTAGGCGTCGGAAAGGGTGTTTGGTCTGACCATGCCAAAGCTTAAGCGCCCCGGCAGATTTCGGCAGCCCGGGGCCGACCCGATGCAGTGCGGGTCAAGTTCGCCGCGGGTTTGCCGAAGAACGCTCATCGCCTTGCGGCCCGCTGTCTGCCCCACACACCATGCACTTCGCCGAGCTCTCCACCGTCAAGCACCGCATTCACCTGGGTGCCCCGCTGCCCTTCAACGTGCGCGATGCCGATGCCACCTTGCTGCTGGCGCGGGGCCAGCAGATCGAGTCGGCCGAGCAGCTCGCGGCCTTGTTCACGCGCGGCGCGCTGGTCGACGTGGCCGAGTTGCAGACCGCGCGTGAGGAAATCCTCAAGGCGCCCCGCGAACAGCTGCCCCGGCTGTGGGCTCGCAGCCTGGACCGCATGTCGACGGTGCTGCAAGAGCAGCCCGGGCAAAATTTCGGCGCCGCACTGGACGAGGCGGCCGCGCCGGCGCAGGCCCTGATCGAGCGCGACCCCGACCTGGCCATCTTCCAGGTCCTGCGCCAGGGCAGCAACGATGACGTGGCTTATGGCGCCCGGCGTTCGCAGCAGACGGCCATCGTGGCATTTCTGGTCGCCCAGCGCCTGGGCTGGGATGCACCCCAGTGCGAGACCATGTTCAAGGTGGCCCTGACGATGAACCTCTCGATGCTCGAACTGCAGGGCGAGCTCTCGCGCCAGCGCGTGCCACCCACGCCCGAACAGCGTTCAGCGCTGCAGTCGCACCCGATGCGCAGCGTGCGCATGCTGCAGCTGGCAGGGGTCGCAGACTCGGTCTGGCTGGACGCGGTGCTGCAGCATCACGAACAGGAAGACGGAGGCGGCTACCCCAGCGGCAGCGCAGAGATCAACGAGCTGGCATCGCTGGCACGCCGCGCCGATGTCTATACCTCCAAGCTCGCCTCGCGCGCCACGCGCGACGCGCTGGCCGCCGATCTGGCCGGGCGCCAGATGTTCATGCAGGACCCCGGCCACCCGATGACGGCCGCGCTGGTCAAGGAGTTCGGCATCTACCCACCGGGCTGCCATGTGCGCCTGGCCTCGGGCGAGCTGGCCATCGTGGTGGCGCGCGGCGCGACCATCACGACGCCGGTGGTGGCCTGCCTGACCAACGAGCGCGGCGCGCCGCTGGCCACCGCGCTGCGGCGCGAAACTACCGCCAAGAGCCACGCCGTGGTGGGCGTGGTGGGCGAAGGCAGCCTGCCGGCACGCCTGTCGCTGGACCACCTGGCGGCACTGGTGACGGGCTGACTCAGCGCGGCGCGAAAGCCGCCAGCGCGCCCCCGCCCACCCGGCAGATGCGCCAGTCGGGCATGAGTGTGGCGCCCATGCTCTGGTAGAAGCGAATGGCGTTCTCGTTCCAGTCGAGCACGCTCCACTCGAAGCGGCCGCAACCACGCTCCACGGCCAGTGCACCCAGGTGTTGCAGCAGCGCCTTGCCCAGGCCCGTGCCGCGGTGCGCCGGCTGCACATAAAGGTCTTCCAGGTACAGCCCCGGCTGCCCGAGAAAAGTCGAGAAGTTGGTGAAGAACAGGGCGAAGGCGACGACGCGGCCCTCGACCTCACCGACCACCGCCTCGGCCACCGGCCGTGGGCCGAAGAGATGCGGGTGCAACGATTCGGGTGTCGCCACGACGAGGTGGGCCAGATGTTCGAACTCGGCCAGCTCGCGGATCAGGCCGACGATGGCGCTCAGGTCGGCCGGCGTGGCCGGGCGCAGGGTGTGCGGGGTGGGGGTCATTGGCGGGATTGTGACGCGCTGCAACTCAGGCGGACTTTCACACCCGCTGGCTCGCTATTTGAGCTATCGGCGGATGAGAATGACCACAAAGTCAAATCCACTGAGAGGGGGAAAACATGCAAGCTGCCGGCCTGCCCTACTGGGGCAAGGCACGCTCCGATGGCGCATCGACCCCCGCGGTGCAATGTCATTTGCTCGTCTACCACTGCCTCGACGTGGCCGCCGTGGGCATCGAGGTTTTGCGGCGGTTGCCGGCTATGCGCGGCCTGTTTTCCGGCAGACTGGGCCTGCGCGAGGACCAGCAGGAGTCATGGATCGCGTTCTGGCTGGCCTTGCACGACCTGGGCAAATTCGCCGAATCGTTCCAAGGCCAGTGCCCTGACCTCTTCGAAGCGCTGCGCGGCCGCCCGCCCAACCCCGCCAAGCCCTACACGCTGCGCCACGACAGCCTGGGGATGTTGTTCTGGACGGCCGTGCTGCGCGACCGGGTGATCGACGACGCCTGGTTCGGGCCCCGATCTGAGAACCTGGCTGATGGCCTGGACTGGTGGACCCGGGCCTGCACCGGCCACCACGGCCAACCGCCGACAGAAGGCGACCACTGGGGCCAGCACTTCGATCCACAGCAGGACCGCGCCGCCACACTGGCATTCGTGGACGCGCTGCGCGAACAGTTCATCGGCACCGACCTGGCCGAAGCCATCGCCGCGCAAGATCCCTCGGTTTTCCTTGCCACCAGTGTCGAACTGTCGTGGTGGCTGGCCGGGCTGGCTGTGCTGGCCGACTGGCTGGGCTCGAACACCGCGTACTTCGCGTACCAGGATCAGCCGCTGCCTCTGGCCGACTACTGGCAGCATGCACGCCGGCAGGCAGCCCTGGTGTTGGATGCCAGCGGCGTGATACCGCCCGCCAGCGCCGCCCTGCTGTCGTTCCATGGACTGTTCCCGACCCTGCCCGCGCCGTCGCCACTGCAGCAATGGGCCGCGCAGACGAGACTGCACCGCGGGCCGCAGATCCACCTGCTGGAAGACGTCACCGGCGCTGGCAAGACCGAGGCCGCCTTGATGCTGACCCACCGCCTATTGGCTGGCGCTCACGCCGACGGGTTCTTCATCGCGCTGCCCACCATGGCCACGGCCAATGCGATGTACGGACGCATTGCCCAAACCTATGCGCGCCTGTTCGCTGACCCCACCAGCCTGGTGCTGACCCATGGCCAGCGCTCGCTGGTGGACGACTTCGCCGCCACCGTGCTGCCGGCGGGAGCGCAAGAGAGGGACGCCCGCCAGCTCGACGAGACCGCCTCGGCGCGCTGCACGGCATGGCTGGCTGACCACAACAAGCGCGCGCTGCTTTCGCCGGCCGGCGTGGGCACCATCGACCAGGCCCTGCTGGCGGTGCTGCACAGCAAGCACCAGTCGCTGCGCCTGCTGGGCTTGCTGCGCAAGGTGCTGGTGGTGGACGAAGTGCACGCCTGCGACACCTACATGCAAGGCGTGCTTGAGGTGCTGCTGGAATTCCACGCACGGGCTGGCGGCAGCGCCATCCTGCTGTCGGCCACGCTGCCGCAGCGCATGAAGCAGGCCCTGCTGGCGGCCTTCGCGCGCGGCGTGCAGGCCCCCGCCCCACGCGCCAGCGAAGCGGGCTACCCACTGGCCACCTCCTGGCCCGCTGACGATGACAACGCCCTTTCTGAAGAGTGCATCGCCACGCGGGCCGACGTGCAGCGACGGGTCGAGGTCCGCTGCAGCAGCGACCTCGCCGAAGTCGAGACCGCCATCGCGCAGGCGCTGGTGGCGGGGCAATGCGTGTGCTGGGTGCGCAACACGGTGGCCGACGCCGTGGCCGCCTTCGACCGCTTCGCGCCCGATCTGCCCGCCGGGCACCTGCTGCTCTTCCACGCCCGTTTCGCGCTGCACGACCGGCTGGCCATGGAACAGCGCGTGCTCGAAGCCTTCGGCAAGACGAGCACGCCCGCGCAGCGTGCCGGCCGGCTGCTGATCGCCACCCAGGTGGTCGAGCAGTCGCTGGACGTCGATTTCGACCTGCTCGTCACCGACCTGGCGCCCATCGACCGCGTCATCCAGCGCGCTGGCCGCCTGCGCCGCCACCGCCGCGCGGCCGACGGCATGCCGCTGCGTGACCCCGCCGTCGCCGACCAGCGTGGCGAGCCCTGCCTGTGGGTGCTGGTGCCGCCCTGGGCCGACGCACCCGATGCGCGTTGGTTCAAATCCGCCTTCCCCAAAGCTGCGGCGGTCTATCCGAACCATGGTCAGCTGTGGCTGACGGAGCGCGCACTGCGCGAAGGCGCCTTCACCATGCCCGACGACGCGCGCCGCCTGATCGAAGGCGTCTTCGGCGCCGACGCAGACATTCCGCCCGGGCTGGAAACCAATGTACTGGCGGCCGAGGGCCAGGGTTACGCTGCGCAGACCCAGGCGCAGATGAACACGCTCACCCTGTCGCAGGGCTACCAGCGCGGCGGCATCGACTGGTGGACCGAGGCCAAGACACCGTCGCGCCTGGGCGACGCCAGCAGCTCCGTGGCACTGGCACGCTGGGTCGACGGGCGGTTGCAGCCATGGGTGAGCCGGCCACACGGCTGGGCCTACAGCAGCCTGCGCGTGGCCGAACGCCTGATCGCCGCTACTGCACCCGAAGCCGACGCGCGGCGGCAGGCCGCGCTGGACGCCACGCTGGCCGAGCTGCCCGCGCAAGGCCGCTGGACCGTGCTGCTGCCGCTGACCGAAACGGCCCAGGGCTGGGTCGGCCAGGCGCTGGCCGCCGCGCGCAAGGGCCAGGCGCCACGCCGCCTGACGTGGTGCTACGACGAACAGCGCGGCCTGCGCCTGATCGACCCTGCTGGCACCGAACCCGCCTTGAAGGAGGACCCCGAGACATGAACTTGCTTCACGACCCCTGGATGCCGGTGCGCGACGATCAAGGCCGGCGCCACTGGATCACGCCTGACCGGCTGTCCGACCCCGCGTGGCGCGCCTTCGACGCCGACCGGCCCGACTTCAACGGCGCACTGGCGCAGTTCGCCATCGGGCTGCTGCAAACCACCACGCCGGTGGCCGACGGCATCGGCTGGCGCAAGCTGCTGAATACACCGCCCGATGCGGGCACGCTGCAGCAGTGGTTCGAGCCAGTAACCGCCGCTCTGGTGTTGGATGGCGATGGGCCAAGGTTCATGCAGGATCTGGACCTAGGCAGCGACGGTGTCGCCGTCAACGAGATCGCCGCGCTGCTCATCGAATCGCCGGGCGAACAGACGGTGAAGAACAACGCCGACCACTTCGTCAAACGGGCGCAGGTCAATGCACTGTGCCGACCGTGCGCAGCCCTTGCACTCTTCACCCTGCAGCTCAACGCACCCTCGGGCGGTGCCGGGCACCGCACCGGCTTGCGCGGTGGCGGCCCACTGACGACGCTGGTGCTGGCACCTGGCGAGGCCAGCCTGTGGCAGCACCTGTGGATGAACGTCGTCAACCGGCCGGACTTTCTGGCGCACGGCGGCGATGCCGCGCGAGTTGACCCGCAGCGCAGCTTTCCGTGGCTCGGGCCGCTGAGCGCGCTGCAAATGCCCACGCCGCAGGGCGAACTGGCGCAGTCACAGGTGCACCCGGCTCACCTGTTTTGGGCGATGCCCCGGCGCATCCGTCTGGACATCGGCGCGCATGCAGGCGGGCTCTGCGACAACTGCGGGCGGGCAACGGCATCGCTCGTCAGCCGCTACGCCACCAAGAACTACGGGCTCAACTACAAGGGCGCTTGGAGCCACCCGCTGTCGCCCTACTACGCCAGCAAGGAAGACTGGTTGCCACTGCATCCGCAACCCGACGGCCTGGGCTACCGCCACTGGCTGGCCTGGGTGCTGGGCGCCGCCAACAACAAGCAGTCCACCCGTGTGGCGCAGGTTGTTGACCGCGCACTGTCGCTGCCGCAGCGCACCCTCGGCGGCCCGCTGCGGCTGTGGGCCTTCGGCTACGACATGGACAACATGAAAGCGCGCTGCTGGTATGAATCAACGCTGCCGATGTATGGCCTTGCGGATTGCAGCACCGACACACGCAAGGGCGTTCAGTCCGAGGTGGCGCGCTGGCTCGCCGCTGCAGAGTTGGCGGGCATGTACCTGCGCGGTGCGGTCAAGGACGCCTGGTTCAGCGCCGATGCCCGCGGCGACTTCAGCCACATCGACGCCACGTTCTGGAGCGCGACCGAGCCTGCTTTCTACCGCCAGTTGCAGGCGCTGATCGACGCTGCGCGAGAAGCCGCTGAGCTGCCCCCACTGCCTACCCGCGAAACCTGGCACGCCGTGCTGACCCGCACCGCCCTGCGCCTGTTCGACGACACCTTTGCCGGCGCCGGAGCGGTCGAGCGCCAGAACCCGCGCCGCATCGCCTTGGCGCACAAGCAACTGCGCAACAGCCTGTACGGACCGAAGCTCAAGCAGGCTCTCGCCCTGCCGGTCGATGCGTCAGACACCAAGGCGCCGCGAAAGTCCGTCAAACGCACCCCGAAGGAAACCACATGACCGCGCTGAACTTTCGCCCGCAACAAGCCTGGGGCGACCTGCTGCTGCGCTGGTGGCGCGACCTGGCACAGGACACCGGCGGCCGCGCCGCCCTGCGCCGCGCGCCCGACATCACGGCCGTGGTCATGCTGCCGGCCTACCAGCACCTGCACCGGCGCCTGCTGGCCGCCGGCTGGCCCGACCAGCCCTGGCACAACGACCGGCTGGCCGCCGCTGCCGGCCTGCTGGCCCACGTCCGCGAACACAGTGAACGCAACCTGCCGCAGGCCATGAGCGAAGGTGACAAACCCTGCGTCAGCCCGCTGCGCTTCATGCGCCTGCTCGATTCGCCGGACATCGACGCCTTGTTCAGCGGCCTGCGGCGCGCACTGCCCTTGATCCAGCACCGCACCGACGTGCTGGCCCTGGCCACCGATGTCGTCAACTGGGGCGACGCGGTCAAGAAGCGCTGGGCTTACGCCTACCACTGGCCGGCCAAGGCCGGCGGCTGATTGCGCCCCCCTCACCTGCACCTCACTTCCACTTCACATTTCCATCAGGGAGTCACCACCATGTCCCGTTTCATCCAGCTCCACGCCCTCACCGCCTACCCGCCCGCCAACCTCAACCGCGACGACACCGGCCGCCCCAAGACCGCCTTGCTCGGCGACGCGCTGCGGCTGCGCATTTCGTCGCAGAGCCTGAAGCGGGCGTGGCGCACCTCAGACGTGTTCGAAGGTGCCATCGGAGCCCAGCACCTGGGCACCCGCACCAAGCTGCTTGGCATCGAGATCTACAAGCTGCTCGCCGCAGGTGGCGTGGGCGAGAAACCCGCACGCGAGTGGGCGCGCGCCATCGCCGGGCAGTTCGGCAAGCTCAAGGCCGACAAGAAGACCGATGCCAACGACGACCTGCAGATCGAACAGCTCGCCCATGTCAGCCCTGACGAACGGGCTGCGGCCGATGCGCTGGCGAAGGCCTGCGCCGAACGCAAGAGCGAGCCGACGGCTGACGAGCTGAAATTGCTGACCAAGCCCAGGGCGGCGGTGGACATTGCGATGTTTGGCCGCATGCTGGCCGACACGCCCGCCTTCAACATGGAAGCCGCCGTGCAGGTCGCCCACGCCATCACCGTGCACAAGGCCGCCGTCGAAGACGACTTCTTCAGCGCCGTCGATGACCTGAACCAGGGCCTGGAGGACAAGGGCGCCGGGCACATCGGCGAACGCGGCTACGGCGCGGGCCTGTTCTACCTCTACGTCTGCATCAACCGTGAGTTGCTGCAGCAAAACCTGGGTGGCGACGCCGACCTCACCGCCCAGGCGCTGGACGCGCTCTTGCACGCCATCACGCAAGTCGCACCCACCGGCATGCAGAACAGCTTCGGTTCACGTGCCCACGCCAGCTACCTGCTGGCCGAGAAGGGCGACCAGCAACCACGCTCGCTGGTGCAGGCCTTCCTGAAACCCGTCAAGCCGTATGGCGAGCGCGACATGCTGGCGCTGGCCGTCGAAGCGCTGACCCAGCGCCGCGACAACTTCGACAAGGTGTATGGCGACTGCGCCAGCAGCCGTTGCCATTTCGACGTCGAGAAGGGCGAGGGCTCGCTGGCCGAGGTGGTGGCCTTCGTCAAGGGGTAGGCCATGCAGTTCCTGACCTTCCAATTGCAAGCGCCGCTGGCCGCCTGGGGCGACGTGGCCGTGGGCCAGTACCGGGGCAGCCGCGAGTACCCGGGCGCTTCGGCGCTGATCGGCCTGCTGGGTGCCGCGCTGGGTCTGCAGCGCGACGACGAACCCGCGCATGCCGCGCTGCGCGACGGCTACGCTTTCGCGGTGGGCGTGATCAGCAGCGGGCAATTGCTGCGCGACTACCACACCGCCCAGGTGCCTGGCCGAAGTGACATGAAGCACCGCCCGCACCGCACCCGGCGCGACGAACTCAGCCTGCCCCGGCACATGCTGAACACCATCCTGTCCACCCGCGACTACCGGCAAGACGGCGCCTGGGCCGTTGCCGTGCAGGCTCATGCCGGCGCACCGCACGGTCTGGTCGAACTGGCGCAGGCCCTGCGCGAGCCGCGCTTCGTGCTCTACCTGGGCCGCAAATGCTGCCCGCCCGCGGCGCCGCTGGCGCCAAAGGTGCTTGACGCCGAATCCGCGCACGCCGCGCTGGCCACCTACCTGGCCGCCGCCGACCCGCCGGCCACGCTGCGCAGCCTGGCCTGGTCCGACGGCGTTGCGGCCGGCCTGGCGCCGCACCTGAGCACGCCGCGCAAGGACCGGCTGATCCGCCGCCGCGGCTGGCAGTTCGGTGACCGCACCGAACACCTGGCCTTGATCCATGGCGTGGCCCACGACGATTGAGGACGACCGACCATGCACTTCAGCCTCATCACCCCCACCCCCGGCCGTGAGCGCGATGCCGCGCACGAGTGGACGCATGGCGCGTACCAAGAACACCAGTGGCTGTGGCGCTTCTTGCCCGCCCCGCCCGGCACCCCACGCAGCTTTCTGTTCCGCCGGCGCGATGTGGAAGGCCTGCCCCGGTTCTATGTCGTCTCGGACCGCGCGCCGGTGGCGCCATCGCCGCACTGGCAGGTGCAGAGCAGGCCTTACGCGCCCGACCTGGTTTCCGGCGAGTGGCTGGCCTTCGAACTGCGTGCCAACCCCGTGGTCACCACCCGCAACGCCACCGGCAAGGCAGCCCGCCACGATGTGGTCATGCAGGAGAAAACCCGGCTGCTCAAAGAACGGCAACTCGCGCGCTGGGCCGACTGGCCGGCGCCCGACCGCCCAGCCATGCCTGAGCTGGTGCAACGCACCTGCGGCGCCTGGTTGCAGGCCCGCTGCGAGCGCCTGGGCATCACGCTGGACAAGGCCGCGCTCAGCGTCGAAGGCTACGAGCAGCACCGGGGCAAGAACGGCGCGCTGCGCATCTCGACCGTGGACTTCAGCGGCATCTTGCGGGTGGTCGACGCCAGCGCGCTGCGGCTGGCGCTGTATGACGGCATCGGCCACGCCAAGGCCTTCGGTTGCGGTTTGCTGCTGATCCGCCGCATCAGCTAAGCTGTGATCACACGCGACCGATTGCCGGAGCTCACCATGCACACCCTCACCGACGACGAACTCAAGCGCGAACCCGCTCAGTTGCTTGACGACGCGCACCGCGGCCAGATCACCATCGTCACCACCGATGGCCAGGCCGTGTTGATGACGGTGCCGCTGGAAAACGGCGCCCCCGCGCCGGGCGCGCTGCTCGACCTGGCCGCCCAGCTATACGACCGCGAGCAGATCAGCCTGGGCCGCGCCGCGGAGATCGCGGGCCTGGCCTACGCCGACATGATGGACGAGCTGGGCCGACGCGGCATCGCCACGATGCGGCTGCGGCCGGGTGAACTTGCGCGCGAGTTGGCCGCATTCGGTCCTTGACCCCAACTGACGCCAAGCCGATGCGCGTCGTCGTCAGCGATTCGGGGCCCTTGATCTGCCTGGGCCGCCTGGACCTCTTGCGACTGCTGCCTGCCCTGTTCTCCGAGGTGCAGGTGCCGGAACAGGTGCTGCTGGAGTGCGCGTCCCGGCCACATAGCCTTGACGCCGCGCACATCACTGTCGCCATCGACCAGGGCTGGTTGACGCCCTGCGGGCCGCATCCCATGCCTGAAGGCCCGCTCGGTCGTGGTGAACGCGCGGCCATCGCACGCGCATTGGCCATCGGCGCGGGCCTGCTCACCGACGACCAGGAAGCACGGGAGTACGCCGAGTCCTTGCAGCTCGTCGTCGTCGGCACGCTGGGCGTGCTGATCCGCGGCAAACGTGGCGGCCTGGTGCCGGCCGTGGCGCCGCTGATAGAGCGCCTGCGCGCCAGCGGCCAGCGTTTCGGGCACGCCGTTGTTCTGCAGGCGCTGACGGCCGCTGGCGAGGCCCCCGCGTGAATGGACTGCTGCCGCCGCTCAAGCCCCTGCCCATCAAGGAGCGCATCAGCGTCATCTTCGTCGAACGCGGCGAGATCGACATGCTCGACGGCGCCTTCGTGGTGGTCGACGCCACCGGCGTGCGCACGCACATCCCGGTGGGTGGCGTGGCCTGCATCATGCTGGAGCCCGGCACACGCGTGAGCCACCGTGCCGCGGCGCTGGCTGCGCGCGTGGGCACCTTGCTGGTGTGGGTGGGCGAAGCCGGTGTGCGGCTGTATTCCGCCGGCCAGCCGGGTGGCGCCCGCAGCGACCGGCTGCTGTACCAGGCACGCCTGGCACTGGACGACAGCCTGCGCCTGAAGGTGGTGCGCAAGATGTACGCCGTGCGCTTTGGCGAAGAACCACCCGAACGCCGCAGCGTGGAGCAGCTGCGCGGCATCGAAGGCGCCCGCGTGCGGCGCAGCTACCAGTTGCTGGCGCAGCAGTTCGGCGTGAAGTGGACGGGGCGCGACTACAACCCCGAAAGCTGGGATGCATCCGACCTGCCCAACCGCTGCCTGTCGGCCGCCACCGCCTGTTTGTACGGCGTCACAGAGGCCGCCGTGCTGGCCGCCGGCTATGCGCCGGCGGTGGGATTCATCCACACCGGCAAGCCGCTGTCCTTCGTCTACGATGTGGCCGACGTCTACAAGTTCGAAACCGTGGTGCCGGTGGCCTTCAAGGTGGCGGCGTCCAACCCCAGCGGCAACCCCGAACGCGCGGTGCGCCTGGGCTGCCGCGACATCTTTCGCCAGACCAAGCTGCTGGACCGGATCATTCCCGACATCGAGGACATGCTGGCCGCCGGCGAGATACCGCGCCCCACGGCGCCAGCCGACGCCATCGGCCCGGCCATCGCCAACCCCGAAAGCCTGGGCGATGCTGGTCATCGTGCTTGAGAACGCCCCACCGCGGCTGCGCGGCAGGCTGGCCGTGTGGCTGCTGGAAGTGCGCGCCGGGGTGTACGTCGGTGCCTTCAGCAAGCGCGTACGCGAGCACATCTGGGGCCAGGTGGAGGAAGGTATCGAAGACGGCAATGCGGTGATGCTCTGGGGCAGTACTGCCGAGGCCGGCTTCGAGTTCAAGACCCTGGGCGCCAACCGACGCATCCCAGTGGATTTCGACGGTGTCCAGTTGGTCCGCTTCATGCCGGAAGCGGAATCGAACGCTCCTTAACAATCTGGTCGAAAACGAACCGCAGCGGCTGGTGGTTTCCGACGCCGCCAAAAAGCGTTTCCAAATCAACGAGATAGGATTGGTGTGTTCCCCGCGCAGGCGGGGATGAACCGTGCCCGCCAGCACCGAGCGCATGACCTTGAGGGTGTTCCCCGCGCAGGCGGGGATGAACCGACAGGTGGGTTTGCTGTAGCGCGATTCGAGACGTGTTCCCCGCGCAGGCGGGGATGAACCGTGCATCACTCACTGCGCCGCCAGAAAAGACGGGTGTTCCCCGCGCAGGCGGGGATGAACCGAAGCGCGGCGCCAGCCTGATCGAGTACGCGCTGTGTTCCCCGCGCAGGCGGGGATGAACCGCTGCCGACCAGCGACCCCGAGGACGATGACGCGTGTTCCCCGCGCAGGCGGGGATGAACCGATGTCGCCGAGGCAACGAAACAGGCGGTTGATGTGTTCCCCGCGCAGGCGGGGATGAACCGAATCTGTTCAAGACGACAGTCTTGCGAATGCTGTGTTCCCCGCGCAGGCGGGGATGAACCGTGTCGAGTTGGCCGGCAGCGCCACCGCCGCCAGTGTTCCCCGCGCAGGCGGGGATGAACCGAGTCAGCGATCCGCATGGCTTTGGCGGTGCTCGTGTTCCCCGCGCAGGCGGGGATGAACCGTTGATGTATGCACGCATCGACTGCGGCTGTGTGTGTTCCCCGCGCAGGCGGGGATGAACCGCGATACCAGTTCGCGTGGAAGTCGCGCACATGGTGTTCCCCGCGCAGGCGGGGATGAACCGTGACGCAACGGCAGCGAGCTTGTGGGCGGAAGGTGTTCCCCGCGCAGGCGGGGATGAACCGGTGGACTCCGTCTGTCTGGCCGTGGAGCGAGCGTGTTCCCCGCGCAGGCGGGGATGAACCGGGCTATCAGCGTGTCACGGAACGCCCTCATCGGTGTTCCCCGCGCAGGCGGGGATGAACCGACCAGCGCTGGTCCTGCATTTCACTCAACGCCGTGTTCCCCGCGCAGGCGGGGATGAACCGGAACATTGGCGGCTCGACTTCGTTGCCGCAGAGTGTTCCCCGCGCAGGCGGGGATGAACCGTTGTAGGTGTAGCCGTAGGTGGGCGTGCCCATGTGTTCCCCGCGCAGGCGGGGATGAACCGGCGGGGCACTGATGCTGTACGCCGCCATCCTGGTGTTCCCCGCGCAGGCGGGGATGAACCGAGCCCGGCCAGCACGATGAGATACAGCCACCAGTGTTCCCCGCGCAGGCGGGGATGAACCGATCATGCACCTCAAGCTCGGCGCTGCCCTGGCGTGTTCCCCGCGCAGGCGGGGATGAACCGCACCGAGAGGGCAAGACGGGCTGCAGCCCGTCTTGCCCTCTCGGCGGGCTTCGCCCGGTTTGCCTCCAAGGGGGTGCAAACCACAGCCCCCGCGTCGCGGTTCGCGCACCGTGCGCCGCAACCGCACCGTCACGGCCCCGCTACAGTCACGCCCCATGTCCACACCCTACCTCGCGCGCCGCGCGCCGGCCTCGCTCTTTGTGCCCGTGCGCGGCCTGCGCTACCACGCCCACACCTGGGGCGACGCCACGCAGGCCTCGGCCGGGCGGCCTCCGCTCTTGCTGCTCCACGGCTGGATGGACGTGGGCGCTTCGTTCCAGTTCGTCGTCGATGCGCTGGCCCAGGCCGATGGCTTCGAACGCTGGGTCATCGCGCCCGACTGGCGCGGCTTCGGCCTGACCGAAGCACCACACGCCGACAGCTATTGGTTCCCGGATTACCTGGGTGACATCGACGCGCTGCTCGACGCCCTGGGCATCGCCGTCCCCATCGACCTGGTGGGCCACAGCATGGGCGGCAACGTGGCGATGAGCTACGCCGGCGTGCGGCCGCAACGCATACGCCGCCTGGTCAATCTCGAAGGCTTCGGCATGCCCGCGTCGAAGCCGGAGCACGCGCCCAGGCGGCTCACGCAATGGCTGGACGAGCTCAAGACGCCGCAGACGCTGCGCACTTACTCCAGCCTGGAAGAAGTGGCCGAGCGCTTGCTCAAGAACAACCCCTTGCTTGCGCCCGACAAGGCGGCCTGGCTGGCGCCGCACTGGTCGCGCCTGGCGGCCGACGGTTGCTGGCACATCCTGGGCGACCCCGCCCACAAGCGCGCCAATCCGGTGCTCTACCAGGTGGACGAAGTGCTGGCCACCTGGCGGCTGATCACCGCGCCGTTGCTGTGGGTGGAAGGCGACCGCACCGATATCACCCAGTGGTGGGGAACGCGCTATTCGAAGGAGGAATTCCACGAGCGGCTGTCGGTGGTGGCGGGCGTCGAGCGCCATGTGCTCGCCCCCTGCGGCCACATGCTGCACCACGACCAGCCGCAGGCGCTGGCGGATCGGCTGGCGGCGTTTCTCGGCGCGTGAGCTTGCGGCCGCGCGTCAAGAGCTCCATGCCACATATTGCTCATCGCGGCGTCGGCTGGCACAATAGATATATCTTCAATCAATCTTATGAAGCGGAGTTGCCATGTCCCTAGTCGCCGAAGCCCGCACCATCGATGCACGACAGATCGCCCCGCAGGAGCGCCACGCGACGATCTTCGCGGCCTTCGGATCCTTGGCCGCAGGTGAATCGTTCGATCTGCTGAGCGACCACGAGCCCCGCCCGCTGCACGGCCAGTTCCTGCAGCAGTGGCCGGGCCAGTTCAGCTGGGACGTGGTGGAAGCCGGGCCGGCGCATTGGCGCACCCGCATTCGCCGCCTGGCCGCGGGCAAGAGCTGCTGCGGCAGCTGCGGCGGCTGAACGGCAGAGCGCACGAGGTCGACGATGGTCAAGCCCGTCATTCCGCTGCGGGAACCCGCGGTTCCGCTGCCGCCGCACCGGCTGGCCCTATGGGATCTGGGTTTCCGGCCGTTCTATCTGCTGGCCGCGCTATTCGCCGCACTGTCGGTTCCGCTGTGGGCGCTGCAATTCAGCGGCGTGATCACGCAGCCCTGGCTGCGTGGGCCGCTGTGGCATGGGCACGAGATGGTCTTCGGCTATACGCTGGCGATCGTCGTCGGCTTCCTCTTCACCGCCGGGCGCAACTGGTCCGGTCAGCCCACGCCCACCGGGCCGGCACTGATGGCGCTGGCCGCGCTGTGGCTGGCCGGCCGGGTGCTGGTGCTCACGCCGTACGGCGTGGCGGCGGCCGCCGTGAACGTGGCGTTTCCGCTGCTGGCGGCGTGGGGGCTTTGGCGCGCATTGCGCGCCGGCGGCAACCGGCGCAACTACTTCTTCGTCGGCCTGCTCGTCGCCCTGGCCGGTGCTGCGGCGGCGCTGCACCTGGGTCAGTTGGGGTGGCTGGTGCTGCCTGAGGGGCTGGGCCTGCCGGTGGCGCTGGACCTGCTGCTGTTCATCATCGCGGTGATGGCGGGCCGCGTCGTGCCCATGTTCACCAACAACGGCGCCCCCGGCGCGCGTGCCCGGCGCGAGCCCTGGCTGGAGACCCTGGCGCTGGGCACGGTGCTCGCGCTGCTGGCGGCCGACGCCATCGGCCTGCAAGGCACGCCCTTGGCGGCTCTGGCCGTGCTGGCGCTCGTCGCCCATGCGGCGCGCTGGTGGTTGTGGCAGCCCTGGAAGACGCTGCGCCACCCGCTGGTCTGGGTGCTGCACGCCGCCTACCTGTGGCTGCCGGTGCACCTGGGCCTGCGCGCGGGCGCCGCCATGGGCTGGGTCGCTGCCGGCCCGGCCACGCACGCGCTGACGGTGGGGCTGATCGGCATGCTGACGCTGGGCATGATGACCCGCACCGCGCTGGGCCACACCGGCCGGCCGCTGCGCGCCGGGCGCATCGAGACGGCCGCCTACCTCGCCATGCTCGGCGCCGCGCTGGCGCGGGTGGGGCTGCCGCTGCTGGACCCGGCCTGGCTGTTGCCCTCGGTCGGCTGGTCGGCCGCGCTGTGGTCGCTCGCCTTCGTGCTCTTTCTGATTCGCTATACGCCGCTGCTGTGGTGGCCCCGCGCCGACGGCCAACCCGGTTGAACGGCATGCGGCCCGCTCCCGTACGACGCCGCGGTCCTGCGCCATGCGTCTGACCACGATGACCGACTACGCGCTGCGCCTGCTGATGCATCTGGGCCAGCACCGCGACCGGCTGTGCACCATCGCCGAGGTGGCGCGCGTGTATGGCATTTCCGAGGCGCACCTGATGAAGATCACGCACCAGCTCGGCCTGGCCGGCTGGATCGAGACGGTGCGCGGCAAGGGCGGCGGAATGAGGCTCGCGCACGAGCCGGTGCAGATCAACCTGGGTGCGCTGGTGCGCAGCGTGGAGCCCGACTTCTTCCTCGTCGAGTGCATGGCCAGCGGCAGTGTCTGCACGCTGACCGGCGAGTGCCGACTGACCCCCGTCTTCAGCGCCGCGCTGGATGCCTTCATGCTGCAGCTGGACGGCCACACGCTGGCCGATGTGATGCCGCCGTTGCGTCCGCGCGCCAAGGGGCCTACGGCAGTCGCTCTGCCCGCCCCGACAAGGCGCCCCCTGAGATAGGCGAAGGCTTCGGCGCGGCGCCGAGAAGCGCCGTGCGAAAATCGGCGCATGGATATCGAACACATCAACTCGATCGGCACGCTGCTCGCCGACCTGAGTGCCCGCACCGAGCAGCTCCGGGGGTATCTTTGACTACGACCGCAAATCCCTGCGGTTGAACGAAGTCAATGCCGCGCTGGAAAACCCCGGCGTCTGGAGCGACCCCAAGCGAGCGCAGGAGCTCGGGCGCGAGAAGAAGTCGCTCGAAAACGTGGTCGGCACGATCGACCACTTGACCGGCAACCTCGCCGACAACACCGAGCTCTACGAGATGAGCAAGGCCGAAGCCGACTTCGATGGCGTGCGCGCCATGGAGGCCGAGGCCCACAAGCTGCGCGAGACGGTGGAACGGCTCGAGTTCCGCCGCATGTTCAGCAACCCCGCCGACCCGCTGAACTGCTTCATCGACATCCAGGCCGGCGCCGGCGGCACCGAGGCCTGCGACTGGGCCGCCATGCTGCTGCGCCAGTACCTCAAATATTGCGAGCGCAAGGGTTTCAAGGCCGAGGTCATGGAAGAGACCGAGGGCGACGTGGCCGGCATCCGCAGCGCCACCCTGAAGGTCGAGGGCGACTACGCCTTCGGCCAGCTGCGCACCGAGACCGGCGTGCACCGGCTGGTGCGCAAGAGCCCCTTCGATTCGTCCGGCGGGCGGCACACCAGCTTTGCCAGCCTGTTCGTCTACCCCGAGGTGGACGACACGATCGAGATCGAGATCAACCCGGCCGACGTGCGCGTGGATACCTTCCGTGCCAGCGGCGCCGGCGGCCAGCACATCAACAAGACCGATTCGGCGGTGCGGCTGACGCACCTGCCGACCAACATCGTCGTGCAGTGCCAGAACGACCGCAGCCAGCACCGCAACCGCGACGAAGCCTGGCAGATGCTGAAGAGCCGCCTGTACGACCACGAGATGCGCAAGCAGCGCGAGGCACAGCAAAAGCTCGAGGACACCAAGACCGATGTCGGCTGGGGCCACCAGATCCGCTCTTACGTGCTCGACCAGAGCCGCATCAAGGACCTGCGCACCAACGTCGAGATCAGCAACACCCAGAAGGTGCTCGACGGCGACCTCGACGCCTTCATCGAGGCCAGCCTCAAACAAGGCCTTTGAACCGGGCTGCCTTCGGCCGCCCACGAACGACAGCCAGACAGGAGACCGCGCACCATGCGTGAAGGCCCCGCCACTCTCGTGCGCCGCGAAGACTATGTCGCGCCGGCGTACTTCATCCGCAGCGCCGAGCTCGGCTTCGACCTCGACCCGGCCAAGACCATCGTCGCCAGCAAGCTGCGCATCGCGCGCAACACGGCGTTGCCAGCCCAGCCGCTGCGCCTGCAGGGCGAGGGGCTGACGCTGCTGCGCGTGCAGGCCGACGGCCAGAGTGTCTCGTTTCGCCATGAAGGCGGCGAACTCGTCATCGACAACCCGCCCGAGGCGGACGCTTTCACGCTGGAGATCCGCAACACCTGCGCGCCCGAGAAGAACCTCGAACTCTCGGGCCTGTACACCAGCGGCGGCGGCTTCTTCACGCAGTGCGAGGCCGAGGGCTTCCGCCGCATCACCTACTTCCTGGACCGACCCGACGTGATGGCGGTCTACACCGTGACGCTGCGCGCCGACAAGGCGCGCTGGCCGGTGCTGCTGTCCAATGGCAACCTCGTCGAACAGGGCGAGCTCGAGGGCGGCCGCCACTTCGCCAAGTGGCACGACCCCTTCCCCAAGCCGAGCTACCTCTTCGCGCTGGTGGCCGGCAAGCTGGTGGCGCGCGAACAGCGCATCCGCACGCGCGGCGGCCGCGAACACCTGCTGCAGATCTATGTGCGCCAGGGTGACATGGAAAAGACCGAGCACGCGATGAACTCGCTGGTGGCCTCCGTGGTGTGGGACGAAGCGCGCTTCGGCCTGGCACTTGACCTGGACCGCTACATGGTCGTGGCGGTCGAGGACTACAACGCCGGAGCGATGGAAAACAAGGGGCTCAACCTCTTCAATACCAAGTTCGTGCTGGCCAGCGCGGCGAGCGCCACCGATGCCGACTTCGCGGCCATCGAGAGCGTCGTGGGCCATGAATACTTCCACAACTGGACGGGCAACCGCATCACCTGCCGCGACTGGTTCCAGCTCTCGCTGAAGGAAGGCTTGACGGTTTTCCGCGACCAGGAATTCAGCATGGACATGGCCGGCTCGGCCTCGGCCCGTGCCGTCAAGCGCATCGAGGACGTGCGCAAGCTGCGCAGCCTGCAGTTCCCCGAAGACGCCGGCCCCATGGCGCACCCCGTGCGGCCCGACAGCTATCTGGAGATCAACAATTTCTACACGGCCACGGTGTACGAAAAAGGCGCCGAGGTCGTGCGCATGATGCACACGCTGGTGGGCCGCGAAGGCTTCGCCAAGGGCCTGGCGCTGTATTTCGAGCGCCACGACGGCCAGGCCGTGACCTGCGACGACTTCGCCCAGGCCATCGCCGATGCCAACCCCGGCAGCGAACTGACTGTGCGGCTGGACGCCTTCAAGCGCTGGTACGCCCAGGCCGGCACGCCGCGCGTGACGGCCAGTGGGCAGTACGACGCCGCCGGGCGCCGCTACACCTTGACGCTGGCCCAGCACAGTGAACCCTCGCCTGGGCAAGCGTTGAAGCAGCCCTTCGTCATCCCCGTGGTCGCCGGCCTGCTGGCCACCGACGGCGGCGCGCTGGCCGCGCAGCGGCTGCTGGTACTCGACACACCCGAACAGAGCTGGGTCTTCGAGGATGTGGCCACGCCGCCCGTGCCCTCGCTGCTGCGCGGCTTCTCGGCGCCGGTGCGCCTGGACGATGGCCTGTCCGACGTCGAACGCGTGGTCCTGCTGGCCCACGACAGCGACCCCTTCAACCGCTGGGAAGCCGGCCAGCGCCTGGTGCTGGCCCGCCTGCTGCGCGCCCTCAACGCCGGCACGGCACCGGTGCTCGGCGACGGCCTGGCGCGCGCCCTGCGCAGCGTGCTGCGCGACCCCACTCTCGACCCTGCCTTCAAGGCCCTGGCGCTGGTGGCACCCAGCGAAACCTACATCGCCGAGCAGATCAACCCCAGCGACCCGCAGCGCATTCACACGGTGCGCGAGCAATGGCGCGCCCTGCTTGCCGAACAACTGCATGCCGACTGGGCCTGGGCCTGGGAGGCCAACCAGGTCAGCGCCGGCTACAGCCCGCTGGCCGCGCAGGCCGGCCCACGCGCGCTGGCCAACCTGGCGTTGCAGATGCTCTGCCTGCATGCCGTGCGCACGGGCGACGTGACCTGGCCCGGCCGCGCCTACCAGCGCTTCAAGGACGCCAGCAATATGACCGACCGGGTCGGCGCCATCAGGGCCTTGACCGACTCGCATTCGCCGCTGGCCGATGCCGCACTCGAGCGTTTCCATGCGCTGGCCCGTGGCGATGCACTGGTCATGGACAAGTGGTTCGCGCTGCAGGCCAGCGCGCCCGAGCCCGTGCCCGAAGTGCATGGTGAACAGCCCGGCCGTGCTTTCGCACGCGCCAAGGCACTGCTGCAGCACCCCGACTTCTCCATCAAGAATCCGAATCGCGCGCGCAGCCTGCTCAATACGCTGTTCACGGCCAACCCGGCGGCTTTCCACCGTGCCGATGCCGCGGGCTACGTGCTATGGGCCGAGCGTCTGCTGGAGGTGGACGCCTTCAACGCCCACGTGGCCGGCCGCATGGCGCGCGCCATGGACCGCTGGGCCACTCTGGCCGAGCCCTACCGCAGCGCCGCCCGCGAGGCCATCACCCGCGTCGCCGCGCGGCCTGACCTGAGCAACGACGTGCGCGAGGTCGTCACGCGCGCCCTCGGCCAACCCTGAGCCACGGGACCGGCGCTCACGCGCCGGGGCGGTACTCCGGGACGACATAAGGCCCCTCGGGAATCACGGCGACGTGCGGGTCGCCGCTGCGCTGCACGCTGGCGCGCACGGCCTGCCTCACCGAGTCGATCTTGTGCACGCCGGTGAGACGTGCGGAGGCCTCGTCGAGCCCCTGGCTGTATAGGTGCACGCGGCCCGAGCGCATCGGCTTGAGCTGCATCTGCGTCTGCCATTCGTCGATATCGGCAAAGCGCTTGGCCTGGATGTCGGCCATGAAGCCCTCGGGCCCCAGGCCGAGCAGCCGCTGCTGCGCCTGCACATATTCGATCGAGCCCAGGCCTTCGCCGCACTCGGACACGATCAGCAGGTCGCCGCCGGGCGCGAGGATGTCGATCGGCGCCACCATGCCCTTGACCGTCTGGTAGTAGGTCTTGTCCAGCGGGTAGCCCGCGGCGCTGGTGACCACCGTGGCAAACCTGCGCGCCACCGGCACCACGGCGTAACGGCGGATGAAATCCACCGCCAGCAGATGGCTTTGCACGACCTCGCCGAAGTTCACGAACGACAGGTTGCGGTGCTCGTCGATGACCGTATTCAGGGCCAGCACATGGCCGAGCTTGCGGATGATCTCGAGCTGCTCCTCATGCAAGGGGTTGCCATCGAGCACGCAATTCGCGGCGCGCGGATCGGCCATGAAGCGCGCGCTGTGGAAGGTGGTGATGGTGTCCTGGTGCGCCACGCCCGGGGCGACGACCTTGCGCCCGCCGGAGTAGCCGGCCATGAAGTGCGGCTCGACCAGGCCGGTGGCGACGCGCACATCGGCCTGCACGAAGCGCCGGTCGAGCTTCACCGGCGTGCCGCGCGCGGTGGGGCCCAGATCGACATGGTCGGCGTCGTTGCGTGCAAAGTGATTCAGCACCTGCACGGTCTGCATGACCCAGGCGTCGCCCACCAGTTCGGCCAGCTCGTCGCCTTCGTTGGGCCGGTGCAAGCCGGTGGCAACGAGCACGGTGATGCCCTCGGCAGGGATGCCTGCATCCATCAACTGCCGAACCAGCAGCGGCAGGAACAAACCGTTGGGCACCGGGCGCGTGATGTCGCACACCAGGATGCAGGCGCTCTTCGCGCCGCGCGCCTCCTCGGCGAGTGGCCGCGCACCCACCGGCTGCGCCAGCGCCGCGCGCACGGCCGCCACCGGGTCGGCGAGCAGCGGCATCTCGGGCTTGCGGATCACGGTCACCTCCCAGGCCGGGTCCAGCTCCAGGCGGTAATTGCCTTTGCCGTATCTCAGGTCGATGTGCACTGCCATATCTCCGCTGCCTTCCGCTGCCTTCCGCTGTCTTCCGTTGCCTTGCGCTGCCTTGCGTTGCCTTGCGCCGCAAGCCGGATTCTCCTGCGCGACTCAGGACCGCGGCGCGAAGGCGTGCAACATGCGCAGCGCCGTGCAGGCGGCGCCATAGCCGTTGTCGATATTGACCACCGCCAGGCCCGGCGCGCAGCTGGCCAGCATCGCGTGGAGCGCGGTGCGCCCGCCGCAAGCGACCCCGTAGCCCACCGAGGTGGGCAATCCGATCACACAGCTGCGCACCAGCCCGCCCACCACGCTCAAGAGCGCGGCGTCCATGCCGGCGGCGACGATCAATATCGGGAAACGGCGGATCTCCTCCAGCCGATCGGTCAAGCGCCACAGCCCGGCCACGCCGACGTCATGGAACTCCGCAGCCGGCTCGCCGTACCAGGCCAGCGTGCGCTGGGCTTCGCGCGCGGCGGGCAGGTCCGAGGTGCCGGCGGAGAGGATGGCCACGCGCGTGTCGGCCTCGCCCGCAGGCGGCCGCGCCGCACCGAAATAGGCGCTGCGCGAGAGCGGGTCGTAGTCCAGCGCCGCGCGAACGGTGACGGGAAGCGCATCCAGCTGCTGCGCAGACAGACGCGTGAGCAACAGCCCCACACCGCGCTCCTGCGCCTGGCCGAGGATGGCCTCGATCTGGCCGGCGCTCTTGCCGGCGCAGAAGATCGCCTCGTCCAGGCCGACGCGCTCGGCTCGGTTCAGGTCGAGACGCACTTCAGGGCTGCTCACGGGTGCACCCTTGGGCCTGCGGCCCTGTCCCGCCAAGCGGGAATGAGCCCCTTCGGGCGGCCGGGCGGGGCTCATATACGGCTCTCGTCGCCACGGACCAGGAACGCACTGCCATTTCGGTAGGGCGCAAAACTCACTGCCCGTGCCAGCCCGGCGTGTGCGAAGAGGCCACGGACCTCTTCAGCCAATTCGGCACGCCGTGCGGCCCCGACAGCCTCCAGCGTGGCCGCATCAAGCTCCAGCACCACGCCGGTGGCGCGCACGCGGCAGCGCACCGTGCGGGCGGCCAGCGCCGCACCCACCAGGCGCTCGCTCGCATGCACCAGTGCCAGGGTGGCGGCGTCGATGCCGATTCCGGTTTCGACACGGCTGGCCAGGCAAGGCGCTGCGGGCAGTTCGGCCACGCTGCCCAGGCCCAGCACGCGCGCCATGGCGCGCACCATGGCCTTGTCCGCACCGATTTCGACAAAGGGATGGCGCACGCCCTGCTCGCTCGCGGCGCGCAAGCCGGGGCGGTACTCGCCCAGGTCGTCGAGGTTGGTGCCGGAGACAACTTGCACCCCGGTGCGCGCACGGATCGCCGCGTACAGGCTGGTCTTGCAGTGAAAGCAGCGATCGACCGGATTGGCCAGGTACTCGGTGCGGGCGAATTCGCCCGCGTCGAAGACCTCCAGGCGCCAGCCCCGCGCGTGGGCCATGTCCTTCACGCGCGCCGTCGCCTCGGCCGGCACGGCCGGCGACTGCGCGTGGTACATGGTCGCCCGACACCCGCGTGCCGCGTGGGCCACGGCCGCCAGGGTCAGGCTGTCCACGCCGCCCGAAAGCGCCACGCCGATTTCGTCGACCGCAGCGAGCCACGTTTCGAGCTCGCGCAGCTGGGTGCGTGCTGCGCTACTCTCCATATTCGTCCTGCATCCCGAGTGCCGCGGCTTCGCTGGCGCGGCGCAGTGCCTCCCGGGCGCTGCGAGCCCCAGCCTCGCGCAGGTCGTCGCTCTCGGCCTTGGCGCTGAAAGTGCCGTCGGGCCGGCGTGCGACCTTCACGCGCACCGCCCGGCCGTCCGCGCCGGTGATGATCGTCTCGTGGCGCGCCAGCACGTGCCGCGCCACGAGCTGGTGCCGCACACCCAGCGTGGTGGTTTCGGCAAAGCACGCGGCGACGACGGCATCGAGCCGCAGTGGTTCGGCCAGCACCTGCACCTGGGTGGCCATGCGGCCCTTCTTGCCGAACACCGGGCTTTGCACCACGTCGAGCACACCGCGGCAGGCGCGAAGCCGCTCCAGGCCCTGGGACAGATCCTCGGCGGTCTGGTCATCGACTTCGAAGGCCAGCAGCGCGACTTCATCGGCCAGCGGCGTCGGCGTCGGCGTCGTGTCGAAGGCGAGCACGCGCAAGACGTTGGGCGTACCGGGCCACTTGCGCGTGCCAAAACCCAGGCCCGAAGCGCCGAGCCGCCCCGGCGGCGGCCCCACGCCGGAAGTGCAATCCAGATGGCGCAGGATCGCCGCGCCGGTAGGGGTGACGCGTTCTCCGGGCAAGGCATCGTCAAAGAACGCAAAACCCTTGAGCAGCTCGACCACCGCCGGTGCGGGCACCGGCAGCGCACCATGGGCGGTATGCACGCGGCCGGAGCCCAGCGGCAGCGCGCCGACCGACCAGGTGGCGGGCTGCAGTGTCTCGATGATCCAGGCCGCGCCGACGATATCGGCGATCGAGTCCAGCGCGCCCACCTCGTGGAACTCCACTTCGTCCACGGTCACGCCGTGCACCTTGGCTTCGGCCTGTGCCAGCACGGCGAAGATGGCCTGCGCTCGCGCGGCCACCGCGGCATCCAGGCCCATGGCGGCAATCGAAGCGCAAACTGCGGCCAGCCCGACATGGTCGTGCGGGTGGCGCTGTGCGCCTGGCGCATTCGGCTCGGCGGGCAGGCTGAGATCGAAACGACGCCCGCTCAGGACGCCATCGTTGTGCTCCAGCACTGCGCAATGCGTGCCTGGCGGCAGGCCGGCCTTGCCCAGCGTGGCTTGCAGCCCCGCGCCGAGCTCGGGGTAGGCATCCAGCAGCGCCGCGATGAACATGTCGCCGGCGATGCCGCCGACCGGATCGAGGTGGATGTGCATGGGCGCAGGACGAAGCCGGGCGGAAGAATGACTTGGTAGGCGCGGATCGTGACCCTGGACGGGAGACGCGATCAAGCAAAAAAGAGCCCCAACTGCGAACAGTTGGGGTTTCGATAAATGGTGGATCCGGGGGGAATCGAACCCCCGTCCGCAAGCCATCGCCGGCCGGTTCTACATGCGTAGCTGTCTGATTTGGATTTGAGGGCCCTGGTCGCGCAGCAGCACGCTACCCTGGCCCCGAGTCATTTGGTTTTAGGCCCGCAACGAATGACACGCTGCAGGACGAGCCAATGTGTATGACCTCGCAGCCTTCGGGTATTACCCCTCAGGCCCAGCCCATCGGCCAACTGTTGCGAGGCTCACCGGTTTTAAGCGGCGAGGGCGTACGAAGTATCGTTCGCAGTTACTTTGTTTCCAGTGGATTTACGAGCGAACTGGTGCTCGGCATGCCCCGTACCGACTCCGCACCCACGTCGAAGCCAGGTCGGACCCTAGGCTGTGAGTTTAGGCCATGTCCAGCCATTTCAAGAGGTCCATCGGTTCGGCCACCACATGATCGGCGCCCCACTCGTGCGCCGAGCCCCCCGCGCCGAGGTAACCCCAGGCCGCAGCCACCACGCGCATCCCCGCGGCGCGGCCGGCGTTCATGTCACGCGCATCGTCGCCCACGTAGATGCAGCGTTGCGCGGGCAGGCACAAACGCCTTGCGGCCTCCAGCAGCGGCTCAGGGTGCGGCTTGGTGAAGGGCGTGCTGTCGCCGCCGACCAGCACCGCGGCCCGCGGCCACAGGCCGAGCGCCTGCGCCATGGGTTCGGCGAAACGCAGGGCCTTGTTGGTGACGATGCCCCACGGCAGGCCTTGCGCTTCGAGCACGTCCAGAACCGCGGTGATGCCCTCAAACGCCACCGCCTCGCGCAGCATGCGCTGTTCGTAGCGTCGATGGAAATCGTCGCGCAGGGCCTCGTAGCGCGGCTCGCCCGGCGCGGTGTCCAGGGCCGCACCGAGCATCCCGCGCGCACCCGATCCGGCATGCGGCCGCAAGCAATGAAAGGGCAGCGGGTCCAGGCCGCAGGACACACGCATATCGTTGGCCGTGCCTGCGAGATCGGGCGCGCTGTCGATCAGCGTGCCGTCCAGGTCGAACAGCACTGCGGCCGCGCGGATGCTCACAGCGCCTTGCGGCAAGCCACCAGGTAGTTCACGCTGGTGTCGCCGGACAGCCAGTAGCGGCGCGTCAGCGGGTTGTATTGCAGGCCGCGGGTGTCTTGCAGCGACAGGCCGGCCTCGCGGCACCAGCGTGCCAGCTCGCTGGGCCGGATGAAGCGGGCGTACTCGTGCGTGCCGCGCGGCAGCAGGCGTAAGACGTACTCGGCCCCGAGGATGGCGAAGGCGAAGGCCTTGGGGTTGCGGTTGAGCGTGGAGAAGAACACCCAGGCCCCCGGCTTGGCCAGGGTGGCGCAGGCCTGGACCACCGAAGCCGGATCGGGCACGTGCTCGAGCATTTCCATGCAGGTCACCGCGTCGTAGCTGGCAGGGCATTCCGCAGCCAGCGCCTCGGTGGCGATCTCGCGGTACTGGACGTTCTCCACGCCAGCCTCCAGTGCATGCAGGCGCGCCACGCCCAGCGGCTTGGCAGCCAGGTCGATGCCCGTGACTTGCGCACCCCGCCTGGCCATGGACTCTGCCAGGACGCCGCCGCCGCAGCCCACGTCGAGCACGGCCTTGCCCTGCAGCACCGCCCGGCCGTCGATCCAGTCCAGGCGCAGCGGGTTGATGTGGTGCAGCGGGCGGAATTCGCTTTCCGTATCCCACCAGCGATGGGCCAACTCGCTGAACTTGGCGAGCTCCTGAGCGTCGACATTGGTCATGGCGTGATGGTAGCGGTTGCTGCGGACAGCTGCGGCCGAGAGCCTGTGCACCGAGCGATCCAATTGGGATGCGGAAAAAGAAAAACCCCGCCGAAGCGAGGTTTCCGGGGTCAAGGCGGCCGCGCGGGCCGCGGTGATCACTTCTTGGTGCGTGTACCCACCACTTCGACTTCCACGCGGCGGTTCTTCGCGCGGCCTGCGGCGGTCTTGTTGTCGGCCATAGGCTGGTTCTCGCCCTTGCCTTCGGTGTAGACGCGGTTGCGCTCGATGCCCTGCTTGACCAGGAAGGTCTTGACGGCCTCGGCGCGAGCGATCGACAGCTTCTGGTTGTAAGCCGAGGTGCCCACCGCGTCGGTGTGGCCGACGGCGATGATGACTTCAAGATTCACGCCCTTGGTCTTGCTCACCAGGTCGGTCAACTTGGCCGCCTCGGTGGGCTTGAGCACGGACTTGTCGAAGTCGAACAAGGCATCAGAGGCGAAGGTGACCTTCTCCTGCACCGGGGCCGGCGGTGCGACCACAACCTTGGGCGCGGGGGCCGGCGGCGGCGCCACGACGGGAGCCGGCGGCGGCGGCGGCGGGGGAGCCACGGGCTTCGGGGCCGGCGGGGGCGGCGGCTTCAGGGCGCCATCGCACTTGGCATCGGCCGTGGCCGGGGTCCAGCCGGCATCACGCCAGCAGAGTTCGTTCGTGCCGTTCTTCCAGACCGTGCCATCGACAGCATGCCAGTTGTCGGCGCCGCTCGACTGAGCGAACGCCACGACCGGGGCGGCAAGTGCGACCGATGCGAAGAGCACCGCCACCTTGTTCAATTTCTTCATGATTCTCCTCTCGAGGAAAGCCGCAGACTAGCCTGCGAAATGTCCAAAACGACAAGCGGGAAATTTGACAAATCTACCGGGCAAATCCCCACAGCCGCGGGCACTTACCACCGACGGATCATTGTGCCATAGGGCGTCGGTTGAGCCGCATTTTGGACCCAGCAACAGAACTGCCCGGCATCGTTGTTGCTCAGCCGCGACAAGCCTGGCCCCGTAGAATCGACATCCCGACACCGCGGCCGTCCTGGTCCGGGACCCTCCCCAACAGCAGAGCGCATGACCTCCTTCGCCAAGGAAACAATTGCCGTCAGTCTCGAAGAAGAGATGCGGCGCTCCTACCTCGACTACGCGATGAGCGTGATCGTGGGTCGCGCCTTGCCCGACGCGCGAGACGGCCTCAAGCCGGTGCACCGGCGCGTGCTCTTCGCGATGCATGAGCTGAGCAACCACTGGAACCGGCCGTACAAGAAGAGTGCGCGCATCGTCGGCGACGTGATCGGCAAGTACCACCCGCACGGTGACACCGCGGTCTACGACACCATCGTGCGCATGGCGCAGGACTTTTCGCTGCGCCACATGTTGGTGGACGGCCAGGGCAACTTCGGCAGCGTGGACGGCGACAACGCCGCAGCCATGCGCTACACCGAGATCCGGCTGTCCAAGATCGCCCACGAAATGCTGGGCGACATCGACAAGGAGACGGTCGATTTCGCGCCCAACTACGACGGCTCCGAGAAGGAGCCCACGGTACTGCCGACGCGGCTGCCCAACCTGCTCGTCAACGGCAGTGCCGGCATCGCCGTGGGCATGGCCACGAACATTCCGCCGCACAACCTCAACGAGGTCGTCGACGCCTGCCTGCACCTGCTGAAGAACCCCGAGGCGACCATCGACGAGCTGATGGAGATCGTCCCCGCGCCCGACTTCCCCACCGCCGGAATCATCTATGGCCTGAACGGCGTGCGTGAAGGCTACCGCACCGGCCGCGGCAAGGTGCTGATGCGCGCCAAGTGCCATTTCGAGGACATCGACAAGGGCGCACGGCAGGCCATCATCGTCGACGAGATCCCTTACCAGGTGAACAAGAAGACGCTGCTCGAGCGCATCGCCGAACTCGTCCACGAGAAGAAGATCGACGGCATCAGCCACATCCAGGACGAGAGCGACAAGTCCGGCATGCGCGTGGTCATCGAGCTCAAGCGCGGCGAAGTGCCCGAGGTGGTGCTCAACAACCTGTACAAGCAGACGCAGCTGCAGGACACCTTCGGCATGAACATGGTGGCCCTGATCGACGGCCAGCCCAGGTTGTGCAACCTCAAGCAGCTGATCGAGGTCTTCCTCGACCACCGGCGCGAAGTCGTCACACGCCGCACGGTGTACGAGTTGAAGAAGGCGCGCGAACGCGGCCATGTGCTCGAAGGCCTGGCCGTGGCGCTGGCCAATATCGACGAGTTCATCGCGACCATCAAGAACTCGCCCACGCCGCCAGTGGCCAAGGCGGCGCTGATGGGCAAGGCCTGGGATTCCTCGATGGTGCGCGAGATGCTCGCCCGGGCCGAAGAGAGCACGCAAGGCGGCCGCGCCGCCTACCGCCCCGAAGGTCTGCCCGGCAGCTACGGATTGCAGGCCGACGGCCTGTACCGCCTGAGCGACGACCAGGCCCAGGAAATCCTGCAGATGCGCCTGCAACGCCTGACCGGGCTGGAGCAGGACAAGATCATCGGCGAGTACCGCGAGGTGATGTCGCAGATCGCCGACCTGCTCGACATCCTCTCGCGCCCTGATCGCGTGAGCGCCATCATCGGCGGCGAGCTCGCCGATCTGAAGCAGGAGTTCGGCCAGACCAAGCTCGGCGCCAGGCGCAGCCTGATCGAGCGCAACGCGCTCGAGCTCGGCACCGAAGACCTGATCACGCCCACCGACATGGTGGTCACGCTCAGCCACACCGGCTACATCAAGAGCCAGCCGCTGGCCGAGTACCGCGCGCAACGCCGTGGCGGCCGCGGCAAGCAGGCCACGCAGACCAAGGAAGATGACTGGATCGACCAGCTCTTCATCGCCAACACGCACGACTGGATCCTGTGCTTCAGCGACCGCGGCCGCGTGTACTGGGTCAAGGTCTGGGAAGTGCCGCAAGGCGGCCGCGCTTCTCGCGGCAGGCCCATCGTCAACATGTTCCCGCTGCAGCCCGGCGAGAAGGTCACCGTCGTGTTGCCGCTCACCGGCGACACGCGAACCTTCCCGCCCGACCACTACGTCTTCATGTCCACCGCGATGGGCACGGTGAAGAAGACCTCGCTGGACGAATTCAGCAACCCGCGCAAGGCCGGCATCATTGCGGTGGACCTGGACATGGGCGACCACCTCATCGGCGCGGCACTCACCGACGGCAAGCACGACGTGATGCTCTTCAGCGACGGCGGCAAGGCGGTGCGCTTCGACGAGGACGACGTCCGCCCCATGGGCCGCACGGCCCGCGGCGTGCGCGGCATGGCGCTGGACGACGGCCAGCACGTGATCGCCATGCTCGTGGCCGAGCAGGACGAAACCCAGGGCGGCGGCCTGCAAGCCACACCCGTGAGCGTGCTGTGCGCCACCGAGAACGGTTTCGGCAAGCGCACCAGCATCGTCGAATACACGCGGCACGGGCGCGGCACCAAGGGCATGATCGCGATCCAGCAAAGCGAGCGCAACGGCCGCGTCGTGGCGGCCACGCTGGTGCGGCCGGCCGACGAGATCATGCTCATCACCGACAAGGGCGTGCTGGTACGCACCCGCGTCAGCGAGATCCGCGAACTGGGCCGCGCCACCCAGGGCGTCACGCTGATTGCCCTGGACAACGGCACCAAGCTCTCGGGCCTGCAGCGCATCGTCGAGAACGATGCGCCGGCCGACCCTGAAGAACCCGAAGACAGCGCCGGCGACCCCGGCACGGAAGGATCCTGATGTTGAAGGCTGCAGTTCTGGCGGTTGCACTGACCGCCGCCACGATGTCGATCGCCCAGACGGCCGACGCCAAGAAGGCGCTCGTCGCGAAGGTGCTGCAACTGCAGCAACCCGGCATCGAGAGCCTGGCGCGCACGCTGACCGAGCAGCCCGCCATGCAGCTGTTGCAGCAGGCCGGCCTGGCCCTGCAGCGCCTGCCCGCCGAGCGCCGCGAAACCCTGGGGCGCGAGATCGAGGCCGACGTGCGCAAGTACATGGAGGAGACCACGCCCATCGTGCGCGAACGCGCCGTCAAGCTCGCACCCACGACCATCGGCAAGCTCATCGACGAGCGCTTCACCGAGGAAGAGCTGCGCCAGATCGTCGCCCTGCTCGAATCGCCGGTGAACCGCAAGTTCCAGGCGTTGGCGGGGGAAATGCAGCGCGCCATCGGCCAGCCGCTGGTGGCCGAGTCGCGTCCGGAGGTCGAAGTCAAGTTGCGCGCGCTCGAAGCTTCGGTGTCGCGCCGGCTGGCGCCGCCGCCCGCAAGCCCGGCCTCGGCCGCGCCCCGCGCGCCCGCCACCAAACCCTCCGCTTCGACCGCGAAGAAGCCGGCCTGAGCCAGGTCTTCCACGCATGGCCGACTCGCCTGCCGTCGCCCCGGAGCTGCTGGCCCTGCGCCAGGACATCGACGCCGTCGACCGCGAACTGCTCGCGCTGCTGAATCGCCGCGCGGCGCTGGCGCTCGAAGTGGGCGAGATCAAGAAGCGGGAAGGCTCGGTGGTCTTCAGACCCGAGCGCGAGGCCCAGGTCATCGACGGGCTCAAGGCCAGCAACCCCGGCCCGCTGCAGGGCGCCAGCGTGGCGCCGATATGGCGCGAGATCATGTCGGCCTGCCGCGCACTGGAAACGCCCACCCGCGTGGCCTTTCTCGGCCCTGCCGGCACCTTCAGCGAGGAAGCCGCACTGGGGTTCTTCGGCTCGTCGATCGTGCGCGTACCCTGCGCCAGCATCGACGAGGTGATGCATGCAGCCACCTCCGGCGCGGCCGACTTCGGTGTGGTGCCGGTGGAGAATTCCACCGAAGGCGTGGTGGCTCGCTCGCTGGACCTCTTCCTGACCACGCCGCTGTTCATCATCGGCGAGACCAGCCTGCTCGTGCGCCAGAACCTGCTGCGCAAGGACGACTCGCTGCAAGGCATCCGGGCCGTCTGCGCCCACCCGCAGTCCCTGGCCCAATGCCACCGCTGGCTCAGCCACCATCTGCCCGACGTCGAACGGCGGCCGGTGGCCAGCAACGCCGAAGGCGCGCGGCTGGCGGGCACGGACGCCGGGCTGGCCGCCATCGCCGGCCAACGCGCCGCGGCGGAGTATGGCCTGCACGTGGTGGCACCGGCGATCCAGGACGACCCGCACAACCGCACGCGCTTCGCCATCGTGACGCACCCGCAGCGCCACCCCACGCCCAAGGCGTCCGGCCACGACTGCACCAGCCTCGTGGTCTCGGTGACGAACCGGCCCGGCGCGGTGCACGACATGCTCGTACCGCTGAAGAATCACGGCGTCTCGATGAGCCGTTTCGAATCGCGTCCGGCGCGCTCGGGGCAGTGGGAGTACTACTTCTACATCGATATCCAGGGCCACCCCGACGAGCCCCGGGTGGACGCCGCGCTGAAGGCGCTGCGCGCGGCCTGCGCCTTCTTCAAGATCCTGGGCACCTATCCCATCGACGTGCACTGACCATGTTCAACCAGCTCGGCGTCATCGGGTGCGGATTGATGGGCGGCAGTTTCGCGCTGGCGCTCAAGCGCGCCGGCCTCGTCAAGCGCGTCATCGGCTACAGCAAATCGCCCTCCACCACCGAACGCGCGAAGAAGCAGGGCGTCATCGACGTGGTGGCCGAGTCGGCCTTGCTGGCGGTATCGGGCTCCGACATCGTGCTCATCGCCGTGCCTGTGGCGGCCACGGAGACTACCTTCAAGGCCATCCGCCACCTGGTCGAGCCCGGCGTGCTGGTGATGGACGTGGGGAGCACCAAACGCGACGTGGTCGATGCCGCGCGGCGCGTGCTGCGCGAGCGCGTCGGCTCGTTCGTGCCGGCCCACCCGATCGCGGGCAAGGAGGCCTCGGGCATCCGGCATGCCGACGCCACGCTGTACAGCGGCTGCCAGGTCATCATCACGCCGATTGCGCAGACCTCGCCGGAGCTCGTGCAGAAGGCCACCGACGTGTGGTCGGCCATAGGCGCGCAGGTGCTCAAGATGACGCCCGAGAACCACGACGCCGCATTTGCCGCCGTGAGCCACCTGCCGCACCTGTTGGCTTTCGCCTATTTCAGCGCCGTGGTCAACCAGCCGGCCGGGCGCGATTACCTCTCGCTGGCCGGCCCGGGCTTTCGCGACTTCACGCGCATCGCCGCCAGCAGCCCCGAGATCTGGCGCGACATCCTGGTCGCCAACCGCGAAGAGGTGCTCAAGCAGTCGCAGCGCTTCCGCCAGGCCCTGGACGCGCTGGAGCATGTCCTCTTTGAAGGCAACGGCGACGCGCTGGAAGGCCTCATCCGCGGCCCGGCCGAAGGCCGCGCCGCCTGGCAGATGGGTGCGCCACGCGTGCCCGGCGGCGGCGCCGCCAAGACCTGAAACACCTTGCGGCAGCGACCGCGCACGCATGTACGACATCCCCTTCCTCGACCTGCCTGCACTGAACGGCGCCAGCGGTACCGTGCGCCTGCCGGGCTCCAAGAGCATCTCCAACCGCGTGCTGCTGCTGGCCGGCCTGTCCGAAGGCACGACGGCCGTGCACGACCTGCTGGCCAGCGACGACACGCGCGTGATGCTGGCCGCGCTGGGCGCCCTGGGCTGCACGCTGCGGCATGAAGGCCCGGTGCTGCACCTCACCGGCATCGCAGGCCGGCTGGCCGTCCACGAGGCCGATCTCTTCCTCGGCAACGCCGGCACCGCCATGCGCCCGCTGGCCGCCGCGCTGGCTGTGCTGGCCGCCACCCAGGGCGGCAACTTCAAGCTGCAGGGCGTGCCGCGCATGCACGAGCGCCCCATCGGCGACCTCGTGGACGCGCTGCGCCCGCTGGGCTGCACCATCGAAGACCTGGGCACACCGGGCTACCCGCCCCTGCGCCTGCGCGGCAGCGCCGGCTCACGGCTGGCCACGCAGCAGCCGATCCGCGTTCGGGGCGATGTCTCCAGCCAGTTCCTCACCGCATTGCTGATGGCCTTGCCCCTGGTCGCCGACGAGCACGACGTGGTGATCGAGGTGCTTGGCGAACTCATCTCCAAGCCCTACATCGACATCACGCTGAACCTGCTGGCTCGGTTCGGCGTCGCCGTGCGGCGCGAAGGCTGGCAGCGCTTCACCATCGCGCAGGGCAGCCGCTACCGCACGCCGGGGGTCATCCACGTCGAAGGCGACGCGTCTTCGGCTTCCTACTTCATCGCCCTGGGGGCCATCGCGGCGCAAGGCAGTGCCCCCTTGCGCATCGAAGGCGTGGGCAGCGATTCGATCCAGGGCGACATCCGTTTCGTCGAGGCCGCCCAGGCCATGGGTGCACAGGTGCGCGCCGGGCCGGGCTGGCTGGAAGTCCACCGCGGCCGTTGGCCGCTGGCCGGCATCACGCTGGACTGCAACCACATCCCGGACGCGGCCATGACGCTGGCCGTGATGGCGCTGTTCGCCGACAGCCCGACGCTTCTCACCGGCATCGCCAGCTGGCGCGTCAAGGAAACCGACCGCATCGCCGCCATGGCCACCGAACTGCGCAAGGTGGGCGCCGCGGTCGTGGAAGGCAGCGACTTCATCGAGGTGGCACCACCCAAGCAGTGGCAGCCGGCCGTCGTCCGCACCTACGACGACCACCGCATGGCGATGTGCCTGTCGCTGGCGGCCTTCAACCCGCTGGCGGGCGCCATTCCAGGCCAGCCGATCCGCATCCTCGACCCGCGCTGCGTGGGCAAGACCTTCCCCGAGTATTTCGAGACCCTGCTCAGCGTGGCCACCGCGGCCCCGCAAGACCTGCCGGTGATCGCCATCGATGGCCCCACGGCTTCGGGCAAGGGCACGCTGGCCGCGGCGGTGGCGGCGGCCCTGGGATGGCATCTGCTCGACTCGGGCGCCTTGTACCGTGCCACCGGCCTGGCCGCGCAGTGGGACGGGATTGCGCCCGACGACGAGGCCGCCGTGGCGCGGCTGGCCAGCCAGCTCGAACTGCGCTTTGGCCAGGGCAGCGAGAGCGCCCGCACCTGGCTGCGCGGGCGCGATATCACCGACGAGTTGCGGCTGGAATCGACCGGCCTGCTGGCTTCGCGCGTCTCGGCACTCCCTGCCGTTCGCGCCGCCTTGCACGCCCTGCAACTGGCCTTTCGCAGGGCGCCCGGCCTGGTGGCCGACGGGCGCGACATGGGCACCGTCGTCTTCCCCGACGCGCCGCTCAAGGTATTCCTCACCGCCAGCCCCGCCCAGCGCGCGCTAAGGCGGCATAAGCAATTGATTTCAAAAGGGATTCCCGCTAATATCGCCGATCTTCGCGCCGACCTCGAGGCGCGCGACGCAAGGGATAGAAACCGCAGCGTCGCGCCCCTGAAGCCGGCCGATGACGCGCTGCTGCTGGACAACTCGGATCTCTCCATCGAAGACTCGGTGGCCAAGGTGCTGGGTTGGTGGGAGCAGCGCAGGCCGTTCAACGCGCTCCCCCTCAGTGGCCGACAGGCCCCGGGCACGTTGAGTTCATAACCCCAACCCCGCGGCACCCGCCGCAAGCAAGCCCGGCACTGCAACCCACTCCTCCGGGCAACCCAGGAAATCCATGTCTGTCACCACTACCGTCACCGCCCAGGGTGGCGCTGCCTCCTTTGCCGCTCTGTTCGAGGAATCCCTCAAGAGCAACGACATGCGCGTCGGCGAGGTCATCTCCGCCGAAGTCGTGCGCATCGAGTTCAACCACGTCGTGGTGAACGCCGGCCTCAAGAGCGAAAGCTATGTGGCCATCGAAGAATTCAAGAACGACCAGGGCGAGCTTGAAGTCCAGGTCGGCGATTTCGTCTCGGTGGCCATCGATGCCGTCGAGAACGGCTACGGCGACACCATCCTGTCGCGCGACAAGGCCAAGCGCCTGGCCTCGTGGATGTCGCTGGAAAACGCGCTGGAGTCCGGCGAGTTCGTCACCGGCACGGTGAGCGGCAAGGTCAAGGGTGGCCTGACGGTGCTCGTCAACGGCATCCGCGCCTTCCTGCCCGGCAGCCTGCTCGACACGCGCCCGGTCAAGGACATGACGCCCTACGAGGGCAAGACCATGGAGTTCAAGGTCATCAAGCTGGACCGCAAGCGCAACAACGTTGTGCTGAGCCGTCGTGCGGTGGTCGAGGCTTCGATGGGCGAAGAGCGCGCCAAGCTGCTGGAGACGCTGACCGAAGGCGCCATCGTCAACGGCGTGGTCAAGAACATCACCGAATACGGTGCCTTCGTGGACCTCGGCGGCATCGACGGCCTGCTGCATATCACCGATATGGCGTGGCGTCGCGTGCGTCACCCGAGCGAAGTGGTGACGGTCGGCCAGGAACTCACCGCCAAGGTGCTGAAGTTCGACGCCGAGAAGAATCGCGTCAGCCTGGGCTTGAAGCAGCTGGGCGACGACCCCTGGCACGGCGTGTCGCGCCGCTACCCCAACAGCACGCGGCTGTTCGGCAAGATCACCAACATCGCCGACTACGGCGCGTTCGTCGAGATCGAGCCCGGCATTGAGGGCCTGGTCCACGTCTCCGAGATGGACTGGACCAACAAGAATGTCGCCCCCGCCAAGGTGGTGACGCTGGGCGAAGAGGTCGAGGTCATGGTGCTGGAGATCGACGAGGACAAGCGCCGCATCAGCCTGGGCATGAAGCAGTGCAAGGCCAACCCCTGGGAAGAATTCAGCGCCACCGTCAAGCGCGGCGACAAGGTCTCGGGTCCGGTCAAGAGCATCACCGACTTCGGCGTGTTCATCGGCCTGACCGCCGGCATCGACGGCCTGGTGCACCTGTCCGACCTCTCCTGGCACGAGCCGGGCGAGAGCGCGGTGCGCAACTACAAGAAGGGCCAGGAAGTCGAAGCCCTGGTGCTGGCCATCGATGTCGAACGCGAGCGCATCAGCCTGGGCATCAAGCAGCTCGACGTCGACCCGTTCACCAGCTTCACCACGCTGAATGACCGCGGTGCACTCGTCAACGGCAAGGTCAAGAGCGTCGACGCGCGCGGCGCCGAGATCCAGCTCAACGACGACGTCACCGGCTACCTGCGCGCCAGCGAACTCAGCCGCGACCGGGTGGAAGACGCGCGCAACCTGCTCAAGGAAGGCGACGAAGTCTCGGTGATGGTGATCAATGTCGACCGCAAGCTGCGTTCGATCCAGCTCTCCATCAAGGCCAAGGACAACGCCGACGAGCAGCAGGCCATGCAGCGCCTGAGCCAGACCAGCGAGCGCGAAAACGCCGGCACGACGAGCCTGGGCGCCCTGCTGCGCGCCAAGCTCGACAACCGCAGCGAATAAGCGCCAGGCCACGCCGCCGGATCCCGCGACAAGCAGGGCCCGGCGGCATCGGCTGCAGCCTCATCCCCACGCGATGACCCGTTCCGATCTCGTCACCCGCCTGGCGGAGCGCTTTGCGCAGCTCACGCAGCGCGACACCGAGTTTGCGGTCAAGACCATCCTCGACGCGATGTCCGACGCCCTGGCGCGCGGCCACCGCATCGAGATCCGCGGCTTTGGCAGCTTCTCCATCAACCGCCGCCCGCCCCGCATGGGCCGCAACCCGCGCAGCGGCGAGCAGGTGGTGATCCCCGAAAAGCGGGTGCCCCACTTCAAGCCGGGCAAGGCCTTGCGCGAGGCCGTCGACGCCCAGGTGCCGGCCGGACCGGACACGCCATAGAGGCGGGCCTCCGCGGGCAAGCGGCGGCCGCACCCTAGAATCGAAGGTGCATGCGCCTCATCGTCTGGCTGTTCCGGGCCTTCATCTTCTTCGCACTGTTCGCCTTCGCGCTGAACAACCAGCAGCTGGCCACCGTGCGCTGGTTCTTCGGCGTCGAGTGGCGTTCACCCCTGGTCATCATCGTGCTCGGCGCTTTTGCTGCCGGTTGTGCGATCGGCGTGCTGGCGATGGTGCCGGCCTGGTGGCACCACCGCCGCGCGGCCACTCGCCAAACTTCCAGACTCAGCGCACCGACGAGTTCGACGCCGGGTTCGGCCATGCCGTCCGAGTTCGGCCCCGAACACCCACCACGCGAAGGGCTCTAGAAATGTCAGCCCCTGGACACCTGCGGTGTCGTCCCCCGGGGGGATCAGCCCTCTTGGGACGGCCCGGCGAGGGCTGAGCGATGGACTTCGACTTTCAGTGGCTGCTGGTCGGCCTGCCCGTGGCCTTCGCGCTGGGTTGGATGGCTTCGCGCTTCGACCTGCGCCAGCTCAAGCGCGACCGCGACGACTCGCCCCGCGCGTATTTCAAGGGCCTGAACCTGCTGCTCAACGAGCAGCATGACAAGGCCATCGACGCCTTCATCGAGGCCGTGCAGAACGACCCCGACACCACCGAGTTGCACTTCGCCCTGGGCAATCTGTTCCGCCGCCGCGGCGAGTTCGAGCGCGCCGTGCGCGTGCACCAACACCTGTTGGGGCGCTCGGACCTCAGGGCGGGCGACCGCGATCGGGCCCAGCGGGCACTCGCGCAGGATTTCATGAAGGCCGGCCTGTTCGACCGCGCCGAGACCGCGTGGAGCGCACTGGAGGGCACCCCCTTCGACGGCGAAGCCCGGCTCGCCCTGCTCTCGCTGTACGAGCGCTCGCGAGACTGGCCCCACGCCGCCGAGGTGGCGCGCCAGCTCGAGCGCAGCGGTGCCGGATCCTTCGCCTCGCGCATCGCGCACTACGAGTGCGAGCTGGCCGAGGCCGCCGATGCACGAGGCCAGGGCGGCGAGGCCCAGGCCGCGCTGCGCCGCGCGCACGACGCCGCACCGCAGGCCGTGCGCCCGCTGCTGCTGGCCGGGCAGCGCCTGTTCAAGTCCGGCGATCACGCCGGCGCCATGCAGGCCTGGGACACGCTGCGCCAGCAGCACCCGGCGGCCTTCCTGCTGGTGGCCGACGACTACGCCAGCGCCGCCCAGGCCTGTGGCCGCAGCGCGCAGGCGCAAGAGGTCTTGGCGGCCGCACTCGTGGGCCTGCCGGCCGTGGAGCTGCTGCAGGCGCTGGACCGGCTCGAAGGCCCCGCGTCGACCCAACGCCTGCCGCGCCTGTTGGCCCACCTGAAGCAACAGCCCACATTGACCGCGGCCCAGCTGCTCCTGGCCCTGCCGCCGCTGACGCTCACGCCGCAAGCCTGGACAGCGCTGGGCGAGGCCGTCGCGCGCAGCGCGCGGCCGCTGCAGCGCTACCGCTGCGCGGCCTGCGGCTTCGAGGCGCAGCACTACTTCTGGCAATGCCCCGGCTGCCTCAGCTGGGACAGCTACCCGCCGCAGCGCATCGACGCGCTATAGGGCCCCCAAGCTCACTGCGTTCGCTACCCCCCGAGGGGGCTCTTGCAGCGGCCCGGCGGAGCCGGATCCGCGCAAGGGCTTGGTCCTGCCCGTGTCAAGGCTTGAGCTGTTGCTCCAGCAAGGCCAGCACATCGGTCCGGCTGGGCACCTGCCCCTTGCCGCCGATGCTGGCGACCTTGCCCGGGCCGGTGATGCCGGCCAGGCCGGGCTCGTGGTCGCAGTAGATGCCCAGCGTGGGGCGGCCCAGCGCCGCGGCCAGGTGGGTGAAGCCGGTGTCCAGGCCCACCACATGCTGCGCGCCGGCCAGCACCGCGGCCATCTCGCCCACTTTCAGGAAAGGCGGTACATCGCCTTCGCAACCCGCGGCGATGCGCTCGGCCAGCGTCTGCTCGCCTTCGCTGCCCCACAGCACGACCGGCATCCAGCCGAGCTCCCGCATGCGCCGGCCCACCGCCACCCAGTGGCGTTCGGGCCAGAGCTTTTCCTTGCGGCTGGCGTTGGGGATCAGCACGGCGTAGGCCGAGCGCGGCTTCCAGCTCGCGGCCGGCGCGCGCAGCCCGAAATCGGGTTCGTCCTGCGGTGCGCCGTAGCCCAACACCGCGCCGGCCAGCAGGCGGCAGCGCTGCACGGCATGCAGTTCCCGCGAGACCGCCGCCGTGCGTTCGTAGGCCCAGGCGGCCAGGGGCTCGCGAAGGCTGCGGCGGTCGTAGCCCAGCACCGGCACGCCGGCCTGCCGCGCCCACAGCGCGCTCTTGACCAGGCCCTGCAAGTCCAGCACGGCGTCGTAGTGCATTTCGCGCAACTCGGTGCGCAACTGGCGCATCGCCGCCCAGGTGGCCCGCTTGAGCAACTGGCCGCGCCACTTGCGCCAGGCCATCGGGAAGACGCGACCCACCCCGGGGTGCATTTGCGGAATCGCCGCGAACGGCGCCTCCACGAGCCAGTCGATATGGGCGTCGTTGTAGCAGCGGCGGATGTCGTTGACCACCGGCATGGCATGCACCACGTCGCCCATCGAAGAGGTCTTGACGATCAGCAGCCGCACGCCACTCAGCCCTTCTTGAGCTCTTTGACGAGCTCCGGGTTGAAGCGCGAGTCGTTGTACATCTTGAACTGCCGGTACACCTTGAAGTAGGCGCGGCCCGCCGCGGCGTCGGCCAGCAGCGCGTCCAGGCAGCCGCCCAGGTCATGGCGCTGCTGCAGCAGGCGTTCGAGCTTGCCGGCACTCGCGGCGCGGTGCGCTTCGTCCACATCGCTGCGCAGGGTTTGCGCCCGCATGGCATGCACTTTGAGCGCCATGATGGAAAGCCGGTCGATCATGCTGCCCGCCGTTTCGCTGTTCAGGCGCGCCCCGGGCGGCACGCGCGCCACGGGGGCATCGGTGCGCGCCGAGTCCGCGTCCACCAGGCCCAGCGCGACGAGCAGGATCTCGTCGACGCGCTCGGTGGCGTCGTTGCGGGCCTGGTTGAAACCATCGATGGCGCGCTTGTTGGCGGCGATCTCGCTGGCCGCCACCGTCGTGCGGCGCGCCAGGTCCTCTTCGGCCCAGAGCAGGCTGTTGAAACGGTGGTTGGCCTGCACCCAGCGCGCCAGCTCGCCGCCCGCCACGGGCGGCTCTTCGCGCGGCCACGGCGGCGTGCCCAGCAGGCGATCGTGAGTGGCGATGATGTCGGCGGCGGGATGGGCTGAAGCAGGCGGCGGGAGCACGTCGGGGTTCATCCTGGCATGGCAAGGGCGGCTGGCAGAATCGCCTTCGATTATGTGCCGCCCATGCCCAGCCCCAACCGCCCGCTGATCGTCCGCCTGCGCAATTGGGTGGGTGACGTGACGCTGGCCGTGCCCATGCTGCAGCGCCTGGCGGACCAGGGCTACGCGCTGCAGCTGGTGGGCAAGGGATGGGCGCGAGACCTGCTGGCCGGCCACGGCTGGCCGGTGCATGCCCTGCCCAAGGCGATGTCCGATCGCGTGGCCCTGCTCAGGCGCCTGAAGGCCCAGGCCGGCGCCGCCGACCCGGGCTTCGGCGGCCGCATGAATGCCCTGTGCCTGCCGGATTCGTTTTCCAGCGCGCTGGAATTCCGCCTCGCGGGCCTGCGCGCCCTGGGCCACGCCTACGAGGGGCGCAGCCTGCTGCTGGCGCGCGCCCACCCGCGCCCGCGCGGCATGCATGAGCTCGAGGTCTACTGGGACCTCGGCAGTGCGCTGCTGGGCGTGAGCGCGCCCGTGCCCGCCACGATCGGCCTGCGCGTATCGCCCGCGCACGAGGCGCAGGCCGATGCCCTGTGCCGCGCCCATGGCATAGAGCGCGAGTGCATCGTCATCTGCCCCTTCGCTGGCGGCACCTGGGCCAAGCAGGACAAGACCTGGCCGGCCTTTGCCGAGTTCGCCGCACGCGAGCTGCCGGCCTTCGGCCGCAGCGTGGTGGTGTGCCCCGGGCCGGGTGACGAAGAAGCGATGGCGCGCGAGCATTTCCCCGCGGCGCGGCTGCTGCCGGGCGTGAACCTGGGCGTGTACGCCGCGCTGCTCCAGGGCGCGGCGCTGATGGTGGCCAACGACACCGGGCCGGGCCACATGGCCGCCGCCCTGGGCACGCCGCTGGTCTCGGTGCTGGGCCCCAGCGACCCTGCACTCTGGCGCGCCTGGGGCCCCCGCGTGCAGCTGGTTCGAGGCGCGGGCACCTGGCCCACGGTGGCCGCCGTCGCGGCCGCCGCGGCAGGCGCGCTGCAGACGCGCTGAAACCGCGTTGACACCCCCATCCGGGCCCCCGGACCGGGGCCCCCTCAGAGCCCCGCAGCGGGGGAGTGACGGCCGCGGCGGCGCTTCCCAGAATACCGATCAACCCGTGGCCCTGGCCCCACCCAAACCACCAGACCGCGGGCCCGTCACCTCCACCTTTCCTCACCCAAGGAGCACCCCATGATTCGCCGTCTCATCACCACTCTTCTGGCCGTCTTCGCGCTCAACGCCTTCGCCGCGGTGGACGCCAACCAGGCCAGCCGCGCCGACCTGGAAACCGTCAAGGGCATAGGCACGGGCCTGTCGGGCAAGATCGTCGAGGCCCGCAAGGCCGGCAGCTTCAAGGGCTGGGACGACCTCATCGAGCGCGTGGGCGGCATAGGCGCGGGCAGTGCGGCGCGTTTGTCGCAAGCCGGCCTGACCGTCGAAGGCTCGGCCTACGAGGCCAAGGCCGCAGCGGGCGTCAAGCCGGCCAAAGCCGCCAAGCCCGCCAAGCCCGCCAAGCCGAAGCAGGCCAATAAATCCGAGGCTTGAACACCCTGCGTGGCCCGGCCCCGCGGCCCGCTACGGCAGGCAGATGTCCAGCGTGGTGGGGCGTTCGCGCCGCCGCCCCTGCGCCACCGTGTCCCAGGCGAAGAAGCGCAGCACCTCGTCGCGCCGCGCCTGCGTATCGGCCTCGCCCAGCGCCATCAGCTCGCGGGTGTACGGCGCCTCGAAAAGCAGGTAGCTCGCCAGCGCCGCGCCGCGCGCCTGCGTGCCCTGGCCGCCCACCCCCAAGCCACGCAGCAGCGCACGCACGGGGGTCGGCAACGCGCCCAGGTGGCGCGCGGCGATATCGTCCAGGCGCTGGGTGGGCGAGATGACCAGCGCCTCCAGTGGGCGCAAAGGCGTATCGGCCAGCGCGGAATCGGGCAGCAGCGCCAGCGTGCGGTTGATGCGCCGCATGCGTTCGATGTCCACCGCCAGGGCATCCAGGAAGATGCTGGCCATCGCGTGGCCGGCGATCTGCGCCAGGCTGGGGTAGCCGTTGGCGGGCACGACGCGCCTGGCCGCCTCGGCCTCATCGCCCGTTCGGCCAGCGCCGATGATGAACAGGCGCTGCGCGCCCAGGTGCACGGCGGGCGACAACGGTGCGGTCTGGCGCATCGAGCCGTCGCCGAACCAGCCCGGCTGGCCGCCCGCCTGCAGCGGCGTGGCCGGGAAGACAAACGGGATCGCCGACGAGGCCAGCAGGTGCGAGAGCGTGAGCCGGCCCGGTGAAGCCACGCGCTGCGAACGCTGCCAGGGTTCGATGGGTTGGGCCGCGTCGTAGAAGGTGTGGTGCTCGCCGCTGGTATAGCTCGACGCCGTGACGGCCAGGGCCTGCAGGTGGCCTTGATCCAGCATCTTCGCCAGCCGCTCGATGGGCACCAGGCGCTGCAGCAACTCGGCCAGCGGCGCGTTGTCCAGCAGCGAACGCGGCGGGGCGCGGCGCCAGCGCGCAATCGCCCAGCCCATCGACAGCGTCGTCAACCATTGCGCGCCGCTGCGGATCACGCCCAGCGAGTCGGCGCGATAGACCTGGTCGGCGCTGAAGTTCTGCCAGACCTTGGCGATGACCTCCACGGCGGCCTCGAAGCGGTCGGCATGGCAGGCCAGCGCCGCGGCGTTGATGGCCCCGGCCGAGGTGCCGCAGATGATGCCGAAGGGGTTGCGCATGCGCGCTGCGGGGCCCAGCGCCTCACGGCGGATGCGCGCCAATGCGCGCAAGACACCCACCTGGTAGGCCGCCCTGGCCCCGCCACCGCTGAGGACCAAGGCCGTGAGCGGGGTCTCGTGCATGCGGGGCAATGTAGCCCCGGCCCAGGCCGGGGCGGGGGCGGAAAAGGCCAGTGTCAGTCGCGCTTATCGCGCTTATCGCGCTTGTCGCGCTTGTCGTGCTTGTCGCCATTGCCGCGGCCGCGGCCCTGATCTGCATCGCGGCCCTGATCCCGCGCCTGCCCACCATGCGGCCTGACATGCTGGCCGTACCACTCGTCGCGCACGAAGTACACCGGCACGCCGCAGGCGTTGTACTGCCCGCAGTGCTTGCGCCAGTTCTTGCGGTGGCCTGGCGGCACCCACATGTAGACCGGTTGCGGCGGGGCCGCCACCGGCCGGGCGATGATCATCGGCTGCGCCATCACCACCTGCGGCTGCGGGAAGCGGCCGATATCGATGCGGCCGTAAACGCCGGGCTGGCTGATCTGCACCGAAACGCCGACATCGACGTTGGCGGCGAAAACGGGTGCGGCCCCGACCAGGGCGGCGGCCGCGGCGGCGGCAGAAATGAGGCCTCTCATGGCGTCTCCAGTGGGAAGTGACTGCTGCTTAACGCGCCAGCCCCGCTTTCCGATGGCCTGGGCGGGCGTTCCTTTCATTCGTACACAATCGTCGCCAGCCCGCCCTGGGCGAGGCTGCGCCAGCGCCCCAGCGCTTCGTCACAGGGCCAGAAGCGGGCCTCGTCGCCGAGGTCGATCTCGGCGCTGGCTTCGCGGCGGCGCAGGCGCAGGCGCACCCCCAGCCCCTGCAGCAGCTCGCCCTGCTCGCTCTGCACGCGGCGCGCCGGCCACAGCCGCAGCACGTCGACCACCGGCGGCGCCAGGCCTGGCACCTCCACCGTCAGCCAGCGCCCGAAACGCGCCCGCGCCGCGGCCAGGTCCCAGACCTGGGTCACGTTCAGGCGCAGCCCGCCGCTGAAACGGTCGGGCTGCAAACGACCTTGCACGATGACGAGCTGGTCCTCCTGCACGAGTTCGCGCCGCTCCTCGAAGAGCTCTTCGCCCACCATGGCCTCGATGGCTTCGCTGCCGTCGTCGAGCTTGAAGATCACCATGCGGCCACGCTGGCCGTTGACGCTGCGCGGGTCGGTCACGATGCCGGCCAGCAGTTGCGGCTCGCGGCTGTCCACCAGGTCGGCGATGGCACGCCGGGCGAAGCGGCGCACCTCGTCCTTCCAGGCGTCGAAGAGGTGGCCCGAGAGGAAGAAGCCGACGGCGCTCTTTTCCTGCACCAGGCGTTCGCGCACGTCCCAGGGCGCCACGTGCACGAGCGCCGGCTCCTGCGCGCTGCTGCCATGGCCATCGCCCATGTCGAACAGGCCGCCCTGCAGCGCGTTGGCCTCCTGCGTCTCGGCCCAGTCGAAGGCCAGTCCCACACTGGCCAGCAGGCTGGCGCGATCGGGGTGCAGCGCGTCGAAGGCGCCGGCCTTGGCCAGGGCCTCCACGGCGCGCTTGTTGACCGCCCTGCGGTCGACGCGGGCGCAGAAGTCGAAGAGGCTGCGGAAGGGGCCGCCCCCGCCGCCCTCATGCGAACCCCGCCCTTCGCGCGCCGCCACGATGGCCTCGATGGCGCCCTGCCCCGTGCCCTTCACCGCCCCCAGCCCATAGCGCAGGGTCTTGTCGGCGATGGGCTCGAAACGGTGCACGCCGCGGTTGATATCCGGCGGCTCGAAATTCACGCCGAAGAGCTTGGCATCGGCCAGCAGCACCTTGAGCTTGTCGGTGTTGTCGGCCTCGACGGTCATGTTGGCGGCAAAGAACTCCGCCGTGCAGTAGACCTTGATCCAGGCGGTGTAGTAGGCCAGCAGCGCGTAGCCGGCGGCATGGCTCTTGTTGAAGCCGTAGCCGGCGAACTTCTCCATCAGGTCGAAGACTTCGTCGGCCTTCTCCGCGGCGATGCCCTTGGTCGCCGCACCGTCCCGGAAGATAACGCGCTGCTTGGCCATCTCCTCGGCCTTCTTCTTGCCCATCGCCTTGCGCAGGATATCGGCGCCGCCCAGCGAGTAGCCGGCCAGCACCTGCGCGGCCAACATCACCTGCTCCTGGTAGACGAAGATGCCGTAGGTCTCTTCGAGCACGGGCCGCAGCAGCGGGTGCGGGTAGACGATCTCTTCCTTGCCGTTCTTGCGCGCGCAAAAGCTCGGGATGTTCTCCATCGGCCCCGGGCGGAACATGGCGTTGAGCGCGATCAGGTCTTCCATCCGCGAGGGTCGCGCCTCGCGCAGCATGCCCTGCATGCCGCGGCTTTCAAACTGAAATACGGCTTCGGTGCGGGCTTCGGCGAAAAGCTTGTAGACCCGGGCGTCGTCGAGTGGCAGCGTCTCGTAGGCGAAATCCTGCAGGCCGGGCCGCCGCGCGCGTATGAACGCCTTGGCCAGCTCCAGGATGGTCAGCGTGGCCAGGCCCAGGAAGTCGAACTTCACCAGGCCGATGGCTTCCACATCGTCCTTGTCGAACTGGCTCACCGCGCTGTCGCTGCCGGGCTGCTGGTAGAGCGGGCAGAAGTCGGTGATCTTCCCCGGCGCGATGAGCACGCCCCCGGCATGCGTGCCGATATTGCGCACGATCCCTTCCACGCGCGTGGCCAGCGCCAGCAGCTCGGCCACTTCCTCCTCGGCGGCCTCGCGCTGCTCAAGCTCGGGGACCTCCTTGCGCACGTAGATCACGCCGGGGTCGGGCTCCGCGGGGGGCCTCGGCATGGGCGCCAGCGTGTAGGTCTTGCCCGGCGCGCCGGGCACCAGCTTGGCCACGCTGTCGACATGTCCGTAGCCCATGCCCAGCACGCGGCCGACGTCGCGCAGCGCGGCCTTGCTGGCCAGGGTGCCGAAGGTGACGATCTGGCTCACCGCGTCGCGCCCGTATTTGTCCTTCACGTACTCGATGACGCGGTCGCGGTTGGCCTGGCAGAAATCGATGTCGAAGTCGGGCATCGAGACCCGCTCGGGGTTGAGGAAGCGCTCGAACAGCAGCTTGTAGTGCAGCGGGTCGAGGTCGGTGATGTACAGCGCGTAAGCCACCAGCGACCCGGCGCCCGAGCCGCGCCCCGGGCCCACCGGGCAGCCATGGCTCTTGGCCCAGACGATGAAGTCCGAGACGATGAGGAAGTAGCCCGGGAAGCCCATCTGGACGATGGTGCCCAGCTCGAACTCCAGCCGCTCCTCGTAGCGGGCACGCGCGTGCTCTCGCCGCGCGGCGTCGGGGTACAGCGCGAGCAGCCGCTTGCCCAGCCCTTCGCGGCTGACCTGGCGGAAGTAGGCCTCGATGGGCATGCACTGGCCATCGACCCGTGGCGTCGGAAAGTCGGGCAACTGCGGCTTGCCCAGCACCAGGGTGAGGTTGCAGCGGCGCGCGATCTCCTGCGCGTTGGCCAGGGCCGAAGGCAGATCCTCGAACAGCGCCGCCATCTGCGCCTGGGTCTTGAAGTACTGCTCGCGCGTGAAGTGCTTGACGCGTCGCGGGTTGGCCAGGGTTTCGCCTTCGGCGATGCACACGCGGGCCTCGTGGGCTTCGTAGTCGTCGGCTTGCAGGAATTGCACCGGGTGCGTGGCCACCACCGGCAGGCCAAGCTCTGCGGCCAAGGCCACGGCGGCGGCCACATGGGCTTCATGGGTCGGCAGGCCGGCGCGTTGCAGCTCGAGGTAGAAGCGGCCCGGGAACCACGCCGCCAGCCTCTCGGCCAGCGCGCGCGCGCGTTCGGCGTCTCCTGCCAGAAGCGCCATGCCCACAGCGCCCAGGTCGGCGCCGGACAACGCAATCAGCCCGCCGCCGAGCTCCTGCAGCCATTCCCACTTGATCCAGGCCTGCGCGCGCTGCGCATTGGTGACCCAGCCGCGCGCCAGCAATTCGCACAGGTGCAGATAGCCCTCCGCGCTCTGCACCAGCAGCAGCAATCGGCTGGCCTGGCGTTCACCGCCGGGCACGCCACCGGGCACACCCCCATGGGGCTCCATGAGCAGGTCCACGCCGATGATCGGTTTGACGCCCTCGGCGCGGCAGGCCGTGTAGAACTTGACGGCGCCAAAGAGGTTGTTCAGGTCGGTGATGGCCAGCGCGCCCTGGCCATCGGCGCGCGCCGCCTGGGCGGCATCATGGATGCGCAGCATGCCGTCGACGACGGAGTATTCGGTGTGGGTGCGGAGGTGAACGAAGGGCATTCGGGCATTCTAGGGATCGCCGGGCTGCCTAGAATCGAAGCGATGAGTGCCTGGCTGCTGCGCGTCCTCGGTGTGCTCCTGATGCTCACCGCGCTGGGGCTGGCGCTGTCGCGCGCCCCCGACCGCCCGGTGGAAACGCTGGTGGCGCGCTGGGCCCCGGCCCCTTCGGATTTCATCGACGTCAAGGGCCAGATCGTCCACCTGCGAGACGAAGGCCCGCGCGGCGACCCGCTGCCCATCGTGCTCATCCACGGCACCTCGGCCAGCCTGCACACCTGGGAAGGCTGGGTGCGGGCGCTCAAGGGCCAGCGCCGCATCGTCACTTTCGACCTGCCGGGCTTCGGCCTCACCGGCCCCTTCACCGGCCCCTACGCCAGCGGGCCCGAGGCCAGCCGCTACCACGGCGATGCCTATGCCCGCTTCGTGCTCGACCTGCTGGACGCGCTGAAGATCCAGCGCGCCGTGCTGGGCGGCAACTCGCTGGGCGGCGAGGTCGCCTGGCGCATGGCCGCCCTGGCCCCGCAGCGCGTGGACCGCCTGGTGCTGGTGGACGCGTCCGGCCCGGCCTTCAAGCCCCAGTCCATGCCGCTGGGTTTCTGGATCGCGCGCGTGCCGGTCATCAACCGCCTCGCCGAGTACGTGCTGCCGCGCGCGCTGGTGGCGCAGGGCCTGGCCAATGTCTATGGCGACCCGGCCAAGGTCACGCCCGAACTCGTCGAGCGCTACTTCGAGCTCACGCTGCGCGAAGGCAACCGGCGCGCCCTGGCGCAGCGCATGCAGCACGTCACGGTGGGCGAGCAGGCCGAGCGCATCGCCTCGCTCAAGCTGCCCACGCTCATCCTCTGGGGCGGGCGCGACAAGTTCATCCCCCCCGAAGTCGCGCGCCAGTTCCAGCAGCAGATCGTGGCCAGCAAGCTTGTGATGTTCGACGACCTGGGCCACGTGCCGCAGGAAGAAGACCCCGCGCGCACCGTGCTGCCGGTGAAGGCATTCCTCGGCCTGCGCTAGACGCCTGCGCTAGACCACAGCCAGCCCGGCGCGGCCGGGTGCCGCCGCCGCCACCGTGCCGATCACCTTCGCCGCCTCGAAGCCATGGCGGCGGAATACCGCCAGCACCTCGGCCACAGCCGCGGGCGCGCAGGTCACGAGCAAGCCGCCGCTGGTCTGTGGGTCGGTGAGCAGGGCCTGGTCCGGTGCGGCGAAGCCCTCGGGCAGGGCCACCTCGGCGCCGTAGCCGGTCCAGTTGCTGCGTGAAGCCCCGGTGACGAATCCCGCGGCGGCAAGCTCGCGCACGCCGGCAAGCAGGGGCACGGCAGCCCAGGCGATGCGCACTTCGCACTGCGCGCCGCGCGCGATCTCCAGCGCATGGCCCGCCAGCCCGAAGCCGGTGACATCGGTCAGCGCATGCACGCCGGGCAGCCCGGCCAGCTCTGGCCCCGGCGTATTGAGCTGCGTCGTGGTGGCGATCATCTGCGCGTAGCCCGCGTCGCCCAGCGCGTCACGCTTCAGCGCCGCGGACATCACCCCCACGCCCAACGGCTTGCCCAGCACCAGCATGTCGCCCGGCCGCGCGTCGGCATTGCGCTTCACGCGAGCGGGGTGCACCAGGCCCAGCGCCACCAGGCCGTAGATGGCTTCCACCGAATCGATGGTGTGGCCGCCCGCCACCGGGATGCCCGCGGCGCGGCACACCGAGGCGCCGCCCTCCAGGATGCGGGCGATGGTTTGCGTGGACAGCACCTTGATCGGCATGCCCACCAGCGCCAGCGCCAGGATCGGCCGCCCGCCCATGGCATACACGTCGCTGAGGGCATTGGTGGCGGCGATGCGCCCGAATTCGAAGGGGTCGTCGACGATGGGCATGAAGAAGTCGGTCGTCGCCACCAGGGCCTGCTCGTCGTTGAGCTGGTAGACCGCGGCGTCGTCGGCGGTCGCGAATCCGACCAGCAACTCCTTGGGCACCGGCATCGCGGAAGTGCTCTTGAGGATTTCCGACAGCAAGCCGGGCGCGATCTTGCAGCCACAGCCGCCGCCGTGCGAGAGCGAGGTCAGGCGGGGTTCGGCGGGCTTGTCAGCGGCAGTCATGCGGGGGTCGGGTCCAGGGTGGCTTGAGGTATCGGCCGGCAGCATAGCCGCATGGCCGCGGCGCGCCGCCTCAGGCGAAGGCCAGAAAGACGCCGAACCAGTCGCGCGGGTCGGTCCAGCAGCGCAGGTCACGCCAGCCGGCGTCGTGCAACAGGGCTTCGAACTCATGGGCCGCCCACTTGTAGGAGTTCTCGGTATGGATGCGCTCGCCCGCCACGAAGCGGCGCTGACCACCGGGCCAGCTCACCGTCAGGTCATGCCGGGCCTGGAGATGCATCTCGACGCGCGAGGCTCGGGCATTGAACAGCGCCACGTGGCGCCAATCGGCGACCTCGAAATCGCTGCCCAGCAAGCGATTCACGTGCCGCAGCAAGTTGAGGTTGAAGGCGGCCGTCACACCCAGGGCATCGGCGTACGCGGCTTCGAGCACCGGCACCGGCTTGAACAGGTCGACGCCTATCAGCAGGCCCCCGCCGGCGGCCAACTCCCGGGCCTCGCGCAGCAGCCGCAGCGCGTCGGCGGGCGCGAAATTGCCGATGCTCGACCCCGGGTAGAAGACCAGCGCCGGGCCGCTGACCCGTCCTTCTGGCAGCGCCAGGCGCTCTGAGAAATCGAGCCCCACGCCCACCACCTCCAGTGCCGGGAAGCGCTGCTGCAAGGCCTGCAGGGATTGCCGCAGGAACGCTTCGGAAATGTCCACGGCCACATAGCGCGCCAGCTGCAGGGCCGGGAACAGCCGCGCGGCCTTGGCGCTGTCGCCGGCGCCCAGGTCGACCATCGTCATGCCGCTGCCCAGCCGGTGGTGCAAGGCCTGCGCGATATCGCCGCCATGTCTCTCGAAGATCGCCGCTTCGGTGCGCGTCGGGTAGTACTCGGGCAGCTCGGTGATGGCCGCGAACAGGGCCGAGCCGAGGCGGTCGTAGAAGTATTTGGGCGCCACCGCCGCCGCGGGCTGCAGCAGCCCCTGGGCGAGCTCGCCCCTGGGGTCGGCCTGCGCAGCGGCACCTGCGGGAAAGAAGAGGGGTGAACGGTCGGTGGTCATGGCTGTGGCGGGGCTGGGTGCGTCTGTGCTGTCAACGCCTTTTACAAGTCATGTGCCAGGCGCAGGCCGCTGAACTGCCAGCGCGCCTCGGCCGGGAAGAAGTTGCGGTAGCTGGCGCGGATGTGGCTGCGCGGCGTGGCGCAGGAGCCGCCGCGCAGCACCGTCTGGTTGACCATGAACTTGGCGTTGTATTCGCCCACGGCGCCTTCCCAGGCACGCAGGCCCGGGTACGGCAGGTAGCTGCTGCCGGTCCATTCCCACAGGTCGCCGAACATCTGCTGCAGGCCCGCGTTCGACCCCGCCGCGGGCCGCGGCTGCAGGGCCTGTGATTCGACGAAGTTGCCGTGCTCGATGGCGGCCCGGGCCAGCGGGGCGGCGGCGTGCTCCCACTCGGCTTCGGTGGGCAGGCGCAACGGCAGCCGATGCTGCTCGGCACTCCAGCGCGCGTAGGCATCGGCTTCGTACAGGCTGAGGTGACCGACCGGCGCCTGCGCCTCGATGGGCACCCGCCCGTGCAGCGTGAAGGCGAGCCAGGCGCCGCCCTCGCCGCGCTGCCAGTACAGCGGCGCCTCGAGGTGCTGCGCGCGCACCCACTCCCAGCCGGCGGCCAGCCACCAACGCGGGTCGTGGTAGCCGCCATCGGCGATGAACGCGGCCCATTCGCCCTGCGTGACGAGCCGCTGGGCCAGCGCATAGGGCCGCAGCCAATGGCGGTGGCGCGGGCCCTCGTTGTCGAAGGCGAAGCCGGGCCCCGCATGCCCGATCTCCACCAGCCCGCCCTCGAACGGCACCCACTCCAGGGCGGAGGCGGGCGCCACGGCCTGCGGCCGGCCCGGCCGGTACACCGGCGCCAGCGGGTTGCACGAGAACAGGTGCAGCACGTCGGTGAGCAGCAGCTCCTGGTGCTGCTGTTCGTGCTGCAAGCCCAGCTCCACCAGTTCGGCCACCGCCTTGTCGACAGGATTGCGCAGCAAGGCCTGCATGCGCTCGTCGACCGCGGCGCGGTAGGCCCGCACCTCGGCCAGCGTCGGCCGCGTGACCAGCCCGCGTTGCGCCCGCGGGTGCTGCTCGCCCACGCCGTGGTAGTAGCTGTTGTAGAGGACGCGAAACGCCGGGTGGTAGGGCGTGAAGCCGGGCTCGAAGCGCTCGAGCACGAAGGTCTCGAAAAACCAGGTCACATGCGCCAGGTGCCACTTGGTCGGGCTGGCGTCGGGCATGGACTGCACCTGGCAATCGGCCTCGGACAGCGGTGCGGCCAGCTCCAGGGTCTGGGCGCGCACCTCGGCGTAGCGCCCGGCCAGGTGGGCGCTGGGTATATTGCTGAGCATCGGACGCGCTCCTTCAAGCCAAGGTGGTCGGGTCGAAATTGGCACCGCACAGCACCAGCGCCACGCGCTCGTGGGGCAGCGGCTGCACCCGGCCCGACATCAGCGCCGCCAGGGGCAACGCGGCCGCGGGCTCGACGGCCAGGCGCAATTCGCGCCAGAGCTGCTGCTGGGCCGCCAGGATGGCCTCGTCGTCGACGAGTTGCGCCGCGGCCACGAAGCGCTGGCAGATCGGCCAGGCCAGGCTGCCGATGCGCCTGGCGCCCAGGGCGTCGGCCGCCAGGCCCGCGACAGCCACATCCACGGGCTCGCCCGCGGCGCGCGCCGCATGCAGCGTGGGTGAGCCGTGGGGCTCCAGCGCATGCACCTGGGTGCGGCCGGCAAACCAGGCCGCCACGCCGGCGATCAGGCCGCCGCCGCCCACGCTGACGAGCACATGCTCGGGCAGCCCCGCGTCTTCCTCGATCTCGGCGGCCAGCGTGCCCGCGCCGCACACCACCTCGGGCTGGTCGTAGGCGTGCATCCACAGCGCGCCGGTCTCGCTCTGCCGTCGCAGGCAGGCCGCCAGCGCGTCGGCGTAGGCCGCGCCGGCCACCACCACGGTGGCCCCCAGCTCGGCCAGCCTGCGCCGCTTGGCGGCGGAAGCCAGCTCGGGCAGGAAGACCTCGCAGCGCACCCCCAACGCCTGCGCCGCCACGGCCACCGCGATGCCGGCGTTGCCGCCCGAGGCGACGACGACACCGGCCTGGGGAATCGGCTGCGAGAGCATGCGGTCGAACATGCCGCGGGCCTTGAAGCTGCCACCAAGCTGCAAATGCTCGAGCTTGAACCACAGCTCGGCGCAAGCCACACCCAGCGCGGCACCCGGCAGGCGCAGGACAGGCGTGCGGCGCACATGGCCGGCGATGCGGCGGGCCGCGGCGCGGATGGCCTCGGCGTCGATGCGGGCTGGCGATCGGGCTTCTGGGGCCGTCGGCAGGAGGAGGTCTTGCGCCGCGAGGGCTTCGAGGGGGTGGGTCATCGAGGGCACCAGGGCTCGCTGAGCAGGGGGCCCCAGCTTGCCACAGGTCGCACCACGAAAACGGCCGCCCGAAGGCGGCCGTCGCAACGATCAGGGCCGGCTACTTGCCGAAGGTCAGGAAGAGCGCCTCGTCGCCGGTGGCATGGCGCACCTGCGCGTTGTCGAAGGCCGCGAAGCCGAAGGCATAGCGCTTGTTCAGGTCTGTCCACTGCACGTCGAACTTGCTGCCGGTCACGAGCTTGCGGCTCAGCACCGAGGTGTGCGTGCCGTCTTTCCAGCTCACCACCACCTTGATGTCGGCGCGGTCGCCTTGCAGCGGGTTGATGATGAACGACGCGACCTCGTCACCGGCCTTGAAGCGGCCGCCGTCGAAAGGCACCTCGTCGCCCTTCTTGATGTAGTAGGTGCCACCGGCGTTGGCCGCCAGGCCGCTCTTGTTCATGAACTTCGGCAGGCCGTTCTCGAGCGGGAAGCCGGCGTACTCGGGGCCGCCCGGGTCGCTCTTGCGGCCGGCGTTCGGGCTCTTCTGCGGGTCGTAGCGCGTGTGGTCGGCGTACTGGTCGTCCACATGGCCCATGGGCGCGGTGCGGCTGCCCTTCATGTGCCACATGTCGAGCATTTCGCCTTCGCTGCGCGTGTACTTGTTGCCGTAGGGCTTGCCTTCGCCGACGTGGCAGGTGACGGTGCAGCCTTGCTTGTCGAAGTTGCGCACCGAGTCGTTGATCGGCCACAGCATGGCCCACTTGTCCTCGTAGTAGACGTTGTCGTCGCCGCCCTTGTTGGCGGGGTCCTTGAGCTGCTTCCAGGTGCCGTCGGCCTGCTTCTGGTACGGGCCGCGGCGGATGGAGTTCGTCGGGTCGGCGTACTGCACCAGCATGTAGATCATGTCGCCGCTGTACACGGCCTTGAGCTGCGCCTTGGTCTCGCCCTTGCCGCCGGCGAAGTTGACGCCGTCGGAGAGCGCAACGCTCAGCGGCTGCGCGCGCGCCCAGGCCGGGTCGCTGGCGCCGGCGTTGAGGTTTGGCGCCGTGGCCACTTTGGCGGCCACCAGCGTGTTGGGGGGTGCTGGCGTCTGCGGCGTTTGCGGCGTTTCGCAGCCGGTCAGCACCAGGGTGGCCGCGGCCAGGCCCAGGGCCGTCAGTCTCATATTCATGTGTGTCCTTCGTCGTGTGGCAGTGGAGCGTCTGATCGCCCCCACCGCGCTTTTCGGGTTCGCGGCAGCAGGGTCCCGACCGCAGACAGTCTGCGCGCCGGCACTCTCCCATATCTTGATCTAGATCACGGTCGCCCGCCCGGGCGGCCGCCGCCACGCACGGCCTGCGGGTTGGCGCCGGGACCCTCTCCGGGCGCAGCGCGTGTAGCCCGGAGATGGGTTGGCTTGGGCGCTCATTTCCGGCCCCCGGGGCGCCAGGGCCCTGCTACGCATGGCAGTGCCCTCACGAAAATTCCCTAAAGCTTTCTGCACGGGCGACGAAAAAGGGTCAGCGCGATCATTCAAGTGGGCGCGTTGTCCGGGACCCAGGCGGTCGCGGAGATCTCCCGGAAAAAGGGGCTCTCCTCGACAGCGCAGGAACCGGGCAGGTTCCGCAGTCGGTGGCTAGGCCAACGCATGCGGCGGGGCGGCAAGTGGGCACAGCTTAGGAATGCAAAGCCCGAATGACCGCAAGGCTCAGGCCTGTTAACAACCCTTTTGGAGTGCTCACCATGTCTCTCACGATCAATACCAACCAGGTCTCGCTGAACGCGCAACGCAACCTCAACAGCTCGCAAGGCTCGCTGGCAACTTCCATGCAACGCCTGTCCTCGGGCCTGCGTGTCAATTCGGCCAAGGACGACGCCGCCGGCCTGGCCATCTCGGAACGCATGAACGCCCAGGTGCGCGGCCTGAGCGTCGCGGCGCGCAATGCCAACGACGGCATCTCGCTGGCGCAAACGGCCGAAGGTGCGCTGGGCAAGGTCGGCGACATGCTGCAGCGCATGCGTGAGCTGGCCGTGCAATCGGCCAACGCCACCAACAGCGTCACCGACCGCGCCGCCATGAATGCCGAAGTCACCCAACTCAAGGAAGAGATCGACCGCGTCGCCAATACGACGAGCTTCAACGGCAAGAAGCTGCTCGACGGCTCGTTCACGGCACAGGCCTTCCAGGTCGGCGCGAACTCGGGCGTGGACGAGACCATCAGCATGGCCGCGATCACCGACGCCAACCTTGCGGCCCTCGGTACGCTGGAGTCCAACACCTATTTGCAAACGCTGCCGGCCGCGTCTGCCACCGCCTTTGCCACGGGCATCGCCGCCGGCGCGCTCACGATCAATGGCGTGGGCATCGTCACGGCCAACGGCGCAGCCGATGCGGCTGCGGCAGCTGCCGCGCTCAAAGCCTCCTTCGACGCCGCCAAGCTCGCCAATCCGACGGAACTGGCCAATGTCTCGATGACCGCGGCCGGCGTCATTTCGACGACCGACGCGTCCTTGACGATCGGCGGCACCTTGGTCAACGTCAGCGGCCTCACCGCCGGGACCACGGCGAGCACCGTGACCGGCACGACCACCGGAACAGGAGTCGCCGGCCTCACCGTCGCCACCGCTGCCGAGGCCACCTTCGCCATGGATGCCATCGACTCCGCCCTGACCCAGATCAACGACGCTCGTGCCACGCTGGGCGCGGTGCAAAGCCGCTTCGAAAGTGCGGTCTCGAACATCCAGGTGACGGCAGAGAACCTGTCGGCAGCGCGCGGCCGCATCGTCGACGCCGACTTCGCAGCGGAAACCGCGAATATGTCGCGCGCCAATATCCTTCAGCAGGCCGGCACGGCGATGATCGCGCAGGCCAACCAGCTGCCGCAGCAGGTGCTGCAACTGCTGCGCTGAACGCTCGCTCGGTTCGTCATTACCCCACAGGGCCCTTCGGGGCCCTTTTCCATGGGCTGGATCGAATTGACGCGTTTCCTGCACCCTTATCCACCGTTTGAACTGCGCTGGCCTGCCGAGAATCGATGCACAGGCAGGCCCACCCGACACGAGCCTGTGAAACCGACCCGTCAGGGTCTGCCCCATCACCGACGCTTGGAGAGTTCAACATGGCCCAGACCATCAATACCAACCTGGTCTCGCTCAACGCACAGCGCAATCTGAACAGCTCTCAAGGCGCGCTGGCCACTTCGATGCAGCGCCTGTCCTCGGGTCTGCGTGTGAACTCGGCGAAGGATGACGCCGCCGGCCTGGCCATCGCCGAGCGCATGAACACCCAGGTGCGCGGCCTGAGCGTCGCGGCACGCAACGCCAACGACGGCATCTCGCTGGCGCAAACGGCCGAGGGCGCGCTGGGCAAGGTCGGCGACATGCTGCAGCGCATGCGTGAGCTGGCCGTGCAATCGGCCAACGCCACCAACAGCGTCACCGACCGCGCCGCGCTGAATGCCGAAGTTACCCAGCTCAAGGAAGAAATCGACCGCGTCGCCAATACGACGAGCTTCAACGACACCAAGCTGCTCGACGGCTCGTTCACGGCGCAAGCCTTCCAGGTCGGTGCGAATGCGGGCGAGACCATCAGCCTGGCCGCGATCACCGACGCCAACCTTGCGGCCCTCGGTACGCTGGAGTCCAACACCTATCTGCAAACGCTGCCGGCCGCGTCTGCCACCGCCTTTGCCACGGGCATCGCCGCCGGCGCGCTCACGATCAATGGCGTGGGCATCGTCACGGCCAACGGCGCCGCGGATGCGGCTGCGGCGGCGGCGGCACTCAAAACCTCCTTCGACGCCGCCAAGCTCGCCAATCCGACAGCACTGGCCAATGTCTCGATGACCGCCGCCGGCGTCATCTCGACGACCGACGCCACCTTGACCATCAGCGGCACCTTGGCAAACGTCAGCGGCCTCACCGCCGGGACCACGGCGAGTACCGTCACCGGCACGAATACCGCAACGGGCATCGCCGGCCTCACCGTCGCCACCGCCGCCGACGCCGGCTTCGCCATGACGGCCATCGACTCCGCCTTGACCGCGGTCAACGGCGCTCGTGCCACGCTGGGCGCGGTGCAAAGCCGCTTCGAAAGCGCCATCGCCAATATCCAGGTGATGGGCGAGAACCTCTCGGCCGCCCGCGGCCGGATCATGGACGCCGACTTCGCAGCGGAAACCGCGAATATGTCGCGCGCCAATATCCTGCAGCAGGCCGGCACGGCGATGGTGGCGCAGGCCAACCAGTTGCCGCAGCAGGTGCTGCAGCTGCTGAAGTAGCGGACAAGGCCGCGAGCGGGCGGTCGCAGCCCTGTCGGGTCCCCGCCTGGCAGGGCCGCGCTGCGTGCCGGCCCTTCGGTCGGCGGCTGCCTTCGTGCGCCGCAGTGCTCAAGTTCGCGCCGCAACGGCCGATGAAACGCCAACGAGGGAAGTCAAGCCATGAGCACATATATCGCGGGCGTCGGCAGCATCAACTCGGCCGGCATCGGCAGCGGCCTGGACGTCAATTCCATCATCACCCAGCTGATGGCGGTGGAGCAGCGCCCGCTGGTGCAGCTGCAGACCCAGGCCAGCGATATCAAGGCCCAGGTCTCGACCTTTGGCCAGCTGCAAAGCTACTTCTCGGCGCTGCAGGACAAGAGCGAGGCGCTCACCGACGCCACGCTGTGGGGCGCGACCACGGCCAGCTCGGCCGATGCGAGCGCCGTCAGTGTGAGCAGCGGCACCGACGCCGCCACCGGCAGCTACGCCGTCAGCGTGGCACGTCTGGCCAGCATGCAAACCGTGACCGCCGCGGCGCTGGCATCGAGCACCAGCACGCTCAACGAAGGCGCGCTGACCATCGAGCTGGGCACCTGGACCGGCACGCCCACCAGCGGCTTTACCGCGAAGACCGGCAGCACGCCGATCACGGTCAACATCGGCGCGGGCGAAACCAGCCTGGCCGCCATTCGCGACAAGATCAATGCGGCGGGCGCCGGCGTCACCGCCAGCATCGTCAACGATGCCTCGGGCGCGCGGCTGTCGCTGCGTTCGTCGGCCACCGGCGCCGAGAACGCTTTCCGCATCACGGCCGCGGAGACGGTGAACGACGGCGTGGCGGGTACGGGCCTCTCGGCACTGGCTTATGACGCCGCGGGCGGGAGCTCGCAGATGACGCGCAGCGAGACCGCAGTCGACGCCCAGGCCACGATCAACGGCATCGCCATCACTTCGGCCAGCAATACGCTGACCAACGTGGTCGACGGCCTGACGATCAGCCTGCTCAAGCCGACCGCCAGCGCGGTCAGCGTGACGGTGGCCGCCGACACGGCGGGCATCAAGCAGAAGATCACCGACTTCATTGCCGCCTTCAACGGCGCGGCCAACTTCCTGCGCACCCAGACCGCCTACAACCCCGACGCCAAGACGGGCGGCGCGCTGCAGGGCGACCAGACCGCGATCAGCCTGCAGCGGGCACTGCGCAATGTGCTGAACCAGGCCAGCACCGCATCGTCGGCGTTCTCGCGCCTGTCCGACGTAGGCATCACGATGCAGGCCGACGGCACGCTGGCGGCTGACGCCACCAAGCTGGACGCCGCGCTGGGCAACCTGCCGGAGCTCGAGAAGTTGCTGGCGACTCAGGGTGCAGATTCCGCCAGCAGCGGATTCATGCAGCGCTGGGAGAACCTGGCCGATGCGGCACTGGGCACAGGCGGCACCTTCGCGACGCGCACCGAGAGCCTGAACAGCCGACTGAGCCGCAACACCAAAGATCAGGACAGCATGCAGATGCGCCTGGGATCGATCGAGTCGCGCATGCGCGCCCAGTACACGGCACTGGATACGAAGATGGCGGAACTCAATGGGTTGAGCGCGTACATGACGCAGCAGTTCGAGCAGTTCAACTTGAGCAACGACAACTGAGCACCTGGACTCAAGTGCCCGCAGGCTGCACCGATAACCCTGGCACAGCCCACACCACCAGCCTGCCACCCCCATGTTCAGCGCCCCGTTTGCCTCCACTGCCTCACGCGCCACACAGTTTGCCGGTGCCTACCAGCAAGTCGCCGTGCACACGGGCGTCGAAGACGCATCGCCGCACCAGCTCGTCGCCCTGCTCTTCGACGGCTTCTTCGCCGCCGTCCACCGCGCCCGCGGTGCGATGCGGGGTGCCGACATCCCGGCCAAGGGCCGCGCCCTTTCGCAGGCCGTCAGCATCGTCAACGAAGGCCTGAAGGCCGCGCTCGACGTGAAGGCCGGTGGCAAGCTGGCGGAAGACCTTTCGGCCCTCTACGCCTACGTGGGCCTGCGCCTGACGCAGGCCAACCTGCGCAACGACGAAGCCGCCCTCGACGAATGCCTGCGCCTGATGAAGCCGCTGCAGGAGGCCTGGGCCGCCATCGGCCCGGGCGCCAAGACCCACCCCTGATCGCCGGGCCAGCGCCAGGAAAAGTCTTCTTACGCCTCGGCCCGGCGTGCCCCCTCAAGATCGGCTGGCAGGTGCCGATGTAGCCCTTATCAGCGACCCAGGTCCTGAGAAGGAGCACCCCATGAGCGTCAACCTCGTCACCGGCGTTGGACGTGTCGTGCAGCCCGCCGCGGCCAGCCGACCACCCGCCGACCCCGCCTCGCCGCAAGCCCGCGAGGCGGACCCGCTGGTCCGGGTGGACAGGGTCACGCAGCAGCCCCTGCCGCCGCGGTTCCCGTGGTTGAGCTGGCTCACCGCGCATCTCGGCCCCGCGTCCAAGCAGCCCGCGCCCTACGGCAGCGTGCCGCCCCTGGGCGAAAACATCGATCAACGGGTGTGAGGCCGGACCGGGTTCAACGGCTCAAGTCCCGCGAGAGCACGGCCGATATCCAAGGCAAGCCCAACGCGCCACTCGCCCCACCAGGACACCCGATGGACCCTCAATTGCTCAACTACTACGAAGCCATCGAACGCGCCAGCGCCGACATGCTCTGCGCCGCGCGCGAGGGCAACTGGGACGCCGTGGTCAAGCTCGAGGGCGCCTGCGTGCTGCTCATCAGCCAGCTCAAGAACGCGGCCGAAGACGTCGCCCTGGCCGACGGTGCCCACAGCCCGCAGGCCCTGGCCGCGGCCAAGGCCAAGTCGCGCATCATGCAGCGCATCCTGGTCAACGACGCCGAGATCCGCCACCTGGCCGAGCCCTGGCTGCAGGACCTGGACGACACGCTGGCCGGCCGGCGCAAGACGCTGCACTGAACCGGGCGCCACACCATGTTCCAGGACACGCGCCCCGCCGAGCTCGACACCATGGGCGGCCCCGACCCCTGGGCCGACTTCCGCGTCACCCACCCGCAAGAGCGCTTGCGCCTGTTGCGCGAGCTGCGCGACGGCAACGTGCCGGTGATCCTCAACACACCAGGCGGCAGTGCGCTGAGCACTACCGTGTGGGCCGTGGACGAGGCCCAGCGGCGGCTGAATTTCAGCGCCGAGATGGGCCTGCCACAGCTCGAACGCCTGGTCGAGGCCGACGAGGCCGTGGCCGTGGCCTACCTGGAAAGCGTGAAGCTGCAGTTCGAGCTGCAGGATTTCGTGCTCGTGCGCGGCGCACAGGCCTGCACCCTGCAATGCCGCCTGCCCGGCGAGATCTATCGCTTCCAGCGCCGCAGCGCCTACCGCGTGCGCACCGGCGGCCCGCAGGGCTCGGTGGTGCGCCTGCGCCACCCGGCCATCCCCGACATGCCCCTGGCGCTGCGCATGCTCGACGTCAGCATCGGCGGCTGCGCGCTGTGGCTGCCCGACAAAGTGCCCGCCCTGCAGGCCGGCACCCGGCTGGGCGAGGTGCATGTGGAACTCGACATCGAGACCCGCTTCAGCACTTCACTGGCTGTGCAGCATGTCAGCTCGCAGGGCCGCTCCACGACGAACGCGGGTGGGGTGCGCCTGGGTTGCGAGTGGAAGCCGCTGAACCACGGCGCCGAGCGCGTGCTGCAGCGCTGGATAGACCGCGCGCAGCAGCGCCGCCGTCTGCTCGCGCTGGGGTGAGCATGGCCCCGCTGCATGCCCGCGGCTTCACGCTCGTCGAAGTCTCGGTCGTGCTGTGCGTGACCGGCGTGCTGGCCGCCGTGGCCCTGCCCTCGTACCGGCAGCACGGGCTGCGCATGGCCCGGCTCGACGCCGTGCAGGCCTTGACGCGCCTGCAGGCGGCCCAGGAACAGCACCGCGCCCTGCACGGCCTGTATGCCAGCGAGATGGCCGCCTTGCGCGGCGTCACGCCCACCAGCCCGCAGCAGCGCTATGCCGTGGCGTTGCAACCCACCGGCCCCGATTCCTACCGCGCCACGGCCAGCGCGCAGGGCCTGCAGGTGGACGACCGCGATTGCCGCGCCCTGACCCTGGAGGTCGCGCAGGGCTTCGCCCAGGCCGGGCCTACAGCTCAATGCTGGAACCGATGAAACACCGCCCCACCGCCGGCCTGACGCTGCTGGAGCTGGCCATCGTGATGGCCGTGATGGCGGTGCTGGCCGCGCTGGCGCTGCCCAGCCTGGGCGCGCAGCTGGCCCACAAGCGGCTGCAGTCTGCGGCACAGGCGCTGGCGGACGACATCACCAACGCACGCTTCGAAGCCGCCGGCCGCGGCCAGGCGCTGCAGCTCGAATTCGAGGCCGGCGCCGCCTGGTGCTGGGCCGTGACGGCCACGCCCGGTTGCGCCTGTGGTCAGGCCCAGGCCTGCCAGTTGCAGCGCGTGCGCAGCGTCGACCATGCCCAGGTGCGCCTGCTCCAGGCCCGCGCCCTGCGGCTGGACCCCGCAGGCACGGCCCCGGGCGGCGAGGTGGCGCTGCTCGAATCGGCGCGCGGCGAACGCCTGCGCGTGGAGGTCTCGCCGCTGGGCCGGCCCCGCGTCTGCGCCGTGGCCGGCGTCTGGCCGGCGCTGCCGGCCTGTTAGCGCGACCGAAGGCGGGCCACCGCCGGGCCGCCTGCCCCAGGACGGGGCAGTCCTTCGTGCCGTCCAAGCCCGCGCAGGCGGGCTTTGAGCCGCGGCACTCAGCTCGCCAAGCAGCCCGTAGTCAGACCTGCATGTTCATGATGTCGCTGTAGGCCTGCGCCAGGCGGTTGCGCACCTGCAGCGTGGCCTGGAAGCCGATTTGCGACTTCTGCATCGCCAGCACGGTCTGCTCCAGGCTGACCGTCGGGTTATCCAGCGTGAGCTCGCGCTGCAGCCGCTCGGCTTCGAACTGGCTCTGGCTGACTTCCTTGAGTGCGTCGGTCATGGCGCTGCGAAAGCCGCCGCCTTCGGCCGCCTTGGCGGTGTCGGTGAGCGGAGTGCCGTCGGGGCGCAGCCCGGCGCGCGCCACGGCGGCCTGGAAATCGAAGGGTTTGATCTTGAGGTCGTTCATCGCGGGCTCCACATAGCGCGGCGGCTGGGCCAGCCATCTCCACGGCGCCAATCACCACGGCGTCAATGTAGGACCCGTGGCAGGCCGTGAAGACCGGATCAGGCGCGTCTTTGTCCGCCTTCTCGGCCCCATGTTCGCGGTCCGGCCGGCGAACAATGGCTGCGAACCCGGAGATTGCGCCCCTCTCATGAATCAAGCCGTCATCGCCGCCCATCCCACCCCGCTCGTTCCTGCCACGCCGGCGGGCACCGGCCTGGGCGCCCGCCTGCAGGCCCTGCCCGGCCGCACCCAGGCGATGGCCCTGCTGGGTGTGGCCACCCTGGTGGCCGTGCTCTCGCTGATGTTCACCAGCGCCCGCGACGCCGACTACCGCGTGCTCTTCCCCAACCTGTCCGAAAAGGACGGCGGCCAGGTCATCGACCGGCTGACCCAGATGAACGTGCCTTACCGCTTCGCCGAAGGCGGCAGCTCGATCATGGTGCCCTCGGCCCGCGTGCACGAGCTGCGCATGAAGCTGGCCGCCACCGGGCTGCCTTCCACCGGCGCCGGCGGCTCCAGCGGCTACGAGATCATGGACAAGAGCAGCTTCGGCCAGACCCAGGGCCAGGAGCGCATGAAGATCCAGCGCGCCATCGAAGGCGAGCTGACGACGAGCATCCAGTCGCTCGAGTCGGTGAAATCCGCCCGCGTGCATCTGGCCCTGCCGGCGCAGAACGGCTTCTTCCGCGAGCAGCAAAAACCTTCCGCCTCGGTGGTGCTCACGCTGCACCCGGGCCGCACGCTGGACCGCGGGCAGATCGCCGGCATCGTGCGCGTGGTCTCGGGCAGCGTGCCCGAGCTCGCCGCCAAGGCCGTGAATGTGGTCGACAGCACCGGCAGCCTGCTTTCGGGCGCTGGCGACGACGACACCGCCCAGGGCCTGGATTCGCAGCAGCTGCAATACCGCCGCGAGGTCGAGGCCGGCCACCTCAAGCGCGTGCTGGCGCTGCTCGAGCCCGTGCTGGGCCGCGACAACGTGCGCGCCAGCGTCAGCGCCGAGATCGATTTCTCGCAGGTCATGCAGACGGCAGAGGCCTACGGCCCGAACCAGGGCGCGAGCGCCAAGACCGCGGTGCGCGAGCAGCGCAGTGAAGAGTCCACCCAGCCCGGCAGCGCCATGCCCGGCGGCGTGCCCGGGGCCACCAGCAACCAGCCGCCCACGCCGGCCACCGCGCCCCTGGCCGGCGCCGCGCAGGCCCTGCAAGGCACCCAGGCGCCGGGTGCGGCCGGTGGGGCCGGGAGGCGCGAAGCCGCCACGCGCTTCGAGGTCGACAAGACCGTCACCGTGACGCGCAGCGCCGTCGGCGCGGTGAAGCGCCTGAGCGCGGCCGTGGTCGTCAACCACCGCTCCAGCACCGACGCCAAGGGCAAGACCAGCACCGCCCCGATCGGCGACAAGGAGCTCGAACAGCTCACCGCGCTGGTGCAGCAGGGCATCGGTTTCAACGCCGAGCGCGGCGACCTGGTGAAGGTCGTGAACGCGCCCTTCCGCGTCGAGGCGGCGGCGCCGGGCGAGGAGTTGCCGCTGTGGAAGCAGCCCTGGCTGATCGACCTGTTCAAGAGCGCGGCCGCCCCGCTGGCCCTGGCCCTGGTGGCGCTGGTGATCGTCGCGCGCCTGATCCGCCCCGCGCTCAGCGCCATGCTCGCGCCGCCCCCGCCGCCCGCGCCGGGCAGCCAGCTCGACGAGGTCGTGAGGGACGACGCTGCCCTGGCGCTCCCGGTCTCCATGCCGGCCCTGCTACCGCCGGGCCAGGGCCCCCACGCCGAAGCCGCCCGCGCGCTGGCCAAACAGAACCCCGCCGCCGTCGCGCACATCCTGCGCGGCTGGGTCAACGGCGAATCCACCTGAGGAGCCGGCCATGGCCGCACCCGCCGACGACCAAGGCCTGGAGAACGCCGCCATCCTGCTCATGACGCTGGGCGAGGAGGAGGCCTCGGAGGTCTTCAAGCACCTCGCGCCCAAGGAAGTGCAACGCCTGGGCGAGACCATCTCGCGCATGAAGGCCGTCACGCGCGAGCGCGTGGAATCGGTGATGGATGCCTTCGGCAAGGTCGCCGCCAACGAAAGCCTGCTCGTCGCCGACAGCAACGAATACGTCAGGAGCGTGCTGCGCAAGGCCCTGGGCGACGACAAGGCCAACCTGCTGATCGACCGCATCATGCAAGGCAGCGATATCACCGGCATCGAGAGCCTGAAGTGGATGGACCCCATTTCGGTGGCCGAGCTGCTGCGCCTGGAGCACCCGCAGATCGTCGCGGCCATCCTCGTGCACCTGGATTTCGACCAGGCCGCCGCGGTGCTCAAGCTCTTCCCCGAGCGCCAGCGCAATGAAGTGATGGTGCGCATCGCCACGCTGGACGGCATCCAGCCGATGGCGCTGCGCGACCTCAACGACGTGATGAGCAAGGTGCTGGCCGGCGGCGACCGTTCGCGCAAGAGCTCGCTGGGCGGGGTGAAGACGGCGGCCGAGATCCTCAACATGCTGGGCAGCGCGGTGGAGACCAGCGTGCTCGACTTCGTGCGCGAGGCCGACAACGAGCTGGCGCAGAAGATCATGGACAACATGTTCACCTTCGACGACATCGACAAGATCGACGACAAGGGCATCCAGGCGCTGATGAAGGAAGTGCAGAGCGAATCGCTGGTCATCGCGCTCAAGGGCTCGACGCCCGCGCTGCGCGAGAAGATCTTCAAGAATATGTCCACGCGCGCCGCCGAGACGCTGCGCGAAGACCTCGAGTCGCGCGGCCCGGTGCGGCTCTCGGAAGTCGAAGCCGAGCAAAAGGAAATGCTCAAGACGGTTCGCCGCCTGGTCGACGAAGGGCAGATCGTTCTGGCAGGGGGCGGCGATGAACAATTCGTCTAAGCCCGGCGGCTTTCGCAACGTGCCGCCGCCGACGGGCTCGAAGGCGGGCTCGCCCTACCAGCGCTTCATCCCGCGCGAGGAACTGGGCGACTTCGCGAGCTGGAAGCCCGGCGCCTTCCCCGGCGCCCAGGAATCGCCCGCCGGCCCAGCCGCCTCCACCGAGCCCGCCGAGACGACGGCCCAGGAGTGGCAGGCACGCGCCGCCGCCGCACGCCAGACCGGCTACCAGGAGGGCTACCGCGACGGCCTGGTGGCGCTGGAGAATTTCAAGCAGAACTTCGCGCAGCAGGCCACCGCGCAGATCGGCGCCCTGCTCCAGTCTTTCGACGAACAGCTGGGCGCGCTGGACGCGCGCATGGCGCAGGCCCTGGCGCAGACCGCCGTGCAGATGGCCCGCCAGGTGCTGCGCACCGAGCTCCAGCAGCGGCCCGAAGTGGTGGCCCAGGTGGCCGCCGAAGCCGTCAACGCGGTGATGCTCAGTGCACGCCACATCGCCGTGCATGTCCACCCGCAAGACCTGCCGCTGGTGGCCGAAGGGGCGCAGGAAGCGCTGGACGCGCGCGGCGCCCGGCTGCACGCCGACGCCTCGATCGCGCGCGGCGGCGTGCTGGTGCAAAGCGATGTCGGTGCCATCGACGCGCGCATCGGCATGCGCTGGGCGCAAGCCGCCGCCGCGCTGGGCAGCAGCGAGCCGCTGAGCGTAGAGGTGGCCACGTGAACCCGGCGCACACCCCCCTGGCACAACGCCTGGAGCGGCGCAGCCAGCGCTGGCACCGCTACCTGGCGGACCTGGGCGAATACGCCGCGCTGCCGCAACCGCTGGAATCGGTGGGCACGCTGCTGCGCGTGACCGGCCTGGTGCTCGAAGCCGCCGGCGTGCGCGTGCCGGTGGGCTCGGTGTGCGAGATCCTGTCCGACGGCCAGAGCCCCGTGCAGGCCGAGGTGGTGGGCTTCAACGCCGACCGCGCCTATCTCATGCCCACCGGTGAACTGCACGGCATGAGCAGCGGCGCTCGCGTGGTGCCGCGCCAGGCCCCTGCCGCGCCGCCCCTGTGGGGCCAGGAGAACCACCCCTGGCGGCGCAGCGAAGACCGCGGGCTGCACCTGCCCATGGGCGACGGCCTGCTCGGCCGCGTCGTCGATTCGCAGGGCCGGCCGATGGACCGCCAGGGCCCGCTGCAGGGCACGCGCTCCGAGCCCATGGTGCGCCGGCCCATCAACGCCATGGACCGCGACCCCGTGCGCACGCCGCTGGACACCGGCGTGCGCGCCATCAACGCGCTGCTCACGGTGGGCCGCGGCCAGCGCATCGGCCTGTTCTCGGGCACCGGCGTGGGCAAGAGCGTGCTGCTCGGGATGATGGCCCGCTACACGGCGGCCGATGTCATCGTCGTCGGCCTGATCGGCGAACGCGGCCGCGAGGTCAAGGAATTTATCGAAGATATCCTGGGCGACGAGGGCCGCGCGCGCAGCGTCGTCGTCGCCGCCCCGGCCGACGCCCCGCCGCTGGTGCGCCTGCAGGGCGCCAGCTACGCCACGGCCATCGCCGAGCATTACCGCGACCGCGGCCGCCATGTGCTGCTGCTGATGGACAGCCTGACGCGCTACGCCATGGCGCAGCGCGAGATCGCCCTGGCCATCGGCGAGCCGCCGGCCACCAAGGGCTACCCGCCCAGCGTTTTCGCCAAGCTGCCGCAGCTGGTGGAGCGCAGCGGCAATGGTCTCAACGGCGTGGGCTCGATCACCGCCTTCTATACCGTGCTCAGCGAAGGCGACGACCCGCAGGACCCGATCGCCGATGCGGCGCGCGGCATCCTCGACGGCCACATCGTGCTCTCGCGCGAGCTCGCCGAAGGCGGGCACTACCCGGCCATCGACGTGGAGCGCTCGGTCTCGCGCGTGATGACCGCGGTGGCCCCGCGCGAGCACCTGCAGGCCGCGCGCCGCATGCGCGCTTTGCTGGCCAAGGTGAACAAGGCGCGCGACCTGATCCAGCTCGGGGCCTATCAACCCGGCCACGATGCCGAACTCGACCTGGCCGTGAAGCTGCAGCCGCAGATGAACGCCTTGCTGCAGCAGGACATGCACGAGCGCGCCATGCTCGACGGCTGCCGTGCCCAGCTGTGCCACCTGATGAACGTCTAGCCCGTCTGCGCCAACCCCGTCCGCGCTCCAAAGGCCCCATGACCCAAGCCCTGCACACCCTGCTCGAACACGCCGAGCACCAACGCGACGAAGCCCTGGCCACGCTGCAGCAGGCCGAGGAAGCCACGCGGCGGTTGCGCGAGCAATCCGCGCAACTGCACACCTACCGCGACGAATACCGCCAGCGCAACCCGGCCGGGGGCGGGCGCAGCACCTCCATCGACATCCTGCGCACGCACCAGAACTTCATGCAGCGCCTGGACCAGGCGCTGGCCCAGCTGCAAGGCCAGATCGAGGCGGCCGAGTCCCGCAGCACGCGCTTGCGCGGTGAACTGCTGGCCCGCGAGACCCGCGTCGCCTCGGTGCGCAAGCTGCTCGAGCGCCGGGGCCAGGAGACGCAGCGCGTCACCGCTCGCCAGGACCAGCGCCGCAGCGACGACGCGGCCTCCTCGCCGGTCTGGCGCAGTTCCACCAGCGTCTTGCCCGCCCTGCTCTGAACCGCCCCGGCCCTGCCCCATGCCCACCAGCCTGATGCCACCCGTCGCCGCCCCGCCGGCGCTGCCGGCCGCGCCTGCGCCCGCCCCCGGCCAGGGCCCGCCCGAGGCCGCCGCCCCGCAGGCCTTCGCCCGCCTGCTGAATGAGGCCCATGCCGCCAGCGCGCCAGACGAGGGCGTGCAAGGCGGCCCGCCTGGATGCAAAGCAGGGGGCACCGTGACCGATGCCAAGGCCGGCGCTGCCCCCGCTGCCGCCGATGCCGATACCGCGCCGGCCACCGACGGCGGAGCCACCCTGGCCAACGCCGAGGCCGACCCCCGCACCGCCGCAGAAATCGCCGCCGAAGCCGCCGCGGCCGGGGCCGCCGCCCCCGACGCCGCGGCTCTGCTGGCCAGCCTGGCTGCCGCGCCGCGCCCGCATCCCCTGCCGCTGGCGGACGCCACGGCGGGCACCGGGCGCGAATTGACCGCTGGGCTCGGCCGGAACGCGGCCCGCGGCCCGGCCCTGACCGAAAGCCGAACGGGGCCCGACGGCGCAGCGGCGAAGACGACAACCGCCCGGGCCGATGCCGCCCACCCGGGCGACCCGCCGATGGCCGTGGACCCCCTGGCCACGCACCCCACCAGCCGCGCCGCACAGACTGCCGCAGCCGGCGCCGGAGATTCGCCCGCCTGGCGCGAGGAACTGCAGGCCGCCACTCGCGAGCTGGCCGTCACCCAGGCCACTGCAAGCCCGGCCGGTGCAGCCCCCGCGCTCGCTGCCGCGCCTGCACCGGGTGCCGCGCCCGCCCCCGCGGCGCCGGCCCCCACCCCGGCCACTTCCACGCTTCTCACGGCCCGCCCCGGCAGCGCCGAATTCGGGCCGCAGCTCGGCACGCAGATCACGACCTTCGTGCGCGACGGCGTGCAGCACGCGCGCCTGGAGCTCAACCCGGCCGAGATGGGGCCGGTGACGGTGCGCATCGAGCTCGACGGCGCCACCGCGAAGGTTCACCTGATGGCCGAACATGCGCAGACGCGCCAGGCGCTGGAGCAGGCCATGCCGCTGCTCGCCGGCAGCCTGCGCGAAGCCGGGATGACGCTGGGCGGCGGCGGCGTCTTCGAGCAGCCGCGCCAGCCCCAGCCGGGCGGCACCGGCGCCCCGGCACCCACGCCCGGCGACGCGGACGATGGCGCGCAGGCCCTGCTGACGCCCGCGCCGGCCGCGGCACTGCGCCGCCGCGGCGTCGTCGATCTCGTGGCCTGAGGGCGCCCGAGTCCGCCCGAGGGCGCCGCCCGGGGCTCACCGGGCCGGTGAAGCGGCCCTTTCGCAGCCCTTTTCGCAGCTTTCGACGGGCGGATCGCTCTCAATAATGGCTGCAGCAGACCGAGCGGCCGCCTTCCCGCAAGCCGTCGGTCTACAGCGCAGGAGAGTGCATGTCCACCGCCACCGCCAAAGCCGTCAAGGCCACCGACGCCACCGAGGTCCCGGAAGCGGCGCCCGCCAAGGGCAAGAAGAAACTCATCATCATCATCGCGGCCGCCGTGCTGGCCCTGGCCCTGGTCGGCGGGGGTGCGACGTGGTTCCTGTTGAAGAAGAAGCACACCGCGGCCGAGGCCGAAGGCGAAGAGCCTGCTGCCGCGCAGGTGGCCACCAAGAAGGACAAGGAGGCCCAGGGCACGCCGGTATTCGTGCCGCTGGACCCCTTCACGGTAAACCTGGCCGACCGCGAAGCCGAGCGCTACGCGCAGGTCGGCATCACGCTGGAGATCGAGGATTCCAAGGTCGGCGACCAGATCAAGGTCTACATGCCGGCCATCCGCAACAACATCCTGATGGCCATCGCCGACCACACGGCAGGCGAGCTGATGGGCCGTGAAGGCAAGTCCGCACTGGCCGAACGCGTGAAGCGCGAGGTCGCGCGCGCGCTGGGGGTCGAGGTCGAGGAGCCCGGCGCCGCCAGCGAAGCAGGCCCCGCCGAGAAGCAGCCCGCCAGGAAGGCCAGGAAAGGCGCAGTGGCCCTGCCCGTCAAGGCCGTGCACTTCTCCAATTTCATCATCCAGTGAGCACGGCAGCGCGGTCACAGCCATGGCGATGAACCAGCAGATCCTCTCGCAGGACGAAGTCGACGCCCTGCTGCAGGGCATCACCGGCGAGAGCCAGAAGCTCGAGCAGGACGACGGCCCCAAGGTCGGCGTGCGCGACTACGACCTGGCGAGCCAGGAGCGCATCGTCCGCGGGCGCATGCCGACGATGGAAGTCATCAACGAGCGCTTCGCTCGCAACATCCGCATCGGCCTGTTCAACCTCATGCGCCGCAGCCCGGAAGTCGCCATCGGCGGCATCAAGGTGCAGAAGTTCAGCGCCTTCCTGCGCGAGGTCGTGGTGCCCACGAACTTCAACATCGTCAACATCCGGCCGCTGCGCGGCGCCGGGCTCATCGTCTGCGACCCGGCCCTGGTATTCGCGGTGATCGACGCGCTGTTCGGTGGCGGGGGCAAATACCACACGCGCATCGAAGGCCGCGACTTCTCGCCCACCGAGCTGCGCGTCATCCTGCGCCTGGTGGAGACGATCTGCGCCGAATACAAGAAGGCCTGGAGCGGCATCTACCCGATCGAGCTGGAGTACCAGCGCAGCGAGATGCAGCCGCAGTTCGCGAACATCGCCACGCCCAGCGAAGTGGTGGTCTCGACGAGCTTCACGCTGGAGATCGGCGAGACCACCGGTTCGATCCACTTCTGCATGCCGTACTCGACGCTGGAGCCCATACGCGATGTCCTGTACTCCACCATCCAGGGCGATGCGGCCGAACCCGACCGGCGCTGGGTGGACCTGCTCAAGAGCCAGATCCAGGCCGCCGAGGTCGAACTGGTGGCCGAACTCGGCCACGCCGGCGCCACGGTGGAACAGCTGCTCGCCTTCAGGCCCGGCGACTTCGTCGAGCTCGACCTGAATCCGATGATCCATGCCAAGGTCGCCGGCGTGCCCGTGTTCGACGCCCACTACGGCACCAGCAACAACCACTACGCAATCAAGATCGACCGCCTGCTCACCGGCGCCGGCATGGGCTGGCTCGAAGGACAACACCATGGCTGAACCCCAAGCAACGATGTCCGAAGAGGACAAGATGGCCGCCGAATGGGCCGCCGCACTGGCCGAGAGCAAGCCCTCGGGCAACGAAGTGGCCAGCGAAGTGAGCGGCCCGGCCGAGAGCGTGGCGCCGGCGGCGTTCACGAATTTCACCGCCACGGCCCCCACGGGCGCGGGCAACGACATCAACATGATCCTGGACATCCCCGTCCAGCTCACGGTGGAGCTCGGCCGCACGCGCATCCCCATCAAGCACATCCTGCAACTGGCGCAGGGCTCGGTGGTGGAGCTGGAGACCCTGGCCGGCGAGCCGATGGACGTGCTCGTCAACGGCTACCTCATCGCCCAGGGCGAAGTGGTGGTGGTGAACGACAAATTCGGCATCCGCCTGACCGACATCGTGACGCCCAGCGAACGCATGCGCCGGCTGTCCAGGGCCTGACGGCATGACGCCCCCAAGCTCGCTTCGTTCGCGGCCCCCCGAGGGGGAGCTCAGTACCTTCGGAACGGCCGGGCGGTACTGAGATGACGCCAGGCATCGCTCCGCTGCTCTGGTTCTTCGCCGTCGTGGCGCTGATCCCGCTGGCGCTGTGGCTGCTCAAGCGCACGCCGCTGGCCGGCCCCGGTGGCGGCCGCGCGGGCGCGCCGCGGCCGGTGGCGGTGCTGCCGCTGTCGGCCCAGCAAAAGCTCGTGACGGTCGAAGTGGGCCTGGGCGACGCGCGCCAGTGGCTGGTGCTGGGCGTCTCGCCGCAGGGCATACGCACGCTGCACACCATGGCCGCGCAGGGCGAGGCGGCCGATGCCCCAGCCGCGCCGCCTGGCGCGGCCTTCGCACAGCTGTTCTCGAAGCTGCGCGGCCCTGGCAGTGGCGGCAATGGCTAGGCCCGCTTCAGCCGCCCGCGCGGTGCTGGCGCTGGCCCTGCTGGCCCTGCTGTCGGGCGCCGCCCCCGCGGCCTGGGCGCAGCAGGCCGGCTCGCTGCCCTTGGTGGTGGCGCAGGGCGCAGGCGGCACGAGCTACTCGGTGCCGATCCAGACGCTGCTCTTCTTCACCGCGCTGAGTTTCCTGCCGGCCGTGCTGCTGCTGATGACGGGCTTCACGCGCATCGTCATCGTGCTCAGCCTGCTGCGCCAGGCGCTGGGCACGCAGGCCGCGCCGCCCAACCAGGTGATCGTGGGGTTGAGCCTGTTCCTCACCTTCTTCGTCATGGGCCCGACCTTCGACAAGATCTACGACCAGGCCTACGCGCCCTACGCCGCGGGCACGATGGCGGTGGACCAGGCGCTCAAGGAAGGCGTGCAGCCGCTGCGCGAGTTCATGCTCAAGCAGACGCGCCAGAGCGACGTGCAGCTCTTCGCCAAGCTCGCCAAGCTGCCCGCCGAAGTGAAGGGTGCCGACGTGCCGCTGACGGTGCTGGTGCCGGCCTTCGTGACCAGCGAGCTCAAGAGCGCGTTCCAGATCGGCTTCATGATCTTCATCCCCTTCCTGGTCATCGACATGATCGTGGCCAGCGTGCTGATGAGCCTGGGCATGATGATGCTCAGCCCGGTGCTGGTGGCCCTGCCCTTCAAGCTCATGCTCTTCGTGCTGGCCGATGGCTGGAACCTGCTGCTCGGTTCGCTGGCCGCTTCGTTCGTCACCTAGACCCCGCCCATGGATGCACAACAAGTTCTCGCCACCGGCCAGCAGGGCCTGACGCTGCTGCTCATGGTCTCGGCGCCGGTGCTGCTGGTGGTGCTGGTGGTGGGCCTGGTGGTGAGCATCTTCCAGGCCGCCACGCAGATCAACGAGGCCACCCTGAGCTTCGTGCCCAAGGTCGTGGCCGCGGTGGCCGTGATGGGCATCGCCGGCCCCTGGATGGTGGCCACGCTGGTGGAGTACATCCAGCGCACCCTGCTGGCCATTCCCGGCGCCGTCGGCTAGACGAGCCACTCCGACCCGCTCGCGTGCTGACCTTCACCGAAGCGCAAGTCCTGGCCTGGGTCACGCCGCTGCTGTGGCCCTTCCTGCGCGCGCTGGCGCTGCTCTCGGCGCTGCCCGTGCTGGGCACGCGCACGGTGCCCATGCGGGTGCGCATCGGCCTGGCGGCCTTCATTGCGCTGGCCGCGCAGGCCAGCCTGCCGGCGATGCCCGCGGTGGCGCTGGATTCGCCGTTGGCCTTCATGCTGGTGTTGCAGCAGGTCGTCATCGGCGTGACGCTGGGGTTTGCGGTGCGTCTGGTCTTCGCCGCGGTGGAGTTCGCCGGTGAACTCATCGGCCTGCAGATGGGTCTGAACTTCGCCGGTTTCTTCGACCCCGTTTCGGCGGGCACGGCCACCGCCACCAGCCGGCTTTTCGGCACCACGGTGGCGTGGTTGTTCATCGTCGTCAACGGCCATTTGCTGGTCATCGCCGCGCTGGCGCAGAGCTTCACCGTCTTCCCCGTGGCGCCGGAGCCCTTCGCCTTCCTGCACCAGATGCAGCCGCAGCGCTGGGGCGCCGAGATTTTCTCCACCGGCCTGTGGATCGCGCTGCCGCTGGTGACGATGCTGCTGTTCGTAAATATCGTGCTGGGCGTGATCACACGCGTGGCGCCGCAGATCAACATCTTCGCCGTGGGCTTCCCGGTGACGCTGGGCATGGGCCTGCTCGGCCTGGCGCTGACCTTGCCGCTGATGCAGCAGCCGTTCACGATGACGCTGGAGAGGTTGCTGGAGCACTTCGGCTGAATTGCCGGCGGGCTGGGGGTTCGCCTCTTTGCCGGGGGTTCTTCTGTGCTCGTGGAGTGGAGGCCGGGTGTTCGCCCCGGCGGGCGACTCCCTTTCTTTGCTGGTGCAAAGAAAGGAAGCAAAGAAAGCACCTTGAAGACGGCGGTGGTTGGGGTGGCTGGGCGGTCGCTGCGCTCCGCGCCGTGGCGCGGCAGGCTCTCGCCCAGGGGGGCTCGACAGGGCCACTGGGTGGCAGCGTGATTGATCGAGGCGACAAACCGCTCGACGAAAACCAATACACAAGCTCGAGCGCTGCTGCCGGCCCCGCGGCTCTTTGCCTTTCGTCCAGCGGGCCGGCGCACAGGTTCGCCACGGTCTATCAAGTGGCCCTGTCGAGCCCCCCTGGGCGAGAGCCTGCCCTGCCGCCGTGCGGAGCGCAGCGACCGCCCAGCCACACCCAACCACCTCCGTATTGAGGTGCTTTCTTTGCTTCCTTTCTTTGCACCAGCAAAGAAAGGGAGTCGGCCGCCGGGCCGAAACCCCGGCCTGCGCTGCGAGCAGACAGAAGAAGCAACCCGCCGAAGGCGAGCACCCCGGCCCCAAGCCCATGGAGTACGCTCCCAAGGCATGAAGCTGCAATTCCTAGGCGCCGCCGACGGCGTCACCGGCTCTCGCCACCTGGTGGATACCGGCACCGCCCGCATCCTGCTCGACTGCGGCCTGTTCCAGGGCTGGAAGCTGCACCGCGAGCGCAACTGGGTCATGCCCGAGGCGCTGAAGAAGGTCGACGCCGTGGTGCTCAGCCACGCCCACCTCGACCACAGCGGCTGGCTGCCGGCGCTGGTGAAGAACGGCTATCGCGGCCCCATCCACGCCAGCCCGGCGACCTGCGAGCTGGCCCGCGTGCTGCTGCTCGACGCCGCCCACCTGCAGGAAGAAGACGCCCGGCGCGCCAACCGCTACGGCTATAGCCGCCACGTCAAGGCGCTGCCGCTGTATACGCGCCGCGACGCCGAGCGCGCGCTCTCGCAGTTCGTGCCGCTGGCGCCCGGGCGGGCGCGGGCCATCGCCGGCAGCCTGGTGACGCTCACGCCGGTGGGCCACCTGCTCGGCGCGTGCTCGGTGACGCTGGCGCAGGGGGGCTTCAAGCTCGTGTTCTCGGGCGACGTGGGTCGCGAGCACGACCTGCTGATGCCGCCGCCGCAATGGGTCGACGAGGCCGACGCGATGATCATCGAATCGACCTACGGCAACCGCCTGCACCCGACCGAAGACGGCGCCGCGCGCCTGGCCGAGATCATCAACCGCACGGTGCGGCGTGGCGGCTCGGTCTTGCTGCCGACCTTCGCCGTGGGCCGTGCGCAGGCGCTGCTGCTGGCGCTGCAGCGGCTCAAGCTCGCCCGCCTCATCCCGCCCGAACTGCCGATCTTCCTGGACAGCCCGATGGCCCAGCAGGCCACGGCGCTGTACCAGCACCACGCCGGGCTGTTGCGCGTGGCGCCGCGCGAGGTCCGCGGCCTGACCGACGGCGTGCGCATGGTGACCACGGTGCAGCAGTCGATCCGGCTGGCCGCCGCACGCTTCCCGGCCATCGTGCTCTCGGCCAGCGGCATGGCCACCGGCGGGCGCGTGCTGCACCACCTGAAGGCGATGGCGCCCGAGCCGCGGCATGCCGTGGTCTTCGCCGGCTTCCAGGTCGGCGGCAGCCGCGGCGCCAAGCTGGTGGCGGGCGATCGCGAGGTCAAGATCCACGGCGAGATGGTGCCGGTGCGCGCCGAGGTGCAGCAGCTCGAAGGCTTCTCCGGCCACGCCGACCGCGACGAACTCGTCGCCTGGCTGCGCCACCTGAAGCGGGCGCCGCAGCAGACCTTCGTCGTGCACGGCGAGCCCGACGCCGCCGACGCGCTGCGCGCCACGCTGAAGAACCAGCTCGGCTGGGCCGCGCGCGTACCTGAATACGGGGAGACCGTGACGCTGTGATGCCGAACGGCGCGCCCTTCGACGGCGTCGTGCTGGGTCCGGCCGCCCTGGGCGGCAGTGGTCATGGGCCTGTAGCTCAGGTGAAGACGCGCTCGCGCCGCAGGGCTGCGCTCTATCTGAAGTTGCGGCTGCGCGCGGCCAGGCCCTGCAGCAGCGCGGAGTGGTCCACCAGCGTCTTGGCCACCAGGTGGCGCACTTCACCCTGGCACTGCCAGATGCCATACACCGTGAGCAGCGTGCTGGCCAGCAGTTCGCGGCGCTGCGCCAGGGCCAGGGCCGGCCAGACGATGACGTTGACGGCGCCGGTCTCGTCTTCCAGCGTCAGGAAGACCACGCCCTTGGCGGTTTCGGGGCGCTGGCGGTGGGTGACGAGGCCGCTGGCGCGCGCCAGGCGGCCGTTCGGGTAGCCGCGCAGCACGGCCGCCGGCTGGACCTTGAAGGCGGACAGCGGCTCGCGCAGCAGCGCCACCGGGTGCTGCGCCAGGCTCAGGGCCATGGCGCGGTAGTCGGCCAGCACCGTGGTGGCGGCGTCGGGCGCGGGCAGCTCGGCGGCGGCCTCGTGCGTGCGCGTGGCGCGCAGCAGGGGCGTGGGCCGGGTGTCGATGCCGGCCACCGCCCAGGCGGCCTGGTGGCGGTGGCCGGTGAGCGGCAAGAGCGCGTCGGCCTGCGCCAGCAGCGCCAGGGGGTGGGCGTCGAGCTGCGCGCGGCGGGCCAGGTCTTCGGGGCTGGCGAAAGGCGCTTCGGCGCGCGCGGCGACGAGGCGCTGGACGGCGTCTTGCGCCAGGCCGACGATGCGCGAAAAGCCCAGGCGCACGGGCAGGCGCACGGGCAGGCGCACGGGCCACGGGCCGCCGGGCGCGGCGGCGGTATCCGGCGGCTCGAGCACCGAATCGAAGACGCTGCGCGTGACGTCCACCGGCCGCACCTCGACGCCATGCTCACGCGCGTCGCGCACCAGCTGTGCCGGGGCGTAGAAGCCCATGGGCTGGCTGTTGAGCAGCGCGGCGAGAAAGGCATCCGGGTGGTGGCGCTTGAGCCAGGCGCTCACGTAGACGAGCAGCGCGAAGCTGGCGGCGTGGCTTTCCGGGAAGCCGTATTCGCCGAAGCCCTGGATCTGCTTGAAGATGCGCTCGGCGTAGTCTTCCTCGTAGCCCTTGGCCCGCATGCGACCCACCAGCCGGTCATGGAAGGGCTCCAGGCCGCCCTTGCGCTTCCACGCGGCCATGGCGCGGCGCAGCTGGTCGGCCTCACCGGGCGTGAAGTCGGCGGCGAGCATCGCCAGCTGCATCACCTGCTCCTGGAAGATGGGCACGCCCAGCGTGCGCTGCAGCGCCTGGCGCACCTCGGCGCTGGGGTAGTCGACCGGCTCCTCGCCCGAGCGCCGGCGCAGGTAGGGGTGGACCATGCCGCCCTGGATGGGCCCCGGCCGGACGATGGCGACTTCGATCACCAGGTCGTAGAAACAGCGCGGCTGCAGGCGCGGCAGCATGCTCATCTGGGCGCGGCTTTCGACCTGGAAGGTGCCCACGCTGTCGCCGGCGCACAGCATCTCGTAGGTGGCCGGGTCTTCGGCCGGCACGCTCTGCATCACGAAAGGAGTGTCAGCGCCGCGGCCGAGCTTGGCGCCGACGAAGGCCAGCGCGCGGCGGATGGCGCTGAGCATGCCCAGGGCCAGGATGTCGACCTTGATGAGGCCCAGCGCGTCGAGGTCGTCCTTGTCCCACTGGATGACGCTGCGGCCCGCCATGGCGGCGTTTTCCACCGGCACCAGGCGCGCCAGGCTGTCGCGCGCGATGACGAAACCGCCCGGGTGCTGCGAGAGGTGGCGCGGAAAACCGATGAGCTGGCGCGTCAGCTCCACCCACCGCCGGGCGATCGGCGACGCGGGGTCCAAGCCGTTCTCGCGCAGGCGCTCGGCATCGATGGAGCGGCCATCGAACCATTGCTGGCTCCTGGCCACGGCGGCGATGCGATCGAGGTCGATGCCCAGGGCACGGCCCATGTCGCGCAGCGCCGAGCGCGGCCGGTAGCTGATGACCACGCCGGTGAGCGCGGCGCGGTGGCGGCCGTATTTGCGGTAGATGTACTGGATGACCTCTTCGCGGCGCTGGTGCTCGAAATCGATATCGATGTCCGGCGGCTCGTTGCGCTCGGCGCTGAGGAAGCGCTCGAACAGCAGCGTCATGCGCGCCGGGTCGACCTCGGTCACCCCCAGGCAGTAGCACACCGCCGAATTCGCCGCACTGCCGCGGCCCTGGCACAGGATGCCCTGCGCGCGCGCCCAGTGCACGATGTCGGCCACGGTGAGGAAATAGGGCTCGTAGCGCAGCTGCGCGATGAGTGCGAGTTCGTGCTCGAGGGTGGCGCGCACGGCGGCGGTCTCGCCGGCCGGGAAGCGCCGCTTCACGCCCTGCTCGGTCAGCTCGCGCAGCCAGGAGGCCGGCGTGTGGCCGGCGGGCACGATCTCTTCGGGGTATTCGTAGCGCAGCTCGTCGAGCGAAAACGCACAGCGGCCGGCCAGCGCCAGCGTGGCGGCCAGCCACTCGGGCCGGTACAGCGCGCCCAGGCGCAGGCGCGAGCGCAAATGGGCTTCGGCATTGCGCTGCAACGCCAGGCCGGCCTCGGCCACGGGGCACTTCAGGCGCGTGGCGGTGAGCGCGTCCTGCAGCGGCTTGCGCGAACGTGCGTGCATCAGCACGCTGCCCACGGCGACGATGGGCAGCTGCGTGAGTTCGGCCACGCGCAGCACCAGGTCCACGAGCAGCGCGTCGTGCGGCTGGCGCAGCAGCGGCAGCGCGATGGCGGCACGGTCGCCGAACCAGGTCTTGAGCCACAGCGCGTGCGAGAACAGCGCCTTGAAGGGCTGCGCGCAGGCCAGCGCCGGCGGCGCCAGCAACAGCGCCAGGCAGTCCGGCAGCCCGGCCAGCATGGGCGCGGCGGGCACACGGCCTTCGACGTCAGACATCAACGCCTGGTACTGGCCCTTGGGCGAGCGACGGCGCGCCACGGTGATCCACTGCACCAGGTTGCCGTAGCCGCGGCGCGACATGGCCAGCAGCACCAGCTGCGGGCCGGGCTCGGCCGCGGGTTGACCTGGGGGCGCAGGCGGGGCCGAAGCCGACAAGGCCATCTCGGCCCCGACGATCAGGTGCAGCCCCAGGCGCTTGGCCTCCCCGTGGGCGCGCACCACGCCGGCGAGCGAGCACTCGTCGGTGATCGCCAGCGCGGCGTAGCCGAGCCCCTGCGCGCGCGCGGCCAGCTCCTCGGGGTGCGAGGCCCCGCTCAGGAAACTGAAATTGCTGCGGCAGTGGAGTTCGGCGTAGTCGGGAAGACGGCGTAGCACGGATCGGGCTCGCGGGCGCGCGGGACACGGCCGGGCGGCATGGCAGGCACACCCAGGCACATGTCGGACGGCGCAGCGCAACGCGGCACGGCCAAGCTGTCCAGCGGGCTGCGCACGGCGCCGCCACCCAGGCGCAGCACGTGGGTGTAGATCATGGTGGTGCTGACGTCGGCATGGCCGAGCAGTTCCTGCACCGTCCGGATGTCGTAGCCCGACTGCAGCAGATGGGTGGCGAAGGAATGGCGCAGCGTGTGCGGCGTGGCGGGCTTGTGGATGCCGGCCGCGGCCACCGAGAGTTTGAAGACACGCTGGAAGTTGCCCTCCAGCAGATGGTGGCGCCGCATGCCTTCACCGCGCGGGTCGCGGGCTGGGGCGGCTTGCGGAAACACCCAATGCCAGGCCCACGAGACCGAAGCCCGTGGGTACTTGCGCGCCAGCGCGTGCGGCACCTGCACACCGGACAGGCCGCTCGCGCGGTCGGCCGCCCACACGGCATGGGCCTGCGCGAGCTGGGCGCGCAGCGGGGCCTCGAGCGCGGCCGGCAACATCACCACACGGTCCTTCGCGCCCTTGCCTTCGCGCACGACGATGGCGCGGCGTTCGAAATCGATGTCCTTCACGCGCAGGCGCAGGCCCTCGAGCAGGCGCATACCGGTGCCGTACAGCACGCACCCCAGCAAACCATGCGGCATGCCCAACTGGCGCTGGTGCGCATCGAGCTGCGCCAGCACCTCGGCCACCTCGTCAAAAGACAGCACCACGGGCAGGTGCCGATCGGTGCGCGGACGGCCGATCTCGCCCATCCAGGGCAAGTCTTGCCGCAGCACCTTCTGGTACAGGAAGAGCAGCGCCGACAAGGCCTGCTTGTGCGTCGAAGGCGCCACCTGGCGCTCAGCCGCCAGCCAGGTGAGAAAGGCCTCGACCTCGGGGTATGACAGTTCCGAAGGGTGGCGGAAATCGTGAAAGCGGATGAAGGCACGCACCCAGTGCACGTAGGCTTCCTCGGTACGCAGGCTGTAGTGCAGGTAACGGATCTGCGTGCGCAGCGCGTCGAGCAAGCGCGGCGGCGATGGTTCGGCAACAGGCGGCATGGCAACCCTCCCTGGACATGTGGACTGGTTTTTTATACAGTATCAGATATGTCACCCACCCGCAATCGATCTCGCCCGAAAACCGGACGACCCCGGGGGTACACCGCTCGGGGAGACCTCTCGTGAATGCCCCCAAAGCACTGCAGCCGGCATGGCACCGCAACCCGCCACCCCGTGATGAAGAACCGACCGGCGGCCCGTTGCGCGTGACGAAGACGATGCAGCCGGGACAGCCAGGAACCCTGAAGCTGGCCCGGCGTCACGGCCCCGGCCTGGTGTGCGTTCGCTACCGCGAAGACGCCACGGGGCAGACGCGGTACACCACCATCGAATTGGTGGTGGACGAAGCGCCAGTGCAGCGGCGCATCTCCATGCGCACGATCGTCGGCGTGCGGATCGCCTGGGGCGAAGCCGCCCTCAGCGCACGCGCCAAGGCCATGGGCGCAAAATGGGACTCTGCAAGTCGACTCTGGCGCATGTCCCTACGCACCGCACTGGCGCTGGACCTTGCTGATCGCGTCACCGTAAAACTACCCATCCCTGCACATCGCGCTTGACCAGAACTTCACACCGCTGAACACTTGTTCCCGATGGTGGAACTGGGTGATGCGGTCGATATCACGTTAGGCGTCACAGTTCACTTCACCAATTCACGAGCGTAGAACTTGCTATGAAGCTCAGCACCCTGGCCCTATGCGCCACGATTCTCTCCACCAATGTCATCGCTGCGCCTCCATCGGACGAGAGCGCCGAGGCCCTACTTGCTGTTCTTCAGGCGGAAAAGCAAATGGAAGCGAAGCTAGATGCCTTGGACTCGATGAATCGGCGCGGCTTTGCTGAGAAGCTCGCCGGCGGGAAGCAACTCACCTCCGAACAGCAGGCCGCCGTCGAACGCGCTGTCGGCAAGGTCTCGCAGATCATGCGGACTGAATTGGCGTGGCCAAGATTAAAGCCTGGTCTCTTACGAATCGTGCAAGATACTTTCGAACGCGATGAACTCGACGGAATACTAGCCTTCTATGCAACACCCGCCGGCAAGGCGTTTCTGGCGAAGTTCCCGCAGATAGAACAACGATCTGCTCGCCACATGCTCAATCTCGGTAACGCTGCGATGAAGAAGATTGAGGGAGTAGCTGAGAGCGAGCTTGACCCAGTGACGCTGCCAAAGTGACGCCTAACCACTCGCTCAAACGGAGCGCCAACGGCAGGCCACCAGGCCCGGGCCGGTGGTACGGGGTACATTTTCACCGGCCCGGGCCTGGCGTCCTGCCGTCGTCGCCCGCTTAGCTCGAACGTTAGCCCCCAGCAGAACCCCCGTGCGGCAATTCGCCTCTGACTCGCTGCTTCTGCCTTGCACGCATCAGCTTGCCGGGTGCTTCTTCGTCCAAGCGCCATGCGCGGCGACGGCCACGTCGGCTGAAGCTCGTACGCTCGTGAAGACCAAGACCAGAACACTTGGCTTGCTCACTTCTGTGGGCCCCTTCGACGCCCAGCGCCACTCGTACGAGAGAACACCGAAGACATACAACGCCAGCTCCTGCGCGTCGCTACCTTCGCCGTGCCGGTCAGCCATTGTTCGCTTGGTTCCGTCTCGCCGTGCGCACGAGCCAGCCGCAAGTCCTTTGTTCGGCACCGGCGTGCAGCCACAGGGCAGCCTCGTGGCGGGCGGGTCTGGCTCGGCCGGCGCTCATGTTCGCAGCCCCGTGCGGCGCTTGACCAAAGAGCTGTGGGCTAACCCTTCGTTCAACCGGACCTTCAACAGCCGGCCGCGCTACAGCACTTCGCTATTCTTGCTTCCGCGCGGCCGGCTGTTGAAGGCCGGTTAACTCAAACGTTAGCCCCCAGCAAAACCACCGTGCAGCACATCGCCTCAGTCCCGCTGCTTCTGCCTTGCACGCATCAGCTTGCCGCGTGCCTCGTCGCCCAACTTCCATCTGTGCCGGTGGCCAAGCCGGCTGAGTCTCGTACGCCCCTGAATGCGAAGACCAGAACACTTGGCCAGGCTACTTCTGTACGCGTCATCGACGCCCGGCGCCACTCGTACGAGAGAACACCAAAGGCATACAACGCCAGCTCCTGCGCGTCGCGACCTTCATCGTGCCAGTCCGCAGTGGGCGGGTCTGGCTTGGCCGGTGTTCAGGTTCGCGGCCCTGTGTGGCGCGCCTCCAAAGCGCTGTGGGCTAACCCCTCGCTCAAGCGGAGGCCCAACAGCCGGCCGCGCTACAGGGCCTTGTTATTCTCCCTTCCGCGCGGCCGCCTGTCGGTCCCCGCTTAGCTCGAACGTTAGCCCCCAGCAAAACCACCGTGCAGCACATCGCCTCAGTCCCGCTGCTTCTGCCTTGCACGCATCAGCTTGCCGCGTGCCTCGTCGCCCAAGCCCCAGGCGTGCAGACGGCCAAGCCGGCTGAGTCTCGGACGCTCTTGAACTCGAACAACGGAACACTTGGCCAAGCCACTTCGGTGCGCGTCGCCGACGCCTCGTGCCACACGTACGCGAGAACACCAAAGACATACAACGCCAGCTCCTGCACGTCGCTACCTTCGTCGTGCCAGTCCGCCGTTGCTCGCTCGGCGGCTTCGTCGCGTTGTGCGCACGAGCCAGCCGCAAGTTCTCTGTTCGGCACCAGCGTGCAGCCGCTGGACAGGTTTGTGGCGGGCGGGTCTGGCTTGGCCGGTGCTCAACTTCGCCGCCCTGTGCGGCGCTTG
>JAUXRG010000115.1 GCA_030681795.1 Rubrivivax sp.
CACGACGGACGTGACGGGGGCGGTGGAGCTGCCCACGGACAAGGAGATGGTGATGCCGGGCGACAACGTCAGCATCACGGTCAAGCTGATTGCGCCGATTGCGATGGAAGAAGGCCTGCGATTTGCCATCCGCGAGGGCGGGCGCACCGTCGGCGCCGGCGTCGTGGCCAAGATCATCGAGTAGACGAAAAGGATCGCCGCAGGGGTATAGCTCAATTGGCAGAGCGTCGGTCTCCAAAACCGAAGGTTGGGGGTTCGATTCCCTCTGCCCCTGCCACCCGGTAACCCGAGTGGCCCTGAAAAGCCAGCCCGCAGGTCGCAAGTGCCCCGCGGGCTTTGCTGCTGAATGACGGCCACCGAGATTGAACGTGATGTCCACCCAACCCCAAGTCGAAACGGTCTCCACGGGCGCAGACAAGGCCAAGCTGGCCGGCTCGGTCGCGCTGCTGCTGGCTTCGATCGTCGTCTTCTACTACCTCGGCAAGCAGGATCTCTGGCTGCGCGTGCTGGCGCTGCTCGCGCTGCTCGGTGCCGCGGTGGCGTTGTTCCTCACTTCCGAAGCGGGTCGACAGCTCGTGGCTTTCGGCCGCGACGCGGTGCGCGAGACCAAGAAGGTGGTGTGGCCCAGCCGCAAGGAAGCCACGCAGATGACCGGCTACGTCTTCGCCTTCGTGTTCGCGATGGCGCTGTACATGTGGTTGACCGACAAGACGCTTGAGTGGGTCATCTTCGACCTGGTTCTTGGATGGCGCCATTGAGGTGAACGCATGACCGCACAACAAGAATCATCGCTCGCCAGCATGGCGCCCACAGGGGTGCCGACGACCAAACGCTGGTACATCGTGCACGCCTATTCCGGCATGGAGAAGGCGGTCGAACGCAACCTGCGCGAGCGCATCGACCGTGCCGGCATGCAAGACAAATTCGGTCGCATCCTGGTGCCCACGGAAGAAGTCGTCGAGCTGAAGAACGGCAAGAAGTCGGTCACCGAACGCCGCATCTACCCGGGCTACGTGCTGGTCGAGATGGACATGGCCGACGACACCTGGCATCTGGTCAAACACACCAGCAAGGTCACCGGCTTCATCGGCGGCGCGCGCAACCGCCCGGCGCCGATCTCCGAGGCCGAAGTGGCCAAGATCGTCAACCAGATGCAAGAAGGCGTGGACAAGCCGCGGCCCAAGGTCGAATGGATCGTGGGCGAGCTGGTGCGCGTCAAGGAAGGCCCTTTCACCGACTTCAATGGTGCGGTGGAAGACGTCAACTACGAGAAGAGCAAGGTCAAGGTCTCGGTCACGATCTTTGGCCGCGCCACTGGCGTGGAGCTGGATTTCGCACAGGTCGAGAAGATTTGAGTTCCGCAACGCGCCGAAGCAGCCCCGGCGCGTTTGAATCGACTCAGGGCTGAGTGACGAGGAGCTTGCCGAGCAGGCGAGCGTTTGAACTCGAGAGGAGTGCCGCATGGCAAAGAAGATCGTCGGCTTCATCAAGCTGCAAGTACCGGCCGGCAAGGCCAACCCGTCGCCCCCCATCGGCCCGGCTCTGGGCCAGCGCGGCCTGAACATCATGGAGTTCTGCAAGGCGTTCAACGCCCAGACGCAGGGCTACGAGCCGGGGCTGAAGCTGCCGGTGGTGATCACGGCATTCGCCGACAAGTCGTTCACCTTCATCCTCAAGTCGCCGCCGGCGAGTGTGCTGCTGAAGAAGGCCGCCAAGATCGAGAAGGGCTCGGCCAAGGCGCACCTGGACAAGGTCGGCATGGTCACCCGTGAGCAGCTTGAGGAAATCGCCAAGACCAAGATGAAGGACCTCAACGCCGCCGACCTGGCCGGCGCGGTGAAGATCATCGCCGGATCGGCGCGCTCGATGGGCCTCACGGTCGAAGGAGTCTGAACATGGCCACGCTCACGAAAAAAGCCAAGGTCCTGAAGGGCAAGATCGACAGCACCCGGCTGTACCCGTTGGCCGATGCGCTGACGTTGGTCAAGGAATGTGCCACCGCCAAGTTCGATGAATCCATCGACGTGGCCGTGCAGTTGGGCATCGACGCCAAGAAGTCCGACCAGGTGGTGCGTGGCGCGGTCGTCATGCCCTCGGGTACCGGCAAAACCAAGCGTGTGGCGGTATTCGCCCAGGGTGCGAAGGCCGAAGAGGCCAAGGCCGCCGGTGCCGACATCGTCGGCATGGACGACCTGGCCGCCGACATCAAGGCCGGCAAGATGGACTTCGACGTGGTCATCGCCTCGCCCGACACCATGCGCATCGTCGGCACGCTGGGCCAGATCCTGGGCCCGCGCGGCCTGATGCCCAACCCGAAGGTCGGCACCGTGACGCCCGACGTCGCCCAGGCCGTGCGCAACGCCAAGGCCGGCCAGGTGCAGTTCCGCGTCGACAAGGCCGGCATCATCCACGGCACCATCGGCCGCCGCTCCTTCGAGGACGGCAAGCTGGTGGACAACCTGCGCGCGCTGATCGAAGCCCTGAACAAGGCCAAGCCGGCCACCAGCAAGGGTGTTTACCTGCGCAAGGTGGCCCTGTCGTCGACCATGGGGATTGGCGTCCGTGTGGACACCCAGTCAATCGCCGCGCAGGCCGCGGCCTGATTTGAAAAAAGGCTGCGCGCGAGTCTGGCGCACAGCCGCTGAATTGGTGGGCCAACCGCAGCAATGCGGGTGGGCCATCCAAGACCGCTGGTGAAGCCTGCAAGGGCTTCGTAATCGAGAGCAAGGCCGCAACGCCAAGCTCTAAGCCAGCGCAGATGGTGGCCCCGCTGTGAAGGACCCCCTCTCGAGGGTTTCTCGAAACAGATGGCTGCTGATTCCGGGTGTGCCGGCCGGGCCAACCAGCCCCATGGCACGTGACGCACGTTTTGTGTGAGGAGCAGACCAACTTGAGTCTCAATCGCAACGAGAAGGCAGCCGTGATCACGGATGTGTCGGCGCAAGCCGCACGTTCGCAGACGCTGGCGCTGGCCGAGTACCGTGGCCTCACCGTGGAACATCTCAACAAGCTGCGCCGCGATGCGCGCGACAAGGGCGTTTATCTTCATGTGTTGAAGAATTCGCTCGCTCGTCGCGCCGTCGCCGGCACGCCTTTCGAGGTGGCCCAGGGTGCCATGGTTGGCCCGCTGATCTACGGCTTTTCCGAGGATGCCGTGGCCGCGGCGAAAGTCCTGTCCGATTTCGCCAAGGGCAACGACAAGCTCATCATCAAGGGTGGGGCCTATTCAGGCAGGGCGTTGGACGCCAACGGGGTCAAGGCCCTGGCAGCCATTCCCAGCCGGGAAGTGCTGATCGCCCAGGTGGCCGGCCTGCTGATGTCACCGATCCAGCGCATGGCTGGCGTGCTGGCTGCCGTGCTGGAAAAGCGCGGTGGTGGTGCTGAGGCACAAGCCGCAGCCGAGCCTGCCGCGGCCTGACGAACTGAACGCATCCCCAATTCCGAATCAAACGTTTCGAGGAACCCCAAATGGCATTCGATAAAGACGCTTTCCTGTCCGCGATGGACAGCATGTCCGTGATGGAACTCAATGACCTGGTCAAGGCCATTGAAGAGAAGTTCGGTGTTTCCGCCGCCGCGATGGCCGCCCCGGCCGCCGGGGGTGGCGCCGCCGCCGCCGCCGTGGTGGAAGAGCAGACCGAATTCAACGTGATGCTGCTGGAAGCCGGCGCGAACAAGGTGCAGGTCATCAAGGCCGTGCGCGAACTGACGGGCCTGGGCCTGAAGGAAGCCAAGGACCTGGTCGACGGCGCGCCCAAGGCCGTCAAGGAAGGCATCGCCAAGGCCGACGCCGAGGCCGCCCTGAAGAAGCTTCTGGATGCCGGCGCGAAAGCAGAATTGAAGTAAGGCCGTCGCTCCCTGGGCACTTCACCGTGCCCTCGGGGAGCACCTGCAAGAGTGGCGTGCTGCTCTTGCAAGTGTTCTCTGATCCGACTGCAGAGAACGGGTTTGGTCGGGCCCCGGTGCAATGCCGGGGTTGTCCGCCAGCGGCAGGTAGTGGCCTGCCACCAAGCCTCAGGAGCAATCCCTGAGATGCCAGTCGCCGACGAGTGCCCCGCCAAGCCCAGGTGGGCGCTCTCGACACGGAGAGTTCAATGGCGCAAGCAACCCCCTACACCTACACCGAGCGCAAGCGTATCCGCAAGAGCTTCGGCAAGAGTGAGAGTGTTCTGAAGGTCCCGTATCTGCTGACGATGCAGCGCGAGTCCTATGTGGCGTTCCTGCAGAAGGACGTCCCACCCGCCAAGCGCAAGCCCGAAGGGCTGCAGGCGGCCTTCCTTTCCGCGTTCCCGATCACGTCGCACAACGGGTTCGTGGAGATGAAATTCACCGAGTACAACATCGCCCGGCCGCCGTTCGACGTGCGTGAGTGCCAGCAACGCGGTCTGACCTTCGCTGCAGCTGTGCGCGCCAAGCTGCAGATGATCATCTACGACCGCGAATCGCATCCGCAGAAGCTGGTCAAGGAGATCAAGGAGCAGGAGGTCTATATGGGCGAAGTTCCGCTCATGACCGATTACGGCTCCTTCATCGTCAACGGCACCGAGCGTGTCATCGTCAGCCAGCTGCACCGCAGCCCGGGCGTCTTCTTCGAGCACGACAAGGGCAAGACCCACAGCTCGGGCAAGCTGCTCTTCAGCGCACGGATCATTCCGTACCGCGGCTCCTGGCTGGATTTCGAGTTCGACCCCAAGGACATCCTGTACTTCCGCGTCGACCGACGTCGCAAGATGCCGGTGACGATCCTGCTCAAGGCCATCGGCCTGAACCCCGAAGCCGTGCTGTCGCACTTCTTCCTGTTCGACAACTTCCGGATGATGGATACCGGCGCGCAGATGGAGTTCGTGCCCGAACGCCTGAAGGGCGAGGTGGCGCGCTTCGACCTCACCGACAAGGCCGGCAACGTCGTCGTCGAGAAGGACAAGCGCATCACCGCCAAGCACGTGCGCCAGCTCGAGACGGCAGGCACCGGCTTCGTCAGCGTGCCCGAGGACTTCCTGATCGGCCGCGTGATCGCCCGCAACATGGTGGACACCGACACCGGCGAGATCGTCGCCAAGGCCAACGACGAAGTCACCGAGGCGCTGCTGAAGAAGCTGCGCGGCGCCGGCGTGAAGGACTTCCAGTGCCTGTTCACGAATGAGCTGAACCAGGGCGCGTACATCAGCCAGACGTTGGCGATGGACGAAACCGCCGACCAGCTGGCGGCCCGCGTGGCCATCTACCGCATGATGCGCCCCGGCGAGCCGCCCACCGAAGACGCCGTGGAAGCCCTGTTCCACCGCCTCTTCTACAGCGAGGACACCTACGACCTGAGCCGTGTCGGCCGCATGAAGTTCAACGCCCGCGTGGGCCGCGATGCGCCCGAAGGCAAGATGACGCTGTCCAACGACGACATCCTCGACGTCGTCAAGATCCTCGTCGACTTGCGCAACGGCAATGGCGACGTCGACGATATCGACCACCTGGGCAACCGGCGTGTGCGCTGCGTGGGTGAACTGGCCGAGAACCAGTACCGCAGCGGCCTGGCGCGCATCGAAAAGGCAGTCAAGGAGCGCCTGGGTCAGGCCGAGACCGAGGCCTTGATGCCGCACGACCTGATCAACAGCAAGCCGATCAGCGCGGCCCTGAAGGAATTCTTCGGCGCCTCCCAGCTGTCGCAATTCATGGACCAGACCAACCCGCTCTCCGAGATCACGCACAAGCGGCGCGTCTCGGCCCTGGGCCCGGGCGGCCTGACGCGCGAACGTGCCGGCTTCGAGGTGCGCGACGTGCACCCCACCCACTACGGCCGGGTGTGCCCGATCGAGACGCCGGAAGGCCCGAACATCGGCCTTATCAACTCGCTGGCTCTCTTCGCCCAACTGAACGAGTACGGCTTCCTCGAGACGCCCTACCGGCGCGTGATCGACAGCAAGGTGACGATGGAAATCGACTACCTCTCGGCCATCGAGGAAGGCAAGTACGTCATCGCGCAGGCCAACGCTTCGCTCGATGCCCAAGGCAAGCTGATCGATGAGCTGGTGAGCGCCCGTGAAAACGGGGAATCGGTGCTGCTCAGCCCCGAGCGCGTGCAGTACATGGATGTGGCGCCGGCGCAGATCGTCTCCGTGGCCGCGTCCCTCGTGCCCTTCCTCGAGCACGACGACGCCAACCGTGCGCTGATGGGCGCCAATATGCAGCGCCAGGCGGTGCCCGTGCTGCGCCCCGAGAAGGCGCTCGTTGGCACCGGTGTGGAGCGCGTGGCCGCGGTCGACTCGGGCACGGTGGTCACCGCACGCCGCGGCGGCATCGTGGACTACGTCGATACCAACCGCATCGTCATTCGCGTCAACGACGACGAGACGGTGGCCGGCGAGGTCGGCGTCGACATCTACAACCTCATCAAGTACCAGCGCTCCAACCAGAACACCAATATTCACCAGCGCCCCATCGTCAGGCGCGGTGACAAGGTGGCCCTGCTCGACGTGATCGCCGACGGCGCCAGCACCGACCTGGGCGAACTGGCCCTGGGCCAGAACATGCTGGTCGCCTTCATGCCCTGGAACGGCTACAACTTCGAGGACTCGATCCTCATCAGCGAACGCGTCGTCGCCGAAGACCGCTACACCTCGATCCACATCGAAGAACTGGTGGTCATGGCCCGCGACACCAAGCTGGGCAGCGAAGAAATCACGCGCGACATCCCGAACCTGAGCGAGCAGCAGCTGGCCCGCCTGGACGAGAGCGGCATCGTCTACATCGGCGCCGAGGTCAACCCCGGCGACGTGCTGGTGGGCAAGGTCACGCCCAAGGGCGAGACCACGCTCACGCCCGAAGAAAAGCTGCTGCGCGCGATCTTCGGCGAGAAGGCGTCCGACGTGAAGGACACCTCGCTGCGCGTGGACCAGGGCACCAACGGCACCGTCATCGACGTGCAAGTCTTCACCCGTGAAGGCATCGTGCGCGACAAGCGCGCGCAGCAGATCATCGACGACGAGCTCAAGCGCTTCCGCCTGGACCTCAACGACCAGTTGCGCATCGTCGAGGCCGATGCCTTCGACCGCATCGAGAAGCTGCTGGTGGGCAAGCCCGCCAACGGTGGCCCGCAGAAGATTGCCAAGGGCACGGTCATCGACAAGGCCTACCTGGCCTCGATCGACAAATTCCACTGGTTCGACATCCGCCCGGCCGACGACGACGTGGCCAACCAGCTCGAAAGCATCAAGAACGCCAACGACCAGACGCGCCACAGTTTCGACCTGGCCTTCGAAGAAAAGCGCAAGAAGCTCACGCAGGGCGACGAGCTGCCCGCGGGCGTGCTGAAGATGGTGAAGGTCTACCTGGCCGTCAAGCGCCGCCTGCAGCCGGGCGACAAGATGGCCGGCCGCCACGGCAACAAGGGTGTCGTGTCCAAGATCGTGGCGGTCGAGGACATGCCCTACATGACCGACGGCACGCCGGTGGACATCGTGCTCAACCCGCTGGGCGTGCCTTCGCGCATGAACGTGGGCCAGGTGCTCGAAGTGCACCTGGGCTGGGCTGGCAAGGGCATCGGCCAGCGCATCGGCAACATGCTGCAAGAGCAGGCCAAGGTGGCCGAGTTGCGCAAGTTCCTCGACGAGCTGTACAACAAGTCCGAAGGCAAGAGTGAGCGCCTGCAGGACCTGAGCGACGCGCAAGTGGTGGAGATGGCGCAGAACCTGAGCCACGGCGTGCCTTTCGCGACGCCGGTATTCGACGGCGCGGCCGAAGAAGACGTGCGCGCCATGCTCAAGCTGGCGTTCCCGGAAGAGATCGCCGCGCGCAAGGGCCTGACGGCCACGCGTACCCAGGCCACGCTGTCCGACGGCCGCACGGGCGAGCCGTTCGAGCGCCCAGTGACCGTGGGCTACATGCACGTGCTCAAGCTGCACCACCTGGTGGACGACAAGATGCACGCGCGCTCGACGGGACCGTATTCGCTGGTCACGCAGCAGCCGCTGGGCGGCAAGGCGCAGTTCGGCGGCCAGCGCTTCGGCGAGATGGAAGTCTGGGCGTTGGAAGCCTACGGCGCGAGCTACATCCTGCAGGAAATGCTCACCGTCAAATCCGACGACGTGAACGGCCGCACCAAGGTCTACGAAAGCATCGTCAAGGGCGAACACGCCATCGAGGCCGGCATGCCGGAATCCTTCAATGTCCTGGTCAAGGAAATCCGTTCCCTTGGCATCGACATTGAGCTGGAACGCAATTAACTGACTAGGAAGGGTAAAGACACCATGAAGGGACTCCTCGACCTATTCAAGCAATTCACCCCGGACGAGCATTTCGATGCCATCCGGATCGGCCTGGCTTCGCCGGAGAAGATCCGCAGTTGGTCGTTCGGCGAGGTGAAGAAGCCCGAGACCATCAACTACCGCACCTTCAAGCCCGAGCGTGACGGCCTGTTCTGCGCCAAGATCTTCGGCCCCATCAAGGACTACGAGTGCCTGTGTGGCAAGTACAAGCGCCTGAAGCACCGTGGCGTGATCTGCGAGAAGTGCGGTGTGGAGGTCACGCAGACCAAGGTGCGCCGTGAGCGCATGGGCCACATCGACCTGGCCGCGCCCTGCGCGCACATCTGGTTCCTGAAGTCGCTGCCCAGCCGCCTGGGCCTGGTGCTCGACATGACGCTGCGCGACATCGAACGCGTGCTGTACTTCGAGGCGTATGTCGTGGTGGACCCCGGCATGACACCGCTGAAGAAGTTCAGCATCATGAGCGAGGACGATTGGGAGGCCAAGCACGTCGAGTACGGCGACGAATTCGTCGCCATGATGGGTGCCGAGGGCATCCGCAAGCTGCTCGAGGAAATGGACCTGGATGTCGAGATCGACAAGATCCGCAACGACATGACCGGCTCCGAGCTCAAGATCAAGAAGAATTCCAAGCGCCTGAAGGTCATGGAGGCCTTCAAGAAGAGTGGCATCAAACCGCACTGGATGGTGCTGGAAGTGCTGCCGGTGCTGCCGCCGGACCTGCGCCCCCTGGTGCCGCTGGATGGGGGCCGCTTCGCCACCAGCGACCTCAACGACTTGTACCGCCGCGTCATCAACCGCAACAACCGCCTTGCGCGCTTGCTGGAGCTGAAGGCGCCGGAAATCATCGTGCGCAACGAAAAGCGCATGCTGCAAGAAGCGGTGGACTCGCTGCTCGACAACGGCCGCCGCGGCAAGGCGATGACGGGCGCGAACAAGCGCGCGCTGAAGTCGCTGGCCGACATGATCAAGGGCAAGAGCGGGCGCTTCCGCCAGAACCTGCTGGGCAAGCGCGTCGACTACTCGGGCCGTTCGGTCATCGTCGTGGGCCCCACGCTCAAGCTGCACCAGTGCGGCCTGCCCAAGCTGATGGCCATCGAGCTGTTCAAGCCCTTCATCTTCTCGCGCCTGGAGGCGATGGGCATCGCCACCACCATCAAGGCGGCGAAGAAGGAAGTCGAGGCCGGCACGCCGGTGGTCTGGGACATCCTCGAGGAAGTCATCAAGGAACACCCGGTGCTGCTGAACCGCGCGCCCACGCTGCACCGCCTGGGCATCCAGGCTTTCGAGCCGGTGCTGATCGAAGGCAAGGCCATCCAGTTGCACCCGCTGGTGTGCTCGGCCTTCAACGCCGACTTTGACGGCGACCAGATGGCGGTGCACATCCCGCTGAGCATCGAAGCGCAGATGGAAGCCCGCACGCTGATGCTGGCCTCCAACAACGTGCTCTTCCCGGCCAACGGCGAACCGTCCATCGTGCCGTCGCAAGACGTGGTGCTGGGCCTGTACTACGCCACCCGTGAACGCATCAACGGCCGCGGCGAAGGCATGGTCTTCGCCGACATGCAGGAGCTGCAGCGCGCGCTGGACAACGGCGTGGTCGAGATCACGGCCAAGATCGCCGTGCGCATGCCCGAGTGGGTGAAGGACGTGGACAGCGACGAGTTCCGCGCCGAGATCAAGCTCATCGAGACGACCGTCGGCCGGGCGCTGCTGTCGGAGATCCTGCCCAAGGGCCTGCCCTTCGCGCTGATCAACAAGGCGCTGAAGAAGAAGGAAATCTCGCGCCTCATCAATGCGTCGTTCCGCAAGTGCGGCCTGAAGGCCACGGTGGTCTTCGCCGACAAGCTGCTGCAGGCCGGCTTCAAGCTGGCCACGCGTGCGGGCATCTCGATCGCCATCGACGACATGCTGGTGCCCAAGGAAAAGCCGGGTCTGATCGAGAAGGCCGAGAAGGAAGTCAAGGAGATCGAGCAGCAGTACGTCTCGGGTCTCGTGACCGCCGGCGAGCGCTACAACAAGGTCGTCGACATCTGGGGCAAGACCGGCGACGAGGTGGGCAAGGTCATGATGGCCCAGCTCAGCAAGGAGAAGGTCATCGACCGCCACGGCAAGCTGGTGGACCAGGAGTCCTTCAACTCCATCTACATGATGGCCGACTCGGGCGCGCGTGGCTCCGCCGCGCAGATTCGCCAGCTGGCCGGCATGCGCGGCCTGATGGCCAAGCCCGACGGCAGCATCATCGAAACGCCGATCACGGCCAACTTCCGTGAGGGGTTGAACGTGCTCCAGTACTTCATCTCCACCCACGGCGCCCGCAAGGGCCTGGCGGACACGGCGCTGAAGACGGCCAACTCGGGCTACCTCACCCGCCGCCTGGTGGACGTGACGCAGGACCTGGTCGTGACCGAAAGCGACTGCGGCACGCAAAACGGCATGAACCGCCGCGCACTGGTCGAAGGTGGCGAGGTCATCGAGAGCCTGCGCGACCGCATCCTCGGCCGCGTGACGGCGGGCGAAGTGCTGCACCCGGAGACGCAGGAAGTGATGTTGGGCGCGGGCCAGATGCTCGACGAAGACATCATCGACATGCTCGAAGCCGCCGGTGTCGACGAGGTCAAGGTGCGCACGGCGCTGACCTGCGGCACGCGCTTCGGGATCTGCGCCAAGTGCTATGGCCGCGACCTGGGCCGAGGTGGCGAAGTCAACGTCGGCGAAGCGATTGGCGTGATCGCCGCGCAGTCCATCGGCGAGCCCGGCACGCAGCTCACGATGCGCACCTTCCACATCGGCGGTGCGGCATCGCGTGCGGCGGTGGCCTCCAGCGTCGATGCCAAGAGCGACGGCATCATCGGCTTCAACGCCACGATGCGCTACGTGACCAACGGCAAGGGTGTGCTGGTGGTGATCTCACGCTCCGGCGAAATCGTCATCAGTGACCCGCATGGCCGCGAGCGCGAGCGCCACAAGCTGCCCTACGGCGCCACGCTCAACATCAAGCCCGACCAGGCCGTGAAGGCCGGCACCGTGCTGGCCAACTGGGACCCGCTGACGCGTCCCATCATCACCGAGTTCGCCGGCCGTGCGAGGTTCGAGAACGTGGAAGAAGGCGTCACCGTGGCCAAGCAGGTGGACGAGGTCACGGGCCTGTCCACGCTGGTGGTGATCGACCCCAAGCGCCGCGGCGCAGCCAAGGTGGTCCGCCCGCAGGTCAAGCTGCTCGACGCCGCCGGTGTCGAAGTCAAGATCCCGGGCACCGACCACGCGGTGACCATCGGCTTCCCGGTGGGCGCACTGGTCCAGGTGCGCGACGGGCAGGACCTGGCGCCCGGCGAAGTGCTGGCGCGCATCCCGATGGAAGGCCAGAAGACGCGCGACATCACGGGCGGCTTGCCGCGCGTGGCCGAGCTCTTCGAGGCGCGCAGTCCGAAGGATGTGGGCCTGCTGGCCGAGATCACCGGCACCATCAGCTTCGGCAAGGAGACCAAGGGCAAGAACCGCCTGCAGATCACCGACCCCGAAGGCAAGGTGCACGAGGAACTCATCGCCAAGGAGAAGAACATCCTGGTGCACGAGGGCCAGGTGGTCAACCGCGGTGAACTGGTGGTGGACGGCTCGGCCGACCCGCAGGACATCCTGCGCCTGCTGGGCATCGAGGAGCTGGCGCGCTACATCGTCGACGAGGTGCAGGACGTCTACCGTCTGCAGGGCGTGAAGATCAACGACAAGCACATCGAGGTCATCGTGCGGCAGATGTTGCGCCGTGTGCAGATCACCAACTGCGGCGACAGCAAGTACATCAACGGTGAGCAGGTCGAACGTTCAGAGCTGCTCGACACCAACGATGCCTTGCGCGCGGCGGGCAAGATTCCCGCGACGCATGCCGACGTGCTGCTGGGCATCACCAAGGCCAGCTTGTCGACCGACTCGTTCATCAGCGCGGCCTCCTTCCAGGAGACAACCCGCGTGCTCACCGAGGCAGCCATCATGGGCAAGCGCGACGAGCTGCGCGGCCTGAAGGAGAACGTCATCGTCGGCCGGCTGATCCCTGCAGGCACCGGCATGGCCTTCCACGAGGCGCGCAAGGCCAAGGAAGCCATGGACGAGAGCGAGCGCCGGGCCATTGCGCTGCAGGAAGCCGAGGAATTGGCGGCCGTGCAGATGGCCAACGTCGATGCGGCGACAGCCGCAGCGGCTACGGCTGCAGGCGAAGCCTCCGAGTAGGGCGCTTTCCCGCGCTCACCAGGGCGGCTTCGGCCGCCCTTTTTTTGTGCGCGTTCCGGCTCGCAGTGAAGTCAGCTCGACGGCTTCCAATCGCAGGGTTTGATGATCCACAGGCCCTGCGGGCGTGCACGGCGGGCGAGCTTCAGCACGGCGCGATCGTGGCTGACCAGCCACTTCGCGCCGTGGGCCAGGGCCAGATCGATGAACACCTGGTCATCGGGATCGGTGCAGCGCAGCGGCGACGGAGCAGTCGGCGGCGCGGCGGTCAGGCAGGTCAAAGCGTCAAAAGAAGCAAGCACACGCTCACGGTCTGGGTTCCAGCGCGCCAGGCCCGGGTAGCCGAGCACCCGGCCGAGTTCCTGACGCATGCGCTCGCATGCCAGCCAGCGCACCGCGCCCGTGGTGACGGCCTCGGCCAGCGCGACCAGTGCGCTGTCCCTGAATACCAGCCAATCCAGCACAGTGTTGGTATCAAGCACCACCCAGGGGGGTGCAGAGGGCGTGGTTGCGTCGATCACTGAGTTGCGCCTTGCCGCAAAGGCCGCGGCCGAATATAATGGAGAGCTTTTCGGCAGACTTTGCCGGGCTTGCGCGTTGGGATGCTCCGTTGAGGATATTTCCGATGCCGCCCGCCGCGGCTCTTGCCGGGTTCTCTCTTGCCAGCGTGCAAAGGCCTTTCGGCCCTTGCCACCGCTTGAGCGGGTGCCCGCGGTAGTCCGCAAAAAACGCGTAGCTTCAAACGGGAACAAGTTACCTATGCCAACGATCAACCAGCTCGTGCGCCACGGCCGCCAGGTCGAAGCCACGAAGTCCAAGTCACCTGCGATGCAGAACAGCCCGCAACGGCGTGGCGTCTGCACCCGCGTCTACACCACGACACCGAAGAAGCCGAACTCGGCTCTGCGCAAAGTCGCCAAGGTGCGCCTGACCAACGGGTTCGAGATCATCTCCTACATCGGCGGTGAAGGCCACAACCTGCAGGAACACAGCGTCGTGCTCGTGCGTGGCGGCCGTGTGAAGGATCTGCCGGGTGTGCGCTACCACATCGTGCGCGGCTCGCTCGACCTGCAAGGCGTCAAGGATCGCAAGCAGTCGCGTTCCAAGTACGGCGCCAAACGTCCCAAGAAGGCTTAATCGCCAATCATCGCGGCCTGCACTAAGGTGGGCCGAGTAAGTGAAGGGCCTTGATGGCCTTTCGTGGTGCGTGCCAACCCGCCAGCACCAACTGAAACTGAAGAAGGAAGACTCTCATGCCACGTCGTCGCGAAGTACCCAAGCGCGAGATCCTGCCCGACCCCAAATTCGGCTCCATCGACCTGTCCAAATTCATGAACGTCATCATGGAGTCGGGCAAGAAGGCCGTTGCCGAGCGCATCATCTACGGCGCGCTGGAGCAGGTCGAGAAGAAGGCCGCCAAGGATCCGCTGGAGATCTTCATGGTCGCGCTGAACAACATCAAGCCGATGGTCGAGGTCAAGTCCCGCCGTGTCGGCGGTGCGAACTACCAGGTTCCCGTGGAAGTTCGCCCCGTCCGCCGCCAGGCCCTGGCCATGCGCTGGCTGAAGGAATCGGCGCGCAAGCGCGGTGAGAAGTCGATGGCTGCGCGCCTGGCCAACGAGTTGCTCGAAGCCTCTGAAGGCCGCGGCGGCGCGGTCAAGAAGCGCGACGAAGTGCACCGCATGGCTGAAGCGAACAAGGCCTTCTCGCACTTCCGCTTCTAAATCCCGACTGACGCTATCCTGCGGCCGCCTTTACGGGTTATCACCAACCCGTCGGCGGCCCCTGCATTTGGAGAAAAGATCATGGCCCGCAAGACCCCCATCGAGCGCTACCGCAATATCGGTATCAGCGCGCACATCGATGCCGGCAAGACCACCACCACCGAGCGCATCCTGTTCTACACGGGTGTGAACCACAAGATCGGTGAAGTGCACGACGGCGCGGCCACGATGGACTGGATGGAGCAGGAGCAGGAGCGCGGCATCACGATCACATCGGCTGCGACCACGTGTTTTTGGAAGGGCATGGACTTCTCCCACCCCGAACATCGCATCAACATCATCGACACGCCGGGGCACGTGGACTTCACGATTGAGGTCGAGCGCTCCATGCGCGTGCTCGACGGCGCCTGCATGGTGTATTGCGCCGTGGGCGGTGTGCAGCCGCAGAGCGAGACCGTCTGGCGCCAGGCCAACAAGTACAAGGTGCCACGCCTGGCTTTCGTGAACAAGATGGACCGCACGGGCGCCAACTTCTTCAAGGTCTACGAGCAGATGAAGGTGCGCCTGAAGGCCAATCCGGTGCCCATCGTGGTGCCCATCGGGGCGGAAGAAAACTTCACCGGCGTGATCGACCTCATCAAGATGAAGGCCATCATCTGGGACGAGGCCTCGCAGGGCATGAAATTCGACTACGTGGACATCCCTGCCGACTTGCTCGCTGAAGCCCAGAAGTGGCGCGAGAACATGGTCGAAGCCGCGGCCGAAGCCAGCGAAGAGCTGATGAACAAGTATCTGGAAACGGGCGAGCTGTCCGAGGCTGAGATCATCCACGGCATCCGCACGCGCACCATCGCGGCCGAGATCCAGCCGATGCTGTGCGGCTCCGCGTTCAAGAACAAGGGCGTGCAGCGCATGCTCGACGCCGTGATCGACTTCATGCCGTCGCCCATCGACGTCCCGCCGGTGCCGGGCACCGACGACGACGACAAGCCGACCGAACGCCGCCCCGACGACAGCGAGAAGTTCGCCGCCCTGGCGTTCAAGCTCATGACCGACCCCTACGTCGGTCAGCTGACCTTTGTGCGCGTGTATTCGGGCGTGCTCAAATCCGGCGACTCGGTCTACAACCCGATTCGAGGCAAGAAGGAGCGCATCGGCCGGATTCTGCAGATGCACGCCAACCAGCGCGAGGAAATCAAGGAAATCCTGGCCGGCGACATCGCCGCCTGCGTGGGCTTGAAGGAGGTGACCACCGGCGAGACGCTGTGCGACCCGACCTCCATCATCACGCTGGAAAAGATGATATTCCCCGAGCCTGTGATCAGCCAGGCCGTCGAGCCCAAGACCAAAGCCGACCAGGAAAAAATGGGCATCGCCCTGGGCCGGCTGGCCCAGGAAGATCCGTCATTCCGTGTCAAGACCGATGAGGAATCCGGCCAGACCATCATTTCCGGCATGGGCGAGTTGCACCTCGAAATCATCGTCGACCGCATGAAGCGTGAATTCGGTGTGGAGGCCAACGTCGGCAAGCCGCAGGTGGCCTACCGCGAGACCATCCGCAAGCCGGTGACCGACATCGAAGGCAAGTTCGTCCGGCAGTCGGGCGGCAAGGGCCAGTACGGCCACGTCGTGCTCAAGATCGAGCCGCAGGTGCCTGGCAAGGGGTTCGAGTTCGTCGATGCCATCAAGGGTGGCGTGGTGCCGCGCGAGTTCATCCCGGCGGTCAGGAAGGGCATTGAAGACACATTGCCGAACGGCGTGCTCGCCGGCTACCCGGTGGTGGACGTCAAGGTCTCGCTGATCTTCGGTTCGTACCACGAAGTGGACTCGAACGAAAACGCCTTCAAGATGGCCGCGTCCATCGGCTTCAAGGACGGCTGCCGCAAAGCCAGCCCTGTGATCCTGGAGCCGATGATGGCCGTGGAGGTCGAGACGCCGGAAGACTACGCCGGTGGCGTGATGGGCGACCTGTCCAGCCGCCGCGGTATGGTGCAGGGCATGGATGACATGCCCGGTGGTGGCAAGATCATCAAAGCCGAGGTGCCACTGTCGGAGATGTTCGGCTACAGCACCACGTTGCGCTCGATGAGCCAGGGCCGTGCCACGTACACGATGGAGTTCAAGCACTACAGCGAGGCCCCCAAGAACGTGGCCGACGCCATCATCACCGCGCGCGGAAAGTAAGAAACAAGCTGGTCTTCGAAGGGCCGGCGCCTGCTGCCAGTGGCAGGCGAATTGGCGGCCCTTCGGAAACCTAAAACCCCATCACTGGCACTGCTCTTTTTCGGAGATTTGAGAATGGCAAAAAGCAAATTTGAACGAACCAAGCCGCACGTGAACGTGGGGACGATTGGGCACGTGGACCACGGCAAGACGACGCTGACGGCGGCGCTGACGTCGGTGCTGGCGGCGAAGTTTGGCGGTGAAGTCAAGGCCTAC
>JAUXRG010000004.1 GCA_030681795.1 Rubrivivax sp.
GACCTGTTCGCTCTTGCAGCGGCGGGATCGCGAACTGGCCGACCTGCGGCGTGGTGCAAAGCCGAACGTGGTGCCGATCCGGAAGTAGACCGCGCCAGATGGCGTCGGCAGGCCCGTGTTGACACGAGCAAATCAACATAACGGATGGTTGTGCGCCTTATGTGCCCCGAACCGTTATGTGCCTCGCCGTGCCGGAGACTAAGTTCCCCGCTGGATCGGCAGCCTTGGAGGACACATAAGCGGGTGTGGCGCCAGTGGCCACCGTCGAAGGTGCCGATGTCGACAGTTGGTTGTCCTGAAGACAGGGCCCCGCAAGCTGCCCACTGGCGAGCCTGCGGGGCGGATCGTGCGGCGACTACAGCGATGCCAGCCACTTCATCAGTTCGGCATCGTCATGCCACACCGGCTTGCGCTTCGGCACCTTGGTGGCTGCCGGCTCGCACAGGCTCAAGGCATCCTGCTTCATGCGCACGGTGATCTCCGCATACCGATTGGTCGTTTCCAGGCTGACGTGCCCCAGCCAGCCACGGATGACATTGACCTCGACACCGGCCTCGAGCAGGTGAACGGCAGTCGTGTGCCGGAACACGTGCGGCGTGATGCGCCGAACAGGTCTCGACCCGGGTTGCTGCCCATCAACATCGCCCACCAGGCGCCGAACGCGCTTGTAGATGCCGAAGCGCGTCATCGCCTCGCCGGTCGTCGCCGCGAACACGCAGTCATCGGGACGCGCGGCGCCGCGCTCGGCCAGCAGTTGCTGCAAGGCTTGCGCCGTCTGGTTCCACAGCGGGCATGACCGCCACTTCCCGCCCTTGCCAAGCAACCGAACGTGCGCCGGCGTCGTCAGCGACAGTTGATCGACACGCAGTCCCGCCACCTCCGACACCCGGGCTCCTGTGTTGTACAGAAAGAGCAGCAAGGTTCGGTCGCGCAGTGCGAGCCTGCCGTCCGCCGGCAGCTTCGCGAACAGCGCGTCGACCTCGTCCCGCGCCATGAAGCGCGTCTCGGGC
>JAUXRG010000005.1 GCA_030681795.1 Rubrivivax sp.
GACCTGTTCGCTCTTGCAGCGGCGGGATCGCGAACTGGCCGACCTGCGGCGTGGTGCAAAGCCGAACGTGGTGCCGATCCGGAAGTAGACCGCGCCAGATGGCGTCGGCAGGCCCGTGTTGACACGAGCAAATCAACATAAAGGGTGGTTGTGCGCCTTATGTGCACCAAATCGTTATGTGCCCAGGCATGTCGGATACCAAGGCCCCCGCTAGATCGGCGGCCTTGCAGGACACATAAGCGGGCGTGGCGCCAGTGGCTGCCATCGGAGGTGCCGATGTCGACGGATCGTTGTCCTGAAGACGAAGCCCCGCAGGCAGCCCAGTGGCGAGCATGCGGGGCGGGCCGGGCGACAACTACAGCGATGCAAGCCACTTCATCAGCTCGGCATCGTCATGCCACACGGGCTTGCGCTTCGGCGCCTTGGTGGCTGTCGGCTCGCACAGGCTCAAGGCATCCTGCTTCATGCGCGCGGTGATCTCGGCGTAGCGATTGGTCGTCTCCAGGCTGACGTGGCCCAGCCAGCCACGGATGACATTTACCTCGACGCCAGCCTCAAGCAGGTGAACCGCCGTGGTGTGCCGGAACACGTGCGGCGTGATTCGCCGCGTCGGTCTCGGTTCCGGTTGCTGCGCATCCAGATCTTCGGCCAAGCGCCGCACGCGCTTGTAGATGCCGAAGCGCGTCATCGCCTCACCGGTCGTGGCCGCGAACACGCAGTCATCGGGACGCGTTGCACGGCGATTTGCCAGCAGTTGCTGCAAGGCCTGCGCCGTCTGGTTCCACAGCGGGCATGACCGCCACTTGCCGCCCTTGCCGAGCAACCGAACATGCGCTGGCGTCGTCAGCGACAGTTGATCGACGCGCAGGCCCGCCACCTCCGACACCCGGGCTCCTGTGTTGTACAGAAAGAGCAGCAAGGTTCGGTCGCGCAGTGCGAGCCTGCCGTCCGCCGGCAGCTTCGCGAACAGCGCGTCGACCTCGTCCCGCGCCATGAAGCGCGTCTCGGGC
>JAUXRG010000013.1 GCA_030681795.1 Rubrivivax sp.
TGGCGATGCCGGTGACGGTAATGGTTTTGCCGCCGACCTGCGCCTGCCGCGACGCGCCCTTGGCGACGATGTCGGTGGTCATGATGGCGTGGGCCGCTTCGCTCCATTGCCCGGCGGCAAGGTCGGCATGTGCGGCGGGCAGCGCGGGCAGGATCTTGTCGATCGGCAGCGGTTCGAGGATCACCCCGGTGGAAAACGGCAGCACCTGTCCGGGCGCGCACTGCATGATCGCGGCGACCGCTTCGCAGGTTTGCTGCGCGCGGCGCAGGCCTTCTTCGCCGGTGCCCGCGTTGGCGTTGCCGGTGTTGATGACGAGGGCACGGATGCCTTGCGTAGTCTCGGCCAGATGCTGGCGGCACAGCGTGACCGGCGCGGCGCAAAAGCGGTTCTGGGTGAACACGCCGGCGACGCGCGCGCCCGCTGCAAGCTCGATCAGGGTGATGTCGCGGCGACCGGGCTTCTTGATGCCGGCAGACGCAATGCCGAGGCGCACGCCGGCAACCGGCAGCAAGGAAGCGGGATCGGGGGCGACGAGATTGACGGGCATGGCGGCGCAAAGCGGAAAGAAAACGCCATTCTACGGGCTGCGCCGGAGGCAACATAGCTGCCCCCGACCAACTGCATTTCACGGGCGCGCTTCATACACCAGATTGAAGGGCGTCTGCGTCACCCGTCGGAATCGTGTGAAGCCCGCGCCAGTAACGACCTCGCGCATGCGTGCCTCGCCTGCCTGTGCGCCCAGCGCCAGGCCGACCTCCTGCGCCAGCGAGCAGGGGGTACAGATCAGCGTCGAGCCCGCATAGTAGGCGCGGCCGACCGGATTGAGGTTTTCCTCGACGCGGTCGCCGGCGTAGGGTTCGACGATCATCCAGACGCCTTCTGGCGCAAGCGACGCCAGCACATGGCGTGAGGCGCCGACCGGGTCGCCCATGTCGTGCAGGGCGTCGAACACGGCGACGAAGTCGTAGCCGCGACCGGGAAAGTCCTTGGCGCCCGCTGCTTCGAAGTGGCAGTTCGCTGCGACGCCGGCGTCCACCGCGCGCTTGTTGGCCTCGGCAACCGATGCAGCGTGGTAGTCGAAGCCGACGAATTCCGAGTTCGGATACGCCTGCGCCATGAGGATGGTCGAGACGCCGTGGCCGCAGCCGATGTCGGCGACTCGCGCGCCGTGCGCGAGTGTGTCCGTCAGGCCGTCGATGGCCGGAATCCAGTGCTGGATCAGGTTGCCGACGTAGCCCGGACGGAAGAAGCGCTCGATGCCGTGAAACAGCGCGTGGTCGTGCTCGTGCCAGCCGATGCCTTCGCCGCTGACGAAAGCCTCGGTGAGCCGGCCGGCGATGCGCCCGGCGGCGAGTGTGGTTTCGAACGCGCCAACCATGAAGGCCGCACTGTCCGCGTCGGCGAATACCAACGCCTGCTCGGGCGTGAGCCGGTAGCGGCCGCTGTCGGCCAGATAATCGACATAGCCCGACGCTGCCTGCGCGTTGAGCCACTCGCGCACGTAGCGCTCGCGCGTGCCGGTGCGTTCGGCCAGTTCAGTCGGAGTCTGCGCGCCGTGCTCGTCGATCGCTTTGTAAAGGCCGAGTTGTTCGCCGATTAAAACCAGCGGCGCGTTCGACACCGCGCCGACGTCCACGATGACGCGGCCGAGCAAGGCATTCAAGCTGTCTTCATTGATGGGGGTGTTCATGTTGGTTTCCTCGTTCGGGTGAAGGGATTTGCATTCTGGACAGTTCGCCGCCGCGCCGCTTGATCCGCCGGCCGGGCTTCTTGTCTGGCCGGCCGGGATGCGCATCGCACTTGGCCGCGCCGCCGTAAAGCTTGTCCGCCCGGCCTCCGCGCGCCTACACTGACTATTCATGGACGCGCTTTCCGAACTCCTGCGCGCGGTAAAACTCTCCGGCGCGATGTTCTTCCACGCCCACGGCACCGCGCCGTGGTGCGTGCGCACGCCGCCATCGGCCGCGTTCAGCTGCTACGTCGCCGAACCCTCCAACCACATCATCGAATTCCACCTCGTCGTCGAGGGGCGCGGCTACGTGCGCGTCGGCGGCGAGACCACGCCGTTTGCCGCCGGCGACCTCGTGATGCTGCCGCACGGCGACGCTCATGTGATCGGCAACGGCCTCGGCGCGGAACTAGCCGACGTCAGCGATCGCCTGCCGGCGCTGTTGCGCGGCGAAGTCGTGCACTCTCGCTTCGGTGGCGACGGCGAGGCGACCCGTTTTGTGTGCGGTTACCTCGCCTGCGAGGCGCGGCTGGTACGACCGCTGATCGCCTGCCTGCCGCGCGTGCTGCGGGTGTCGGTGCGTGCCGACCCGGCCGGCGCCTGGTTGGAAAATATGCTCACCCATGCCGTCGCGCTCGCGCAGGCGGCCTCGCCCGGCAGCGAGGCCGTCGCCGGGCGCCTGGCCGAAGCCCTGTTCGCCGAGGCGCTGCGGCGCTACGTCCTGCAACTGCCGCCGGGGCGCACCGGCTGGCTCGCTGCCGTGGCCGACCCCGCGGTCGGCCGCGCGCTGGCGCGGCTGCACCAGCAGCCGGCGCAGGCTTGGACGCTCGACGCGCTGGCGCAGGAAGCAGGCCTTTCGCGCAGCGCGCTCACCGAGCGCTTCGCGCGCTACCTCGGCCAGTCGCCGATGGCGTATCTGGCCGACTGGCGGCTCGAACTCGCCGCCGAAGCGCTGCGCAACACCAGTCGCGCCGTGCTGCAAATCGCCGGCGAGGTTGGCTACGAATCCGAAGCGGCGTTCAACCGCGCATTCAAGCGCCGTTTCGACGCGCCACCCGCGCGTTACCGCAAAAGCTGGCGGGCCGAACGCAGTGCCGCGCCCAGTCGGGACGCGTGACCGCCTGCCCTGGTCGGGCGTGTTCGTGAAAGAGGTCGTCCAGAAGCGCCGCGATTTCGCCAGAGGCCAGTTCGGACGGCAGACGGATATCGCGATCCGGCACGCGGGTGCCGTTGTCCAGCCGGTATGCCGTCCAGCGCTCGCCCTCGCGTACGATTTCCAGCCGGAAGCGGCCGTAGCAGTCGAACTTCATGCCACGCGTGCGAAGAGGCTGTCGCGGATCGCCGCGACGTGCCGGCAGTCGGTGCCGCAGCAGCCGCCGACGACGGCGAGCGACGGCAGATGCCCGGCGAGTTGGCGGTAGCCCTGCGCGAGTTCGGCGATATCCCCGATGTCGATCTCGGTCGCTTCGTCGAGCTCGGCGTGGCTGCGCTTGGAGGCGTTGGCGCGCACGCCGCGCAGCCGCGCCTGCCATTTGCCGCCGTCAAAGAGGTGGGTGAAGTGGCTGGGGTGGGCGCAGTTGAGCATGTAGTAGGCCGGGTAGCCGCCGGTCGCGTCGTCGGTCGCGGCAATCGCTTCGGCGAGCGTCATGCCGGACGGTAGCCGGCCATTGGTCTCGACGGTGAACGAGACGACGACGGGTATGTCCGCCGCGCGCGCGGCGAGTACGACGCCGATGGCTTCCTCGACGTAGTTCATGGTGAACACCGACACCAGGTCGGCCTCGGTGCCGGCTATGGTTTCGACTTGCGGTGCGTGGTAGGCGCGTGCTTCTTCAACGCTCATGCGGGCGTCGGCGCGATAGCCGTCGCCACGCGGGCCGAGGTTGCCGGAAATCACGATGGGGCTGGCCGGGGTCTGCATTGCGGCACGCAGTTCGACCAGTTGTGCCACCGCCGCGCGGTTGAACGTGGCGAGTTGCGCTGCGTCGTAGCCGAGTTTCGCGCCCCAGTCGGGATTGGCGCGCCAGGTGGTCGTTTCCAGCACGATGCCGGTCTGCGCATCGAGGGCGAGCTGGACATGCTCGGCATAGTAGCGCCACAGGCGTTCCCGCCCGGCTTCGGTATCGAGCAGGACGAAGGAAGCGAAGCACGGCAGGTCGAGTCCGTCGTGGAAGATCAGCGTGGTTTCCAGTCCGCTGTCGGACAGAAACGGGCGGCCGGCGAGTTGCGGCAAGTGGTGACGGTAGGGGCTCATGGTTATCTCCTGTGAAGGGTTAAAGCGGCAGACGCAGCACGGTTTCGCCGTCGTCGATTTCGCCGGTGGGGGCAAAACCGTAGCGGCGGTAAAAGGCTTCCGGACTGCCGGGACCGGGGACGCACGAGGTCAGCAGTTCGGCGATGCCCGGTTTGCGGCACGCATGGTCGACGATCAATTCCAGCGCGCAGCGGCCGTAGCCCTGCCGCTGAAATCGGGCGTCGATCATGAATCGCCACAGCGCCAGATACGGCTTGGGCGGCAGTTCGGCCAGCTGCGAGGGGTCTTCGAGCATGACGAAGCCAACCGGTGTAGCGTCGGCAACAACCGCCCGATACCAGGCTTCCGGGTGGAACAGCGCCTGGGCGAGCGACACCGCGTTGGGGGCGACGAAGCGCGCCTGTTCGGGGGTGACTGTCAGCGCGACGATGTCACGCACGCTGGCAGCGGTGATTTCCTGAAGCGTGATCGTATTCATGCGAATTGCTCACGCTTGCTGCGGTCGGCAGCTTGCGGCTGCGCAACCTCCTCGAAGCGCAGCATCGCGCCGACGCGCGCCGACGCACCGTGCCAGAAACCGGTTTCTGGCGCGAAATCGCGCGGGTTGTGAAACGTGCCGAACAGCAGGTCGAACACCGGCAGGTCGGCATAGTTGCGCGCATGGACGCCGCGCTCGTGGTGATACGAATGGCTTTCCGGGCGCTGGATGACGTACCCCAGCCAGCGCGGCGTACGCAGGTTGGCGTGCTGGAAGATGGACAGGAACGTCGTGATGTAGAGCACCCAGGTGGCAGCTTCGGGCGTGACGCCGACGACGACCGTGAGCGCGAGGCTGCCCAATACCGTCCAGCCGATCATGTCCGCCGGGCTGAACCAGAACGCGCCGTAGCTGTCGAGCCGCTCGGCGCTGTGGTGCATCTGGTGGAACACGCGCCACAACAGGGTCGAGCTGTGCATCGCGCGGTGCCAGGCAAACTGGCCAGTCTCGTACACCAGCAGCCCGGCGGCTGCACCGCCCCACGTGCCGACCGCGGCGAGATCGACGAGGCGGTATTGCGCGAGCCATTCACCCCACAGCAAGGGCAAATAAGACGACAGCAGGAAAAATGCAGCGAAGGCGGCGAGACCGCGCGTGCGCCAGCCCGATACCCGGGGCAACACGCGGGCGGGGAATACGGCTTCGAGCGCGATCAGTCCGGCATACAGGCCGAACACGACAAGCGAAACGGGGTGGGTGATGAGTTCGAATAATGTCGGCATGATGGGCTTCCCGGTGAATGACGATGGCGGGACAATAGCCCCGCACGAACCCACTCACTCAAGCCATTCCGGCAAGGAACCTGACGATTCGGCCATGCAGCCTTCGACCCCAGCGACTATCGCTATTTTGGTATTTCCCGAGACCAGCGCATCGGTGGTCTACGGCTTGTATGACCTGTTCTCCAGCGCAGGGCGCGACTGGGGGGCCATCGTCGACGGCGAACCGGGCCCGCAGCTCGTACATGTCGTTCTCGTCGGTCGCACCACCGGCCTGCTGGTAGCGGGGAACGGCATACCGATTGCTGTTCACGCCACGCTGGCCGATTGTCCGCCGGCCGATATCGTTTGCGTGCCCGAGGTCAACCTGCCGCCTGGCGCGCCACTCGACACGCGATTTGCCGCCGAAATTGCCTGGCTACGGGCGCGCCATGCCACAGGCGCGACGCTGGCGACTGCTTGTTCCGGCGCAATGTTGCTTGCAGAAGCGGGGCTGCTGGCGGGCTGCGATGCCACCACCCACTGGGCGTGGTGCGATGTGCTGGCGCGTTACCCGGGTGTCCGGGTGCAGCAACAGCGCGCGCTGATTGTCGCGGGCGAGGGCGGGCGTCTGGTCATGGCGGGGGGCGGCAGTTCCTGGATGGACTTGGCCTTGTATCTGATTGCCCGGCTGGCGGGGGTGGAGGCGGCGATGCAGGTTGCGCGGCTGAATTTAATTGATTGGCATAACGTCGGGCAGCAACCCTTTGCGCGGCTGGCGCGCACGCGGCAAGTGGACGATGCAGAAATTGCACGTTGCCAGAACTGGATCGCCGATCATTACATGGACGCTGCACCAGTTGCCGCGATGGCGCGGCTGTCGGGCCTGGCTGAACGTTCGTTTATGCGGCGCTTTCGGCTGGCGACCGGAATGTCGCCATTGGCGTACGTTCACACTTTGCGCATCGAGGAAGCCAAGCACATGCTGGAAGCGGGCGATGCGCCGGTGGAGGCGGTCGCGCTTGAAGTGGGTTACGAAGACGCGGGGTTTTTTAGCCGTTTATTCCGGCGTCAGGTCAAGTTGACCCCGCTGCAATATCGCAGGCGGTTCCAGACCATGCACCAAGCCCTGAGCCGAGGGGTAAACCCGTAAAAAACGCTTTCAGGAAACCCGCCCTAAGAGCCGGCTCATCAAGCTGCGGAATTCGGGGCGCCACGGCCACACCGGATCGAGCTCGATGGAGCGCGCGAGCGAGGCCAGGGCAATCAGGCCGAACAGGGAAAACAGCAATTGAGAAATGAACTGGCGTGCGGTCAGCATGCCGAGCGGCATATCAAGGAAGCCAGGCACGTAAAACAGGCTGGCAAACAGGGCAAAGAGAATGGCTGGTCCAAGGTACATGATCGTCCGCTTATAGTGGTTTTTTGTTAAGGACTATCCAGCAACAAGCGTACCAGCTTGATTTTACTGATTGCATACAAAGGCTTGTCTTTAATCCGCATATCGCAAAAAAAGCGAATGTAAATAAAACCGACAGCTATTTGGCGGATTGCGTGTGGGTGAGCTTGCGCAGGATTTCATGCGACAGCGAATAAAACTGCGGCGTCGGGCCGAGGTCTTCATAGATCGGATCGCCGTAATCATCTTCGGCGATGATGCGCTGACCCGGGACGTAGGGCATGGCGACTTCCAGTTCGTCGAGCGCGGCATGGACCAGATCGGCCATCAGTTGCGACTCGGTACAGTCGGGGTACATCAGGTGCAAGGCTTCGACCCGCGCCGCGTCGCGCAAGGGCAGGCTGGCGGAGTAGGTGCGTACTAACGTGTTGGCTGGCGCTTTTTTCTTCCAGCGTTGAATCAATTCGGCGATGCGCATGACGGCTCCCTGTCTCAGGAGTTGTTGTTATAGCAAAGCCCTGTATAAGAAAAAGCTGAAATTACAGATTTTGTGTTTCGACACGCACACCGGATGTGTGCGCAGTTCGCGTCAGCCCATTCGTTGCCACACCAGGCTGCGATTGTTCGCCGGCATGGCGATGTCGTGCTGCAGGACCAGACCCTGCGCACGTGCCAACGCATCCACCGCCTCGAAGTCGCGCACCCCGGACGCGGGATCGCGCGCTTTCAGCCAGGCATCAAAGCGGGCGTTGCTCTCCGAGGTGAACTGGCCGTTGTAGTTGAACGGCCCGTACACCACCAGCACGCCACCCGGCTCCAGCACCGTGCCCACACCCGCGAAAAACCGTTCTACTTCGGGCCAGCCCATGATGTGCAGGGTGTTGGCCGAAAATACCGCGTCGTAGCGCCCGCTGTGCCACTGGCTCTGGTTGACGTCGAGTTCCAGCGGCGGCAGCACGTTGGGCAGCGCGGCTTCGTTCAGCCAGGCATGAACGCCGGGGTGATGCGCCCGCACGTCGGCAGTTTGCCAGACCAGATGCGGCAGTTCGGCCGCGAAATACACGGCGTGCTGGCCGGTGCCGCTGCCGATTTCGAGCACCCGATGGCGGTCGGCAAAGGCTGCACGCAGCACGGTCAGGATGGGTTCGCGGTTCTGTTCGCAGGATTCGGAATAGGGTTTGTCGATCACAGGGA
>JAUXRG010000014.1 GCA_030681795.1 Rubrivivax sp.
GCCGGGCTGCGCGCGCGCGATGGTGAACTGGCGGCATTGCGCGAAAAGCAGCTGCGCGACGAACGCATCCTCGCGCTCGGCACCCAGGCCGCGCTGGCGGCGCACGAGCTCGCCACCCCGCTCGCCACCATCCAGACCACCGCCCACGAACTCGCCATCGAATTCGCTAACGACCCCGACATCGGCGCCGACTGCCAGCTGCTCGAAAAACAGGCACAGGCATGCAAACGCATCCTCAGCCAGCTCGCTGCGCGCGCGCAGGACAGCACGCCGCATGCCACCCCACTCGATACCTGGCTGGCCGCGCTGGTCACGCACTGGCAAGTGATCCGGCCGGACGTGCATTTGCATACGATGCTGCCGCCGACGCAGCGCGAATTCACCCCGCCCGAAGGGCTGGAGCAGGCCATCCTGAATGTGCTGAACAATGCCGCCGACGTCTCGCCCAATGACGTCGAATTTGGCGCAACGGTGACGGATGAAGCCCTGTGGCTCGACATCGCCGACCGCGGCCCCGGCTTTACCGCCGCGCAAAAAATGCAGGCCGGGCGTGTGCTGTTCAGCGACAAGCCAGGACAGGGCTGGGGCATGGGACTGGTGCTCACCCACGCCACGCTCGAGCGCGCAGGCGGCACTCTCACCCTCACCGAACGCACGGGCGGCGGTACCCTGGTGCGCATTCACCTACCCTGGAGCCCACACCATGAACCTGCTGATCGTTGAGGACGATATCGATTTTTCAGACACCTTGGCGCGCGCGATGCAGAAGCGTGGCGTCCGCGTCGAACGGGCACATCACGCCGCGGGCGCGCTGGCCATCGCCGAACACTTTACGCCGAGCCATGCCGTGGTCGATCTAAAGCTGCCCGGCGAATCCGGGCTCACGGTCGTCGCAGCGCTCAAGCAGCGCTTTCCGGATATCGCCATCGTCGTTCTCACCGGCTACGCCAGCATTGCCACCGCCGTCGAAGCTGTACGGCTGGGTGCGCGGCACTATCTGGCCAAGCCCGCCAACGCCGACGAGATCCTCGCCGCATTGCAGCGCGACCAGCCCGATGCCACGCTGGAAGTCAGCGTCGAGCCGCTGACGGTAGGTCGACTGGAATGGGAGCATATCCAGAAAGTGCTGGGCGAAAACGACGGCAACATCTCCGCCACCGCGCGCGCACTGAAAATGCACCGCCGCACCCTGCAGCGCAAGCTCGACAAGCATCCGCCCAAGCCGGAATAAACCGGCGGAACTTCAGCCTGCGTCAACCGGTCTTGTGCCGGTCTTCCCTTTTGATT
>JAUXRG010000024.1 GCA_030681795.1 Rubrivivax sp.
CGCAGCCCTTGAAACGGCTGTAGCTGATCTGCACGGCCAGATGTTCGCTTCTTCCGAACTCATCAAGGCGCTTGCCGAGCAGAATGCTCAGCTCGTCAAGCGCGTTGAAGCCAATCGGGTTCGGATGCTCTGGCTCACGGCAGCAACTGGCGTGCTGGCAATCGCTTTAATCGCCGCCTGGCTGCGATAACCGCCTGAGTTCCAGCTAAGTTATACCGCCTCCAGCGTCGCCAGATCCCAGCGTGGCTTGACCGCAAAGGTCATATCCAACGTTGCGTGCCCCATCCGCTGCGCGCCCGCAAACGCAATCATCGCGCCGTTGTCGGTGCAAAACTCCATGCGCGGATAAAACACGCTGATGCCGCGCGCCGCCGCTTCGCGCGTGAGCCGTTCGCGCAGATGCGTGTTGGCGCCCACGCCGCCCGCCACCACCAGCCGCCTGGCATGGCTATATTTGCAGGCGGCGAGACTTTTCGTCACCAGCACGTCCACCGCCGCCACCTGAAACGCCGCTGCAATGTCCGCCGCCTCGGCCTGCCCCACTTTGCGCACCAGCGTCAGCACGGCAGTTTTGAGTCCGGAAAAGCTGAAATCGAAATCGCCGGAATGCAGCATCGGACGCGGCAGGGTAAAGCGGATGGCGTCGCCGCGGTCCGCCAGCTTCGACAGCGCGGGGCCGCCCGGGTAGCCCAGGCCAAGCAGTTGCGCGGTTTTGTCGAACGCTTCGCCTGCAGCGTCGTCCAGCGTTTCGCCCAGCAGGGTGTAGCGGCCGACGCCTTCCACCAGCATCAATTGGGTATGCCCGCCCGACACCAGCAGCGCGACAAACGGAAATTCGGGCGGCGTGTCGGATATCAGCGGCGACAGCATGTGGCCTTCGAGGTGATGCACGCCGACCGCCGGTATGTTCAGCGCATACGCCAGCGCGCGCGCCATACCCGCGCCCACCAGCAGGGCGCCGGCGAGGCCTGGCCCCTCGGTGTAGGCAATGCCATCAAGGTCGGCCAGGGTGCAGCCACTCTCGGCCAGAATCTGGCGGGTCAACGGCAATACGCGCCGGATATGGTCGCGCGACGCCAGCTCCGGCACCACGCCGCCGTAGTCGTTGTGCATGGCGATCTGCGAATACAAGGCATGCGCCAGCAGACCGCGCGCGCTGTCATACAGCGCAACACCGGTTTCATCACAGGAGGACTCGACGCCCAGCACCAGCATGTAAAAACCTCCGTAAGCTCAAAAGAAATGGCGCGGAAGTCCGCGCCATCTATACCGTACCTGAAACCGTCAAGCCTTAGAAGCGCTGGCTATACAG
>JAUXRG010000031.1 GCA_030681795.1 Rubrivivax sp.
ACCGGCGTTGAACAGGCTGGTTTCCAGGAAGATCTGGCCGTCGGTGATCGAGATCACGTTGGTTGGCACGAAAGCGGACACGTCACCGGCCTGCGTTTCGATGATGGGCAGTGCCGTCAGCGAACCGGTCTTGCCCTTGACTTCACCCTTGGTGAAGGCTTCGACATAGTCGGCGTTCACACGAGCTGCGCGCTCCAGCAAACGGCTGTGCAGATAGAACACGTCGCCGGGGTAGGCTTCGCGACCTGGCGGGCGGCGCAGCAGCAGCGAGACCTGGCGGTAGGCCACAGCCTGCTTGGACAGATCGTCATAAACGATCAGGGCGTCCTGGCCGCGATCGCGGAAGTACTCGCCCATGGTGCAGCCGGAGTAGGCCGACAGGTACTGCATGGCAGCCGATTCAGAAGCCGAGGCGGCCACGACGATGGTGTAGTCCATCGCGCCGGCTTGCTCCAGGGCACGCACCACGTTCTTGATCGACGAGGCCTTCTGGCCAATCGCGACGTAAACGCAGGTCATGTTCTGACCCTTCTGGTTGATGATGGCGTCAATGGCCACGGCCGTTTTACCGGTCTGGCGGTCGCCAATGATCAGCTCGCGCTGGCCACGGCCCACAGGCACCATCGAGTCGATCGACTTCAGACCGGTCTGCACCGGCTGGCTCACCGATTGCCGCGCGATCACGCCCGGGGCGACCTTCTCGATCACGTCGGTCATCTTCGCGTTGATCGGACCCTTGCCGTCGATCGGCTGGCCGAGTGCGTTGACGACGCGGCCGATGAGCTCGGGGCCCACCGGCACGGAAAGGATCTGGCCCGTGCACTTCACGGTGTCGCCTTCGGAGATGTGCTCGTACTCGCCCAGGATCACCGCGCCGACCGAGTCGCGCTCCAGGTTCAGGGCCAGGCCAAAGGTGGGCTGGCCGCTGGCGGTGGCGGGGAACTCGAGCATTTCACCGGCCATCACGTCCGACAGGCCGTGCACACGCACGATGCCGTCGGTCACGGAGACGACCGTGCCCTGGTTGCGGATGTCGACCGACGCGGCCAAGCCCTCGATTCGGTTCTTGATCAGCTCGGAAATTTCTGCGGGGTTGAGTTGCATCGCGGTCTCCCGGGGCCGCTGGCCAGGACCAGCGGCGTGGTGAATGGGTTCAGATCGGTGGCCGGCGCTCAAGCAGTGAGCGCCGCCTTCATTTGTTGCAAACGGGCTTTGACCGAGGTGTCCAGCACCTCGTCGCCCACCACCACGCGGATGCCGCCAATCAGCTCTTGATCGACGACCACGCGCGGCGTGAGCTTGCGGCCGAAACGCCTTTCCAGCGCCGGCAGCACCGCGGCCAGCGCTGCGGCGTCGAGCGGATAGGCACTTTCGATCAGCGCATCGGACAGCCCGCCCTGCGCATTGACGAGGTCGTGGAGCTGGGCAGCGATTTCCGGCAACGCCGCCAGGCGGCCGTTGGCCAGCAGCGTGCGCAGGAAGTTCTGCGATTCCTGGGAGAGCACCGTGCCCTGTCGCGTAAGCACGTCCGACATGATTTGGAAGACCATGTCCGCGCCCACCTTCGGGCTGTCGGCCAGGCGACGCAGCTGCGCGTCGGCAGCCACCGTGCCCAGCGAGCGCACCTGTTCGGCCAGCGCGGCGCCGCCGCCCGTGCGGAACAGCGCCTCGGCATAGGGGCGCGCGATGGTGGAGATTTCGGCCATGCTCGTGTGCCCTCTACAGCTCGGCGTTCAGGCGCGTGAGCAGCTCGGCGTGCACTCCAGCGTCGACTTCGCGCCTGAGAATCTGCTCGGCGCCCTTGACGGCCAGTGCGGCGACGGAATCGCGCAAGGCCTCGCGCGCTTTCATCACTTCTTGCGAGGCCTCGAGGCGCGCCTGTTCGATGATCTTCGCGCCCTCGGCGGCGGCCTTGAGCTTGGCCTCGTCGATCATCGACTGCCCCAGGCGCTCCGCATCGGCCAGCCGCTTGGCCGCGTCGTTGCGGGCGACCGAGAGCTCCTGCTCGACGCGCCGGTTCGATGCCAGCAGATCCGCCTTGGCCTTGTCGGCCGCCGACAGCCCCGCGGCGATCTTGGCCGCACGCTCGTCCAGCGCCCTGGCGATCGGGGGCCAGACCCAGGTCATCGTGAACCAGACGAAGAGCGCGAAGACGATCGCCTGAAGAAACAGCGTGGCGTTGATATTCACCTTGCAATCCTTCCCGTCGTGAAACGGTGACCTGCGCTCAAGCCAGCGTGAACGGGTTTGCGAAGGCGAACAGCAGCGCGATGGCGACACCGATCAGGAAGGCCGCGTCGATCAGGCCGGCCAGGATGAACATCTTGGTTTGAAGCTCGTTCATCAGCTCGGGCTGGCGCGCGGACGCCTCGAGGAACTTGCCGCCCATCAGGGCGATGCCGATCGACGCGCCGATGGCGCCGAGGCCAACGATGATGCCGCAGGCCAGAGCGACGAAACCGAGAACGTTTTCCATGAGGGCTCCTAGAGGGGGTGAAGTTGAAAGAGGAAGGGGATGACGGAACGAGCTAGAGAGATGACCAGGCGGGCGCGCTCGGTGCGCTCAATGCGAGTCGTGGGCCTGGCCCACGTAGATCAGCGTCAGCATCATGAAGATGAAAGCCTGCAGCGTGATCACGAGGATGTGGAACAGCGTCCAGACCAGGCCCGCCACCACGCCGCCGAAACCGAGCCAGAAACCGCCCGTCAAGGGGTTGAAGTTCCAGGCCCAGACACCGCCCATGAGGGCGATCAACATGAATACCAACTCGCCGGCAAACATGTTGCCGAAGAGTCGCATGCCGTGCGAAATCGTCTTCGCGGCGAACTCGATCAACTGCATGAGGAAGTTGATCGGATAGAGGACCAGCTTGTCGCCGAACGGTGCCGAGAACATCTCGTGGATCCAGCCGCCGACGCCCTTGATCTTCACGTTGTAGATCAGGCACACCAGCAGCACGCTCACCGACATGCCCAGCGTCACCGAGAGGTCGGCGGTGGGCACGACGCGCTGGTAGGGGATGCCGACGCTTGCGGCGAGCACGGGCAGCAGGTCCACCGGCAGCAGGTCCATCGAATTCATCAGGAAGATCCAGACGAATACGGTCAGCGCAAGGGGCGCCACCAGCTTGCGGCTGTGGGCGTTGTGGATGATGCCCTTGGCCTGCGTGTCGACGAGTTCGACGAGAAACTCCACCGCGGCCTGGAAGCGCCCGGGCACGCCCGAGGTGACCCGCCGTGCTGCCAGCCAGAGCAGGAAACAGCCGATGCTGCCCAAGGTCGCAGACCAGAAGATGGAATCGAGGTTCACCACGGAGAAATCGACGATCCCGTGCTGCTTGCCCGTCTGCAGGTGCTGCAGGTGATGGACGATGTACTCGCGCGCGGTGGGCGCGTGACCTTCGGCTGACATGAGTTGGAGTCCCGTCCGTTACGCTTTTGATTCTTTCACGCGGCCGCGCCACCACAGCGCCACCCAGTACACCTTCAGGCACACCACCAAACCCACCAGCAAGGCTGGCCAGCTCAGCGGCTGCACGAGCTTCGGGGCCAAGATCAGCATGGCCACCGAAACGCCGATCTTCACAAACTCCCAGAGCATGAAGCTGACGACGCTGGCGCCGGGCGACACACTGCTGAGCCGGCCGGTGATCCCGCGTGCCATCAAGGCGCCCGGCAACACCACCGTGGCGGCGCCGTAAAGCACCGACCAAGAAATCTCCTGCTTGCCGAAGATCAGCGCTGCAAGCAACGCCAACCCGGCACCCACGCCGGCCTGCATGCCCACCACCCGCCACGGAGAAATCGGCCGCACCTTGGCTCGCAAGGCTTGCGCTTCCTCCCGGGTCAAAGGCTTGAAGGCCGGCTCCCCCCCTGGCTCTTCCGCCCCTTCTTTTTCATCGTCCCAGCGGTCGTTTCGGTAGGTCCGTTCGATCGCCATGGCAGTTGGGGTCAGCAAAGCCTTGGAATTATACGAACAAACCCGCATGCCCCAATGGAAACCCGCTCAGTGCGCTCCACCACTCGCCCGCGCGCGTGTCCTTTGGCCGGCTCTCGCGTCCGGCGCACCCGGGGAAGTGCGCGCCGAAGCACAATGCCTGCGGCGCGGAACTCGCGCCCTGCCGCGATGCTCGAACCCCCCGCATGAAACTCCCACTGTCCCTTTGCGCTCCCCTGGCCGCCTTGGCTGTGCTGAGCACCAATGCCTTGGCCGCACCCCCCGGGGCGGTGGTCACCACGCCGCAGGTGCGCGCCGAACTCGTGGCCCACGCACCCGACGGCCTGGCCCCCGGCAAGCCGATGTGGCTGGGCTTGAAGATCGAGCACCAGCCGCACTGGCACACCTACTGGAAGAACCCGGGGGACTCCGGCCTGCCCACGACGCTGAGCTGGACCTTGCCCGCGGGCGTCGCTGCCGGCGAGATCGAGTGGCCCACACCGGGCAAGCTGCCGCTGGGCCCGCTGCTCAACTTCGGCTACCAAGGCACGCTGCTGCTGCCCGTGGCATTCACGGTGCCGGCCGGCTTTGCCGCCGAGGCCCTGGACGTCAAGCTGCATGCCGAGTGGCTGGTGTGCAAGGACGTCTGCATTCCCGAAAGCGGCGAGTTCGTCTTGCGCGTGCCCGCGCAGGCCGCCACGGCCGGCCACGCCGCGCTGTTTGCCAGCACCCGCGCCGCGCAGCCCGTCGCCCTGCCCGGCGCCCAGGCCAGCGCGGCCGTCGAGCCCGATGCGCTGGTGCTGAAGGTGCAAGGCCTGCCCGCAGCCTGGCAAGGCAAGGCGATCGCCTTCTTCCCGGAAACGACGGGCGTGATCCAGAACGCCGCCGTGCCCAAGGCCGGCTGGACCGGTGGCGAATGGTCGGCCCGCGTGCTGCTGGACCCCCAGCGCAGCGCCTCGCCTGGCGTCATCCCGGCCGTGCTGGTGGCGGCTGGCGAGACTGCGGGCGTGCAGTTGCAGGTGGCGGTGACCTCCACCTGGCCCGCTCCGGCGCCCAAGCCGGCCGCGCAGTCCTCGCTGGACTCTGCGCCGTCCACGCCGGCGCCCGCACCGCCCGTCACGGGCCTGGGCCTGGCGCTGCTGCTGGCCCTGCTGGGCGGCGCGCTGCTGAACCTCATGCCCTGCGTCTTCCCGGTGCTCTCGCTCAAGGTGCTGGGCTTTGCCGGCCATGCCCATGACCGCCGCAAGCTGATCACGGGCGGCCTGGCCTACACCGCCGGCGTGGTGGTCTCCTTCGTGGCACTGGCCGGGCTGTTGCTGGTGCTGCGCGCCGGCGGCGAGCAGCTCGGCTGGGGCTTCCAGTTGCAGTCGCCTGCCGTGGTGGCCAGCCTGGCCGCGCTGTTCACCCTCATCGGCCTGAACCTGGCCGGCGTATTCGAGTTCGGTTCGGTGCTGCCCCAGTCGTGGGCCACCGCGCGCGCCCGCCATCCGGTGGTGGATTCGGCGCTCACCGGCGTGCTGGCGGTGGCCGTGGCCTCGCCCTGCACGGCGCCCTTCATGGGGGCCTCGCTGGGCTTGGCCGCCACGCTGCCTGCCGCGCAGGCCTTGACCATCTTCGCCGCGCTGGGCCTGGGCATGGCGCTGCCCTACCTTGCCGCCACGGCCTGGCCGGCCGTGGCGCGGCTGCTGCCGCGGCCCGGGGCCTGGATGGTGAACTTCAAGACCTTCATGGCCTTCCCGATGTTCGCCACCGTGGTCTGGCTGGTCTGGGTGCTCGGCCAGCAGGCGGGCATCGACGGCGCGGCCGCGTTGCTGCTGCTGCTGCTGGCGCTGGCCTTCGCAGCCTGGGCGCTGGGCTCGCCCGCGCTGGGCCCGCCGGCGCGCCGCGGCTTCGGTGCCCTGGCGCTGCTGCTGATGGCCGCAGCCCTGTTCTGGGCCGCGCCGGCGCTGCGCCAGGACGCCGCGGCGAGCACCGCTACACCGGCCGCGGCCGGTGCGCCATGGCAGCCTTGGTCGACCGAGCGCGTGGCCCAGGCGCAGGCCGAAGGTCGGCCGGTATTCGTCGACTTCACCGCCGCCTGGTGCGTGACCTGCCAGTTCAACAAGCGCAGCACTTTGGCCGACCCCACGGTGCAGGCCGCCTTCGAGGCGAACCGGGTGCTGCTGCTGCGCGCCGACTGGACGCGCCGCGACGCCGCCATCGGCGCCGAGCTGGCCCGCCTGGGCCGCAGCGGCGTGCCGGTGTACGCGCTGTATGCGCCTGGTGCTACCACGCCGCGGCTCTTGAGCGAAGTCCTCAGCCCGGACGAAGTTCGCGGCGCACTCGACGCACTGCCCAAGCCCTGAGAAGGAGTCGACGATGAAGTGGCTGCTCTGCACCGTGCTCACCCTTGCCGCCGGCGCGGCCTTTGCCGCCGCCACCGTGGGACAGCCCGCGCCCGCCTTCAGCGCCGTGGACACCGGCGGCAAGACGGTCTCGCTGGCCGACTTCAAGGGCAAGCCCGTGGTGCTGGAATGGGTGAACCCCGGCTGCCCGTATGTGCAGAAGCACTACCACAGCGCCAACATGCAGGGCACGCAGAGAGCGGCGGTGGCCAGGGGCGTGGTCTGGCTGGCCATCAACTCGACAGCAGCCGACCATGGGGACTACAAGACCCCGGCCACGATGGCGCAATGGATGCACGCGCAACAGGCTGCTGCCACCGCCACCTTGATGGACAGCGACGGCAAGATCGGCCGTGCCTACGGGGCGCGCACGACGCCGCACCTGTATATCGTGGATGCATCCGGCGCGCTGGTCTATGCCGGTGGCATCGACGACAAGCCGAGCGCGGACCCCGCCGACGTCGCGCGCGCCACCAACCACGTGAAGGCAGCGCTGGGCGAGGTGCTGGCGGGCAAGCCCGTGAGCACCGCCACCACGCGGCCCTACGGCTGCTCGGTCAAGTACTCGTCGGGCTCCTGAGCGCCCCAGGGCCGGGCCAACCCGGCCCGCCCCCCCTCGGGGGTTCAAGCAAAGTGGCAGAGCCCCATTTGCCTGAGAGCGTCAGGGCAGGCGGGTGTACTGCGCTGCCAGGGCTTTGAAGCGGGTGGTGTCCACCGCATGCCCCAGCTCGTCGGCCAGGATCGCCGCCACGGCGTCGGCCTGGCGCGCGGCCTCGGCGGCGTCCAGGAAGAGCAGCCGGCTGCGCCGCGCCAGGACGTCTTCGACCTCGCGCGCCATCTCGTAGCGCGCCGCGAAACGCACCATCGCTTCGCTCAGCCCGCCCTGCTGCGTTTCCGCGTCGCGGCACAGCCAGTTCGTGGCGCCGGGCAGGGTGCGCAGCAGCGCCGCCTCGCTGCCGTACAGGTGTTCGCCCGGGGGCTCGCCCAGCGGCCGGCCGGGTGCAGCACCCAGCAGGGGCAGCTTGGCGGTCACACCGCCCGGCCGCCGCGGCAGCAGCGCGCGCTCCATGGCCTGCTCGAGCACGTCTTCGGCCATTGCGCGGTAGGTCGTCCATTTGCCGCCGGTGACGGTGACCAGGCCGGAGCGTCCGACGATCACCGTGTGCTCGCGCGAGATCGCCTTGGTGCTTTCACCGTCCTCGCCCTGCGGCTTGACCAGCGGGCGCAGCCCCACCCAGATCGAACGCACGTCCGCACGCTGCGGCGCACGGCTCAGGTAGCGTGCCGATTCGCTGAGGATGAAGTTCACCTCCTCGGCGAAGGGCTCGGGCTCGAGTGCCAGGTCATGGCGTGGCGTGTCGGTGGTGCCGAGCACCGTCTTGCCCATCCACGGCACGGCAAAGAGCACGCGGCCGTCGGCGGTCTTGGGGATGAGCAGCGCATGCGTGCCGGGCATGAAGGACTTGTCGACCACCAGGTGCACGCCCTGGCTGGGGGCGACCATCGGTGGCCGGTGCGCCGCGCCTTCGTCGCGGTCCATGTCGCGCACGGCATCGACCCAGACGCCCGTGGCGTTGACGACGCAGTGGGCGCGCAGCGTGGTGGCCAGGCCGGTTTCGGTGTCGCGCACATGCAGGCCGCGGACCTTGCCCTGCTCGCGCACCAGGCCGGTGGCTTCGCAGTGGTTGAGCACCAGGGCGCCACGCGCCGCGGCGGTGCGCGCCAGCAGCACGGCGAAGCGGGCATCGTCGAACTGGCCGTCCCAGTAGCGCACGCCGCCCCACAGCCCGCGCGGCTGCGCCCCGGGCAACAGCTCCAGCGTGCGGCGCGTGCTCAGCCATTCGGTGGGGCCCAGGCTCTGGCGGCCGGCCAGCACGTCGTAGGCCTTCAGGCCCACGCCGTAGTAGCCGCTCTCCCACCAGTGGTAGCTGGGCATCACGAAAGGCAGGCGCTGCGCCACGTGCGGCGCATTCGCCAGGATGGCACTGCGCTCGTGCAGGGCTTCGCGCACCAGGCCGATATTGCCCTGCGCCAGGTAGCGCACGCCGCCGTGCACCAGCTTGGTGGCGCGCGACGAGGTGCCCTGGGAGAAGTCGTGCGACTCGACGAGCACCACGCTCAGGCCGCGCACGGCGGCGTCCAGGGCCACGCCCAGGCCGGTGGCGCCGCCACCGATCACGGCGAGGTCCCATTCACGGGGTTCTTGCAGCCGCGCCAGCAGGTCGGCGCGCGGGAGGGTTGTACTCATAGGTGGGCGAAGTGGACAGGTAAACCGGGCACGTCCACGCGCAATGTCAGCACGTGGCCGGCCAGTGGTTGCGCCGCGAGTTCGGCCTCGGGTCGCTTGTTCCTGGCTGTCGTGACGAACAGCGTGCGCAGGTCGGCGCCGCCGAAACAGGGCATGGTGGGGCAGCGCACGGGCAGGGGCAGTTCCTGCAGCACCCGGCCATCGGGCGCGATGCGCAACAGGCGTTGGCCCTCGTACATCGCCACCCAGTAAGCGCCTTCGGCGTCCACCGCGGCGCCGTCGGGCCGGCCGCCGTAGCGGGCCAGGTCCTGCCCGGGTGGCCGCGCGGGAAACTCGGCGAATACGCGCTGGCGCGAGAGCGTGCCCTGGCTGCCGTCGAAGTCGAAGGCGAAGACGCGGTGCGCCGCGGTGTCGCTCCAGTACAGCGTGCGGCCGTCGGGGCTGAAGGCCAGGCCGTTGCTCACCGTGATGTCCGTGGCGACGCGCTCGATGCGGCCCGCGCTGTAGCGGTACAGCGCGGCCTGGGTCGAGGTGCGCGGCTCGATGACCGTGCCCACCCAGAACCGGCCCTGAGGGTCGGCCTTGCCGTCGTTGAAGCGCTCGTGCGTGGTGTCGTAGGGCGCCGCGGCCAGGCGCTGGCGTTGGCCGCTGTGCGGGCTGAAACGGAACAGGCCGTTGCGCTGGGCCAGCAACAACTCGCCACCGGGCAGCGGGGCGCAACTGCCGGGCTCGGCGTCCAGGGCCCATTGGCGATGCTGGGCCGTGGCCGGACTCCAGCGGTGCAGGCTCTTGCCCGGGATATCGCACCAGTACAGCGCGGCCTCGTCGGGGTGCCAGAAGGGCGACTCCCCCAGCAGACAGGGCGGGGTGGGCAGGGTTGCCCAGGCATTCATGCCGTGGCGATCTCCAGCTTCATCCAGGCGTCCAGGGTGGCGCCAGGGGCCAGCGCGCGCAAGCCATGCGCGGCGGGCTCGGCCATGTGCAGCGCGTTGCTCACGTGGCTCACCGGCTCGACGCAGTAGTAGGGTTTGCTCTCCGGTGTGTAGACCACCAGGTAGGGCAGCGACGAGCTCAGGCGCACCGAGAGCTTCTCGTCGCGCAACTGCGCCGGTCCGTGCCAGCCTTCGAAACAGTGATCGAACGCCAGGTGCGCGACATCGCCGTCGATGCCCGACTGCGGCACGCGCCGCGTGGGCAGGCCGCTGGCGTCGCTCTCCCAGCGGTCGGTGAGTTCGATGTGCACCCGGCTGCGGTGGCGCTTGGGGAAATAGGGGTGCCAGCCCACGCCCACGGGCTGGGGCTGGGCCGCGTGGTTGGTGATGGCCAGGTGCACTTCCAGCGCATCGGGCGTGAGCACGAAGCGCTGGCGCAGCTCAAACGCGAAGGGCCAGTGGGTGTCGGGCGCATGGCGGTAGGCGAGCTCGGCCTCGGCGGGGGCGGCCTGGACGACGCTCCAGGCCCGCTGCCAGGCCACGCCGTGCAGGGAATGCGGGTTGTCGTCGAAATTGGGCGCCGTCGTGTAGTCGTGGCCAGCCCAGCGGAATCGCCGGTAGCCCAGCCGGCCCGAGTACGGCGCGAGCGGGTAGCAGCCGGCCAGGCGCGCACTGGCCAGATCGCCCGGCTCGGTGCTGCGCAACACCGGCAATTCACCGTGCCACAACCCGGCAATGGCGCCGCCGAGATCAGGGCGCAGGGCCAGGCGAAGCGCTCCGGCACGAAGTTCAACAGGGGTCTGGGTCATGGAATCTTGGCTCGGCTGCGCAGTGCCCGATCATGCCGCAAGCCGAGACCTCGCCATTTTGCAGGCGACAGCCGCTACCAGCGCGTGCCCGGTGCGTCGAGCTCGGCCTTCAGGTAGTGGGCGCCGGCGTTGGGGTTGAAGTAGTACGGCGGAATCTCCTCGAAGCCCAGCGAGGTGTACAGACCGCGCGCGGCTTCCATCTCGTCCAGGGTGTCGAGCAGCACGCACGAATACCCCGCCTGCGTGGCCAGGTCCATGAGCTGCTGAGCCAGCCTGCGACCCAGGCCGAAACGGCGGAACGCCGGCGCAACGTACAGGCGCTTCATCTCGCAGGCGTTGGCGTAGTCGACCTCGGGCAGGGCGCGCAGCGCGCCGCAGCCCGCGGGCAGGCCGTCCACCCGCGCCAGCACCAAGGCGCCGCCCGGTGCGGCGTATTCGCCGGGCAGTCCGGCGAGTTCGGCCGCGAAATTCTGGAAACCGAGGTCGACGCCCAGCGCGCCGGCGTACTCGCGGAACAGCGTGCGCACCGCCGCGACGTGCCCGGGCGACTCGGCGTGCAGCAGCTCGATCTGCGGGTTGTCGCTCACGCAGTCAGCCGTCCTGCAACGCGACCCAGTACGACGCCATCGCGCACAGGGCCACGAGGGCCACCGCCAGCATGCGCTGCCACAGGCCGTCGGCGCTGGGCGGCGTGCCTGCAGGCAGCGGCTTGTCGCCCAGCAGCATCGGCCTCACCAGGTTGATGCGCTTGCGCATCAGATAGAACACGATGGCCGTGACGTGCAACGCCACCATCGCCAGGATGATCCACTGGCCCCAGTTCTTGTGCCAGCCGGTGGCCAGAGACGCGGTGGTGGCGCTGACGAGGCCGTTCAGCGGGCCGACATTGGCAATCTCGTCATCGGCCACCAGGCCGGTGGCCACCTGCAGGGCGAGCATGCCGAGCAAGCCGAAGACCGAGAAACTGCCCAGCGGGTTGTGGCCCACATCCAGGTGCTCGCTCGGCCGCGCCTGGCCGCGTAGAAAACGCAGCACCGTGGCCGGCGCGTAGAGGAAGCTCGAAAAGCGCGACCAACGCCCGCCCACCAAACCCCACAGCACGCGGAAGGCCAGCAGCGTGAGTACCAGGTAGCCGAGCCTGAAGTGCAAGAGCATGGCATTGCCGCCGATGGAGCCGCTGATCACCGAGCCGGTGATGGCCAGGGCCAGCAGCCAGTGGAACAGCCGGGTCGGCAGGTCCCAGACACGGATGGCATGAACGGGTGGGTCTTGCATCGGAGCGGCCTGGGCTCGTGACTTGAGGTGGCCGCAACCATACCGCGAGTTGCCGCGCCCGCCATCCCGAAGATGCTGCCCCGGGGCTTTCCCTGAGTCAGGGAATGGCTGGGCGGCCCGCGGCGTACACCCTGCGTACGGGCTCCGTACACTTCGCGTCCGGCGTGCCACCTTCGGGTTCGCCGCGCAGGTGCCACTTTCCAAAACCCACCCCCCTGGAGAACCCCCGAATGCAACGCCTTCTTCTCGCTTTCGCCACTGTCGCCGGCCTCGCCACCGCCCTGCCTGCGGCAGCGCAATTCCAGAAACCCGAAGACGCGGTCAAATACCGCAAGGCCGGCATGACGATGATCGGCGCCCACTTCGGCCGCATCGGCGCCATGGCGCAGGGCAGGGTGCCGTTCGACGGCGCCGCGGCTGCCGCCAACGCCGAGATCGTGTCCCATCTCTCCACGCTGCCGTTTGCCGGCTTCGTGGAAGGCACCGCGGGCACCGAGAAGGGCACCCCCAAGGCCAACGTCTGGACCGAGCGCGCCAAGTTCGACGCTGCGGCCAAGAAGATGCAGGACGAGGTGGCCAAGCTGGCCCTGGCCGCCAAGGCCAACAACCTGGACACGCTCAAGACGGCTTTCGGCAGCGCCGCTGGCACCTGCAAGGCCTGCCACGACGATTTCCGCAACCCCTGACATGCGCGAGCCTGCGGGCTTGAACCTACGGGCCCGCTTCGGCGGGCCCGTTGCCTTCCAGCCCCGCTACGCAGCCCACCGCCACGCGCCGCGTCATCGCGCTCTTCTTCTGGTGAGCGCATCACGTCCGCTGCGCGGACATGAGCGTTCCCCGAAGAAGTCAGCCTCGGCCTACGGCCGGCTCGGCAAAGCCGAGCACGACCCTGCGGGTCATGGCTGACTTCTTCTCGATCTTGGTGACGACCACGGCGCCGACTTCGGCCGTGCGGGCCACATGCGTGCCGCCGCAGGGCTGGAGGTCCACGCCCTCGATCTCGAGCACGCGGATGCGCCCCTGGCCGCGCGGTGGCTGCACGCTCATGCTGCGCACCAGGCCGGGGTTGGCGTCGAGTTCGGCCTCGCTGATCCAGCGCTGAAGCACGGCGTGGTCCTCGGCGACCAGCCGCGCGATGCCGGCGGTGAGCGCCGCCTTGTCCAGCGGCTCGTTCATGTGGAAGTCGAGCCGCGCATAGCCCGCGGTGATCGAGCAGCCGTCCACCGGGTGCGGCACCAGCGCGCACAGCAGGTGCGTGGCGGTGTGAAAGCGCATGTGGGCGCGGCGCCGCAGCGCATCAATGCACGCCACCACGCGCGTGCCCGGCACGAAGGCCGAGGCATCGGCGCCGGCCGCCGGGACATGGGCGATCTCGCCCGGCCGCGCCGGGTGCTTGCGCGTATCGGCAATCGCCAGCAGCGCGCCGCTGGTGGTGGTGAGCGTGCCGGCGTCGCCGGCCTGGCCGCCGCCCTGTGGGTAGAACACCGTGCGGTCGAGCACGATGCCGGCCTCGTCGGCGCCCAGCACGGTGGCCTCGCAACTCTGCAGCATGGCGTCTTCGCGGAAGAGTTCTTCGGTGCTCATCAGTCAACCTCCGTGCTGCGCACTGCGGTATTCGCCTTGGCGAACTGAGGCCGGACACAGACAGTCCCTGCGGACTGTCTGTGCCTGCCAAAGGCCATCGGCCTCTGGTCGATGGCGGCCCGGCGGCTCATAGCGTGACCGTCCCTTCGATGCAGCCCGCCACGTCGCCGCCGATCCACACCGCGTCGCCTTCGCGCTGCACATGCACGCGCCCGGCGCGGCCCAGCGCCGCGCCCTGCGCGGCCACGTAGGCCGGCGGCGCCAGGCCGGCGCCGGTGAGCCACTGCGCCAGGCCGGCGTTGAGGCTGCCGGTGACCGGGTCTTCGGGCACGCCCATGGCGGGCACGAAGGCGCGCACTTCGAACTGCGTGTCCTGCCCCGGCGGCTGCGCACCGATGAGGCCGAGCTTGAGCTCGCCCAGGCGCTTCCAGTCAGGCTGCACCGCCAGCACCTGCGCGGCGCTGCGCAACATCACCGCGCACCAGCCCGGGCCGTTGTCCACCCACTGGTGCTGCAGCACATCCTCGCGCGCCACGCCCAGCGCGGTGGCGATGCGCTGCACCAGCGGCTCGTCCAGCGGCCCGGTGCGGCGCAGCGGCGGCGCGGCAAAGGCCAGCCGAGTGCCCCCACGGCGGATGTGCACCAGGCCCACGCCGCACTCCTGCACCACCCCGCCTTCCTCGCGTGGCACGCCGCCGGCGGCCAGCCAGGCATGGCAGCTGCCCAGCGTGGGGTGGCCGGCAAACGGCAGCTCGCCCCCCGGCGTGAAGATGCGCACGCGGTAGTCCGCCGCCGGGTCGGTGGGTGGGAGCAGGAAGGTGGTCTCCGAGAGGTTCGTCCAGCGCGCGAAGGCGGCCAGGGTGTCGTCGCCCAGCCCCTGCGCGTCGTGCACCACGGCCAGCGGGTTGCCCTTGAGCGGCACGGCGCTGAAGACATCGAGCTGGTGAAACCTTCTTTTCATGCCGTGGCTCCTGAAGCGGCCAGCACGCCGGCCAGCGCCGCCACGCCGGCGTCGATCTGCTCGGGCGAGGAGGTCACAAAACTCAGCCGCAGGGTATTGGCGTGCCCGCCCTGCGGGAAGAACGCCGTGCCCGGCACATAGGCCATGCCTGCGGCCACTGCACGCGGCAACAGCGCCGTGGCGTCGAGGTGCGCGGGCAACTCGACCCAGAAGAACATGCCGCCCGACGGTGCCACCCAGCGGCAACCCTCCGGCAAGTGCCTTTGCAGCGCGTCGCGCATGGCGTCGCGCTGCGTTTTGTAGCGCGCGCGAATGGTGGGCACATGCTCGCGCAGAAAGCCGTTTTTGATGACCTCGTGCACCACGCGCTGGTTGAAGCCCGGCGTGTGCAGGTCGGCCGCCTGTTTCGCCTGCAACAGCTTGGGCATCAGCGCCTGCGGCGCGATCAGGTAGCCCAGGCGCAGCCCCGGGGCGAGCACCTTGGAAAAGGAACCCAGGTAGACCGCGTCGTCGCCGGCCGTCGCTGCCAGCGGCGGCGGCGGTGGCTGGTCGAACCAGAGGTCACCGTAGGGGTTGTCCTCGACGATGGGCAGGCCGATTTCACGCGCCTGGGCCACCAGTGCGAGGCGCCGCGCCGCCGACAGACAGCGCCCGCTCGGGTTCTGGAAGTTGGGCAACAGGTAGACGAAGCGTGCGCGGTTTGACCCGGTGCAGGCGGCGTCCAGCGCCTGCGGCAGGGGCCCCTCGTCGTCACCTTCGATGGCCAGGAACTCGGGCTCGTAGGGCGCGAAGGCCTGCAGGGCGCCCAGGTAGGTGGGCGACTCCACGGCCACCGTGCTGCCGGGGTCGATGAGCACCTTGCCCACCAGGTCCAGCCCCTGCTGCGAGCCGGTGGTGATGAGCACCTGCGCGGCGTCGGCCTTCAGGCCCTGCGCGGTCATCTCGGCGGCGATCCACTCGCGCAGCGGGGCGAAGCCTTCGCTGGCGGCGTATTGCAGGGCTTCGCGCGGCGTGTCGCGCAGCACGCGCGCCGTGGCCTCCTGCATGGCGGCCACCGGGAAGGTATCGGCCGAGGGCAGGCCTCCGGCCAGCGAGACGATGCCGGTCTGCTCGGTGAGCTTGAGGATCTCGCGGATCGTCGACGGGTTGAGCCTTTCGGCGCGGCGCGCCATCTGCCAGTTCATGCGGTGTGTCCTTGTGTGTCGGTCGAAAGCATCCAGTCCACCGCGGCGGCAGCATGCAGCACGGTGGTGTCGAACACCGGCAGCGGGCTGCAGCTCTCGTCGATGAGCAGGCCGATCTCGGTGCAGCCCAGGATCACGGCCTGCGCGCCCTGCGCGCGCTGCCGCGCTATGAGCGCCACCACCGCGGCGCGCGAGGCCTCGCTCACCACGCCGCGGCACAGCTCCTCGTAGATCACGCGGTGCATCAGGGCGCGGTCATCGGGCGCGGGCACGGCGACGGTCAGATCGAAATGCTGCTGCAGGCGCGCTCGCACGATGCTGTCGTCTTCCATCGTGAAGCGCGTGCCCAGCAGCGCGGCGCGCTGGATGCCCGCGGCGCGCAGCGCGGTGCCGGTGGCGTCGGCAATATGCAGCAGCGGCAGGCCCGAGGCGGCCTCGATGGCCGGCGCCACCTTGTGCATGGTATTGGTGGCCAGCACCAGCGCCTGCGCGCCGGCCTGGCGCAGGCCCAGCGCGGCTTGGCCGAGCAGAGCCGCGGCGCCATCCCAATCCCCGGCCGCTTGCTGCGCGGCCAGCGGCGCGAAGTCCAAGCTGTGCAGCAGCAGCGGCGCGCTGTGCAGGCCTCCCAGGCGCTGCGCCACGCCCTGGTTGAGCAGGCGGTAGTAGACCGCGGTCGACTCCCAACTCATGCCGCCCAGCAGCCCGAGCATGCGCATCACACCCTCCTTTGCACCGGCATGCGCCGGCCGATGAAGACCACCGCGATCACCGCCAGCGAGAAGACCACTGTCAGCGGCTGCAGCTTCTCGCCCAGCACCGGCACCGCGAAGAGCAGCGCCAGGAAGGGTTGCAGCAGCTGCACCTGGCTCACGCGCACCACGCCCCCCAGCGCCAGGCCGCGGTACCAGGCGAAGAAACCCAGCCACATCGAAAATACCGAGACATAGCCGAACCCGAGCCAGGCCGACGCGCGCGCCGGCGCCTGCGGCCACAGCCACAGGGCCGCTGGCAGGGTGAAGGGCAGCGAGCCCACCAGCACCCAGCAGATCACTCGCTTGGCGGGCATTTCCACCGAGACCTGCGCGCCCGCGACGTAGCCCACCGAGGTGGACAGCACCGCCAGCAGCAGCAGCCCGTCGGCCGGCGACAAGCGCCCGCTGCCCTGCCAGGCCGCGAAGCCCAGCACCAGGGCGCAGCCGAGCACCGCGCAAGCCCAGAAGCCCGCCGAGGGCCGCTGGCGCAGCACCAGCGCGGCCACCACCGCGGTGCCCAGGGGCATGACCCCGGTGACGACGGCGGCGTGCATGGCGTCCACCTGGCGCAGCGCCAGCGCCAGGAAGAGCGGGAAGCCCACCACCGTGCCCAGCGCGCTGACGGCCAGCGCCGGCCAGTGCCGCCGCGCCGGCACGCCGGCGCGCACGGCCAGCAGGTACAGCGCACTGAGCAGCCCGGCCACGGCCGCACGCCCGGCCGTGACGAAGGCGGGCGGCAACTGCGGGTCGGCCATGTCGCCGACGGCCAGCCGCGTCATGGGCAGCGTCATCGCGAAGATGACCACGCCCAGCGTCCCGAGGGCAAAGCCGCGCGTGCTGTCGCTCACCGCCGCGCCCCGCTCACATCGACGCCATCCAGCCCGCGGTGGCCACCAGCACCCCCGACAGGCTGCGGTTGAAGGCCTGCAGCCGCCACCCCTGCGCCAGCCAGCCGCGCAGCGCGGAGCCCACCAGCGCGTAGGTGAAATTGCTGGCGAATCCGTAGGCCATCATGAGGGGCAGCACCAGGGCCAGGCGCGACCACGGGGGCGAGGCCACCGTGATCCAGCCCGCCGAGATGAGCAGTGCGTTCATCCACGCCTTGACGTTGACGAACTGCAGCGCCACACCCTGCCCGAAACCCACGTCAAGGCGGCGTTGGTCGGCCACTGCCAGCCTCGTCGCGCGCCAAAGCTGCCAGGCCAGCCACAGCATGTAGGCCAGGCCGACCCACTTCACCGCCCCGCGCAGCAGCGGCTGCGCCTGCAGCACGGCGCCCAACCCCAGCGTGCAGGCCAGGAGCAAAAGACCCCACCCAAAGGGCACGGCAACCACGAAGCGCAGCGCGTGGCGCAGGCCGTGGTTGGCCGCCAGCGCCGCCGACAGCGTGGTGTTGGGGCCGGGCGTGAAGGCCATCGCGGTGGCGAAGACGAGCAGCGCCGAGAGTTCGGTCCAGGGCATGGCGGGCAGTCTATGCGACGCCCTTTGCGCAGGGCCGGCTTCCTGCGCGACAGCAGGCCGCGCACTCCTGGCGCCGACTCAAAGCGCTGCGCCAGCACACATCCGGACACAGCTGAAACATCGCCGCGCCGCGGGCCGGCACGTCCGGGCGAGTCCAATCTCCAGCTAACGAGCCCTGCGGGCTGGCCGCCGATGTCCCTGTTCCAACCCACCCGATCGAACGACGCCGGCGCGCTGATGCGGTTGAGCGAGTTCCAGCGCCACCATGGCGAACCGGTGCCGGCCGAAGACGCCAGCGCGGGCAGCACGCGGCTGACCTCGTTGAACCCCTCGCTGATGCAGGACCTGCTGCGCTTCGAGGGCGAGCACCGCCCGGGCGAAGGCCTGGACGCGCTGGAAGTGCTGGCCGCCGCGCTGCGCCACGGCCGCGACTTGCGGGTGCACCTGCAGCTCAACTACCGCGTCATCCCGCTGACGGTGTGGCCCGCCGAGCGGCAGATGCACAGCCCTCTGCCCCTTAACCAGCTGCTCGAATTGCGCTTGCCCGACCTGCAGGTGCTGCGCGTGGAGCCCGCCCCGCAGCGCGACGAGCCCGCCCCGGCCGGGCAGCCGCAGCCGCCGCAGACGCCGCTGCACCTGCTGCCGCTGGGGCCGCTGCTGTGGGAGCTGGCGCTGCGCGGCGCGCGCGAGGCGCTGCTGCCCGAAATCGCCGGCGTGGCGACCTACCGCGTGGCGCCGGGCTGCGACCTGCGGGCACTGGATCTGTGCGGTTCGCTGGCCACCGCGGTGGCGCGGCTCTCGCTGCAGAGTTCCGCCCTGGGAGAAATCGCCGGCTGGCCTGGCTTCGACCGCGAGCGCGCCATGCGCATGCTCAACGGCCTGTACCTGCAGTCGGCGCTGATCATCAGCCGCTCGAACCCGGCGGCCCTCGACGACGCCTGAGCGGGCAATTCCCCCCGGGGGCGACTTCGAAGGCGCCTTGGGGGTCGCGGGCTAGCGCGAGCCCAGCGCCTCCCAGCGCTCCAGCGACTGCATCAGCTCGGCCTCGATCTGGTCGTGCCGGGCCTGCAGCGCGCCCGCGCTTTGCGGCTCTTGCTTGTACAGCTCGGCGCTCGCCAGGCGCGCCGAGATCGCCTGCTGCTCGGCCTCCAGCGCCGCGATGCGCGCGGGCAAGGCATCGAGTTCACGCTGCTCCTTGTAGCTGAGCTTGCCGCGCGCCGGCGGCGGCCTCGGGCCCGCGGCCTCGGGCCGGGCCACGGGCACCGAGGCCGCCGCCGTGGCCAGCACCCGCGAGCGCTCGCGCTGCAGCTTCCAGTCCTCGTAGCCGCCCTCGTATTCGCGCCACAGGCCCTCGCGGCCGCCGTATGCGGGGTCGCCTTCCCAGGCGATGGTGCTGGTGACCACGTTGTCGAGGAAACGCCGGTCGTGGCTGACCAGGAATACTGTGCCGGCATAGTTCTGCAGCAGTTCTTCGAGCAGGTCCAGCGTTTCGATGTCGAGGTCGTTGGTCGGCTCGTCGAGCACCAGCACATTCGCCGGTAGCGCGAACAGGCGCGCCAGCAGCAGCCGGTTGCGCTCGCCGCCGGAGAGCGTGCGCACCGGCGAATTGGCGCGCGCGGGGGAGAAGAGGAAGTCGCCCAGGTAGCTCATCACGTGTTTGCGCGTGACGCGGGGTTCCTGGCCGATTTCGATCCAGTCGCCGCCTGGGCTGATGGTGTCGGCGAGCGTGGCGTCCAGGTCCAGCGCCGTGCGCATCTGGTCGAAATAAGCCACCTGCAACTTGGTGCCCAGGCGCACGCTGCCCGAAGTCGGTTGCAGCTCGCCGAGGATGAGCTTGAGCAGCGTCGTCTTGCCGCAGCCGTTGGGGCCGATGAGGCCGACCTTGTCACCGCGCAGCAGGGTGGCGGAAAAGCCGTCGATGAGCAGCCGCCCCTCCCCGGGCGGACCGTAGCGCATGCTCACCTCGCGCAATTCGGCCACGATCTTCCCTGGCGGCGCCCCGGCGGCCAGCTCCAGGCGCACGCGGCCGAGCTGCTCGCGCCGCTGCGCACGCTGCGCGCGCAGGGCCTGCAACCGCGCCACGCGGCCCACGCTGCGCGTGCGCCGCGCCTCCACGCCCTTGCGCACCCAGACCTCTTCCTGCGCCAGCAGCTTGTCGGCGCGCGCCGCGGCCTGCGCCTCGGCGTCGAGCTCGCGCAGCTTGGCCGCCTCGAAGGCGGCGAAGTCGCCGGGGTAGCTGCGCAGCTGGCCGCGGTCGAGTTCGACGATGCGCGTGGCCACGGCGTCGATGAAGGCGCGGTCGTGCGAGACCAGCATCAGCGCGCCGGGCCATGAAACCAGCAGCTCCTGCAACCACTCGATGGCGGCGATGTCCAGGTGGTTGGTGGGCTCGTCGAGCAGCAGCAACTCGGGCGCGGCCACCAGCGCGCGCGCCAGCGCCACGCGCTTGCGCGTGCCGCCGGAAAGGGCCTCCACACGCGCGGTGGCGTCCAGCCCCAGGCGCTGCAGGGCCTGCGCCACGCGTTGCTCCCAGGTCCAGCCGCCCAGGGCCTCGAGCCGGGTCTGCAGGGCGTCGAGGTCGTCGGTGGGGTCGTGGCGCTCGAAGCGCTGGCGCAGCTCGCGCGCTTCGGCCAGGCCCTCGGCCACGGCGTCGAATACCGACAGGCCGGGCTCGAATACCGGCTCCTGCGCCACATAGACGCGGCGCAAGCCGGCCTGGACCTGGACCTGCCCGTCGTCGGGCCTTTCCAGCCCGGCCAGGATCTTCAGCAGCGAGGACTTGCCCGCACCGTTGCGGCCGATCAGCGCCAGGCGCTCGCCGGGTTCGATGGCGAGCGCGGCGCCGTCCAGCAGCGGGACATGGCCGAAAGCGAGATGGGCGTTGGAGAGCGTCAGCAGGGCCATGCGGGGATTGTCGGTCCCGCGGCGCCTTCAGCCGGCGGCCTGCGGCCCGGCCTCGCGCATGCCTGGCAGGGGCGCGGCGCACAGCAGGTCGCGGCCCTGCGCCTTGGCGCGGTAGACATGGTGGTCGGCCTCGGCGATGAGCGCCTCCACGCTGTCGTGGGCTGCATGGCGCTCGGCCACGCCCATCGAGAACGTCACCCCGTGCGGCGCGGGCAGCCCCGGCACGGCCTGTGCGGCCAGGGCCTGGCGCAGGCGATCGAAGACGGCGGGCATTTCCACCGCCCGCGTGCCCGGCATCACCAGCAGCCATTCCTCGCCGCCCCAGCGGCCGACGCGGTCCTGCCCGCGCACCACGCAGGCCGCGGCCCGGGCAAAGGCTTCGAGCACGCGGTCGCCGGTGGCGTGGCCGTGGGTGTCGTTGAAGTGCTTGAAGTGGTCGAGGTCGAGCAGCGCGATCGTCAGCGGTTGGTTCAGCCGCCGCGTGACGGCAAATTCTTCGCGCGCAAAGGCCAGCACGGCCCGGCGATTGGGGGCGCCGGTGAGTTCGTCGCGCAGCGCGAGTTCGGCGAGCTGGCGCCTGTGATGCAGGGCACGCGCGAAATAGGCGCCGCCGCCGACCAGCGCCAACCCCAGTGCGCCGACCAGCGCCCACAGCCCGCGCTGCCTTTCGCTGCGCGCCTGGAGCTCCAGGCGCGCCACCTCGGCGCTGTGGCGCAAGGCCTCGTTCTCGGCTTCGCGGCGCACGGCGTCGTAGCGCGCCTGCAGCCGCTGCGCGTCGTGCTCGCGCTGGCTGCGTTCGTCGGCCGCGGTGAGCTCGATATAGCGCTCGAGTTCGGCGTAGGCCGGTTCGTGCCGGCCCAGCGCCCGCAGGCCGGTGGCCGCGGCGCGCGCGATCAATGCGCCGGTGCGGGCCGTCGGGTCCAGCGCCTCCATCGCGCGCAGGCGGTCGATCTCGGCGGCCAGTTCAGGCCCGCCTTGCAGCGCCAGCGCCTCGACGACCTGCGTCTGCGCCGTGACCTTGCGAAAGCGCAGGCCCTCGTGGGCCGCCGCCTGGGCCAGCGCGGCGCGGGCATGGCTCAGCGCGGCCGCGGCCTCGCGCCGGCGCAGCATCACCTCGGCCAGGCCTTCGTTGCCGCGCATCACGCCGGAGACGTCGGCGATCTCGGTGGACAAGGCCAGCGCCTGTTTGAAAGACTGCTTCGCCGCGGCCGTGTCGCCCGCTTTGAGCTGCGCCCAGCCCAGGTCCTCGAGCAGCCAGGCGCGCTTGAAGCGGGTCGGCAGGTCGCCCAGCGCGGCCAACGCACGTTGAAAGAACGCCTGCGGCTGGTCCTTTGCACCGACGCGCCCGGCCAAGGGGCCCATCGCGCCCAGGGCGTAGGCGCGCAACGCCGGCTCGCCCAGCTTGACGGCGCAGCGGTCCACGGACTCGAGCGCCACCCAGGCCTCGTCCACGGCATCGAGCTCGATCTGCAGCACGGCGTCGTGCACGTCCAGCGCGCACAGCAAGGCCTCGTCGCCCGCCATGCGGGCGGCCTCGCGCGCGGCCGCCTGCTCGCGGCGGAATTCGGGCAGCGCCACCGGCCCGGTCCGGGCAAAGCGTTCGTAGAACTCCAGCCACAGGCGCTGCCGTTGCGCCGAGGGCGCACTCGACATGAGCGCGCGCGCGGCGACCAGCTCGCGCCTGGAGTCGGCTTCGCGGTCGGTGAGGATCATCAGATCCACCAGCGCCAGCTGCAACCAGAACGCGGTATCGGCGTCGCCCGCGGCACGGCTGGCGGCCAGGCGCCGGCGCGTGTGGGATTCGGCGGCACGCGGGTCGTCCAGCGCCAGATTGGAGGCCTGCCCCAGGGCGTCGAAACCGCTGGCCGGCGGGGATGCCGAGCTGGTGCCGGCCCCGACCAGGCACGCCGCAGCCAGCAGCCACGCCCACAGGCGCGCCGGCAGATGCTGAAGCAAGCACGGAGGCAGGCGGAGCGGCATCGGGCGGGGTACGGCAGGGAAGTCGGCGATTCTCGCCGCATTTGCCGTGCCCTTTCCAGGGCGGGCGGTTGCGTGTCGGTGGCGGATCAGCCGCGCAACGCCGCCTCCAGCGCGTCGACGAATACGCGGGCCACGTCGAAGCCGGTCTGCTGCGTGATCTCCTGGAAGCAGGTCGGGCTGGTGACGTTGATCTCGGTCAGGCTGTCGCCGATCACGTCCAGCCCCACCAGCAGCAGGCCGCGCGCGGCCAGCGTCGGGCCCAGGGTTTCGGCGATCTCGCGGTCGCGCGGCGTGAGCGGCTGCGCCACGCCCTTGCCGCCGACGGCCAGGTTGCCGCGGATCTCGCGGCCCTGCGGAATGCGCGCCAGGCAGTAGGGCACGGGCTGGCCGCCGATGACGAGCACGCGCTTGTCGCCCAGGGTGATGGCCGAGAGGTATTTCTGCACCATCAGCGTCTGCGCGCCACCGCGGTTCAGCGTTTCGACGATGCTGCCCAGGTTCAACCCATCGGGCCCCACACGGAAGATGCCGCTGCCGCCCATGCCGTCCAGCGGCTTGAGGATGATGTCGCCGTGCTCGGTGTGGAAGGCCTTCACGTCGGCCTCGGAGCGCGTCACCAGCGTGGGCGCGATGAACTGCGCAAACTCCAGGATGGCGAGCTTTTCCGGATGGTCGCGCAGCGCCGCCGGCTTGTTGAAGACGCGTGCCCCCTCACGCTCGGCCTGGCCGAGCAGATGCGTGGCGTAGAAATACTCGCTGTCGAAGGGCGGGTCCTTGCGCATCAGCACCGCGCCCATGTCGCGCAGCGCCACCGGCGCGCTGCGCACGGTGGTGAACCAATCGTGGACATCGCCCGTGAGCCTGATCTCGCGCGCCACACCGGTGACGGGCTCGCCGCGGCGCCAGCGCAGGTCCTGCGGCGTGCAGGCCAGGAGGGCGTGGCCGCGCGCGGCAGCCTCGCGCATCATGGCGAAGGTGGTGTCCTTGGTGGTCTTGAACGACTCCAGCGGGTCGGCAACGAAAAGCAGCTTCACGGGCATCAATCCTTGGGCGGGCCGCCACTGTCTCACATCGAGCGCCCTCTTGAGCGCGGCTCCCTACAATCGCGGCCGTGCACAAGCGACCACCCCCCGCAGCCGTCCTGGGAGGCAGCCCCGACGAGATCGAGGCCCAGTTCTACGAGGCCCTGCAGCAAGGCGCCCTGGGCCGCCTGATGGCGCTGTGGGCCGACGACGACGAGATCGTCTGCGTGCACCCGGGCGGCGGGCGCTTGATCGGCGCAGCCGCCATACGCGCCAGTTTCGAGGCCATCTTCGCCAATGGCGGCATCCCCGTGCAGCCCGAACAGGTGCACCGGCTGCAGCATCTGGGCAGCGCGCTGCATCACCTGGTGGAGCGCATCGTCGTGGCCGGCGAGGCCGGCCCGCAGACGGCCTGGGTGCTGGCCACCAACCACTACATCAAGACGACCCTGGGCTGGCGCCTGGCCTCGCACCACGCCAGCCCCGGCACGCCCCACGAGCTGCCCGCCCTGGGCGGCGACGCGCCCTCCACGCTGCACTGATTGCCACGCCGTGCCCGCCCTCGCCAGCCCCGCGCCGCTGGGCACGAGCTACCGCGCGCCCTGGTGGCTGCCCGGCGGCAACCTGCAGACGATCTGGGCGGCCACGCGGGCGCGCCGGCACCTGGATGCGCCGCCGCAGTTCTCACGCCAGCGCTGGGCGACCCCCGACGGCGACTTCATCCACGTCGACCAGTTGCGCCGGGCCGACGCGGCCGCGGCCCCACGGCACCTGGTGCTCTTCCACGGCCTGGAAGGCAGCAGCGCCAGCGCCTATGCGCAGGCCTTCGCCGGCGTGGCGCAGCGGCGCGGCTGGGCGTTCTCGGTGCCGCACTTCCGCGGCTGTTCGGGCGAGATCAACCTGGCGCCCCGCGCCTACCACTCGGGTGACTTCGAGGAGGTCGGCTGGATCCTGCAGCGTCTGCGCGCAACCAGCACCGCGCCTCTGCTGGTGGTGGGCATCTCGCTGGGCGGCAACGCCTTGCTGCGCTGGGCCCAGGAATGCGGCGCCAGCGCCAGCGCGGTCGCCGCTGCGGTGGCCGCGGTGTGCTCGCCCGTCGACCTGGCGGCGGCAGGCCGCGCCATTGACAGCGGCTTGAACTGGCTCGTCTATTCGCGCATGTTCCTGCGCACCATGAAGCCGCGCGCGCTGGCCAAGTGGCAGCAGCACCCGGGCCTGTTCGACCGCGAGCGCCTGGCCGCAGCGCGCACGCTGTACGAGTTCGACGACGTCTTCACCGCGCCGCTGCACGGTTACCGCGACACCCCCGACTACTGGGCCCGCGCCTCGGCCAAGCCGCGGCTGGCGAGCATCCGCATCCCGGCCCTGGTGCTCAACGCCCGCAACGACCCCTTCGTGCCTGCGGCCTCGCTGCCCGGCCCCGCCGAGGTGGGGCGCCACGTCACGCTGTGGCAGCCGGCCCATGGCGGGCATGTGGGGTTCCCCGGCGGCTGGCCGCCGGGTCAGGTCTGGACCATGCCGCAGGCGGTGGCGGGCTGGCTGGCCGAGCGGGCCTGAAGGCGCAAGGGCAGCGCCATGGACGATATCGTCACAGCCGCCCTGCGCAAGTGGCCCGATGTGCCGCACTGCCATGGCTGGCTGGCGCTGGACGCCCGCGGCCACTGGTACCTGCGCGACGAACGCATCCAGGCCGCCGGGCCGTTTCCGCTCGTCAAGGGCAGCCGCATCGCGCACGAGAAACTGCTCGCCTTCATCGCGCGCAACTACGCCCACGACGACGCTGGCGCCTGGTTCTTCCAGAACGGGCCGCAGCGCGTGTATGTCCAGCTGGAGGCCGCGCCCTTCGTGTGGCGGGTGCAGGCCGAGCCCGGGTGGCCGGTGCAAAGCCACACCGGGCTGAGCGCGCAGGTGCACAGCACTTGGCTCGATGAACAGGGCCGCCTCTTCCTGGAGACCGAGCTCGGCTTCGGCCTGGTGCACAGCATGGACATGGGCCTCGCGGCCGAGGCCGTCGACGCCGGCCACTGGCAGCCGCGGGAGATGCGCTTCGCCGAGATGCCCGCGCGCTTCGGCTATGTGCTGGCGCCCCGGCCTGCAGCGGCGGGCCTCAGCCAGCTCAGTTAGGGGCGCTGGCGGCCGCGCCCGCGCCCGCGCTGGCCGCGGAGGCCGGCGCTTTGGGTTCGTCGAACTTGGCGCCGCCCTGGTTGGCCATGTAAACCACCGCCCGGCCGATTTCCGTCTCGTTGAACTCACCCCCGCCCTGCGGCGTCATCGCGCCCTTGCCCTTGAGCGCCGAGTTCAAGAGCGCCTCGTAGCCGGTCTTGATGCGCGGGCCCCAGGCCGCGGCATCGGCGAGCTTGGGCGAGCCCACGATACCGGTCGCGTGGCAGGCCGCGCATTGCGCCTGGTAGACCTGCTCGCCGCTGCGCAAGGCGCCCGCGGCGGTGGCCAGGCGGATCGTCACATCGCCCACCGGCTGGATGCGCCGCGCCACGGCCTCTTCCTCCAGCCCGTCGCTGCCGGCACCCGTCCGGGCGCCGAAGTCCACGAAATTGACGAGCAGGATGATCACCACGATCGGAATCACGAACGACGCGACCACCGTCAGGATCAGCTGCTTTGGCGTCTTGATGGGGCCCTCATGAACCTCAGGGGCAGCCTGCCCGGATGGCGCGTGGTCTTTCGAATCGCTCATGAATTCCTCGAGTCAGGTCGGGGGCTGGCCGGTGGGCCCGCTGCGGTGGCCGGGTCGGGCAAAAAAGCGGGCGGATTATAGGGGCCGCATGGCGCCACCCGAGCGCCGGCCAGGGCCGCGGACCCCCCGGCGGTAGAATGCGCGCCTACCCCGTGCGACCGTGGTGAAGTGGATATCATTGGGCCCTCCGAAGGCTTAGTCGCAAGTTCGATTCTTGCCGGTCGCACCACCCGAGCCTGCCCCTGCCTGTGACCCTCGCCGAATGCGCGCTTGAGGGACTGCAGCGCGATCCTTGATGGCTCGAAATCCAGGGTTCTGTATTCAGGAGCACGGCTCTTGATGCACGTCAACCCCGGAATACAGACTTACCCTTAGACTCGGCCGGTTCCATTGAGTATCGGCTTTTGATTGCATGCCTTGCATCGGTTTGAAGTGAGAGCTGAACGTGGACGCCCGTCATTCTCTCATTACAAGGTAACGATGAAGCCAAATCAATTGAAGCTGGCCGTGCTGTCAGCCGTCATTTCTGGAATATTCCTGCCCATCAGCGCGATCGCCTCCGAAGCCGATATTCTGCGCCGGGTGGAAGAACTGACCAAGGAGCTCGAGCAGCTCAAGGCCCAGGTCAAGGCCAACCAGGAAAATGCCAAAAAGGAAGTCGCCGCCCAGGTGACTCAGCAGGTCAAGCGGGTCGGAGACAAATCACTCGGCCAGTGGCTGACCGTCGGCGGAGATTACCAATTCCGCGCGGACAGCCTGAAGGGCGAAACCAAACCGTTTACCGATGTCAGCGTGGTATTTGCAAACGCACAGGCGCAACTGCAGGCGGCATTCTTCGCCAACCCGACACCCGCCACGGGCGCAATGTTGAACGGCTTGATCGATTTCGCTGGCGGCATGGCCGGCGTGCAGACATTTGACCAGGCCCAGGCTTTCCTCGGCGCCAATATGGCCATGCTGGGGGGCCTCCAATCCTTTGCCGCCCCGGCATTCGTGGACGCCTACAAGCCAAAGAACAGTATTACTTATACAAATCGGTTCAATCTGGACCTGGGCATCAAGGCGGCGCAGGACGTGTCGGTCACCGCCCGCCTCGGGATGTACAAGACTTTCGGTTCGCAGGACGAGTCCTCGGTCGTGAATGGCGGCAGCGCGCCATTTTTTGCTGACCGTGTCGGCGTCTTCGACGGCACGCTGGGCCATGTGCCATCGAACAGCTACCTGAACGTCGACCGCGCTTATGCCACCTGGAGCAACATCGGCGACCGGGACATGTGGTTCTCCGTCGGGCGCCGCCCGGCCACGGATGGCGGGCCGACCAACTTCAAGAACAACACGCCGCGCCCGGGCAACGGCGGCACGCCGGCCCTGTTGGTCAACTATGCCTTCGACGGCGTGGTTCTGGGCTACGCGCCGGAGATTGAAAGCCTGCCCGGCGCCTACGGCAAGCTCTGCTACGGCCGCGGCTTCGAGAGCGGCTTCAGCACCGCGCGCGGCAATTCGATCCAGGACACCGACATGCTGGGCATCTCGCTCGTGCCGCTGGATACCGACGATCTTCGCGTCTGGGTGCAGTGGAACCGCGGCATGAATATTTTCGACGCGCCCAAGATGAGCAATACCTACTTCGGCAGCACCGCGCCGAAAGCCAATCTGGGTGACATCGACTGGTACGGCGTCGGTGTGATGGGCACGCTCAAGCTGGGCGGTGGCGACCTGAATTATTTTGCCGATGTCGGCTGGAGCGTGACCCACCCGAACAACAACGTATCGGCGCAATTCGGTTTCCAGGGCCTGATGACGGGCGGATTCTTCAACCCTGAAGCCCCGACCAGCAAGACCGGCGGCGCCGTTCTCCTGGGTGTGCGCTACGACTTGCCGTCGAGAACCAAGATCGGGTTTGAATATAACTACGGCAGCAAGAACTGGATCACCTTTGCGCCGGCGGCCAGCGATATGTGGACGTCCAAGGTCGGCACGCGCGGCCATGTCTACGACGCCTATCTGATTCACGAGTTCGACGCCAAGCCCATTTCTTCCCGGTTGAGCAAGACCTTCTTCCGCCTCGGCGTCCAGTACTACGACTTCAAGTACACGGGCAGCAACAACTGGGTCGGCGCACCGGTCAAGCTCTCCGACGTGAATGGCCAGATGATGGCCACCACGCCTCTGTCCAAGGCCTATGACATCTACGGCACGATCGAGGTCAAGTTCTAATTCGCGCGTTTGCCCTGGCCCCCGTCAACCCATCACTCGCTGCGCGCGTTATCAAAAGCGCAGCATTCATTCACGAAGGATTTATTCATGCGTACCCTGAGCAAACTCACCGCCTCGGCAGCCGTCGCGCTGTCCGTTCTGGCTTTTTCGTCGGTGGCTTTGGCCGCTGACGTCAAGATGGTCGGCGAAGTCGCCTCCATCAAGCCGGCCGCCGACGGCAAATCGGCCGCGGTGACCCTGACCAACACCAAGGGCGGCGGCGAGGTCACCGTGAACGTGACCGACAAGGCGACGCTCGACAAATTCGCCGACAAGCGCATCGGCACCGGCGACGAGATCCGCCTGACCTACGACAACGCCGGCGGCAAGAACCTGAGCAAGTCGTTCAAGAAGGCGGCGGGCTGCTGATCGACCGCTTTTAGCTCCCCCACCGACGGCGGCTCCGCAAGGGCCGCCGTTGTTTTTTTCCGCGGCCCGGGGCGTTCAAAGCGTCGACGTGAAGTCGCCCGGCTCGGGCCGCGTCGTCGACGAGGCCTTGTGCTTGCTGACCGTGCCGATATTGACGCAGCACACGGCAGCTTCGCCCTCGCCGAGCCGGAGCAGCTCGCGCAAGCGGGGTGACGACAGCGCTTGCCCGCTCGTCAGGCCGCAACCGTAGCCCAGCGCATGGGCGCCCAGGGCGATATTCTGGATCGCCGCCCCGAGCGACACCATGCGCTCCAGCGCCGGGACATCGGGGTCGCGCGGCCCCAGGCGCGCCACGGCCACCATCAGCAGCGGGGCACGCAGCGCCTTCTCGCGCGCCTGCTCGAGTTGCTGGGCCGTCGCGCTGGCGTCGCGGTCGGCCAGCGCCAGCGCGAACACCTCGCCCAGCCGGGGGCGCCGGGCGGGCGGCACGATGACGAAACGCCAGGGCGTGAGCTGCTGGTGGTCGGGCGCGGCCGCGGCCAGGCCCAGCAGTGCCTGCAGTTGCACCTCATCCGGGCCGGGCTCGACCAGGCGCTTGGGCGACACGTTGTGCCTCGAGGCGATCAACAGCTGGGCGTTGTCCCAGGCCGAGGGCCAGGGCTCGGTCATCGGGCCCTCTTCAGCCTGCACTGCCGGCAAGCTGGTCGTCGCCGACACTGGGCACCAAAGAGGGCCGGCCGACGATCAGCGGGTCCACCGCACCGACGACGGCCAAGTCGCGCTGCGTGTAGGGCAGGCGGTGCAGCAGGTAGCGCATGGCATTCAGCCGCGCGCGCTTCTTGCAGTCCGACTTGATGACCGTCCAAGGCGCGTCGGAGGTGTCACAGTGCATGAACATGGCTTCCTTGGCGCGCGTGTACTCGTCCCACTTGTCGAGCGAGGCCACGTCGATGGGGCTGAGCTTCCACTGCTTGAGCGGGTGGCCCTTGCGCTCCTTGAAGCGCCGGCGCTGCTCTTCCTGGCTGACCGAGAACCAGAACTTGAACAGGTGCACCCCCGAGCGCACGAGCTGGCGCTCGAATTCGGGCGACTGGCGCAGGTACTCGTCGTACTCGGCCTGGCTGCAAAACCCCATCACGCGCTCCACACCCGAGCGGTTGTACCAGCTGCGGTCGAAGAGCACGATCTCGCCGCGCGTGGGCAGGTGCTCGATATAGCGCTGGAAGTACCACTGCCCGCTCTCGACCTCGCTGGGCTTTTCCAGCGCCACCACCCGCGCGCCGCGCGGGTTCAGGTGCTCGGTGAAACGCTTGATCGCCCCGCCCTTGCCCGCCGCGTCGCGGCCCTCGAAGAGGATGACCACGCGCTGGCCGGTTTCCTTGACCCAGGCCTGCAGCTTGAGGAGCTCCACCTGCAGCCGGTATTTCTGCCTTTCGTAGTTCTTGCGCGAGAGCAGGTTCTTGTAGGGGTAGGCCCCTTCGCGCCACTTGGCGCTGAGTTCGCTGTCGGCGTGGACCAGCGAGCCGGGCTCGTCGCGCTTGAACAGGCTGCGGCGCAAGGCCTTGGCCTCGTCGGGTGAGGCGCCGGCGATCAGCGCCTGCAGCTGGCGCACGGTTTCGTTGACCGGCGCGCCCGCTTCGGACTGCGCCAGCAGGTCCGAGGTCACCAGTTGCCGCACCGTCTGTGCGGTGCTCGAGCGACGGGCCACCCGGTCGGCCTCGGCCGCCCGCGCGCCGGCCCGGGGCACGATGTCGCCTGCGGCCACGGGTCGAACCGGGCTCTTCGGGCGGCGGGGAGCGGCGGCGCGCGCACGCGCTGCCGTCTTGGCCGCGGGGCCGGGCGGTGCCTTGGGGGCGGCCGGAGATTTCGTCATGGGAATCCTCATCAAGAGCGCAACGCTGGCAAGCGTAGCCCAGGATCCCGCCTGGCGCCGCGTGCCCCGCGAGATCCCTGTGGCCCCGCTTGGTGCGCGCCGAACCGCGGGGCGCGGCGCACAATCGTCGCCGGGTCTATCCACAGGAGACGGGCGATGGCGAGTGCGGGCGATCTGGCCAGGATGGTGCCGGGGTTCGAGTTCCTTCAAGGGCTGATGAAGAATGCCGGAGGCGCGTTGCCCGGCATCAACCAGTGGGTCGCTCCCACCCTCGACCCCGAGGAGCTGGACAAGCGCATCCAGGAGTTGCGCACGGTGCAGTTCTGGCTGGAGAACAACGCCAAGCTGCTGGGCACGACGATCCAGGCGCTGGAAGTGCAGCGCATGACGCTGGCCACGCTGAAGACCATGAATCTGCCCCTGTCCGACCTGCGCGAAGCGCTCACCATCAAGGCCGCGCCGCCGGCCCGGCCAGAGCCCGCGACGGGTGGCGCGCCCGGCCCTGTCGACCCCATGCAGTGGTGGGGCGCGCTGACGCAGCAGTTCACCGAGCTCGCGACCAAGGCCGCCAAGGACAGTGCCGCCGACACGGCCAAAAACCTGGCCGGCGCGGTGGTCAAGCAGTCCATGGCCGTGGCCGGCAGCACGCTGAAGAAGGCGGCCGCGCTGCCGGCGAAGGCGGCGCGCGCCGCGGCGCCGCGCAAGCGGGCGCGCTGACCGGCCCTGCGGCGGCGCAGCGCTGAGGCCATGTCGGACTTCCTGGTCGGCCACGCCACGCACCCGGACTGGCGCGGCGCGCTGGCGCTGGCCGCGGCGCAGATCGACGCCCGCCGCGCCGAACAGGACATGGCCGCCGCCGGGCCGCCGACGCTGGGCTTCGTCTACTTCACCGATCATTTCGTGGCCCACGCACAGGCGCTCCATGCCGAGCTCGGCGCGCGCTGGCCCGGCGTGGCCTGGGTCGGCTGCGTGGGTGTGGGCGTGTGCGCCGGGGGCGTCGAGTACTTCGACGAGCCGGCGTTGGTGTTGATGCTCGCGGCGCTGCCGGCCGGCAGCTTCCAGGTCTTTTCCGGCGCCCACAAGCTGCAGGGCCACGAACCCTTCAGCGCGCTGGTGCATGCCGACGCGACGACGCCCGATCTGGCGGACCTCATCACCGAGATGGCCGAGCGCACCACCTCGGGTTACCTCTTCGGCGGGCTGGCCTCCTCGCGCGGCGCCAGCGTGCACATCGCGGGCGGCGTGTGGCAGGGCGGCCTGTCCGGCGTGGCCTTCTCGCGCGAGCTGGCGCTGATTTCGCGCGTAACCCAGGGCTGCCAACCCGTGGGGCCGACGCGCGAGGTGACGGCCTGCGAGCGCCACATCGTCACCCGGCTCGACGGCGAGCCCGCGCTGCCCTGTTTGCTGCGTGACCTGGGCCTGCCGCACCTGCAGGACCCGCGCGCGGCGCTGCCGCGATTGCGTGCCACCTTCGCGGGCCTCACCGACGCCAACGCCAGCGCACTCGTGCGCGGGGGCCAGTTCGGCGCCGACACGCGGGTGCGCCACCTGCTGGGGCTGGACCCGGCGCGCCAGGCGGTGGCGGTGGCCGAGGTGCTGCAGCTCGGCATGCGGCTGGCCTTCTGCCAGCGCGACGTGCAGGCCGCCCGGCGCGACCTGGTGCGCATCTGCAGCGAGATCCGCGAGGAGCTGGAAACGCAGGCCGGGCCGGCGTGGCGCGCGCGGGGTGCCGTGTACATCAGCTGCGCCGGCCGGGGCGGGCCGTACTTCGGCGGCCCCTCGGCCGAGCTCAAGATCGTGCAGCACGCGCTGGGCGCCGACGGCAAAGAAGTGCCGCTGGTGGGCTTCTTCGCCGGGGGCGAGATCGCGCGCCACCACCTCTACGGCTACACCGGCGTGCTCACGGTCTTCACTGGCCCGCGCTGAGGGCGCCGCCTGCGCGATTGCCTTCAGCGGGGTCAAAGACGCTTTGACCCGCCCGGGCCTGGCGGCGGCCGCCGCGGCGGCGCCGGGAGGGCTACAGTCACTCTGGTTCGGGCACCGGCCCGTCGAACCCCGCCCGGAGACCGCAGATGAACGCTCCTTTGCCGACGCAGCCCGCAGGGGCTGCCAGCCAGCGCGCCACCCGCCAGGCCGAGGTGGTGGCGGCGTTGTCGGCGCTGCTGCCGGCGCACGCCCTGCTGTGGCATACCGAAGACACCGTGCCCTACGAGTGCGATGGTTTCCCCGCCTACCGCCAGGTGCCGCTGGTGGTGGCGCTGCCCGAGACCGAAGCCCAGGTCGCGGCGCTGCTCAAGGCCTGCCATGCGCTGGGCGTGCCGGTGGTGCCGCGCGGCGCCGCCACGGGGCTGAGCGGCGGCTCGCTGCCGCACCCGATGGGGGTGTCGCTGTCGCTGACCAAATTCAACAAGATCGTCATGGTCGACCCCGCGGCGCGCACCGCCACCGTGCAGTGCGGCGTGCGCAACCTGGCCATCACCGAAGCGGCCGCGCCCTTCGGGTTGTACTTCGCGCCCGATCCGTCCAGCCAGATCGCCTGCACCATCGGCGGCAACGTGGCCGAAAACGCCGGCGGCGTGCACTGCCTCAAGTACGGGCTGACGATGCAGAACGTGCAGCACGTTCGCGGCTATACGGTGCAGGGTGAAGCCGTGGAGTTCGGCACCGCGGCGCTGGACGCGCCGGGGCTGGACCTGCTGCCGCTGGTCGTGGGCAGCGAAGGCATGCTCGCCGTGATCACCGAAGTCACCGTCAAGCTCGTGCCCAAGCCGCAGCTGGCGCGCTGCATCCTGGCCAGCTTCGACGACATCCGCAAGGCCGGCGACACGGTGGCCCGGATCATCGCCTCGGGCATCACCCCGGCCGGGCTGGAGATGATGGACAAGCTCATGATCTCCGCCGCGGACGCCCATGTGCATGCGGGCTACGACCTCGACGCCGAGGCCCTGCTGCTGTGCGAGAGCGACGGCACGCCCGAGGAGGTGGCCGAGGAGATCGACCGCATGCTGGACGTGCTCTCCGGGGGCGGCGCCACGCGGCTGGAAGTGAGCAAGGACGAGGCGCAGCGGCTGAAGTTCTGGAGCGGGCGCAAGAACGCCTTCCCCGCCACGGGCCGCCTGAGCCCGGACTACATGTGCATGGACGGCACCATCCCGCGCAAGCGGCTGGCCGACCTGCTGCTGCTCATCAAGGAGATGCAGGATAAATACCAGCTGCGCTGCTGCAACGTCTTCCATGCCGGCGACGGCAACATGCACCCGCTGATCCTGTTCGATTCAAACGTTCCCGACGAGCTGCGCCGCGCCGAGCTCTTCGGCGCCGAGATCCTGGAAACCAGCCTGGCCATGGGCGGCACCATCACCGGCGAGCACGGCGTGGGCGTGGAAAAGCTCAACAGCATGTGCGTGCAGTTCAGCCCCGCCGAGCGCGCGCAGATGATGGCCATCAAGCATGCCTTCGATCCACACGAAACGCTCAACCCCGGCAAGGTGATCCCCACGCCGCTGCGCTGCGGCGAGTATGGAAAGAAGACCGTCCAGCGCGGACTGTTGCCGTCCGCGTTGCTGGAGGGTCGATGAGCGCCGTCCGCGGGCGGGCCCCCGGCCGCCCGCCATGCCACAGGCAGGCCGAACGTCTAGCCGAAGAACGAACACCATGAATACGCCCAGATCCCCCGCGCTGCAGCGCCTGATCCAGCAGGTGCAGGCGGCACGCCACGCCAAGACCGTGCTCGACATCCGCGGCGGCGGCACCAAGGCCTTCTACGGCGGCTCGCCGCATGGCGAGCCACTCGACGTGACGCCACTGGCGGGCATCAGCAGCTACGAGCCCACCGAACTGGTGGTCACGGCGCGTTGTGGCACGCCGCTGGACGAGCTGGAAGCGACGCTGGCCGAAAAAGGCCAGTGCCTGCCCTTCGAGCCGCCGCGCTTTGCGCCCGGCGGCACGGTGGGCGGCATGGTGGCTGCCGGGCTGTCTGGCCCGGCGCGTGCGGCGGCCGGCAGCGTGCGCGATTTCGTGCTCGGCGCCACGGTGCTCAACGGGCGCGGCGAAGAACTCACCTTCGGCGGCCAGGTGATGAAGAACGTGGCCGGCTACGACGTGGCGCGGGCCTATGTCGGCAGCCTGGGCATCCTGGGCGTGATCTGCGAGGTCTCGTTCAAGGTCACTCCGGTGGCGCCGGCCACGCTGACGCTGCGGCTGGAGGCCGACCAGGCCGGCGCCATCAAGCAGCTCAACGCATGGGGGGGCCAGCCGCTGCCACTGAACGCCAGCGCCTGGTGGGACGGCGCACTCGTCTTGCGGCTCACGGGCGCCAAGGCCGCCGTGCAGTCGGCGCACTCGCGCATCGGCGGCGAGATCATCGAGGCGGCGGCCGCGGCATCGTTCTGGACCGGCCTGCGCGACCACCGCGACGAGTTTTTCCTGGGCGCGGCCAAGGCCGTGGAAGGCGGGGCCAGCCTGTGGCGGCTGTCGGTGCCGCCCACCGCCGCGCCGCTGAAGCTCTCGGGCGAGCAACTGCTGGAATGGGGTGGTGCGCAGCGCTGGCTGTGCACCACGGCGCCGGCCGCCACGCTGCGCGAGGCGGCGGCGGCGGTGGGCGGGCATGCCGTGCTCTTCCGTGGCCGCGACAAGAGCGCGGGGGTCTTCGCGCCCCTGAAAGCCCCGCTGGACCGGATCCACCGCGAAATGAAAGCGGCCTTCGACCCCGATGCAGTCTTCAACCCCGGTCGTCTGATGCCCGGTCTCTGACCTCGCCCCCTCCATTCGCTACGCCTGCCCATGCAAACCCATCTGGCCCCCGAGTTCAAAGGCACGCGTGAAGGCCAGGAGGCCGAGGCCATCCTGCGCAAGTGCGTGCACTGCGGTTTCTGCACCGCCACCTGCCCGACCTACCAGCTGCTGGGCGACGAGCTGGACAGCCCGCGCGGGCGCATCTACCTGATCAAGCAGGTGCTCGAAGGCGCCCCGGTGACGCGCCGCACGCAGCTCCACCTGGACCGCTGCCTGACCTGCCTGAATTGCGAGACCACCTGCCCGAGTGGCGTGAAATACGGGCACCTGGTGGATATCGGCCGGCGCATCGTCGACGAGCGCGTGCCGCGCCCGGCCGGTGAAAAGACCCTGCGCTGGGCCTTGAAGGCGGGCCTGACCTCGCCGCTGTTCGGCCCGGCGATGAAGATGGGGCAGGCCCTGCGCCCGCTGCTGCCGGCTTCGCTGAAGAACAAGGTGCCTGCGCCGGGCGGGCCGCGCGCCAGCCAGTGGCCCACGCGCGAGCACCCGCGCAAGGTGCTCATGCTGCTGGGCTGCGTGCAGCCGGCCATGATGCCCAATATCAACAGCGCCACCGCTCGCGTGCTCGACGCCGCGGGCATCCAGACCCTGGTGGCCGACGAGGCCGGCTGCTGCGGCGCCATCCGCACCCACCTGGGTGATGTCGAGGGCGGCCTGGCCGATGCGCGCCGCAATATCGACGCCTGGTGGCCGCTGGTGGACGGGCTCACCTCGTCCGGCAAGGTCGAGGCCATCGTCATCAACGCCTCGGGCTGCGGCGTGAGCGTCAAGGAATACGGCCACGCGCTGGCGCACGACGCGGCCTACGCCGCCAGGGCGCTCCGCGTGAGCGGGCTGGCCCGCGACGTGAGCGAGTTGTTGCCCGATATCGCCGCGGCGCTCAAGGGCCGGTTGCATGAACCCGTGATCAGGCGGTTGGCTTTCCACTCGCCGTGCACGCTGCAGCATGGCCAGCAGCTGCGCGGCGGCGTGGAGAAGCACCTGGCCGAGCTGGGCTTCGAGGTCAGCGTGGCGAAGAGCGAAGGGCACTTCTGCTGCGGCTCGGCCGGCACCTACAGCGTGCTACAGCCCGAACTGGCCACGCAGCTGCGCGACCGCAAGCTGGCCAACCTGGAGCCGGGGGAGCCGCAGGCCATCGTCAGCGCCAATATCGGCTGCATCCAGCACCTGCAAACCGGCACCACCACCCCGGTGAAACACTGGATCGAGTTGCTGGACGAGGCGCTCACAGCCTGAGCGCCAAAGCCGCACCCAAGCCCCCGGACTACGCCTGGTGCAGGGCCGCCGGCCGCTGCGGCCGTGACCGCAACGCCCAGATCACGCCGGCCACGAGCAAGGCCACGCCGAGCAGCGTGACAGGCCCCGGAGCCTGGCCGCGCAGGGCGAACGCGTAGGTCAGCGCGGCCAGTGTCTCGAAGACGATGAGCTGGCCGGCCAGCGTGGTGGGCAGGCGCTGGCTGGCCTCGTTCCAGCACAGCGTGCCCAGCCAGGAGGCGAGCAGGCCGATGGAGAACATCAGGCCGACGAAAAGCGCCGGCTCGGGGCCCCATGGCATCCGGAAGGGGCCGCCACCGGCCAGCGCGCTCCACAGCCAGTAGCCGGCAAAGCCCACGGCGGCCAGGGGCAGCGTCGCCAGCCCCTGCGCCGTGGCCCAGGTGCTGGGCGAGCGGCCGGCGTGCGCACGCAGCCAGTCGGCGTTGCGCAGCGGGTACCAGGTCCAGCAGGCCACCGCGCCCAGCGCGAGCAGCGCGCCCATCGCGTAGCGGCCCAGGTCCGCCCGCGGGTCTTGCCGCAGCTGCTCCAGCTCGGCCTGGTTGACGCAGGCGATGCCCGCGGCGATGAGGGCCAGCGAGGGCAGCATCTGGCGCCAGCGCAGGCGGCCGTCGCGCGCCTGGTCGCGGCGGTTGGAAACCAGGGCGATGACCACCGGCAGCGTGCCGATGATCATCGTGGGCAGCGGCCCGCCGGCGCGCTGGATGGCCGCGGCCAGGCACAGGTAGTACAGCAGGTTGCCCACGCTGGAGAGCTTGAGCGCCTCCAGCCAATCGCTGCGCGTGAGGCCGCGCAGCCGCGCGCGGTCCAGCCAGGCCAGGGGCAGCGCGATCAACCCGAAGGCCAGATAGCGCGAGAAGCTCAGCAGCAGGGCCGGGTACTGCGGCAGCAGCAGCGGGACGATGAAGACCAGGCCCCAGGTCAGGCCGGCAGCCAGCGCAAAGAGGGTGCCCGTGAGCAGGGCGCGGCGGTGGGGGGGCATCGTCGTGATAAAAAAGGCCGCGCGCGGCATATACCGTGCGCGGCCGAACTCCGACTCGCGGAGGATACAAACGTCGTTCAGCGACCTCGGCTCAGCGCCCTCGGCAGAGCCTCGGGCCGCTTCGCCGTCCAGGCCCGCGCAGGCGGGCCTGGAGCCGCGGCTCAGCGAACCTTGCCGGCCTTCCAGGCGTCGAGCAGGGTCTGGTACGCAATGGTCTCGCCCTTGGGCTTCTCATTGGCCAGCTTGGCCCAGGGTGCGGCCTTGTCGCTGAGGTACTTCTTGGGGTCTTCCTTGGGATTGAGCTTGGGCGCGCACTTGGCCATGCCGGCGCGCTCCAGCCGGCCCATCACATCGTCCATCTCCGTGGCCAGGGTGTCCATGGCCTTTTGCGGCGTCATCTCACCGGTGACCGCCTGCGCCACGTTCTTCCACCACAGCTGCGCCAGCTTCGGGTAGTCGGGGACGTTGGTGCCGGTGGGCGTCCAGGCCACGCGCGCCGGGCTGCGGTAGAACTCCACCAGCCCACCCAGCTTGGGCGCCAGGTCGGTCATGGCCTGGCTCTGGATGTCGCTCTCGCGGATCGGCGTCAGGCCGGTGATGGTCTTCTTCAGGCTCACCGTCTTGCTGGTGATGAACTGTGCGTAGAGCCAGGCCGCGGCCGTCTTGTCGGCCGGATGGTCGGCAAAGAAGGTCCACGAACCCACGTCCTGGTAGCCGTTTTGCATGCCCTGCTTCCAGTACGGACCGTTGGGGCCGGGGGCCATGCGCCACTTTGGCGTGCCGTCGGCGTTGACCACCGGCAGCCCGGGCTTGGTCATGTCGGCGGTGAAGGCCGTGTACCAGAAGATCTGCTGCGCGATCTGCCCTTGTGCGGGCACCGGGCCGGCTTCGCCGAAGGTCATGCCGGTGGCTTCCTTGGGCGCGTACTTCTTCATCCAGTCCACGTACTTGGTCAGCGCATACACAGCCGCCGGCGAGTTGGTGGCGCCGCCGCGCGAGACCGAAGCGCCCAGCGGCGTGCAGCCGTCGGGTGACACGCGGATGCCCCATTCGTCGACGGGCTTGCCATTCGGGATGCCGATGTCGGCCGTGCCGGCCATGCTCAGCCACGCGTCGGTGAAGCGCCAGCCCAGGCTGGGGTCCTTCTTGCCGTAGTCCATGTGGCCGTAGATCGGTTTGCCGTCGATCTCTTTCACGTCATTCGTGAAGAACGCGGCGATGTCCTCGTAGGCGCTCCAGTTCAGCGGCACGCCCAGGTCATAGCCGTACTTCTTCTTGAACTTGTCCTTCAGGTCCTGGCGCGCGAAGAGATCGGCGCGGAACCAGTACAGGTTGGCGAACTGCTGGTCGGGCAACTGGTAGAGCTTGCCGTCGGGCGCGGTGGTGAAACTCGTGCCGATGAAGTCCTTCAGGTCCAGGCCCGGATTCGTCCACTCCTTGCCCGCACCGGCCATGTAGTCGGTAAGACTCATGATCTTGCCGTAGCGGTAATGCGTGCCGATCAGGTCGGAGTCGGAGATCCAGCCGTCGTAGATGCTCTTGCCCGACTGCATCGAGGTCTGCAGCTTCTCGACCACGTCGCCTTCCTGGATCAGGTCGTGCTTGACCTTGATGCCGGTGATTTCCTCAAACGCCTTGGCCAGCGTCTTGCTCTCGTATTCGTGCGTGGTGATGGTTTCCGACACCACGGCGATCTCGGTGATGCCCTTGGCCTTGAGCTTGGCCGCCGCTTCGGCAAACCACTTGAGCTCAGCCGCCTGCTGCTCCTTGCTGAGCGTGGAGGGCGTGAACTCGCTGTCGATCCACTTCTTGGCGGCGTCGGCACCCGCCGTCGCGGGGGCGGCCGTCGGAGCCGTCTTGGCGGCGCCGGGGGCCGGCTCTTCCTTCTTGCCGCAGCCCGTGGCAGCAAGCACGACGGCTGCGGCCAGCACGGTATAGCGCAATCTCATTGTCGATCTCCTCGTGTGTCTCTCGCGTCCCCGTGTGTGGCTGCGTGGACCCCGGCCCCGGGGAAGCGACGGGCCGGATTCACGAAAAAAAGCGCGTCAGCCTCGGCGCATGATGAGGGCCAGCACGGCCATCGAGATGACCAGGCTGATCCACACGCTGGGCTCCTGCGTGAGTGAAAACCACTCGGCGAGTTTGCGGGCCAGGCCCACAAAGGCCAGGTTGATATAGGCCGCCGCGAGCAGGCCGATGAAGAGCCGGTCACCGCGCGTGGTGGCCAACGGCAGAAAGCCCTTGCGCAAGGTGGTGGGTTGCTTGATTTCCCACACCGTCATGCCCGCGAGCATGAGCCCGATGCAGGTGAAGAACACTGCCACGGGCGTGGTCCAGACCATCCAGTTGAGCATCGCGATACCCTCAGACCCGACCCATCGCGAAGCCCTTCGCGATGTAGTGCCGCACGAACCAGATCACGATGGCGCCGGGCACGATGGTCAGCACGCCGGCCGCGGCCAGCGTGGCCCAGTCCATGCCGCTGGCCGAGACGGTGCGGGTCATGGTGGCCACGATGGGCTTGGCGTTCACGCTCGTGAGTGTGCGCGCCAGCAGCAATTCCACCCAGCTGAACATGAAACAGAAGAAGGCGGCCACGCCCACGCCGGCCTTGATGAGCGGCAGGAAGATGGTGATGAAGAAGCGCGGGAACGAATAGCCGTCGATGTAGGCGGTTTCGTCGATCTCGCGCGGGATGCCGCTCATGAAGCCTTCGAGTATCCACACCGCCAGCGGCACGTTGAACACCAGGTGCGCCAGCGCCACCGCCAGGTGGGTGTCCATCAGCCCGACGGTGCTGTAGAGCTGGAAGAAGGGCAGCAGGAACACCGCCGGCGGCGTCATTCGGTTGGTGAGCAGCCAGAAGAACAGGTGCTTGTCGCCCAGGAAGCTGTAGCGGCTGAAGGCGTAGGCGGCGGGCAGCGCCACGGTGAGCGAGATGGCCGTGTTGATGGCCACGTAGATGAGGCTGTTGATGTAGCCCGAATACCAGCTCGGGTCAGTGAAGATGGTGCGGTAGTTTTCCCAGGTGAAGTGCTGCGGGAAGATCGTGAAGCTGGAGAGGATCTCCGAGTTCGTCTTGAAGCTCATGTTGACCATCCAGTAGATGGGCAGGAGCGCGAACACGATGTACAGCGCCAGGAACAGGCTGCGCTTTTTCATGGCGGCGTGCCCTCCAGCGACGCGGTGCCCACGCGCTGCATCCAGTTGTAGAGGATGAAGCACAGCAGCAGGATGATGAGGAAATAGATCAGCGAGAATGCCGCCGCGGGCCCCAGGTCGAACTGGCCCACCGCCTTTTGCGTGAGGTACTGGCTCAGGAAGGTGGTGGCATTGCCCGGCCCGCCGCCCGTCAGCACGAAGGGCTCGGTGTAGATCATGAAGCTGTCCATGAAGCGCAGCAGCACCGCGATCATCAGCACGCCGCGCATCTTGGGCAGCTGGACGTAGCGGAATACCGCGAACTTGCTGGCACCGTCGATGCGCGCGGCCTGGTAATAGGCGTCGGGAATGCTGCGCAGCCCGGCAAAGCCCAGCAGCGCCACCAGCGGCGTCCAGTGCCAGACGTCCATCGCCAGCACCGTGAGCCAGGCGTGCGTGGCATTGCCGGTGTAGCTGTAGTCGAAGCCCATGGCCTGGAGCGTGGCGCCGAGCAGGCCGATGTCGGCGCGACCGAAGATCTGCCAGATGGTGCCCACCACGTTCCACGGGATGAGCAGCGAAAGCGCCACCACCACCAGCACCGCGCTGGACTTCCAGCCGCTGGCCGGCATCGAAAGCGCCAGGGCGATGCCCAGCGGGATCTCGATCACCAGCACCGATGACGAATATATGAGCTGCCGCCACAGCGCGGCATGCAGGTCGCTGTCGCGCATCACGCTGGCAAACCACTCGGTGCCCACGAAGACGCGCCGCTCCGGCGAGATGATGTCCTGCACCGAATAGTTCACCACCGTCATCAGGGGCAGGATGGCGGAAAACGCCACGCACACGAGCACCGGCAGGATGAGGAACCAGGCCTTCTGGTTGACGGGCTTTGTGATCATGCGACCAGCTCCTCGTCCTTGTAGAAGCAGGTGTGCTCGCCCAGCACCTGCAGCCAGACCGTGTCGCCGGGGCGCGGCGCCTGGGCTTCGGGCGACAAACGCGCCTTGACCGGGTGGCCGCCGACCTGGGCCGTGAGCATCGTGTGCGTGCCGATGTCCTGCACCAGCGTGACTTGCGCCGGCAAGACGCCCGGGCTTTGCGCGTCGGCGAGCGACAGGTATTCGGGCCGCACGCCGAGCTTGAGTTCCCCTTCGGGCAGGCGGCGCTCGGCCGGTGGGGCCATCCGGTGGCCCGCGACTTCCAGCCCTGCGTCGCTGGCGCGTGCGGGCAGGAAGTTCATGCCCGGCGAGCCGATGAAATGGCCGACGAAGGTGTGCGCCGGCCGCTCGAACAGCGCCTCGGCCGACCCCACCTGCACGGCGCGCCCGCGCGTCATCACCACCACCTCTTCGGCGAAAGTGAGCGCTTCGACCTGGTCGTGGGTGACGTAGATCAGCGTGAGTTTGAGCTCGTGGTGGATCTGCTTGAGCTTGCGCCGCAGCTGCCACTTGAGGTGGGGGTCGATGACGGTCAGCGGCTCGTCGAAGAGCACCGCCGCCACGTCGGCGCGCACCAGGCCGCGGCCCAGCGAGATCTTCTGCTTCTGGTCGGCGCTCAGGCCGGCGGCGCGCTGGTCGAGCTGGTGGCTCATCTCCAGCATCTCGGCGATCTCGCCCACGCGCTGCTTGATCTGCGCCGCCGGCACCTTGCGGTTCTTCAGCGGGAAGGCCAGGTTCTGGGCCACGGTCATCGTGTCGTAGATCACCGGAAACTGGAACACCTGGGCGATATTGCGCTGCTGGGGCGTCGTGCGCGTGACGTCCCGGCCGTCGAACAGCACCGTGCCCGTCGAAGGCACGAGCAGGCCCGAGACGATGTTGAGCAGGGTCGTCTTGCCGCAACCCGAAGGCCCCAGCAAGGCATAGGCGCCGCCATCGCGAAAGCTCATCTTCAGCGGCAGCAACGCGTAGTCCTCGTCCGACTTCGGATCGGCCTTGTACGAGTGCGCAAAGTCGAGATCGATGCGGGCCATGTCAGCTCTTCTTTGCAGGAGCCACGAGCAACGCGCCCTGGGCGTCGAAGACATAGGCCTGCTCGGCGCTCAGGTGCAGCGTGATCGGCGCGCCGAGCTCGAAGAGGTGCACCCCGGTGAGCTGGGCGACCAGCCCGCCGGCCGCGGTGGTGACGTGCACGAAAGTGTCGGAGCCGGAGATCTCGGCCAGCTCGACCTTGCCGGGCAAGGCCGCGTCGCCGGGCCGCGGTGACACCCGCAAGGCGCTGGCGCGAACGCCGAGGGTCAGGCTGCTGGAGGCGGCGCCGGGCAGGGGAATCGACAACGCCGGCCCTGCCCTGAGTTGCACGCCCCCGGCGGCGGCATCGCCGGCGATCAGGTTCATCGGAGGGTCACTGAAGGCCCGCGCCACACGCAAGGATTTCGGCGTGTGGAAGACCTCGGCCGTGGGGCCGTATTGCAGCAACTCGCCGGCGTCCATCACGGCGGTGAAGCCGCCCAGCAGCAGCGCCTCGGCGGGCTCGGTGGTGGCGTAGACGACGGTGGAGTCGCCGCTGGCAAAGAGCTGCGTCAGCTCGTCGCGCAGCTCTTCACGCAGCTTGTAGTCCAGGTTGACCAGGGGTTCGTCCAGCAGCATCAGCGGCGCAGCCTTGGCCAGTGCGCGGGCCAGGGCCACGCGCTGCTGCTGGCCACCGGACAGCTCGGCGGGCAGGCGATCGAGGAACATCTCGATGTGCAGCCGGGCCGCGAGCGCCTGCACGCTTTGCGCCACGTTCTTCTCGCCGCGCAGCTTGAGCGGCGAGGCGATGTTCTGCGCCACCGTCATCGACGGGTAGTTGATGAACTGCTGGTACACCATGGCCACGTTGCGCTCGCGCACGCCCATGCCGGTGACGTCCAAGCCGTCCACGCGCACGCGGCCACTGCTTGGCCGGTCCAGGCCCGCCATGATGCGCATCAGGCTGGTCTTGCCGGACTGCGTGGCGCCGAGCAGGACGGTCACCGCGCCGGGCTGCGGCGCCAGGCTCATCGCGTACAGCCAGGGCGCGCCGCCCACGGCCTTGGTGATGCTTTCCAGCGTCAGCTGCATGCAGCTTCCTGCGCGCCGGGGGATGCGTGGGCAGAACTCAAGGCAGAGTCCAAGGGTTCGTTAAAGAACTATTCTTGTTCGCTCGTTTTCGAAAGCACTGCAGGCTTACCCTGGAAACAGCCCGCAAGGTTTCGTTTAGGCTACCCGCCATGGTACCGAATCCTCGCCAGACCGAGTTGCTGGAAGAGGTGCGCCGTCTCGGATCGGCCACGGTGGAGGCCCTGGCCGAACGCTTCGGCGTGACCTTGCAGACCGTGCGGCGCGATATCCGGTTGCTCGCCGAGGCCGAGTTGCTGGCGCGCTTTCATGGCGGCGCCCGGGTCCCGCGCTCGACCACCGAGAACCTTGCCTACCGGCAGCGCCAGCAGCTCAACCATGGGGCCAAGCAGCGCATCGCGCGCGTGCTGGCCGCCGCGGTGCCGCAGGGCTGCTCGCTGATCCTGAACATAGGCACCACCGTCGAAGCCGTCGCGCGCGAACTGCTGGTGCACAAGGGCTTGCGCGTCATCACCAACAACCTCAACGTGGCGGCCATCCTGTCGGACAACCCGGACTGCGAGGTCATCGTCGCCGGAGGCGTGGTGCGCGCGCGCGACCACGGCATCGTGGGCGAGGCCACGGTGGACTTCATCCACCAGTTCCGCGTCGACCTCGCCATCATCGGCATCTCGGGCATCGAGGCCGATGGCACGCTGCGTGACTTCGACTTCCGCGAAGTCAAGGTCACGCACGCCATCCTGGCCAGCGCGCGCGAGGTCTGGTTGGCGGCCGACCACAGCAAGTTCAACCGGCCGGCCATGGTGGAGGTGGGCCGCATCGGCCAGATCGACATGCTGTTCACCGACCGCGAGCCGCCCGCACCGTTCGGCGCCCTGTTGGCCGAGGCGGGCGTCCAATGCACGATTGCAGGAGAACCCGTTTGACCTACCTCCTCGCCCTGGACCAGGGCACTTCCAGTTCGCGCAGCATCGTCTTCGATGCGCAGGGCCAGGTGGTGGCCATGGCACAGCGTGAATTTCGCCAGATCTACCCGCAACCCGGCTGGGTGGAGCACGACCCGAACGAGATCTGGGAGAGCCAGCTCGCCACCGCGCGCGAGGCGCTGGCGCGTGCGGGCCTGGCGGGTCGGGACATCGGCACGCGGGTCAAGGCCGTGGGCATCACCAACCAGCGCGAAACCACGGTGGTCTGGCGCCGCCAAAGCGGCCAGCCCATCTACAACGCCATCGTCTGGCAGGACCGCCGCGGCGAGCCGCTGTGCGCGCAACTGCGCGAGCAGGGCCATGCCGACGCCATCGCGCACAGCACCGGGTTGCGGGTGGATGCCTACTTCTCGGCCACCAAGCTGCGCTGGATCCTCGACCACGTGAAGGGCGCGCACATCGCCGCCGCTCAGGGCGAGCTGGCCTTCGGCACGATCGACAGCTGGCTGATCTGGAAGCTCACGGGGGGCCGCGTGCACGCCACCGATGTGAGCAACGCCTCGCGCACGATGATGTTCGACATCCGCCACAACGTGTGGGACCACGAACTCCTCAAGATCCTGCACTTGCCCGACAGCCTGCTGCCCCAGGTGCACCCCTCCAGCCACCGATACGGCGAGTGCGACCCCGATTTTCTGGGCGCGCCGCTCGTCATCGCCGGCGTGGCCGGCGACCAGCAATCGGCGCTCTTCGGCCAGGCCTGCTTCAAGGCCGGCATGGCCAAGAACACCTATGGCACGGGTTGCTTCATGCTGATGCACACCGGTGCTGAATTTGGGGTTTCCAAGCATGGGCTCATCACCACGGCCGCGGCGCAGCCCACGGCCGCGGCGCAGTACGCGCTGGAGGGCAGCGTCTTCATCGGCGGCGCGGTGGTGCAATGGCTGCGCGACGGGCTCAAGGTCATCGCCGACAGCGGCAGCGTGCAGGCGCTGGCCGAGAGCGTGCCCGACAGCGGCGGCGTGCTTTTCGTCCCCGCCTTCACCGGCCTGGGCGCGCCTTACTGGGACGCGCAAGCGCGCGGCGCCATCGTCGGCCTGACGCGCGGCAGCACGGTGGCACACATTGCGCGCGCCGCGCTGGAGAGCATCGCCTTCCAGAGCGCGGCGCTATTGACCGCGATGTCGCACGACGCCGCCCCGGTGACCGAATTGCGTGTCGACGGCGGGGCCTGCGTCAACAACCTGTTGATGCAATTCCAGGCCGACTTGCTCGGCATTCCGGTGGTGCGCCCCAAGGTCATCGAAACCACGGCGCTGGGTGCGGCCTATCTCGCCGGGCTGGCCACGGGGGTCTACAGCGGCCTGGACGAAATTGCCGCGCAATGGGGCGAGGAAAGGCGTTTCATGCCGACCTTGTCGCGCGAGCGCGCGGCCGAGAGAATGGCGCTGTGGGAGCAGGCCGTGCGACAGGCCCGCACGGCCTGAGAGGTAGAGACGCGCCTTACTTGACGGCGAAGTCCGACAGCGACTTGCCCGCGGCCAGCGCCGCGCGCAGCCAGTCCGGGCGCTTGCCGCGGCCGACCCAGCTGTGGCCGGCGTCGTCGCGGAACTTCGCCACACCCGGCGTCTTGGCCTTGCCCGCCTTGGCCTTGCCGGGGCCGCGGGTCTTGCGGGCCGCCTTGGGGCCGGCGCCGAAGCCGAGGTCCTCGGCCGTGAGCTTGTAGATCTCGATGGCATCGCGGATGCGGCCGATGACACCCTCGGCTTCCTTGCGGCGGGCTTTTTCAGCGTCCTGCTTGAGGGTTTCGATCTGCTTGACGATCTGGGCGTAGGTCTTGGTCATTGATGAATGGCGGTGGTAATTGCAAAATTTCCGACCCGGGCCGAGTCGGCACTCAATTGGCGTCATTGTGAAAACGCACTTATTACGCCAATGGCGTGAACGTTAACACAATTGACTTTCGAATCTGTTTCGCAATGGTGTCTGGATACTCTCCGATTTTGCCGATTTCGCCGAATTCAAATGGCTGCGGTGCATTGCGCCCACCGTCGCCGCGAAGCGCCGGCAGCCGCGGCGCGCGTCAGGGCCTGATTCGCTTTCACCAGCTCAGCGGGTCGGCGCGGTAGCACTGCGCCAGCTCGCGGTACAGCGCGGGGTGAGCCTCGGCGAGTGCCCCGGGCTGTTCGAAAAAATGCTCGCTCACGACGGCAAAGAACTCGGCCGGATCGGTGGCGCCGTAGGCGTCTATGACCCCGGTTTCGCCACGCGCCAGGCGCGAACGCAGCGCATCGAATTCGGCGCCCAGAACGGTGGCCCATCTTTCGTAGCGCTCGCGCCGGCCGAGCCAAGGTGCGCCGTTGGCGCGGCCGCGTTCCTGGTCGAGCTGGTGCGCGAATTCGTGGATCACGACGTTGCGGCCGTCGTCGGGGTCGGCGGCGCCGGCCCGCACATCGTCCCAGGACAGCAGCACCTGGCCCTGCTGCCAGGATTCACCGGTGAGTGCGCGGCGCGATTCGTGGGTGATGCCGCCGCCGTCGCTGTGGCTGCGATCGACGACGAAGGCGTCCGGGTAGACCAGCACCTGGCGCAACTCGGCGAAGTAGCCCGCAGGGCGGTTGAGCAGCAGCAGCGCCGCCTGCGCGGCGATGAGCACGCGCATCTCGTCGGTCACGACGAGCCCGGCACAGCCGATGAACGGCTTCTCGGCGATGAGCACCTGCACATGCCGCTTGACCTGCAGCTGCAGGTCGGCCGGCAGGCGCGCGAAGGCCGGCATGCGGCGGCCCAGGATCTCGCGCCAGGCCTGTGGGAAGGGCCGGCCCAGCACGCGGCGGCGGCGCCGCGCGGCCATGAAGGCCGGGCCCCACAGCCAGGCCGCCACGGCAGCCGCCAGGCAGGCAAAGAAGAGCAAGGGCCACAGCGAGGTCACCCTTCGATGTGGGCGCGCACTGGCGGGGTTTCAAGGCCCGCGCAGGCAGGTCACGAGTTCAGCGCGGGCCCCGGTGGGCCGGGACCGAGCTCAGCTTCGCGGCTCGCAGCGCACCTCGGTCTTCACCGAGCTGGCGATGAAGCAGCGCTCGTGGGCTTCGTGGTGCAGCGCCTGCAGCGGCTCGCTGCCCGGCGCCGGCGTGCCAGCGAAAACCACCCGCGGGCGCAGCGTCACCACCGTCATCGCCATCTGCCCTTGCGCGTTGCGCGCCATCGTGCCCACCGCATCGTCGACGTAGCTTTGCACCGTGAAGCCGCGCGCCGCGGCCAGCGACAGGAACCACAGCATGTGGCAGCTGGCCAGCGCGGCGACGAACATCTCTTCCGGGTCCACCGCGGTGGCGTCGGACATCGGCAGCGGCACCACGCTGGGCGACGACGAGCCCGCCAGCTCGGCGCCGCCGTCGAAGCGCAGCACATGCCTGCGGCTGTAGCGGTTGTCGGTGAAGGCCTCGTCGGCCCCGAGTTGCCAGGCGACCTGAGCGGTGTATTCGGACATGGTGTCTGTGGATGCGGCGGATGCGGTGGAGGCAGCGATGCTGCCACGCTGGCCGCGGCGGCGGGCAAGGCGCCGGGCGCGCCCCGGCCCCGTGCGATCATTCGAACATGATCACCTTGCACTACTTCCCCGGCAACGCCAGCTTCACGCCGCACGTGCTGCTGCACGAGATCGGCGCGCCTTTCGAGCTGGCGCTGGTGGACCGCGCGAACCGGGCGCACAAGTCGCCCGAGTACCTCAAGCTCAACCCCAACGGCTCGATCCCGGTGCTGGTGGACGGCGAGCTGGTGCTCTACGAGACCGCGGCCATCTGCCTGCATCTGGTGGACACCCACCCGGCGGCCGGCCTGGCGCCGGCGCTGGGCACGGCCGAGCGGGCGCATTTCTACAAGTGGCTGGTGTGGCTGACGAATACGATGCAGGCCACGCTCCTGCACTACTTCTACCCCGACCGCATGGTCGATGCCGGCGACGCCGGCGCGGCGGCGCAGCTCAAGGCCCACGCCCAGGCCAAGGTGGGCGAATGCCTGGAGCAGATCGATGCCCAGCTGGCGCGCCACGGCGGGCCCTGGCTGCTGGGCGAGACCTACAGCGCGGTGGATCCCTACGCCTTCATGTTGTGCCGCTGGACGCGGGGGTTCTCCGCCAGGCCGGCGCGCGAGTACCCGCATATCGGGCCGTACCTGAAGCGGGTGGCGGCGCGGCCGGCGGTGCAGCGCGCGGTGGCCACCGAGAAGTTGCCCGACCCGCTCTACTAGAACCTGCCCGCAGCCGCGGTGCTTCGGGAGCGCGCAGCGCGCGCCGCCGTCGCGTCGAGCCTCATGCGCGGGCCTCGGTGGGCAAGGCCAGTTTCTCGATCCAGTGGCGGGTGAGCGGCGTCACCGGCTTGGCCATGGTGCGTTCGTTGACGAGTGCGCGGCCCAGCGTGCGGCGGCTGCCGCGCGCGGCCGCGGCCAGCAGGGTCTGGTCGATGAGGTCGCGCTGGGCCTGGCTGCCGCCCAGGCGCTGGGCCTGGCTGCGCACGGGGTAGATCTGGTCCACGGCGCCGTCGGCGTCGCCGCGGCCCAGGGCCAGCAGGCCGCGCATCAGCGGCAGGCCGACCTCACGCGACATCTGGTGGTTGGTGCGGCGCGCGTCCTCGGCGCCCAGGGCGCGCTCGGCGCAACGCGCCACCCAGGCCTCGGCGCGGTGCTGCTCGCCCGCGCCGAGCATGGTGATCACGCAGTGCAGGTCGTTGAAGGCGTAGTGGCCGGCGCTGGCCTCGTCGAGGTTCCAACCCTCGAGCAGGGCGGCACTCAGCCCGGTGATATCTTCGCCCAGCAGGTGCAGCCGCCACAGCAGTGCGGCGGCGTCCACGCGCTGCAGCGTGATCTGCAACGCCGCGCCGCTGAGGTGGGCGTCGAGCAGGCGCAGCACGCCGGCGATGTCCAGCGCCTCCAGGCGGAACAGGCTCTTGTGCCACCACAGGTGGCCCGAGAAGCCATTGCCCTCGGCCCACGCCGCGTGGTGCTGGCGCAGCCAGGCCGAGCCGTCTTCGAAGCGGCCCTGCATCTCCATCACATGGGCCACCGCGTGCACCGCCCAGGGCACGCGCGGGTCGATCGCCAGGGCGCGGCGGCCGGCTTCCTCGGCCTGGGGGTAGAGGTTGCTCTCCTCCAGGCCGAAGGCGTGCAGCGCCAGCACATGGGCGAACAGCGGGTCGCCCTCGTCCCACAGCGGCAGCACGCGCGCCGGGCGCTGGCGCAGCCCGGCGGCGTCGCCGCGGTAGAAGTCCCACTGCTGCACCCACTGCAGCGCCAGCGCGTCGCGCGGGTGTTCCAACAGCAGCTCGTCCCAGGTGCGGCAGGCGGCGTGCCAGCGGCCTTCGAGCAGCCTTTGCACAGCCTCCAGGTGGGCGCGCTCGCGCAAGGTCGCGTGGCTCGCCAGGCCGCGGGCCCGCGAGAGATGCGCCTCGGCCTCGCCGAGCAGCGAGGGCTCGGTCAGGCCGAGCAGGAAGCCGGCCTTCATCACATGCGGCAGCGCCCAGCCGGGGTCGGCGGCGATGGCCGCGTCCAGATCGGCCAGCGGCGTGTCGTAGAACGACATCATTCGCCAAAGCGCCTGCTCGGCGGCGTCACGCGCGGCGGCGTGGGAGGTGCTGCAGGGGTTGCCGCGGGCGTCGGGGAAGGGCATGGCTGGAATGTAGCGTGGCCGCGTTGCTCAGGCCGGCGGCAGCGGCCAGGGCCGCAGCGGCGCACGCAGTTGTTCCCAGGCGCGCGCGACGCGCAACACGCCGATGTCGTCGTGCCGCCGGCCGATGATCTGCAGCCCGATCGGCAGGCCCGCGGTGGTGTGGCCGCAGGGCACGCTGACGGCGGGTTGCCCGCTCATGTTGAAGGGCAGCGTGAAGGCGATGTGCTCCATGGCGCGCTGGGGGTCGTTGGTGGGCATCGCCCACTCGGCGGCAAAGGCCATGCAGGGTGCCACCGGCGAGACGATGAAGTCGAACGGCTGGCAGGCCGCCACCGTCGCGTCGCGCAGGGCGGCAATCTGGCTGAAACCGTGGAAGAGCTGCGCGGCGCTGAAGGTGGCGCCCGGCGCGACCCACTCGCGGATGAAGGGCAGCACCAGCGCCTGGCGCTGCGGCGGCAGGGCCGAGATATCGAGCCAGGAACGCATGCGCCAGAACAGGTCGATGCCGTCGGCCATCTCGCGCGTGGTGAAGGCGGGCAGGGGCTCGACGATGGCGCCGGCGGCCTCGAAGCGCTGTGCAGCACCCTGGATCGCCGAAGCGATTTCCGGGTCCAGCGGCAGGCCCCAGCCGGCGTCCAGCAGCAGCCCGATCTTCAGCCCCCGCACATGTTCGGCAGGCGCGCCTTTGATTTCGCTCCAGGGCAGCGTTTGCGCGGGCAGGCTGGTGGCGTCGCGCCAGTCGGGCTGGCTGAGCGCGGCCATCACCAGCGCTGCATCGGTGACGGTGCGCGTCAGCGGCCCGGCCGCGCGGCCGATGTACGGCGGCTGGATGGGCACACGGCCGTGGCTGGGCTTGAAGCCGACGACGCCGCACCAGGCCGCGGGCAGGCGGATCGAGCCGCCGATGTCGGTGCCCAGGTGCAGCGGGCCGTAGCCCGCGGCGGCGGCGGCACCTGCGCCGGCGCTGCTGCCGCCGGGCGTCTTGCTCAGGTCCCAGGGGTTGCGCGCCAGGGCATGAAAGCTCGACAGCCCCGAGCTCAGCATGCCGTAGTCGGGCATGGTGGTCTTGGCCAGGAAGACCGCGCCGGCCTCGCGCAGCCGCGCTGCGGGTGGGGCGTCTTCGGTCGCCGGCACCAGCGTGGTGGCGGCGGTGCCCAGGGGCAGCGCCACGCCTTTGGTGGCGATGTTCTCCTTGATCGTGACGGGGACGCCGTCGAGCGCGCTGAGCGCTAGGCCCTTGCGCCAGCGCGTTTCGGACTCGCGCGCCATCGCCAAGGCTGCTTCGGCATCGAATGCCCAGGTGGCGTGCAGCTGGGGTTCCCAACGCTCGGCATGGGCGATCACCGCGCGCGCTACTTCCACCGGCGACAGGGTGCCCGTGCGGTAGGCCTGGCCGAGTTCGGCGGCGCTCAAGTCGTGGAGCTCGGGCATGGGTGGACCTCGTCTGCTTCGCGCTCGGCCCTCAGCGCGCCGCGCGGGGTTTCATGCCCGGCACGGCCGCCAGCAGGCGCTGGGTGTAGGGGTGTTGCGGGCGCTGGAACAGCGTGTCCGGGTCGCCCTGTTCGACGATGCGGCCCTGCTGCAGCACGATGACTTCGTCGCACACCAGGTCCACCACCGCCAGGTCGTGGCTGATGAAGAGGTAGGTCACGCCGAAGGCGTCCTGCAGGTCTTGCATCAGGTTCAGCACCTGGGCCTGCACCGAGACGTCGAGCGCGCTCACCGGCTCGTCGGCGACGATGAGCCGGGGCCGCGTGATGAGCGCGCGGGCGATGGCGATGCGCTGGCGCTGGCCGCCGCTGAATTCGTGCGGGTATTTGGCCAGGTCGGCGGCGCGCAGGCCCACGGCGTCGAGCACCTCGATGGCCTTCTCGCGCTGCTCCACCCGGCCCGCGCCGCGCAGCCAGGCCAGTGGTTCGGCCACGGTCTGCAGCACGGTGCGGCGCGGGTCGAGCGAGCCGTAGGGGTCCTGGAACACCATCTGGAACTGCGCCCGGGCGCGGCGCAACTCGGCCGGCGCCAGGCGGTGCAGGTCCTGGCCGTCGAAGCGCACCTGGCCGGCGCTGGGCGCTTCGAGCGCCATCACCAGCCGCGCCAGCGTGCTCTTGCCCGAGCCCGATTCGCCGACGATCCCGAGGCTCTTGCCGGCGTGCAGCCTGAAGCTCACGCCGGCGAGCGCCTGCACCTCGGGTGCCGCGGCCAGCAGGTGTTCCCGCGGCAAGCGGTAGTGCTTGCCCAGGTTCTCGACTTCGAGCAGCGGCGTGCTCATTGCAGCACCCCAAGTGCTCATGGCGCCACCCGCAGACAGCGCGCCATATGCTGCGGCCCCACGCCCACGGGGGCCGGCAAGGCCTCGCGGCAGGCCGCGACGACGAGGCCGCAGCGCTCGGCGAAGGGGCAACCGGCGGGCATGTCCGGCAGTTCGGGCACGCGCCCGGCGATGGTCGCCAGCCGGGTGCCGCGCTTCAGCCCCAGCCGCGGACGCGCGGCAAACAGGCCCTGCGTGTAGGGGTGGGCCAGGCGGTCGAAGACGGCCGCCGTGGGGCCGCTCTCGACCACCGTGCCGCCGTACATCACGAGCACGCGCTGCACGGTGTCGGCCATCACGCCGAGGTCGTGGCTGATCAGCAGCAACCCCATGCCGTCTTCGCGCACGAGTTCCAGGATGAGTTCGAGCACCTCGTGCTGGATCGTCACGTCCAGCGCGGTGGTCGGCTCGTCGGCCACCAGCAGGGCCGGCCCGCAGGCCAGCGCGATGGCCAGCACCACGCGCTGGCGCTGGCCGCCGCTGAGCTGGTGCGGGTAGGCATCCAGCCGCTCGCGGGCCTGCGGCAGCTGCACGCGTTCGAGCAGCCGCAGGGCCTGGGCGCGCGCCGCGGCGCCCGACAGGCCCTTGTGCAGGCGCAGCGATTCGGCAATCTGCCGGCCCACCGCGTGCAGCGGGTTGAGCGCCGTCATCGGCTCCTGGAAGACCATGCCGATGCGGTCGCCGCGCAACCGGCACAGCGCGGCCTCATCCAGGCCGACGAGTTCCTGCCCCTCGAACCGGATCGAACCGCCGACCCGTGCGCCTTCGGGCAGCAGGCCCATCAGGGCCAGCGCGGTTATCGACTTGCCGCAGCCCGATTCGCCGATCAACCCCACCGTCTCGCCGCGCCGCAGGGCGAAGGACACGCCGCGCAGCGCATCCGCCGGGCCGCGAGCGGTCTGCAGGGTGACGCGCAGGTCGGTGACGGTGAGCAGGTCAGTCAAGCGCCGGGCCGGGTGGGCGAAGTTGCGGCAACGATAGCGGAGTCAGGCCCAGACCGACCAGGGCCTGGCGCACGGCGTCCACCACCGGCGTGGCCGGCAGCGGGCCCAGGGCGCGTGCCAGCGCCGCGCCGTCCAGGGCGTGCGGCACATGCCAGAGGTAGCTCATGCGCGCCAGCTCGCGCCACAGCGGATAGACGACGCCCACGGTGCGGATCAGGCCCCAGGGCATGGCGCCGACCTTGATGGCGCCGGCCGGGCACAGGCCCAGTTCACCGGCTGCCGCTTCGACGGCGGCCAGCAGCTCGGCCCCGCTGAGCGTGTGGCCGGCGAAGTGGAATTGCTCGAAGGCCGGCGCGCCTTCGCGCGAGGCCAGCGCCACGAAGGCGCGCGCCAGGTCGGGCAGGTAGGCCCAGGCGTGGGCCACATCCAGCGGCCCCGGGTAGACGAGGCGGCCCTTGGCGATGGATTTGACGATGACCTGGTCGAACCAGCTGCCGCTGCCGGCGCCGTAGAAGTCGCCGGCGCGCAGCACCACGCCCTGCATGCCGCCCCGGGCGCAGCGCTCTCGGATCTCGGCTTCCAGTTCGCAGCGCAGCTGGCCCTTGGGGGTGCTGGGCCGTTGTGGCGTGTCTTCGCGCAGCAATGCCGGCATGCCCTGGCCGAAGTTGTAGACATTGCCCGGCAGCATGAAGCGCGCGCCCAGGCGTTCGGCCACGTCCATGCCCAGGCGCGCCAGCGGCAGGGCCTCGGTGTCCCAGCGCGTATACAGCGGGTTCACGGCGTAGACCACCGTGCGGGCGCCGGCCGCCCTCGCCGCCAGGCCGGCGGTGTCGCGCAGCGGCGCGTCCAGCACCCGCGTGCCTGCGGGCAGCGGTACCGCGGGCGGGCGGCGCATTGGGGCCAGCACCTGCCAGCCGGCGCTGGTGAAGGCCTGCACGGCGGCAGCGCCGAAGCGGCCATTGGCGCCGAGGACGAGGACGGTGGGGCGGGGCATGGCGATCTCCTGACAGGACACGATGGGGCGCAGTCTGGGCGCCGTGCAGCCATCCGGCAATTGCCGAAGGTGGCATGAGAGCTATACATTTCTGCATGGCTGCGGAGGCATTCGACTGGGCGCTGGTGAAGAGTTTCCTGGCCGTGCTGGATGCCGGCAGCCTGATGGGCGCGGCGCGCCAGCTCGGCGCGCAGCAGCCCACGCTGAGCCGGCATGTGGCCGAGCTCGAAGCCCAGCTCGGCGCGCCGCTGTTCGAGCGCACCGGCCGCGGCGTGACACCCACCGCCGCGGCGCTGGCGATTGCCGAGGCCGCGCGCCAGATGCAGGAGGGCGCCGAGGCGCTAGGCCGCGCGCTGGTGCGCCGGCGCGACGCCACCGCGGGCACGGTGCGCATCACCACCAGCCAGGTCGCCGCGGCATGGCTGCTGCCGGCGGTGTTGGCCGACCTGCGGGCCCGGGAGCCTGGCATCCAGATCGAGCTCGTGGCCTCCAACGCCTTGAGCAACCTGCTGCGGCGCGAGGCCGATATCGCCGTGCGCATGGTGCGCCCGGCGCAGGGCACGCTCGTCGCGCGCAAGCTCGGCGAGATCCCCATCGTCGCGGCGGCCCACGAAAGCTACCTGGCGCGAGCCGGCACGCCGCGCGGGCCCGGCGATCTGCTGCAACACACGCTGATCGGCTACGACCGCGACGAGACCATCGTGCGCGGATTCGCCGCCCTGGGCCTGCCCATGGCCCGCGAGCAGTTCGCCCTGCGCACCGACGACCATGTGGCCTATGGCCGGCTGGTGGCCGCCGGCGCGGGCATCGGCTTCGTGGCGGCCTACAACCTCGCGCATTGGCCCGGCGTGCGGCCGCTGCTGCCCATGCTCAGGATTGCGCCGCTGCCCTGCTGGCTGGCGGTGCACCGCGAGATCCGTGGCAATCGCGTCGTGCGGCGCGTCTACGACTTCCTGGCCGAGGCGATTCCGGCCGAACTGGCCCGCGGCTGAAGACGCGGCAGGGCGACTTCAGCCGTGCGCCGCGGTGCCGGGTGCGGCCGCCGCAAGCAGGTCCAGGTAGGCCCCCGCGACGCGCGGCGCATCGCTCAGGCCGAGCGCCCGCATCAACGGCTCGGCGGTGGCTACGCCCTCGGCGTCGGGCTGCTCGTCGCGCAGCACGACCTCGAGCTCCATGAAGTCACCCAGCCCCTCGACGCGGTCGAGGTGGATGCGCGTGGCACCGCACAGCAGCAGCCAGCGGCGCTTGCGCACGCGGCCGAGCAGGCCGCAGCCGCGCGCCAGCGCCTCGCGCAGCGCGGCGGGCTCGGCCACCGGCACGAGCACATATTCGCTGGCCTTGGCCGCGGTGGTGTCCGCGCGCCGGTAGTGGATGAGCTCGGCGCTGCCGTCGGCGAACTGGCGCAGCTTGAGGCGGCCGTGCGGCACGGCGAAAAACGTGTCGTCCTGCTCGATGACCACCGGCTCGCCGCCGGCCACGGCCTGCGCGCGCGGCAGCAGCGCCTCAATGCTGGCGATGCGCGCCTTGATCTCGATGTTGCGCGGCATCTCGGGCTGCGCTCAGCCGCCCGCGGCGATCTGCCGCAGCGTGCGCTCGAAGACCTCGGGCGGCTGGCCGCCCTGGATCAGGTGCTGGCCGTCGATGACGAGGGCCGGCACCGAGTTGATGCCGGCCTGGCGCCAATGCTGCTCGGCCTGGCGCACCTCGTCGGCGTAGGCGCCGCTGGCGATCACCTCGCGGGCACCTTCGGCGTCCAGGCCCACGGCGATGGCCAGCTCCAGCAGCACGTCGGCCGCGCCGGGGTTGCGGCCTTCGCCGTGATAGGCCTGCAGCAAGGCGTGCTTGAGCTCGCGTTGCTTGCCTTGCCGCCCGGCGGAACCTTCGCGGGCCCGGTCTTGCAGCCCGGCCCAGTGCAGCAGCCGATGCGCGTCAAAGGTGTTCCACACGTGCTTGCGCTCGCCGAACTCGAAGCCCACCGCCGCGCCGCGCTCGCGGATATGGGCGCGGTTGCGCTGCAGTTGTTCGTGGCTCAGGCCGTATTTGGCGCGCAGGTACTCGTTCGCGTCGGCGCCTTCCGCGCCCATGGCCGGGTTGAGCTCGAAGGGCTGGAAATGCAGCTCCACGGCGATCTCGCTGCCGATGCGCTCCAGTGCCCGCTCCAGCGAATTCAGCCCCACGGCGCACCAGGGGCAGGCCACGTCGGAAACGAAATCGATCTTCATCGGCAGATCCTATCGCTGGCGTGCGAGTTTGGGGTCCATCAGGTCGCGCAGGCCGTCGCCCATCAGGTTCAGGCCGAGCACGCTGAGCATGATCGCCAGCCCCGGGTAGACCGCCAGCAGCGGCGCCTGGAACATCATCGACTGCGCTTCATTGAGCATGCGGCCCCAGCTCGGCTGCGGCGGCTGCGTGCCCAGGCCCAGGTAGGACAGCGCCGCTTCGGCAAGGATGGCGGTGGCGAACGAGATGGTGGCCTGCACGATCAGCGGGCTGGCGATGTTGGGCAGCACGTGGTCCAGCGTGATCGCCAGCGGCCCCTTGCCGGCGGCGCGCGCCGCGGTGACGAAGTCGCGCGCCCACACTGCGTTGGCCGAAGCGCGGGTGATGCGCGCGAAGACCGGGATATTGAAGATGCCGATGGCCACGATGCTCATCACCAGCCCCGGGCCGTAGATGGCCGTGAGCATGATGGCCGAGAGCAGCGCGGGGAAGGCGAAGGTGAAATCGCTGGCGCGCATGACGAGCTCTTCGACCCAGCCGCGCCCATTGAATCGTGAGGCCGCGGCCAGGCAGCCCGCCGCCACGCCGACGACCAGGCCGATGCCCACCGCGATGACGCCGACGACGATGCTGTTCTGCGCGCCCACCAGCAGCTGGCTGAAGAGATCACGGCCCAGCATGTCGGTGCCCAGCCAGTGCGCCAGCGTGGGCGGCTGCAGTTTCGCAGGGATGTCGATCTCGGCCGGCGGGTAGGGCTGCCAGAGCAGCGAGAGCAGCGCCGCGCCGGCGAGCAGCGCGGTGAGCAGGGCGCCGATGACGAAGCTCGGGTGCCGCCAGGCGCGCGCTGCGAGGGTGCTGCTTCTCATGCGTGGCGCAGCCGGGGGTCGATCAGCGCGTACAGCACGTCGACCACGAAGTTGACCACCACCACCATGCCGGCCAGCAGCATGACCACGTCGCGCACGACGATGAGGTCGCGGTTGCTGATGGCCTGGAAGACCAGCCGCCCCACGCCGGGCAGCACGAAGACGTTCTCGACCACGATGGTGCCGGTGAGCAGGTTGGCGAATTGCAGCCCGGCCACCGTCAGCACCGGGATCATGGCGTTGCGCAGCACGTGGCGCCACAGCGCCTGGCGCCTCGAGAGGCCCTTGGCGCGCGCGGTGCGAACGAAGTCCTCGCGCATCACTTCGAGCACCGCCGATCGCGTCACGCGGGTGAGGATGGCGGCCTGCACCAGGGCCAGCGCGAGCGCCGGCAGGGCCAGCGCCTTCAGGCCTTCCCACAGGCCGCCGCCGTCGTCTTCGCTCCAGCCCGGGAATCCGCCGGCGCTGACCCACTGCAGCTTCACCGCGAAGACCAGGATCAAGAGGATGGCGAACCAGAAGTTGGGGATGGCGATGCCGAGCTGGCTGGCGGCCATCACGCCCACGTCGCCCAGGCGGCGGTGCTGCGAGGCGGCAAATACGCCCAGCGTGAGCGCCAGCGCCACGCTCAGCGTCATCGCCAGCAAAGCCAGGGGCAGCGTCACGTGCAGCCGCTCGGCAATCAGCTCGGCGGTGGGGGTCTCGTAGCTGATGCTGGCGGCCGTCTCGAAGCGCAGCAGGCCGCCCACCCATTGCCCATAGCGCGCCAGCGGCGGCCGGTCCAGGCCGAGCCTGGCGTTCAGCGCGGCCAGCGATTCGGGTGTGGCGGTGTCTCCGAGGATGACTTCGGCGGCGTTGCCCGGCAGCAGTTCGAGCACCGCGAACACCACCACCGAGGCCACGGCCAGGGTGATGAAGAAGGTGGCCAGGCGTTTGAGGAGGAACGGACCCATCGCCGGCGATGATGCCTGAGGCCGCGGCTCCAAGCCCGACTGCTCGGGCTTGGACGGCCGAAGGGGCGCTGCGTCCCGCAGCGCGCGGGCTGCGCCTCAGCGGCAAGCCGGCCGCGCCGCGCTCAGCGGCAGGCGAAGAAGGTCACGTAGTGCGCCTGGACCGCGATGCCCATGCGCGAGACCTTCGGTTCGAGCAGGTTGCGGTGGTGCGCGGGCGAGAGCCGCCAGCCGTCGAGCAAGGCCTCTGCCGTGGGGTAGTTCCAGCCCACGTTTTCGACGCAGACCTTGCTGCCGGCGCGCTGGAAGCGGGTGCGGAAGCCTTCGTGCGACAGCTGGCGTTGCCCGGCCATGCTGGCGCTGTGTTCGCCGGCGAGCTGCACGAGGTCTTCGGTGAAGGCCAGAGGTGCCAGCCCCTGGCGCAGCCGGTAGTCGTTGATCAGCTCGGCCAAGTGGCCGGCATAGCCGCTCGACAGCGGCGCGCTGCCATTGGCTGCGTTGGCTGCGTTGGCCGTGCCGGCGGCACCGGCCGCGACCAGCATGGCGAGCGCCAGCGCTCCCACCCCGGCGCGGCTGCAAACGAACTTCCCCAAGACAACTCCCCAGACGGTCTAACGGCGCGTTCGGGCCGCGAACAGCGTTCGAGACTAACGCCACCTCCGGATTTACGGCGCTCAGGGGGAATTCTTGAGCGTCGGCGGGAGCATCCGGCAGGCGGCACCGGCCAGCGCCGGATGCACGGCCAGCGCGACGGCCCTGCGCCGGCCGGTGGGGGCCGAGGCCTCGCCGCGCAGGACCGCGAGGTTGCGGGCGGCTTCGGTGGCGCCCTTTTCGGCGGCGGCGCTGAACCAGCGATCGGCCTGCGCTTCATCCTGCTTGACGCCACGGCCGGTCGCGTAGAGCACGCCCAGGTTGTTCTGCGCGGCGGTATCGCCGCCTTCGGCCGCCTTGCCCAGCCAATGCGCCGCGTGCGCATCGTCGCGCCTTGCGCCGGTGCCGGTCATGAGCAGCCAGCCGAGCACGCTCTGCGACCCCCGATGGTCGCGCGCCGACGCCAGCGCCAGCCAGAGGGAGGCCTGGGCCGGATCGCGCGGCACCCACTGGCCGCACAGCAGCACGATCGCCAGGTCGTATTGCGCCTGCAGGTCGCCGGCGATGGCCCTGTGGCGCAGCGCCGCGATCGCGGCCGGCGCCGTGGCCGCGGCGGCTTGCGCCGGCGCCGTGGGCTTGGCGGCTTGCGCCTGCGCCGCAAGGGGTACCGCGGGCCAGGCCGCCAGCACCAGCCCGGCCAACATCAGCCCGGCCAGCCCGGCAGCAGCCGCCACGCGCTTCACCGGCCCTCCGAACGCGGCCTGCGCCGGCGCAGAACGGCGAGCAGCCCCAGGGCGAGCAGGCCCAGCGTCCAGCTGGCGGGCTCCGGCAGCTTGGGCGTCTCGTCTTCCGCTTCGGCGCGCTCGCCGAGCACCGAGACGTTGCGGCACACGTACGGCACCATCACCGCATAGCTCTTGCCCTGGCTGTCCGTTGCCTCGTACAGGCTCGCATATTCGACATGACCCTCGACGAAATTGACCCGCGTCTTGAAGCACAGCGTGTTGCCGAAACCCATGGCCGCGATCTGGGAGCTGAAGTGGCGACGGCCGTCCAGCGTGCGGATGCCGGTGCGCGAGATCTCGACCTGCGAGCGCACCCAGCCGCGTTCGACCATCTCGTCGATCTGCCGCACCACGTCGGCCGGCAGCTGCGACGCCGACAGCGCCTGAGCGACGGTGCCGCGGTACGGGTTGCCGCCGGGCCGCCCCCACGAACAGCTGCGCCGCAGGGTGAGTGGCGAAGGGTTGCGGGCGACCCGTGCGTCCGTGGCCGGCAGGAGCTCGCCCTCGAAATCGTGCCCCGGTGGTGTCGCCAGGGACTGAAGCTCGGTGCCGCCCCGCACGGGCCCCGGCTTGCCGGGCTGCTGCCGCAGGGCCAGGCGCGTGCCTTGCACCGCGGCAAGGGCGAAGGCCGCGCCCATGGCAAACCACAGGACGCGGACGCGCCAGGTCGGGGCGTGCGCGCTGCCTTCGGCTTTGCCCAGCCGCCCGAGCACGCCCTCCCAGGCGCAGTCGGGCTCGGCGCAGCGGTAGCGATGGACCGAGCGAAACAAGCTCACCCAGCGGTCCAGCGCGTTGCGATGGAGGCGTTCGAGCTTGCCCCCACACGCCGGGCAATGGTGGCCTGCGGGCACTTGGCGCGGTGTCGATCCGAGTGCCATGAGCGCAACATCCTCCGGGCTACCCACCCAATCTGCATTGGGCTCGCAAGGCCGGCAAGCCGCTTGAGCTGGCTCAATGGTCGGTGGCGAACGGCGGGCCGGGTGGGCGGCGCCGCACGGGCCGCGGTGCGACCTATCATCGTTCGAAGCCGCGCATGGCCGAGGAGCCCGCCCACATGAACCCCTTGGACTTCGACACCTCCCAGGTCTTCATCGGCGGCGTCTGGCGCCGCGGCGCCAGCGGCCAGACCCTGCCGCTGGTCGATCCTTCCGATGGCTCGTCTCTGGCAGAGATCGCGCGCGGCACGCCCGAGGATGTCGACGCGGCGGTGCAGGCCGCGCAGGGGGCCTTGGACGGATCCTGGGGCGCGCTGACGGCCACCGAACGCGGCCGCGTGCTGATGAAGATGAGCGCCTTGGTGCTGGACCAGGCCGACGAACTGGCGCGACTCGAGGCGCTGGATGTCGGCAAGCCGCTGCGGCAAGGCCGCGCCGACGCGGTGGCCCTGGCGCGCTACCTGGAGTTCTACGGCGGCGCGGCCGACAAGGTGATGGGGCAGACGATTCCCTTCGCCCACGGCTACACGGCATTCAGCCTGCGCGAGCCGCATGGCGTGACGGCGCATATCGTGCCCTGGAACTACCCGATGCAGATCATCGGCCGCAGCGTGGGCGCGGCGCTGGCCATGGGCAACGCCTGCGTGCTCAAGCCGGCCGAGGAGGCCTGCCTCACGGCGCTGGCCTTCGCGCGCATCGCCCAGCTAGCCGGGCTGCCGGCCGGGGCGCTCAATGTCGTGACCGGGCTGGGCGAGGAAGCCGGCGCGGCGCTGGCCGCGCACCCCGGCGTGCGCCACATCTCGTTCACCGGCTCGGTGGCCGTGGGCACGCTGATCCAGGCCGCCGCCGCGCGCAACGCCGCGCCGGTGACGCTGGAGCTCGGCGGCAAGAGCCCGCAGATCGTCTTCGCCGACGCCGACCTCGAAGCCGCGCTGCCTTTCCTGGTCAACGCCGGCATCCAGAATGCCGGGCAGACCTGCTCGGCAGCGTCGCGCATCCTGGTGGAGAGATCCGTCTTCGACGCCGTGGTGGCGGGCATGGCCGAGCGCTACCGCGCGCTGCGCGTGGGCCCGGCGCTCACCGACCCGGATGTCGGGCCGGTGATCTCGAAAAGGCAGCAGGAAGTCGTCGAGGGCTACCTGGCGCTGGCGCGCGACAGCGGGCTGCACATCGCCGCCCAGGCGCATCTGCCTGCCGACCTGCCCGCACTCGGCTGCTACGTGGCACCCACGCTGCTGGCCGACGTGAACCCGGCGCACCGCCTCGCGCAGGAAGAGATCTTCGGCCCGGTGCAGGCGGTGATTCCCTTCGACGATGAAGCCGACGCGCTCGCCATCGCCAACGGCACGCCCTACGGCCTGGTGGCCGGCGTGTGGACACGCGACGGCAGCCGCGCCCTGCGCCTGGCGAAGAAGCTGCAATGCGGGCAGGTCTTCGTCAACAACTACGGCGCCGGCGGCGGCATCGAGCTGCCCTTCGGCGGCGTCAAGCATTCGGGCCATGGCCGCGAGAAGGGCTTCGAGGCGCTATACGGCTTCTCGGTGCTCAAGACGGTGGCCATCAAGCACGATTGAGGGGCCGCCGGGGCAGCCGGCATGACGACAAGGAGACAACGATGCGATTGCAAGGCAAGGTGGCCGTGGTCACCGGGGGCGGCTCGGGCTTCGGCGCGGGCATCGTGCGCAAATTCGTCGCCGAGGGCGCACGCGTCATCGTCGCCGACCTCAACCTCGAAGCCGCGCTGGACGTCGTGGCCGCAGTGGGCGTCGGCGCACGCGCGCTGCGCGTCGACGTGAGCCTGGCGGCCGACGTGCGCACCATGCTCGACGCCGCCGAGCATCATTTCGGGCCGCTGGACATCCTCGTCAACAACGCCGGCGTGGGCCACTTGCCGCAGCCGCTGGAGAGCTTGCCGGAGGAGGAGTTCGACCGCCTCTACGCCGTCAATATGAAGGCCCTGTACCTGGCGATGCGCGAGGCCGTGCCGCGCTTCAAGGCGCGCAAGAAGGACGGCATCAAGGGCGTGGTGCTGAATATGGCCAGCACCGCCGGCGTGAGCCCGCGGCCGCGGCTGGCCTGGTACAACGCGAGCAAGGGCTGGGTCATCACCGCCACGCGGGCCAGCGCGGTGGAGCTCGCGCCCTTCGGCATCCGCGTCAACGCGCTCAACCCGGTGGCTGGCGAGACGCCCATGCTCAAGACTTTCATGGGCGAGGATACGCCCGAGGTTCGCGCGCGCTTCCTGGCCAGCATCCCGCTGGGCCGCTTCTCGACGCCCGAGGACCTGGGCCACGCAGCCTGTTTTCTGTGCAGCGACGAAGCCAGCATGATCACTGGCGTGTGCATGGAGGTCGACGGTGGCCGCTGCATCTGAGCCGCCCCTTCTGCGCGGAGCTCAGGAGAGCTTGTAGGTCTGCAGGTGGATGCTGGTCTCGGTGCCGCTGATGCCCTTGATGAGGCGCACGCGCTCCAGCACGGCGGCCAGTTCGTTGAGGTTGCCGGCGTGCAGCTCGGCGAGCAGGTCCCAGCGGCCGTTGGTGTCATGCAGTGCGGCCACACCAGGCTCGCCCAGCAGGTGGGTGATCACTTCACGGGTCTGGTTGCCCTGCACCGTGATGCTCATCCAGGCGGTGATCAGATCGGGCTCGGTATCGGGGCGCAGCCGCACCGTGTAGCCGGTGATGACGCCGCCGTCCTCCAGCCGCTTGACGCGGTTGGTGACCGTGCCCCGCGAGACACCGAGCTTGTGCGCCAGGGTGGCGACGGTGGCGCGGGCGTCCTGGCGCAGCAGGGCGATGAGTTGAAGGTCGGTCGAGTCCATGCGGCATTTTGGCATTCATGCCTGCCGAAATGCCATTGAGCTGGCGAGAACGCGGCGTTCTTGCCGCTTCTCATTGTTGCAGCCGGATCGAACAATCCGATCCAAGCGCGCACACGAGGCCCAAGCCATGACCACCCTGATCACCACCCAAGATATCGCCCGCATCGTGGCGGCCCGGGGCCTGCCTGAGGTGCTGCGGCTCATGGTCGATGCCATCGAGGCGGACTTTCGGCGCTGGCCGGAGTTCGACAAATCGCCTCGCCTGGCCAGCCATTCGCCGGCGGGCGTGATCGAGCTCATGCCGGTGGCCGACGGCGCCCACTACAGCTTCAAGTATGTCAACGGCCACCCGCGCAATACGGCGCTGGGCCTGCCCACGGTGATGGCCTTCGGCATGCTGGCCGATGTGGCCACCGGCATCCCGCAGGTGCTGAGTGAGCTCACACTCACCACGGCGATCCGCACGGCCGCCACTTCCGTCATGGCGGCCAAGCTGCTGGCGCGCCCACAGGCGCGAACGATGGCGCTCATCGGCAATGGGGCGCAAAGCGAATTCCAGGCGCTGGCGTTCCACCATCTTCTGGGCATCACCACGCTGCGGCTGTTCGACACCGACCCGGCGGCCACCGCCAAGCTGCTCCGCCACCTCCGCGGCGTGCGCGGGCTGCGCCTGGTGGCCTGCGCCAGCACGGACCAGGCGTTGCGCGGTGCCGATATCGTGACCACCATCACCGCCGACAAGCGCAACGCCACCATCGTGACGCCAGACATGGTCGAACCGGGCATGCACATCAACGGCGTGGGCGGGGATTGCCCGGGCAAAACCGAACTCCACCCGGGGGTGCTCGCGGCGGCCGAGGTGTTCGTGGAATACGAGCCGCAAAGCCGCGTCGAAGGCGACGTGCAGCAGATGCCCGCCGATTTCCCGGTCACCGAACTGTGGCGCGTGCTCACCGGCCAGGCGCCGGGGCGTCGCGACGCTGCCGAGGTGACGGTCTTCGACTCGGTGGGCTTCGCGCTGGAGGATTTCTCCGCGCTGCGCCTGGTGGCCGGACTGGCGCACCAAGCGGGGCTGGGTCAGAAAATCGATCTGATCCCGGCGCTGGACGACCCCAAGGATCTGTACTCGGCGCTCGCCGTCGGCGCGGCGCCGCAGTTGCGTGTGGCCTGAGCAGGCCACACGCGCCGCGCTCAGGACATCAGTTCGTGACGGTCGGCCGCGGCCAGCAGGTCGGCGGCGAAACGCGGGTCTTGGCTGGAGATGCGCTGCGCGTAGATGCGCACCTTGGCGGCTTCGAGCAGGCGGGCGCTGCGCAACTGGCCGGCGGCGCGTTGCGCTGCCACCGCCCGTGCCCAGCTCAGGAAGGCGAGGAACGCCTCGGAGGCGACGCGTGCGGCGATGGGAGCGGGGGCCCTGACGGGTACTTGGACGCTGATGGTGGTCATTTGTCTTTCCTTCTTCCGTGCCACCTTCTTCGGTAGCGATGGAGCGAAGATTAGGGTATTCACCAGTTGCGCGCCAGTGAATGTTTAGCATGTAAGATATACGAAAAGTTAATTTGGTGCGCCGCGGTGAAGCTCAACTTCAGAACACTCGACCTCAACCTGCTGCGGGTGCTGGACACCGTGATGGCCGAGGGCAGCCTGACTCGGGCGGCGGCCGTGCTGTCGATGACGCAGCCCGCGGTGAGCCATGCGATGCGCCGGCTGCGCGAGACCGTGGGCGAGGAGCTCTTCGTGCGCACGGCCCATGGGATGCGGCCCACGCCGCTGGCCGAAGCGCTGTGGCCTCAGGTGCGCCAGGCGCTGGCCACGCTGCGCCAGGCCTTGGCGCCGGGCGACTTCGATCCACGGCGAGACGCGGTGCAGCTGCGCATCGCGATGGTGGACGCCACGGCGGCACTTCTGGCGCCCGGCCTGGTGGAGGCCATCGAACGCGAGGAAGCGCTCGTCAACCTGCGCGTGCTGCCGCTGTCCACGCGCGACCCCCGGCGCCTGCTCGAGCTCGGCGAGGCCGATCTGGCGGTGGGCTTCTTTCCGGAAGCCATCACCGCCATCCACGCCGAGGGGCAGGAGAGCCACTTGCGCCACGCCCGCCTGTACAGCACGCGCTACGTCTGCGTCATGCGCAGCGGGCACCCCTTGGCGCGAGGCGAACTCACGCTCGACCGCTTTTGCGCCGCCCACCACCTGCTGGTGAGCTTTTCCGGCCGGGCGCATGGCTTCGTCGACCAGGCCCTGTCCGCGCTCGGGCGCGAGCGGCGCATCGTCCTGACTGTCAACCAGTTCTTCACCGCGGGCCGCGTGGTGGTGGGGTCGGACCTGCTCACCGTGCTGCCGGAGAGCTTCGTCGAAGCCACCGGCTACCGCCAGGAGCTGCTCGTGCGCGAACTGCCCATGCCGCTGGGGCCGGTGAACGTGGAGATGATCTGGCACCTGCGCCACGATGCGGCGCCCGAGCACCGCTGGCTGCGCGACCACGTGCAGGCCGCCGCGGCGCGCTGAGTGCCGCCACCGGCGCGTTGAAGCCCTAGACCACCGCGGCGATGGCCGCTGCCGTGCGCTCGACGTTGCCGGTGTTGAGGCCGGCCATGCAGATGCGGCCCGAGCGGACCAGGTAGACGGCGAATTCCTCGCGCAGGCGGTCCACCTGGGGCGCGCTCAGCCCGGTGTAGCTGAACATGCCGCGCTGGCTGAGGAAATAACCGAAGTCGTGCTCCGGCCTCGTGGCCGACAGCGCCTGGTGCAGAGCGCGCCGCATGGAGGTGATGCGATCGCGCATGGCCGCCACGTCGGCCTCCCACGCGGCCCGCAGTGCGGGGTCACCCAGCACGCGGCTGACGATGCCCGCGGCGTGCAGCGCCGGGCTCGAATAGTTGCGCCGCACGGTGGCCTTGAGCTGGCCGAGCACCAGGTCGGCTTCGGCGGCGCTGCCGCACACCACGCTCAAGGCGCCGGCGCGCTCGCCGTACACGCTCATGCTCTTGGAAAACGAATTGGCGACGAAGAAGGTCAGGCCTGCGCAGGCCAGCTCGCGCACGGCGAAGGCGTCTTCCTCGATGCCCTCGCCGTAGCCCTGGTAGGCCAGGTCGAGGTAAGGCAGCAGCTCGCGCTCGCGCAGCACCGGGACGAGCGCGCGCCATTGCTCGCGGGTGAGGTCCACGCCGGTGGGGTTGTGGCAGCAGGCATGCAGCAGCACGACGCTGCGCGCAGGCAGCCGGGCCAGCGCCTCGCGCAGCGCCTCGAAGCGCAAGCCGCCGCGGGTGGCGTCGTAGTAGGGATAGGTGTGCACCGTGAGGCCGGCGCCTTCGAACATCGCGCGGTGGTTGTCCCAGGTCGGGTCGCTGACCCAGACCTGGCTGGCGGGCAGCCAGCGCTTGATGAAATCGGCCCCCACCCTGAGGCCGCCGCTGGAGCCCACGGTCTGCAGCGTGGCGATGCGGCCGCTGCGCAGGGCCTCGTGGTCCGCCCCGAAGAGCAGTTCCTGCACGGCGCTGCGCATCGCCGCCGAGCCTTCCATGGGCAGATAAGGCTTGGGCCCGCTCTCGGCCAGCATCCGCGCCTCGGCCTCGCGCACGCAGGCGAGCACCGGGATGTGCCCGGCATCGTCGAAGTAGATGCCGATGGAGAGATTCACCTTGTGGTCGCGCGGGTCACCGTGGAAGGCTTCGTTGAGACTCAGGATGGGGTCGCCCGCGTAGGGCTCGAGGTGGCTGAACATCATGCGGCCAGCGCCTTCTCGATATCCTTGCGCAGCGACTCGGGCGCGTCGTTCGGGGCATAGCGCCTGATCACCTGGCCGTCGCGGCCGACGAGGAATTTGGTGAAGTTCCACTTGATGCTTTTGCTGCCCAGCAGGCCGGGCGCCTGGCCCTTGAGCCATTGCCACAGCGGATGCGCATCGCCGCCATTCACGCGGGTCTTGGCCATCATCGGGAAGCTCACGCCGTAGTTGAGCTGGCAGAACGAGGCGATCTCGCCATCGCTGCCCGGGTCCTGGCCGCCGAATTCGTTGCTCGGGAATCCCACCACCACCAGGCCGCGGGCGCAGTAGCCGTTCCAGAGCGCCTCCAGCCCGGCGAATTGCGGCGTGAAGCCGCAGGCGCTGGCGGTGTTGACGATGAGGAAGACCTTGCCGCGCTGGCTGGAGAAGTTCGCCGGTTGGCCGGCGATGGAAACGGCATCGAAATCAAACAGGCTGGTGGCGGCCATGGCGACGCTCCCGGGGCAAAGGGGCGGTGATGTTAGCCCGCGCGGGGCGGCTCGGCGAGTCGTTGACAGCGCCTGCGCCGCACACCACTATCCTGCGCGACATGGTCCATCACTACCGGGTTGCCTTCCTGGGATTCAGCGAGTTCGAGCGCAGCACGATGGCGTCGTATCTGCGCCTGGCCGTCAACCGCACGCCGCGCTACGACCTCGTGCCGATGCTCAGCGATGCCGACTGCCTGGTCGCAGACGCCGATCACGCGCCCTCGGTGCAACTCGTGGCGGCCATCGAAGGGCTGACCCGGACTGTCTTCATCGGTACCCGGGCCCCTGCAGGCGCCGTGGCCTGGGTGGCGCGCCCCATCCAACCCATGCGTGTCCTGCGCGAGCTGGATGCGATGGTCGTGCCGCCCGCCGGGCCTGCCGCGCCAGCGCCCGAGCCCGCCCCGCCCGACGCGCCCCCTCCTGCACCGGCCTCGCCGCCACCGCGCCTGCCCAGGGTCCTGCTGGTGGACGACAGCGAGATCGCCCTGCGCTTCCTGGAAACCCGGCTGCAGCGCTGGGGCTTGCAGATCGACCGCGCGGCCAGCAGCGGCCAGGCGCTGGAGCTGCTGCGTCAGCACAGCTACGAGCTGGCGTTTCTCGACCTCGAGCTCGGCGCCGACAGCCCACTCGACGGCCTGGCACTGTGCCAGCACATCAAGCGCTCGCCGGCGGCCGTGGCCACCGCGGTGGTCATGGTCTCGGCGCACCACAGCGAACTCGACCGCGTGCGCGGCGCGCTGGCCGGCTGCGACGCCTACCTGGCCAAGCCGCTGGACGAGATCGAGATGCGGCGCCTGCTGCGGCGCCAGGGGCTGAAGATGTCGGCCGCACTGAGGCGCGAAGGGCCGCGGCCCGCCTGAAGCGGATCCGCGCGAGCTCAGTCCCTCACGGCCAGCAGGGCCGAGCCGACGATGAGGGCGCCGCCCAATGCCAGGGTCGGCGTCACCTGCCCCGCCCCCAGCAGCATGGCCGAGCCCGAGGCGAACAGCACCTCGGTGATCATCACCACCGCCGTCACATTGGCCGGCAGCCGCGAGGCGCCGTACTGCAACGCCAGGTTGCCGGCCAGGAAAGCCGCGGTCATGGCCAGCCCGCCGACCACCCAGCCCGGCGCGGGGGGCGGCGGCCAGCCGATCTGGCCCTGGGTGGCAAGCGCCGCGGCGGTGGCGCCCGCCACCACCGCGCCGCCGAGGAACATCGCCAGCACGCGCGGGGCACCGGGCCGGTGCGCTTCGCGGCGCAGCAGCACGTTGTTCAGCGCGAAGCTCAGCCCGCCGAGCACGCCCAGCGCTTCGGCCAGGGTGCGCGGCAGCGGCAGCCCGCCCCCCGCAGGCCAGAGCACGATGGCCGCGCCGGTCAGGGCCAGCGCCACGCGCAGCAAGGCCGGGCCGGTGAGCGGCTCGCGCAGCAGCACCCGGGCCAGCAGCACCGCCCACAGCGGCATCAGGTAGAACAGCAGCACCACGCGGACCACGTCGCCCACGGTCACGCCCCAGTTGAACGCCGCGTTGGTCGTGCCCGCGGCCAGCACCAGCCACCACAGCGAGCGCGTGCGCCACAGCTCGCCCCAGGCGCCACGGCGCCAGAAGGTGATGGCCAGCAAGGCCACGCAATAGATGAGCGCGGTGGCCCACAAGGGGTGCAGGCCGCGCGCCTGCAACTCGCGAAACGGCCACCACGTGACGCCCCAGACGAAGGCGTTGAACGTGAGGGCCAATGCGGGCAGCCAGGCCCTGGTGCCCGAGTCAGTGCCCATCGGTGCGGGCGATGGCCAGCAGGCGCTCCAGCTCTTCCTTGTGCTCGACCAGGTTGCGCTTGTGCCAGCGGCGGATCATCTCCATCGCGCCGGCGACCGTGAGCCCGAAGATGGCGATGGCGCCGAAGGCCGAGAGGCCGAACTTGGTGAGCCCCGAGTACGCCGCGCTGAGCGCCAGGATGCAGGCCTGCTCGTTGAAGTTCTGCACCGCGATCGAGCGGCCGGCGCCCATCAGGTTGTGGCCGCGGTGCTGCAGCAGCGCGTTCATCGGCACGATCAGGAAGCCGCACAGCCCGCCCAGCAGCACCAGGAACGGCGCGGCGACGTAGACGTTGGTGATGAGGTTCAGGCCCATCATCAGGAAGCCCACGCCGATGGCCAGCGGGATGACGCGCGTGGCCTTGTCCAGCCGCATCAGCAGGGCCGCCAGCACGGCGCCTATGACCGAGCCGATGACCACCACGCCGGCCAGGTTCGAGGCCTGCGTCGTGCCATAGCCCAGCGCGGCGGCGGCCCAGGCGAAAACGATCAGCCGCAGGTTGCCGAAGATGCCCCACAGCAAGGTCGTCGTGGCCAGGGTGATCTGGCCCAGCTTGTCGGCCCAAAGGCGCGCGTTGCACTGCGAGAAGTCGCGCACCAGTCCGAGCACGCCGCCGGACATGGGTTGCAGCGGCGCCGTCGTGCGCACGATGAAGAGGTTGAATACCGAGGCGATCACGTACAGGAAGCCGATCACCGTGATGGCGGCCTCTGGTGGCGTATCCACGCCGGTGTCGATGAGGGGGCAGTCGACGCCGAGCAGCAGCAGCGCCAGCCTGGGCCCCACCAACTGCCCGCCGAGCAGGATGCCCAGGATGATGGAGGCCACGGTCAGCCCCTCGATCCAGCCGTTGCCTTTGACGAGTTGCGAAGGCGGCAGCAACTCGGTGAGGATGCCGTACTTGGCCGGCGAGTACGCCGCCGCACCCAGCCCCACCACGGCATAGGAGATCAGCGGGTGCTGGCCGAACAGCATCATCAGGCAGCCCACGACCTTGATGGCGTTGGAGACGAACATCACCCGGCCCTTGGGCAGGGCGTCGGAGAAGGCGCCGACGAACGGCGCCAGCACGACATAGAACAGCGCGAACATCGCGGCCAGCGCCGGCGTCTGCCAGGCCGGGGCCTGGGTCATTCGCAACAGTTCCACCGCGGCGACCAGCAAGGCGTTGTCGGCCAGCGAGCTGAAGAACTGCGCCGACATGATGGTCGAGAAACCTTTTTTCATCGTGTCGCGCGCAGCGAGCAACCCGGCGCGGGCCGGGTGCGTGATCTCCATCTTCGGGGCCGGCGGGTTATAGCACGCGCGATGCAGGCCAGACCGGCTGGCAGAATGCAGCGCACCTTCCAGGCCGACCCCATGCCCCGCCCCATCGAAGCCCTGATCCATACCGAAGCCCTCGCGCACAACCTGGCGCGCGTGCGTGCGGCGCAGCCCGACGCAAGGGTCTGGGCGGTGGTCAAGGCCAACGCCTACGGCCACGGCATCGAACGCGCCTTCGAAGGCCTGCGCAGTGCCGACGGCTTCGCCTTGCTCGACCTGGCCGAGGCTGCAACGCTGCGCGCGCTGGGCTGGCGCGGCCCCATCCTGCTGCTCGAAGGCGCATTCGAGCCGCGTGATCTGGAACTGTGCTCGCGCCTGAACCTCTGGCACGTGGTGCACTGTGCCGAGCAGATCGACTGGCTGGCGGCGCACAAGACGCAGCAGCCGCAGCGCATCTTCCTGAAGATGAACAGCGGCATGAACCGCCTGGGCTTTCGGCCCGAGGCCTACCGCAGCGCCTGGGCGCGGCTGGACGCGCTGCCGCAAGTCGACGAGATCTCGCTCATGACGCACTTTTCCAACGCCGATGCGGACCCGCCAAGCCCGCTCGGCGTCGCGCTCCAGGTGGCGGTGTTCGATGAGGCCACGCGCGACCTGCCCGGCGAGCGCAGCCTGGCCAACAGCGCGGCCATCCTGCGCCACGGACCCGTCGCAGGCGGGTCCTTGCGGCCCTGCGTGAAGAACGACTGGGTGCGCGCCGGCATCCTGAGCTACGGCAGCGCCCCCGACTTTCCCGAACACGACATCCGCCACTGGGATCTGCGCCCGGCGATGACGCTGCGCTCCAGGCTCATCGCCACGCAGCAGCTGCAGCCGGGCGACTGCGTGGGCTACGGCAGCACCTACCGCGCCCACCAGGCGCAGCGCATCGGCATCGTCGCTTGCGGCTATGCCGACGGTTACCCGCGCCACGCCGGCACCGGTGCGCCGGCGCTGGTGGACGGCGTGCGCACCGGCACGGTGGGCCGGGTGTCGATGGACATGCTGGCGGTGGACCTCACGCCCGTGCCCGCGGCGGGTATCGGCAGCGAGGTCACGCTGTGGGGCCATGGCCCGGGCGGCAGCCTGCTACCGATCGACGAGGTGGCGCAGGCCGCCGGCACCGTCGGCTACGAGCTGATGTGCGCCCTGGCGGCGCGCGTGCCGGCCCGCGTGGCCTCGGCAGCGGCGGTGGCGGCGTGAACTGTCGCGTCGAAGTCCGGCGCGAGGAAGTCGAGTTCACCGCGGTGCGCTCGCAGGGCGCCGGCGGGCAGAACGTCAACAAGGTCTCCAGCGCAGCGCACCTGCGCTTCGATATCACCGCTTCATCGCTGCCCGAAGATGTGAAGGCGGCGCTGCGTGCGCTGCCCGACCAGCGCATCACCGACGAAGGCGTGGTCGTGATCAAGGCGCAGACGCACCGCAGCCTGCCGCGCAACCAGTCCGACGCGCTCTCGAGGCTGCAGGCGCTGGTGGACGAAGTGCTCAACCCCGACGCGCCGCGCCGGCCAACCCAGCCCACGCGCGCCTCGAAGCGGCGGCGCCTGGAAGGCAAGGCGCATCGAGGCACCATCAAGGCCGGGCGCCAGCGGCCCAGCGAATAGCCGCGTCCGGCGCGCCGCGCCGGCGCCGACAATCCGGGCATGGCCAAGACCGTCTACACCTGCCGCGAGTGCGGCGGCACCAGCCCCAAGTGGCTGGGCAAATGCCCGGCCTGCGGGGCCTGGAATACGCTCGACGAAAGCCTGGCCGAGCCGGCTGGCGCGGCCACGCGCAACAGCCGCTTCCAGTCGCTGGCGAAGAGCCAACCGGTGGCCACGCTGAGCGAGATCGAGGCCGCCGACATCGCGCGCACGCCGACAGGGCAGGAGGAACTCGACCGCGTGCTGGGTGGCGGCATCGTCGAAGGCGCGGTGGTGCTCATCGGCGGCGACCCTGGCATCGGCAAGAGCACGCTGCTGCTGCAGGCGGTGGATGCGCTCTCGGCGCAGATGGCGGTGCTCTACGTCACCGGCGAGGAAAGCGGCGCGCAGATCGCCTTGCGTTCGCGCCGGCTCGGCCTCCACGGCACGAAGGTGCGTGTGCTGGCCGAGATCCAGCTCGAGAAGATCATCCATGCCATCGCCGCCGAGCAACCCGCCTTTTGCGTCATCGATTCGATCCAGACGGTCTATTCCGACCAGCTCAGCTCGGCGCCGGGCTCGGTGGCGCTGGTGCGCGAATGCGCCGCGCAGCTCACGCGCCTGGCCAAGACCAGCGGCTGCGCCATGGTGCTGGTGGGCCACGTGACGAAAGAGGGCGCGCTGGCCGGGCCGCGCGTGCTCGAGCACATCGTCGACACGGTGCTGTATTTCGAGGGCGACACGCACAGCAGTTTTCGCCTGGTGCGAGCGATCAAGAACCGCTTCGGCGCGGTCAACGAGATCGGCGTCTTCGCGATGACCGAGCGCGGCCTGAAGGGCGTGAGCAACCCCAGCGCGATCTTTCTCTCGACCCACGGCGAGCCGGTGCCGGGGTCCTGCGTGCTCGTCACGCTGGAAGGCACGCGGCCGCTGCTGGTGGAGATCCAGGCCCTGGTGGACAGCGGCGGGCCGAGCCCACGGCGCCTCAGCGTGGGCCTGGACCGCGACCGCCTGGCCATGCTGCTGGCCGTGCTGCACCGCCATGCGGGCGTCTCATGCATGGACCAGGATGTCTTCGTCAACGCCGTGGGCGGCGTGCGCATCGTCGAGCCGGCGGCGGATCTCGCCGTGCTGCTGGCGATCCAGGGCTCGCTGCGCGGCAAGCCGCTGCCGCGTGGCTTCTTCGCTTTCGGCGAGGTCGGCCTGGCCGGCGAGGTGCGCCCGGCGCCGCGCGGCCAGGAGCGGCTCAAGGAAGCCGCCAAGCTCGGCTTCAGCGTCGCCGTGGTGCCCAAGGCGAATGCGCCGAAGAAGGCCATCGAAGGCCTGACGATCCACGCCGTGGAGCGCATCGAGCAGGCCATCGAGGTGGTGCGCGGCTTGACCTGAGCCGTCGCGCGTGGGCCTCACGCCGGCAGCAGACGCACCTGCGAGGGGGCCAGCCCCAGGCCGATCGCCGCGCCGGCGGGCCACAGGCCTTGGCCGGCGTGGTGCGCCTCGTCGACGGCCAGCCGGTGCGGGCCCACGCGCACGTGATAGCGCGTGAACTCGCCGAGAAATTCGCTCGCCTCCACGGTGCCCGCCATCCAGACGAAGCGGGCGTCGCGCACGGCGTCGGCGGCTTCCACGCGCAGCGAGTGCGGGCGAAAACTCACCATCAGGCGATCGCCCTGCGGCGCCTCGGCCACGAGCGGGAACTGCAGGTCGCCCACGCCGTCCACATCTAGCGTCAGGGCCTGCGAGCTGCGCTCGCGCACCGTGGCGGGCAGCAGGTTCATGGTGCCGACGAAATTCGCCACGAAGGCGTTCACCGGGTCGTCGTAGAGCGTCGCCGGCGCACCCACCTGCTGCACCACGCCCTGGTCGAGCACGGCCATGCGGTCGGCGGTGGTCATGGCCTCTTCCTGGTCGTGGGTGACGAAGATCGTCGTCACCCCCAGCCGCCGCTGCATCGCCAGCAGCTCCTGGCGCATCTGCACGCGCAGGGTCTTGTCGAGGTTGGACAGCGGCTCGTCGAGCAACAGCACCTGCGGCTCGATGACGATGGTGCGCGCCAGCGCCACGCGCTGCTGCTGGCCACCGGAGAGCTGGTTGGGCCGGCGCTGCGCGAAGGCCGACAGGCCGACGAGTTCCAGCGCCGCGCCGACCTTGGCCTTGATCACCGCCTTGCTGGCCTTGCGCTCGACCAGCCCGAAGGCCACGTTGTCCCACACGCTCAGGTGCGGCCACAGCGCGTAGCTCTGGAACACCATGCCGATATTTCGTTCCCAGGGGGGCTGGCCCGAGATGTCGACGCCGTCGATCAACAACTCGCCGCTCTGCTGCCTGATGAAGCCCGCGATCAGGCGCAGCAAGGTGCTCTTGCCCGAGCCCGAGGGGCCCAGCAGCGCGAAGAACTCACCCGGCGCTATGTCGAGGTTCACATCCTTCAGCACCTCGGTGGGCCCGTAGGCCAGCCGCACATGCTTGCACTGGACGCCGACTCTTTTGGCTCCGACATCACATCGCTGCGCGATATGAGTCTGCGCCGAATCACTTCGTGCTTTCATGTCTTTTCCCCATGGGTCTGCGGCGCGAAGCGGCTCTGCGTGCGCTCCACGACCAGGTGCGACAGATAGGTGCCCAGGGCCACCACCGCGATGGCCAGCACGCCGAGTGCCGCGCCGGGCCCGCGGCCGGCCACGCTTTGCATGTAGAGGTAGATGCCGTAGCTCATCGGGGCCTGCGACTCGGCCGAGGTCAGCAGCAGCGTGGCCGAGAGCTCCACCGCCGCGGTGATGAAGCTGGTGACGAAGCCCGCCAGGATGCCACCGGCCATCAGCGGCACGAGGATGCGCCGGATGGTGCGCAGCTTGGTCGCGCCCAGGCTCTCGGCCGCCTCTTCCAGGCTCACGTGCACCTGCTGAAGCGCCGCGATGCAGCTGCGCAGGGCATAAGGCAGGCGCCGCACGGCGTAGGCCAGCATGATCATGACCCAGGTGCTGGTCACCAGCACATCGGTGCCCGGCCAGGTGGCACCCTTGTACAGCCGCAGGTAGCCGATGGCCAGCACGATGCCCGGCACGGCCAGCGAGGCGGTGGCGATCCAGTCGAGTGCCTGGCGCGCCGGCAGCTTGGTGCGGAAGATCAGGTAGGCGATGGTCACGCCCAGCAGCACGTCCAGGCCCGCCGCCAGGCCGCAATAGATCAGCGTGTTTTTGATCATGCCGCTGGAGTCCTGGAACACGGTGGCGTAATGCGCCAGCGTGTAGGCGTCGGGCAGGGGCGAAAAGCTCCACACCTGGGCAAAGCTCAGCAGCAGCACCCCCAGGTGCGGCGAGAGCACCACCAGGAGCACGACGCCAATCCAGGCGTAGGCGGCGAACGAGCCCATCAGCGACAGCTCGCGACGCTGGATGCTGCCGCCGCCCTTTTGCGTGGTGGCGTAGTCACGGCCCTTGAGGACGCGCGCCGACAGCACCATGGCCGTGATCGAGAAGACGATCATGATCACGCTGATCACGTAGCCCATCGGGTCTTCCAGGCCCACCTGCGTGATGCGCAGGTAGGCCTGAGGCGCCAGCAGGTTGGTCTGGCCCAGCACCAGCGGCGTGCCCAGGTCGTCGAAGACCTTCACGAAGACCAGCGAGGCGCCGGCCACGAAGCCGGGCAGCGCCAGCGGGAAGATCACGCGCCAGAACAGCCGCCAGCCGCGGCAGCCCAGGTTCATGGCCGCTTCCTCCATGGCGCCGTCGATATTGCGCAGCGCCACCGTCAGGTTCATCAGGATGAACGGGAAGTAGTGGATGCTCTCGACGAAGATCACGCCATTGAGCCCGTCCATGATCGGCAGCGTGAAGCCGAACCACTCGCCCAGCAGCAGGTTCAGCGAACCCGAGCGGCCGAAGATCAGCTGCAGGGCCACCGCGCCGACGAAGGGCGGCATGATCAAGGGCAGCACGCCCAGCGTCTGGATCAGCAGCGCCCCGCGGAAGTCGAAGCGCACCGTGAAGTAGGCCAGCGGCACGGCGATGAGCGCGGCGAATACCGCCGACATCAGCGCCACGTAAAGGCTGTTGAAGAACGACTCCTTCATCAGGCCCTGCGAGAAAAACGCGGCGAAGTGACCCAGCGTCGGTGAACCGTCGGCCTCGATGAAGGCGGTGATGAATACGCGCGCCACCGGCAGCACCAGGAAGAGCAGCAGGAAGGCGAGCACCAGCGCGCCGGCCAGCCAGACACCCGGGCGCACGCTGCGCAAGTCGAATGGGGCCAGGCGCGGCCCGGCCGGCGGCGCGGCGGCCGCGGCGGTATGCGGGGTCATCGCAGCGGGCCGGTGGCGGTCAGCGGGTCAGCGCCAGCGCCTGCTCGGCCAGCGTCCTGGCGCGCTCGTAGTTGGCGCGCGCGCTGCTGTTCCAGTGGTCTTCCAGGCCGGTGACGCGCTTGTTCACTGCGGCGTCCTTCTTGCTGGCGGCGAAGACGGCGAGAAATTCCTTGTCCGCCGCCTTCTTTGCGTCGGCCACCGGTGTGAAGGCCGCGGCGCGCGCATCTTTCAGGAGTGCAGCCGCCTTGGCGTTGGGCTTTTTGGCCAGCGCCGCTTCGGTCGCGTGGATCGCCTGGGTGGCGGCCTGCAGCTCCTTGATGCGGAAGGTGATGGTCTGGTCGAACATCGCCGAGACCACGTTGTAGCGCGACTCGGAGAGGTCGGAATCGAACTGCACCTTGGCGCGCTTGGCGATCTCGAAGGGGTCCGGGTAGCCCTGCGGTGCCTTGCCGCCCATGGCCGCGGGCGGGAGGATGGGCAGGCGCGAGATCTTCGGGTCGTAGAGCAGCTGCTGGCCTTCCAGCGACACCGTATAGCTGATGAACTTCTTCGCCTCCGCAGGGTTCTTGCTGCCCGTGACCAGCGCGATGTTGGCCGGCACCACGGCCGTCACGTCGGGGTAGGTGAATTCCACCGGGAAGCCCGAGTATTTGCCCGCCAGGCCGAAGAAATCGATCACCAGGCCGATGCCGAACTGGCCGTTGTTCACGCCGTCGGGCACGCCGAAGCTGCGCTCGGTGATGGCCGCGCAGTTGCCGGCGATCTGCAGCAGCTGGGTCCAGCCCTTGTCCCAGCCCTCGCCCTGCAGCATCGTCTCGACCGTGAGGTGCGTGGTGCCCGAGCGCGAGGGCGAGCTCACCGCGACGTGGCCGAAATACACCGGCTTGGCCAGATCGGCCCACTGCCTGGGCGCAGGCAGCTTGTGCGCGGCCATGTAGCGCGTATTCCACATCAGGCCGTAGCCGGCCAGGGCCTGCCCCAGGTACAGGCCCTGGGGGTTATTGATCGGGTAGTTGCCCACCTTGGCCGGTGCGGCCTTGTTGGCCAGGTCGGCGATGTTGTCGAGCAGCTTCTGGCCGGCCAGCACCTCGAAGGCATCGGGCGCCGAGGCCCAGAACACATCGGGGCGCTGGCCCGCGGGCAACTCGCGCACATAGGCGATGCCCTGCACCGTGTTCTTGTTCAGGATCTCGATCTTGATGCCGGGGTTGGCCTTTTCGAAGGCGGCCTTGTAGGCCTGCGTGAGTTCCTTGGGGAAGGAGGTGATGACGGTGACGGTGCCGGCCCATGCGCTGCCAGCTGCGCAGCCGGTCAATGCGAGCGAAAGCGCCAGGGCGCGAAACTTGGGGCGATGGGGCATCGGTGTCTCCAGTGGGCGATGAATGCGGGTTTCCGGGCGGCGCGGGTGCGTCCAATCAGGTCCAATGATGCACGCCCTCAGGCTTCCGGGTTAACCCGGAACCGCCGGTTCGCCCACTTCTCCCGCGCCGCTTGCGCCATGCCGTGGAGCAGCCGGCGCCACTCGTTGCCCAGGCGATAGGCATAGGTCGGCAGGCGCTGCGTCCAGTGGAACTTGCGTGGGGGCGAGTTCGAAGCGCCTATGGTCGTGGGGATCTGTTCGTCATGCGTGCAAGGCGTGGGCGTGACGAGGCGGAACTTCAGCCCGAAGCGCCAGCCCTGATCGAAGACATGGTCGTAGGGCAGGCTCATCGGCAGCAGGCCGCCTTCGCCGCGCAGGTAGGCCTGCGCCGCGTGGCGGTTCAGCAAGTAGGCGCTGGCGCCCGTGCAGCGGCTGAGCATCACCGCGAGAAAGTGGCCCCGCGCGAGCGCCAGCACGCGCACCGGCGTGCCCGAATGCACCGCCGAGAGTTTGGCCACGTCCCAGCGGGCCGCGTGGCGCATCAGCCCTTGCAGCACGGCGGGCAGGGTGTCGTGCAGCAGCACATCGTCTTCCAGCACCAGCGCGAAAGCGGCGTCGCTGGCGAGGAACTCGCGCATCACCTGCACATGCGACAGGTAACATCCCAGCTCGCCCGCCACCGGCGTCATGCCGTGCTTGCGGCGGTAGGCCGGCTCGTCGAGTGCGGCGCGCTGTTCGGGCGTGAGCGCTCGCGCATCGATGGCACTCAGCCTGGTGAAGGGCAGCTGCAGGCGCTGCAACTGCGCGCTGATGCGAGCCAGCCGCTCGGGCGCCCTGTCGAGGTTGATCACCCATGTCTGCAAGCCATTCATCGATGCGATTCTGCGGCATGCCCTGCGGGGGGGCGCCGTCTTGAACGCGGCACTCGGCTGGGGGCTGGCCGCGGCCGCGGTGGTGGCCGGCTGGATGGGCTACGGCTGGCGCGGCGTGGTGCTCGCCGCCAGCGTGATCGTCTTCTGGCTGCTGCTGGAGTTCAGCCGCGCGCTGCGCGTGATGCGCCAGGCCTCGGCTCGGCCAGTGGGCCGCGTGCCCAGTGCCGTGATGCTGCACGCCAGGCTGCACGCCGGGATGCGCTTGCCGGCCATCCTGAAAATCACGCGCAGCCTGGGCCGCCAGCGGGCCGATCAACCCGAGACCTTCGGCTGGATCGACGACGCGGGCGACGAGGTTGAAATCGAACTCCGTGACGGCCGCGTCACGGCTTGGCGGCTGCGCCGGGCCGGCGGCGACGGCTCCTAGAATCAATACCCCCGAACTCGAGCGCCCCAAGGAGCACCCCATGTCGATGTCCGACCGCGACGGCAAGATCTGGATGGACGGCCAACTGGTCGAGTGGCGCGACGCCAAGATCCACGTGCTGAGCCACACGCTGCACTACGGCTGTGGCGCCTTCGAGGGTGTGCGGGCCTACAAGACCAGCCAGGGCACGGCGATCTTCCGCCTGCGCGAGCACACCGAGCGCCTGTTCAACAGCGCCAAGATCCTGCGCATGAAGATCCCCTTCACGCCGCAGCAGGTCAACGACGCGCAGTGCGAGGTGATGCGTGCGAACAAGCTCGAGAGCGGCTACCTGCGCCCGCTGACCTGGATCGGCGACCAGAAACTCGGCGTCAGCCCCAAGGGCAACACCGTGCACCTGATGGTGGCCGCCTGGCCCTGGGGCGCGTACCTGGGCGAAGAGGGCATGAAGCGCGGCATCCGCGTGAAGATCAGCAGCTATACGCGCCACCACGTCAACATCACCATGACGCAGGCCAAGGCGGTGAGCAACTACACCAACTCGATCCTGGCCAACCTCGAGGCCACCGAAGACGGCTACGACGAGGCCATGCTGCTCGACGCCTCGGGCTTCGTCAGCGAGGGCGCGGGCGAGAACCTCTTCGTCATCAAGGGCGGCGTGGTCTACACCCCGGATCTCTCGGCCGGCGCGCTCAACGGCATCACGCGCAATACCGTCTTCCACATCTGCCAGGACCTGGGCCTGAAACTCGTCGAAAAGCGCATCACGCGCGACGAGGTCTATATCTGCGACGAGGCCTTCTTCACCGGCACGGCGGCCGAGGTCACGCCGATTCGCGAGCTCGACCGCATCGAGCTCGGCAGTGGCGAATTTGCGGGGGTGCGCGGCCCCATCACCGAGAAAATCCAATCGGCCTTCTTCGATATCGTGAACGGCCGCAACCCCAAGTACGCCGACTGGCTGACCCTGGTCTGAACGCGTCATGAGTGCGCAGCCCAAGGCCCTGGTCGAGCTGGCCGCCGCCGACCTGCGGGGCCCCGGTGTCGTGTGCTGCCCGAACCCGCGCATGCCGCTATGGAGCGGCCACCCCAAGATCTACATCGACGTGGCCACCACGGGTGAAGGCCGCTGCCCCTATTGCGGCACGGTCTACCGGCTGAAGGCCGGCGAGAAGGTGGGCGCCGGGCACTGAGTTCGATGCGCGGCGGTGTCGTGGGGTCAGGCCTTCCCACCGGCCACGGCCAGGCCGGGCAATTGCCGCGTTCACGCCGGCGCCGTGTGTGCACCAGCGCACAGACCGACAAGACGTTCGTCGCATAGCGTGTCTTGTGCCCCTGCACGTGCCATCAAAGAAGTCCCACATGCCTGTGCGCCTGTCGACTCTGCTGCTCGCCCACCTTGCGGTCGGGCTGGGCGCATGCGCTTCTGTGCAACCGCCCTTGCCCGAGACCGGCCGCGCCGAAGCGCCTGCCGTGAGCCGCGCTCCCCCGGCCACGGTGGCTGCCACCGAGGTGGTGCCTGTGCCGACGCCCGACGCTCCCCAGCAAGAGGTGCTGGAAGCCACGCGACGGTCGGTACGCTCGGGCGTCGAGTGGCTGGCGCGAGGTGTCGATGGCTGGTTCGGCGACAAGCCGTTCCGCGAAGGCGGCAAGGTGACCGACGGCCGCGTCAGCATCGGCTGGTTCAAGCGCCAGGATCAGAGCGCAGACTTCGACGTGCGCTTCAACGCCCATTTCCGATTGCCGAACATCGAGAAAAACGCCTATCTGTTCGTCGGGCGCGATGATCCGCGCGAAGTGGTCAGGGACAAGCCGGACGCCCTTTCCCGGGTGCAGGTGCTGCGGGCGAACCGACTCTCGGACCGCAGCTTCCTGGCCGGACTGGGGCTGTCGCTGCGCGATTCGCTCGACTTCCGGCTGGGCCTGGGCCCAGGGTTCAAGCCGTTCGCACAGGTGCGATACGACCACAGTTGGGAGGCCGGCCTGGGCCACCTGATCGACTTCCGCGAGACCTTGTTCCTGACGAAGGACGACCGCTTCGGCTCGACCACGGCCCTGTCGTACGAGCATGTCTTCTCGCCGACACTCGTTGCGCGCTGGCTCAATGCGGCGACGATCACGCAGGTGTCGAGGAATTTCGAATGGTCCAGCAGCCTGGGCGCCTACCACTCGCTGGGCCGGCAGCGCCTGCTGTCGTTAGAAATGCTCTTCAACGGCACCGGTACGCAGGGCACTGGCGTAGGCCTGTCCGACCGTGGCCTGGTGGCCAAATGGGAGCAGCCGATCTACAGGAATTGGTTGCTCTGCGAGATCGTGGGCGGTCACTTCTGGACGCGCGCTGACGCGGCCAGTGAACGCCACCGCGTCTGGGCATTCGGCGGCAGCCTGAAGATGCGGTTCTGAGGGAGCCCTTGGCCACCACTCAGTGGCTGAGCGGCGGTCGAAGGATGACGCCGGTGTGGCTGAGCACTTCAACCACCCAACTCATCATCGAGGAGTTCCCGTGAATCTGCTCCTGGGCTTGGCACCGTTGATATCGCTTGTCGCCGGGATCCTGATCCTCGTGATGCCGTGCTGCAGCACGGCCGGCTCGAAGGATGCAATCTGTGGGACAGTGCACCGACACCTCGCAGCTTGCAGCGCAAACTGAAAGCCATGCCTCGCCACCATCCTCTCGACGGGCTGGACGCAGCGCGCAGGGTGGGCTTCGGCGCTGTGGCCCTGTGGCTGCTGAGTGGCTGCGCCGCGCTGCAGCCTGGCGGCACGGTGCCCGGCGAGGCCGACGTGCCGGCCACCTGGTCGGCAGCGGCTGCGGCCCCCCGGGCCATGTCGCTGGCGGACTGGTGGCAGCGCTTCGGCGACCCCACGCTGGCGCAACTCGTGGCCGACGCGATGCAGGCCAACACCGGCGTGCTCGCCGCGCAGGCGGGGCTGCGCCAGGCGCGCGCGCTGCGCGACGTGGCCAGCGCGGGTCTGCGGCCCACGCTGGGCAGTTCGGCATCGGCCCAGCACGGCACGCGCGGCGGCGACAGCACGGGCAACAGTTTTCAGCTCGGGCTCGATGCAAGCTGGGAACTGGACGTCTTCGGCGCCAACCGCAGCGCGCTGGCCACCAGCCAGGCCGCGGCGCGCGCCAGCGCGGCCAGCCTGGGCGATGTGCAGGTGTCCATCGCCGCCGAGGTGGCCTTGAACTACATCGCGCTGCGCGCTGCGCAGGCACGGCTGGCGATCGCCAGCGACAACCTCGCCAGCCAGCTGCAGACGCTGCAACTCACCGAATGGCGGGTGCAGGCCGGCTTGCTCAGTGCGTTGGAAGCCGAGCAGGCGCGTGCCGCGGCGGCGCAGGTGCGTGCGCAGATACCGGGGTTGCAGACGAGCATCGAACAAGCCGCCCACGCACTCGCCGTGCTCACGGGCCGGCCGCCCGCGGCCTTGGCGGCGCTGGTGGCCGCACCCCGCGCCGTGCCGCAGGCGGCGGGCACCCTGGCGCTGGCCATCCCGGCCGAGACCCTGCGCCAACGGCCCGACGTGCGCGCCGCCGAACAGCAGGTGCTGGCCGCGCAGGGCCGGGTCGCACAGGCCGACGCGGCGCGCTATCCCAGCTTCAGGCTCGGCGGCTCGCTCGGCCTGAACGCGCTCACGCTCGGCGCTTTGGGCCACAGCGCGGCCGTCGTCACTTCGCTGCTGGGCAGCGTGAGCCTGCCACTGTTTGACGGCGGTGCTGCGCGCGCCCAGGTCAGTGCGCAGCAGGCGGCGCTGGACCAGGCCCGCGCCTCCTACCGCGGTACCGTGCTCACGGCCCTGCAGCACGTGGAAGACGCCCTCGTCGCCCTGCGCGGCGACCTCGAACGCGAAGCCCGTCTGCAACAGGCGGCCCAGGCCGCGACCCAGTCCGCCACGCTGGCGCGCCAGCGCTTCAGCAGTGGGCTGATCGATTTCCAGACCGTGCTCGAGACGCAGCGCAGCCAGCTCGGCGCGCAGGACAGCCTGGCCAGCGCCGGCGCCGATGTCAGCGCCGACCATGTACGCCTGTTCAAGGCCCTGGGTGGCGGCTGGCGCCCAGACGAGGACAGCGGCGACCGACGGCCCGACGAAGACGTCACGCCGACCCCATCCACCGAAACCAGACCCGCGCCCTGATGACCGAGCCCACAGACAGCCCTACGGCCGTACCCACGGCTGCCGCCAAGCCTACCGACCTGCGCACGCTGCTGGCCGAACCTTCGGCCCACGCCTGGTATCGCCGCCCTGCCCTATGGGCTGGCGTGGCCCTGGTCCTTGCCGCCGGCGGCGGTTTCTGGTGGTGGCAATCCAGCCGCGCCGCCAACGCCGCCCCGAGCTACACCACGCAGCCGGTGACGCGCGGCGACCTTACGCTCAAGGTCACGGCCAACGGCACGCTGCAGCCGACGCGCAGCATCAGCATCGGCAGCGAGCTCTCGGGCACGGTGCTGAAGGTCAACGTTGACGTCAACGACCGCGTGAAGAAGGGCCAGGTGATGGTGGTGCTCGACACCGCCAAGCTGGGCGACCAGATCCTGCGCTCGCAGGCCGCGGTGGCATCGGCGCAGGGCCGCCTCGCGCAGGCCGCGGCCACGGTGCAGGAAGCGCGGGCCACGCTGGCGCGGCTGGAAGAAGTGGCGCGACTCTCGGGCGGCCAGGTGCCCTCCAGGGCCGAACTCGACGGAGGCCGCGCCACCCTGGCCCGCGCCGTGGCTGACCACGCCAGTGCGCTGGCCGGCGTGAAGGACGCGCAGGCGGCGCTGTCGACCGACCAGATCAACCTGTCCAAGGCCTCCATCGTCGCCCCGGCCGACGGCATCGTGCTCACGCGCAGCGTCGACCCGGGCAATGCCGTGGCCGCATCGTTGCAGGCGGTGACGCTCTTCACCCTGGCCGAAGACCTGGCCAAGCTGCGACTGTGGGTCTATGTCGACGAGGCCGACGTGAGCTCGGTGAAGGTCGGCCAAGACGCCAGCTTCACCGTCAGCGCCTATCCGAACCGCCCTTTCCCGGCCCTCGTGACGCGCGTGGGCTTCGGCTCCACCATCACCGACAACGTCGTCACTTACCTCACCTACCTGGACGTGGACAACACCGAACTCAACCTGCGCCCGGGCATGACGGCCACCGCCACCATCACGGCCACGCAAAGCAAGGACGTGCTGCTGGTGCCGAATGCCGCGCTGCGCTACACGCCCAGCGCCGCCGGCGCCGGGCCGGCGGCCACGAAAAACATCACCTCGAGCCTGATGCCGCGCATACCACGCAGCACCACGCGCAGGCCTGCCGCGGCCGGCGCCAACACGGCCGCGGCGCGGCAGGTGTGGGTGTTGCGTGACGGTGCCGCCGTGGCGATCGCCGTGACGCCGGGCATCAGCGACGGCCACATGACCGAGATCACCAGCGGCGACTTGAAGGCCGGCATGCGGGTGATCACCGACCAGAAGTCGGCTGCTGCAAAGTGAATGAGCTGCTGATCCAGCTGCGCGGCGTGACCAAGCGCTACGGCAGTGGCGCGGCCGAGTTGATGGCCCTCAAGGGCATCGATCTGGACATCCGGGCCGGCGAGTTCGTCGCCATCATGGGCCCCAGCGGCTCGGGCAAGAGCACGGCCATGAACATCCTGGGCTGCCTGGACACGCCCACGGCAGGGCAGTACCTGTTCATGGGCCACCGCGTCGAGGCGCTCAGCCGCGACCAGCGCGCGCGGCTGCGCCGGCGCTACCTGGGCTTCGTCTTCCAGGGCTTCAACCTGCTGGCGCGCACCTCGGCGCAGGAAAACGTGGACCTGCCGCTGCTGTACCGCGGCGACAGCGCCGCCGTGCGCCGAGCGGCGGCCGCCAAGGCGCTGCAGTCGGTGGGGCTGGGCGGCTGGGAACACCACACGCCGGGCGAACTCTCGGGCGGGCAGCAGCAGCGCGTGGCCATCGCGCGGGCCATCGGCTCCGAGCCCGCCGTGGTGCTCGCCGAAGAGCCAACGGGCAACAACCACACCCAGCGCAGCCACGAGATCATGGGCCTGCTCCTGGCGCTGAACCGCGACCACGGCATCACCGTGCTCATGGTCACGCACGAGCAGGACATGGCGGCCTACGCGCACCGCAGGGTGCAGTTCGTCGACGGGGGCATCGCCAGCGACGTGGCCAACCCGAACCCGACGACGACGGCCCCGCCCGTGCCCGCCGAAGCCGCTGCCGCGGCCGTGAGTCCGTAATGCTCTACAGCGTGTTCATGCTGGCGCTGCGTTCGGTGCAACGCAATGTGCTGCGCTCGTTCCTCACCATCCTGGGCATCGTCATCGGCGTCAGTGCGGTGATCACCATGGTGACCCTGGGCAACGGCGCCACCGAGGCCATCCGCACGCAGATCTCCAGCCTGGGCACCAACCTGCTGATGGTCGGTCCGGGCCAGCGCACGCCCGGTGGCGGAGGCGGCGGTGTGCCGCAGTTCACCGAAGCCGATGCCGAGGCCATCGCCGCCGAGATCGGTGGCGTGGCCGCCGTGGCGCCGCTCAGCCGCGCCAGCGTCACCGTGGTCGGCAACGGGCGCAACTGGGCCACCAGCGTCACCGGCAGCACCAACGCGTGGTTCGAGACCGGCAACTGGAAGCTCGCCGGCGGTCGCCTCTTCACCGCCGAGGAACAGGGCGCCGGCGCAGCCGTGTGCATCATCGGCGAGACGGTGCGGCGCGAGATCTTCGGCGGCCCCGTCGGCGGCCAGCCGGGCAGCAAGGGACTGGGCGAGCCATTGCGCATCCGCAAGTTCTCGTGCGACGTGATCGGCATCCTGGCCGCCAAGGGCCAGGGCGGCATGGGCGACCAGGACGACGCGGTGGTCGTGCCGCTGCACACGCTGCAGCGCCGCGTCACCGGCAGCACCAAGATCAACACGCTGTCGGTGTCGATGGACGAAGGCAGCGACAGCACGCGGCTCAAGGCCAGCCTGCGCCAGCTGCTGCGCGAGCGGCGCAAGCTGGCCGAAGGCGACGACGACAACTTCAACATCTTCGACACGCAGCAACTCGCCGAGACCCTTTCGAGCACCATGGGCGTGCTCACCACGCTGCTCGGCGCGGTGGCCGCGGTGAGCCTGCTGGTGGGCGGCATCGGCATCATGAACATCATGCTCGTCAGCGTCACCGAGCGCACGCGCGAGATCGGCCTGCGCCTGGCCGTGGGGGCGCTGGAAGGCGAAGTGCTGCTGCAGTTCCTCATCGAGGCGGTGGTGCTCTCGGCGCTGGGTGGGGTGATCGGCATCGCCATCGCCACCGGGGCGTCGTACGCCGGGTCCATCGTCATGGCGGTGCCCTATGTGTTCGACCCTGCGATCAACCTGCTGTCCCTGCTCTTCTCGGCGGCGATCGGCGTGGTCTTCGGGTACTTCCCGGCGCGGCGCGCGGCGCAGATGGACCCCATCGAGGCGCTGCGCCACGAGTGACCGGCCCCGGGGCACCGCGCCGGCCCTTGCCGGTAGGCCGGCGACGCATGCCGTTGTAGGCGGGCACCCCTTTCGACGCATGTGTACGGCGGCGCACCGACCCTGCCGGACCCGCAGGCCACCCTGCTGGCGTAGGGCTCGTGGGCTATGCCGTGATCACACGCACACCGAACGCGCTCTGGCCTTCATGAATGGACACACGATGAATCACACCCGCAAGCCCACGCCACACCGCACCCTGCGACATCTCGCGCTGGGCACGGCACTTTGCGGCGCCGCCCTGGCACTGGCGGCCTGCGCCACCACGCCGCCCCCCACTGCGCAGATGGCCGTCTCCAACGCTGCGCTGGCCCACGCCGTGGCCGCAGGCAGCGCCGAGTTCGCGCCAGTGGAAACGGCGATGGCGCGCGAAAAGATGGCCCGCGCCAACGCGGCCCTCGCCGCCAATACCCACGACACCGCCCTCGCACTGGCGCAGCAAGCGCAGGTCGATGCCCAACTGGCCGAGGCCAAGGCCGAGTCGGCCAAGGCTCGCAAGTCGGCTGACGCCTTGCAGGAGGCCGCCAGCGCCCTGCGCGAGGAAATGGCCCGCAAGACCCGTTGACCGACCCCGTTGAAACAACCCTCTAGACGTCCAATCCGAACAGGAAGCTCCCATGAAACCCGTCCGTCTTTACGCCCTGACCTTGCTCGCAGCCACGGCACTCGCCGCCTGCAGTTCGATGTCCGCCAACAACGTGATGCTCGACCAGGCGCGCAGCGACTACCGAGGCGCCCAGGAGAATCCACAGATGCACGTGCTGGCCCCGGCCGAGCTGAAGCAGGCTGGCGATGCACTGGCCCTCGCCGATGCCGCCTTCGCACGGCGCGACGACACCGCCCAGGTCAACCAGTTGGCCTACCTGGCCCGGCAACGCGTGGCACTGGCACGTGAGGCCGCCGGCCGCAAGGACGCCGAGGCTGCCGTAGCCGAGGCCGCTGCCGAGCGCGACAAGTTGCGACTGGCTGCGCGCACGCGCGAAGCCGACGAAGCCACCCGCAGCGCAAGGCCTTGATCGAGGGTTATACCGACAGCACCGGCAGCGATGACATGAACCTGGCCTTGTCCGGCCGCCGGGCGGACGCCGTGCTCACGGCGCTGCTGGGCGCGGGCGTGGATCGCGGGCAACTGAGCGCCCCGTCGCTGGCCTGATGTCCCTCACGAGCTGAACCCATGCCGAACTCTCTGCCTCGCGCCGCACCGCCCGACAGCGATCTATCCATGCGTGCCACCGACGCCGCCCTGCGGGCATCCGAAAGCCGTTACCGGCGTCTCTTCGAAGCAGCGCAGGACGGGATCCTTCTCATCAACGTCGAAACGGCGCAGATCGAGGACGCGAACCCGTACCTGCTCAGACTCCTGGGCTACACCCATGCGCAAATGCTGGGCAAGAAACTGTGGGAAGTCGGCGCTTTCGCAGATGTCGAAAAGAGCGCGGACATGTTCGAACAGCTGCAGACCAATGGCTACGTCCGCTATGACGATCTGCCACTGAAGACGCAGTCCGGCGCGCTCGTCAGCGTCGAATTCGTCAGCAACACATACGACGTCGAAGGCGTCCGCGTCATCCAGTGCAACGTGCGCAACATCACCGAGCGCAAGCGCGATGCCGAGGAACTGGATCGGTACCGTCATCGACTCGAGGAATTGGTTGCCGTGCGCACGCAGGAGTTGGCTGCCGCCACGAAGGCGGCCGAGGCCGCCAACGTCGCCAAGAGCTCCTTCCTGGCGAACATGTCGCACGAGATCCGCACGCCATTGGCCGCCATCACGGGCATGGCCTACCTGATCGGGCGCTCCACCGTCACGCCGCAACAGGCCACCTGGTTGACCATGCTGGAGTCCGGCAGCCAGCACCTGCTGGAACTCATCAATGCGATCCTTGATCTGTCCAAGATCGACGCCGGCAAGCTGGCGCTGGAAGAGACCGATGTCGGCGTCGGCAGGGTCGTCGCCAATGTCGCGTCGATGCTCTTCGAGCAGGCCACCGCCAAGCACCTGTCGCTGTTGGTGCAGGTGCAGCCCGTCCGATGCGCACTGTTGGGCGATGCCGCACGCCTGCAGCAGGCGCTGCTCAACTACGCCAGCAATGCCATCAAGTTCACCGACGCCGGAAGCGTCATCCTGCGTGCGACCTGCGAGGAGGAGACCGCCACCCACGTGCTCGTGCGCTTCGAAGTGCAGGACACCGGCGTGGGCATCGCCCCCGAAGTCCTGCCCAGGCTCTTCACGGCGTTCGAGCAGGCGGACAACTCGACCACCCGAAAATACGGCGGCACCGGGCTGGGCCTGGCCGTCGTGCGCCAGCTCGCGCGGCTGATGGGCGGCGACGTCGGCGTGGTCAGCACGCCCGGTGTCGGCAGCACGTTCTGGTTCACGGCGCGCCTGCGCAAGGCCGAGAAGCTGCCCGCGGGCCATCTCATGACGGTCGACTCTTCCGAATCAAGGCTGGTGCACGAACACGCGGGTGCGCACATTCTTCTCGTCGACGACGAACCGATGAACCGCCAGATCACGCTCGAAATACTGCGGGCCGTGATCCCGCATGTGGATGTCGCCGAGGACGGGAACGAAGCGGTGGGCCTCGCCGCGATGCATGCCTACGACCTGATCCTGATGGACGTCCAGATGCCAAGGGTGGACGGACTGGAAGCCACGCGCAGGATCCGGTTGTTGCCCGCGTGCGCCAGGACGCCGATCGTCGCCCTGACGGCCAATGCCTTCGCCGAGGACAAGGCGCGCTGCCTTGCCGCGGGCATGGACGATTTCCTCGCCAAGCCGTTCCATCCGAAGGCGCTGTTCGAGACCGTCGGCAAGTGGCTGTCGATGAAGCGGTGAGTTTCGTCGGCGTGGCCGCAGCGCCGCATCGACCCCTTGTGGCCCTGCGGGCGCACCCCGCGGCACGCCTGTCGCACGCGGTGCTGCGTCAAACCGGCCTGCGGCCGACCGGCAGGTCTACGCCGAAAAAGGTCGGTTGGCCCGCCCCTGTGGCACCCTCAACGTGAGGCCGGCTGGCCTGGTGCTCGGGCCGTGTAGGCATCACGCGAGGGGTGGTCGAGCACTTGGCGGGGAAAATAGCCCATCACCAGCGCACGATCGGCCGGGCCGGGCCGAGGGCGGCGGAGCAGGCCTTCCCATCCACACACCAGGGAAGCGCAGCGGTAACGCCGCATCGGAACGAAGAGGCCGATCAGGCGGTCGGCGAAACACCGACGCACGCGCACCACGACGACCTGGCATTGCGGGCAGACCAGGGAAGGAGTGTGGTGCGGCTTCGTCATTTCTTCAGGATGCCCTGACGAGGGGGCCCCGTCCGTACGGTGCCGTACGCAGCTTCGCGCCACTTTTGGACTCGTCGACAGCGACCGTGCAGGTGACGCACTCGCGTGGGGCCAAGAAGGGCGAAGCGATCGTCGGCGCGCGTGGTCGCGGTGGCAGGCCACGACGAGGGCAGCCTGCCCGGTGCCTCCCCGCGCGCGGGAATCAGTCGTCGAGGTCGCGGATCCCCGCCGCGAACCAGCCGCCGGGCAGCCCGGTGGCCGGACTGAACCCGCGGATCAGCAGCTGCGGGTTCTCGCAAGTCGCCGGCAGCACCGCGGTGTTGACGCCGTCCAGCAATGGCCCGCGGATCGTGAAGTGGCCCGCCGCGCCGAGCTCGACAGGACCGGTGGTGAACTTGGTCGCCGTCGCGTCGGCGGCCCCGCAGGCGAGCGTGGCCGCCACATGGGTGACCGGGCCGCGCGTCGCGATGGCCTCGCCGCTGGAGAACAGAAGACCCTTGCCGCGGATCACGACGCTGGCGTCGGAGTACACGGTGGCGTCGAGCTTGCGGATCACCCAGGCGCGGCCGCCCGGACCGATGCCGCGCACGACGTTGGACACGTCCACCCCGCCGGCTGCGGTGAGGGGGTCGACGCCGATGCCGCCGTCGAACTTCAGCACCGCGGCGGGGTTCGGGGCCGCGGCCGCAGCCGCAGCCGCCAGTGCGAGGGCGAAGGGAACCAGGAAACGCAGATTGATCGAGCGCATGAGCGGAGTCCTCGGGTGGGAATGGATGTTTCCCCACGGCATGGCCCGCCGCGGGGGCGGATGGGCCTGGCACCTTGCGTTCGACCCATCCCCCGTATACATGGCAGCACCGTGCTTTATTCCCTTTCGGCCCGAAGCCAGTCGCCCGCCAAGGGTTCAGCGCAAGAGCTGCGCATAGCCCACAAGCGCCAGCGCTTGCGTGTCGGGCGCCCCTGTTTCAATCGAGCACGTAGACCAGGGCCGTGCGTGCCGGCACGTGGAGCGTGCCGCTGGCGGCATCCCAACGCGCGAGCGCGGCCGGACGCGCGTCCGCCGCGTCACGGGCCAGGTGCACCGGATGCAAGCTGAAGGCCCGGCCTTTCAGTTCGGGCAGCGCCAACTTCACCTCGGTCTTGTCGACATTGATGGTGTAGAGCAATTCGGCAAAGCGCGCGCCTGGCAGGCCGCGGCCGTCGAGATGCCCGACGATCGCGGTGGGCACCTGCGCCGGCCCGGTATTGAGGAACCTCAATCGTGCCGAGACGTCTGCGGCGCTGCGCAAGCGCAGCAGCGTGGTGCTGGTGCGGATCTTCAGCAGGTCCAGGAAAGCGTCACGCGTGAAGCGGATCTCGGCCGGCGTGGGTTTGATCGCCGGGTCGGCCAGCAGCGGCTTCATCGCGGGCCACAGCGTGCCGTTGTCACCCCGCGGCGGCAGGCCGGTGCCGAAGTGGTTGTCGCTGAAGGTCCAGTCCAGGCGGTTGAACCAGTCGCCGCTGTCGAAGCTGTTGCGGTCGCCGCTCTTGCTGCGCAGTGCTTCGACGCCGGCGTGGAAATAGGCGATGCCCTGGCTGAAGGCCGTGGTGGCCAGGCCCAGCACCTGCACGCGGGCACGGTCTTCGCGGCTCGTGACGGGCGGCAGCTTGAGCACGTTGATGTCGAACAGCGTGGGGTTGTCGTGGTTCTCGACGTAGTTCACCACCTCGTCGGGCTGGCTGGCGAAGCCCGCGCCCTGGCCGGCGTAATCGATCGCCGAGAGCGGCTTGACGCTGCCGTCGTGGGTGAGCAGGCGGTAGTCGCGCAGCGTGCCCGCCAGGCCCACGCGCACCAGGTCGGCGGCGCGCAGCAGTTCCTCCCGCGTGCCCACGCCGGCCTGGCGCGCATGCGGGTTGGCGTCGTAGTGCAGGCCGTTGATCCAGCCCTGGCGCTGCACCGTGGTGGCGGCGTCGCCGCAACAACCGCCGCCGCGCACGGCGTCGCGGCCGCGGTCGCTGAAGGACGCGATGCCGCTGCCCGCCAGGCGGCCCTGCGCGGCCTGCACGAAGCGCGCGCCGTCCTTGACCTCGCCGAAATTCCAGCCTTCGCCGATGAGGTGGATGCGGCGGCCCGCGGCCTGGTCCACGGCGCGTTGCAGCAGCCGCATCGCCGCGCGGGGCTGGTGGCCCATGAGGTCGAAGCGCAAGCTGTCGATCCGGTAGTCGCGCGCCCAGACCACGGCCGAGTCGATCATCAGCTTGGCCATCATGCGGTTCTCGGTGGCGGTGTTGTCGCAGCAGGTGGAAGTCTCCACCGCGCCGGCCGCGTTCAGCCGCTGGTAGTAGCCCGGCACGATGCGGTCGAGCACCGAGCGCTCCTTCTGGCCCGATGCGGTGGTGTGGTTGTAGACCACGTCCATGCCCACGCGCAGCCCGGCGCGGTGCAGCGCCTGGACCATGCGGCGGAACTCCAGGATGCGCACGGCACCGTCGGACGCGTCGCTGGCGTAGCTGCCTTCGGGAGCGGTGTAGTGCCAGGGGTCGTAGCCCCAGTTGAAGCAGTCGGTCGCGGCGGTGGCAGCGACGGCGGCCTGTTGCGTGTCGCCGTCGGGTGCGCCGGCGGCCAGCGCGGCGGGGTCGGGGCGGGTGCACCCCTGCTCGGGGACCGAAGCCAGGTCGAAAACCGGCAACAGGTGCACATCGGTGAGCCCGGCCGCGGCCATCGCCCGCAGGTGCTTCATGCCGTTCGACTGCGCCTCGGTGAAGGCCAGGTATTTGCCGCGGTGCGCCGGATCGACCGTGGTGTCTCCCACCGAGAAGTCGCGCACATGCAGCTCGTAGACCACGAGATCGGTGGCCGCCTTCACCGTGTCCGGCCGCGGCGTGGCGGCCCAGCCTGCGGGCTGCAGCGCGGGGGCGGCCAGGCGGCCGATCCAGCTGCGCTGCGAGTCGGTGGTCAGGCTCAGCGAATAGGGGTCGGTGACGCGGTTGCGCACCCTGCCCGTTCCGCGCACGAACACGTCGACGAGGTAGGTGTAGTACTGCCCACTCAGGTCGCCTGGTAGCCGGGCCGACCAGTGGCCGGTCGCCGCGTCGCGCTGCAGCGGCAGCCGTTGCCGTGCGGGGGACTGGCCCGTGGCGTGCAGGCACAGCCAGACGCCTTGCGCCGTGGGCGACCAGAGCTTGAAGGCCGTGCCCCCGCGCGTCGGTGTGGCGCCTTGGTCGGTGGTGCGCTGGGCGGCGGCGTAGAGGTCGTCCAGCGCCCCGGCCACTTGCGTGGCGGTGGCCTGCCGCACGCGGCCTTGTTCGTCCTCCTGCACCAGCACGAGCTGGCCGCGCAGCAGCCTGCCCAGGCGGGCGGCGGCGCCGGGCGGCACGCTCAACGTGACGCCGGCGGCGACCCACTTGAAGCGCTGCGCGGCGGGCTCGGGCAAGAGGCCGCCGAAGGCGGCCAGGGCGATGGCGCCGTCGGCCCCGGAGACCCGTTCGCCGGCCACTGCGGCGATCTGCCCGCGGGCCGAGTGGTACAGGCGAAAGCGCCCCGTCGAATCGGCCTGCGGCCAGCGCAGCAGGCGGCGGCTGAGCCACACGGCGCGGGCGTCGGCGGGTTCGGCCGCGGTGGCCTGGAGCACCTGCTGGAAGCCGGCATCGCAGTCAGCCAGCGACGGTGCCGCCGCGGCAGCGGCGGTCGTGTGCCAGGCCAGCAACACAAGGGCCAGGACGGGAAGCAGTCGCGAGGGCATGGGCGGCGTTCGTGGCGTGGTCGATCGGCCGATGCTATCCAAGGGCCGCCACGGGCTTGGCCTACATTCGCGCGCATGAAGATGCGATTCATCAGCGCCGGTGCCCTCATTCGCCACGGGATGGCCGCGCTGGCCTTGTGCGCCACGCTCGGCATTGCCGCAGCCCCGCCGGCCGTCGATGCGCGGCCGGTGGCGGCGGTCCCGCGCGCCAGCCGGCTGGCCGAGGGCTGGGAGCATGGCGCCTTCATGGAGATCTTCGTGCGCGCCTGGCGCGACAGCAACGGCGACGGCATCGGCGACCTGCGCGGCCTGACGCAAAGCCTGGACCACCTGCAGGCGCTGGGGGTGCGCGGCCTGTGGTTGATGCCGATCACGAAGAACGCCGACGGCGACCATGGCTACGCCACGACCGACTTCCGCGCCGTCGCGCCCGAGTACGGCACGCTGGCCGATTTCGACGAGCTGATCCGCCAGGCGCACCAGCGCGGCATCGGCGTGATCATGGATTACGTCATCAACCACGCCAGCGCGCAGCACCCGATGTTCCAGCGGGCGCTGCAGGGGCCGGGCGACCGCTTCCACTCGTGGTTCGTGTGGGCCGACGCGGCGCCGCAGGGCTGGGACATCTGGGGCAAGAACCCCTGGTACCACACGGCCTCCAAGCCCTGGCTTTTCAAGGGTGACTTGAAGGACCTGCCCAGGCCAGCGCCCGAGGCGCGGGGCTTCTATTTCGGCACCTTCGGGCCGCACATGCCGGACTTCGACTTCCGCAACCCCGAGGTGCTGGAGTACCACCTGGCGAGCCTGCGCTTCTGGCTGAATCGCGGCCTGGACGGTTTTCGGCTCGATGCCGTGCCGCACCTCATCGAGAACAACGCCCGCGACTGGAACGACCAGCCCGAGAGCCGCGCGCTGACCAAGCGCCTGCAGGACCTCGTCAAGAGCTACCCGCGCCGCATGGTGGTGTGCGAAGCCACGGCCGAGCCGCAAGCCTACGGCGACCCGGCCGTATGCGGCGGCGCTTTCGCCTTCGGTTATGTGCACCACTTCATCGAGGCCGCGCGCGGCAAGGCCGAATCGGTGCGCCAGGTGGCCGAGTTCTACCGCCGGGCCTCGCCGACGATGGCCACTTTCCTGTCCAGCCACGACAGCTTCGCGGGCCGGCGCCCCTGGGACCAGCTCGAAGGCCACGCGGCCCGGCTCAAGCTGGCCGCGGCGTCGTACCTGCTGCAGCCCGGCACGCCCTTCATCTACTACGGCGAAGAGATCGGCCAGGCCGGCGTGCCCGGTCTGGCGGGCGATTTGCCGATCCGCAGCCCGATGAGCTGGACCACCGACCCCGCCACCGCGGGCTTCACCACCGGCAAGCCGTTCCGCCCGTTGGCGCCGAACCGGGCCACGCACAACGTGCAGGTGCAGCGCGCCGACCCGGATTCGATCTTCAACTTCTACAAGGCGATGCTGGGGCTGCGCAACACCTTGCCGTCGATCGCGCGCGGCAGCTTCGAGGCCAGCTTCGCCCAAGGCCGGGTTGCCGGCTGGCAGCGCCGCTGGGGCGACGAGACCGCCGTGGTGGTGATCAACTATGGCGAGACCGAGGCCGAGGCCACGCTGGATGCGCTGCCTTCGTATGCGCAAGGTTGGTCGGCCTACCCGGCCGAGGGCGCCCCGCTGCGCGCCCAAGGCAACGGCCAGGCCCGGGTGGCCGTGCCGGCGCAGTCGCTGCGGGTGTGGGTGTTGCAGCCTTCGCGCCCGGCTCAGGGCGGGCCGAAGCCCAGGCGTTCGAATGCGCCGCGCGCCGCGGCGCTGGCCAGGTAAGCCACGAACGCGCGCGCCAGTGCGTCGTGCTTGCTGCCGGCCACCACGGCGGCGGCGTGGCGCACCGGCGTGCGCGTGACCAGGGTCTGCACCACGCGCACCCGATCGGTGGCCGTGGCCGCATCGGTCTGGTAGACAAAGCCGGCCTGGACCTCGCCCCGCGCCACTTCGGCAAGCACCTGGCGCGCGTCTTCGGCGGGCACGATCTTGTGCTGCACGGCGGGCCACAGCCGCGCGGCGTCGATCGCTTCGCGCGCATAGCGGCCGGCCGGCGAGCTGGCGGTGCGTGCCATGCCGATGCGGGCAATCTCCGGCCGCGCCAGATCGGCCAGGCGCTGCACCGGTGAGTGGGTGGCCGCCGGCACCACCAGCACCAACGCATTGGTGGCGAACTCGCGCGGCAGGGCATCCACCAGCAAGCGCCGCGCCATGCCGTGCTGCAGCGTCTGCACATCGGTGCAGGCCAGCACATCGGCCGGCGTGCCTTGCGCGATCTGCTCGAGCAGGGCGCCCGAAGCCGCCACGGTCAGCCGCACCGAGGCCCCGGCGTGCTCGGCCTCGAAGGCCCGCGCCACCTCGCGCAGGGCTTCTTGCAGGCTGGTGGCGGCCAGGACATGCAGCGTCTGCCCGAACGCGGGCAGGACCAGGCACAGGCAGAAGACGAAGGCGAACAGGCGTGGCATGCGCAGAGTATCCGGCCAGCGCGCTGCGCTGCGGCAAGGCCGGGGCTCAGGCCGCCGCACCGGTCGCCAGCGGGGCGGGCCCGCGCCCGCTGGCGGCCGTGATCCGGCGCAGCGCGGCGGCCGTGCCGGCGTCGATATCGCCCCACGCGAAGCGCCAGCCCCAGTTGCCGCCGCCCGAGGTGCCGGGCCGGTTCATGCGGTGTGCGCTGCCCAGGCCCAGCAGGTCCTGCATGGGCGCCAGGGCCAGCCGCGCCACCGAGTTGAAGGTGGCACGCACCACGGCGCGCGCGAAGTCGGCGCCTTCGACCGCTGCCGCCACGCCCAGGTAGGTGGCCGCGAAGGCGCGCTGATCGGGCGTGGCGCTGTCCCACCAGCCGCACGCCGTGTCGCTGTCGTGGGTGCTGGTGCAGGCCAGGCAGTGGCTCACATGGTGGTGCGGCAGGAAGGGGTGCTGCGCGCCGTAGATGAAGCCCTCGTAGACGATGCGCATGCCGGGCCAGCCGAAGCGTTCGCGCAGCGCCACCACGTCGGGGGTGATGTGGCCCAGGTCTTCGGCGACCACGGGCAGCGGGCCGAGCTCGGCCTGGAGGGCCTCGAACAGCGCGGCGCCGGGGCCGGCCACCCAGCGGCCTTCGCGCGCGGTGGGGCAGCCGGCCGGGATCTCCCAGTAGCCGGCGAAACCGCGGAAGTGGTCGATGCGAAAGAGGTCGGCCTGCGCCAGCAGGCGCCGCAGGCGCGCCGCCCACCAGGCATAGCCCTCGGCGGCCATGCGCTCCCAGCGGTACAGCGGGTTGCCCCAGCGCTGGCCATCGGGCGTGTAGTCGTCCGGCGGCACGCCGGCCACCACCGTGGGCCGGCCTGCGGCGTCGAGCTCGAAGAGGTCGGGCCGGGACCAGCAATCGGCGCTGTGGTGGGCCACGAAGATCGGCAGGTCGCCCACCAGCGCCACGCCACGCCCGTGGGCGTGGGCCTTGAGCGCCGCGAGCTGGGTGTCGAAGCACCATTGCACGAATTGCCAGAAGGCGATCTCGCCGGCGTGCTCGCGGCGCGCGGCCTGCAAGGCCGCGCTCTGGCGATCGCGCAGCGGCGCCGGCCAGGTCCACCAGGGCTGGCCGGCATGCGCCGTCTCCAGCGCCATGAAGAGCGCGTAGTCGGCCAGCCACCCGGCCTGCGCCTGCGCCTGGCACCAGGCGGTGTAGGTCTTGTGATCGGCCTCGCCCGCCTGGGCAAAAAAGCCGGCGGCCGCCTCGCGCAGCCGGGCCATGCGCCAGGGCACGACGCGCTCGAAATCCACGCGGTGGGTGGCCAGGCCGCCCGCGGGCAAGGGCGGTGGCGCGAGCCAGCCGCTTGCGACGAGCGGCTCCAGCGCCACCATCAACGGGTTGCCGGCGAAGGCCGACGGGCTTTGGTACGGCGAGTCGCCCGGGCCGATGGGGTTGAGGGGCAACACCTGCCACAGCGTCTGCCCGGCAGCGGCCAGCCAGTCGACAAAACGATAGGCCTCGGGCCCGAAATCGCCGCTGCCGTGCGGGCCCGGCAGCGAGGTCACGTGCAGCAGCACGCCAGAGCTTCGGGCGGGCAGGTTCATTGTCTGGCCGGCGGGCAAGGCCTTTTGGTCGATGTAGTCATGCTACATCGCCGGGTCCCGCAGGCCCGACGCCGGGGGCCGATTCGCAAGGGTCGAGGTCGGTTCCCTGAGGGCCTGCGCGGATTGTCCTCGCCGTGATTGGTTTGTATATTGACTACAGGAACACCGGCCGGGCCGGCGAAGAAGACGGAGACAACACGTGGCCGAAGTGAAGCTGTCCGGGGTCGGCAAGGCCTTCGGCGACGCCCGGATTCTGAAGGGCATCGACCTCGAAATCCACGATGGCGAGTTCATGGTCTTCGTGGGCCCCAGCGGCTGCGGCAAGAGCACGCTGCTGCGCATCATCGCCGGGCTGGAAGACATCACCGAAGGCGAGCTGAGCATAGGCGGGCGCATCGTCAACGAGGTGCCACCGGCCGAGCGCGGCATCGCGATGGTCTTCCAGAGCTACGCGCTGTATCCGCACATGAGCCTGTACGACAACATGGCCTTCGGCTTGAAGCTGGCCAAGGTGCCGCAGGCCGAGATCGAGACCGCGGTCAACAGCGCGGCCAAGATCCTGCACATCGAGCACCTGCTGCAGCGCAAACCCAAGGATTTGTCGGGCGGCCAGCGCCAGCGCGTGGCCATCGGCCGTGCCATCGTGCGCCAGCCCGAGGTCTTCCTCTTCGACGAGCCGCTGTCCAACCTGGATACCGCGCTGCGCGTGAAGATGCGCTACGAATTCGCCAAGCTGCACGAGCAGTTCAAGACCACGATGGTCTACGTCACGCACGACCAGGTCGAGGCCATGACGCTGGCCGACCGCATCGTCGTGCTCAACGCCGGGCGCATCGAGCAGGTGGGTGCGCCCATGGCGCTGTACGAGCACCCGCAAAACCTGTTTGTCGCCGGCTTCATCGGCAGCCCAGGCATGAATTTCATAGCCGCCACGGTGGTGGAGGCCTCGGCCCGCGGCGCCACCGTCAGGCTGGGCGGAGGCGAGACGATCCGCTGCGCCGTCGATGCCACCGCGGCCAGGCCCGGTGACAAGGTCAAGCTCGGCGTGCGCCCCGAGCACCTGCACGCCGGCGTGGACGACAACGCGCTGCAATGCACGGTGACCTTCGTCGAATCGCTGGGCAGCATGACCTACGCCTATTGCAGCAACCCCGGCGTGGACGACGTGGTCACCTGCGCCGTGGAGGGCGAGCGGCGCATCGCCATCGGGCAAGCGCTGCCGCTGTCCGTGCCCGAGGGCAAGGCCCATCTCTTCGACGCCGAGGGCCGGGCCTTCAGGCGTCTGGTGGCGGCCGGGCAGCGGCATGCGGCTTGAATTCGCTCCCCCCCGGAGCGCCTGCGGCGCTCCCCCCCAGGGGGGCACCGCTGGCGGCCCGGCGAAGCCGGTTCCGCGGCGGTCGCTTGGTGCAGGGCTGGCACCGGTGGCGCTGGCCATCCTGGTTGGTTTCGCCAGCACCGCGCAGGCGCAGGCCCCGCTGCGCCTGCTGGTGTGGATCAACGGTGACAAGGGCTACAACGGGCTGCAGAAGGTGGGGGATGCCTTCACCCGAGTGAGCGGCGTGCAGGTGGTGGTGCAGCACCCCGAAGGCGCGCCCGACAAGTTCCAGGCCGCGGCGGCGGCCGGCAAGGGCCCCGATATCGTCTGCTGGCCGCACGACCGCGCCGGTGAGTGGGCCAAGTCCGGCCTCATCGTGCCGGTCAAGCCGCCGCGCCGCGTGCGCGAAGAGATCGAAGACTCGGCCTGGAAGGCCTTCACCTACAAGGGCCAGATCTGGGGCTACCCGCTCGCCATCGAAGCCATCGGGCTGATCTACAACAAGGCCCTGGTGGCCACGCCGCCGGCGACGTTCGAGGAAGTCATCGCGCTGGACAGGAAGCTCGCTGCGCAGGGCAAGAAGGCCATCCTGTGGGACTACAACAAGTCCTTCTTCAGCTGGCCCCTGCTGGCCGGCCCGGGGGGCTTCGTCTTCGGCCGCGACGCCGCCGGCGAACTCGACCCCCGCGTGGTGGGCGTGAACAACGCCGGCGCGCTGGCCGGCGCGCAGATGCTGGACCGGCTGGTGAAGCAAGGCGTCATGCCCAAGGGCGCGCGCTACGCCGAGATGGAAGGCCACTTCAACCGCGGCCAGGTGGCGATGATGATCACCGGCCCCTGGGCCTGGGACAACGTCAGGAAGAGCGGCATCGACTTCGGCGTGGCCGCCGTGCCCAGCGTGAACGGCCAACCCAGCAAGAGCTTCGTCGGCGTGCTCGGCTGCATGATCAGCGCGCCCAGCAAGCTCAAGGACGTGGCGCGCTATTTTCTCGAGCACCACCTGCTGAAGGTCGAGAGCCTGAAGATCGTCTCGGCCGACGTGCCGCTGGGCACGCCCGCCAACAAGGCCTATTTCCGCGAGTTGAGCAGCGACCCGCACATCCGGGCCACGATGGCGATTGCCCAGGCTGGCGAGCCCATCCCCAATATCCCCGAGATGGGCCGCTTCTTCCCGGCCATGGACGCCGCGCTGGAGGCCATCACCAACGGCCGCCAGGCCCCCAAGGACGCGCTCGATGGCGCGGCCGCACGCATGCTGACGAGATGACCCCCCCCGTAGCGCCTTCGGCGCTCCCCCCCGGGGGGGAGCGAGCCGGACAAGGAACAGTCCCTGCGGACTGTTCCTCGCCGGCGAGCGCTGGCGCCGTCCCTGGCGCCGGCGCACCCAGCGGCCCGGCGAAGCCGGTTCCGCGGCTGCCGCTTGATGCGGGCCATGCAGCTCTGCCCTGGCTTCGGTGGGCCATCGCCGGCATCGCTGCGCTGGCCTTGCTGTGGCTGGTATTCAGCCTGTTCGCCGCCGGCCAGCCGATGGTGGCGGTGGGCGCGCTGGCGCTGGGCGGCGCGGCGCTCTACGTCTATGGCACGGCGCAGTTGGTGGCCTGGAAGTACCTCTTCCCGGGCGTGGCCGGGATGCTGCTGTTCGTGGCTTTCCCGCTGCTGTACACGGTGCAGATCGGCTTCACCAACTACTCGGCGAGCAACCTGCTGGACTTCGAGCGCGCCCGGGCCTACCTGCTCGACCAGACCGTGGCCGACGAAGACCATGTCCTGGCCTACACGCTGCACGCCGAGGGCTCGGCGCTGCGCCTGAAGCTGGAGCCGCCCGAGGGTGCCGCCGGCCCGCCGCTGGTGTCGCCGCCGCTGGCACTTGACCGCGGCGCGCCGGCCGCGCCCGTGCCCATGCAGCCGCTGGACCGCACGGCGCTGGCCCAGCCGCTGAACCTGCGCGAGCTGCTGCTTCGGCGCGATGCGCTCGCCGCATTGCAACTGCGCCTGCCCGACGGCCGCGTGATCCGCTACGCCGGCCTGCGCGAGTTCGGCCGCATTGAGCCGCTGTGGCGGGCCCACGCCGACGGCTCGCTGACGCAGGTCTTGTCCGGCGCCGTGTATGCGCCCAACCGAGCCACGGGCTTCTTTGAAACCGCACAAGGCGAGCGCATGCAGCCGGGCTTCAAGGTCGGCATCGGTTTGGCGAACTACAGCCGCATGCTGCTGGACCCCGACTTCCGCGGCCCCTTCGTCAGCATCTTCATCTGGACGGTGCTCTTCGCCGGCCTCACGGTGCTGTTTTCCACCGCCCTGGGCATGCTGCTGGCGGTGCTGCTGGAGTGGCCCGCGCTCAAGCACCGCACGCTGTACCGCACGCTGCTTTTCCTGCCCTATGCCGTACCGGGCTTCATCAGCATCCTCGTCTTCAAGGGCTTGTTCAACCAGAATTTCGGCGAGATCAACGCCATCCTGGATGCGCTCTTGGGCATCCGTCCGGCCTGGTTTGCCGATCCGCTGCTGGCCAAGACGATGATCCTCATCGTCAACACCTGGCTGGGCTACCCGTACATCATGATCCTGTGCAGCGGGCTCCTCAAGGCGATCCCGGCCGACCTGTACGAGGCCAGCGCGATCGCCGGCGCCAAGCCGCTGACCAACTTCTTCAGGATCACCGCGCCGCTCATCGCCCGGCCGCTGACGCCGCTGCTGATCAGCGCCTTCGCCTTCAACTTCAACAATTTCGTATTGATCTCGTTGTTGACGGATGGCCGGCCCGACTACCTCAATACCAAGCTGCCTGCCGGCACGACGGACATCCTGGTGAGCTACACCTACCGCATCGCCTTCACTGACAGTGGGCAGAATTTCGGCCTGGCGGCGGCGATCTCGACGCTGATCTTCGTGATGGTGGCGGTGATGGCGATGGTGCAGCTCAGGGTCACGCGGCAAGCCGACACAAAACGATAGGCAGGAGAACCCACGCCATGGCCATCGTCACCGGGAAAAGCCAGCGCTGGCGCGTCTTCGCCGCGCATGCCGGGCTGTGGGTGCTGCTCGCACTCACGCTGTTCCCGCTGCTGGCGGTGGTGAGCATTTCCCTGCGGCCGGGCAACTTCGCCACCGGTAGCCTGATCCCCAGCACCCTCAGTTTCGAGCATTGGCAACTGGCGTTGGGCATCCCGGTCACGCAGCCCGACGGCAGCGTGGTGCAGCCGCCGTTCCCGGTGCTGCTCTGGCTGTGGAACAGCATCAAGATCGCCACCGTTTCGGCCGCACTCATCGTGGCCATCAGCACCACCGCGGCCTATGCCTTTGCACGTCTGAAATTCGCGCGCAAGCAGACCCTCCTCAACAGCATGCTGCTGCTGCAGATGTTTCCCGTGGCGGTGGCACTCGTCGCCATCTACGCCATCTTCGAGGGCCTGGGCACGCGGCTGCCCTGGCTGGGCATCGAGACCCATGCCGGCCTCATCGTGGCCTATCTGGGCGGGGTGGCCATGCACATCTGGACCATCAAGGGCTACTTCGAGACGATTCCCCAGGAGATCGAAGAAAGCGCCAAGGTCGACGGCGCCACGCACTGGCAGACCTTCCGCTTCGTGCTGCTGCCGATGGCGGTGCCCATCCTGATGGTGGTGTTCGTGCTGGCTTTCATCGGCACCATCATCGAATACCCGGTGGCCAGCATCCTGTTGCGCGAGGAACCCAATCTCACGCTCGCCGTGGGCAGCAAGTTCTACCTCTACGAGCAGAAGTACCTGTGGGGCGACTTCGCCGCCGCTGCGGTGCTGAGCGGCCTGCCCATCACGCTGGTCTTCCTGCTCGCGCAACGCTGGATCGTTTCGGGGTTGACGGCCGGAGGCGTCAAGGGATGAAGTCGTTCGTCGTGGCCGCTGCGGCGGCGTTCTCGATCACCGCATTCGCACAGACCGCCATGAACCACGCCAACGCCACCGATCTCGCCCTGGCCGGCACCTTCGAGGCGCGAGAGCAGGACTGGCGCAACGGCGCCATCGTCTACCAGGTGCTGGTGGACCGCTTCGCACCGGCGGCCGACCTCCAGGCCAAGCGCACGCTGTACCCGGCGCCCAAGGTATTGCGCCCATGGAGCGAGCTGCCGCAGCGCGGCCGCTACCTGGAGGGCGCCCAGGTCTGGAGCCACGAGATCGACTTCTGGGGCGGGGACCTGCACAGCCTGCAAGGCAAGCTGGACTATGTGCAACAGCTCGGCGCCGACGTGCTGTATCTCAACCCCATCCACCTGGCCACCACCCATCACAAGTACGACGCGCTGGACTACCAGCAGGTCTCGCCCGAATACGGCACGCGCGACGACGTGAGGAAGCTGGCCACCGAGCTGCACCGCCGCGGCATGAAGCTGGTGCTCGACGGCGTGTTCAACCACATGGGCCGCAACGCGCCGATCTTCCAGGCCGCGCAGGCCGAGTACGCGGCCGAACAGGCCCCCGCGGGGGGCGGACGCGCAGCGGCCGGGGGCCCCAGCTATCGGGACTGGTTCGTCTTCGGCCCGCAATACGCGGGCGGGGCGCGGACCTGGGCGCTGGCGCAGAACCTGCCCGAGCTGAACCTCGAGAACGCCCAGGTGCGCGAGTACCTCTATGGCGGCCGCGACTCCGTGGTGCGCAGCTGGCTGCGCGACGGCATCGACGGCTGGCGGCTGGACGTGGCCTTCGATATCGGGTTCAGGTTTCTCGACGAACTGACCCGCGCCGCGCATGCGGAAAAGCCCGGTTCGCTGGTCATCGGTGAGATCGCCAACTACCCGCGCGAGTGGTACCCCTCGGTGGACGCGGTGCTGCACTTCACGCTGCGGCAGATCCTGCTCGGCACGGCCGCCGGCCGCATACCCGCGCCCACCGCCGGCCGCATGATCAACCGCATGACCGAAGACGCCGGCATCGAGAACATGCTCAAGAGCTGGGTCTATCTCGACAACCACGATACCGAACGGCTGGCCACGGCGCTGCCCGACGAGCGCCAGCGCCACCTCGCCCAGGTGCTGCAGTTCACGCTGCCGGGCGCGCCCAACCTGTACTACGGCAGCGAGCTCGACATGACCGGCGGCGACGACCCCGAGATGCGTGCCCCCATGCGCTGGGACTGGGTGCGCGACGACCCCGAGCCGGGTTCGGCGCAGGCCTGGACGAAGAAGCTCGTCCAGATGCGCCGCCACCACCGCGCGCTGCGTGTGGGCAATTTCCGCCTCGCCGAAGCCACCAAGCTGCTGGCCTTCGAGCGCTACACCGACCGCGCGGCGGACACCGTGATCGTGCTCGTCAACCCGTCCACCACCGCCGTGAGCGAGACCGTGCTGCTGACGAATTCGAAACTCATGGACGGCACGCCCATGGTCGACATGCTGGGCAAGCCCGGCGGCGAGCCGATCCAGATCTCGTCGTCGCTGCTGCACGTGGCGGTGGCGCCGCAGGGCTTCCTGGTGCTGCGGCCCGACGTGGCGACCCGCGGCGGCTACACCAAGTACAAGCGCGTGCAGTAGGCCCCGGGACCTGCCGCGCGGGGGGGGGGAATCAGCTCATCGTCAACACCGGCGCCCGGCAATGGCGCTCGATGTACTCGGCATGCGTGGGCATGACCTCCACGCATTGGGCGATCACGCCGCGGATGCTCTGCAGGTACTCGACGATCTCGGGCTCGGCGATCAGGTCCACCAGCGGGTGGTAGCCCTGCGCCTGCAGGCCCTGGCCGTGCAGCACCTGCAGCCAGGCGACTTCGGCGAACAACTCGCCGGCCTCACGCACGATGCGCCCGTGGCTGCGGTACAGCGCCATCCTGCGGCGCAGTGACTCGGGCACTTCCATCGTGCGGCAGTGGCGCCAGAAGGGCGTGTCGTCGCGCTCGGTGAGGTGGTAGTGCAGGATCAGGAAGTCGCGGATTTTCTCGAACTCGAAGCGCGTCTGGCGGTTGTATTCGTCGATGTCGGGGGCGCTGAAGCCGCGGTCGGGGAAGAAGGTGATGAGCCGCGCGATGGTGCTCTGGATGAGGTGGATGCTGGTGGATTCCAGGGGCTCCATGAAGCCACTGGCCAGGCCCACGGCCACCACGTTCTTGTTCCAGCCCAGTTTGCGCATGCCGGTCGTGAAGCGCAGCGTGCGCGGTGCGGCCAGGGGCGGCCCGTCCAGGTGGCGCAGCAATATCGCGGTGGCTTCGTCTTCGCCCATGAAGCGGCTGCAGAAGACATGCCCGTTGCCGGTGCGGTGCTGCAGCGGGATGCGCCACTGCCAGCCCGCGCCATGCGCCGTGGCGCGGGTGTAGGGGATGAGGGGCGGCACGCTGGCGCAAGGCACGGCGATGGCGCGGTCGCAGGGCAGCCAGTGGCTCCAGTCCTCGTAGCCGGTCTTCAGCGCCTGCTCGATGAGCAGGCCGGGGAAGCCCGAACAATCGATGAACAGGTCGCCGGCGATGCGCTGGCCGTCCTGCAGCAGCAAGGCGTCGACATGCCCGCTGGCGGCGTTGAGCACCACGTCGACGATGCGGCCCTCCACGCGCTGCACGCCGCGCGCCTGGGCGTATTTGCGCAGGTACTGGGCGTACAGCGCCGCGTCGAAGTGGAAGGCATGCGCGATCTCGGCCAACGGCGAGTTGCCCAGCGAGGCGTCGGCGCGCATGAACTTGCCGGCCTTGGCCGCGGCGCGGTTGATGGAGTAGGCCTCGAGGTCGCCGGCCTGGCCGGCCTGCTGCAGCTTGTGCCAGTACTGATCGAAACCCACCGTCCACAGGTCCTGGCCGAAGCGGCCGAAGCCATGCATATAGGTCTCGCCCGGGCGACCCCAGCCGACGAATTCGATGCCCAGCTTGAAGGTGCCCTGGGTTTCGCGCAGGACCTCGTTTTCGTCGAGCCCCAGCACCTTGTTGAAGAGCTGGATCATCGGGATCGTGGCTTCGCCGACGCCGACGGTGCCGATCTCGTCGCTCTCCACCAGCTTGATGCGGTAGCGCCCCTGCGGCCCGTCGGGGCCGGGTTCGCACTTCAGCACCTTGGCCAGCGCGGCCGCGGTCATCCAGCCGGCGGTGCCGCCGCCGACGATGACGATGTCCTGGATCAGCGTGTCGGGCATGGTGCCTCCTGGGGGCGGTGGCTTTCGATTGTCGCCAAGAAAAAGCCCCTTGCTGGGCGGGCCGGCAAGGGGCTTCGAGGGGGCTGGCACGGCGCACCGCGCCGCGGCCGGATTACAGCTTGTAGTTGAGGCCGAACTGATAGAACTTGCCGTCCTTCTTGCGCTCGACTTCGTTGCTCGGCAGGTCGCGGTAACGGACGTAGTCGGTGTTGCCCGCGTTGCTGACTTCGATGCGCAAGGCCAGGCCCTTGAGGGCGCCGCTCTGGATCTCGTAGCCGATCTGCGCGTCGGTGATGGTTTCGCCCTTGATGTAGGTGAGCCTGCGGTCACCCACGCCGTCGGTCACTTCGCCCACGAAGTCCGAACGCGAACGCGCCGCCACCCGCGCCGAGAAGCCCCACTTCTCGAAGTACACACCGTAGTTGGTCACCCGCTTGGACAGGCCGGGCAAGGGGATCGTGCTGGTGGCGACGGCGTCGGTGGCCAGGCCGGTGGTGGCCAGGTTCAGCGAGCTGGTGGTGTTGGAGAAGCTTGCGAACATGCCGAAGCCGTCCAGCACGCCGGCCACCATGTTCAGCGGGAGCGAGCCCGAGAGTTCGATGCCCGAGATGTTGCCGCCGCTGCCGTTGACCGGCTGGGTGAACTCGCCCGTCAGGTTGAGGCCGGGCGGAATCACCGTGCCGGGCGTCACGTAGCGGCTGAAGTCGTAGTTCGTATTCGTGAGGTTCACGATGTACGAGCTGAGCTGCTTGTAGAAGCCGGCCACGCCGATGTAGGCCTTGGTGCCGAAATATTTCTCGTAGGACAGGTCGACGGCGTTGGCGCGGAAGGGCTTGAGTTCGGGGTTGCCGCCGCCGCCGGTGAGCAAGCCCTTGGTGGCGTCGTAGCTGAACGAACTGCTGGCACGCATGTCGTCCACCTTGGGCCGCGCCATCACGCGAGCCACCGCGAAACGCACCGTGCCGGAGGCGCCGAAATCGCTGACCAGGTTCAGGCTGGGCAGGAAGTCGGTGTAGGTGGCGCCGGCGGTGTTGCTGGCGGCCGGGCAGACGACGTCCGAAGCGCAAGTGGTGCGGTCGACGTTGTAGGCCGTCGAGCTCTGGTCGGTGGCCACGATCTGCAGGCCGACGTTGCCGCGCAGCGCCAGCCCGGCCACCGTGCCGTCGATATCGCCCTTGGAGAACAGCGTGGTGACCTTCTCCTTGGTGGTCCAGTCCTTGTTGTAGATGTCCGGGTGGAGCTTGCGCACCACGTCGTAGATCGTGCCCACCGAGGTCGAGGAATCGAAGGTCGGCACCAGGATGCTGCCGCCGCCGGGTGTGGACACGGCCATGGTGCCGGTGCCCGGCATGGCCACCGAGGCCAGCGGGTCGCTGCCCTTGATGACCAGGCGACCTTCGGTGAAGGAGCGGGTCTTCTCGCGGTCGGAGAAATGCAGGCCGCCCTCGACATTCACGATGGGCCCGAGCGCGAGGTCGCGCTTCAGGCTGGCGCGAATGCCGGTGAGCTTGTCGTCGACGTAGGGCAGCTTCGAGTAGCCGGCCTGCGGCGACGTGACGCCACCGCCCCAGCCCTGCACATCGGTCAGCTTGATGATGCTGCGGTCGGTGTAGTTCAGGCCCGGCGTGAAATTGCCGGCGCTGGTGAACTGCACCGTATCGAGTTGCGCCGTGCCCAGCGCGCTTTGTGCGGTGCCCGCCGTGGTCTCGATGATGCCGCCCGTGCGCTCGGCATGGGACTGTGACAGGTCGGTGTTCACCGTCCAGGTGTCACCCAGCTTGAACTTGTTGTTCCAGCCGATGGAGGACATCTTGTCCTTGGTGGATTCGCTGTCGTTGCGGACCACGCCGCGCACGTTGTTGAAGGTGCCGGCGGTGACGCTGGTGCCGCTCACCGTGGCTTGCGTGAGCACGCCGGCGGTGTCGTAGTTGCCGCCCACCGCGGGGTTCCAGCTGTCGTTCAGCGGGGCCTGGAAGCCGGTGCGGCTTTGCACCTTGTCGAACTTGGAGATCAGGACGTCCAGCGTGCTGGTGAAATCCTTGCTGGGCTTGTACTGGAGCGTGGCGCTCCAGCCGTCGCGCTTGCGGGTTTCCTGGTCGGCCCAGGCGTTGAAGCCGTTGTACGGCACGCTCAGGTCGACGCCGGCGCCGTTGAGCTTGGCCGTGCCGCTGCCCCAGGACTCGAAGCGCGAGGTCACGCCGCCGGTTTCATCCAGGCGGGCGAAGCCCAGCGCCACGCCGATGGTGCGGTCGGCGAACTGGTCCACATAGAAGATGCTGAAGCGGTGGCCGTCGCCTTCGGTGCCCGAGCTGCCCACGTTGAGCTTGCTCTTGCGGTAGGCCAGGGCCACTTCGCGGGCGGGCCGGTCCAGCGGCCGCACGGTCTGCATGTCCACCGTGCCCGACAGGCCCTGGCCGACGAGTGCGCCGTCGGGCGTCTTGTAGATCAGCACGCCGTTGATCAGCTCCGACGGGTACTGGTCGAATTCGGCGCTGCGGCTGTCGCCGGTGCTGGCCTGCTCACGCCCGTTGAGCAGCGTGGTGCCGAAATCGGGCGCCATGCCGCGGATGCTGATCTGCTGCGCGCGGCCGTCGGTGCGCTGCGCGGCCACTCCAGGCAGGCGCGAGATGGACTCTGCGATGCTGGTATCGGGCAGCTTGCCCAGGTCTTCGGCCGAGATCGCCTCGACGATGGAGTCGGCGTTCTTCTTGACGCTGATGGCGCTTTCGATGCCGCGGCGGATGCCGGTGACGACCACCGTCTCGGTCACCTGCGGGGCCGCGGCGGCCTGCTGGGCCTGCGCCAGGCCGGTGCTGCACAGCAGCGCAGCCACCGCCGCAGCCACCGGGGTGGCTTGCAGCACGGCGCGCGCGCGGCTGCTCTGGGGGTTGAAGGTCTTCATGGGGGGTCTCCTGAGACTCACGGGATCAGCACACTTCCGTCGGCACGGGCGGCAGGCCCACCCCGATCGGGCGACAGGAACTTGGATTGCGGAGGGCAATATGTACCAAAACTAGATTCGACGGATACCTTCGGAAACCCTAGATCGGTGCGCGCCCGGGCCTCGCCAGGGGCCGCAAGGGGCGCTCGCCACAGCGCGTTTCTCCCAGGTAAACCACAGGCCACGCACCGGCTCGGGGCCGGGTCTGGGTTGGGGTGTCCGGTTTTGTAGCGAAATTACAGCGCAAAAACAACAAAGGCGGTTTGCGGGTCGCCTCGAGGGGTGGCCTACACTGCCGGCGCCATGCCACCCGACCCACTCCGCGGCGCCCTGCTCGCGCTGCTGCTCACCTGCGCACCGCTGGCGCAGCCGGCCGGGCCGGCTCTGCGGCTGCACGTGCCCTCGCCCGACTGGCGCGACCAGATCATCTACTTCGTGGTCACCGACCGCTTTGCCGACGGCGACGCCGCCAACAACGACCAGGGGGCCGGCGAGTTCAAGGCCGGCGACCCCAGCCGCTACAACGGCGGCGACCTGGCCGGGCTGGTGCAGCGCCTGGACTACATCCGCGGGCTGGGGGCCACGGCCTTGTGGATCACCCCGCCGGTGGCCAACCAGTGGTTGAATCCGGCCGGCAACTACAGCGGCTATCACGGCTACTGGGCCGAGAACTTCATGCAGGTCGACCGCCACCTGGGCACGCTGGCCGACTACCAGCGGCTGTCGCACGCGCTGCACTCCACCGGCATGTACCTGGTGCAGGACATCGTGGTCAACCACATGGGCAACTATTTCACCTACCGCGACCGCTGGGCGGCCGGCGACCCGGCCCGGGGCTGGGAAGCCCACGACACCTCGCCGCCCGTGCCGCGGCCCTCGCAGCCGCCGTTCGACCGCAACGACCCGCGTGACCCCGCGCAGCGGCGTGCCGGCATCTACCACTGGACGCCCGACATCACCGACTACGGCGACCGCAGCCAGGAGCACGGGTTCCAGATGGCCGGGCTGGACGACCTGAATACCGAGAGCCCGGTGGTGCGCGCGGCGCTGCGCCGCAGCTACGGCCACTGGATCCGCGAGGTCGGCGTCGATGCGTTGCGCATCGATACGGCGTTCTACGTGCCGCCCGAATATTTTGCCGACTTCATGGGCTCGACGGACCCGCGAGCGCCCGGCATGGCCGAGGTGGCGCGGCGCACCGGGCGAAAGCAGTTCCTCGCCTTCGGCGAAGGCTTTGGCATCGACAAGCCCGGCGAGGATGCGCAAAGCCGCAAGATCGAGCGCTACATGACGGGCCAGGGCGGCCGGCCGCTGCTGCCGGGTATGCTCAATTTCCCGCTCTACGGCGCGCTGGGCGACGCCTTCGCCCGCGGCCGCCCCCCGGCCGAACTGGGCCGGCGCATCGAGGCCACGATGACCCTGCACGCGCGGCCGCACCTCATGCCCAGCTTCGTCGACAACCACGATGTCGACCGTTTCCTGGCCGGTGGCAGCGAGGCCGGCCTGCGCCAGGCGCTGCTGGCCTTGATGACGCTGCCGGGCATCCCGGTCATCTATTACGGCACCGAGCAGGGCTTCACCCAGCCCCGCGCGGCGATGTTCAAGGCCGGCTGGGGCTCACAAGGGCGCGACCACTACGACACCGGGGCGCCGCTGTACCGCGCCATCGCCGGGATGAGCGCGCTGCGCCGCGAACACCGCGTGCTCTCGCGCGGCGTGCCCAAGCTGCTCCAGGCCAACGAAGCGCGGCCCGGGGCGCTGGCCTGGCGCATGGATCACGAGGGCGAGGCCGCGTTCGTCGTCTTCAACACCGCAGACTCGGAAACCTTGCTGCCGAACCTGGCCACCGGCCTGCCCGAAGGCGCCGTGCTCGAAGGCTTGTTCGGGCTGGACGGCCGGCCGGCCGAACTCGTGGCCGGCCGCGCCGGCCGATTGAGCTTGCGCCTGCCGCCGCGCAGCGGGCAGGTGTGGCGGGCGACGGGCCGCCGCAACCTGCCCGCCGCAGCGGCCGCAGCCGCCGCCAGCCTGACCCTGGACCTGCCCGCCGCGGCGCGCCTGGAGGGCGACTTCGGCGTGTCGGGTCGCGCCGAGGGAGTGGCGCGGCTGCAGCTGGTGGTCGATGGCGACCTGGCCACGGCGCAGCAGGTGGTGCCGAACGCCGACGGCCGCTGGCAGGCCGTGGTCGACACCGGCGCCATGGCCGACCCCGATACGCGGCACAGCGTCAGCGCCTGGGCCGAAGGGCAGGCCACCTCGGAGGCGCGCAGTTTCCAGGTCGTGCGCGCCTGGCGTGAACTGGCCGACGTGACCGACCCGCCCGGCGACGACGCCGGGCCGGCGGGCCGCTACGTTTATCCCACCGACCCGGGCTGGGGCGCCCACCGGCAGATGGACCTGCGCCGGGTTCGCGCCTGGGGGTCGGGCGGCGCGCTGCGGCTGGACCTGACGATGAACGAGGTCACGCAGACCTGGAGCCCGGCCCACGGTTTCGACCATGTCGCCTTCACGGTATTCATCGAGCTGCCGGGGCGGCCTGGCGGGGCCACGGTCATGCCACTGCAGGGTGCGCAGCTTCCCGCGGGCATGCGCTGGCACCTGCGCTTGCGCGCGCACGGCTGGTCGAATGCGCTGTTCTCGGCCGAAGGGGCTTCGGCCACGCAAGAGGGCAAGCCGGTCACGCCGGCGGCCGGCATTCGGGTGGACCGCGCCGCGCGGACCGTGAGCTTCACGCTGCCGGCGGCTGCGCTCGGTGGCCTGGGCTCGCTCAGCGGCGTGAAGATCTACGTGACGACCTGGGACTACGACGGCGGCTACCGCCCGCTGGCGCCCCTGCCGCAGCCGTTCGCCATCGGTGGCGGCCCGGCGGACGGGGTCAAGGTGATGGACGACAGCCCCGTCATCACGCTGCCCTGAGCGCGTCCCGGCCATGAAAAAGGGCGGGAGCGCAGGCGCCCGCCCTTCTTGACTACGGATGGCGAGGCTTACTTCTTGTCGCTCTTCTTCGTCTCGTCCTTCTTGGCCTCGGGCTTCTTGGCTTCGGCCTTCTTCGCCGCGCTGGCGGCCGGCGCCGCACCCGCCGGCACCGGGCCGGCCGTCGTCATGGCCAGGGCACTCGAGGCGAAGGCGATCAGGATCAGGGAGCTCAGCAGCTTGGTCATGGGTGGGTCTTTCAAGGAGTGGAAGGAATGCGTCGGCTCGAAGGGGCCGGATGCATAACGCGCACCCGGCGCCACCGTTGACCGAACGCCTGCCCGCGCCAAGGGCGGCTCAGCCTTCGCCACGGAGGGCTCGGGCCTTCGCTGGCGCAGGCCCTGCGCAGGCAGGGCCTCGCGTCCCGCTCAGCGGTTGCGTGGCGCCAGCGCCGCCGCGGCGCCCGAAAGCGCCACCAGGGTGTCGGTGATGAGTGCCGTGGGGATCGCCCGCAGGTAGGGCTGGAAACGGCCCTTGGCTTCGAAGCGTTCGCGAAAGCGGGACTCGAAGAAGCGCTCGCCCAGCCGGGGCACGATGCCCCCTCCGATATACACGCCGCCGCGCGCGCCCAGCACCAGCGCCACGTTGCCGGCAAAGCCGCCGAGCAGCGCGCAAAAGGCGTCCAGGCTGCGGCTGCAGACGTCATCGAGCCCGGACAGGCCGCGCTCGACGATCTCGCCTGCACCCAGCGTGTCTGCCGGGGCCCCGAGCACGGCCGCCACGGCGCGGTGGAGCACGGGCAGGCCGATCCCGGAAAGCAGCCGCTCGGCCGAGACATGGGCGTACTCGCGCCGCACCACGGCCAGGAGCTGGCTTTCGAATTCGTCGGCGGCCGACAGGCTGGCGTGCCCGCCTTCACCGGGGACGGCCACCCAGCCCTGGGCCGTGGGCAGCAGCCCGGCCACGCCCAGCCCGGTGCCCGGGCCGATGACCGCGAGCGCGCCGCGGGCGGCCGCATCCGGCCCGCCCGCAAGTGCCGGGCCGATGACCCGCACCTGGGTGGGCCTGAGCCGCGGCAATGAAAGCGCCAGGGCCTCGAAGTCGTTGAGCACCCGCAGCTGGTCCAGGCCGAGCTCGCCGCGCGTGGCCTCGCATGAGAAGGCCCAGCCGCTGTTGGTCAGTTCGATGTGGTCGCCGCCCACGGCCGTGGCCACCGCGAAAGCCCCGGCGCGAGGGGCCCGGTAGGCGGGCCCCAGGGCTTGCGCCAGGCCGGCCAGATAAGCCTGTGCCGCCTGCGCCGGGCCGCGGTGGTCGGCACCGCGCAGCGTGGCCACATGGCTCACTTCGGCGGCACCCTCGGCCAGCCAGCCGAAGCGGACATTCGTGCCACCGATGTCTGCCAGCAGCCAGGGGCGCGGCCATGCGGGCGCCGGGCGCACCGCCTCGGGGCCGCATTCGCCCGCGGGGTTCGCCGCCGTCATCCGCAGGGCCCGCCGGCCCCAAGGGCATCCTGCGCCCGCCTCGCCCGCACTGCCATCATCTAGCTCCACCTGAACCGGCAAATAGTCTCTGGAACGGTAGCAAAACTACAGCTGTGAAACAAGGGTTCAAACGCGGAATGCCGGGAACGGAAACTTCTTTTCCAAGCTGCGCACCAGGGATAACCTGTAGTCAAGCTACAGGTACTGAGTCGCTATAGGCCATAGGCACTGGCCTGGCCCGGCGCGCCTCTTGCACAATCCGAACCTGCCGGCGCTGCCGTCAGCCGCCCAGGAACATCATGACGCCGTACTCCAGCCCGCGCCTGCTTGCCGATATCGGCGGGACTTACGCCCGCTTCACCCTCGAGACCGCGCCCAGCGTCTTCGAGCAAACGGCCTCGCTGCGTTGCGCAGCGCACGCCGATTTCCATGCCGCCGTAACCGCCTACCTGGCCGGCCTGCCGGCCGACGGCGCCCGGCGCATCGAACACGCGGCCATCGCCATCGCCAACCCGGTCGAGGGCGACGACGTGCGGATGACGAACTACCACTGGCAGTTCTCCATCGAGCAGATGCGCCAGCGCCTGAACCTGGAAACGCTGGTGGTGGTGAACGACTTCACCGCGCTGGCGATGGCGCTGCCGCGCCTCGCGCCGGGCCAGCGTCGCCAGGTGGGCGGCGGCGCGGCGCGCGAGAACAGCGTGGTGGGGCTGCTCGGTGCGGGCTCGGGCCTGGGGGTGAGCGGCCTGATCCCCGCGGCCGACGGCTACGTCGCGCTGGGCACCGAAGGCGGCCACACCGCCTTCTCGCCGCGCGACGAGCGCGAGATCGCCATCCTGCGCCACGGCATGCGCCAGCACCCCCATCTGTCGCACGAACGGCTGCTCTCCGGCCCGGGGCTGGAGCTCATCCACCGTGCCCTGAGCGAGCGCGCCGGCCTGGCCCCGCAAGCGCTGGCCGCGCCCGAGATCACGCGCCGCGCGCTGGAGGGCAGCGACGCGGTCTGCGCCGAAACGCTGCAGGCCTTCTGCCTCATGCTCGGCACGGCGGCGGCCAACCTCGCCGTGACGCTGGGCGCCTTGGGCGGCATCTATATCGGCGGCGGCATCGTCCCCCGGCTGGGCGAGTATTTCGACCGCTCGGGCTTTCGCGAGCGCTTCGAGGACAAGGGCCGCTTCAGCGACTACGTCAAGGGCATTCCGACCTATGTGGTGACGGCCGAGCAGGCCACCTTCATGGGCGCCTCGGCGATCCTGGCAGCACAGCTGCTCACGCTGCGGGTCGACCCCGGTTCGGCCCTCCTGGGGCAGGTCCAGCGCAGCCGCGACAGCCTCTCACCGGCCGAGCGGCGCGTGGCCGACCATGTGCTGGCGCACCCCCGTTCGGCGCTCTCGGACCCGATCGCCGAAATCGCGCGCTCGGCGCAGGTCAGCCAGCCCACGGTGATCCGCTTTTGCCGCTCGCTGGGTTGCGAGGGCTTGTCGGACTTCAAGCTGCGGCTGGCCTCGGGCCTCTCGGCGACGGTGCCCTTGACGCACACGCAGGTCACGGGCGAGGACTCGATGCTCGAGCTGGGCGTGAAGGTGCTGGGCAATACCGCTGGCGCCATCCTGCAGGCGCGAGAGCAGCTCAACCGCGACTTGCTGCGGCGCGCCACCCTGCTGCTGGCCGAAGCCCGGCGCGTCGAGTTCTACGCCGTGGGCCACTACGGCGTGGTGGCCGACGACGCGCAGTTCAAGTTCCTGCGCTTCGGCGTGCCCTCGGCCAGCATCACCAACCCGCGGCTGCAGCTGCTGACGGCCGGGGTGCTGCAACCCACCGACGTGGCAGTCATCATCAGCAGCCATGGCCGCGCCGAGGAGTTGCTGGCCGTGGCCGACGTGGCGCGCAGCCGCGGCGCCGCGGTGGTGGCCATCACCGCCAGCCACTCGCCGCTGGCGCGCAAGGCCGATGTGGCGTTGATCGTCGACCATGCGGAGGACGTGACCACCCAGGTGCCCATGGTCAGCCGCATCCTGCACCTGCTGGTCATCGACATCCTGGCCGTGGGCGTGGCCATGCGGCTGGGTCAGGACGGCCTGCCCGCGTTGTTGCAGGGGGCCGCCGGTGGCCTGCCGGACAGCCCCGCCGAATCCACCCTGCCAGCCACGCTGCGCGCCGGCCCGGGCATACGCACCGCCGGGCCGCTGGCGCGGCTGACATCACACAGCCGCTGAAGCGTCGGGTTCGAGGTCGAGCCACAGCGCCTGGCCTGCCAGCGTCAGGCCCACGCTGGCAAGGTGCAGCGGCTCGTCGCCTTGCGTGGGATGCAGCACCCACAGGCCATCGGCGCCCTTGCGGTGCAGATCGCAGCGCTGGCGCTTCACGTCGACCAACAGGTACTCGACCAGGCTGGGCAGCTGGCGGTAGTCGGCGAACTTGTCACCCCGGTCGAAGGCCGCGGTCGATGGTGAGAGCACTTCGGCCACCAGGACGGGCTCACGCTTGATCAGCCGGTCGGCAGCGTCGGCGACGCTGCAGGTGACCATCAGGTCGGGGTAGAAGTAGCAGTCGGCCGCTTCGACGCGCAGCTTCACGTCGAGGCCGTAAACGCGGCAAGGGCTGCCGCGCAGGTGCTGGCGCAGGGCGATGTACAGGTTGCCTGCCACGGTGACGTTGCGATCTTCGCCACCGGTCATCATGAAGACCTCGCCGCGAACGAACTCGTGCCTGACCGTCTGGCCCTCATCCCAGGCCAGGAATTCGTCCGCGCTCATGTGGCGCTTTTCAAGTGCATATCCCACTCGAGGCTCCGACACAGAATGGCTCATGTCACCAGTTTAGGGGGCGGGTCGATAGAATGCGAGCCCTCCCGAGGAGCGTTGCAACGGCCGCCAGTGCCGCCAGGCTCGGGGCGATCCGGGGCCTGTCGCGGCCCCACCGCAACGGCGCTCACCCACTCCAATCGTGACCCTGGGTGACCGCCGCATGACCCCCACCGCACCCTGTCCGTTACCGCAGCCCATGCGCCTGTCGGGCCTGGAGCCGGTGACCCTCGGCGAGGGCGCGCTCTTCGTCAATATCGGCGAGCGCACCAATGTGACCGGCTCGAAGGCCTTCGCCCGCATGATCCTCGAAGGCCGCTTCGAGGACGCACTGTCCGTGGCCCGCCAGCAGGTGGAAAACGGCGCCCAGGTCATCGACGTGAATATGGACGAGGCCATGCTCGACAGCGCCGCGGCGATGGAGCGCTTCCTCAAGCTCATCGCCGGCGAGCCCGAGATCGCGCGCGTGCCCATCATGATCGACAGCAGCAAGTGGAGCGTGATCGAGGCCGGGCTGAAGTGCGTCCAGGGCAAGGGCATCGTCAATTCGATCTCGCTGAAGGAAGGCGAGGCCGAGTTCAAGCGCCAGGCCACGCTGGTGCGCCGCTACGGCGCCGCCGCCGTGGTGATGGCCTTCGACGAACAAGGCCAGGCCGACACCTACGAGCGCAAGATCCGCATCTGCGAGCGCGCCTACCGTGTGCTGGTGGACGAGGTCGGCTTCCCGGCCGAGGACATCGTCTTCGACCCCAATATCTTCGCCATCGCCACCGGCATCGAGGAGCACGACAACTATGCCGTGGACTTCATCGAAGCCACGCGCTGGATCAAGGCCCACCTGCCCGGCGCCAAGGTCTCGGGCGGCGTGAGCAACGTCTCCTTCAGCTTCCGCGGCAACGACCCGGTGCGCGAGGCGATCCACACCGTATTCCTGTACCACGCGATCCAGGCCGGGCTGGACATGGGCATCGTCAACGCCGGCATGGTGGGCGTCTACGACGACCTCGACCCCGTGCTGCGCGAGCGCGTGGAAGACGTGGTGCTGAATCGCCCGCCACGGCTGGCCGTTGGCGAGCCTCCGAAGACGGCGGGCGAGCGCCTGATCGAGGTGGCCGAAAGCGCCAAGGGGCTGTCCAAGGACGACAGCGCCAGGCTGGCCTGGCGCGCGGGCGATGTCGGTGAACGCCTGAGCCACGCCCTGGTGCACGGCATCACCGAGTTCATCACGCAGGATACCGAAGAGGCCTGGCAAGCCATCCAGGCCCAGGGCGGCCGGCCGTTGCACGTCATCGAAGGCCCGCTGATGGCCGGGATGAATATCGTCGGCGACCGCTTCGGCCAGGGCAAGATGTTCCTGCCGCAGGTGGTGAAGAGCGCGCGCGTGATGAAGCAGGCCGTGGCCCACCTGCTGCCCTATATCGAGGCCGAGAAGAAGGCCACCATGGACGCCGGCGGCGACGTCAAGCCCAAGGGCAAGATCGTCATCGCGACGGTCAAGGGCGACGTGCACGATATCGGCAAGAACATCGTCACCGTCGTGCTCCAGTGCAATAACTTCGAAGTCGTGAATATGGGCGTGATGGTCCCGTGCCAGGACATCCTGGCCAAGGCCAAGCTCGAAGGCGCCGACATCATCGGCCTGAGCGGCCTGATCACGCCCAGCTTGGAGGAGATGCAGCATGTGGCCGCCGAGATGCAGCGCGACGAATATTTCCGCGGCCGCGGCACGCCGCTGCTCATCGGCGGCGCCACCTGCAGCCGTGTGCACACGGCGGTGAAGATCGCGCCGCACTACGACGGCCCGGTGGTCTACGTGCCCGACGCCTCGCGCAGCGTGGGCGTGTGCTCGGACCTCATCTCCGACGAGCGCGCCGCGAAATATATCGGCGAGCTGCGCGCCGACTACGAACGGGTGCGCGAGCAGCATGCGAGCAAGAAGCTCACGCCGCTGGTCACCCTGGCCGCGGCGCGCGCCAACAAGGCGGCCGTGGACTGGGCCGCTGATACACCCCCCCGGCCGCGCTTCATCGGCCGGCGCGTCTTCAAGAACTACGACCTGGCCGAACTTGCGGCGTCCATCGACTGGGCGCCGTTCTTCCAGACCTGGGACCTGGCCGGGCGCTTTCCGGAGATCCTGCGCGACGAGGTGGTGGGCAGCGAGGCGCAGCGTGTCTTCAGCGATGGCAAGCGCTTGTTGCAGCGCCTCATCGACGGCCGCTGGCTGCAGGCCAGCGGCGTGATCGCGCTGCTGCCGGCGAATACGGTGGACGACGACACCATCGAGATCTATACCGACGAGGCGCGCCGCGAACTGGCGCTGCGCTGGTGCCCGCTGCGTCTGCAGACCGAGCGCCCGGTGGTCGAAGGCGTGAAGCGGCCGAACCGCAGCCTCGCGGACTTCATCGCGCCCAAGGGAGTGCGGGACGACTATATCGGCCTGTTCGCCGTGACCGCGGGGCTGGGCATTGAGAAGAGGGAAAAGCTGTTTGCCGCCGAACACGACGACTACAGCGCGATCATGCTCAAGGCCCTGGCCGACCGCCTGGCCGAGGCTTTCGCCGAGCGGCTGCACCAGCGCGTGCGCACCGAGCTCTGGGGCTACGCGGCGGGGGAATCGCTCTCCACCGAAGCGCTCATCGCCGAGAAATACCGCGGCATCCGCCCCGCGCCGGGCTACCCGGCCTGCCCCGACCACAGCGTCAAGCGAGACATGTTCCGCGTGCTGGCCGCCCAGGACATCGGCATGGGCCTGACCGAGAGCCTGGCGATGACGCCCGCGGCCAGCGTCAGCGGCTTTTACCTGGCGCACCCGCAGGCCACTTATTTCAACGTCGGGCGCATCGGCGAAGACCAGCTCGCCGACTGGGCCGCGCGCACCGGCGTGGCACCCGAGCTGGCGCGTCGCCTGCTGGCGCCGGTGCTTCAGTGAGCGCGGCGCCGATCTCGCTCAACCGCGCCCAGGACGAAGCGGTCCACCATCTCAGCGGCCCCTGCCTGGTGCTGGCCGGCGCCGGCTCGGGCAAGACGCGCGTCATCGTGCACAAGATCGCGCGGCTGCTGCAGACGGGGCTGGAGCCCGGGCAGATCGCCGCCATCACCTTCACCAACAAGGCCGCGGCCGAGATGCGCGAGCGCACCAAGGCCCTGGTGGGCCCGCGGGCGGCGCGGGAACTGGCGATCAGCACCTTTCATTCGTTGGGCGTGCGCATGCTGCGCAGCGACGGCACCGCTGTGGGCCTGAAGGCGAACTTCAGCATCCTCGACAGCGACGATGTGCTGGGTGTGCTGCGCGACGCCGGCGGCTGCAGCGACAACGCGCTGGCCAAGCGCTGGCAATGGGCGATCAGCCTGTGGAAGAACCAGGGGCTGGACGCCGCGGGGGCCGAGGCCGCGGCGGTGGACGAAGAAGAGCGCGTCGCCGCGCGCGTGATGCGGCGCTTCGAAGAGCGCCTGCAGGCCTACCAGGCGGTGGATTTCGACGACCTCATCGGGTTGCCGCTCAAGCTGCTGCAGCGCGATGAAGTGGCGCGGGCGAAGTGGCGCTCGCAGTTCCGGCACATCCTCGTCGACGAGTACCAGGACACCAACGCCGTGCAGTACGAGCTGCTCAAGGCGCTGGTCGGCGGGTCCGGGGCAGGCGGCGCCAGAGGCGCCGGGGGCCTCTTCACCGCGGTGGGCGACGACGACCAGAGCATCTACGGCTGGCGCGGCGCGACCATCGACAACCTGAAGCGCCTGCCGCAGGAATTCCCCGGGCTCAAGGTCATCGCGCTGGAACAGAACTACCGCAGCACGGCGCACATCCTGCGCGCCGCCAATGCGGTGATCTCCCACAACCCCAAGCTCTTCGAGAAGAAGCTCTGGAGCGAGCTCGGCGAAGGCGAGCCGGTGAAGCTCATCGACTGCGACAGCGAAGAGCACGAGGCCGAGCGCGCGGTGGCGCGCATCCAGGCGCTGCGCAGCGCCGATGGCCGCAACAAGCTGAGCGATTTCGCCGTGCTCTACCGCGCCAACCACCAGGCCCGCGCCTTCGAGCAAAAACTGCGCGGTGCGCAGATCCCGTACAAGGTGTCGGGCGGGCAGAGCTATTTCGACCGCGCCGAGATCAAGGACCTCTGCGCATGGCTGCGCCTGCTGGTGAACCAAGACGACGACCCGGCCTTCCTGCGCGCCGTGACCACGCCCAAGCGGGGCATCGGCCACCAGACGCTGGGGGCCCTGGGCGAGTTCGCTTCGAAGTGGAAGATCAGTCTCTTCGAAGCGCTGTTTTCACCCAGCCTGGGTGCCGCGCTCAAGGGCCGGGCCATCGAGTCGCTGCACGAATTCGGCCGCGGCGTAAACGACCTGCAACACCGCGCGGCCCACACCCGCGGGGCCGAAGACGCCAAGGCGCTGCTGCTGGGCTGGCTCAAGGATATCGGCTACGAGCAGCACCTGCACGACGGGGAAGATAGCGAAAAGCTCGCCGCCGCGCGCTGGACGAATGTGCTCGACTTCGTGGACTGGATCGCCAAGCGCTGCGGCGGCGCCCGGGGCCCCGATGCAGGCACCTTCGAGACTGAAACCCAGACCGTGCTGCAGGTGGCGCAGACCATCGCCGTGATCATCAGCCTGGCCGACCGCGCCGACGATCAGGACGTGGTGACCCTGTCCACCCTGCACGCGGCCAAGGGCCTGGAGTGGCCGCACGTCTTCCTGGCGGGCGTCAACGAAGGGCTGCTGCCGTTTCTGAGTTCTGGCAGTGGTGACTACGAGATGACCGCCGAGCGCCTGGAAGAAGAGCGCCGCCTGATGTACGTGGGCATCACCCGCGCGCGCAGCACGCTGGCCGTGAGCACGCTGCGCCGGCGCAAGAAGGGCCGCGATACGGTGGTGGGCGTGCCCAGTCGCTTCATCAAGGAGATGAAGCTCGGCGAGGGCGTGGCCAAGGAAGACCCGCGCGAGCGGCTGAAGAAGCTGCGCGACGCGATGGCCGCGAAGGCGGCCGCGGCGGCGCCGCCCGCGAGCTGACGCCGCGTCCCCCGGAGACGACCAATCCGTGCAGGCTGCGGGCGAGCAGCGCCCGTGGGTTCATGCTTGAACTCCCTTGATGGTTGGGCGCCGCAGGGCGGCCAGGACGCCCAGGCCCAGGAGGGCGAGCAGCGCGCCGACGGGTTCAGGGACGGCATGGACTTGAGTGTCGAACGCCCACAGGTCGCTGCGTTGAGTGCCATCCACCTGGATGAGGGCCGTGGCGGCCTGGCCGACGGGGGCGTTGCCGTCAATGGCGGATCGGAGGGGGTTCATGGCGTCCTTCGGCAAGGGGCTGCGGGCGTCGGGGTCGCCGGCCGGCCGCCGCGCGCTGCCCTTCGCCCCTCACCCTGCCAATGGCCGAAGCAAGGGCCGACCTATCACGCCCCAGGGTTTGTCCCAGGCTTGGGGCCTGGAAGCGGCTTCAGGAGCGGGCCAGGCGCAGGGCCAGCCGATCGCCGCGCTGGCGCAGCGGCGAGGGCAGCGCGTGGGTGGCCAATGCCGGCTTGACAGACGCCAGCGTGGCGCGTGCCGCGTGGAGGTCGCCCGCAGCCGCCTGCGCCTCGGCCACCTCCAGCCGCAGGCGCTGCAGGCCGGGGTGGGCCGGGCCCACCGTGCGAGTGGCCAGCGCCAGCGCCTCCTGCTGCTTGCGCAGCGCCTGCGCGCCCTGGTGGCGCGCATGAGCCAGCAGCGCCTGGGCGCGCCACAAGGCGACGCGCCGCATGGGGCTCAAGGCCGCTTCCCGGCTCGCGGGCTCGATCAGGAAGCGCTCGGCCGCGCCGGCGTCGCCACTGGCCAGCCACCCTTCGGCCAGCGCGATGCGCGAGTCCACGCGGTCGGGGTGGCCGGCAGGCAGCCTGGCCTGGCGGGCGGCGTCGGACTGCTCCAGCCACGGCCGCGCTTCGGCCAGCCTTGCGGCGCGCAATAGCCAGCGCCCCAGGTTGTGATGGGCTCGCGCCAGGGTCAGGTCGCCCGCGGGCAGCAGGGCCTGGCGAATGGCCAGTGACTCGCGGTAGGCGGCTTCGGCGGCGGGGTCGCCGGCGTCTTCCAGCGCGGTGGCCAGGTTGTTGAGGTGGATGGCCGTCTCGGTGGAGGAGTGGCCCGAGACGTCCTCGTCGATCGCCAGGGCCTCGCGGTAAGTGGCGATGGCCTGCCCGGTGCGGCCGGCGTCCTGCATCACGCTGGCGAGTTCGTTCAGGGCGTGCGAGACCTTGCTGTTGCGGGGCCCATGCAGCGCGCGGCGCTGGGCCACCAGCTCCACGAGCAGGGCCTGGGCCTCGTCGCGGCGGTGTTGCTGGGCCAGCACGGCGGCCAGCAGGCCGAGCGTATTCAGCACCGAAGGGTGTTTGCCGCCCAGCCAGCGGGTCTTCAGTGCCAGCGCGCGGCGGTACTGGGCTTCGGCCTGCGGCAGGTGGCCCGCGCGCCCATGCATGAGCGCCAGGTTGTGCAGGGTGGAGGCGAGGGCCAGCGGCGCTTCGGCCTCGTGCGCCTGGCGGATCGCCAGCGCGCGCTCGAGCATCGCTGCGCCTTCGTCGAAGGCGCCGTTGACGGTCAGCACCCAGCCCAGGGTGTCCAGCGAATCGGCCATCTCGGGCGAATCGGCATGCGCATGCGCCTGGCGCAGGGCCAGCGACTCGCGCGCCGGCGCCACCGCACGCGCCGCCTGGTAGTCGTTGGCCAGCGCGTTGGCCAGCCGGCTCAGCGCGGCGGCCTCGCGCAGCGGCCGGCGCGGGGTCTGGGCCCTTTCGAGCGCCACGGCCTGCTCGTAGAGCTCCACGGCGGTGCGCGGGCGGCCGATATTTTCGTAGACCTTGCCGAGCACGAACTTCATCGCCGCCTGCACGGCGCCCTGGCCCTTGAGGTCGGCGTCGATGCGTTCGCGGCCCTTGTCCACCAGCGCGGCCGCGCTGAGGTCCTGGCGGGCGGCGATATTCGGGTCGGCGCCTTCGAAGAGCGAGACCATGAAGTCGCTCACCTGGCGCGTGGTGGCGGCCTCCTGCCGCGCCAGCGCCTCGGCCAGCAGGGCGCGGTCGCGCTCCTGCACCAGGCGCAGCATGAAGGCGGTGCTGAGCACCAGCACGCCGCTGCCGGCCAGCACCCAGGGCCAGCGCCGGCGCACGAACTTGCGCGCCAGGTAGGCGCCGCGGCGCGGCAGCGCGGCCAGCGGCTGGTGGGCGCGAAAGCGCCGCATGTCGCCCCGCAGTGCCGCTGCCGTGAGGTAGCGCTGCTCGGGGTCGGTGGCGGTGGCCTTGGCGACGATGGCGCGCCACTCGTCGGCTCGCGGCGCGCTCGGCGTGCAGCCGGCCAGCAGCTCCCCCAGCGTGCGGCCCAGGCTGAAGATGTCGCTGGCGCTGCGGGCGGGTTGGCCGGCCAGCTGTTCGGGGCTGGCGTACTGGGGCGTCAGCGCCAGCGCCTCGACGCCCTGCCGGCCTTGCAGCTGGGCGATGCCGAAGTCCAGCAGCATGGCGCGGCCGTCGCTGCCGACGATGATGTTGCCGGGCTTGATATCGCAGTGCACGACGAGCTGGCGGTGGGCGTAGTCCACGGCCTCGCAGACCTGGGCGAAGAGCTCCAGCACGGCCTCCACGGGCAGCGCCTTGTCGAGGCAGTACCGGTCGATGCGCTGGCCCTCGATGTACTCCATCACCAGGTAGGGCCGGCCCAGCGGCGTGGTGCCGCCGTCGATCAGGCGGGCGATGTGCGGGTGGCTGAGGTGGGCCAGGATCTGCCGCTCGGCCGCCAGCGCCGCCAGCGCGGCCTCGCTGGACAGGCCCAGCAGCAGCTTCACTGCGGCGCGTTGCTGGTAGTGCCCGTCGCTGCGTTCGGCCAGGTAGACGCGGCCCATGCCGCCGCGGCCCAGCTCGGAGAGCAGCGTCCAGGCGCCGAGGCGGTCACCGGGCGCCAGCTCGTTGGCCGCGGCGCTGGCCAGCATGCCCGAGACCGGTGCCGAGAAGCGCGTCGTGGCCGCCTCGCTGTGGCCGAGCAGCGCCAGCACACGCGCGGCGAGGGCCGGCCCGATGTTCAGCTCGGCCAGGCGGGCACGCCGGGCGGCCTCGTCGGGCAGCTCGCCCAGCTCGCTGAACAGCGCCTTGGCTTGGGCGTAGTCGGGGTCGGTGCCGGCTTGGGCGGCATCCGCAGCCGACTCCTCGCGCAGCAGGCCGGCGGGCGCGTCGGTCGGTCGCTGAGGCTCGCCCATGGGTCGTGGCGACGGCTCAGGCTTCCAGCTCGCGGCCGAGCCGCTCGACGAGCCAGGCGCGGGCGAAGCGCAGCTCGCGGTCCACCGTGGGGACGGACAGGCCCAGCACCTCGGCGATGTCGGCGCGCTGCAGCCCGGCGAAATAGGTCATCTCCAGCACCTGCGCCGCACGTGGGTCGTGGCGCGCCAGGCGCGTGAGCAGGGCGTCCAGCGTCAGCAGGTCGGCGGCCATCGATTCCTCGCCCAGCGCGGAAGAGGTCAGCGTCAGCCGCACGCGGTCGCCGCCGCGCTTGTCGGCCAGCCGCGCGCGCGCGTGCTCGCGCAGCACGCTGCGCATGGTGAGCGAAACGGTGGCGAAGAAGTGGGCACGGTTGGCCCAGTCCACCGGCGACTCCATCAGCCGCAGCAACGCCGCGTTGACGACATCGCCCTGGCTCAGCGAGGCCGCGTCGTGCCCGCGCAGGCGCGAACCCGCCATGCGCATGAACTCGCCCTGCATGGCGGCCACCACGCGGCCGAAGGCGTCGCCGTCGCCGCGCCGCCAGGCGTGCAGCAGCACGGTCATGGCCTGGAGCGTGTCGCCCGGCGCGGGCAGCGGCGGTGGGTTTTTCATCGTCGGCGCTCCGTGAGCGGAATGCGGCGGATTGTCGCGGCTTCACGGGGGGGCGGTGCTGCGCGCATTTCCGGATGCATTTGCCGAAACCGGCCACCGACACTCCGGGCATGAACCTCCTCTTGCCGGCCCTCGTGGCCAGTGCGGCGCTGGCCGTGGCCGCCGCGCCCTGGGCGCTGGACCTGCCGCTGCTGGCCTTCGTCTTCAAGCCGCTGGCCACGCTGATCGTCGTGGCGCGCGCCTGGGGCCGCGGGCACGACCTGCCGTGGGCGCGGCGCTGGGTATTGGCAGGCCTGTGGTGCTCGCTCGCGGGCGACGTTTTTCTGCTCTGGCCGCAGCAGGGTTTCCTGCCCGGGCTGCTGAGCTTTCTGCTGGCCCACCTGGCCTACTTGGTGGCGTTCACGCGCGTGCAGCGCCTGGCCGCGCGGCCGCTGGCCTTCGCCGCCTATGCCTTGGTGGCCGGGGCCATCCTGTGGCGCTTGTGGCCCGGCGTGCCCTCGGCCCTGCAAGTGCCGGTGGTGGCGTATGTGCTGTGCCTGGCCTCGATGGCCGCGCAAGCGGCCGTGCTGTGGCTGGCTGGCGCACCGCGCGGGCGAGTGCTGGCGCTGGGCGGGCTGCTCTTCATGGTCTCGGACGCCTTGCTGGCCACCGACAAGTTCGCCGCGCCGCTGCCGCTGGCCGGCCTGTGGGTGCTGGGCAGCTATTGGGCCGCGCAGTGGTGCATCGCCTCGTGGCTGGCAGCCGTCAACCCGGATTCAACCAAGCGGTCGGATTGACTCTTGTGCTTGGCCACGCGCGGGGCATCCGGGCTTGTGGTCTTGCCGCTTGAGACCTCTTCACACCGCGTCGAGCCTGCGAGCCGGGGCTCGGTGCGGCGGGCGAAGTCGAAGCGGCGCTGGCTGGGGTCTGAACTGGCAAAGTACATGGCAACAGGCCGGGCGGGCGGCCTTCCGGGGTGGTGGGTCTCGAAGCGCGGGACGTGCCTGCCGGGGTGCAAAGCAGCCCGACTGGACGTGCAGCGAAAGCTAACCCATCGCGGTGTCAATTGCAGTGACCTGCGGTGCACTTGTGCGAGCAGATGCTTCAGAGGCCCCGGGGGGGCGAGTGCCGCCGCCGTGGAATCCGTCACGACGGCCGGGCGGCGCAATTCACATGCCCTTGAACAGCCCCGTATAGCTGCGGCTGACCTCGAGCTTTTCGGGGTGGCCCTTGACGCTGACGATCTGGCGCCCGCGGAAGTCGCGCGTGACGCCGGCGATGGCCTTTACGTTGACCAGTGTGCTGCGGTGGATCTGCCAGAACTTGTGCGGGTCGATCTCGTCGACCAGCTCCTTGATGGGCTTGCGGATCAGGGCCTCGACCTGCGCCGTCTGCACGCGCGTGTATTTCTCGTCGCTGATGAAGAACAGCACCTCGTCGACCGGGATCATCTGGATGGCCTGGCCCACCGTGGCCTGGATCCATTGCAGGTAGGCCGGTGCGCCGCCGGGGTTCAGGCGCGCCGAGAGCCGGTGCAGCAGCTGCTGCAGGTGCGGCGCGGGCGGGGCGTCGCCCGCGGCCGCATCGCCCGCCCGCGCCGCCAGGCGCTTCTTGATGCGCTGCACGGTGAGCGCCAGGCGCTCGCGCTCGGCGGGCTTGAGCACGTAGTCGGCCACGCCCTGCTCGAAGGCCTCCACCGCGTACTGGTCGTAGGCGGTGATGAAGACGATCTCGGGCAGCAGCTCGGCGTCGGGGGAGTCGTCGCCCTCGCGCGGCGCCAGTTGGGCGATCTGCCGCGCGGCGTCCACGCCGGTCAACCCCGGCATGCGGATATCGAGGAAGACGACCTCGGGCCGGTGCTCGGCAACCATCGCCACGGCTTCCAGGCCATTCTTCGCCTCGGCCACGATCTGCAGCTCGGGCCAGACCTCGGCCAGGCGGGCGCGCAGCTGCTCGCGCATCAGGCGTTCGTCGTCGGCGAGCACGGCCCGCGGTGCGGGGGTGGTTTGGGTATCCGCGGCGCCTGGCGATGAGGTATTCATCCGCGCATCCTAGCGGGGGCGGCGAATTGCGGCGAGCCGCTCAGGCGCCGGCCCCTTCGACGATCTTGTAGGGCACGGTGACGGTCACCACGGTGCCGCTGGGCGCGTTCTCGGCCACGGTGAGCGTGGCCTTGGGTCCGTACAGCAGTTGCAGCCGTTCGCGGATATTGGCCAGGCCCACGCCCGTGCCGGCCGTGGCCGCCTTGCCGAAGCCCAGGCCGGTATCGGCCACGGTCATCTGCAGCTTGCCGTGCACGATCTCCGCGGCCACGCGCAGGTGCCCGCCCTCGGGTTTGGGCTCCAGCCCGTGCTTGATGGCGTTTTCCACCAGCGTCTGGATCATCATCGGCGGGAACTCGGCCGAGAGCAGCCCCTCCGGCACGGCGATCTCGGTGGTGAGCCGCTCTTCCATGCGCACCTTCAGGATCTCCAGGTAGGGCCGGATGACGGCGATCTCGCGCCCCAGGTCGCGCACCCCGCTGGCGCCATTGCCGCTGGCCTCGCGCATGGTCGGCATGCTGGCGCGCAGCAGCGCGATGAGGTTCTTCTGCATCGCGCTGGCGCGCGCCGGGTCGGTCTCGATCAGGTGGTCGATGCTGGCCAGGGTGTTGAACAGGAAGTGCGGCTCGACCTGCGCCTGCATGGCGGCCATGCGGGCTTCGACGACCTGGCGCTTGAGCGACTCGGCCTCTGCGGTTTCGGTGGCCTGGGCGGCCTTCACCTCGGCTTGCATGCGGCCCTTGTAGGTGAACTTGAGGATGCCCGAGCCCAGGATCCACAGCAGAGTGAACTGCATGAGGAAGTCGCCGATGCCGATGCGCGTGGTGCGCGTGCTCGGGCCGCGGACGTCGCGCGTGATCTCGTCGATGGTCTCCTGGGCGTCCTGGCGCGCCTGCTCGGCATCGCGCCGTGCCTGCTCGGCGTCGCGGCGCGCCTCGCGCACGGCGGTTTCGAGTTCGCGCCGGGCTTCGCCGATGGCCTGGCGGATGGCCTCGCTGGTGGCACCCGGGGGCACGCTGATGTGCAGGTCGCCGGCGGCGGATGCCGCAGCGTCGGCGGCCCGCACGGCCTGCTCGGCGGCCGTCTGGGCGGCCGACGCAGCCTGCACCTGACTGTCCACCTTGGGTGTGATGCGCACGCCGTCCTTGCCGATGCGGATGTCCACCCCGCCGGCGTCGCCGTCCTTCATGCCCTTGGGGATGTCGATGTGCACGCCGGGAGAGGGCGCCTCGGCCGCCTTGGGCGTCTTGGGTGGCCGGGGGACCTTGACGATGCGCACCGACGGCTCGGTTTGCTCGGTGATGGTCCAGGTGAACGGCGGCAGGTCGTGGAGGATGGCCATCGCGACCAGCAGCAGCAGCGCCAGCACGAAAAAGCGCTTCCAGCTGATGCCCACCAGCCAGTTGGCGTAGGCGTGATAGCTGCGCACCGTGGCGGCAGAGAAGCGTTGCCAACGTTCTTGCCAGTCGGAATTGGCTGAAGGCTGGGCGTTCATGGGGTCGGGCCGTGGGAGTCGATGGGGCGCACTGTACGCAGCGCCACCCAGCGCGCCAGGGCCAGGCGACGCAACGCCGCAGCGCCAGTACAGGCTGCGTCAGGCGGTGACAGGCTTGTGCCGGGGTCGGCCCTCAAACGGCACGGCGCACATGGGCGCGCCGTGCCGCTTGCCGGCGATCAGGCTACTTGTAGAGCAGGTTCGGCAGCCACATGCCGATGGCCGGGAACACGTAGAGCAGGAAGATCGCGAGGACCTGGATGCCCATGAACGGCATCATGCCGGCGAAGATCTGGTTCAGCGTCACATGCTTGGGGGAGACGCCCTTCAGGTAGAACGCCGCCATCGCCACCGGCGGGCTGAGGAAGGCCGTTTGCAGGTTCAGTGCCACGAGCAAGCCGAAGAACAGCGGATCGACGTTGAACTTGGCCAGCAGCGGGATGAAGATGGGCATGAAGATCACGATGATCTCGGTCCATTCGAGCGGCCAGCCCAGGATGAAGATGATGAACTGGCTGAGCAGCATGAACTGCAGGGTCGTCAGGCCGAGCGAGAGCACCCAGGTCTCGATGATTTCCTGGCCGCCGAGCAGCGCGAAGGAGGCCGAGAAGATCGACGAGCCGACGAACAGCCAGCACACCATGGCGCTGGTCTTGGCGGTCAGGAACGACGATTCCTTGATGATGCCGCCGAGTTCGCGCACCGTCTTGAGCACCGCACCGCCGTTCTTCGCCTTGCTGATCGCCAGGTAGCGATAGGCCGCGGCCAGCACGATGCCGCCGAACCCGCCCACGGCGGCGGCCTCGGTGGGCGTGGCCAAGCCGAAGACGATCGAGCCCAGCACGCCGAGGATCATGATGGCGAGCGGGAAGAACGACGACAGGAGCATCTTGAAGATCTCCAGCCGCTGCCAGTTCATCATCAGGCTGATCAGGGCCAGCCCGGCCATGCCCAGACCGAAGACGACCCAGTACCAGATTGGTGCGGCCACGCGCTCCGCGGGGGCGGCTACGGGGGCCGGTTTTGCTGCCTCGACCTTGGGCGCCACCGCGGCCACGGGCGGCGGTGCGGCCGCTTCCTTGGCCTCCGTGCTGGGCGGCTCTTGCAGGCCGCCGGCTTCCGCAACGGGCTCCTGCAGCCCGCCCGCCTGGTCCGACGGTTCTTCCGCCGCCACCATGGCGCCGCCGGCCTCGACCAGGCCGGTGGTGTCGACCGCCGCCACGGGCGCCGTGGCCGAGCCGTACATCAGGACCAGCAGGGCGACGATGGAAATCGCCGGCAGCAGCGAGACGAAGAGCTGCGAAGTCACCTTGGCCTTGGGCAGCGAGGGCACGCGCAGGCCCGCCCACAGGCCGGCCAGCGCATTGCGGTGGTTCGAGCTCAGGGCTTGCGACAGCGGCGGCAGCGGCACCACGCGCTCGTTTGCGGCCAAGGGCGGCGCGAGGTGCGGCTTCCACTTGGCAATGATGATGACGTAGGCGACATACAGGCCGGCGAGCATGATCCCGGGGAAGAAGGCGCCGGCGTAGAGCTTGACGACCGAGACGCCCGCGGTGGCGCCGTAGACGATGAGCAGCACCGAAGGCGGAATCAGGATGCCCAGGCAGCCGCCCGCGGTGATGGCGCCTGCGGCGAGCTTGATGTTGTAGCCGGCGCGCAGCATCGCCGGCAGCGCCAGCAGACCCATCAGCGTAACCACCGCACCGACGATGCCGGTGGCCGTGGCGAAGATGGCGCAGGTGACGATGGTGGCCACCGCCAGCGCGCCGGGCACGCGCGCCAGCGCCAGGTGCAGGCTCTTGAAGAGCTTTTCGATCAGATTGGCGCGCTCGACCAGATAACCCATGAAGACGAACAGCGGGATGGCGATGAGCACGTCGTTGGACATCACCGAATACGCGCGCTGCACCATCAGATCGAGGATCTGCCGCGTGGCGAGTTCGGGGTTTACGGTTCGGTAGGCCAGCCAGCCGAAGAACACGCCCATGCCCATCAGCGTGAACGCCGTGGGGAAGCCGAGCATGATGGCCACCACGATCAGCGCCAGCATCAGCAGCCCGAGGTAGCCGAGATCGTTGCGGCTCAGGTGCCCGTCGATCAAGCTGCTCCAGGGCATGAAGGTCACCACCGTGGCGAGGATGATCGCCATCAGCGTGAAGCCGAACCAGAGCTCCTTGCGGACCTTCATTTCGTGCCCCCTTGCTGCGCCACGAACTGGTCCAGTTTGGCGATGTCATCGTCACCCACGTGCACCATTTCCTTGAGTTTGTCGACGTCGACCTCTTCCACGTCGGCCTGGCGCGAAGGCCAATGGCCCTGCTTGATGCAGATGACGCAGCGGATGATCTCGACGATGCCCTGCACGAGCAGGAAGAGGCCGGCCAGCGGAATGATCATCTTGAACGGGTAGATCGGCGGACCCTCGGCCGTGATGGTGGAGGTCTCGCGCATGGCCAGGGATTCGGCCGCGAAATCGTAGCCGGCCCAGGTGAGCGCGAAGACCCCGGGTATGAAAAACAGGATGTACAGCGTGAGGTCGATGGTGGCTTGCGTGCGCGGCTCGAAGAAGCCATAGAGCACGTCGCCGCGCACATGGCCGGCCTTGGACAGCGTGTAGGCCCCAGCCATCATGAACAGGCTGCCGTACATGATGATCATGACGTCGAAGGCCCAGGCGTGCGGCTTGTCCAGCGCGTAGCGCGAGAACACCTCCCACGAAATGAGGAAGGTGAGTGCCACGATCAGCCAGGAAAATGCCTGGCCGACGAAGGTGCTGATCTTGTCAATCGTCAGGAGCAGTTGCTGCATGTCTGGGCCCGTTGAAAAAAAGAGGGCCATCCGGACGGCGTCCGGATGGCCGGCTCACTGGACGAAGAACCCTCAGGCCTTCTTGGGCGCGAAGAAGTAGGTCGCCGCCATGCGCCGGCTGACATAAACGTCCTGATCCCACTTCACCGCACGCTCGGCGAACGCCCTCTGCGAATCGATGATTTCCTTGAACATGGGGTTTTCCGCGGACTTCTTCACCAGGATCGCGTCCCACAGCTTGAGCTGGGCCTGAAGGATCGAATCAGGCGTCTTGTAGAACTTGACCTTGTCCTTGGTCTGCAACTCGATGTAGTCCTTGGAGTAACGGTCGATGGCCTTCCAGGACATGTCCGAAGAGGCGGCCTCGACGGCGTTGTCGATGACCGCGCGCAGCTTGGGCGCCAGCGCGTCGTACTTCGGCTTGTTGAACATGATCTCGAAGGTCTCGGCGCTCTGGTGGTAGCTCTGAAGCATGCACACCTTGGAGACATCGGGAAAGCCGAGCAGGCGGTCGGAGGTGGCGTTGTTGAACTCCGCCGCGTCGAGCAGGCCGCGGTCCATGGCCGGCACGATTTCGCCGCCCGGCAGCGCATTGACCGCCGCGCCCATGGCGGTGAACAGATCGATGGCCAGGCCGTTGGTGCGGAACTTCAGGCCCTTGAAGTCCTCGACCTTGGTGACCGGCTTCTTGAACCAGCCCAGCGGCTGCGTCGCCATCGGGCCGTAGAGGAAGGACTGCACCGTGGTGACGCCGATGGAGGCGTAGAGCTTGGCCAGCAGCTCCTTGCCGCCGCCGTATTTGTGCCAGGCGAGCAGCATATTGGCGTCCATGCCGAAAGCCGGGCCGGAGTTCCACAGCGCCAGCGCATTCTGCTTGCCGTAGTGGTAGCCCAGCACGCCGTGGCCGCCGTCCAGTGTGCCCTTGGACACCGCGTCGAGCAGGCCGAAGGCGGGCACCACCGCACCGGCGGGCAGGACCTCGATCTTCAGTTCGCCGCCGGTCATGTCGTTGACCTTCTTGGCGAAGTCCAGCGCGTACTCGTGGAAGATGTCCTTGGCCGGCCAGGTGCTCTGGAAGCGGAAACTGGTGGTCTGAGCCTGTGCCAGCATCGGCGCGGCCATCGCCCCGGCGCCGATGGCCCCGGCTGTGGCGGACTTGAGGAAGCGCCGGCGCGGGGCGGGCGTCTTGCGGACTTCGGTCATCGCAGATCTCCTTGGGTTGAACGTGAATAGGCGGTCGCCGACCACGCGGGCCCGTGCCAACCACAGCCATGGGGAACTATCTTCCGCGCGAGCGGGCAGGTGCAAGTCGGTGTAACCCCGTGAAGTGTTGCGCTGATGCACAGAGACGGGCCGCATCGGCCCCGTGACGCGCCCCGGGGTCCCGCTCGTGAAGTCATAACAGCTTTGACTTCAGCGCAGGAATGGGCCCGATGCCGTGAAGCAAGGCCTGCAGCCTGGGGCCGAGCGTGGCGGCCTGCGGCGCGGGCAGCAGGCCGTGGCGCAGCGCGAAATCCAGCGTCACCAGGGCGGCGTCCACCGTCATCGTGGAGCCGGCGGCCAGCGCGAGCGCCTGCGTCAAGGGCAGGCAGTCGAAGCGCTCGACCTCGCCGTCCTGGTTGCAAGGTTGCAGGCCCGGCGGCAGCTCGAGGTCGAAGCTGTGCAGCTCTTCGAATTGCAGGCCTTCGGGGATGTCGCGCCACAGCCGGATCACGCGGCCCGCGCGAACCACCTGCATCTGGGTGGGGGTGAGGCCGGCTTCTTCCCAGCCTTCGCGCACGAGGGCTTGATGCGGCGTCTGGCCCAGCGGCACGCCACCGCCGACCAGGTTGTCGTGCAGGCCGGGGTCGGTGGCCTTGCCGTGCGAGCGCCGGGCGATCCACAGGTGGCTGGGTCGGCCATCGGGCCCGGTGACGTAGCCGGTGGCGTGGGCGCCGAAGGTGAGCGTGCCCCAGAAGCGCGCGCTGGCGCGCTCGGTGCGCGCCAGCGGTTGGGCCGTGGCCGGGTCGACGAGGGCGAAAATTTCGTCGCGCCAGCCCCGCACCAGCCCCTGGCGGCGCAGTTCGGCGTTGACGGCCGCCAGCGTGGCGTCGCGCTCGGCGGCCGGCACGGTGAGTGCCACGCCGCCCGGGCCCAGGGCCAGCGCCCGAGGCCAGGCCGCCAGCGCGGCGAGATGCTCGCGTGCCACCGAGCCCACCGCGTGCCCGCCGATGGTGAAGGGCACGCGCGTGGCCCGGTCGTGCGCGCGCGCCGCGGCCAGCGCGGGCCAGGCCCCGCTCACGCGGCGCGCTGCAGGGCGCCGTCGCGCCAGCGCTGCAGCAGTTCGCCCCGCTTCAGCCCTGCGGCCTCGGCGTGCTGTTGCTTGACAGGGCCATAGCCGCGGATCTCTTCGGGCAGGCGGGCGATCTCGGCGGCTAGTGCGCGGTTTGCCGCATTCAGCGCGGGCAGCAGCTCCTCGACGCCCGCGCGGTACTCGGCAATGAGCGCGCGCTCCATGCGGCGCTCCGCGCTGCGGCCGAAGAAGTCCAGCGCCGTGCCGCGCAGGCCCTTCAGCTTCGCCAGCAGGCCCATCGCGCTGCGCATCCACGGGCCGAAAGCCTGCTTGACGAGCCGGCCCTGGTCGTCCTTGCGCGCCCACGCCGGTGGCGCCAGGTGGTGCACCAGCTTGTAGTCGCCTTCGAACATCGCCGCGATCTTCTCGGTGAATGCGGCCTGGGTGTGCAGCCGCGCCACCTCGTACTCGTCCTTGTAGGCCATGAGCTTGAAGAGGTAGCGCGCGACAGCTTCGGTGAGCGACTTGCCGCCCTCGCCACAGGTCCGTCTCTCGGCGGCGCGCACCTTCTCGACGAAGGCCTCGTACTGCGCAGCGTAGGCGGCGTCCTGATATTCGGTGAGAAAGGCCACGCGGGTGGCGACCGCGGCTTCGAGCGAAGGCTTCCTGGCGAACTCGATCACCTGCTGCGTCTGGAACAGCGATTGCACCGCGGCCAGGTCGTGCGCGCAGCGCCGGCCCCATTCGAAGGCCGCCTGGTTGTGGGCCACCTGCACGCCGTTGAGCTCCATGGCACGCATCAGTGCGGCGTGGCTCAGAGGCAGGCGACCCCGTTGCCAGGCGTAGCCCAGCATCAAGGGGTTGGTGTAGATGCTGTCGCCCAGCAAGGCCACCGCCACCTGCTCGGCGTCGAAACTGCCCACCCCCTGGTCGCCCACGCTGGCGCGCACGGCGGCCTCGCAGTGGCCGCCGGGGAACTGCCAGTCCGCGTCCTTCACGAACGCGGCGGTCGGCGTGCCGTGGGTATTCAGCGCGACGAAGGTGCGGCCGGGCTGCATCACGCCCAACGTGTATTTCATCGCACCGACGATGCTGTCGCAGGCGATCACGAGGTCGGCCTGGGCGGTGTTCACCTTGCTCGTATGCAGGGCCTCGGGCCGCTGGGCGATCTGGATATGGCTCCAGGTGGCGCCGCCCTTCTGCGCCAGGCCGCCGGCGTCCTGCGTGACCACGCCCTTGCCTTCGAGGTGCGCGGCCATGCCCAGCACCTGCCCGATGGTGATGACGCCGGTGCCGCCGACGCCGCCGACCACGATGCCCCAGGGCCTGTCCCCGCCGGCGAGCGCCGCCGCCGGCGGCTCGGGGATCGGTGGCAGCGCGGCCGGGTGGACCCGGGTCTCCGTCTTCGGCTTGCGCAGTTGCCCGCCTTCGACGGTGACGAAGCTCGGGCAGAAGCCCTTCACGCAGGAGTAGTCCTTGTTGCAGCTGTGCTGGTTGATGCGGCGCTTGCGGCCGAATTCGGTCTCGACGGGCTCGACGCTCAGGCAGTTGCTCTGCACGCTGCAGTCGCCGCAGCCTTCGCACACCAGCTCGTTGATGACGACGCGCTTTTCGGGGTCGGCCAGCTTGCCGCGCTTGCGCCGGCGGCGCTTCTCGGTGGCGCAGGTCTGGTCGTAGACGATGACCGTGGTGCCCGGGATGCCCCGGAACTGGCGCTGGAGGGCGTCGAGCTCGTCGCGGTGGTGCACGGTGACGCCCGCCTCGAGCGCCACGCCGTGGTATTTGGCCGGCTCGTCGGTGACGATCACCAGCCTGGCCACGCCTTCGGCGAGCAGGCTCTTCATGATCTGCAGCACCGAGTGCCCCGAGCCCGCCAGGGCTCCTTCGGCGCCGGGCCGTTCACCGACGGGCTGGCCGCCGGTCATCGCCACGGCGTCGTTGTAGAGCAGCTTGTAGGTGATATTCACGCCCGCGGCGATGCTCTGGCGGATGGCCAGGATGCCGCTGTGGAAGTAGGTGCCGTCGCCCAGGTTGGCGAAGACATGCCCGTCCTTGCTGAAGGGGGCCTGGCCGACCCAGGCCACGCCTTCACCGCCCATCTGCGAGAACGTGCTCGTGCGGCGGTCCATCCACACCGCCATGTAGTGGCAGCCGATGCCCGCCAGCGCGCGGCTGCCTTCGGGCACGCGCGTGCTGGTGTTGTGCGGGCAGCCGCTGCAGAACCACGGCGCGCGCTCGCCGGTGTCGAATGTCTGTTCGTCGAGCTGCCTTTCGCGCGCGGCCACCACGGCCAGCCGGGCGTCCATGCGCGCGGCGATGTCGGCCGGCACGCCCAGCTTCTTCAGCCGCTTGGCGATGGCCTTGGCGATGATCGCCGGCGTGAGGTCGGCCTTGGCGCGCAGCAGCCCGTTCTCGCTCGGGTTGGGCATGCCCCATTCGCCGCCGGCGCCGCCCTCGAGTTCCGGGCCCTCGGGCGCGTCGAACTTGCCCAGCACATGCGGCCGCACATCGGCGCGCCAGTTGTAGAGCTGTTCCTTGAGCTGGTACTCGATGACCTGGCGCTTCTCCTCGACGACCAGGATCTCCTGCAGGCCCTGCGCGAAGTCGCGCGTGATGGTGGCCTCCAGCGGCCACACCACGTTGACCTTGTGCAGCCGCACGCCGACGGCGCGGCAGGTGTCGTCGTCCAGGCCCAGGTCGGCCAAGGCCTGGCGGGTATCGTTGAAGGCCTTGCCGCTGGCGATGATCCCCAGGCGGTCGTGCGCGCTTTCGACGACGTTGTGGTTGAGCCGGTTGGCGCGCACGTAGGCCAGCGCGGCGTACCACTTGTATTCGAAGAGCCGCGCTTCCTGCTCCAGCGGCGCGTCGGGCCAGCGGATGTGCAAGCCGCCGGCGGGCATCAGGAAGTCCTGAGGCAGCACGATCTTCACGCGCGCCGGGTCGACCACGACCGAGGCCGAGGACTCGACGACTTCCTGGATCGTCTTCATGCCGCTCCACAGGCCCGAGTAGCGGCTCATCGCGATGGCGTGCAGGCCCATGTCCAGGATGTCCTGCACGCTGGAGGGAAAGAAGACCGGCAGGCCGCAGGCCTTGAAGATGTGGTCGCTCTGGTGCGCGGCGGTGCTGCTCTTGCTGACATGGTCGTCGCCGGCGATGGCGATCACGCCGCCGTGCGGGCTGGTGCCGGCCAGGTTGGCGTGCTTGAAGACGTCGCTGCAGCGGTCCACGCCCGGGCCCTTGCCGTACCACAGGCCGAACACCCCGTCGTACTTCTTGCTCTGCGGGTAGAGCTCGAGCTGCTGCGTGCCCCACACGGCGGTGGCCGCAAGCTCCTCGTTGACGCCGGGCTGGAAGACGATGTGGTTTTCGGCCAGGTGCTGGCTTGCCGCCCACAAGGCCTGGTCGTAGCCGCCCAGCGGACTGCCCCGGTAGCCGCTGATGAAGCCGCCGGTATTCAGGCCCGCGGCCACATCGCGCGACCGCTGCAGCATCGGCAGCCGCACCAGGGCCTGCACGCCACTCATGAACGCGCGGCCCGAAACCAGGCGGTACTTGTCGTCCAGGGTGACGGCGTCGAACGCCTTGCGGACGGCTTCAGGGAGCGGGGCGTTCATGGCGAGGTCTCCAGCGGGGGTTGCGCCGCAGTGTAGGGACTGCGGGGCAGGGGGTGGCCAGCAGGGGGTGGCCAAACCGCGGGTGGGTGCCGGTGGCCGCGGGGCCGCCGCAAAGGGAGTGCGTTACGCTTGCCACTCCCCCACGCACCCGCCCGCTGCACAGGCCGATGAGCCATCTGCCCCACCCTTGGCCCGTCACCGGCCCGTCGCGACCCCTCCTGCAGGTGAGGGCTTGACGGCGGCCGACCGCCTGCCGCTGCGCCACGCCTGGCTGGCGCTGGCGGTGGTGGCGGTGTGGGGCACGAATTTCGTGGTCATCAAGATCGCGCTGGGCACCCTGCCGCCGCTGCTGCTGGCGGTATTGCGTTTCACCCTGGTGCTGCTGCCTGCGGCCCTCTTCATCCGCCGCCCGGCCGTGCCCTGGCACAAGCTGGCGGCCTACGGCGTGCTCATCGGGGCCGGCCAGTTCGGCCTGCTGTATATCGCGGTGGCCGGGCGCATTTCGCCCGGGCTGGCCTCGCTGGTCGTGCAGGTCCAGGTGTTCTTCACCATCGGCCTGGCCATGGGCCTGGCCGGCGAGCGCCTGCACCGCATGCAGGGGCTCGCGCTGGTGCTGGCCACGGCCGGCATCGTGGTCATCGGCGCGCACACCGATGCCGATACCACCGTGGCGGGCCTGCTGTTGGTGGTGGGGGCGGCGCTGGCCTGGGCCGGCGGCAACCAGGTCGCGCGCTCGATGGGGCGGGTGGACATGCTGGGCGTGGTGGTGTGGTCCAGCGCCTTCGCCCTGCCGCCGCTGCTGGCGCTGACGCTGTGGCTCGAAGGCCCGCAGCGCATCGCGTCGGGGTTGGCCGCGGCCGACACCGGGGTGTGGCTGGCGGTGCTGTGGCAATCGCTGGGCAACAGCCTGTTCGGCTATGCGGCCTGGGGCTGGCTGCTGGCGCGCCACCCGGCCGCCACGGTGGTGCCGGTGGCCCTGCTGGTGCCGGTGTTCGGCATGGGCGCGTCGGCCTGGGTCCTGGGCGAGCCGCTGCCGGCGTGGAAGCTGCTCGCCGCCGCGCTGGTGCTCGCCGGGCTGGCGCTCAACCTGCTGTGGCCGAGGCTGGCCGCGACATCGTTTTTCAGGAACGCGAGACGCTGAGCATGTGGCTGCTGCTGCTCGAAGCGCTGGCTGCGCTGCTGATCCTGCTGGCCATCGTCTGGTGGACGATGTTCTCGGGCCGGCGCAAGGGCGAACCCCCCGACGACTCGCCGCGCTGAGGCGCCATGCGCGCCTCCCGTCAGTGCAACGCGCCCGGGTAGACGAGCGCGAATTCGGGCACTTCGGTTTCGAAGGGGTGGGCCAATTCGGTGATGCAGAAGAAGGTGCCGCGCATCTGGCCGGTGGGGGTGGGAATGCGTGTCCAACTCGTGTACTCGAACTGCTCGCCGGGTTTGAGCAAGGGCTGGTGGCCCACCACGGCCAGGCCGCGCACGTCTTCGCGGTGGCCGTCGGCGTCCGTCACCGCCCAGTGGCGGGCGATGAGCTGCGCGGTGATATCGCCGCTGTTGCGGATCTTGATGGTGTAGGCGAAGGCATACGGCCCCTCGGGCGGTTGCGACTGCTCGGGCAGGTACTGCACGTGCGTCTCGCAGGTGAACTCGGGCTTGGCCATGCCGGTCATTCTAGGCAGCGCGGCCCGTCGCCGCGCGGTGTCGCCGCGATGCCCTTGCGATGCGCCGCATTCGCCTCCGGAACGCGCTTGCCGAGCGTGCGGCCTGGCTACTCCCTGGCTATTCCCCGGCTATTCCATCAGGCGCGCCTTCACGCGCTTGCCCTTCACCGGGCGGTCGCCCAGCGCCGCCAGGGCCTGCGGCGCGAGCTCTCGCGCCACGGCGACATAGGTCGAGAATTCGTTGACGTTGATCTTGCCGATCTGCGCGCCGGGCAGCCCGGCGTCCTTGGTCAGCGCGCCCAGCACGTCGCCGGGGCGGATCTTTTCCTTGCGCCCGCCCAGGATCTGCAGCGTGACCATCGGTGGGCGCAGCGGCCGGGTATCGGCGGGGGTGAGCTCGCTCAGCGCGTGCCAGGCGCTGGCCGTGCCCTGCATCTCGTCGATGCGGCCCACGCGACCCATCTCGTCCAGGCTGGCCAGGCTGAAGGCCCAGCCGGTCTCCTCGCCGCGCCCGGTGCGGCCGATGCGGTGGGTGTGCACTTCCACGTCGGGCGTGATGTCGACGTTGATCACCGCTTCGAGCTGGTCGATGTCCAGCCCGCGTGCCGCCACGTCGGTGGCCACCAGCACCGAGCAGCTGCGGTGGGCGAAGCGGATCAGCACCTGGTCGCGGTCGCGTTGCTCCAGGTCGCCATGCAGGGCGAGCGCGCTGATGCCCTGCGCCTGCAGCACGTCCACCAGGTCACGGCACTGCTGCTTGGTGTTGCAGAAGGCCAGCGTGCTGACGGGGCGGAAGTGGTTCAGCAGCAGGCCCACGGCGTGCAGGCGCTGGCTCTCGGTGACCTCGTAGAAACGCTGGCGGATCTGCGTGCCCGCGGGGCGCTGGGTGAGCGTCACTTCCTTGGGTTCGCGCAGGAACTTCTTGGCCAGCTGCTGGATGCCCTCGGGGTAGGTGGCCGAGAAGAGCAGGGTCTGGCGCGCCTTCGGCGCGCGGCTGGCGATGGCGGTGATGTCCTCCATGAAGCCCATGTCGAGCATGCGGTCGGCCTCGTCGAGCACCAGCGTGTTCAGCGCGCCGAGCTCCAGCGTCTGGCGGTCCAGGTGGTCGAGCAGCCGCCCCGGCGTGCCCACGACGACATGCGCGCCATGCGCCAGGCTGTCGGCCTGCGGCTTGATCGGCGCGCCGCCGCACAGCACCAGCACCTTGACGTTGTCCTCGGCGCGCGCCAGGCGGCGGATCTCCTGCGCCACCTGCTCGGCCAGCTCGCGCGTGGGGCACAGCACCAGGGCCTGCACGGCGAAGCGCCGGGTGTCGAGCCGGGCCAGCAGCGACAGCGCGAAGGCGGCGGTCTTGCCGCTGCCGGTCTGCGCCTGCGCGATGAGGTCGTGGCCGGCCAGCGCCAGCGGCAGGCTGGCGGCCTGGATCGGTGTCATCGCGGTGTAGCCCAGCTGCGCCAGGTTGGCCAGCGCGGCCGGGCTCAGCGGAAGTTGCTCAAACGAGGTCGTGGTCATCGGCAGGGTCGGGGCAGGGGTCGGGGCAGGAGCGAACGGCCTTGTTGCGGGTGCTGCGGGGGCTTGGTCCGAGCGGCATTGTGTGCGCCGCGGCCGGCCCGCCGCACGCCGGCCCCTCAACCGGGGCCGTTTGGCCTAAATTCGGGGTCGCCGGTGTCACCCCCGGGGCGGGACGGCTGCCGCCAGAACGAAGTGCACGGGGAGTGAGGTCTGAACCCAGTCCGAGGAACGCCATGAAAGTCCGCACCATCGTCATCTTCAGTGGGGAGACCTTCGACGTACCCCAGGGCATACAGCGCATCGACCACCGGGCCACCCACGGCTGGCAGTTGCGCTATGGGGGCACCAAGCTGTATTCGGACCACAGCAACGACGGCAGCGGCGCCGCCAAGGCCCTGGGGAGTGCCACCAAGGAGCTGTACAAGCGCATCGCGGCGCTGCCGGCGCCTTCGCTGCTGCAGCGCGGCCCCAGCCTGAGCAAGACCAGCCAGCTGCCACCCGGCATCTCGGGCCCGCTGGTGCGCCAGCGCAAGGGCGGGCGCACGCGCGACTGCAGCCTGAGCGTGCTGATCCCGTGCTTCGGCGGCAAGCCGCGCCGCCGCACGATCTACATCGGCACCGAGAACACCTACACCCTGGCGCGCTACGAAGCCGCACTGGTGCGCGCCATCGAGATGCGCCGGGTGGCCGAGGAGGCCTACGAAGAGGCCACCACGCGCGCCAAGCGTGCCGATGCGCGGGCGCACAAGCGGCTGGCCAGGCTGGCCAGGCAGCCCTGAAAGGCCGGCGCACCGCAAGGCCCCGGTTGCCGCAAGCGGCGCCAAGTCCTTTCGCCGGCGTGGCTGGGGCCCGCGCCGGCACAATCCACCCGCCCCAGCCACGCCCCATCGCGCCATGCCCCTGCCCCACACCGCCTTCGAAGCCGCCATCATCGATCTCGACGGCACCATGGTCGACACCGTGGGCGACTTCGAGGTCGCCCTGGCCCGCGCCCTGGGCGACCTCGGCTGGCCGCCGGTGGGCTGCGCCTTCATCTCGCGCACGGTGGGCAAAGGCTCCGAGCACCTGCTCACGCGCACCCTGGCCGAGGTCGGTGCGCCGGCCGATCTGTATGACCGGGCCTGGGCCCGCTACCAGCACCACTACCTGCAGATCAACGGCCAGCACTCGGCCGTCTTCCCCGGCGTGGTGGAGGGTCTGCGCGCGCTGAAGGCCTCGGGCCTGCGCCTGGCCTGCCTGACCAACAAGCCGAATGCCTTCGCGCGATCGCTGCTGGCGATCAAGGGGCTGGACGGCTTTTTCGACCACGCCTTCGGCGGCGATGCCTTTGCCCGCAAGAAGCCCGACCCGCTGCCGCTGCTGGAGACCTGCAAGGCCCTGGCCAGCGCGCCGGCGCGCACCTTGATGGTGGGGGATTCGAGCAACGACGCCGCGGCGGCGCGCGCCGCCGGCTGCCCCGTCGTGCTGGTGAGCTACGGCTACAACCACGGCGAGCCGGTGGCCACGGCCGGAGCCGACGCCGTCGTCGACAGCCTGGCCGAACTCGCCACTCTGCTGGCGAGCGCGGGCGGCGCCGCCCGCACGAGGGCGCCGCAGTGATCACCGAGCTCGAATTCAAGCACCTGGCCGCGCAGGGTTTCAACCGCATCCCGCTGATCCAGGAGGCCTTCGCCGACCTCGAAACCCCGCTCTCTCTGTACCTCAAGCTGGCGGGCGGCAGCAGGCACAGCTTCCTGCTCGAATCGGTGGTCGGGGGCGAGCGTTTCGGCCGCTATTCGTTCATCGGCCTGCCCGCGAAAACGCTGCTGCGCGCCAGCGGATTTCGCACCGAAGTCGTCACCGAGGGCGTGGTGGTAGAGACCTTCGACGGCAACCCGCTGGACTTCATCGCGCAATACCAGCGGCGCTTCAAGGTGGCGCTGCGGCCCGGGTTGCCGCGCTTTTGTGGCGGCTTGGCGGGCTACTTCGGCTACGACGCGGTGCGCTATATCGAGCCCCGCCTGGCCCAGACCTGGAAAGGCGGCGGCATCGCCACCCCCGACATCCTGCTGCTGCAATGCGAGGAGCTGGCCGTCATCGACAACCTGTCGGGCCGGCTGTACCTGATCGTCTATGCCGACCCGGCCGCACCCGAGGCCTACTTCAACGGCAAGAAGCGCCTGGCCGAGCTGGCCGACAAGCTGCACTGCAGCGTGACTGCGCCGCCCGTCAAACCCGGGCCGGCCCATGCGGTGGAGCGCGAGTTCGAGAAGGCCGACTACCTGGCCGCCGTGGCGCGTGCCAAGGAATATATCGCCGCGGGCGACATGATGCAGGTGCAGATCGGCCAGCGGCTGCGCAAGCGCTATACGGAGAGCCCGCTGTCGCTGTACCGCGCGCTGCGCTCGCTGAACCCCAGCCCCTACATGTATTTCTACGACATGGGCGAGTTCCAGATCGTCGGCGCCAGCCCGGAAATCCTGGTGCGCCAGGAACACACGCCCGAGGGCGACAAGGTCACGATCCGCCCGCTGGCCGGCACCCGCCCGCGCGGCGCCACGCCCGAGCAGGACAAGGCGCTGGAGGCCGAACTCTCGGCCGACCCCAAGGAGCGCGCCGAACACCTGATGCTCATCGACCTGGCGCGCAACGACATCGGGCGCATCGCCAAGACCGGCAGCGTGAAGGTCACGGATGCCTTCGTCATCGAGCGCTACTCGCACGTGATGCACATCGTGAGCAATGTCGAGGGCCTGCTGAAAGACGGCATGAGCAACCTCGACGTGCTGCGCGCCACCTTCCCGGCAGGCACCTTGACCGGGGCGCCCAAGATCCGCGCCATGGAGATCATCGACGAGCTCGAACCCGTCAAGCGCGGCATCTACGGCGGCGCCTGCGGCTACCTCAGCTTCGCCGGCGACATGGACGTGGCCATCGCCATCCGCACCGGCATCATCAAGGACAACACCTTGTATGTGCAGGCCGCGGCCGGGGTGGTGGCCGACTCGGTGCCCGAGATGGAATGGCGGGAAACCGAGCACAAGGCGCGCGCGCTGATCCGCGCGGCCGAGCTGGTGGAAGAGGGGTTCTGAAAAGCGCCTCAGGGCTGAACCTGAGGCGCCGCGGCGTTCAGGGTTTCTGGCCGATCTCGAAGTTCGCCAACTTCTCCAGCGCGCGCACCATCGCCGAGTGATCCCAGGCCTTGCCGCCATGGGCGACGCAGGAGTTGAAGAGTTCCTGCGCAGTGGCGGTGTTGGGCAGCGAGACGCCCAGCGCGCGCGCGCTGCTCAGCGCCAGGTTCAGGTCTTTCTGGTGCAGCTCGATGCGGAAGCCCGGGTCGAAGGTGCGCTTGACCATGCGCTCGCCATGCACTTCGAGGATCTTGGAAGAGGCGAAGCCGCCCATCAGCGCCTGGCGCACGCGCGCCGGGTCCGCGCCGGCCTTGGAGGCAAACAGCAGCGCTTCGCCGACGGCTTCGATGGTCAGCGCCACGATGATCTGGTTGGCCACCTTGGCCGTCTGGCCGTCGCCGTTGCCGCCCACCAGGGTGATGTTCTTGCCCATCAGCTCGAACAGCGGCTTGATCCTCTCGAAGGTCGCCTCCGACCCGCCGACCATGATCGACAGGGTGGCGTTCTTCGCGCCGACCTCGCCGCCGGAGACCGGCGCATCGAGGTACTCGCAACCCAGCGCGTTGATCTTCTGCGCGAAAACCTTGGTGGCGATGGGCGAGATCGAGCTCATGTCCACCACGATCTTGCCCTGGCTCAGGCCCGCGGCCACGCCGGCCGGGCCGAACAGCGCGGCCTCGACGTCCGGCGTATCGGGCACCATCGTGAAGACGATGTCGGCGCTCTCGGCCACGGCGCGCGCGCTGGCGCACTGCGTGGCGCTGCTGCTGGCAATGCTCTCGGGCATCTTGGCCAAGGTGAAGACGAAGAGCGAGTGCCCGGCCTGGATGAGGTGGCCGGCCATGGGCGTGCCCATGATGCCCAGGCCAACGAAACCGATCTTCAGGGCTTGCGTGGTCATTTCAGTTTCCTTGTGCGTTGTTGTGACTTGTGCAGAACTCACCGAGCCAGGCGTTGGCGCCAGCCCAGACCGGCCTCGGTGGTGGTGGCGGGCTTGTATTCGCAACCGATCCAGCCCGCGTAGCCGATGTGGTCGAGGTGGGCGAACAGGAAGGGATAGTTGATCTCCCCGGTGCCCGGCTCGTTGCGGCCCGGATTGTCGGCGAGCTGGACATGGGCGATGCGCGGCAGGTATTTCTGCAGCGTGGCGGCGAGCTCGCCCTCCATGCGCTGGGCGTGGTAGATGTCGTACTGGATGAAGGCGTTGTCGGCACCCACCTCGTCCAGGATGCCCGCGGCCTGCGCCGTGCGGTTCAGATAGAAGCCCGGAATGTCGAAGGTATTGATCGGCTCGATGAGCAGCTTCAGGCCCGCGGCCTTCAGCGCGCTGGCGGCGTACGACAGATTCGCCACGAAAGTGGCGCGCAGGACATCTTCGGCCACCCCGGCCGGCGCCTTGCCGGCCAGGCAGTTGAGCTGCCCCACGCCCAGGGCCTGGGCGTAGGCCACGGCCCGGCCCACGCCGGCGCGGAATTCGGCGAGGCGGTCGGGGTGGCAGGCGATGCCGCGCTCGCCGGCGTCCCAATCGCCGGCGGGCAGGTTGTGCAGCACCAGGGTCAGGCCGTTGTCGGCCAGGCGCTGCTTGATCTGCCCGGCCTCGAAGGCGTAGGGGAAGAGGAATTCGACGGCTTCGAAGCCGGCCTGGGCGGCCCGCTCGAAGCGGTCGAGGAAGGGCACCTCGGTGAACAACATGGTGAGGTTTGCGGCGAAGCGCGGCATGGTCTCGTCCTGGTGATGGGTCGGTTCTGGAAGGGGGCCTATTCGAGCAGCCCCGCCAGCTCCAGGCCCTTGAGCCCTTCGGGGTGGCGGCAGTCGATATCTTCGAACTCGTTGATATTGTCGATCTCGGCCCCCATCGCGATATTGGTCACCTTCTCCAGGATGACTTCCACCACCACCGGCACGCGGTACTCGTGGGCCATGGCCTGTGCCTGCACGAGCGCGGAGGCGATACCCTCGGGGTCGGTCACGCGCAGCGACTTGCAGCCCAGGCCCTGCACCACCGCCTGGTGGTCGACGCCGTAGCTGCGCAGCGTCGGGTCGTCGACGTTCTGGTTCTCGAAGGCGAGCTGCACGCAGAAATCCATGTCGAAGCTGCGCTGGCCCTGCCGGATCAGCCCGAGGTAGCTGTTGTTGACCAGCACATGCACGTAGGGCAGGCGGAACTGCGCGCCCACCGCCAGCTCTTCGATGAGGAACTGGAAGTCATAGTCGCCCGACAGCCCCACCACCGTGCGCGTGGGGTCGGCGGCGACCACGCCCAGGGCGGCCGGCAGCGTCCAGCCCAGCGGGCCGGCCTGGCCGCAGTTGATCCACTGCCGCGGGCCGTAGACGTGCAGGAACTGCGCACCGGCGATCTGGCTCAGGCCGATCGTGGTGACGTAGACGGTGTCGCGCGGGAAGACCTTGTTCATTTCCTCGTACACGCGCATCGGCTTGATCGGCGTCTCGGTGTAGTGCGACTTGCGCAGCATGAGCTTCTTGCGCTCGGCGCAGCGCTGCGCCCAGGCGCTGAAGTCCTTCAGCGGTTGCGCCGCCTTGCGTTCGCGAGCCACCTGGACGAAGAGTTCCAGCGCGGCCTTGGCGTCGCTGACGATGCCGTAGTCGGGCATGAAGACGCGGCCGATCTGCGTGGGCTCGATATCCACGTGGACGAAGGTGCGACCCTTGCAGTAGACCTCGGGGCTGCCGGTGTGGCGGTTCGCCCAGCGGTTGCCGATGCCCAGCACGAAGTCGCTCGCCAGCATCGTCGCGTTGCCGTAGCGGTGGCTGGTCTGCAGGCCCACCATGCCGGCCATCAGCGGGTGGTCATCGGGGATCGTGCCCCAGCCCATCAGCGTGGGGATCACCGGCACGCCGGTGAGCTCGGCGAATTCGACCAGCAGCGCGCTGGCGTCGGCGTTGATGATGCCGCCACCGGCCACGATCAGCGGCTTGGTCGAAGCCATCAGCATGTCCATCGCCTTCTCGACCTGCTTGCGGCTGGCCGCCGGCTTGTACACGGGCAGCGGCTCGTAGGTGTCGATGTCGAATTCGATCTCGGCCATCTGCACGTCGAAGGGCAGGTCGATCAGCACCGGGCCCGGGCGGCCCGAGCGCATGAGGTGGAAGGCCTGCTGGAAGACGCGCGGCACCAGCGCGGGCTCGCGCACGGTGACGCTCCACTTGGTCACCGGCTTGCTGATGGACTCGATGTCCACGGCCTGGAAGTCTTCCTTGTACAGGCGCGCCCTCGGTGCCTGGCCGGTGATGCACAGGATGGGAATGCTGTCGGCCTGCGCCGAGTACAGGCCGGTGATCATGTCGGTGCCCGCCGGCCCGCTGGTGCCTATGCACACGCCGATATTGCCCGCCTTGGCGCGCGTGTAGCCCTCGGCCATGTGCGAGGCGGCCTCCACGTGGCGCGCCAGGATGTGGCTGATCGACTCGCGCTCGCGCAGCGCCGCATACAGCGGGTTGATTGCCGCGCCAGGCACACCGAAGGCCTGGGTGACGCCTTCCTTTTCCATCACCAGCACGGCGGCCATGGTGGCTTTCATCTTTGCCATTTGCGAGTCTCCTGTCGGGGTTTTGAAAGTCTCTGCAGCGAATGCTCTGCGCATCCGCCCGGCAACGGAAGCCACGGACTGGGCAATACGCTTATTCCGGATCGGAATAGCATGCGCTGACCGCTTACCCCTTACCCGTATTCGCCCCGGCTCCCGTTATGGATCGCATCCAAGGCATCAAGCTGTTCATCCGCGTCGTCGACCTCGGCTCCTTCAGCAAGGCCGCCGCCGACATGGGCATGGGCCAGCCCTCGGCGACCAAGCTGGTGGCGCAACTCGAGGCGCAACTGGGCTCGCGGCTGCTGCACCGCTCGACGCACGGCGTCACGCCGACGGAGATCGGGCTGCTGTACTACGAAAAGTGCAGGCTCATCGCCCACCACGTCGAGGAAGCCGAATCGGTGGCCGCGCTGATGCAGTCCCAGGTCCAGGGCAGCCTGCGCATCAGCACTTCGGTGGCCTTCGGCCGGCGCGTGCTCGTGCCGCTGGTGATCCGCTTCATGAAGCTGCACCCGCGCGTGCAGATCGACCTCAGCTTCGAGGACCGCTACGTGGACCTGGTGGAGCAGGGCGTCGACCTGGCCGTGCGCATGGGCCGGCTGGCCGACTCGACGCTGGGCGCGCGCTACCTGGGCGTCAACCCGTGGGTCGTGGTGGCCGCACCCGAGTACCTGGTGCAGCGCGGCACGCCGCGCTCGCCGGCCGACCTGGGCGGGCACGATGCGCTCATCTACAGCACCGTGCAGGGCGATGCGCGCTGGCTCTTCACCGGGGTCGACGGCCAGGCCCAGCCCACCACGGTGCACGGCCCCTTGCGCTCGAACAACCTCTCGGCCCTGCTGGCCGCGGCCCGCGCCGGCATGGGCCTGGCCGCGCTGCCCCTTTACGTGGCCTTCGAGTCCCTCAAGGCCGGCGCGGTGCAGCCCGTGCTGAGCGACTGGTCGCTGCCCTCGCAGGAGATCCACGCGGTATTCCCTTCGCCGCGCCTGCTGCCGGCCAAGGTGAATGGCTTCATCGAATGGCTGCAAAGCCAGATCGGCCCTGCCTGGTGGTCGGAGCTGCCCTGAGCCCGCGTGCCGCCCCCGCAGGAGGCTGCGCTCGAGTGGGTGCTGCCACAGGCCAAGGCGGTGGGCGAGGCTTGGGCCTGAAGGGCGCTCGGCGCGGGCCGGTCTCGCCTGCGGCGAAAATGGCGTCAGCGAATGCGCGTGGCGGTGGATGTCCCCCCGCTTACCCCGCGCAGCCAACGGAGTCGAGCGCCCATGTTGCTGATGATCGATAACTACGACTCCTTCACCTACAACCTGGTGCAGTACTTCGCTGAGCTGGGGCAGGACGTGCGCGTGTTCCGCAATGACGAGATCACGCTTGAGGGCATTGCCGAGCTGCGGCCCGAGCGGCTGGTGTTTTCGCCCGGACCTTGCTCACCGACCGAGGCGGGCATTTGCGTGCCGGCCATCCGCCACTTCGCCGGCAAGCTGCCGCTGCTGGGGGTGTGCCTGGGCCACCAGGCCATGGGCGCGGCGCTGGGGGGCAGGATCGTGCGCGCGCAGGTGCAGATGCACGGCAAGGCCAGCACCATCACCACCGACCAGCGCGGCGTATTCCACGGCCTGCCGCGGTCCTTCAGCGTGGTCCGCTACCACTCGCTGGCCGTCGAACGCGAGACGCTGCCACCCGATCTGGTGGTCACCGCCACTTCCGAGGACGGCGAGATCATGGGCCTGCGACACCGCGAACTGCCGTTGGAAGGCGTGCAGTTCCATCCCGAATCCATACTCAGCGAGCATGGCCACGCCATGCTGAAAAACTTCCTGGAGCGCGTTCAATGAAACCGATCGACCTGCGCAGCGATACCGTCACCCAGCCGACGCCGGCGATGCGCGCCGCGATGGCCGCGGCCGAGGTCGGCGACGATGTCTTCGGCGACGACCCCAGCGTCAACGCGCTGCAGGAGCGCATCGCAGCGATGCTCGGCAAGGAGGCGGCGCTCTTCGTGCCCACGGGCACGCAGAGCAACCTGTGTGCGCTGATGGCGCACTGCCAGCGCGGCGACGAATACATCGTCGGCCAGATGGCCCACACGTACCGTTGGGAAGGCGGCGGCGCGGCGGTGCTGGGCAGCATCCAGCCGCAGCCGCTGCCACAGCAGGCCGACGGCTCGATCCGGCTCGAAGATATCGAAGCGAATATCAAGCCCGACGACGCGCACTTCGCGCGCACGCGGCTGCTGGCCCTGGAGAACACCTGGGGCGGGCAGGTGCTGCCGTCGGGGTACATCGAGGCCGCCACGGCGCTGGCCCGGCGCAAGGGCCTGGCCACGCACCTGGACGGCGCAAGGCTGTTCAACGCCGCCGTGGCCAGCGGCATGCCGGCGATCGACATCGCCCGGCCTTTCGACAGCGTCTCGGTCTGCTTCAGCAAGGGGCTGGGCGCGCCGGTGGGCTCGGCGCTCGTCGGCTCCAGGGAGTTCATCGCCCGCGCCCACCGCCTGCGCAAGATGCTCGGCGGGGGCATGCGCCAGGCTGGCGTGCTGGCGGCCGCGGCGTCGTTTGCGCTGGAGCACCACATCGAGCGCCTGGCCGAGGACCACGCCAACGCCCGCGCCCTGGCCGAAGGCCTGCAAGGCCTCCGGGGGGTCACCGTGCAGCCACCGCAGACCAATATCCTGTTCGTGGACCTGGCGCCGGAGAAGGCCGCCGGCGTGGTCGAGCGGCTGCGCGGGGCCGGTGTGCTGTGCACGGGGCTGTACCGGCTGCGCTTCGTGACCCACCTCGACGTCTCGTCCGCCGACATCGCGCGCGCGGTGGCGGTGCTGCGCCAGCATCTGTAGGAGAAATCCATGTCCATCACGAACACCGAAGCGCTGGCGCGCGTCATCGAGCACCGCGAGATCTTCCACGACGAGATGCTGGCGCTGATGCGCCGCATCATGAATGGCGAGATGTCGCCGGTGATGATTGCCGCGCTGTGCATCGGGCTGCGCGTGAAGAAGGAGACCGTGGGCGAGATCGCCGCCGCGGCGCAGGTGATGCGCGAATTCGCCACGCCGGTGGTGGTGGCCGACCGCTCGCACCTGGTGGATATCGTGGGCACGGGTGGCGACAGCTCGCACACCTTCAACATCTCCACGGCCAGCGTATTCGTGGCCGCCGCCGCAGGCGCGCGCGTGGCCAAGCATGCCGGGCGAAGCGTGTCGTCCACCTCGGGCTCGGCCGACGTGATGGAGGCGCTGGGCGCATGCATCATGCTCAAACCCGAGCAGGTGGCGCTGTGCCTGGAAGAGACCGGCATCGCCTACATGTTTGCGCCCAACCACCACGCGGCGATGAAGCATGCCGCGCCAGTGCGCAAGGAGCTCGGTGTGCGCACGCTCTTCAACATCCTGGGCCCGCTGACGAATCCGGCGGGCGCGCCCAACCAGTTGCTCGGTGTATTCCACCCCGACCTGGTGGGTATCCTGGTGCGCGTGCTGCAGCGCCTGGGCAGCGAGCATGTGATGGTGGTCCATGGCATGAATGGCATGGACGAGATCTCGCTGTCGGGCGAGACGGCCGTGGGCGAGCTCAGGGACGGCGAGGTGCGCGAGTACGTCGTGCACCCCAGCGATTTCGGTTTGCCGGTGTATGACTCGCGCGTGCTCAGGGTGGCCAACAAGGACGAATCGGTGCAGTGCATCCAGCGTGCACTGGCCAACGAGGACGGGCCGATCCGCGATGTGGTGCTGCTGAATGCCGGTGCCGCGCTGTACTGCGCCGGCGTGGCCACTTCGGTGGGCGAAGGCGTCAAGCGCGCCCGCGAGGCCGTGGCTTCGGGCCGTGCGCTGGCCAAGCTCAGCCAGTTCGTCAAGGTGAGCAACCAGTTCGGGCCCGCGACGCGAGGCCGATGATGACGGACATCCTGCAGCGCATCGTTGCCGTCAAGCGCGAGGAACTGGCGGCGGCCCGGGCCGGGCGCAGCCTGGCCAGCTGGCGCGACGAAGCGCAATCGCGGCGCGATCTGCGGGGTTTCGAGGCGGCGTTGCGCGCCAAGATTGCCGCGGGCCGCGCGGCCGTGATCGCCGAGATCAAGAAGGCCAGCCCGAGCAAGGGCGTGCTTCGCGAGCACTTCGTGCCGGCGGAAATCGCCGCCAGCTACGAGCGCGGCGGTGCCGCCGCGCTGAGCGTGCTCACCGACGAGCGCTTCTTCCAGGGCTCGGCGGCCTACCTGCAAGAGGCCCGCGCGGCTTGCGCGCTGCCGGTGCTGCGCAAGGATTTCATGATCGACGAGTACCAGGTCGTCGAGGCGCGCGCGCTGGGGGCGGACTGCATCCTGCTCATCGCCGCCTGCCTGGACGACGCGCAGCTGGCCGACCTCGAGGCCTGCGCCATGGCGTTCGGCATGGACGTGCTGGTGGAGGTGCACGATGGCGGCGAGCTCGACCGCGCGCTGCGACTCAAGACGCCGCTGGTGGGCATCAACAACCGCAACCTGCACAGCTTCGAGGTCACGCTGCAAACCACCATCGACCTGCTGCCGCGCGTGCCGGCCGACCGCCTGCTGGTCACCGAGTCGGGCATCCTGGGCGGCGCCGATGTGCAGCGCATGCGCGCTGCGGCAGTGCACGCCTTTTTGGTGGGTGAAGCCTTCATGCGCGAACCCGACCCAGGTCAAGCGCTGGCGGCGCTGTTCGGCCGACCGTGAGCCCCCACCTGCAGCCCTGCGCCGGCGCCCGGGCCGGCTTTGTATTCATCTGCCCAGGTCGTTTCGAAGCCAGCCGAGGGTTTCCTTGTGCCGCCGGCACCGGCGCCAACCTGGCGCGGGCCCTGCTGCGCCTGCACGCGCGAATGCCGGCACGCTTCCAGGCTCCGGACCGTACCGAGTATGTGATCACTAACTCCTGGGAAAGAGTCGAGTATCCGGCCCTGACCGGTCGCTCGGTCCCCAGTGAGCAGGAAGTCCTGACCCCAGTCAATCTGGCGCGACTGGCCGCAGAGCTGGGCCACCTGTCGACCATCGTGGCCTGTGGCGCGCAGGCCCAGGCCGCCGTGCGCGCGCTCGTCGACCTGCGCCTGATCGCCGCCGACGTCGCCTACGCCAGGCACTTGAGTCAGCGTTCGGTCAATATGATCCCGGGCGCAACGGACACGCCCGGCCGGATCGAGGCCTGGTGCGATGGGGTGCTGGGCCAACTTGCGGACCGCCCCTGAGTGGGAGGGCGAAGTCGGCGTGCTATACTCACCGGCTCTGTCGGAGGGGTGCCCGAGTGGCTAAAGGGGGCAGACTGTAAATCTGTTGGCTTACGCCTACGGTGGTTCGAATCCACCCTCCTCCACCAGAGACTCCTTGATTGAAGGGGGATTTCCGCAAAGGAGCCGCGCGGGAGTAGTTCAATGGCAGAACCTTAGCCTTCCAAGCTAATGGCACGGGTTCGATTCCCGTCTCCCGCTCCAAGGAAGGTTGAATTTCGGCAACGTCGTTACGGGTCTGCCGGTGTGGCAAGTGGCCAGGCCGGCAGACCCGTACCGATGCCCATGTGGCTCAGTGGTAGAGCACCCCCTTGGTAAGGGGGAGGTCGCGCGTTCGATCCGCGCCATGGGCACCACCTCTCATCGCGACATTCGTAGCTCGAATCACGCAACTGAATTTACTCAGCCAGGAGCGCTCAAGATGGCAAAAAGCAAATTTGAACGAACCAAGCCGCACGTGAACGTGGGGACGATTGGGCACGTGGACCACGGCAAGACGACGCTGACGGCGGCGCTGACGTCGGTGCTGGCGGCGAAGTTTGGCGGTGAAGTCAAGGCCTAC
>JAUXRG010000036.1 GCA_030681795.1 Rubrivivax sp.
CAACGATGCCGATTCGGACGAGGCCCGCGCGCTCAGGCCATTGCAGGCCGCGGCCTGTACATACCGCATCGTCTTCGGCCCGCGCGCCGGCCAGAAGGTGCTGACGGTGCAGGGCACGATGCCGAGGGCGGCGGAGTTCCATCAGAACCTGTGCGCCGACATGCAGGGTTTTAGCCTACACGCTGCGGCGCGCTGCGAGGCCGACGACCGCCAAGCGCTGGAACAACTGTGCCGCTACATTACGCGCCCAGCGCTGGCCAACGAACGCGTGCAAACCAACGCCGCAGGTCAGGTGGTGCTGAAGCTCAAGACGCCGTGGCGCGACGGCACCACGCACCTGGTGATGTCGCCGCTGGAGTTCATGCAGCGGCTGGCGGCGCTGGTGCCCAGGCCGAGGCTGCACCTGATCCGCTTCCATGGCGTGCTGGCACCCAACGCCAAGCTGCGCGCCCAGGTAGTGCCGCAAGAGCCGCTGGCGCCCGCGCCGCCCGCCGAGTGCGAAGCGAACTGCGCGCATCACCGCCCGGTGCGACTGAGTTGGGCGCGGCTGCTCAAGCGGGTTTTCGATCTCGACCTGGAGCACTGCCCGAACTGCGGTGGGGAGCCGAAGATCATCGCGGCGATCCTGGAAGCGCCGGTGATCGGGAAGATCCTCACGCACCTGGGTCTGCAGGCCCGTGCGCCGCCGCGCGCGCCTGCGCGTGGGTCGCAGCTGCAAGCGGCCTGACCCTGACTCAAGCTTTGCGTCCCAGCGGCGCCGCACCCCGGGCCGAGGGTACGGCTGCGCCCGAGGGTTTCCGGGGCCAATGGAAGCGGCCTGGTGATCAGGGGTAACCCGCAGAAGAAGCCCGTGAAAGACGCTTTTCGGCTGCGCTGTCAACGCTCGACAGATCGCCGCTGACTCCAAAGAGCTGACTCCAAAGACCGATTCAAGCGCGTCGGGTGCCGTGTTCGGGATGCAGTCGGCACGGAAAAGGGCGTTTGAAAATCCTATGCTCCGACGGCGGTGGCGGACGTCGACCCTGTCGACGGCCCCAGCCATTGCCTAGGGCGCGCTGGCCCGCTTCGCGGCAGCGAGCGGGGCGGAGTGGTCGTTGTTCTGGCCGACCATCGGCATCGCACTGGATTCTTCGGCGCGAGTCATCTTGGCGTTGGACCGGCCGGCTTCGGTGCCCGCTTTGGGTGTCTCGTTTGCCGGCGCCAACACCGAATCCGCCGTGGGCACCGACGTGCTGGCTGCCGTGGACGGCGTCGTGGCGGCCTGGACCGGGACCGGGACCGGTTCGGCCAGCGGCACGGTCGCCTGGGAGCGCTCCTTGTCGCAGGCGGCCAGCAGCAGCGAAGACAGGCACAAAGCAGACAGCGTCAATGGAGTTCGCATACGGTTCCTTTCGGGGTGCGGGGTCTGCAGAGCAAGTTCGTGGACGAGCTTCTGGACGTCGATGGTTGAACAGGGTAGCCGGTCTCGACACGCACTTCTGTGCGCCATCCGACATAGGCGCCGAACTGGATGGCGGTTTTCGGACCGTGGTTTTCAAGCACTTGCTTGCCGCTCGACGCGCCGCGGCCCACGATGCGCGCAGGAGGCCCTGCGATTCATGCGCCCGGACGTTCCATCGAGCCGCCGGGTGGCGGCTCCCCTGACCTACCGGCTCGACGACGACGCCACGGCCGCGCAAATCGCGGCTGCCGTCGGCACGCTCTGGCTCGAGCTCGAAGCGGCCTTGTCCCCGATCATCGGCCTGCGCGGCGTGGCCGCGCTCGGCCAGCGCAGCCTGCACCTGGCCAGCGCGGCGTATCCGTGGCTGGCGACGGGCCAGCCCGGTGGGCCGGCCGCGCTCGATGCCACGTCGCTCATGCCCGTGCTGGCGGCTCGCAGCAGCGACCAGGCCGCAGCCGCGGCCAGCCTGTTGTTGCAGACCTTCCACGAGTTGCTGGCTAGCTTGATTGGCCCGTCGCTGACCGAGCGATTGCTGGGTCCGGTCTGGGGCCCCCCGTTGACCCCCGTTTAGACAACCCACCCGCGCAGGGACCGACTCCATGACGACCAAAGTAGCGATCCACCGCCTGGCCACCGGTGTGCCCGGCCTGGATGAGGTGCTGGGCGGCGGCTTGCCGGAGTTCTCGTTCAACCTCATCGCCGGCCAGCCCGGCTGCGGCAAGACCACGCTGGCGCACCAGATCATGTTCACGCAGGCCAGCGCCGAGCGCCCGGCGCTGTATTTCACGGTACTGGGCGAGCCGCCGCTGAAGATGCTGCGCTACCAGCAGCAGTTCGACTTCTTCGACAGCCAGGCGCTCAACCACCGCGTGCGCTTCGTCAACCTGTCGGAGGAAGCCATGGCCGGCGACCTCGACCGCGTGCTGCGCCGCATCGTCGAAGAGGCGGCCACGCATCGGCGCTGGTCTTCGTCGACTCGTTCCGCTCGGTGATCCTGGCCAGCGAGAGCGGCGGCACGCCGCAAAACAGCCTGCAGCAGTTCGTGCAGCAGCTGGGCATGCTGATGACGACCTGGCAAGCCACCACGTTCCTCATCGGCGAGTACTTCAGCGAGAACGACGCCAACCCGGTGTTCACGGTGGCCGACGGGCTGATCTGGCTGCGCCAGAGCGTGCAACGCAATTCGATGGTGCGCAAGATGGAGATCCTGAAGATGCGCGGCCAGGCCACGCTGCCGGGGCTGCACACCTATCGCATCGGCAGCGCCGGCATCGAGGTCTTCGCGCCGGCGGGCGCGGTGGCGCCGGAGCAAGCCGCCGCCACAGCCACCGCGCCGGCGCCCGGCGCGCGGGCGCTGCTGGGCGTGCCGGGGATCGACGAGATGCTCGGCGGCGGCTTGCCGCGCGGCTACTCGCTGCTGGTGGCCGGCCCCTCGGGCTCGAGCAAGAGCATCCTGGCGGCGTCGTTTCTGGCCGAGGGCGCGCGCCGCGGCGAGACCGGCGTCATCGCCGCCTTCGAGCAGCGCCCCAACCGCGAGCGCAACCGCCTGCTGGCCGACCTCATCGCCTCAGGCAACGTCACCCTGCTCAACAGCCAGGCCCCCGACCTGTCGATCGACGAGATCGTGTACCTGCTCATCGGCGAGATCCGCCGCCACCACGCCAGCCGGGTCGTCATCGATTCACTGTCGGGCTTCGAACTCGCGCTGGCGCCGACCTTCCGCGATGATTTCCGCGAGTCGCTGCTGCGCCTGGTGACGGCGCTGTCGCAAGTCGGCGTGACGGTGCTGATGACCTCCGAGCTCGAAGACCGCTACACCGACCTGCGCTTCAGCCCCTATGGCACCGCCTTCCTCACCGACGCGATCATCGTGCAGCGCTACATCGAAGTCGAAAGCCGCTTGCGCCGCGTGATGGCGGTGATCAAGGTGCGCGCCAGCGCCCATTCGGACGATCTGCGCGAATACTCCATCGATGCCGACGGCATCCACATCGGTCTTAAGCTGCCGGATGAGGAGGGCCTGCTCGGCGGTCGGCCGACGCGCAAGGGCGGCCCGCGCCCGCCCGCCGCCGTGGCACAGCGCGGTTGAGCGGCCCCGCACCCCAGCCCCCGCCATGAGCGAAGACCCGGACCCGAAAAGCAGCACCCCCGCCGCCGCGGCCGCGGGGGGCGCCACGCAGGCCGAACGTGATCTCGCCCGCGTGCAAGGCAAGGTCGAGGCGGCGCGAGCCGTGCTGCTGCGCTTGCTGCAGGACGTGGTGGTGGCCGAGAGCCGCCTGAGCAACAGCCAGGCGGCGCAGATCCTGGAGGCCAACGAGCAACTGGTGGTGGCGGCCTTGCGCAACCAGGCTGAAGCACAAACGGTAGCCCAACAGTTGACCGAATCGGTCCGGTCCGGTGAGATCGACCCGCTGACGCAGTTGCCCAACCGCGTGCTGCTGCTGGACCGCTTTGCCCAGGCCATCGCCGTGGCCAAGCGCCACGCTGCCCGCCTGGCCTTGCTGTTCCTGGATCTGGACGAATTCAAGCAAGTCAACGACACGCTCGGACATGCCGTCGGCGACGACGTGCTGCAACAGGTCGCGCAGCGCCTGAGCAGCGCGGTTCGCGAGGCCGACACCGTCAGCCGGCACGGCGGGGACGAGTTCCTGATCCTGCTGACCGAGTTGTCTCAACCCGCCGACGCCGGCCTGCTCGCCAACAAGTTGCTCGCCGCCCTGGGGGCGCCCTGCCGAGCGGGCGACCAGGTGCTGCGGCTGACAGCCAGCATCGGAATCAGCATCTACCCCCAACGACGGCGAAGACGCCAAGACGCTGATCGATCGCGCCGACGCGGCGATGTACCGCGCCAAGCACCAGGGGCCTGGCAACTTCGCCCTTCACGGCGAGGGGGCGGCCCAGCCGCCCAGGCCGGCCCCCCCGGTGCCACTCAACGCCCAGGCGTTGGCACTGCCCGAGCAGCAGCGCCGCAGTGCCCATCTGCAAGAGGCCAACGAGCGGCTGGTGCTGGCCGCGCTGGGCGCGCACCGACGAACCCTTGCTGCCACGGGTGCAGGCCCTCATCGAACAGCAGGTGGAGCACATGTCGCGCCTGGTTGGCGCGGCCAGCGACCGGTCACGCGGGAGCGGCCAGGCGCGCGCCCCCGCGAGCCAGGTCAGCGACGTTGCCGCCGTCATCGATGCCGTGGTCCAGGACCTCCGCCCGGCGCTGGACCTGCGGCTGCAGAGTCTGGCCGTCGCGGTGCCGGCCGGCCCTATCGCCGTGTGCGGCGAGACCGAGCGCTTGGCGCAGGTCGTGACCAATCTGCTCGACAACGCGTCCAAGTACACGCCCGATCGTGGCGCCATCCGGTTGGGCGTTGTCGTCGAAGGGGCCAGCGTCCTGCTCACCGTGGCCGACGATGGCATCGGCATCGCACCCGCGGCGGTGCCAGGCATCTTCGAGCCGTTCGGGCACGACAGCCACGCCCTGGGCTTCGGCGGCGTCAGCTTGGGCATCGGCCTGCCGGTGGTGCGCGCCCTGGTGCAAGAGCTGGGTGGCACGGTCGCGGCCGAGAGCGCAGGCCCCGGGCGAGGCAGCCACTTCGTCGTGACCTTGCCACTGGCGGGGGCCGTTCCCGCGGATCCCGCGGATCCTGCCCTTCCAGGCGATCCTGATTCGCTGCGCGTGGGCCCATGACCTTGACCGCGGGGCGACTCAGGGGCTGTTGATGGACGTGGCCGCACCCGAACCGCGGACGAACCGCCTTCTCGCAGCGTTGCCGGGCGGCGAGTTCGAGCGCTGGCTGCCGCAACTCGAATGGGTGAAATTGCCGCTGGGACGGGTCTTGTACGAGCCGGGCGGCCCGCCGACCCACGCCTACTTCCCGACCACGGCCCTGGTGGCGCTGCTGTATGTGATGGAGAACGGTGCCTCCTCCGAAATCGCCGTCGTCGGCAACGAGGGCATGCTCGGCGTCTCGCTGTTCATGGGTGGCGGCACTACACCCAGCCGTCCCGTCGTGCAGTGCGCCGGCGAAGGCTTCCGGCTGCGGGGAAGCGTGATGCGGCACGAGTTCGAACGGTCCCCCGCGGTGATGCACTTGCTGCTGCACTTCACGCAGGCGCTGATCACGCAGACGACCCAGACGGCGGCCTGCAACCGGCACCACCTGCTGGATCAGCAACTCTGCCGCTGGCTGCTGCTGAGCCTGGACCGGTTGCCAGGCAATGAACTGCTGATGACACAGGAATTGATCGCGAACATGCTCGGCGTACGCCGCGAAGGCGTGACCGAGGCCGCGCTGAAACTCCAGAAGGCCGGGCTGATCCGCTACACGCGAGGCCTGATCACGGTCGCCGACCGCCCGGGACTGGAGCAGCGCAGCTGCGAGTGCTACGCCGTCGTCAAGCGCGAGTACGACCGGCTACTGCCTGCGGCCCCTGGCGTGGCCGCCACGCAGGCAGGCCCGGGCCGCGGCCATTTGTGGCTCGCGTCCTTGCGGGCGACGGTCTGGTCGCGCGGGGGTTCATTCGCCGCTGTAAGACGTGCCGTAGAACTTGTGCACGCCGCTGGCCCAGGTGCTGTCCGACATTGACGGCCAACGGTCCTTGTCGAAGCCCGGGGCGTCTTTCAGGGCCTCTTTCGGGACGTTGAGCGTGAATCGCTTGTTCAGCGTGTCCAGCGTCAGCGCGGCCCAGGGCACGGCGAAGAGCTTGTCACCCATCCCCAGCAGGCCACCAAAGGACAGCACCGCGTAGGCGAGCTTGCCCGACGCCATATCGATCATGAACTCCTTGATGTCGCCCAGGTCCTCGCCGTCCTTGTTGTAGACGTCGTTGCCGAGCAAAGTGTTTGCACCCATCAGCGCCGGGCCCGGGCCATCGGTGTGGTGGGCATACATGCCGAAGTTGTCGCGAGTGACGTAATTGGTTTCCATGTTCTTTCCTTGTCGCAGTGAATCGGACGGGGCGATCACGCGCCCCACTGGCCAATGCCGGGCCCGCCGTTGCATTCGCTCCATGTGCTGTGCGTGGTCGGCAGCACCAGTCCACGACAAAACATGAATGGTTGAACGCCCACAGCAGACCCGCACGAACCATAGCCAGCACCTCAGGCCCGGTCTGTGCGACAGCGAACGTTGCGGCCAGTGCGTGGAGATCTCCATGAAGACCGTCCGGTGAGTCCGCAGACCGGCAACGAATGGCGGCTTGCACTGCGACTGCCAACGCCCGCGCGGGCGCTGATTTCGGCTCCACCGAGATCGCCCCTTTGGCTGCGGCCTGGGACAAGAGCCACGAGTTCCCGGCCGCGCAGCTCAAGGGTCTGGCCGCGCTGGGCTGCTACGGCGTGGCGGTGCCCACCGAGTGGGACGGCGCCGGCCTGGACACCCTGGCGC
>JAUXRG010000038.1 GCA_030681795.1 Rubrivivax sp.
TCGCGGGCGATCTCACCCTCTGCGGCGTGACCCGTCCGGTCGTGCTGGCCACCCATTATCTGGGGCGCTGGCAGTGTCCCTACTGGGAAGGCGGCAAGGATCTGGGGCCGGTGAGCCGTATCGGCTTCGTCGCCACCACGACGATCAACCGCCATCACTTCGGCGTGAGCTGGAACGCGCCGATGGACCGGGGCGGCAGGGTCGTCGGCGACGAGGTTGCGATCACTCTGGACATCGAGGCCATTGCCGAATCCGACATGCTGCGGATAGCCGGGATTATGCTGGGACAACAGTAAACGCCGGGTTCGCCCGCACATCCTGCGCGGCGAACCCGCGAACCAGGCCCGGCCTGTGCGTAGTTATTCGCCGGATTTCGCGCTGCGCGTCATCAGGTTCATCAGATCGCCCGGCAGCGGAAAGATGATGGTGTTGGTCCGGTCGCCGGCGATGTTGGCGAGCGTCTGCAGATAGCGCAGCTGCATCGCCTGAGGCTTTCCGGCGAGGATCTCTGCGGCGGCCAGCAGCTTTTCCGAGGCCTGCAGTTCGCCTTCGGCATGGATCACCTTGGCGCGCCGCTCGCGTTCGGCCTCGGCCTGCTTGGCAATCGCGCGCACCATGGTTTCGTCGATGTCGACATGCTTGATCTCGACGTTGGACACCTTGATGCCCCAAGCGTCGGTCTGCGCGTCGAGCAATTGCTGGATGTCCTGGTTGAGGCGTTCGCGCTCGGCCAGCATGTCGTCCAGTTCATGCTTGCCCAGTACCGCGCGTAGCGTGGTCTGCGCCAGCTGGCTGGTGGCGTTGAGGTAGTCCTCCACCTGCAGGATGGACTTGGCCGGGTCGATGACGCGGAAGTACACCACCGCGTTGACCTTGACCGAAACGTTGTCGCGCGAGATCACGTCCTGGCTCGGCACGTCGAACACCACGGTACGCAGGTCCACCCGCACCATCTGCTGGATGCCGGGGATGATGATTACCAGCCCCGGCCCCTTCACCTTCCAGAAGCGCCCAAGCTGGAACACCACGCCGCGCTCGTATTCACGCAGGATACGCAGGCTGGCCGCCAGCAGCCCGACGACCAGCAACACGATAGTCAACCCACCGAATTCAAACATGCTTGTTCTCCTTGTCCGGTTCCACATCGAGTAAGAGGTCATGCCGCGCGCGCACCCGTACCCGGCTGCCGCGCATGAGCGGTACGCTGCTGCGCACCTGCCACTGTTCGCCGTGGATGCGCGCCCAGCCTTCGTGTTCCATGTCTTCGAGGATTTCACCCGGGGCGCCGATCATTTCCTCGGCGCCGGTCATCACCGGCCGCGCACGCGCCTTGATCGCCATGCCGGCGACGAAGAAGCTGAACAGCGCGCTCGCCGCCGCCACCGGAACGATCAGCATCCAGGGGAGGCCGTAGCCGGGGAGGTCGGTGTCGATCAGCATCACCGAGCCGATGATGAAAGCGGCAACGCCGCCCAAACCGAGTGCGCCAAAGCTGGGCACAAATGCCTCTGAAATCATCAGCACAATGCCCAGCAGCATCAGCGCCAGCCCGGCGTAGCTGATCGGCATCACCTGCAGCGCGAACAGCGCGAGCAGCAGGCAGATGCCGCCGACCACGCCGGGGAACAGCATGCCGGGATTGGAAAACTCGTAGATCAGACCGTAGATGCCGAGCAGCATCAGGATGTAGGCAATGCCGGGATCACCGATCACTGCCAGCAGGCGGCTGCGCCAGTCGGGCTCGACCCGCTCGATCTCGACCTGTGCGGTATTGAGCGTGACTTCTTGGCTGTTCAGCTTGATGACGCGGCCGTTGAGCTGCTTCAGCAGGTCATCGAGGTCGGTCGCGACGAGGTCGATCACCTTCAGTTCCAGTGCCTCGGATGCAGGCAGGCTGACCGCCTCGCGCACCGCCCGTTCGGCCCATTCGGCATTGCGCCCACGCAGTTCGGCCAGCCCGCGGATGTAGGCGGCGGCGTCGTGCACCGCCTTGCGCATTTTGGGGTCGCCCGTCGGGGTATCGGCTGGCTTGGCGGCTTCGGGCTTCGTTGGGCCGGGCTTGTCGGCTTGCGTGGGTTGGTCCGGCGCGGCGGGTTTGTCCCCGCCCGTGGGCGCCAGTTCGACCGGTGTCGCCGCGCCCAGGTTGGTCGCCGGCGCCATCGCCGCGATGTGGCTGGCGTACAGGATGTAGGTGCCGGCGCTGGCGGCGCGCGCGCCCTGGGGGGAAACATAGGTGGCAACGGGAACCTTTGATGCGAGGATGGCCTTGATGATGTCGCGCATCGCGGTGTCGAGCCCGCCCGGCGTATCCATCTCGATCACGATCAGATGCGCTTGGTCGTCGATCGCCTTGTTGATGCCGCGCAGCAGATAGTCGGCACTGGCCGGGCTGATCGGCCCCTGCACCGTCAGCACCCGCACGATTGCCGCGCTGGCCGGAGCGGCCAGCATCAGCGTCAGGCAGGCAAGCAGGACGAGATGTGAGAGGATGCGAAGCGGATTGAGCATGGCTTCACTCTAGACTGAAAAAACAGGCGTGACCTGATTCGCGTAAGGCGAATCAAAGAGATGCCACCCTTGGCTGAAACGTGCCCTGGCTACATCGCAATCCGAAATAATTGGCAATTTTATCGATCACATGAACCACAACACTGTCCGTGCCCGGCTGTCCCTCTCGTTCAAAGGCGAAACCCGCGAACTCGATTCCGTCATCGATCTGGACCGCTACCTCGGCGAGTCGGGCGAAGCGCCCGATTTCCATCGGCTGCTGGCACAGGCGGCCGGGATTGATCCCTATTCGTATCTGTATGAAAGCCTGGAGTCGCACGAAATCGAATTCTCGGATGCCACCGGGGTGGCGGCGCGCAGTTGCCGCGACGGCGGCTTCGACTGGGCGCAGTTTGCGCAGGATGGCCGCGCGGATCGGGACTGGCAGGCAGTACGGGCCGTCGCCGAACCCTTGCTGGCGGCGCAGGATCTGGACGCGGAGCCACAGTTGAAAGCGGCCTTGCTGGCCGTCTACCGGGCCGGGCAGGCGCGCGTCGCGGGGGAATGAAGACAGCCATGAAGGCACCCGTGCCCGGTCGTGCTGCCGGGCGCTTTTTCGTATCGTTCAAACAGGAAAACTGATGGGATCCAACATTTTGAATCGCAGCACCAAACCCTGGCTGCTTTTGCTGTCGCTGCTGCTGGCCTGTCCGGCTGTTGCAGGCATCTACAAATGGACGGACGCGCAGGGCCGCATCCAGTACAGCGATACGCCGCCGCCGACGGCGGCGAGCACGCAGCTCAAGCTGCAAAGCTATGCCGGCCCGGTTCAGGTCGGCAAGGTGGCGGGGGCGGGTAGCGGGGTGACGATCTACACCACCGAATGGTGCGGGGTGTGCAAGCGCGCCAAGGACTACTTCAGGCAGAACGGGGTGGCTTTCAGCGAATGGGACGTGGAGAAAACCGATCATGGTGCGGCCAAATTCAGGCAGCTGGGCGGCACGGCGGTGCCGCTGATCACGGTCGGCTCGGAAAAGATGACGGGCTTTAACGCCAGCCGTTTCATGGAGACGTGGAAAAAGACCCAGGCCCAGCCTTGAGCGGCCGGGTCGCCGCATGGGTCACCCGCGCGGGTGAATCGCCGTCCGCTCAGGCCTTGTTGCGTTCCGCCAGTTTGCGCCAGACCAGGCCGCCCGGCGCCTGGTTGCCGGTGAGCAGGTAGTTCAGCGTGTTGTAGTCGTGCAGCCCCAGCGCCTGCTGGCGGCGCGTATGCGCTTCGCCGCAGAACAGGATGCGGTCGCCGTCGAGCAGCGGGGTGTCGTTGTCCGGTACCAGGATTTCTTCGCCGCCGCGCTTGAGCAACAGGGGGATGCAGGCCAGGTTTTCTTCGCGGTTGGACGGGCTGCGCAGCAGGTCGCCGAGGCGGAGGGTCCTGCCTTCGCTGAGCGCTTGCCAGATCGCCAGGGTCTCGGTTTTCGACAGTTCCCTGTCCCATACTTCGGGCACGGTGTCGCCCACCACGGCGGCGATGCGGCTCAGCGTGACGTCGGCCCAGGCATCGCCCTCCTGCAGCGCCAGGTTGAAAAAGCGCGGCAGCAGCGGGGTAGTGAGCAGGGAGAGAAATGCGTGGGCCACGATGCTGGAAGGCTGCATGGTGGCCTGGGCGGCAAAGCGCTGGAACAGGGCGGCGTTGGCGTGGCGGTACGGCCGCAGCACGATGAACAGCCCGGGCGTGCGCTGGCGCGCCGTCATGGCGATGGACAGGTTGTTGAT
>JAUXRG010000077.1 GCA_030681795.1 Rubrivivax sp.
CTCGGTCCTGACAGTCCCGGGCGCAGCCGATCCCCGCAGCCCCCGGGCGTCGGGCCGCCTGAACGGTGATGGGTCAGGCCGGTCAGGCCGCTTGCAGCTGCGGCCCACGGGCTGGAGCGCGCGGCGGTGCCCGGGCCTGCAGCCCAAGATGCGTGAGGATCTTCTCGATCACCGGCTGCTCCAGGATGGCCGCAATGATCTTCAGCTCGCCGCCGCAGTTCGGGCAGTGCTCCAAGTCGATCTCGAACACGCGCTTGAGCAGCTTGGCCCAACTCAGCCGCACTGGGCGATGATGGTGCGCACAGTTCGCCTCGCACTCGGCGGGCTTTGCTGCCTGGGCGGGCGGCTCGGGCTCTTGCGGCACTACCTGGGCGCGCAGCTTGGCGTTGGGTGCCAGGACGCCATGAAAGCGGATCAGGTGCAGCCTCGGCCTGGGAACCAGCGCAGCCAGCCGCTGCATGAACTCCAGCGGCGACATCACCAGGTGCGTGGTGCCGTCGCGCCAAGGGGTCTTGAGCTTGAGCACGACTTGTCCGGCGGCGTTGGTTTGCACGCGCTCATTGGCCAGAGCCGGGCGCGTGATGTAGCGGCACAGTTGCTCCAGCGCCTGGCGGTCGTCGGCGCCGCAGCGCACGGCAGCGTGCAGGCTGAAACCCTGCATGTCAGCGCACAGGTCCGGCTTGAACCCCGTCTCCCCGGGATCGGCAGTGACAGAACCCACTGGCGCACCGGCACGTGGGGGATGACGTGGTCCACCAGATGGGCCGCCGTCTGCGCCATGCGCCGGGCGCCGCACGACGGGCAAAAGCCGCGCCGCTTGCAGCTGAAGGCGACCAGCTTGTCGTGCCCGCAGTCGCCGCAACGCAGCCTCAGAAAGCCGTGGGCGAGGATGCCGCATTCGAGGAAGGCGTCGAACTCGTCCTTGACGAACTGCGGCAGATCGGCGCCGGCAGCGGCCTCGGTCTCGGCGATGAAGGTCGCAGCGTGCTGCTGCACCAGGCGGTACAGCGTGGTCTGCTCGGGCCAGTGGCGCTCATAGTGGACCGGCGCGCCGCCCTGCGCCCGTTGGGGCTGTCGGCCGATGGCTTGCACGCGAGGCTCCCGAGCTTGTGACCTCGGACGGTCTCAAGTCCCGCACCGCGTCTCAATCGCTCTGTGGGCCGCCTACCTGTGGGTGCCTACCTCCGTGGGGCCACCTTGCGGCAACTACTTTGCGACCGCCTTCGGCGGGAGGACCACGAACAGGGGGGGCGGACTTCTTTCCATCTTGCCCACCACGCCCGCCGTGGACAAACCACCGCCGATACGCCAGCGCAGCAGTTCGAGGCCGAGCGGCTGTACGGCCGCGCCGCGGTGGCCGCCTACGTGGAGGGCATCGACGGCCGGCTGATGCGCTCGATGAAGAGCCTCCTCGGCTCGTCGCTGCTCGACCAGAGCACCGACATCGGCGCAGGCCG
>JAUXRG010000079.1 GCA_030681795.1 Rubrivivax sp.
AAGGGCGTTTCAGGCTGATCGTGGACGGTTGGGCTACATTCAACCCTCGTGCTTGCGCGCCGCCCCGGCGTGTCCTCGAAGATGCCGTTTCACCGTCCACGATCAGACTGAAACGGGCGTCCACGATCGCTGAAATACGCATTCAAGCTCGTCTGGATCATTCAGGGGTAGTGATGCAAGAGACGGTGCGACACCAAACACAGATGCGAAAGAGTGGAGAGCAGGTGAACCGTCAAGCCTGACGGCGTCCCAGCCACGCTCAGCAGCTCGATCCACCATTGCCTTGATCGCCGCTGGGCTCTCGCTTCCAGTGCTGATGCTCAGCAGCTTGTCGGTGAAGGCAACCTTCCCGGCCTGGTCCCTGAAGTGATATTCCTTCTCGACCAAGCCGATCCGCTTGACGTTGAAGCGGTCTTCTAGCGGCGGAATCGCGCGACGCTTCTCGGCGGTGTCCCCCTCCGAGCGCATCAAGTTGATGTCTGTGGCAACTCGCTCGGCGGTCGGGGGAACCTTTGCACTATGCTTCGCATCAAGAGGCATTGCGGCTGATGTGCCTGCCTGGTCAAGTGACTCGCCCGACACCGCACGCGCCGAATGGCTTGGTGGCCTAACGACGCCAGGCATGGCCCAATCGACCGTCTCCCGATCGAACGTGACGCGGTAGGCCTCGCTCTTCAGGCTGTCTGCAACCAACGCCTTTGCTTCGCTGGCGCGCGCGTGCGGCGGGAATCCATCGATCAACGAGAGGTCCCGGCTGTCCTTGATGGCCAAGCGCTCAAGCGCAGGGCCTTGCAGGTCTTTGACGGTCAGGCCGGCGCTCGCCATCGTCGCGTACCGGCTTGCAATGCTGTCGGCGGCATCGTCACGCCGGCCGGCGTACTCGAAGGCCTTCCGGGTTTCCTTCGCGGACGATCGCTGCTGGTCGTCGACATAGGCCTGGCCGCTGGGGTGGCCCGAGTTGTTTCCGTCGGAGGCCATGCTCATCACATGCTCGCTGAGGCGGAGCCCTTGCCGTTCGCCGCGCTACTGCGCAGGCTCACGAGCATGGGCGCGGCCGCATAGAACTCGATCTCGACGCGACGGCTTTGCGAGCGATCAGCGGGGCGAAGCCCGACGATCGGGTCGCCCGCGCCCTGCCAGGTCAGACGAAGCTTTTCCTTCGGCACACCTGCCTGATGCAGAAACTCAGCGGCCGCTTCGGCACGCCGCCGCGCGAGCGCGGTTTCCTGTAGCGAATCACCGGTGGCATCGGTGCGGCCGCGGATCATGATCACAGCGGCTTCTTTGGCGCGTCGGACCAGTGCCGCGGCGTCCGCCTGTTCGACGCTCCAGGCTGCAGAGCCCATGCCGAAGGGCACGACAGCCACCAGATTGCCAGCGGTATCGGCGGCCTCTGACGCGGGCACGCTGGCCATCGCGGTGCCGGGCTGTGGCAACGCCTTGTTCAGCGACGTCGCGACGACGCCGGCGCGGGCCATCTCGGCAACGAGGATGGTGGCCCGGCTCAGATCGCCCTGACAGGCCTTGAGGTCGACCGCGGCACGTGCGTTGACCGGCCGCTTGGTGGACTCATCCACTGAAGGCGGCTTCGGGGGCGTCGAGCAAGAGGTGAGCAGCAGAGCGCCGATACCGACGCAGCAGGCGGTGTGAGCCGTCGTCACCGCCTTGTGGATCGTCCGTGAGATAGGCATAGCTGTTACGCGGCGCGAGCCGGCTCCGGGTTGGATTGCGGGTTGGGCGTCTGTTCGACGGGGACGATCGTCTGCGCCGAGGCCACTTCAAGCGCCTCGAAGAATCCGGTGACGAAGGACTGCACCAGCTCGGGCGATGCATCGGCACCCAGGTGAGGCAGGCCATGGAAGTCGACCGCGATCTGGTCGAGGCCGAACTCTTCGTCGTCGCCGGCGAGGCGCACGCGGTGCTCCACGCGCGCCCGATGTGTGGCGAGATCGAGCTCGGGCAGGTCAGGCGGCGGCATGAGCCTCTCCATGAAAACCGGGTCGGTGTAGTAGCGGATCTTGTCGGCCAGGATCGGCTTGCAGTTCTCCAGAATCAGCACTTCGCGGTCCACGCCGAGTTCCTTGAACTCCTGGGGAAGCAAGAGCGCGCGGCGCTGCGAACTCTCGTTCGTCGACTGCGAGCTGCCGCCACCTTTCGCGCCAGAGCTGCTGGACCTGCCGCGGCTCTTCTCCTGCTGGGTGAACGTACCCAGCATCTCGCTGTATTCATTGGCGTCGCGCTGCTCGCGCGGCGCGTACAGCACCTGCAGTGCATGGTTGGTTGCGAAGGTGCGGGCGTCGTGCTGACCGTAGACCGATTCGAGCTGGCTGACCGCTTGAATCACGGTCACCAGGCGCAGGTTGTAGCCAGCGAGGTAGCCCACGGCGGCGTTCAGGATGTTGATGCGGCCGAGCGCGGTGAACTCGTCGAGCAGCACCAGGCACTGGTGTTTGAGCGCCGGGTTGTGCTCGGGCAGCTCGGCGGTGTTCAGGTTGATGAGCTGCGCGAAGAACAGGTTCAGAAGCACCCGTGCATCAGCCAGCCGGTTCGGCGGGATGCAGACATAGACGGTCATGCGCTTGCGGCGCACGTCCGACACTGAAAAGTCGTCGCCACTCGTGGCCGCGTCCACCAGCGGATCACTGAAGACGGTGAGCGGCGCGTTCAGCGTGGCCAGGATGCTCGACAGCGTGTTGTCGCTGGTCGAAAGGAAGCGCATCAGGGCATCGACGCAGGCGTCCGACAGCGGGCCCCTCTGATGCGCGCAGCCCTCCATGCGCCGCTGCGTCTGTCGATCCTGAATAAGGCCCTGCAGGTGTTGCTTGATGGGCTGCCCCTGGCCACTCGACTGCCGAAGGATTTCGCCGATCGTTCGCGGCAGCTCGGGCGTTTCCACCAGGTACAGGGCGAGGCCGAGGAACAGGTTGCGCGCGGTGTCGTTGAAGAAGCCTTCGGTGCCGCTGCCTTTCACATCCGTGGGGTACAGAACCTGCGCGATGGCCAGCGTGTCGCCGACGACGTGGCGATCGGCCAGGCGGATGGCGCTCAGTGGGTTCCAGCGGTGCGAGCGGCCGTCTTCGGCGAAGGGCGCCCACGCATAGACGGCCTGCCCGTGCGCCGCCCGAAACCCTGCCGTGATCGCCCAGTTCTCCGACTTGATGTCGACGACCACGGCGCTGTCCTGCCAGGCCAGCAGGTTGGGCACCACCACACCGACGCCCTTGCCGCTGCGGGTTGGTGCACTGAGCATCACCGACTGCTTGCCCGGCAGCGTGAGAAAGCGATCCCGGTACTTGCCGACGATGATCCCCTGTCCGCCGAGCAGCCCGGCGTCGCGCACCTCGATGGCGCTGGCGAAGCGCGCCGAGCCGTGAAGCTCGCGCCGCTTCTGCGTCGCCGCTGCGATGCCCATGGGCACCAGCAACAGCAGCACGAACGGCGGGACCATCAACGCCAGCTGGAGCTTCTTGCGCTCCTTGGGATCGGCCGAGTATTCGGTCCAGAAAGCCGACATGGTGCCGGCGGTGATGCCGTCCGGGCGCTGCTTGTGGAACAGCATGTAGAGCGCAGCGCTGCCGTAGACCGTGGCCGCTGCAGTCGCGCCGAGGTAGGTGGCCACTCCCAGAGCGATGAGCAGTCGCTTCATGGTGGCCGACGCGGGGCCGGCCTTCGGGGCGCGGGCTGGCGGCGCGCCTGGGGCCGCACGAGTGACGCTCATGCAGCCTCCCGCCAACGGGCCTGCGGGTCGTAGTGGATGCCACTGATAAAGCGGCCGCCAGCATCGACCCCGAAGTGCACCACGACATCGATCACCGAGCGCGCCAGGCGGTTGATCTCCGGCATCGTCATCCCGCCGCCGCCCGCCGACTCGCGCACCATCAAAGAAATTTGCTCGAACGCGAGTTCGCAGCTGCCGGCATGAACGCTCGTCACGCTGCCCGGGTGTCCAGAGGCTGCCAGGCGCAGGAAGTAGAAGGCTTCCTCGCCGCGCATCTCCGCCAGAAAGATGCGATCCGGGCGCAGGCGAAGGCAGGCCTCCAGCAGCAGCTTCGCAGACACCGCACTGGCCCCCTGCCCGCCTTTCGAATAGAACAGGTGCAGCTTGTTCGGGTGGCTTGGCAAGGTCAGCTCGGCCGCGTCCTCGATGGTGATGAGTCGCTCCGACACCGGGACTTCTTCGACCAGGCCTTTCATGAAGGTGGTCTTGCCCGAGCCGGTTTTGCCGGCCACCACCATCGTCTGGTGCGACTGGACGGCGAGGCGGAAGAACTCGACGAACTTGCCGTGGGCTTTGAGGTCCAGCAGTTCGCGCTCGAAGGGCTCCAGCTCGCGGCGGGTTTCCCGGACACGACCGAACAGGCCCTGCGCGGCGAAGTCCTCCAGCCGGCGAACTTGTATGGAGGGCTTGCGAATGCACACGCCGATCTGGTCGGCGGGCGTCGCGCTGGGCTGGACGATCTGCACGCGCTCGCCCGTCGAAAGGGCGGCGCTGAGCAGCGGGTTTTGCTCGTTGGTGTGCTGGCCGGTCAGCGTCGCGATGGCGGTGGCCAAGCTCTGGCAGTGCCGGAACGTGAACTCGGGGATCTCGTGGCGCTGCCAGACCCCGGCGCGCTCGACGAAGACCTCGCCGGGCTGGTTCACGCACAGCTCGTTGACGCGGCTGTCATCGAGCATGCCGCGGATCGGCTGCAGGAACTCGGTGACGGTGGCGTCGGAGCGCAGGACGGAAGGGACGGCCCGAATCACTGTCGAACGAGCGGGCGCGGTGCTCACCGCGGTTCCAGTGCGTAGACCTTCGAGAAGTCCACATCGCGGGCGACGTACACGCCCACCACGCTGCCCTGGTTCTGGTACAGCAAGGGCGGGATATTGATCGTCGCTTCGAGCACCTTCTCGGCGAGCTTCGATCCGGCCGCCGTTGTGCTCGGGAGCAAGACGGTTGTGCTGCCTGTCGCCGGATTGGAGTCGGTGGCCACCATCTTCACGGCGTCATCGATCAACGACACCAGCATGGCTGCGCCGATGCGCTCCGGCCAGCGGTTGTCGACGTAGCCACCGATGCCGCTTTCGCCAAGGGCGCCGGTGCCGGGAGAGTCTAGGTCCACCGTCACGCCGTTCGGCGTGCGCAGGCGCGTCCACAGCACAGGGATCCGGGTCACGCCGGGGCGGACCTGTACGACGCGGTATTCGCCGTCCAGGTGCGAGCCGCGTTCGGCCAACACCACCTTGCCATCGTCCGAGAAGACGTTGCGCTGGACCTGGCAGGCAACGAAGCCGCTGGTAGCCGAGATCACCCGTGTCTTGAGGCTGCAGGTGAACAGCACGCCCTTGGGCATGGTCAGGCTGCGATTGCCGAGCAGGCCAGCCGCAACGGTCGGCGTGGCCGAGCGCTCCATCGAACCGAACAGTGCGGGGTTGGCCTGGGCCGCTGCGTTCATGTTCGTCCCCGGCAGGACCATCGCAGAGGCCAGCGCTGCGGCGGAAGCCTTATCACCGCCAGCAGCCTTGTCGGTCAGGCCCTGCAGCTGCCCGAGCATGCTGCCCAGCTGGCTTTGGTAGCGCCGCATGTTGGCCTGGGCTTCGCCGGCGATTCCGGGCGCTGGCGGCGGGTCTGCTGCTGCGCCTGCCTGCGAAGCCAGCGCTCCACCACCGGCACCGGGTGGACCGAATGGGGACTCGTCACCCACCGGCACCGCCTGCTTCGTCGGACGGCCACCTGCAGTGCCTCGAACCGGAATGGCTGCGGCCGGCGCGGTGGCGTCCGCCTCGATGCTGGGCACGCGGGTCTGATCGACGACCGGGATGGCTTTGGCTACCGGCACGGGTGCCGGCGCCACGACCGGCGGATCCTGGAATTTCAGCTTCGTCACCGTGGCGGAGGCCACGTCGACAGCCGCCTCAGGCGGCGCTTCCTTCTTGCCGAAGTAGCGCGTGGCCGCAAAGCCCAGCGCGCCGACGAGTGACAGGATCAGCACACTCGCCGCAATGATCGGTTTGTGGCTGGAGGCACCGCCTCGCGGCGTGAGCGAGGGAATCTCGGGCTCGCCTTCGAGCCGCTTGAGCGTGTCAGGGGCGTTCACTTGGAGATCCTCCGCGCTGCGCGCTGCGGAATGAGGGCTTGGGAGCGGCCCGGCGCCCTCATGGCGCAGTCCGGTTGGGTATGGCTGCCTTGACGACGCGCGCCACGCCCGGGACGGTGGTGCCGTCCTTGGGCGGCACGCCATCGAGGTCGAAGGCATCGTTGATGATGGCGGCGACGCTTTCACCCAGGCGAAGGACGAAGCGGCGGCCGACGCGGTCGGCAACGAGCAGGTCATCGGGGTCCATGCGGGCGTTGACCATTTCCTCGCTGCCGTCCGGCGCGATCTGGAAGACCGTGGGGATGGGCCTGTTGTTCGGGAAGCTGAAGTAGGTCTGCGTGCCGTCATCGAACACCATGACCGGCACGATGTCCTCGGAATCCTTGCCGGTGGCCACCGAGTAGGCGGAATTGCGGACCAGGGGCTTGGTCTGCCAGCGGGCGTCGATCAGTTCCCTGGCGGTCGGCAACACTGGGGACGCGGCGACAAAGATCGGTCGCGGCACCATCGGCGCCGCAACCGTCAGACGCATCAGCGTCAGGCCTGCGCCCTCAACGGGTTGCAGCAGGAAGGCGTGCCGGCGGCGGTCGGTGACGACGATGAGGTTCGTCGAGGTCGCGCCCGACTTTGGCTTGACGAAGACGTCGCGCCCTTGTTTGGCGATGCACCAGGTATGGGTGTCGTCGCTGCAGTTCGACCCCTTGCCGCTGATCGGGATGCCGACGATCTGCTCGTCGTCGCCGAGCACGATCTGGGTGATCTGGCCACGCCGCACCGGCACGTCCACCACCATGTCGGCGGCGAACAACACGGTCCGCAGACGCGGGTCCGATGTCGTGCGCTGGCCAGGCTGGATCGGCTGCGCTGTCGCAGACATCAGCAGAGCCGGTGCGAAGAGCGCAAATCCAAGTTCCACCAGCATGCCGAGCGGCGCGATCCACTTCGAGGTGGCCTTCATGACGCGCCGCCCACGACCGTGTCGGCGGGCCTGGCCGGCGCCACGAGGTCGGCGTCGGCGCGATAGCCGGTGACTACAAACCCGAACGGGTTTTCGATGCGATCGGCGGGCTTCTTCATGGCGGTCGGCCGGTACTCGTAGCGCACCGTGGAGACGAAGCGCGTGGTCACCGGAGACTGCCCCTGCGTCGGTCGAATCTGGCGGTCGAAGGTCACCACAGCCTCGCCGGACTTGCCAGCCACTGGGGACCTGGTCAGCCGCACAGAAACCACCGTCACCCGGTGTTCTTCCTTCGCTGCAATGACCGCCTGCATGGCCTTCTCGCCGGCGAACTGACTGCCGTACGGTGCCCAGGTGTCTGGGACCGTCATGCGTGCCACTTGGTCGTAGTCACGCTGCAGCAGCTGGAAGTTGTAGGACTCACGGGCTCGTACGAACACGGCGGCGTTGTGCTGGTCCAGTGCGGCCAGCGCCGGAACGTTGGATGCGTCCAGCGTGGCGACGACGCTGGTTTCTCCCGTCGTCCGGTCCACCACAACCGGATACGGCGCCGGCGGCGGCCGCAGGCTCTGGAAGGTCGCCATGCTGAACCCGAGCACCGCCAGGACTCCACCGATGCCAGCGGCGATCCAGCCACGGCGCCCCGAAGCGATGGCCTGCGCGATGCGGTCCTGTTCCCAGCTGTTGGACGCTGCGATGGCTGCAACGGCCTTCTTCGAGAGCGGCAGTCGGTCAGTGTGCGCTGCGTCGGGCAATGCAGCGGCTTCAACTCTGTTGTTCACAGGCAGTCCTCAGTCGCGAATGAAGTCGGCGAGCCGACGATTGCGGGAGGCCTGCTCCAGCTGGCCCTCGCGAGCCCGCGAGTCGGCCACGCGCTGATCCGCTTCGGCCAGGCCACGCATCAGCTCGATCTGGCTGACCTCGTGCTGCAGGAGGGCGTTCTCCGCGCCGATGCGGGCGGTGACTTCCTGGATCTCCTTCTGGTCGGTCGTCGCGCCGGCCCGGCGCATCAGGCTGTTGATCTGGGCCACGCGGTCCTTGGCCTTGGAGAGCGCGTCCTCCATGAAGGCTTTCTGCTGGTACGGCTTGGCGAGCGCGCTCTGACAGTTGGTGCGCTTGCCGGCGTCGTCGACGTCCATGCAGTTGTAGGTCATCTGGGCGTCGCGCAGCGTCTTAGAGGCACCGCCCAGCGTGCCGTAGCCACCGGACTCCAGGCTGCGAACCAGCGTGTTCGCTTCGCGCGGGACGTAGTTCTGCAGCGCCGGGTTGTTCAGCACGTCGCCCAGCGAGCGGGCGTTCGAGATCGACTCGATCTGCTGCCCTAGGCCCACGATCTGCTGGTATTGGTTCTCGATCTGCGAGATCCCGTTCATCACATCGAGAACGGCCTGGATGATCGCGGCCACGTCGATCACGGGGATGCCGGCGCGTGCAGGTGCGCTGGCGCACATCATCATCACGCCTGCTGCGAAGGCAGCGAGCCCCGAACGGACCTTTGAACGCTTCATGACCTGTACTCCCGTGGCTTGCAAATGAGGTTGAAAAGACCGCTGACCCGTCACGTCGAAACTCCGCCTCGCTGGGCGACCCGCTGATACGCAGCGCGAGCGCCACCTGCCACCGCACCGCCTGCCGAGCCCACGGCGCCGGCTGCTCTGCCGGCGACATAGGCAGCACCGCCGCCGCGGGACATGCTTCCGCCGCCGCCTGCAGCACCGCTGCCGCCTGATCTGCCGCCGCCCATTGCGCGCATGGCGACTATCGAGTTCGTGACCATCTGGGTGCCGCTCTGGATGGAAGCGCCGCCTGTCAGGCTGGACGCCAGCGAAGGTGCCTGGAAGAGCACGATGGCCAAGAGGCACATGACGGTCAGATAGGTGCCTGCGGCTTCGAGCGCACCCACAGACCCAGGCACGCCAGCCACAAAGGCACTGCCGTCCGCGATGGCGAAGAGCACCTTTTCCGAGACGTACAGAGACATCCCAAGGGCGAAGAACACGAACCACGACAAGACAACGGAACTGAGCACGAAAGACAGCCAGCTGTCGAAGAAGCGCGCCGTCGACTTGAAGAGGAGGCACAGGATTGCCAGAGGTCCGATAGCCAGTGCGAAGGTCAGGATGAGCTTGCCCAAGAGCCCGACGAACGCGCCGAGAACTAGGAAGATCGTTGTGCCCAACGAGAACAGGATGCTGGCGAGCACGAGGTCAAGCCGAAACATTCCTGCGTCCTTCCAAAGCAGGGCAAGTTGTTCGTTCGCCGCCGTGTTGGCCAGGTCCAGTGCGCCGAATGCGGTGGCAGCTGCGGCCGCTCTTGGTGCGACAAACAGAACGGCCAGGCCGTCCTGCAGGCCGGTAGCCCAGGCCACAACATTCCCGCTGTAGTACAGGCCCGGCAGCGCGAACGACAAGATCGCACCGACTTTGACCATCTTCCAAGCGAACGTCCCGACCGGCTCGGAAGCCTCGCCGCGCATCACGGCCAGGCCATAGATGGCGATGTAGACGGTGACCAGCGCAAGGGCCACCGGCACGAGACCCGTAGCCAGGTCGGCAGACACACGCGCGGCATAGCCGAGAAAGAACGTGTTGAACCAGGCTTCGAGCTTCGCGAACATGCTGCGTTACTCCACCGTGCCCATCGCGCCCGGTGCGCCTGCCGCTGCGGGTTCGCACTTGCGCGATTGCGCACGAGAGTCGCAGTGCAGCCAGACCCCGCCGAGCTTCACAGTCCAGAGGCGGGGTCGCTTCGTTGTGCCAAGACTCGAAGGAATACAGCCACTTTCTGAGAGGTAGGTTCCCCGGCACTCCATCAAGCCCTGCTGGCCTTCAATCATGAAGACCTCGCCTGCGGCGGACGGCGGCGGCAGTTTGGCGCCCCCTTTTACATACCGCTGCGAAGCCGCCGTCAGCGGCGGCGCTTCGACCACCCGCTTCCCGTTGACGATTCGAACAGCCTCGTTGCCGGGAAACGCCGGGCCTGCCGGCTCCGCGTACGTCGTCGCGGCCGCGAGTGCGAGCAGCACACCGATTGCTGCGGTGGTGGGTTGAAGTTTCATGCTGCCCTCCGGGCAAAGATGCGCCGATCGCGCACCCGCTTATAGAACAGGGGGAGCCAGGTGCGGGGGTCGTCACCGACCTCGCTCCTGAGTTGCTCCAGCAGGTCGACGTTGTCGGTGGTCGAACTGAGGACGGCCAGGAAGTCGTCCATGCCACCGAGGTCAAATTCGCACTGGACCGAGTCCGTTCCCTGCTTGCACAGAAAGCGTCTTGACCCCGTCGCGCCGAGCGACTTGACGATGGCGAACTCGGCATCCGTCAGCCCGAGGCCGCCGACGTACTCGTCGCGGTCGGCGTCGGCGTTGGGCAGCACCAGCTTGGTCACCGATTGCTCGATCATCGTGCGACCGTTTTCGTTCGAGAGCAGGTCGGCGACTTCCTGCGTGTCGAAGATGCCCAGGCCGTTCATCTTGCGGATGGTCTTCTGCTTGTGCTTCACGAACGGCGCGAAGGCCGGATCGCCGAGTGCCTTCCAGCACTCCGCAACGTGATAGATCATCGGCTCGCCGTTGACCAGCTCGTCCATGACGTTGAGCAGGTACATCATGATCGGCGTGCGAACGTCGGGGCTGCTGAGCACACCGGTGTAGTCGAAGCCGATCGCCATGTGGCTGCGCAGATCGCCCAAGCGGTCGTCGGCCATGTCGAACACCCAACCCAGCTCGCCACCTCGGCACCACTTGCCCAGGCGGTCGTAGAGGCTGTTGGCGCCGGAGCGCGGCAGCGACTGGCGAACGGTGCTGAACCACCGAAGCTCGGGCTTCAGCGCGGCAACCGTCGCGACGGCGCGTGCGATGGCTTCGTGGTCGTTGGGCAGCAGGGGCATCTCGGGTGACGCGATGCATTGCTTCACCAGCTCGGTCCAGAACCCGATGCGCTCCGGGGTCGCTTCGCGCTGGAACGGGTTGCAGCCCGTGGGTTCGTTGCGCTCGAAGGTGTAGAAGATTCCGCCCAGCGCACGGATCACGATCTCGGTGTCGCGGTCGAGGCTGAAGCTGACCACGCGGGGCCGAACCGCCCACTTCGGAGTCAAGGCCAGCAGGCCGGTCAGCAGCGTGGTTTTCCCCGATCCGGTCGAGCCGATCACGATGGTGTTGCCCGGCAGCTTCTTGCCCTCGCTGTCTTCGCCCTCGGGGCTGGCGTGCAGGTTGAGATAGAACGGATTGCCGGCGGGCGTGCGCATCAACGCCAGGGCTTCACCCCAGGGGTTGCCGTCGCGCTTGCCTCGCAGGAAGTTGTGGCCGCAGGTCAGCGCCGCGAACGCGCGGCTGCTGATCGTTGCCTTGCGCGGTCGCCACTGGAAGTTGCCGGGCTGTTGCGAGAACCAGGCGGCGTCTGCCACCAGGTCCACCGGCACCAGCTCCATGGCGGTGGTTTCGGTCAGGGCGCCGACGGCGCTTGCTGCGCGCTTGCCGCATTCGTCGAGCGTGTCGCCGAACACCGCCAGCGTGTAGCTGTATTCGCCCATGACGAACTGGCCGTCGCCGAGCTGGTCGAGCGCCACGTCCATCGCTTCGATCTGCGTCACCACCGCGTCGTCCGACGCGAGCAGCTGGTCCCGCTGTGTCGTCAGTGCCGCCATCGCCTGGCGGCGTGGCAGGCTGGAGAAGCTCTGCGTTTCGATGAACTCCGAGTCTTCGTAGAGCAGCGCGCCGAGCGTGCCCGGTTCGACCTGGCCAGCGAACTCTTTGATCGACAGCATGGACGCATAGCGTCGGCGCTCGCCTTGCTTGATCTCCAGCATGCCGCCGCCGAAGGTCAGGCGCGCATCCGGCAAGGCCTGGTAGGCGGGGCCGGTGGGGAAGCGCACCTTGCGCCACACGCCATTGATGAGAAAGGAGAACAGCTCGCCCGACTCCCAAAACAACTGCCCGTCCCGCTCGTAGCAGCCGAGCAGAGTGGGGCCGAACTCGCGCAGACTGCGCTCGATCAGTGCACCCTGCTGCTCCATCACGGCGAGCGTCTGGGCCTGGTGGTCGGCGAGGCTTTGCCTGGTCTTCGCGCTGCGCGCGCTGCGCTTGGCCAGCTCCGAAGGAAACGGGCGATACAGCAGAGTGATGTATAGCTCGTTGGACATCATCGGCGCGGCGCTGATGCGGTCCTGATACGCCTTGGAAAATGCTGCGCTGAATTCAGGCTCGGTCGCATCGGTCAGCCGGTCATGGATGCGCCGATGGATGCGGTGGTGGTACACGGCCGTGCGCCCCGAAGGCAGGTTGCGCAGTACGTTGCACCAGGCATCGTGCCGGTCCTTGATGAGGTTGAAATCGGCGCTCTCGAAGGCCACGCCGTCGATGCGCCACACCCGCAGGCAGTCGCCCGACCGCGTCGCGGTGTCGTGCTGCGTCAGCGGCGCGCCGATCGAGACGAACTCGCCAACGTTCGATTCCTTGCCCGCACGCTCCCAATATCGAGGGCCTCGTGGGGTGGCCCAGTCGGAACTAGCGGCGCCAAACATTGCGGCCCCCTCGCAAGGCTACGGGCGCGTAGCTGCGCGCCCCGTTGCGCAGCACCCGGTTCGGGTTGCGCAGCGCCAGCTTGAGTTTGAGGACCATTTGCGTGAGGCGCTGATCGTCCCGGCTCGTGACGATGCGCATCCAGACATAGGCGACCGTGAGCGAGCCGAAGATGACCGGCGCGAAGCGCCAGTTCACCATCGTGGACAGCCACATGCCGCCGATGAACCCCGGCAGCAGCAGGACCACCAAGGGGACCAGCGGCACCCCGAATTTCATCGGGGGGCGTGTGGCCCCTTTGAACACGGTTTCGATCATGTTGTTCGTCCAGCCCTTCAGGCCATGAAGACGGCGGCGATCGCGGCGGCTGCGCCGGCGATGGCGCCACCGAACAGCAGGTTGGACACGTCGCGGAAGCTGGCGCCGGCAAACATGATCTTGTAGCCGGCCATGCCGACACCGACCGTCATCAGCAAGAGCGTGATCGCGACAACGGTGTCGCGCGCGATGGTCGCGCCGCGCACGACGGGCTCGAGCGCCTGGGCCATCGCAGGGCTTGTGGCCGCCAGGGCAGCGGCGAAGACCATGAGCGCGATGGCGGCGCGGGGTCCGGTGTTGCGGGTAGCGATTCGGTAGGTGGTGGGGTTCATTGCGATGCTCCTGGGTTGGTAGAGGTGAACGTGGCGGGCTTGAACGCGAATACGGACAACCTGTCTTGAGAAGGAACAAGGCCGGCGATGGCGCCTGTCGGGGCGCTGCCCGCCGGCTTCGCCCTGGACGACCACGCTGCGAGGACCTTGCCCACATAGCCGTGTTGGTGACCGGTCAAGAAGTTGCCGGAGTAGTAGCAGCTGAAGGCGTCGCGCAGCGCCGCTTGCTTAGCCGAGCGCAGGCTGGCGCGCGAGAAGCACTCGCCCAGGATGCCCTGCATGGCTGCGAGATTCGCGCAGGGCTCAAAAGCGCTTGCCGCGTTGAGGCCGAAGCGCTGGAAATTGCGCTTGTTGATCTGGCCCAGGCCGACGCTGTAGTTCCATCCCGCCGCGTCCAGCGCCGCGACTGTGGCCACTGCCTCGGCGAGGTTGACGGGCTGGCGCACGAGCGCCCCGCCGACGACGCCAATGGCGAACGGGTTACCACCGCTTTCGACCTGGATCAACGCGTGGGCAGTGTCTTGTGCCACGAGCGGCGCGCAGGTCAGTACGAGGGCGGCCAGGTCGATCACCCGCCGCCGCCTTGTGCAGCTACTGCCGCCGCAGCCGCTTCGGCCAAATCCGAAGCACGCCGGATTTGCTCGCTGATGACCCATGCCGCGTGGTCGCGGTCAAACTTGTCGTCCATCGAGTCCGGCGAGCTCGCGAAGGCAGACTTCGCGGCGGGCAACCACTCGACAACCGAATCCCCCGACGGCGCCCACCAGGTTCGTGTCCATGGCTGCCCATCGACAGCGACATGAATCACGCCACTGAAGGGGCAGATGTACTCGGTGACCCGGCTGCTATCGCTGGCGTCAAAGGTGATGGTCGTTCGGTACTGTTCCGGGCACTGCACGGGCGCCACGAGCTGGTTGCCGGTTTCGCTGTTGCCACCCATGCTGCAGGTCGGCCAGACGTGCCCACGCGCAACGTCGCGAAGCGCCTGGCGCACGGTCGGCTCGCACTGACTGATGTTTTTCCAGTTGCCCGCCATGCAGAGCAAGACCTTGCAGCCGTCAACCGCATGCGCCGGGCCGCTGAGCCCCAGGGCGAGGCCGGAAAGTGCGGCAAGTTGCACGAGAGACCGGACTGCGGTGCTGAAATGTGCTTTCATTGCCAATCTTTCGCTGGTGTGAAGACTTGACGCTATACAGTGTCTGGAAACGACAATATAGCAAAGTAAAACGTGCATGCAATGCAAATATCCTTTGTTACAAGAAACGGATTTGCCTGTGAAGACAAAAAGTTGCGTGATAAGCAATGAAACGCTTCGAGGTGTGCGGTGAACACTCGTTCCGCCACCCTGCCGCCCGCGACGGAGACAGCGCGCGCCGACGGCCAGGGCTCGCTGGCTGCGCTGTGCATTCGGGCGCTGCTCGACAGGGCGGCGCTGCCCCGGCATAGGCACTCGGCGCACATCGCCGGGCTGCTCAAGCTGTCGTATCACCAGGCGCACCGCCGCATGACTGGGAGCGCGCCGTGGTCGCTGGAGGAGCTTCAGGCGGTCGCCGCACACCACGGCGAGACCTTGGTGGATCTGTTCGGCGAACAGAAGTCAGCGGACTACGAAACTGCCGTGCTCATCGCCGGGCCGCTGCGCGTCACCTGTCGGCTCTGGCCCGGTCAGCCCCTGGCGCAGCACCGACCCGGTGACCTGATCGCGCTCAAGGGGGGTTCGGAATGGGTGGTGATGGTGGCCGGCGACACAACAACTCCTCAGGCCTGCACCGTCAGGCGGCTCATCATCGAGCCGAAACCGGACCGGCCGCGCCGCTTTGCGATCCTTGACGACGACCTCGATGTCGCCCGTGGGCTCGCCGCCGGCCTGATCGAACTGGGCTTCGAGGCCACCGCCTTCGCAACGGAGGCCCAGCTCGAGGCTGCGCTGCAATTCGACAGCTTCGACGGCTACGTGATTGACTGGGTTTTGGCGAACGGCACCGCCGAGGTGCTGGTGGCCAAGCTGCGCAATCAAAGCGCCACTTGCCCGATCGCGCTACTGACCGGCAAGGCGGGCAGCAAAGAAGTCGACGAGAAGGAATTGGTGGCAGCGATCGAGCATCACGGCCTGCTGTTTCTGCAGAAGCCGGTCACGGCGTCGATCGCCGCGAGCCAGTTCAGTGCGGCGTTCGCGAACCGATGAGCCGAGCCAAGGCCGGGCCATCGATGGGTTTTTGCAAGAAGCTGTCGAAGGGCCAGCCCTGGCCAGCGGTCTGGTTCTCTGCCGCGTTGATCGAGCCATTGGCCACCGACCAGGAGGCCGAACTGGCCAAGGTGGCCCAGCGCTGTCTGATGGCGGCGCTGGATCACTCGCGCGCCCAGCGCATCGCTCTTGTCGACGAGAAGGGCGCGCTGACCGATGCGCCCGTCCTGGAGCTACCTCCACAGGCGCTTCGTTTCTTCGCCGACATGCTAGGCATGATGGCGCAGCGTCGTCCGGTCATGCTCGTGCCGCAGAACCATGAGTTGACGACGCAGGACGCTGCCGGGATGCTCAACGTCTCGCGGCCGTTCGTGATCAAGGAGATCGAAGCGGGCCGCCTGCGCTGCCGCAAGGTGGGCCGACATCGCCGGATCGAGTTCGAGGAGTTGCGCCGCTATCAAGCCGCTCAGCGAGAGCAGTCCGAGAAGGCGCTGCAGGAGCTGGCCAACCTGTCCCAGGACCTCGGTCTGGGCTGCTGATGGCTGGCTCTTCCCGCTACACGGCGGTCTCTCAGTCAGAAGATGGCAGAAGTCGGCTTTGCGCGCCGCCCGTCGCACCGCTCCGTTGCGGACGACGAACGAGGGGAGTGCTGATGTAGGTGCTGCGGCTCTTACTTCAACAGGGCTGCGTGGCTGGCCTGGAGCCTCTGGACGGCGATGTTCGAGAAGTCTTCGAGCGCTGCCTTGGCGTCCCGTAGGTCGGCCTCGGTGCGCTCGATGCCGGCGTACTTCTGATTTTGCACGTCCCTGATGGCGTCGAGTCGGTCAAACGTCGCGACGCTCGCGCCGGCCGCAGCGCAGGCGGCTTCGAGCACGTACGCATGGTGCCCCTCGACCGACCTGGATTTCCACCCTTCAGCGTTCAGCACAGCAAGTGCCACAAAGAACGCTGCGTCATAGGCCGCCTCAAAACGGGTGCCCAGGGAGACGGTGGCGTTGTTTGCGTCTTTCGTCTTCGCTTGCGCAGCCCCTATCCACGATCGAACCGCCGTCTTGTCCTGCGGGCACGGCGCGAACGCCGACGCTTCAGCCTGCAGTTGCTTCGCTGTGCGCAACATCGGTCCACGTCCCCTTCAAGTCGATCTTCTTACCCACGGCAATTGAGGTCCAAAACGCGCCGCCATCCCGAAGCTTCTGAACAAGCTCAGACGCCGTCACCGCGACGACATTGACGGTCTTCCGGTGCTTGCGCCCTGCTGCCTTGAACGCGGCCTGAGCAGCGACACCGCTCAGATCACCAACGACGAGGACATCGATGTCGCTGCTGACATCGTCGGTCCCTGCGGCCACCGACCCGTAGACTCCGACGTACGCCGCATCGATCCCACTGGCGACGGCTCGCAGGTCAACCATCAGCAAACCAGCGCACGCGACGAGCTGCCGAAGCGGTGCCACCAGCGGCGACCGGGAGTTGATGGAGTAGCGTGTCGAGCGGCGGTCTGGTGCTGCCAGCACGAGCCCACTCTCCACGAGCAGCTTGAGCAGCTTGCTTGTGTTGCCGGAGTCGGTACCAGCGACTTGCGCCAGGCCGCGCAGGTGGTAGCTTTCGCCGGGATGCGAAAGAAGCACGCCCAAGATGCGGGCCTTGGTCTTGCCGCCGAAGATGGTTACGAGGGGGTCGCTCATGTGCTGTGAATACCACAGCATTCGCTGTCGCATGTACAGCAGCAGCCTCCCGCCCCTAGTGTCTGCACAGAGCCGGCGACGTTGCGCGATCTTCTGTTGAGCCTGGCGCTTCGGCTAAGATGGCGGGGCGCACTTTCCTGGAACGTGCTTACCCATCTTCCTAGACACCGTTTCGCGAGGCTGGCCGACATGCAAACCCCTGACAAGACGATCGATCACGGCACCCTGCGCCGCCTAGTCGACGCCGGCGCACACGTGGGCGCCGAAGTGGTCGGCGGCGCCGACGGCTGGGGCGTGGTCATCAGCTACGGCCGCGCCAGCCAGACGCTGGCCGCCACGCGCGGCGCACCGCGGACCTGGCGCCAGTTCGAGACGCTTGCCGGCTACCTTAAGGGGCTCGGCATCGTCGAGTACCGGGTCAACACGGCCGAGTTCGCGCCAGGCGCAGCGGCGGCCAAGCCGGACGACAAGCGCAGCGCGACGGCCTCCGAGCGCATGAAGCGCGCGCACCAGGCTGCCGCCCACGACACATGGTTCCGCGAGCAGGTCCAGGCCTCGATCGACGACCCACGTGCGAGCGTTGACGACGCTGTGGCCAAGAAGCAGTTCGCAGCGAAGCGTGCTGCGTTGGCTCAGCGGGCAGGAGCCGCGAAGAAGGCCGCACATTGAACCGTCTGACCTGGCGGCCGATGGCGCTCGCGGATCGCGACGCCATCATGGTCTACATCGCACAGGACAACCCGGTTGCAGCCATCGACCTGGATCTCGAGTTCGAAGCCAAGGCGGAGAACGCCAGGCTGCGACCGAAGCTCTACAAGCCTGGCCGGGTCAAGGGCACGCGCGAAATCGTCGTGAGGCCGAACTACGTCATGGTGTACCGCATCACCGGGGATGTCGTCGAGGTGCTGAGGGTGCTGCACGCAGCGCAGCAGTGGCCGTGAGGACAAGTTTGTTCTTGCAACTTCTGGAGCCAACGACATGCCGACACCCAAACTGGTAGCGCGCAGGCGCATCGAGGAAGCCGAGCTCAGAGCACTCAAACAGGCGGTCTGCCAGGGCAGGACGGATGTGGCTGCCGGCGTGCATCGCGCCGCGACGCTGGTACGACTGGCTCGTGCAGCAGGCGGTGCTGCTGCTGCTGCTTCTGCTGCTGGGCGGGGGCGACGGGCCAGAGCCCTCCCGCCCCCAGTGTCTGCACAGCCGGCGACGACGCCGATCGCCGCGAGCCAGTTCAGTGCGGCGTTCGCGAACCGATAACCCGACCCAAGGCCGGGCCATCGATGGGTTTTTGCAGGAAGCCGTCGAAGGGCCAGGCCTGGCCAGCGGCTCGGTTCTCTGCGGCGCTGATCAGAATCAGCATCGACGCGGTATTGAGTCCGCCACCCTCACGGATCTCGGTGGCCAACGCCAGGCCATCCGTGTCAGGCATCTCCAGGTCGATCAGCACCGCGTCGAAGTGTGTGCTGGCCAGCAGGCTGCGGGCCTCGGCGGCTGAGCTGGCCGCGTCGCACGAGTGACCCAGCCGGCGGGTCACTTCGCTGAGCGACTTCAGAACGTCCGGCCGGTCGTCCACGATCAGGATGTTCAACGGGTCGGTGTTCCCGCCAGTCCCGGCCTGCGCAGTTGTGTCCCGGGCCAGCGTCGCGGGGATGCTTACCGTGAAGGTGGTGCCTTGCCCTTCGCTGCGCTGCATGTCGGGGCTTTCGACGGCGATTTGACCACCCAATTGCTGCAGCACATCGCGGATCACGAAGAGGCCGATGCCGCTGCCGTCGCTGCTGGATTCGAACGGCACCGTCGCGCCTTGCAGTCGTTGCAACGCCTGCGGTGGCACGCCTGGCCCGGTGTCCTGGACTGAAAACCGAACCCATCCTGCCATCGGCGATGTGTCAGCCGCCGGCATGTCACTTGCCGACCAAGCGCCGCCGTCGAAGGGCTCGAGTCGGACCTCGATGCGGCCGGCGTTCGTGTAGCGGACGGCGTTCTCGACCAGGTTTCTCAGCACTTGCGCAATCCGGATCGGGTCGGCGTTGACCGTCACCGGTGCTTCGGGAACCTCCACGCCAAATGCCAGCCCCTTGGCGTGAGCCGTTTCTTCAAGTTCCGCGCAAACATCCCTGACCAACTCGCCGAACTCGAATGTCTCCGCCTGCATGGCCCACTGACCCGAATCGTCTCTGGCGATCGTGAGCAGGTCGCGCAGCTGCCCCTGAAGTGCCGTCACGGCATGTCGGATGCGACGGATCGCAGCGACGCTCTCCGGCCGGCTGTCCTTCATGGCCAGCAGCTCCGCAGAGGCGACGATGTTCTGCAACGGCGAACGCACTTCGTGGTTCACCATGCTCAGGAACTTGCGCTTCGCGACGATGGCGTGCTTCATCGCCTCGACCGCCCGTTGCCGATCTCGCGCCGCAGCTCTGTAGCGGCGTCGAGACCGGATCGCATACAGCAGCCAGAGCGCCAGCGCGGCCCAGCAAAAGGCAAATCCGCCCCAAGCCCACCCAATGCGCCGGGACAGGGTCTGCGTCATGGCGTCCTTGGCGTTGATCTCGGCCATGCGCACATCACTTGCGAGCTTGCTCAACAGCTCGTCATCGCCCGTGGCCTGGAATTCACCCAGCACCTTGACTGCGTCAGCCTGAGTGAACGCCTCCTTCTCAAGGGTCGGGCCGATACGGTGTTGAAGCTCGGCCACCCGGTGGGTGGCATCGGCATAGCCGGGTACGCCGTTCAGCAGGCTCTGAACCTCGGAAGGCTCGGTGAGGATGCTCACCCTGGAGGCGAGCACCGCAGCGCGTCGGCGCAGTTCCTGTGCATTGACCGGTTCGCCGGCGGCGACGGCACGCAGTTCCTGCTTCAGCCGGTGGTGCGCAATCTGGTACTGGGCGACGGACCAGTAGAAGCCTTCGTTGGGAACAGCATTGGCCGCCCTGGAGACGGTCAGTTGCTGGCTCACCAGTGCCATCGTGGCCACCGCTACCGACAAAATCACCAGTACCAGCACGAGCCACCAGCCTCGCGCCGCTGATGCCGGCGCGTCGGTCAACCGGCGGCCGCGTTGCTCCGATTCGACGGAAGCTTGTGCCGGATTCCGGCATTCCGTTATGCCGCTCAGCTGTTTGCCTCGATCCTGTTGACTTGCCAGATGAACCTCGATTCCGCGATCGGCCCTTTGAGCGCAACCAGGTTTTGGTCGCGAGGGTAGATTGTCCACAACGGGCCCCAGCGCTTGTTGTTCAGGCGCTGACCATTCTGGCTGTGCGCCAGGATCACGCCGTAGCGTACAAGGTCCCCCCAAGGAATCGGGGCCCAGTAGTCATTGAGGGTCTTGAAGGTGAGCGTGCCGGACGTGACGCCGGCGGCTTGCATGACATCGACAAGCAAGGGCCCGACAAAGACCGAGGTCGGGGTCCAAGGCGTGCCGGTCGTGATGCTGGTCGTGGCCAGCTTGAGAAATTCAGCTTCGCTGAAGTCGTAGGTGTCCGTCGTTTCGTTGTTGACTCGTCCGATGCGGCCACTCACCGTGAGCAGCGCCTTGGGCTGCAGAGTCGAGGCCATGCCCGGGAGGGCGGCAAAGGCCATCGATCCGAGCAGCAATCTGCGTTTCATGTTTTTCCCTGGGTGACTGCGATTTGAGATCGCCCTTTCTACCCTACGAGATCGAGGAAAAATACCGAATCGCGTAACTGTTTGCGCCGCGTTTCCGTGCGCGCTGACACAGCGAAGTCACATGGTGCGCTTCTAAGCGATGCCGAAGTGAGCGGTGAACGACGGCCACACTTCTTTGCGCCAGACGCCATCCAGCGCCGCGATCACGCGGGGGGCCGGAAACCGATAGAACCCGATCCAGTCACTGACCGGCATGCCCCGGTCGAAGGCCTCGGCGACCAGCAGACCGAAGGCGCTGACGGGCGCGACGTCGCCGAAGTTGATCGGCCGTCCGCGCCGACCGCGTGCGTTAGCCCTGACCATGGATTGAAGTGCGCCGCGGCGCGGCGGGTGATCGCTCACCCGTTCGGGCTTCGCGCGTGTCGTCGGTGGGGTGGGAAGACGGTCTGTGCGCTCGGGGGCTCGGGGTGGCTGATCTGCCTGTCTGTACGCCTCTCTCCGACGCATAGCGGCATCCAGTCATGCCTCAAGGGTGAAGGCTGCGCCCACGTCCTCACCCGATCTCTGCACTCCACTTTGCTCTGCTTCGAGCTGCGGCTTGCGGTCGTGCCCTTGTGTCCTGCCTGGCTGTCGCTGTTCATGCGTCGAGGCGAAACCGACGGGCAGATTTCAACCACCACACGAGGCCACCAGCATGAACGCACAGTCCACCCACCCCATCCTCCCTTCCACAACCCACACCACCGATCCGCAGTTCCTCGGCCCCGAGGCTGGCCAACAGGCAGGGGGGTTTGAAGAACCGGCTGAAGGGAACAGCGTTTGCGCACTCGATCAAAACGGCTCGGAGCTGCACCGCTACTTTTCGGTCGCGCGCGGCGCCCTGATCTCGGTTCGGTCCAACGGTGTCACCTTGTGCCGTCAGGTGGACGACGAGTGGAAGGTGCTGTCACGAAAGAAGGCGGAATGCTCGCTCGCGCAATGGGTGGCCAACAAGAAGGCGGCGCTCAGCTCGCTGGCCCGTTGGCAGCTGGAAGTCGAAGAGCTGCCCAGCCTGCAGGAGTTGATGGCATGGAACGAGGACGGTATCTGTGAAACGCCGACCGGCCACCGCGTGGAGCCCGACGGCACCGGACCCGATGGCGTGCCTTCCTGGCTTCGTGCGCTGCGCTTGATCTGACCCACCCGGCCACCATGAGCACCACCATGATCGACACGCCCTGCACTGCCAACGGTCGCCGATTTGTTGTCGAGGCCAGCAACAGCGACCCGGCCGCCCGCCACGGCCACGAGCGCGACAACCTGGCGGACTGCGAGATTCACGCGACCCGCACAGCTACCAACCAACGCGCGCGTTTCTTCCTGCAGCGCGGACATTGGGTCGAGGTCTACGACGGCGACACCAAGGAACTGCTGGCCGGGCCTTTCGACCCGGACCAGGTCGCACCCGCATACATCGTCTGAGAAAGCCAAGCCCATGAAGACCGTCGAAGTCGAAATATGCGCCATCACGAACCACGACACGTTCACGCTGGGTCGTGGTCGGAACTACAGCGCGGCCATCGAAGACGCGCGGCGACAAGCGCGTTTTGCGCACAGCATCTGCGCCATGGTGCTCACGTGGAAATCGCCGCTCATCAGAGCCTACTCGCGACCGCAGCACAGGTACGGTGCCATCGTGCCGTGCGAGGCGATCGACCCACACTGCGCACCATGGCATGGGGCATACGCCCGCCCGGCTGCACCTGCCGACGTTGGCGCGGAGTTGTCCGTGAGCGTTTGAGCGAGAACCATGGCCAACATCCTCTATCCCAGCAAGACCCGGCGTTTCATGTCCGAAGTGGCGGGTGTGCGCCGGTATCACGCCAACCCGGGCCGTGCCGTCGTCGCTGCACGCGGTGGCGTGTTGTGGGTCGCCATGTGCAAAGGCTGGAGCTGCAACCCCGAGCGCGTGGCCACCTTCCTCGCCATCATCGAAAGACAGGAACGTCAGCCATGAAGCGAGATTCAAGCCTTCGCCTAACAACCGACTGCTGCCTGACCTACGGGTGTCTGCCTGACTGCACCGCTCTCTTCGAGGCTCTGCCCCGAGGGCGCGGGCCCATGCCCCGCAGCTTGCGGCGCCGGGCCTCTGCTCAAACGACGGTACCCAGGTTGCCCGGGCGGAACCGGAGGCTTCGCTTTGTCCTGGATTGCATCAACACCTACAAGGAGGGCTGTTCGGCAAGCGCAGCGCGTCAGGCCGAAGGCGGTAGTCGGGGAGCGGTGGTCAAGCCACGGACCCCGCAGGGGTCATCCACAGGCTCGTGCTGTGGGTGGGTGGTTTGTCCACGGCGGGCGTGGTGGGCAAGATGGAAAGAAGTCCGCCCCCCCTGTTCGTGGTCCTCCCGCCGAAGGCGGTCGCAAAGTAGTTGCCGGAAGGTGGCCCCACGGAGGTAGGCACCCACAGGTAGGCGGCCCACAGAGCGGTTGAGACGCGGTGCGGGACTTGAGACCGTCCGAGGTCACAACCTCGGGAGCCTCGCGTGCAAGCCATCGGCCGACAGCCCCAACGGGCGCAGGGCGGCGCGCCGGTCCACTATGAGCGCCACCGGCCCGAGCAGACCGCGCTGTACCGCCTGGTGCAGCAGCACGCTGCGACCTTCATCGCCGAGACCGAGACCGAGGCCGCTGCCGGCGCCGATCTGCCGCAGTTCGTCAAGGACGAGTTCGACGCCTTCCTCGACTGCGGCATCCTGGCCCACGGCTTCCTGCGCCTGCGCCTGCGCTGCGGCGACTGCGGCCACGACAAGCTGGTCGCCTTCTCTTGCAAGCGGCGCGGCATTTGCCCCTCGTGCGGGGCCCGGCGCATGGCGCAGACTGCGGCGCACCTGGTCGACCACGTCATTCCACACGTGCCGGTGCGCCAGTGGGTTCTGTCGCTGCCCGATCCCGCTGCGCCTGCTGCTGACCGCGCAGCCCTTGCTGGTGACGCCCGTGCTGCAGGTGGTGCACCGCGTGATCACGCGCCACCTGCTCGGACAGGCCGGGCTCAAGGCCGACGAGGCTGACAGCGACAGCGATTCGGACGAAGCCCGCGCGCCCAGGCCGCGCCGCCCGCCGAGTGCGAGGCGAACTGTGCGCACCATCGCCCAGTGCGGCTGAGTTGGGCCAAGCTGCTCAAGCGCGTGTTCGAGATCGACCTGGAGCACTGCCCGAACTGCGGCGGCGAGCTGAAGATCATCGCCGCGATTCTTGAGCAGCCGGTGATCGAGAAGATCCTCACGCACCTGGGGTTGCAGGCCCGGGCACCGCCGCGCGCTCCAGCCCGTGGGCCGCAGCTGCAAGCGGCCTGACCGGCCTGACCCATCACCGTTCAGGCGGCCCGACGCCCGGGGGCTGCGGGGATCGGCTGCGCCCGGGACTGTCAGGACCGAG
>JAUXRG010000054.1 GCA_030681795.1 Rubrivivax sp.
CCCGGCCCAGCGCAATGTTCTGCAAGCCAGCACCATTGCCCAGCGCGAACAGCTTGAAGGCGTTCGTCAACGCGCTGGGGCGCTTCACGATGTACAGCGACATGCCCGCCGTGAAGTCCTGGAACCCGCTGGGCAGCACCAAGTGATCGTCGACGCCGTCGAAACGCAGCGCCGGCTTGCCACCGATCGCATTGGCCACCAGAGTCGGACGGGTGCCGCCGCTGGAGACGGCGTTGCGTGCGTTGCCGGAGGTGTCCATCCAGGCCGCCACTGCCGCGCCGTCGCCGTACTGCAGCGCCGCCGTCTGGGCATCCAGCGCCAGGTACAGACCCACCGCGGGCAGCGCCGGATTCGGGTCAGGCAGCTGCGCGTTCGGCGTCGCCGTCACCTCCGCCGAGTTCGCCGATTCGAGACCGCTGCCGAAGGAGCGCAGCACATAGTAGTAGGCCGTGCCGCTGACCACGCTCGCGTCGACGTAGGTGGTGCCGGTCGGGCTGCTCAGCAGCGTGTACGGACCACCCGAGGTGATGCTGCGGTACACACGGTAGCTCGCAGCTCCGCCGACAGCACCCCAGTTCAGGCTGATGGACGCACTGCCGGCCACGGCACCCACGCCGCTGGGAGCCGCAGGCGCCACGGCCACCGGCGTTGCCGAGACCTGCTGCGAGTTGGCCGACTCGGCACTGCCGTCATGAGAACGCACCACGTAGTAGTAGGCGCTGCCGTTGGCCAAGCCGGTGTCCGAGTGGCTGGTGCCGCTCGGGCTGGCAACCAGCGTGTACGGCCCGCCCGACGTGCTGCTCCGGTAGACGCGGTAGCTGGTGGCACTGGCCACCGCGCTCCAGCTCAATGCCACCGAGCCGTTGCCCGCCGTGGCGCTCAGACCGTTGGGGGCGGTCAGCGGCGGCGGCGTCGTGCCTTCCAGGACCAACCCGTACTTGCCGGAGATGTAGGCCCGCACGGCAGTCTGCTCGGTGGCGTTGAGCTTGCGGTTGTAGAGAATGACCTCGGCAATGTCGCCCTGGAACATGCCTTCGTTCCAGTAGGTCTTGCCGATGTAGTTCAGTGACCGCGTCGTCACGGGCGGCACGAAGACCGACTGCCCGATCAGGGTGGTGCCGTTCTTGGCCAGCTGGGCATAGCTCATGGCATTGGCCGCGCCCGCATCCTGGATCACCGACACCAGCGCCGCCTCGCCAGCCACCAGATTGCCCGGGCTGTTGAACCAGCCGAAGCTGCCGCCGCTGTTGGTCGTGAAGAACTGGTAGCCCGACGTCTGCCCTGCCCGGCCCAGCGCAATGTTCTGCAAGCCAGCACCATTGCCCAGCGCGAACAGCTTGAAGGCGTTCGTCAACGCGCTGGGGCGCTTCACGATGTACAGCGACATGCCCGCC
>JAUXRG010000060.1 GCA_030681795.1 Rubrivivax sp.
CGGCCTGCGCCGATGTCGGTGCTCTGGTCGAGCAGCGACGAGCCGAGGAGGCTCTTCATCGAGCGCATCAGCCGGCCGTCGATGCCCTCCACGTAGGCGGCCACCGCGGCGCGGCCGTACAGCCGCTCGGCCTCGAACTGCCGCGCTGGCGTGTCGGCACGGTAGAAGACCGCCGTGGGCATGGTGACGAACCCCGGCTCGAGTTCCACCAAGCGCACGCTGCCTTCGGGGCAGGGCAGGGCCGCGGCCGAGTTGGAGGTGCCGAAATCGATCGCGACGAAACCCTGAGGTGCTCGCTCCGGGTGTGGATTCATGGGATGGCGCTTCGGCAAAAGGGGCGCGATTCTATCGGCGCCGCCCCAGGCTCCCGCTTGGGCGCGTGAACTGGCACACGTCAGCACCGCTATTCGCCGCACTCTTTGGCGGCAACGGCGCGACACTGGTGCCCAGCCCGAAAAGAAAGGCGCTTCCATGGCCAATGCCGTCAACTCGAACCGCTGGTTTTCCGGCAGGCGTGCCGAAGGTCGCCCCGTCGAAGTCGACCCGGCCGATCTAGGCACCGCGTTCGGCCTGGACCTCAGCCTGACCGAGGTGCCTGACGCGCCCTCGCCGCCCGCCGAAGAACGCCGCGCAGGCTGGATGCGCCGGCTGGCCGACAGGCGCAAGCCAGCCGCCTGATACGCCCGCGCTGCGGCTGATCGCCAGACCAGGCCCTACCTGATCAGCAGGACCGGCACCGTGCAGTTGGCGACCACCTTGGTGGCCACCGAGCCCATCACCAGATTGGTCAGCGGGCCATGGCCGTGTGAGCCGAGGATGAGCAGGTCGTAGTGGCCCTTGTCGGCCACCTCGGCAATGGTCTGGCCCGCGGCACCGACCTTGGCCGTAAATGCGGCGTTCAGTTTTTGCCGGGCGAAGAAGGTGCGGATGGGCTTGAACACCTTCTCGGCGGATTCGTCGTAGTAGGCCTTGAGGACGGTCCGGTCGAGGACGGCCGCCGGGCGCGCCGGCACCGGGGCCACCACGTGGAGCAGGGTGTATTCATGATGCGCCCCCAGCCATTCGTCGTGCGCGGCCAAATAGGCCAGCATGCGCTTCGTGCAAGGGCTGCCATCGACTGCGGCGAGGATCTTCATGCGCTCTCCAGGACTTGCAGGCTACAAGCAGCCTGCGTTTTCAGTGTGGCACCGCTCAATCTGGGCCGATTGATCGTGATCACAGTTCCAGCGTGAGCAGCGGGCGGTGGCCGATGTCTTCGCCCTTGCCGGCCAGCCCGCGCGCGTTGCAGACCACCCGGCTTGGCCTGCGGCCGGCGCGCGGCACGAGGTAATCGTGCCTGCAGTGCAAGTGCCCGTGCAACCAGAGGTCGGCGCGCGGGATGAGGTCGTCGTCGGCATTGCAGAAGCTCGCCGTGCCCGGTTGGGCACCGTAGCGTGTATCCATGCTGCGCAGGCTGGGCGCGAAGTGAGTCACCACCAGCGTCTTGTTCCAACGGCCCTGCGGGGCGGTCTGCAATTCCGTTTCCAGCCAGCCGCGACACACCAGGGCTTCGTCGCGGACCGCCGCGGCGTCCAGGGCCCGGCCCGCCCTTTGGCCCGCCATCAGGCGCATGAAGTACTCGCTGGCGCGTTGCGCTCGCTCCCGCTGCGCGGCGCCGTAGAGGTCGAAGTCGCTCCAGCGCGTGCTGCCCAGAACACGTATGCGCTGGCCGTCGGCCGCCGTGAACAGCAGGCTTTCGCGCTCGAGCATCACGAACCCCAGGCGCTGGCAGAGCCCGCGCAGGCCGGCCGCGGCGGCGTCGAAGTCGCGCCCGTCGAACTCGTGGTTGCCGGCGACCACCAGCACCGGCACCGGCCAGCCGGCGAAGCGTTCGTAGCCGTGCCAGCGGCTGCAGATGTCGCCGGCCAGGACCAGCAACTCGGCACCCGGCGCCGGTTCGGGATCGAAGGACTCGGTCTCGAGGTGAAGGTCTGAGAGCAGTTGCAGTTTCATGAGGCGCGGTTCTGCGGGCGATTGTCGGGGTTGGCGCGGGCCGCATCCTGGGGATCATCCTGGTTCTTGCGAATGCGAATCCTTCGCGTTAGCATCTGCACCCATCCATTGACTCCGAACGGACTTCCGATGCGCACCCACTCCGCGCCCCTTCACCTCGCGACGGTCGCGGCGCTCGCCCTCTTTGCCCTCCTCGCCGGCCCTGCGCGGGCGCAGGGCAAGGTGCTGAACATCTACACGGCGCGCCACTACCAGACCGACGAGGCGCTGTACGCCAACTTCACCAAGGCCACCGGCATCCGCATCAACCGGCTCGACGGCAAGGAAGACGAACTCGTCGAGCGCATCCGCAACGAGGGCGCCTCCAGCCCGGCCGACCTGCTGATCACGGTGGACGCTTCAAGGCTGGAAGCCGCCGACCGGCTGGGCCTGTTCCAGCCCCTGCGCTCGGCCGTGCTTGCAGCGCGCGTGCCGGCGGCACTGCGCACCGCCCACTGGGCGGCGTTCTCGACGCGCGCGCGCGTCATCGTCTACAACAAGGCCGCGCTCAAGCCGCAGCAGCTGCCCAGCTACGAGTCGCTGGCCGAGCCCGGACTCAAGGGCCAGGTGTGCATGCGCTCGGGAGGCCACCCCTACAACCTGTCGCTGGGCGGCGCGCTCATCGCCCATGCCGGCGAGGCCGCCACCGAGGCCTGGGCACGCGGCCTGGTGGCCAATTTCGCGCGGCCGCCGCGCGGCGGCGATACCGACCAGCTCAGGTCGGTGGCTGCGGGCGAATGCGGCGTCACCATCTCCAACACGTATTACCTGGTGCGCCTGATGCGCTCCACCGCGCCGGCCGACCAGGAGACGATGCGCGCGCTGGCCGTGGTCTGGCCCAACCAAGCGACCTGGGGCACGCATGTCAATGTCTCGGGCGCAGGCATCCTGAAGCACGCCCCCCACAAGGCCGCAGCGGAGAAATTCCTGGAGTACCTGGCCAGCGATGAGGCCCAGGGCTATTTCGCCAGCGGCAACAACGAGTGGCCGGTAGTCAAAACCGCCGTGGCGCGCAACCCGGCGCTCGAATCGCTGGGCAGCTTCCGCGCCGACACGCTGGCCGTCGGCGAGCTGGCGAAGAACGCCGCGCTGGCGCAGAAGGTGTACGACCGCGCTGGCTGGAAATAGGCTACAGGCATCACGCTGGGCGCCAGAGCCGAAGCTTCACGTGCTTCGCTGCGTGGAGGAAGTCTTGGTCGGTTGTCAGCAGCACCAAGTCGTGCCTCCTGCATAGCTGCGCCAAGAGGGCGTCGATCGTGCCCAGCTGAACGCCCACCCTACGGCAGGTGTTCCTGATTTCGGCTGCCTCGACGTGATCTTCGCGGTCTGGTTGAAGCAGTGGCAGAGACGCGAACCTTTCAATGAGCTGGGTCCGGGCTTTGGGCCCGGAGAAGCCTTGCAGCAGTTCTTGAAGTACGAGACCGGTGGTGACCACGGATTGCGCGCCAAGCAGCGCGTCGCGGAGCACCAAAACGTGCGGTTCCGAGAAGTCAGCGTCCCGGCGCAGCGCCAAGGACCAGACACTCGTGTCGACGAGCAGGCTCACGACCGACGGGACCGTTCAGCCTTGTAGTCGTACGAGGCGTCCCAGTCCAGTTTTCCTAGCAGCTCGGCGAGCTTGCGCTGTTCACGGCGGGCGATGAACTCTTGCAGCGCACGCGTGACTGCAGCCTTCTTTGTACGCTCGCCGCTGACGATGAAGGCACGTTCGAGAAGCTCAGGATCGAGAGCGAGATTGGTGGCCATGTGTAGCTCCTTGCACAAGAGAATACACAAACGACGAGAACTAGGGGCGCGCAATGCGCCGGCAGAGCACCACCACAGGCAGCAGGCCGACGGCGACGATGGCCAGCGCGGCGGTCGAGGCCTCGGCCAGCCGCTCGTCGCTGGCCAGCGTGTAGGCCTGCGTGGCCAGGGTGTCGAAGTTCAAGGGCCGCATCACCAGCGTCGCCGGCAACTCCTTCATGACGTCGATGAAGACCAGCAACGCCGCCGTGAGCAGGCTGCCGCGCAGCAGCGGCAGGTGCACGCGGCGCAGCGCCTGCGCCGGCGTGTGGCCCAGGCTGCGCGCGGCGTCGTCCATGACCGGCGTGATGCGCGCCAACCCGGCATCCACCGACTGCAGCGCCGCCGCCAGGTAGCGCACGACACAGGCGTAGACCAGCGCGGCGATGGACCCGGTGAACAGCAGGCCCGGGTTCCAGCCGGAGATCGACTGCAGCGCGGCCGCCAGCGCGTGGTCCAGCCGCGTCACCGGGATCAGCACCCCCACGGCGATCACCGTGCCCGGCAGCGCGTAGCCGAGGGTGGCGACGCGGTGGGCCAAACGCGTCGCCGGGCTGCGCTCGATGCGCGCCGCATACGCCAGCAGCAGCGCGAGAGCGACGGCGCACAGCGCCGCCACGCCGGCGAGCAGCACGCTGTTGCCAGCCAGTGCGAGGAAGCGCGGCCCGAACTGCGCGTCCCCGCCGCTCAGCGTCAGGCGCAGCAGCAGCGCCGCGGGCAGCGCGAAGCCGCCAGCCAGCGGCAACGCGCAGCCGGCCATCGCCAGAAGCGCGCGAACCCCCTGCAGCGGCACCCGCGGCGCCGCGGCGCGGCGGCTGCCGGTCTCGTGAAAGCGCGCCGCGCCGCGCGAAGCGTGCTCCACGGCCAAGACCGCGATGACGAAACCGAGCAGCACCAGCGCCAGCTGCGCCGCCGCGGCGCGGTCCCCCAGCGAAAACCAGGCGCGGTAGATGCCGGTGGTGAAGGTGGGCAGCGCGAAATAGGCCACGGTGCCGAAATCGGCCAGCGTCTCCATCAGCGCCAGGGCCACGCCGGCGGCGATGGCCGGGCGCGCCAGCGGCAGACTCAGGCGCCAGAACGCGGCCGCCGGCGACAGGCCCAGCGAGCGGCCGACCTCGACCATGCCGCCGGCACGCTCGATGAATGCGGTGCGCGCCAGCATGTAGACATACGGGTACAGCGCCAGCGAGAGCATCGCCGCCGCGCCGGCCAGCGAGCGCACCTCCGGGAACCAGTAGTCGGCGCGGCCCCAGCCGAAGGCCTGGCGCAGCGCCGTCTGCAGCGGGCCGGTGAACTGCAGCAGGTCGGTGTAGACGTAGGCCATCACGTATGCCGGCATGGCCAGCGGCAGCACCAGCGCCCATTCGAAGACAGCGCGGCCGGCGAATTCGTAGCGCGTCACCAGCCAGGCCGAACCCACGCCCAGGCCCAGCACCCCGGCAGCCACACCCAGGCACAGCCACAGCGTGTTGACCACATAGTCGGGCAGCACGGTGGTCGCCAGATGGGCCCAGGTGCCGGCGCTGCCGGCATCCAGCGCCGTGAGCCCCACCGACAGCAGCGGCGCGGCCAGCACCAGCGCCAGCGTCAGCGCCATGGCCGAGAGCCCGACTCGCAAGGGGCGGCTCGCCGCCTCCGGGGTCGCGCCGGCCGATGAGCGCGTTGAAAAAATCATCTCGAGATGCGGGGCCGATGGCCCAAATGCGGATGCGAATGATTATCATCGCAATAATGGAAACGCCCGAACTCCCGTCCGCCGGTGCCGCGCCCTGGCTTGCGGTCGACCGCCTGGACGCGGGCTATGGCCGCAAGACGGTGGTGGCGGGCCTGTCGCTGAGGCTGGCGCGCGGCAGCATCGGCTGCCTGCTCGGCCCCTCGGGCTGCGGCAAGACGACGGTGCTGCGCGCGGTGGCCGGTTTCGAGCCCGTGCTGGCCGGGGCCATCCGCCTGGACGGCGAAACGGTGGCGCGGCCGGGCTTGCAGTTGGCGCCCGAGCGTCGCCGCGTGGGCATGGTATTCCAGGACCACGCGCTCTTTCCGCACCTCACGGTGGCCGAGAACGTCGGCTTCGGCCTGCGCGCCGGGCCGGGCAAGGCCGATCGCGTGGCGCAGATGCTGGACACCGTGGGCCTGGGCGCGCTGGGGCAGCACCATCCGCATCAACTCTCGGGCGGACAGCAACAGCGCGTGGCGCTGGCGCGAGCGCTCGCCCCGGCGCCGCGCCTGCTGCTGCTCGACGAGCCCCTGTCCAGCCTGGACGCCGACCTGCGCGAGCGCCTGGGCAGCGAGTTGCGCGCCTTGATCAAGGCGCAAGGCACGACGGCCTTGCTGGTCACGCACGATCAGCACGAGGCCTTCGCCATGGCTGACGAGATCGGCATCTTGCGCGCCGGCAAGCTCCAGCAATGGGGCACGGCCGGCCAGCTCTACCACCAGCCGGCCAACCGCTTCGTGGCCGAATTCATCGGCGAAGGCACGCTGCTGCCGGGCACGCTGCTCGACGAGCGCACGGTGCGCCTGGAGCCGGGCCAGGCGCAAGCCGAGCAGCCCTTGCGCTGCGCCGAAGACGACAGCGCACTGGCCGCCGGCAGCGCGGTCGACCTGCTGTTGCGGCCGCAGGACGTGGCGCTGGACGATTCGAGCCCGGTGCAGGCACGCCTGCTGGGGCGCGCCTTCCGTGGCGCCGAGACGCTGTACACGCTGCAACTCGCCAGCGGCACCCGCCTGCTGGCGCTGGCGCCATCGCATCTCGAGCATGCGCTGGGCAGCCGGGTGGGGCTGCGGCTGGCCCCGCGCGACTTCGTGGTCTACCGCCGCCAGAGCGCGGCGGCAGCGCCGCCTCGGCTGGCCGTGGTCAGGCCGACAGGCGCTGCGCCAGGCGCTCGCGCGTGGCCGGCAGCTCGGGCGGCAGGCGGTATTCGAGCGTCTTGAAGAGCTCGGCGTGCAGCGCCAGTTCCTGCTGCCAAGCCGCGCGGTCGATGCCGATGACCGTGGCGAACTGCTCTGGGCTGAAGGCCAGGCCGTCCCAGCGCAGGTCTGCATAGCGCGGGCTGATGCCGAAGGCGCTCTCGGCCCCCGCTGCCGTGCCTTCGAGGCGGCCGATCATCCACTCCAGCACGCGCATGTTCTCGCCGTAACCCGGCCAGACGAACTTGCCATCGACGCCCTTGCGGAACCAGTTGACGCAGAAAATCTTCGGCACCACCGCGCCGGCCTGGCCTAGCCTGCGGCCCAGGTCCAGCCAGTGCTGGAAATACTCGGCCATGTTGTAGCCCATGAAGGGCAGCATGGCGAAGGGGTCGCGGCGCACCACGCCTTGCTGGCCGGCAGCCGCGGCGGTGGTCTCGCTGCCCATGGTGGCGGCCATGTACACGCCCTCGGTCCAGTTGCGCGCCTCGGTCGCCAGCGGCACGGTGGTGGAACGTCGCCCACCGAAGATGAAGGCGTCTATGGCCACGCCGTCGGGGTTGTCCCATTCGGGGTCCAGCACCGGGTTGTGGGTAGCGGCCACGGTGAAGCGCGCGTTGGGGTGGGCGGCGGGCCTGGGTTTGCCGTTCTCCCCCATCTCCTTGGCCAGGGCCGGCGTCCAGTCGCGGCACTGCCAGTCGACGAGGTGCGCCGGCGGCGTGTCGGTCATGCCTTCCCACCACACATCGCCTTCGTCGGTGAGAGCCACGTTGGTGAAGATCACGTCGCGCTGCAGCGAAGCCATGCAGTTCGGATTCGTATGGTCGTTGGTGCCCGGCGCCACGCCGAAGTAGCCTGCTTCGGGGTTGATGGCGTACAGGCGACCGTCGTCGTGGGGTTTGATCCAGGCGATGTCGTCGCCGACGGTGGTGACCTTCCATCCCTTGAAGGCCGCCGGCGGCACCATCATGCTGAAGTTGGTCTTGCCGCAGGCGCTGGGGAAGGCCGCCGCCACGTGGTATTTCTTGCCCGCGGGCGAGGTCACGCCCAGGATCAGCATGTGCTCGGCCAGCCAACCCTGGTCACGGCCCATGGTGGAAGCGATGCGCAGCGCGAAGCATTTCTTGCCCAGCAGCGCGTTGCCGCCATAGCCCGAGCCGTAGCTCCAGATCTCGCGCGTCTCGGGATAGTGGACGATGTACTTGGTGGGGTTGCACGGCCAGGCCACGTCCTTGTGCCCCGGCTGCAGCGGCGCACCCACGGTGTGCACGCAGGGCACGAAGTCACCGTGCTCGCCCAGCACGTCGAGGGCGCCGCGGCCCATGCGCGTCATCATTCGCATATTCGCCGCCACGTACGGGCTGTCGGTCAGCTCCACTCCGATATGCGAGATGTGCGAGCCCAGGGGTCCCATGGAGAACGGCACGACGTACATCGTGCGCCCCTGCATGGCGCCGCTAAACAGCGCAGGCGTTCCGTCAGGCAGCCCCGTCTGCAGCAGCGCACGCATGTCTGCCGGCGCCATCCAGTTGTTGGTCGGACCCGCGTCTTCCTTCTTCTGGCTGCAGATGTAGGTTCGGTCTTCCACGCGCGCCACGTCGCCGGCGTCGCTGCGCGCCAGGAAACTGCCCGGGCGCAACTCGGGGTTGAGCCTCATCAACGTGCCGGCGCCCAGGAGTTGCTCGCACAGCCGCTCGTATTCGGCGGGGCTGCCATCGCACCAGTAGACGTCCGTCGCGCAAGTGAGTGCGGCGATCTCGCCCACCCAGGCCACGAGCCTGGCATGCTTGACGTGGGTGGGCACGTTCAGGCGCAGGTCTTGCGGCGCGGAATGGTCCATGAGTTCTCCGATCAAGGTGATTTCAATTCGACGGGATGGCGTCAGGCGCCGGCGGCTTCCAGGCTGGGGTAATCCGTATAGCCCGCCTCGCCGCCGCCAAACAGCGTCGGCATTTGCAGCGCGTTGAGCGGCGCGTCCTCGCGCAAGCGGCGCCCGAGGTCTGGGTTGGCGATGAAGGGCTTGCCGAAGGACACCAGGTCGGCCTCCCCCGAGGCCACCGCGTCCATCGCCATGGCCCGTGTGTAGCCGTTGTTGACCATCCAGGCGCCGTCGAAATGCCGGCGCAGCGCGGCGTAGTCGAAGGGCGCATGGTCGCGCGCGCCGCCGGTGGCGCCCTCCACCACGTGCAGGTAGGCCAGCTTGAGCGGCGCGATCTGCGCCACCGCGTGCTCGTACAGGGCCTGCGGCTGGCTGTCGATGCCGGCGTCGTTGGACGGTGTCACCGGCGACAGGCGCACGCCCGTGCGGCCGCCGCCGATGGCCCCGGCCACCGCGGCCATCACCTCGCGCAGCAGCCGGCAACGGTGGTCGATGCTGCCGCCGTACCCGTCGCTGCGGTCGTTGATGCTGTCGCGCAGGAACTGCTCGATCAGGTAGCCGTTGGCGGCGTGCACCTCCACGCCGTCGAAGCCCGCCTCCATCGCCCTCAGCGCGGCGTGGCGGTAGTGGGCCACGATGCCGGGAACCTCGTCGCTGCGCAGCGCGCGCGGCGCCGAGACGGGGGCGAAGCCGCCGGCGATGTAGGTCTTGCCATTGGCCACGCGCGCGGTGCTGGACACCGGTGGCTGGCCGCCCGGCTGCAGCGAGACATGCGAGATGCGCCCCACATGCCACAGCTGCACCACGATGCGCCCGCCACGCTCGTGCACGGCCTGCGTGACGCGGCGCCAGCCGGCCACCTGGGCGGCATTGAATATCCCCGGCGTGTCCAGGTAACCCTGGCCTTCGGGGCAAACCTGTGAGGCCTCGGTGATGATGAGCCCTGCGCCGCTGGCGGGGTCGGCGCGCTGCGCGTAGTAGCGCGCCATCAGCTCGGTGGGCACCAGCCCGGGCCCGGCGCGGTCGCGCGTGAGCGGGGCCATGACGATGCGGGTGGCGAGGTCGATATCGCCGACGCGGATGGGGTCGAAGAGGGTGGTCATGGCGCGAGGTTACAACCAGGATGGCCGACCGGACACGCCCGCGTGGCACAGTCGCACCATGCTCGCCTACCGCCACGCCTTCCACGCCGGCAACCATGCCGACGTCCTCAAGCACACCATCCTGGCGCTGGTGCTGCGCTATATGAACCTCAAGGACAAGGGCTGGCGCTATGTCGACACGCATGCCGGCGCCGGGGGTTATTCGCTCGAAGGCGAATACGCGAACAAGCGCGGCGAGTACGAGCAGGGCATCGCCCGGTTGTGGAAACTGCCCGATCTGCCCGCGCCGCTGGCCGACCTGGTGAGCCTGGTGCGCGCCTTCAATGGCGGGCCCGCGCTCAAGCAGTACCCCGGCTCGCCGGCGATCGCCCACGCGCTGATGCGCCCGCAGGACCAGCTGCGCCTCTTCGAACTGCACCCCACCGACCACAAGGTGCTGGCCTCGTACCTGGGCGAGACCCCCGGCGTGGAGGTGAAGATGAGCGACGGCTTCGCGGCGCTCAAGGGCCAGCTGCCGCCGCCCACGCGGCGCGGCGTGGTCCTCATCGACCCGAGCTACGAGATCAAGACCGACTACCTGCGCACCCTGGCCGCGCTGCGCGAGGCGCTGGAGCGCTTCCCCGAGGCCGTGGTGCTGGTCTGGCTGCCGCAGTTGCAGTTGATCGAAGCCGCGCAGCTGCCGCAGCGCCTGAAGGCCGCCGCCGACGCCGGCGCCAAGAAGGGCTGGCTGCACGCGCGGCTGACCGTGGCGCAGGCCGACGCACGTGGTTTCGGCATGCTGGGCAGCAGCGTCTTCGTGGCCAACCCGCCGCACACCTTGTTTGGTGAGCTGCAGCCGGTGCTGCCCTTCCTGGCCCAGGCGCTGGCGCAGTTCGAAGGCGCCAAGAGCGCGCTCGACCGCTCGGGCGCCTGATCTACACGCCGCGCGCGCGGTCCGCCTTGAACTGCGCGCGCCAGGCCTCGAAGCGCCCAACGTCCAGCGCGGCGCGCACTTCACGCATCAGGTTCACGTAGTAGTGCAGGTTGTGGATGCTGGCCAGCATGGGGCCGAGCATCTCGCCGCAGCGGTCCAGGTGGTGCAGGTAGGCACGGCTGAAGCCCCCGCCGCCGGCCGCGCCGGCGCAGGCGTGGCAGCGGCAGGTCTCGTCGATGGGGCGCTCGTCCTCGCGGTGCCGCGCGTTGCGGATCTTCAGGTCGCCGAAGCGCGTGAAGAGGTGGCCATTGCGCGCGTTGCGCGTGGGCATCACGCAGTCGAACATGTCCACGCCGCAGGCCACGCCCTGCACCAGATCCTCGGGCGTGCCCACGCCCATCAGGTAGCGTGGCTTGCCCGCCGGCAGCCGCTGCGGCGTGTGCGCCATGATGCGCAGCATCTCCTCCTTGGGCTCGCCGACGCTCACGCCGCCGACGGCGTAGCCGGGAAAATCGAGCGCGACCAAGGCCTCCACCGAAGCCTCGCGCAGGCGCTCGAACATGCCGCCCTGGACGATGCCGAAAAGCGCGTTCGGGTTGCCCAGCCGCGCAAATTCGTCGCGGCTGCGCGCGGCCCAGCGCAGGCTGAGCTCCATCGACGAGCGCGCCTCTTGCTCGCTGGTGATCTGCCCTTGGGTCTGGTAGGGCGTGCATTCGTCGAACTGCATGACGATGTCGGAATTCAGCACCGTCTGGATCTGCATGCTCACTTCAGGCGTCAGGAAGAGCTTGTCGCCGTTGACTGGCGAAGCGAAGCGCACGCCTTCTTCGCTGATCTTGCGCCCCTTGCCGTCAGTGCCGCCGAGTGACCAGACCTGGAAACCCCCGCTGTCGGTGAGCATGGGCCGGCTCCAGCCTTCGAAGCGGTGCAGGCCGCCGAACTTGCGCAGCACGTCGAGCCCGGGGCGCATCCACAGGTGGAAGGTATTCCCGAGGATGATCTCGGCGCCCATCTCCAGCAGCGAGCGCGGCAGCACGCCCTTGACGGTGCCGTAGGTGCCCACGGGCATGAACACGGGTGTCTCGACCACGCCGTGGTTGAGCGTGAGGCGGCCGCGGCGGGCCTGGCCTTCGGTGTGGAGCAGGTCGAATCTCAGCATGGGCGAGATTGTCTCAGTGGCATGCGGCGCGCCCGGCGCCCGACTCATGCCCGCGCCAGCCACATGCAGTCGCCGTAGCTGAAGAACCGGTAACGCGAGGCCACGGCGTGGCGGTACAGCGCGCGCATGCGCTCGTGCCCGGCGAAGGCGCTCACCAGCATGAGCAGCGTGCTGCGCGGCAGGTGGAAGTTGGTGAGCAGCCGGTCCACGACGCGGAACTCGAACCCCGGCGTGATGAAGATCTCGGTCTCGCCGCTGAAGGGCGCCAGCGCGCCGCCGGGGGAGGCTTGCGCGGCCGACTCCAGCGCACGCAGCGTGGTCGTGCCCACGGCCAGGATGCGGCCGCCGGCGGCGCGCGTGGCCGCGATGGCCTCGACCGTCGCCGCGCCGACCTCGAACCATTCGCTGTGCATGCGGTGCTCGGCGATGTTTTCCACCCGGACCGGCTGGAAGGTGCCCGCCCCCACGTGCAACGTGACGGCGGCGCGCTGCACGCCGCGGGCCTGCAGCGCGGCCAGCATGGCTTCGTCGAAATGCAGCGCAGCGGTGGGCGCGGCGACGGCGCCGGGGCGCGCGGCAAATACCGTCTGGTAGCGCGCCACGTCGTCGGCCGTATCGCCGTGCGTGATGTACGGCGGCAGCGGCACATGGCCGTGGCGTTCCAGCAGCGCCAGCGGCTCTTCGGGAAAGCGCAGGTAGAACAGGCTGGCTTCGGGCCCGACGCGGCCCAGCACTTCGGCGTCGAAGGCCTCGGCAAAGCGCACCCGGCTGCCCGGCCGCGGCGACTTGCTGGCGCGCAGATGGGCCCAGACCTCGAAGCCCGGCAGCACGCGCTCGACCAGCGCCTCGACCGCGCCGCCCGTGGCCTTGGCACCGAGCAGCCGGGCCTTGATGACGCGGGTGTCGTTGAAGACCAGCAGGTCGCCCGGCTGCAGCAGTGCCGGCAGGTCACGGAACCGGCGGTCCACGGGCAGTGCACCTGTGCCGTCGAGCAGCCGCGAGGCGCTGCGTTCGGCCGCAGGGTGCTGTGCGATCAGTTCGGCCGGCAGCTCGAAATCGAAGTCGGCCAGCGTGTAGGCGTGGGGTGGGGGCGGATTCATGCGGCAGGCGGGTCCGGCCTGGGCCGTGGTGGGGTCAGAATTGTTCCATGCCCCGCGCCCAGTCACCGCCCGCCACCGCCCAAGCCCCAGCGGCCCCGCTTTCGGGCCCGGCGCGGGCGATGCGCAAACTCGGCCTGGTGCGCGATATCGACCTGGCGCTGCACCTGCCGATGCGCTACGAGGACGAGACGCGCCTGGTGGCCATGAGCAGCCTGCGCGATTTCAGCATCGCCCAGGTGCAGGGCGTGGTGCAGGAGTGCCGCGTCGAAACGCGCGCGCGCCGACAGCTCGTGGTGCGCCTGGCCGACGACAGCGGCGAGCTGGTGCTGCGCTTGCTGCACTTCTACCCCTCGAACCAGAAGACACTGGCCGTGGGGCAGCTCGTGCGCGCGCGCGGCGAGGTGCGCGGCGGCTTTTTCGGCCGCGAGATGGTGCACCCCGAGTTTCGTGCTGTGGCGCCGGGCGCGCCGCTGCCGCAGGCGCTGACGCCGGTATACCCGAGCTCGGCGCAGCTGCCGCAGGCCTACCTGCGCAAGGCGGTGGCCTCGGCGCTGGCGCGCGCGCCGCTGGCCGAGCTGCTGCCGCCCGAGGTCCTGCCCGCGGGCCTGCCCACGCTGCGCGAGGCCTTGCAGTTCCTGCACCAACCCAGCCCCGAGGTGCCTCTGGCCACGCTGGAAGACCACAGCCACCCGGCCTGGCAACGCCTGAAATTCGACGAGCTGCTGGCGCAGCAGCTCTCGCAAGCCCAGGCCCAGGCCGTGCGCGCGACACTGGCCGCGCCGGCGCTGCGGCAGCCGGCCGGCGGCATGGCCTCACAGCTGCTGGCGGCGCTGCCCTTCACCCTGACCGCCGCGCAGCAGCGCGTGGTGGCCGAGATCACCGCCGACATCGCCCGCCCCCAGCCCATGCACCGGCTGCTGCAGGGCGACGTGGGCTCGGGCAAGACGGTGGTGGCCGCCCTGGCTGCCGCGGTGAGCATCGCCGCCGGCTGGCAATGCGCGCTGATGGCGCCCACCGAGATCCTGGCCGAGCAGCATTTCCGCAAGCTCGTGGGCTGGCTGCAGCCGCTGGGGGTGACGGTGGCCTGGCTCACCGGCAGCAGGAAGGGCAAGGCAAGGGACGCGATGGTGGCGCAGGTGGCTTCGGGCCAGGCCATGCTCGTGGTGGGCACGCATGCCGTGATCCAGCACGACGTGGCCTTCGCGCGGCTCGGGCTGGCCATCGTCGATGAGCAGCACCGCTTCGGCGTGGCGCAGCGGCTCGCCTTGCGAGCCAAGCTGGGCGAGCAGACGCTGGAGCCCCATCTCCTCATGATGAGCGCCACGCCCATCCCGCGAACGCTGGCGATGAGCTACTTCGCCGATCTCGCCGTGAGCACCATCGACGAGCTGCCGCCTGGCCGCACGCCCATCGTCACCAAGGTCTTCGCCGATACCCGGCGCGAAGCCGTGGTCGCGCGCATCCGCGACGAGCTGGCGCAGGGCCGCCAGGTGTATTGGGTCTGCCCGCTGGTGGAGGAGAGCGAACACCTCGACCTGCAGAACGCCACGGCCACGCATGCCGAGCTGGCCGCGGCATTGCCTGGCGTCGTGGTGGGGCTGCTGCACGGCCGCATGGCGGGCGCCGAGAAGGCCTCCGTGATGGCGCAATTCACCCGCGGCGAAATGAAGCTGCTGGTGGCCACCACCGTGATCGAGGTCGGCGTGGATGTGCCGGGCGCCAGCCTGATGGTCATCGAACACGCCGAACGCTTCGGCCTGGCCCAGCTGCACCAGCTGCGCGGCCGCGTCGGCCGTGGTGCGGCGGCCAGCGTGTGCGTGCTGCTCTACAGCGGCCCGCTTTCAGCCACCGGCCGTGCGCGGCTCAAGGCGATGGCCGAAACCAATGACGGTTTCGAGATCGCGCGGCGCGACCTGGAGATCCGTGGCCCCGGCGAGTTCATGGGCGCGCGCCAGAGCGGCGACGCGCTGCTGCGCTTCGCCGACCTGGCGCAAGACAGCGCGCTGCTGCTGCACGCCCGCGCCGCCGCGCCCCGCCTGCTGGCCGAGCAACCGCAGGCCGCGCAAGCCCATGTGCTGCGCTGGCTGGGCGGCAAGGCGGAGTTCCTGAAAGCCTGAGGCCGCGGCTCCGAGCCCGACTGCTCGGGCTTGGACGGCCGAAGGGGCGCTGCGTCTCGCAGCGCGCGGGCTGCAAGCCTGAGGCCGCGGGCGCAAGCCTGAGTTTCGCCACAATCACCCCATGACCCTGACCGAACTGAAGTACATCGTGGCCGTCGCCCGCGAGCGCCACTTCGGGCGCGCGGCCGAAGCCTGCTTCGTCTCGCAGCCCACGCTCTCGGTGGCAATCAAGAAGCTCGAGGAAGAGCTCGATGTGAAGATCTTCGAACGCGGCGCCAGCGAGGTCAGCGTGACGCCGCTGGGCGAGCAGATCGTGAATCAGGCGCAGCAGGTCATCGAGCAGGCCGCGGCCATCAAGGAAATCGCCAAGCGCGGCAAGGACCCGGTCAGCGGGCCGCTGAAGCTGGGCATCATCTACACCATCGGGCCGTACCTGCTGCCCGATCTCGTCAAGCAGGCCATCACCCGCGTGCCGCAGATGCCGCTGATGCTGCAGGAGAACTTCACCGCCAAGCTGCTGGAGATGCTGCGCAGCGGTGAGCTCGACTGCGCCATCATGGCCGAGCCCTTCCCCGATGCCGGGCTGGCGGTGGCACCGCTGTACGACGAGCCCTTCATGATCGCCGTGCCCGCCGGCCATGCGCTGGCGCGGCGCAAGTCCGTCACGGCCGAGGAACTGAAGCAGGAGACCATGCTGCTGCTGGGCACCGGCCACTGCTTTCGCGACCATGTGCTGGAGGTCTGCCCCGAGTACGCACGCTTTTCCAGCCCGGTCGAGAACGGTCGCGAAGGCATCCGCAAGAGCTTCGAGGGCAGCTCGCTGGAAACCATCAAATACATGGTGGCCTCGGGCATGGGCATCACGGTCGTGCCGCAGCTCAGCGTGCCCAAGCAGGCACAGCCGCACATCAAATACGTCGAGTTCACGGCGCCGGTGCCGACCCGGCGCGTGGTGCTGGCCTGGCGGCGCACCTTCCCGCGCTACGAGGCCATCGCGGCGCTGCGCAACACCATCTACGCCTGCGCCTTGCCTGGCGTGACGCGGCTGACGGGCTGACCCCGAGGGGGCCGGCGGCCGGCGGTTTGCGCCGCCGCCACGATAATTGCGCCTTGCGCTTCGCCGCTCCACTGCCCCGTCGCCGGCGCCGCCCGCCGCGCCCGCACCCATGTCCGCCGACCTCTCCACCCAGGTGCGCCGCCGCCGCACCTTCGCCATCATTTCCCACCCCGATGCGGGCAAGACCACGCTGACCGAAAAGCTGCTGCTCTTCAGCGGCGCGATCCAGATCGCCGGCAGCGTGAAGGCGCGCAAGGCCAGCCGCCACGCCACCAGCGACTGGATGGAGATCGAGAAGCAGCGCGGCATCTCGGTGGCCAGCTCGGTGATGCAGATGGAATACCGCGGCTGCGTCATCAACCTGCTCGACACCCCCGGCCACCAGGACTTCAGCGAGGACACCTACCGCGTGCTGACCGCAGTGGACGCGGCGCTGATGGTCATCGATGCGGCCAACGGCGTGGAGCCGCAGACCAGGCGGCTGTTGCAGGTCTGCCGGGCCCGCAACACGCCCATCCTGACCTTCGTCAACAAGATGGACCGCGAGGTCCAGGAGCCGCTGAACCTGATGGACGAGATCGAGCGCGAGCTCGGCATGGGCGTGGTGCCCTTCACCTGGCCGGTGGGCATGGGCAAGTTCTTCGGTGGCGTGCTTGATCTGCGCAAGCAGCAGATGCGCGTTTTCTCTTCCGGCGAAGATCGCCTGAATCGTGAGGGCCGGGACGACGAAATCATCGACGGACTGGCCAACCCGCTGCTGGGCGAGCGCTTCGGCGCCGCCTTCGAACAGGCCGCCGGCGAAGTGGAGCTGGTGGAAGGCGCCGCACCGCCTTTCGACGAGGCGGAGTTCCTGGCCGGGCGCCAGACGCCGATGTTCTTCGGCTCGGCGATCAACAACTTCGGCGTGCGCGAGGTGCTCGACGCGCTGGTGGACCTGGCTCCTTCGCCCGGCCCGCGCGGCAGCCTGCAGCGCACGGTGCAGCCCGAAGAGGACAAATTCAGCGGCGTGGTCTTCAAGATCCAGGCCAACATGGACCCCGCGCACCGCGACCGCATCGCCTTTCTGCGCGTGGCTTCCGGCCACTTCGAGCGCGGCATGCGACTGAAGGTCACGCGTTCGGGCAAGGAGCTGCGGCCCAACACCGTGGTGAGCTTCCTGAGCCAGCGCCGCGAGCTGCTCGACGAGGCCTTCGCCGGCGACATCATCGGCATCCCCAACCACGGCGTGCTGCAGCTCGGCGACACGCTCACCGAAGGCGAGGCGCTGCAGTTCACCGGGCTGCCCTTCTTCGCGCCCGAGATGTTCCGCAGCGTCGAAGTGGCCGACCCGCTGAAGACCAAGCAGCTGCGCGCCGGCCTGACGCAGCTGGGCGAGGAAGGCGCGATCCAGGTCTTCCGCCCGGTGGCCGGCAGCGTGCTGCTGCTGGGCGCGGTGGGGCAGCTGCAGTTCGAGGTCGTGGCGCACCGGCTGGAGCACGAATACGGCTGCAAGGCGCGTATCCTGCCCGCGCGCTACAACGTGGCGCGCTGGGTGACCTGCGACGAGGCCGACGGCGGCGACAAGGAGCTGCGCCGCTTCATCGACGGCAACGCCCACCGCGTGGCGCTGGACGCCGTGGGTGCGCCCACCGTGCTGCTGGAATTCGCCGGCGAGCTGCGCGCCATGCAGGAGAACTGGCCGAAGATCAGGTTCCACGCGCTGCGCGAGCACGCCGGGCTGGTGTTCCAGAAGCAGCTGGAAGGGTGAGTCAGGACACTGGCGGGCTGGGCGGCATTGCGTCCAGCAGAGCGGCCAGCAACGAGCGCAGCGTCGGCAGGTCGTCGCGCAGAATGCTCCAGACCGTGTCGGCGGCGATACCCAGGTAGGCGTGCGCCACGCGGTTGCGCGTGGCAACGATCTCGCGCCATGGCAGCTGCGGCGCCAATGACCGCTGCTCCGCGGTCACGTGGGTGGCCGCTTCGCCTATCAGCTCCAGATTGCGCAGGATGGCGTCATAGCGCATGCGGTCCGCGTCAAAGGACTCGCGCGACACGCCCGCGGCGTAGGCCAGGGCGCAGTCGCAGAACTCGAGCATGTCCTCGACGTAGAGCCGGGGATCGCGGTCAGACATCGATGGCATCGCGCTCGACATAGGGTCGCAGCCGGGGGCGCAGTGCTGACTCGGTGACCAGATCGACCGGGCTGCCCAGCAGGTCTTCCAGGTAGAACTGCACGCCGAAGTAGCGCTTGGACGTCGCGGGGCCGTCGAAGTCGACGAGCACGTCCACGTCACTGTCGGCGCGTGCCGTGCCGCGCGCGACGCTGCCGAACAAGGCCAGCTTGGTGACGCCAAAGCGGGCCTCGAGCGCAGGTTTGTGCTCGGTCAGCAAGGCGAGCGTCTGTTCGCGGTCCATGCGCGGATCATGCCGCAATGCGTCTGGCCTCGGGTGCCGGCAGGTCGTCCGTGCCGCGCCGCGCGGATAATTCCGCCGCGTGGACACCACCGTCGCCCGGCCCAGCCGGCTGCCTTTGTATCTGGACCTCGTCCGCTGGGACCGCCCCGCCGGCTGGCTGCTGCTGCTGTGGCCCACGCTCAGCGCGCTGTGGATCGCCGCCGACGGCTGGCCCGGCTGGCACCTGTTGCTGGTGTTCGTATTCGGCACCGTGCTCATGCGCAGTGCCGGTTGCTGCATCAACGACGTGGCCGACCGCGACTATGACCGCCACGTCAAGCGCACGGCGCAGCGGCCGGTCACCCGCGGCGCACTCTCGGTGCCCGAGGCGCTGACGCTGGGCGCGGGGCTGGCGCTGGTGTCCTTCGGCCTGGTGCTGACCACCAATCCGAGCGCCGTTCTGCTGTCGTTCGCGGCCCTGGCCGTGACGCTGATCTACCCCTATGCCAAGCGCGTCTTCGCCATGCCGCAGAGCGTGCTCGGCGTGGCTTTCAGCTTCGGCATCCCGATGGCCTTTGCGGCCGCCCTGGGCGGCACCGACTGGGGCCTGAGCGCACTCCACGCCGCCGTGCCGCCGCACGCCTGGTGGCTGCTGCTGTCCAACCTGTTCTGGGTGCTGGCCTACGACACCGAGTACGCCATGGTCGACCGCGACGACGACTTGCGCGTCGGCATGAAGACCTCGGCGATCACGCTGGGACGCTGGGACGTGGCGGCCGTGATGGGGTTCTACGCTGCGTACCTGATCTCCTGGACGGGCCTGGGCCTGGCGCTGGGCCTGGGCCGGATCTTCCTGCTCGGCATGGCCGCCGCCGCCGCGCAGGCGGCGTGGCACTTCACGCTCATCCGCGGTCGCTCGCGCGAGGGCTGCTTCAAGGCCTTCCGCCAGAACCACTGGCTCGGCCTGGCCGTATTCGCGGGTGTGGCGCTGGACCTGGCGCTGCGCTGAGCGAACAGCCCCGGGTCGCGTCAATCGCTGGCCCGACCGAGCTCCTGCGCCCGCTGCTGCGCGGCGCGCAGCGCCCTGACGAAGGCCTCACCCACGCCGTCGGCCTCGAGCGAGGCGATGGCCGCGTGGGTGGTGCCGCCCTTGGAAGTGACCTGCGCGCGCAGCGCCTGCACGGTCTCGGTGGACTGCGCAGCCAGCGCCGTCGCGCCGTCGAAGGTGGCCAGCGCGAGCTGGCGGGCCTGCGCGCTCGACAGCCCCATCTGGGTGCCCGCCTGGATCATGGCTTCGAGCACGTAGAAGACGTAGGCCGGGCCCGAGCCCGACAGCGCCGTCACCGCGTCCAGGTCTTCCTCGCGCTCCACCCACAGCGCCTGGCCGGTGGGCGCGAACAGGGCCTCGACCTCGGCGCGCTGGGCGGCGCTGACGGCCGGCCGCGCGTACAGGCCGGCGATGCCGCGGCCGATGAGGGCCGGCGTATTGGGCATGCTGCGCACCACGCACTCGCTGCCGCTGGCGCGCACCAGCGCAGCGCTGCGCACGCCGGCCATCACGCTGACCTGCAGCGCGTGGCCGATATAGGGGGCACAGGGCGCCGCGGCCTGGCTGAAAAGCTGCGGCTTGACGGCCCAGACGACGGTGGTGGCGGCGGCCAGCCGGGCATCGGCGGCGGCTTGCGCCACGACACCGAAAGCCTGCGCCAGCCTTTCGCGCTGATCCTCCGAGGGTTCGACGACGAGGATGGCCGCCGCCGGCCGCCCGGCGCGCCGCAGCCCGCCGATCAGCGCACTGGCCATGTGGCCGCCGCCGATGAAGGCCAGGGTCTGCATCTCACTCATGCCGTCCAGTGTAGCCACCGCCCCGACGACGGTCCCTCGCAGCCGTCATAATGCTCGGCTGGGCGGAAACACTGTGGCGACTCGGCCGCGTCTGTCCATCCTGATCAGGCCCCTCCAAGGATTCTCGATGACCTCTGCCTCTTTCACCCGCCGGCTTGCTCTGCTGGTCAGCGTGGCTTCTTCCCTGTGGCTGGCGGGCTGCGGCGGCAGCGACAGCACGAATACCGGCCAAACCAATATCCGGGCGCTGAACCTCACCAGCGACACGCCGAGCCTCGACCTGTATATCGGCGGCAACAAGGTGTTCAGCGCCGCAACGACCGCGACGCTGACGAGCTCCGTCGCGATGGACGCCAACACCTATGCCGTCAACGTCAACAGCGTCGGCGACACCGCCGCGCTGTTCACGGGAACCTATTCGTTGAGCGAGGACAAGCACTACACCGCCGTGGTGTGGGGCAGCCAGGCCTCGATGCGCGTTTCCACGCTGCCCGAGGACGAAGATACCGCGCTGATCACCGCCGGCCTCACCCGCGTGCGCATGTTCAACGCCACCACCGAAACGGGTTCCCTCGACATCTACCTGACCGCGACGGCCACCGACATCAGCGCCACCACGCCGACCCAGGGCGCGCTGACCTCGGGTGCCTTGAGCGGCTTTCGCGAGATCGCACCGGGCACCTACCGTTTGCGCGTGACCGGCGCGGGCGACCCCTACGATGTCCGGCTCGACATTCCCGCCCTCACACTCACCACCAGCCAGTACTCGACACTCATGCTCACCGCCGGCGCCGGCGGCGTGCTGGTCAACGGCGCGCTCATCGTCCAGCAGGGCAGTGCCACGATCATGACCAACACCCAGGCACGGGTGCGCGTCGTGGCCAGCGCCGAGGCCAGCGGCATCGTCTCCGCCACGGTGGGCGGCAGCACGCTGGCCGGCGGCCTGCTCTCGCCTTCGGTCGGCCCCTACACGCTGATCACCGCCGGTGACGTAAACGTCACGATGCGCGTCAACGGCACCGAGATCTCCAACGCCACGCGCACGTTCGCGGCCGGCGCCGACTACACGCTGCTGACCCTGGGTTCGACGGCGCTGGGCCACAAGACGGTCCTCCTCACCGACGACAACCGCCTGCCCGTGAACCTCACGCGCGCCAAGCTGCGCCTGGTCAACGGCCTGGCCGGCCCCGACCTGCTGACGCTGTCGGTGGACTATTCGCCGCTCGCCCCGGACGTGCCCTCGGGCTTCGCTTCGCTCTACGCCACCCCCCTGGCCAGCACTTCGTCGTACGTGCAGGTCACCTCGACCACGGCGGGCACGCTGTTCCAGAGCACGGCGCTCAACCCGGTCAGCCTGGTCGCACAAGGCGTCTATACGGTCTTCATGCTTGCAGGCAATACCGATGCGGCGGGCAAGACCGTGCCCATCGGCGTGATCCGCAGGGAACGCTGACGGGCTGCGGTGCGGCTGCGGCCGCACCGCTACCATCGCAGGATCCAAGCTTCTTCCGGGTCCCCGATGAATCCCGCCCCCCTGCCTGCCGACGCGCTGACCTTCGACGTCAGCGAAGCCGATTTCGAAACCGCGGTGCTGGAGCGCTCGCTCCAGGTGCCGGTGCTGCTGGACTGCTGGGCGCCCTGGTGCGGGCCCTGCCGCTCGCTCGGGCCGGTGCTGGAAAAGCTGGCGCGCGAATACGGCGGCCAGTTCGTGCTGGCCAAGCTCGACACCGATGCCGCGCCGCAGGTCTCTGCCGCGCTGCGCGTGCGCAGCATCCCGCTGGTGATGCTCTTCATCGGCGGCCAGCCGGTGGACCAGTTCGTCGGTGCGCTGCCCGAGGGCCAGGTGCGGGCCTTTCTCGACAAGCACCTGCAGCCGCAGGCCTCGCCGGTGGACGAACTGCGCGCCGAGGCGGCAAAGGCCGAGGATGCCGGCGCCGCCGAGGCGCTGCTGCTCGAAGCCCTGACGCTGGACCCCGGCCATGTCGAAGCCACGCTGGACCTGGCCGAACGGCTGGTCGCCCGCAGCGCGCTGGATGACGCCCTGGCGCGCCTGAACGGCGTGGCCACCGCCGAGCGCACGGAGCGCCACGCGGCCCTCGTCAAGCGCATCGAGCTGGCGCGCCACCGCCCCCAGGGCGACGCACGCGCGCTGGCCGCACGCATCGCCGTCAACCCGCGCGACTTCGAAGCGCGCTTCGCATTGGCCGCGCTGCACGCCTATGCGGCCGACTTCAACGCCGCCTTCGACGAACTGCTCGAGGTGGTGATGCGCGACAAAGCCGAAGGCCGGCCCGACCGCGAAAAGGCCCGGCTGCAACTCGTGGAATGGTTCGCGGTCTGCCCCGACGCCCAGGCCGTGAGCCGCGGCCGGCGCTACCTCGGCATGTACCTCAACTGAGCGGCCCGCCGCCCGCCAGCAGCTCGGCGTTGCCGCCGGCGGCGGTGGTGTTGATGGTCACCGTCTGCTCGGCACAGAAGCGGTACAGGTAGTGCGGGCCGCCGGCCTTCGGGCCGGTGCCGCTCAGGCCCTCGCCGCCGAAGGGCTGCACGCCGACCACGGCGCCGATCATGTTGCGGTTGACATAGACGTTGCCCGCGCGCGCGCTGTCGGCGATGCGCTGGGCGCGGCTGTCGATGCGCGTCTGGATGCCGAAGGTCAGGCCGTAGCCCAGGGCGTTGACCTGCCTCACCACTTCGTCGACGTCGTGCGCAGCGCCCTCGCCGCGTTGCCCCGGGCCCCAGCGCACCACATGCAGCACCGGGCCGAAGATCTCTTCCTGGAGTTCGCCGATGCGGCCGATTTCGAACGCGACCGGTGCCACCAGCCGCGGCCCTTCGGCCTTCACCGTCGTCTCGCCCAGCAGCCGCGCCTGGCCGCGCAGCCGCTGCACGTGGCGCGTGACATGGACGAAGGCCTCGTCGTCGATGAGCGGGCCCACGTCGGTGGCCAGCAGGGCGGGGTCGCCCACGCCGAGCTCACCCATCGCGCCGCGCAGCATCTCGATCACGTCGTCGGCAATGCTCTCGTGCAGGCACAGCAGCCGCAGCGCCGAGCAACGCTGGCCGGCGCTGCGGAAGGCGCTCTGCACCACCGCGTCGACCACCTGCTCGGGCAGCGCCGTGCTGTCCACGACCATCGCGTTGAGGCCGCCCGTTTCGGCGATCAGCGGCACGATGGGGCCTGGCTTGGCCGCCAGGGCGCGGTTGATGTGGTGCGCCACCGGGATGCTGCCGGTGAAGCACACGCCGGCGGTGCGCGGGTCGGCCACCAGTGCGGCGCCCACGGTCTCGCCCAGGCCGTGCAGGCACTGCACGGCGTCGGCCGGCACGCCCGCTTCGTGCAGCAAGGCGACGAAGCGGCGCGCCACCACGGGCGTCTGCTCGGCGGGTTTGGCCGCCACGGTATTGCCCGCCACCAGCGCCGCCGCCACCTGCCCGGCGAAGATGGCGAGCGGAAAGTTCCACGGGCTGATGCACACGAAGATGCCGCGGCCGCGCAGGCGCAGCAGGTTGCTCTCGCCGGTGGGGCCGGGCAGCACCTGGTCGGCCAGGCGCGCGCTGGCCTGCTCGGCGTAGTAGCGGCAGAAGTCCACCGCCTCGCGCACCTCGGCCACGCAGTCGCCCAGCGTCTTGTGGGCCTCCTTGACGAGCAGGCCGCAGTACTCGGGCAGGCGCGCTTCGAGCAGATCCGCCGCACGGTACAGGGCGGCCGCGCGCTCCGTCACCGGCCGGGCATTCCAGGGCTCGAAAGCTGCCGCCAGCTTCGCCATCCCGGCTGCGATGTCTTCGGCGCTGGCCATCAATACCGCTTCGAGGTGCGTCGCCGCCACGGCTTCTTCCAGCGGCGCGCGCATGGCCATGCAGGCGAGGTCCACGCCCTTGGAGTTGGCGCGCCCTGCGCCGAACAGCCGCTCGGGCTGCGGCAGCGCCCGGGCGTCGGTGGCCAGCGGCGAGGCCAGGAGCTCCTCGATGCCCACGCTCTCGTCGGCCAGCTGGTGCACGAAGGAAGAGTTGGCGCCGTTTTCCAGCAGCCGGCGCACCAGGTAGGCGAGCAGATCACGGTGCTCGCCCACCGGGGCGTAGACGCGCACCGCGGGTGGGCCTTCGATCAGGCCCCCCGCTTGAGCGGGGGGAGCGGGGGGTGTGGTCGTCATGAACCCCGAAGGGAGCGCCCATTTCCGGGAGACCTCCCGGAAAATGGCGTCTCCCATGCCGTGCAGGCGCTGCAGCTCGAAGGCCACGGCCTGCCTGGACCCGTCGGGTGCCACCGCGCCGGCCTCGCGGGCCATCTGCACGATGGCGGCGATGGTGCCGGCGTTGTGCGTGGCGAACTGCGGATAGATCACCTCGTGGTGGCCGAGCAGCGCGCAGGCGCAGGCGAGGAAGGAGATATCGGTGTGCGGCTTGTGCGTGAATACGGGGTAGCCCGGCAGGCCGGCCTCCTGGGCGCGCTTGACCTCGCCGTCCCAGTAGGCGCCCTTGACCAGCCGCACCATCAGGCGCACGCCGCGGCGGCGCGCGATGGCGGCCACGGCGTGGATGGTTTCCAGGCCGCGCGTCTGGTAGGTCTGCACCGCCACGCCCAGGCCGCCCCATTGCGGGAAATCGCGCGCCACGCGCTCGGCCAGCGCGTCCAGCATGTCCAGCGAGAGCTCGAGCCGGTCGCACTCCTCGGCATCCATGGCCAGGTTGATATTCGCCCTGGCGGCCCGCTCGACCAGGCTCCAGATGCGCGGCAGCAGCTCCGCAAATACACGTTCGCGCTGCGCTTCCTCGAAGCGCGGGTACAGCGCGCTGAGCTTGACGGAGATCTCGTCGCTGGCTTGCGGCCGGTGCGGCCCCGCGGCCCCGGCGCCGCGGCCCGAGGCGATGACGTCGATCGCGCGTTCATAGGCCGCGAAATAGCGCGCGGCATCGGCTTCGGTGCGCGCCCCTTCGCCCAGCATGTCGAAGCTGAACTGCACGGTGGGCTGCTGTCGGCGGTGGGCCTGGGCCGCTTCCATGGCGTCGGGCAGGGTGCGCGCAAAGACGAACTGCCGGCCCAGCAGCTGCAGCGCGCGCACGGTGGCCGCCACCACGGTGCGCGAGCCCAGGCGCATGAGCAGGCCGTCGGCCGAGTCCTTGCCGGGCAACAGACGCTTGGACAGCGCGATGGCGCTGGCCGACAGGCTGGCCAGTATCTTGTGCGGACCCTCGCCGGCGCCACCCTCGAAATCGGCGCGGCCGAGCTGGTCGGCGGTGAGGGCGACGGCGGTCTCGGCATCGGGCACGCGCAGCAGGGCCTCGGCCAGGCGCATCAGGGCCAGGCCCTCGGCGCTGGAGATCGGGTACTCGCGCAGCAGCGACTCCATGGCCCAGAAGGGCGCCGGCTTGTCGCGCACGGCCTGCACCCAGGGGCGCGCCGCAGCCACCACGGCGGGCCAGTCCAGCCGGTCGCGCAGCACGGCCAGGCAGGCCGCCACCACCTCGGGCTCGGGGCGGTAGGGGAAGGGCAGGCGGGCTAGCGGCAGGGCGGCGGTCATGGTGACTCCTTCTGCGCCACGCGGCGCTCATCCAGCTTAGGCCTGTGAGGGCCGAACCGGATTCGGAAAACGACCCCATCGTTGGAGAATCATCCACCATGGACAAGCCCGACGACACCCCCCTCCCAGGCCGCGACATCGACAAGATCGATCGACGCATCCTTCGCGTGCTGCAGGCCGACGGGCGCATCAGCAACCTCAAGCTTGCCGAAGAGGTGCACCTCTCGCCCACCGCGGTGCTCGAGCGCGTGAAGCGCCTCACCCGCGAGGGCTACATCCTGGGCTACGAGGCGCGGCTGAACCCGGCCAAGCTGGGCGCCGGGCTGCTGGTCTTCGTGGAGATCCTGCTCGACCGCACGGTGCACGACGTGATGGACACCTTCAAGGCCGCCGTGCAGGTGCGCGCCGAGATCCTGGAAGCGCACCTGGTGGCCGGTGGCTTCGACTACTTGTTGAAGACACGTGTCGCCGACATGGCGGCCTACCGCGAATTCATCGGCACGGTGATCTGGACGCTACCCGGCGTGCGCGAGACCCGCACCTACGCGGTGATGGAAGAGGTCAAGCACAGCTCGCTGATTCCGCTGTAGGGTGGGCACATGAGACATCCGGTGTCAACCCCCCGCGCTTGGAGCGAGCTTAAGGGCGGCGTTGTGGAGCTTGGGGTCATAGGGTTTGCGGTCGATCCAGGCACGCCAGATCACGCGCAACCAGGCGCGCGCGAGGATGCGGATGGCAT
>JAUXRG010000065.1 GCA_030681795.1 Rubrivivax sp.
AGTAGACATGCGTCTCGCGCACGCGGCGCGCGATGAGCTGCGTAACCTGGGAGCCGAAGTCGAGGATGAGGATCTTGTCGTGGGTCATGGTGGGGTCACGGCGGGGCTGACGAAGGAAGGGAGCGGGCGCGGCTCAGGCGCGGCCGGGTGTGGAGCTCAGCACGCTGCGGCGCTGGCGGCGAAAGTGCACGATGGCCAGCGCCAAGGCCATCGCCTGCAGCGCGGCACAGAAGTACATCGGCGCGCCGATGCGCCAGTCGCCCGCCGGCAGCTGCGAGACGGCGCCCAGCAGCGGCGTGGCCAGCGCCGGCGCCAGCACGGCCATCAGGCTGTTCAGACCGCTGACGGCGCCCAGGGTCTGGCCCTGCCGCGAGCCGCTGGCTGCCGACGAAACCAGGCTCTGCAGCGCGGCGCCGACGGTGTTGCCCAGCAGGTTGCAGACGATGACGACATAGAGCATCCAGCCCGCGGTGACGAGGCCGTAACCGGCGTAGGCCAGCGTCGACGACACCAGCGCCAGCACGGCCAGCCGCTGCGGCGTGACGTGCTTCAGGATGCGGCCCAGCAGAACGCCCTGCACCAGCGCCGCGACCATGCCGACGGCAAACAGCGACCAGCCGTTTTCGGTGGGGCCCCAGTCGAACTTGAAGGTGGTGTACAGCACCCACACCGTGTACAGCGTGAACTGCGCCAGTCCGACGCAGGCCAGCACGCCCACTAGCAGCCCGACACCCTTCAGCCGCGCCAGTTGCTGCAGCGACGACAGCGGGTTGGCCGCTTCCCAGCCCACAGCGCGGCGGCGGTCGGCAGGCAGCGACTCGGGCAGCACGAAGATGCCGTAGGCCAGGTTCAGCAAGGCCAGCCCACCGGCGACAAAAAACGGCAGGCGCAGGTCGATGCCCCCCAGCAGCCCGCCCATCACCGGCCCGAGGATGAAGCCGATGCCGAACATCGCGCCCAGCAGGCCGAAACGGCGCGCGCGCTGATCGGGCGGCGTGATGTCGGCCACGTAGGCGTTGGCCACCGCGGCGTTGGCCTGCATCGCCCCGCCGACGATGCGCGAGGCCAGCAGCATCCACAGGCTGGTGGCCAGCGCGGTGGTGAAGAAGTTCAGCGCCACACCGCAGAAGCCCAGCAGCAGCACCGGGCGGCGACCGTAGCGGTCGGACAGCGCACCCAGCAGCGGCGCGGCCACGAAGCTCGCAGCCGCGTAGGTGAAGGCGATGGCGCCGTACCACCAGGTCTGTTCGGAAGGACTGGCCGTGAACTGGCCCACCAGCGCCGGCAGCACGGGCACGATGATGCCCACGGCCAGCATGTCGATCAGCACCGCGACCATGATGAAACGCATGGCGGCCGGCCGGCCGCCGGGCGGCGCGGCGGGCGCCGGAACAGGCCCCGGGGCGGGTGTCACGGCAGCCGTCATTCCATGCGGTAGTTCGGCGCTTCCTTCGTGATCTGCACGTCGTGCACGTGGCTTTCGCGGATGCCGGCGGCGGTGATCTCGACGAACTCGGCACGCTCATGCATCTCGGCCACCGTGGCGCAGCCGCAGTAGCCCATCGCGGCGCGCAGCCCGCCAGCCATCTGGTAGATGATGCTGACCATCGAACCCTTGTAGGGCACGCGCCCCTCGATGCCCTCGGGCACCAGCTTGTCGGCGTTCGGGTTGCTGGTCTCGTCGGCTTCCTGGAAATAGCGGTCGGCCGAGCCGGCCTTCATGGCGCCGATGCTGCCCATGCCGCGGTAGCTCTTGTAGCTGCGGCCCTGGTAGAGGATGACCTCGCCCGGCGCTTCTTCGGTGCCTGCGAACATGCCGCCCATCATCACCGTGCCGGCGCCGGCGGCGATGGCCTTGGCGATGTCACCCGAGTAGCGGATGCCGCCATCGGCAATCAGCGGCACGCCGCTGCCGCGCAGCGCCGTGGCCACGATGTCGATGGCCATGATCTGCGGCACGCCGACCCCTGCAACGATGCGCGTGGTGCAGATGCTGCCGGGGCCGATGCCCACCTTCACCGCATCGGCGCCGGCTTCGACCAGCGCCAGCGCAGCACTGCCGGTGGCGATGTTGCCGCCGATGACGTCGACCTGCGGGTAGTGGCGCTTGATCCAGCGCACACGCTCGATCACGCCGTGGCTGTGGCCGTGCGCGGTGTCGACGATCAGCGCGTCCACGCCGGCCTTCACCAGCAGTTCGACACGTTCTTCGGTACCCTCGCCCACGCCCACTGCCGCGCCGACGCGCAGCTTGCCGTGGGCGTCGCGCGCGGCGTTGGGGAAGTCGGTCTGCTTGGTGATGTCCTTCACCGTCATCAGGCCGCGCAACTCGAAGCTGTCGCTGACCACCAGCACGCGCTCCAGACGGTGGCGGTGCATCAAGGCCTTGCCTTCTTCGATGGTGGCACCCTCGTGCACGTAGACCAGGCGCTCGCGGGGCGTCATCACGTCGCGCACCGGGATTTCCAGCCGGGTCTCGAAGCGCAGGTCGCGGTTGGTGACGATGCCCACCACCGTCTTGCCTTCGACCACCGGGAAACCCGACACGCCGTGCTGGCGCGACAGCGCCATCACTTCGCGCACGCTGGCCGTGGGGCCGACCGTGATGGGGTCGCGCAGCAGCCCCGATTCGTAACGCTTCACGCGGGCCACCTCGGCCGCCTGCTGCTTGGGCGTGAGGTTCTTGTGCACGATGCCGATGCCGCCCTCCTGGGCGATGGCGATCGCCAGGCGCGCTTCGGTCACCGTGTCCATGGCGGCGGACACCAGGGGCAGGTTGAGCGCGATATTGCGCGAGAGGCGGGTGGCAAGACGGGTGTCGCGCGGCAACACCTGGGAATAGGCCGGCACCAACAACACATCGTCGAAGGTGAGCGCTTTGCCGAGTAGGCGCATGCAAGAGCTCCAGACGCAAAATCAGATTATAGGGAGGCCCATCGGCGCCGCTGGCAGGCGCGGCGGCCCGCACACGCCGTCACGTGCCGTGACACAAGCGTCCGCAACGGCGTCGACGACCGCCTTACACTGCCTCGATGCGTGTTCCGCTTACCAAATCGTCGCGCCACGGCGCGTTTGCCGTCGGCCTCCTGGCCGCCCTGGTGCTGGCCCTGGCTGCCCCCATGGCCCATGCGCAGTGGAAGTGGCGCGACAAGACCGGGCAGATCAATGCCAGCGACCGGCCGCCGCCGCTGGACATTCCCGACAAGGACATCCTCTCGCGCCCGGAACCCGTGGCCGATCAGCGCCGCTTCCTGCCCGCTGCGGCGGCCAGTGCCGCGTCGGGCGCCGCGCCGTTGCGCGCGCCGGCCGGCGACCGTGAACTCGAAGCGCGGCGCCGCGCCACCGAGCAGGAGCAGACTGCCAAGACCAAGGCCGACGAAGAGCGTGTGGCCACACAGCGGGCCGAAAACTGCCGCCGCGCGCGCAGCCACTTCGCGGCGCTGGATTCCGGCCAGCGCATGGCACGCGTCAACGACAAGGGCGAGCGCGAAGTGCTCGACGACCGCGCCCGCGCCGACGAGATGCGTCAGGCGCGCGAAGTCATGGCCGCCGACTGCCGCTGAGCGCCGAACGCGGGCTCAGCGCGCCGCCAGCTTCTCGCGGTGGCGCTGGTAACGCTGGCGACGCGCCTCCTTGGGGTCGACGATGAGCGGGCGGTAGATCTCCACCCTGTCGCGCTCGCGCAGCACGGTGTCGGCGCCCCGCGGCTTGCCCCACACGCCCAGTCGCAGGCCTTCGATGCCCAGACCGTGCCGCGCCGCCAAGCCGCTGGCCCGCACGGCATCGGCCACGGTGGCACCCGGCGCCAGCACCAACGCCTGCAGGTCGGTGACGCCCGGAAGCGGGCAGTACACGACCTCGACATGCAACTCAGCGCGGTCCATACACCGACTCGGCGCGCCGCACGAAAGAATCGACCAGCGTGTTGGCCACGCGGTCGAAGACGGGGCTGACGACGGCCTCCAGCGCCTTGCCGGAAAAGGCGTACATCAGGTCGAACTCGATCTTGCAGGCCGAGTCGTCGCTGCCAGGCCGCCCCAGCGGCAGGAAGAGCCAGGTGCCCTCGAGCTGCGAAAACGGCCCGTCGACCAGCTTGACAGCCACCGACTGGCCCGGATGGTGGATGTTGCGCGTGGTGAAGGCGTGTCGCACGCCCATGTAGGCCATGCCCAGGCGCGCAGTGACGCCGTCAGGGTGGTGATCGACCACCTCGGCCTTGTCGCACCAGGGCAGGAACTGCGGATACGCGTGCACACCCGTCACCAGGTCGTACATCTCGCGAGGCGAGTACCAGAGCAGAACCGACTTGCGCACGTGCTTCATACAATGGTTGCATTCTAGGAGCGCGTTGTGTTCCGGCCCCCCGCCCCCACTTGTCGCCCCTGACCATGTCCAACATCGCCGAAAACCGCCGCGCCCGTTTTGAATACAGCATCGAAGAGCAGTTCGAGGCCGGCATGGTGCTGAGCGGCTGGGAAGTGAAGGCCATCCGCGCCGGCCAGGTGCAGCTGACCGACGGCTACGTGCACGTGCGCAATGGCGAGCTCTTTCTCATCGGCTGCCGCATCAACGCCTTGCGCGCCGCGTCCACCCACGTCACGCCCGAGGCCGATCGCACCAAGAAGCTGCTGATGCACAAGGCGCAGATCCGGCGACTGATCGGCAAGATCGAGCAGAAGGGCTACACGCTCGTGCCGCTGAACCTGCACTACAAGGACGGTCACGTGAAGGCGGAGATTGCGCTGGCCAAGGGCAAGGCCGAGCACGACAAGCGCAACACGGTCAAGGAACGCGACTGGGAACGCGAAAAGGGCCGCCTGATGCGGCACAAGGTCTCGTCCAAGCCCTAGCCTTGGGCCCGGGGGCGGGTGTACCCCCTTGATGCGCGGGCGCGCCGGGCGCCAACATCCCCTGGGCAGCGGTTGCGGGTCTCAGTCCCTGTCTTAGCATCCCGCCCGTCGTCGGCAGCACGGCGCACCCGGCGCCACGGGCCGGCAGCCCCTGCGGAGACATCGTCATGCCCACCCTCTCCTGGCACGCGCGCCTTCCAGCCCGGTACCCCCGCAGCCCCTGGTCGGTGTTGCTGCCGCTGCTGATGTTGGCGGTGCTGGCCAGCCTGGCCGGCACGGCCCGCGCGGCCGCCGCACCGGCACTGGCGGGTGAACCGCGCCACGCGCTCGTCATCGGCAACGCCGGCTACACCACGGCGCCGCTGGTCAACTCGGCCAACGACGCCGCCGCCGTCGCCAAGGTGCTGGAGAAGGCCGGCTTTAAGGTCGAGCTGCGCCTGAATGCCAGCCAGAAGCAGATGCAGGACGCCGTCACCACTTTCGGCGACCGCCTGAAGGCCGGCGGCGCCGGCCTCTTCTACTTCGCCGGCCACGGCGTGCAGATCAAGGGCCGCAACTTCATGCTGCCGGTGGGCACCGACATCAAGCGGGAGGACGAAGTGCCCTACAAGGCCGTCGACGTGCAGCAGGTGCTGGACAAGATGGACACGGCGAAGAACCGCATCAACATGGTGGTGCTGGACGCCTGTCGCGACAACCCGTTTGCACGCAGCACACGTTCCACCAGCGGCGGCCTGTCGCAAGTGGACGCGCCCATCGGCTCGCTGATTGCCTTCGCCACCGCGCCGGGCAGCGTGGCCAGCGACGGCAGCAACGCCAACGGCCTGTACACGCAGCACCTGTTGGCCAACATCGAACGCCCGGGCACGCCGATCGAAGAGGTCTTCAAGCGCGTGCGCCTGGGTGTGCGGCTCGATTCCAACGGCACGCAGGTGCCCTGGGAGAGCACCTCGCTCGAAGGCGACTTCTACTTCTTCCCCGCCGCGCCCGGTGTCAAGGGTGGCCCGACAACGCTGCCCACGCCCCCCGGCATCGAGCAGATCGGCCGTGCCGAACGGGCCTACGAGCAGCTGCGCCAGGGCCGGCTCGAAGACGCCGAGAGAATCTTTCGCGCGCTGGCCGGCGCCACGCACCCCGAAGTGGTGCTGATGGGCCGCGAGGGCCTGGCCGAAGTGCAGCTGGCGCGTGGCGACAGCGCCGCGGCGCTGTCCGAAGCCAACGAGATCATCGCCAAGGCACCGACACGCAGCGCGGCCTACCTGATCCGTGGCCGGGCGCTGGCCGCGGCGGGGCAGGCACAGGCCGGCCAGGCCGCGCTGTCCCAGGCCGCCGGCCCGCAGACGGCAGCCGACTTTTCCTGGCAGAAAGCAAACGCGCTGGTCGCCGTGGGCAACCTGCAGCGCCGGCAGGACCCGAAAGCCGCCATCGCCAGCTACGAACATGCGGCACGCGAAGACCGTCAGTCGGTGGGTGCGTTGAGCAACCTGGCCGTAACGCTGAACGAAACCGGTCAGCCCGGCAAGGCGCGCGCCGTGCTGGAACGCGCGCAGGCTCTGGACCCGGCCGACGTGGTGACCCTGGCGCTGCTGCGCCAGACCCAGGAAGCGCTGGCCGACGATCAGGACCGCGCGCGACAGCAGTTCATCGACGAGTCGGTCAGGGAACTCGCGGCGCGCTTCCGCGCCCCGGCACCACGCCCGGCCGCCGCCGGCACGGCCGACGACTGGACCTCACCCGCGCTGGCCGTTTCGGTGCTGCCCTTCCAGGACCAGACCCTGCCCGGCGCCGCCGGCCGCATCGGCCTGGAAACGCTGGTGCAGCAGGAAGTCATCCGCGAACTGCAGGCGCGCGGCTTCACCATCGTCGAGCGCCGATTGCTGGACAAGGTGCTGGCCGAGGTCAAGCTGGGCTCGTCGGAACTGGCCGACCAGGACACGCAGATCCGCCTCGGCAGGGTGCTGGCGGCGCGGCTGATAGTGTCGGGCACGCTCAGTTCACAAGGCCCGGGCGTGGCCGCGGCGGTGCGCGCCATCGACACCGAAACCACGCAGCTGGCGATGGTGAAGTCCGAGCCGCCTGCGCCGGGCGCCTTCAACCCGACGGCGCTGGCAGCGAACATCGCGCAGAGTGTGGCGCAGAGCGTGGCCGAGAAGTACCCGCTGAAGGGCCGCATCGTCGCGGTGGACGGCACGCAGGCGATCATCAACCTGGGCAAAAAACACGGCGTGACGCCGGGCCAGTCATTCAACGTGCTCAGCCGCGGCGAGCCGATCGAACTCAACGGGCGCATCCTGGGCTACAAGGAGAGCCGCATCGCCCAGGTGACGGTGACCGAGGTGCAGGACCTGTTGTCGTATGGCCGCATCGGTGAAACCCGCGCCTCGCTGGAGAAAAACCAGAGGATCATCGCCCGCAAGGAATGAACGTCCTGTCCGCGCCCGCCCCAGCGCCGGCCGGTGCCTTGCACCGCGTCCGGCGTTGGCTATTGGCGGGCCTGCTGTCGACCGGCAGCCTGGCGGCATCGGCGCAGGCCGCTGCGCTGCCCGCCGTGGTGGTGTGGGACTTCGACAACCAGACGGCAATGTCGACGCTGCCGGCCGAACGCACCGACTACCTGCGCCGCTCGCTTTCCGAGAACCTCACGGCCACGCTGCTGCAGGTGCCCGGTCTTCGGGTGGTGGAACGCCAGCGCCTGAAGGACCTGCTGGCCGAACAGCGGCTCAGCGCCGGCGCCCTGGCCGACGAAGACACGCGGCTGCGCCTGGGCAAGATCGTCGGCGCGCAGCGCATGGTCTTCGGCGGCTTCTTCGTGCTGGGCGACGAAGTGCAGGTGCATGTGCGCGTGATCGACACCGCCAGCTCCCGCGTCGTCTTTTCCGACGAAGCCAGCACGCCGCTGCCCGCGGTGATGCAGCAGGTGGCGGCGATGAACGGCCGCCTGGCGCGCGCGCTGGGCGGCAACACGGCTGCCAGCCTGCGCAGCCACCCGCCCGCGTTATGGCAGGCCTACGACCGTGCGCTGGCGCTGGCCGACGCCGGCCAGATCGACGCCGCCGTGCAGTCGCTGCAGGAATTGCTCGCCCGCGACAAGGATTTCACGCCCGCCGAGCGCCAGCTGGTGGCGCTGCTCGACAAGATGGCGCGCCGGTAACGCCGCCGTAACGCCCGCAGGCCTAGCCTGCACGCTTGACACCCACTCGCCAGTCAAGACAAGCTGCCCGTTAGCAATGCCCCTTCCGCACTGGACGCCGATGCCCACCCTCCACCGCCCGCCCTGCGCCCCGGCCCGCCGCCTGGCCGCCTCGATCGGCCTGGCCACTGCCGTGATAACGCCGGCCTGGGCGCAGACGCCCCCCGACGCCGGCCGCCTGCTGGAGGAAACACGCCAGCCCGCGCGCCCGGCGCTGCCGCCGGCCTCGGCGCCACGGGTCGTCGACGTGCCGGTGCGGCCGACCCTCACTTTGCCCGAAGGCGTCACGGTGCAGGCGAGCGGCTTCAAGGTCAGCGGCGCAACTTCCTTCCCGGCCGAGTTGCTGGCCGGCCTGCTCCAGCCCTGGGTCGGCAAGCGGCTCGACTTGAACGGCCTGAACGAGGCTGCGGGTGCCCTCACGCGGCACTACCAGGGCAACGGGCACCTGCTGACCTATGCCTACATCCCGGCGCAACGTGTCGCCGACGGCGTGGTCGAGATCGCCGTGCTCGAAGGCAGGCTGGAAAACGTGCAGATCGTCACCGCGCAGGACGTGCGCCTGCGCGACGAGGTGGTGCAGGCCCACACCGACCGGCTGGTGTCCGCGCCCGAAAACCCTCGCCCGGTGCTGCAGGCCGAGGTCGAGCGCCAGATGCTGCTGCTCAACGACCTGCCGGGCGTCACCGCGCGCGCCGCCTTCGCGCCCGGCAGCACGACCGGCGGCGCCGACATGGTGGTCTCGGTGGCCGAGGAAGAACCCCTGGCGCTGCGGCTGGACCTCAACAACCACGGCAGCCGTTCCACCGGCGAATACCGCGCCGGCATCGGCCTGCAGCTGCGCGACCTCTTCGGATGGGGTGACCACACGCTGGCCCGCGCACTGGTCTCGAACAAGGGCGGGCTGGTCAGTGGCAGCCTGGCCAGTTCGGTGGCGGTGGGCGGCGACGGCTACCGCATCGGCTTCAGCCTGTCGCGCCTGAGCTACCAGCTGGGCGGCAGCTTCAGCCAGCTGGGTGCCGTGGGCAACGCCAACACCTTCGGCGTCGACATGAGCTATCCCTTCGTGCGCTCGACCGACACCAACTTCAGCGCCCGCGTGGGCGCCGAGAGCAAGCGCCTGCGCGACGACATCCAGCTCATCGGCAGCCGCAATCCCAAGCGCAACAACACGCTCGAACTGACGCTCAGCGGCGACCACCGCGACGGCTGGGGCGGCGTCTCGGCCGCCAGCGTGGTGGCGGCCATGGGCTCGCTCCGGCTGCTGGACGATGCATTCCGAATCGCCGACGCCGTTGGCCTGAACACCGGCCGCAGTTACGGCAAGGCCGGCTTCCAGTTCGCACGCCAGCAGGCGCTGGGCGGGCCCTACAGCCTCTACCTGCGCGCCGGCGGCCAGTTCAGCGGTGGCAACCTCGACAGTTCAGAGAAGTTCGCGCTGGCCGGCCCTGGCGCCGTGCGGGCCTACGCGCCAGGCGAGGCCTCCGTCGACCAGGGCGCGCTGGTGACGCTGGAAGCGCGTTACGCGCACGACTACCTTGGAGGCAGCTTCGTCTGGGGCCTGTTCCACGAACGGGCTGAAGGCCGCGTGGACCGCCGGCCACTGGTGAGCACGGGCAACGAACCCAGGCTGGCGGGCACGGGCTTGTCGGTGCAGTGGAACGGCGCCGACGTCGGCGTCAGCGCCTCGGTGGCGTGGCGCGGTTCGCGCCTGCCCACGGCGGAAGGCGGCGACCCCAAGCCGCGTGTCTACCTGCAGCTCGTGCTCACGCCATGAGACCGAACGGCCCTGCGGCCGAACTGAACGCACGCCATGAGAGACGGCAGGCGCCCGCCCGCGCCTGAGACCGCCCTTCGGAGCCCCACCATGCCCACACGCCCTGCCCCCTCGCCCGCTGCATTGCTTGCCAACTCGCCTTCGGCCAAGCCAACCCCAGCGACGGCTTCTCGCCGCGCCGCGGCCCGCCGACGTGCCGAGCAGCGCCGCCGGCCCCGCGTGTCGCGGCTGCTGGCCTGGCTGCTGGCCGCCTGGCTCGGCCACGCCGGGCTGGCCCTGGCCCAGGTGGCACCGGGCGCGCTGCCGACGGGCGGGCAGGTGATGGTCGGCAGCGGGCAGTTGCAGCTCAGCCCGAACCTGCTCGTCATTCAGCAGTACAGCAACCGCCTGGGCCTGGACTGGCAGAGCTTCAACATCGGCAGCGGCGCCACGGTCGAATTCCGCCAGCCCGGTGCCAGTGCCGTGGCGCTGAACCGCGTCGTCGGCCACAGCGGCAGCGAGATCTACGGCCAGTTGCGGGCCAACGGCCAGGTCTTCCTCACGAACCCGAACGGCGTGCTCTTCGCGCCGGGCTCGAAAGTCGACGTCGGTGGCCTGGTGGCCAGCACGCTCGACCTGTCGCAGCAGGACTTCGCCGACGGCCGCTACGTCTTCAATGCCGGTGCCGTGCACGGTTCGGTGATCAACCAGGGCCAACTCCAGGCCAGCGCCGGGGGTTACCTGGCGCTGTTCGGCCAGCGTGTCGACAACCAGGGCGACCTGTCGGTAAACGCCGGCTCGGTGGTGCTGGCCGCGGGCCGAGCCGCCACCGTCAGCATCAGCGGCAGCGGGTTGATCTCGGCCGTGGTCACGCCCGGCATGCTGCAGGGCAGCGTGCACAACAGCGGTCGCATCACGGCCGACGGCGGCGTGGTGACGCTGAGCGCCAAGTCGGCGCAGGACATCGCGGCTTCGCTGGTGAACAACAGCGGCATCGTGCGCGCCAACACGCTGGTCGAGCGGGGCGGCGAGATCTGGATCACCGGTGACAACGTCAGCCACACCGGCCAGTTGTCGGCAGCGGCGCCTGGCGGTGGCGACGCCGGCCGCGTGATGGTGCTGGCCGACATGCAGCACGGTACGGCGCAGGTCAACGGCACGCTGGACGCCAGCGCCGCTGGCGGTGGCAACGGTGGCTTCGTCGAGACCTCGGCCGCGCGCGTGAAGGTGGGTGAAGGCACGCGCGTCACCACGGCAGCCCAAGGCGCCCGCACCGGCACCTGGCTCATCGACCCCAACGACTACACGGTGGCGGCCAGCGGCGGCAACATCACCGGCGCCACGCTTTCGGCGAACCTGGCCAGCAGCAACGTCGAGATCAGCACCTTCACGCAGGGCACGGCGGGCAACGGCGACATCTTCGTCAACGATGCAGTGAGCTGGGCGAGCAACACACTCACCCTCACGGCCGAGCGCCACGTCAACGTCGGGGCGGACCTGAACATCACCGGCACCGGTGGCGCGCTGGTGATGACACCGGGCACGGCAGGCGTCTACACGCTGGCCACGGGCTCGAAGATCACTTTCTCGGGCAGCCAGAACAGCCTGCAGGTCGCCGGCGTGAACTACACGCTGCTGCGTTCCATCGACGAGTTCCAGACCGTCGTCAACGCCAGCAACACCACACGTTCGGGCAACTATGCGCTGGCCACTGACATCGACGCGACTGCCACCAGCACGCTGAACGGCGGGCTGGGTTTCCTGCCCGTCGGCACCGCCACCGGCTTCGGCAGCAGCAATTCCTTCCGCGGCCGTTTCGACGGCCTGGGCCACACCATCACCGGCCTGACGATCAACCGCCCGACGACCGACAACGTGGGCCTGTTCGGCACGGCGCACGACGCCACTTTGCGCAACCTCAACTTCGTGGGTGGCAGCATCGTGGGGCGCCTGAACGTCGGCACCCTGGCCGGCTACATCGGCAGCAACAACCCGAACACAGCGCCGACCACCGTCATCAACGTCGGTGCGTCGACACCCGTCAGCGTGGCCACCGGCACGCAGACCGCCAACGCCGGCGGCCTGATCGGCCAGTTCACGGCCAGCAACGGCGTCATCAGCCGCACCTCCAGCAGCGGCAACGTGACGACAGGGGCCAACGGCGGCAATGCCGGGGGCCTGGTGGGCAACCTGACCACCGGCAGCATCGACAACAGCAGCGCCAGCGGCGCCGTGCTCGCCACCGCCACGACCAACAGCCGTGCGCTGGGCGGCCTGGTCGGCAGCTTCGAGGGCACGGGCACGCTCGCCAGCAGCAGCGCCACGGGCGACGTCAGCAACGCCAACTATGCCGGCGGCCTGGTGGGCTTCTACGGCAGCACGGGAGGCATCAGCACGGTCAGCGCCACGGGCGATGCCAGCGGCACCGGCTATGTCGGCGGCCTCATCGGCGACTGGGCGTCGGCCGGCGCGATCAATGGCGCGCAGGCCTCGGGCAACGCGACGGGCGACAGCTACGTCGGCGGCTTGGTAGGGCGCGGTTACTTCAGCGGCAGCCTGAGCAATGCCACGGCCACCGGCAATGTCTCCACGCAGCAGTACGGCGGCGGCCTGGTCGGGCTGCTGCAGCAGAGCAACCTGGGCAACGCCCGCGCCGAGGGCAGCGTCACCGGCAGGGCCGTCAACAGCAACACGGTCTACCTCGGCGGCCTGGTCGGCTACTACACGAACAGCACGGCCGGCGCCAACATCACGAACGCCACCGCCATCGGCAACGTGCTGTCGGAAGCGCCCTACGGCAACGTCGGCGGGCTGGTGGGCCAGCAGGACAACGGCAGCGTGGTCGACAGCAGCGCCACCGGCAGCGTCACGGCGAACAGCACCGTGAGCAGCCGCGCCGTCGGCGGCCTGATCGGCTCGTTCAACGGCGCCGGCACGCTGACGCGGGTGCGCGCCGAAGGCGCCGTTCTGGGCGGCTATTACGTGGGTGGCCTGGTCGGCTACCACACCGGCGACGGCCTGACCTCCTTCGCCACCGCCATCGGCGACGTGACGGGCAATGCCAGCGGCACGCAGCACGTCGGCGGCCTGGTGGGCATGCTCACGTCCGGCGGCGCGATCAGCGATTCCGAAGCCTCCGGCAAGGTCGTCACGCAGTACGACGGCGGCGGGCTCATCGGCTACTGGATATCCAGCGGCGCCATCACCGACAGCCGCGCCACCGGTGCGGTCACGGGTGTGTACGGCAGCGGCAGCCTGGGCGGCCTGGTCGGCTACGGCAACAGCAACGGCGGCATCGTCAACAGTTCGGCCGGCGGGCGCGTGCAGGGTGGCAGCCGGGCCGGCGGCCTGGTGGGCAACCTGCTGTCGACAAACGTCACGCAGGCCACCGCCTCGGGCGCGGTCTCGACCTACAGCGACGGCACCGTCTACGTCGGTGGCCTGATCGGTGACTTCAGCCACAACAGCACAGGCGTGCAGATCAGCAGCAGCAGCGGCGCCGGCAACGTGTTCGCCGACGCGGCCAGTTCCTATGTCGGCGGGCTGGTGGGCCAGTTCAGCGGCGGCAGCATCACGACCAGCACGGCGACGGGCCAGGTGGTGGCCCAGGACAACGTCAACAGCAGCAGTTCGCAGTACGCCGGCGGCCTGGTCGGCCAGTTTTCGGGCCAGAGCATCAGCGACAGCGCGGCCACGGGCAGCGTCACCGGCCGCTTCTACGCCGGTGGCCTGACCGGGTATTTCTACGGCCCGGGCGGACTGAACAACACCTCGGCCACAGGCAACGTGGTCGGCAGCAGCTATGTCGGCGGACTGGTCGGCTACCTGGTCTACAGCCCGGTGAACAACGGCTACGCCAGTGGCAGCGTGACCTCGCTGAACGGCGACTACGCCGGGGGCCTGGTGGGCTATTCGTACAGCTACTACACCGGCACCACCGCCACCATCAACGACAGCGCGGCCACCGGCAACGTCAGCGGTGCCAGCTACGGCGGCGGCCTGGTCGGCTATTGGGAAGACTATTACGGCTCGGGCAACAACGGTGTCACGAACAGCCGCGCCAGCGGCAATGTCAGTGCCCGCAACAGTGCCGGTGGTCTGCTGGGCTATTTCAGCAACTACAACAACAACGGCACCGGCGGCATCCGCAACAGCCAAGCCAGCGGCAACGTCGACGCGCCGACCTATGCCGGTGGCCTCGTCGGCCAGTTCCAAAGCTACGGCGGCATCGAGGACAGCTTTGCCACCGGCAGCGTGGTGGGCACCGGCGCGGGCAACGACCAGTACCTCGGCGGCCTCGTCGGCTACCACACCAGCTACAACTCCACGCCCGGCGCGGGCCAGATCCTGCGCAGCTATGCCACCGGCTCGGTGCAACTGGCCAGCGGCCTGGTTTTCGGCACCGGCACCGACGTCTATGCCGGTGGCCTGGTGGGCTACCTCGACGGCCCCAGCGCCACCGTCGTCACGCTGGCCGACAGCTACGCCACCGGCAGCGTCGACCTCACCAACACCAGCGGCCGCCTGCGCGCCGGCGGCCTGGTCGGCTACACCGACACCAGCCTATCGCGCACCTATGCCACCGGCAGCGTGGCCGCCACGGGCCTGAGCGCTTCGCGCGCCATCGGCGGGCTCGTCGCCCAGCGCGTGAGCACCAGCGTCACGGGCACCGACAGCTACTGGGCCACCGACACCAGCGGCGTGGCCACCAGCGCGCTGGGCACCGGCGTGACGCAGGCGGCACTGGAAAGCGCCGCTACCTACACCGGCTGGGACCTCGCCACCACGGGCGGCACGGGCCAGGTCTGGCGCATCTACGAAGGTCTCAGCACGCCGCTGCTGCGCGGCCTGCTCACGCCGTTGACGCTGAGCCTGGCCGACATCAACAAGGTCTACGACAGCAACAGCTCACTGGGCAGCGCCGCCATCAGCGTCGCTGGCACCGCGGTGGCCAACCCCGGGCGCATCCTGGTCAGCGGCATCGCCGCCGACGCCGGCAGCTACGCGCTGGGCGCGGGCAACCTGTACTCGGTGCAGAACGGCTACGACCTGACGGTGACCGGTGCCGCCAACCTGGTCATCGCGCGCCGCCAGCTGACGCTGGACGGGTTGGCCGCGAACAAGGTCTACGACGGCTCGGCAGCCGCGGCGCTGGCCGTCGGCGCGCAGCCCGGCGGCCTGGTTGCGGGTGAAGACCTGAACTTCCTGCCGGGCGCCGGCTTCGGGCTGCAATTCGACAGCAGGAACGTGGGCACGGGCAAAACCGTCACGCTTTCGGGCAGCTACAGCATCGGCGACGGCAGCGTCGGCCGCGCGGCCAACTACATCCTGCCCGCCACCACCACCACCACGGCCAACATCACGCCGGCCACCCTGACGGCCGGCAGCTTCACCGCCAGCAACCGCGCCTACGACGGCAGCACGACGGTGGCCGTGAGCGCGGCGGCGGCCACGCTCACCGGCGTCGTCGGCACCGATGCCGTCAGCGTCGATCTCTCGACGGTCAGCAGCGGCACGGTGGCCAGCAAAAACGCCGGGGCCGCCAAAGCCGTGACCGTGTCGGGCACGCTGCTCAACGGCGCCGATGCCGGCAACTACACGCTCGCCGGCCTGGACACGCTGAAGGTCGACATCACGCCCAAGGCACTGACGGTCAACGGCATCACCGCCAACGACCGCCAGTACAACCAGGGTGTCAACGCCAGCCTGAGTACCAGCGCCGTGTCCTTGTCGGGCCTGGTCAGCGGCGATCTGGTGCAGCCGCGCCTTGCCGGCCTGACTGGGCAGGTGGCCGACAAAAACGTCGGCAACGCCAAGGCCGTGACGGTGTCCGGGCTGGTCCTGCGTGGTGAAGACGCGGGCAACTACGCGCCGCAAGCGGGCGCGGTGTCGATGAACATCACGCCCTACGCGCTGACCCTGGTCCTCGGCACGACCAGCAGCACGAACAAGGTCTACGACGGCAACACCAACGCGTCGGTCTACTTCCCGACCCGCTGGTACGGCGGCGACGACATCACGGTCAACACGACCAGCATCGGCTATGCCGACGAGAACGTCGCCTACAACACCAGCGGCGCCGTGACCGGCAAGACCATCACCGCCAGCGGCATCAGCCTCAGTGGCACCGACAGGAACAATTACGCGCCGCAGAACACCACCGCCACGGCCACGGGCACGATCTCGCCGAAACCGCTGGCCGTCAGCGGCGTGAGCGCCGTCAACCGCGTCTACAACGGCACACGCGACGTAGAGGTGATCATCACAGGCGCCACCGTCGACACCCAGGCCGTCATCCAGGGTGACGACGTCGGCGTCGCCACACCCGGCAGTGGTGCGGTGATGGGCCAGATCGCGAACAAAAACGTGGGCAACGCCAAGCCCGTCACCGTGCCGGGGCTGGCGCTCACGGGCGGCGATGCCGGCAACTACAGCCTCACCAGCAGCAGCGGCGGCGGCGTGACGGTGAACATCACGCCCAAGCCGCTGACCGCCGTGTACACGGCGCAGAACAAGGTCTACGACGGCAGCATCTATGCCACGATGAACGTCACGTCGGCGGACATCGTCGCCGGCGATGCGCTGAACTTCTACATCGACGCCAGCTACTGCGGCACCCAGGCCTGCGGATACGCCGTCTTCACCGAAGCCGGACGCCAGGCCAACGGCAGCTACGTCACATCGCGCCACGCTGGCGCCGACAAGCCGGTCGTCATCACCTACAACCAGCTCGTCGGCACCGACGCCGGCAACTACACGCTGAACAACCCGACCGGTGAAAGCGTGGCCACCATCACGCCCAAGCCGGTGACGCTGGCCTACAACGGCGTGAGCAAGGTCTACGACGGCAGCGCCACCGCCAGCGTGTCCTTGAACTTCGGCAGTTCGGGCCTCTACGGTGGCGACACGCTCAGCTCGACACAGACTGCCGTGTACACCGGCACCGGCGCAAAAAACGTGGGCACCGGCAAGGCCATCAGCGTGGCGGACATCGTGCTGGCAGGCACCCACGCCGGCAACTACATCGTCGGCAACACCACGGCCACGACCACCGGCACCGTGACGGCCAAACCGATCACCGTGAGCGGCATCACCGCCACCGACCGGGCCTATGACGGCACAACCACCGTGGCCGTGAGCGCCGGCACCGTGGGCTCGGCGGGGTTCGTGGCGGGCGACATCGTTGCCGTCGACCTGCCGCCCGGCGGCCTGAGCACCGGCACCATCGTGAACAAGAACATCGGCACGAACAAGCCGGTGACGGTGACCGGCCTCACGCTGTCGGGCACCGACGCCACCAACTACAGCATCGACGCCGCGGGCAGCGGCATCACCGTCAACATCTCGGCGCTGGCCCTCACGCCCACCTATGCGGGTGGCACCCAGGTCTACAACGGCGGCGTCACCGCCAGCGTCACACCGACCACCGCGGGCATCGCCAGCGGCGACGTGGTCACCTTCACGCAGAACGCCGTCTTCACGGGCGCGAGCGCGCGCGACGTGGGCACCAACAAGCCCGTCAGCATCACCAACATCGCCCTCGGCGGCAGCGGCGCGGCGAACTACTCGCTGGCCAGCACCACGGCCAGCACCGCCGGCACCATCACGCCCAAGCCGGTGACGGCCACCTACGTCGGCAGCAGCCGCGTCTACAACGGCCTGGCCGACGTCTCGGCGGCGGTGGTCGGCAACTCGCTGCAGTTCGTCGCGGGCGACACCGTCGGGCTGTCGCAGACGGCACGTTTCACGGGCGACGGCGGCGCGGGCAGCAACAAGCCGGTGGCCATCACCGGCATCACGCTCACCGGCGCGCAGGCCGCCAACTACAGCCTCATCAACACCACGGCCAGCACCACGGCCACGATCACTCCGCGTCCGCTTGGCGTCACCGGGATCACGGCGACAGACCGTGTCTACGACGGCACCACGACGGTGGGCGTCAATGTGGCCGGCGCTAGCGTCGACACGGCGAACGTCATCGCCGGTGACTCCGTCAGTGTCACGCTGCCGCCCACCGGCATCAGCACCGGCACGATGGACAACCGGGATGCTGGACCCAGAAAAACGGTGAACATCACCGGGCTCACCATCACCGGTGCGTCGGCCGCCAACTACGCCCTCATCGGCGCCACCGGCCTGACGGTGAACATCGCGCCGCTGTCGCTGACGGCCGTGTACGCCGGGGTGGACAAGGTCTACGACGGCAACGTCGATGCGCAGGTGACGGCCACGTCGAACGGCATGCTGGCGGTGGACACCGGCCTGCTGGGCTACAGCATTCAGGGCCTGTTCATCGGCAGCAACGGCCGCAATGTCGGCACCGACAAGACGGTGGACATCGTCAGTGCCTTCCTGACCGGCGCCGCGCGCGACAACTACACCCTGGTCAACGCCACCGGCAGCACCCTCGCCGACATCACGCCGCGGCCGCTGACGGCCAACTACAGCGGTGGCACCAAGGTCTACGACGGCACCGTCACCGCCGTGGTCACGGGCAGCCTAAGCAACCGCGTCGCGGGCGACAGCGTCGCCGCGGCCCAGACCGCCGAGTTCACCGGCAGCGGTGCACGCAACGTCGGCGACAACAAGCCCATCGCCGTGAGCAACATCGCGCTCACCGGCGCCGACGCCGGCAACTACAGGCTCACCAACCCCACCGACACCACCACGGGCAACATCACGCGCAAGCCCATCACGGTGAGCGGACTGAACAACGTCGTGGCCACCGACCGTGTCTACGACGGCTCGCGCCAGGTGGTGGTGACGGTGCCTGCCGGCGTGACGCTGGTGCCGAACAGCACCGACATCCTGCAGGGCGACACCGTCACCATCGACGTGCCCGTGTCGGGCGTGACCACCGGCACCACGGTCACCAAGAATGTCGGCAACGGCAAGGCCGTCACCGTCGACGGGCTGGAACTCGGCGGCACCGATGCCGGCAACTACAGCATCGCCGGCACCGCCGGCATCACGGTGAACATCACGCCCAGGCTGCTCACCGCCGTTTACGCCGGCGTCAACAAGGTCTACGACGGCAGCACGGCGGCCGGCGCCACCGGCAGCTCGCTCGACATCCTGGGCGCGGACAGCGTCGGCATCACCGGGAGCGGCGTGTTCACCGGCGCGGGCGGCAAAGACGCGGGCTTCGGCAAGCCGCTCGACGTGCTGACGGCCACCCTCACCGGCGCCGACGCGGGCAACTACAGCCTGGTCAACACGACGGGCACGGCCACTGCCGACATCACGCAGCGCGCCATCAACCCCGCCTACACCGGCCTGGGCCGCGTCTACGACGGCAGCACTACGGCACCGGTACTTTCGTCCACCACCGGTTTTGTCGTCGGCGACGCCGTCACGCTGAGCCAGACCGCGGTGTTCACCGACGGCCGCAACGTGGGCCAGAACAAGCCGGTGCAGGTCACCGGCATCACGCTGGTCGGCAGCGACGCGGTGAACTACGCGCTCACGGGCACCCAGGTGCTGACGTCGGGCAACGTCACGCCCAAACCCCTGCGCATCGAAGGCCTGACCGGCGTCAGCGCGGCCGACCGTGTCTACGACGGCAGCACGCTCGTCCAGGTCACCGTCAGTTCCACCGGCCCGATCGCCCCCAACCCGGCCGACGTGGTGGGCAGCGACGACGTCAGCGTCACCGCGCCCCCCAGCGGCACCACCACCGGCACGATGGCCGACAAACACGTCGGCACCGCCAAGCCGGTGGCCGTGGCCGGCCTGGCCCTGGGCGGCGCCGATGCCGCCAACTACAGCATCACGGCCACCAGCGGTGTCACCGTCACCATCAGCCCCAAGGCCGTGACCGCGGTCTACAGCGCCGGCAGCCGCGTCTACGACGGCAGCACGGTGGCCGCCATCACCGGCGGCTCGGCCGACCTCGTCCTGGGCGACTCGGTGGCCATCGGGGCCACGGGCAGCTTCACGGGCAGCGGCGCACGCAACGTCGGCACCGACAAGCCCGTGGCCGTCGTGGCCGGTGTGCTGACGGGCGCCGACGCGGCGAACTACAGCCTGCTCAACACCACCGGCAGCACCACCGGCAGCATCACGCCGAAATCGGTGACTGCGGCCTACTTCGGTGGCAGCAGGATCTACGACGGCAGCACGGCAGCGCCGGTCACGGGCACCGCCACCGGCTTCATCACCGGCGATGCGGTGGCACTGGCACAGACCGCGGTCTTCAGCGGCAGCGGCGCGCGCAATGTCGGCGACGACAAACCCGTCGAGATCAGTGCCATCACCCTCAGCGGCAGCGACGCCGGCAACTACACGCTGCTCACGGGCACGGCCAGCACCACGGCCAGCATCGCGCCGCGCCCCTTGCGCATCGAAGGACTCACGGGTGTCGTTGCCGCCGACCGTGTCTACGACGGTACGACCGGCGTGGCCATCGCCATCCAGGGCACGGGCACGATCGCGCCGAACCTGGCCGACGTGGTGCCGGGCGACAGCGTCGGCGTCGTCGCGCCGCCGCCCGGCACGGGCGCCGGCACGATGGCCGACAAACATGTCGGCAGCAACAAGCCCGTCACCGTCAACGGACTCACGCTCAGTGGCAGCGACGCCGGCAACTACGTCGTGGCTGCGGCAACGGGTGTCACGGTCAACATCGCGCCGCTGGCGCTGACCGCCGTCTACACCGGCCAAAGCAGGGTCTACGACGGCAGCGCTGCCGCGCTCCTGGTCGGCACTTCGGCCGACCTGATAGGCGGCGACCTCGTCACCATCACCGGCAGCGGCCTGTTCACCGGCGCCGACGCGAAAAACGCCGGCCTGGGCAAGGCCATCGCCGTCACCGGCGGCGCGCTGTCCGGTGCCGACGCGCTGAACTACAGCCTGCTCAACCCCACCGGCAGCACCACTGCCGACATCACGCCGCGCTTGCTGACACCGGCCTATGCCGGCGGCACGCGCGTCTACGACGGCACCACCGACGCGCCGGTCACACTGGCCACCAGCGGCCTCGTCGCTGGCGACGATCTGCGCTTCACGCAGTCCGCCGTGTTCAACGGCGGTGGCGCGCGCAACGTCGGCGTCGACAAGCCGGTCGCGGTCTTCGGCATCACGCTGCAGGGCACGGACGCCGTCAACTACGCCCTCACCTCCACCGCGGCCAGCACGACAGCCACCATCACCCCGCGGCCGCTGAACGTCAGCGGTCTGTCCGGCCTGCAGGCCGTGGACCGCGTCTACGACGGCACCCGCGACGTGCAGATCACGGGCAGCGCGCTGGTCGGCACCGCCAGCGGCGACGTCATCGGCGGCGACGACGTCACCATCACCCTGCCCGGCGGCAGCATCAGCGCCGGCACCATGGTCGACAAGGCGGCCGGCACGGGCAAGGCCGTGGCCGTCGCGGGCTTGAGCCTGGGCGGCGCCGACGCGGCGAACTACCAGATCACCGGCGTGGCCGGCCTGACCGTGAACATCGCGCCGCGCTCCGTCGTTCTGCTGGGGCTGGCCGCGGTGAACCGCGTCTACGACGGCAGCACGCAGGTGGCCGTCGATTCCAGCGGCGGCAGCGTCAGCGGCGTGCTCGCCGGAGACGACCTGCAGTTGCTGGCCAGCGGCGTCACGGGCAGCATGGCCGACAAACATGTCGGCAGCGGCAAGGTCGTCAACGTCACCGGCCTGTCGCTGGCCGGGGCCGATGTCGCGAACTACACGGTCGACAACGGCGGCGGCCTGCGCGTGGATATCACGCCGCGCACGCTGGTGGCCAGCGTGACGGCAGCCGACAAGGTCTACGACGGCAGCAACAGCGCCGCCGTCACTTTCGGCGACGACCGCATCGCCGGCGATGCGCTGGCCTTGGCCAGCCGCAGCGCCACCTTCGCCAGCAAGGACGCCGGCGCAGCGCAGGCCGTGAACGTCGGTGGGTTGACGCTGGCCGGCAGCGACGCCGGCAACTACGTGCTGCTGGCGAACGCACTGGGCACCACGGCCAGCATCCAGCCGGCGCCGCTGACCGTCAGCGCCAACACGCTGAGCAAGGTCTATGGCGAAAGCGTGAACCTCAGCGGCGCCGAATTCACCACGCTGGGCCTGGTGGCCGGCGAAACGCTGGGCTTCGTGACGCTGGCCAGCGACGGCACGGTGGCCACGGCCGCCGTGGCCGGCTCGCCCTACCGCCTCAACGTCAGCGACGCGCGCGGCGGCACGTTCAACCCGGCCAACTACAGCTTGACCTACACCAGCGGTGCATTGACCGTGACGCCCCGGCCGCTGACCATCGCGGCCAACAGCGTGGTGCGCACGGCCGACGAGGACAACCCGACCAGCTTCGGCTTCAGCTCCAGCGTGGGCGGCCTGTTCGGCGGCGACAACATCAGCTCGGTGGTGCTGAATGCGCCGGCCGGCAGCACCACCGCGGCCGGTGGCTCGATCTTCGAACTGCTGCCCAGCGGGGCGGTGTTCGGCGCCGGACTGGCCTCGAACTACGCCATCAGCTACGACAGCGGCCTGCTCGTGGTGCTGCCCAAGCCGCCGCGGGTCGACGATGTCGACCCCAACGCCGGCAACACCGGCGAACAGGGCTTCGCGGTGCAGGTCGACCAGGCGGAACTGGAGCGCGCGCTCGACGCGCTGCAGCGCAGTGCCAGCGTCGTGGCGCAGCCCGGCACCGACAGCGCGCCCGGCATCCCGCTGGCGCTGCGCACGGTGGACGCCACGGCGGCGGAGATCAGCGTGGCACTGGCCGGCGACGGCAGCCGCATCACGCTGCCGGCCCTGCTGCGCCTGCCGCTGATCTCTTTCGACCCCAACCTGCGCCGACTGATCTTCGGCGGCCCCACCGCCGTGGGCAGCAGCCCCACGCCGCCCGCCACCCCCACCGCGCCTTGAGCGCCGGCCCCGTTTCCTGAAGCACCGCACCGATGACGCAACACACCCTCAGCGCCACCCCCGGCGGCCGGCCGCACTCGCGGCGGCCCCGCCGAGCCCTGGCCGCCGCCGCCCTCAGCCTGGCCGCGCTGGCCTGCAGCGCAGCGCAGGCCGCGCCGCTGGACGACCTGCGCCGCCAGGTCGAGGCCAGCCAGTTCGACCAGGCCTGGGCCACGGCGCAGGCCAACCCGCAGCTGCTGGGCGACGTGCACTTCGACTTCCTCTACGGCGTGGCCGCCATCAACGTCGGGCGCATTCCCGACGGCCTGCTGGCGCTGGAACGCCACCTGGCGGCCGTGCCGGCGAACGACCGCGCACGCCTGGAACTGGCGCGCGGCTACTTCCTGCTCGGCGAATACACACGGGCACGGGCCGAGTTCGAGTTCGTGCTGCGCTACAACCCTCCCGCCAGCGTGCGCAGCAACATCAACGGCTTCCTGCAGGCCATGCAGGTGCGTGAATCGGCCGATCGCCGTGCCACCGCGCGCCTGTACGTCGAAGGCGGTCTGGGGCACGACACCAACGTCAACGGCGGCACTTTCCGCGACGAACTGCAGCTCGTGTTCGGCAACGTCAGCCTCGTCGGCAGCCCGTCGCGCCAAGTGCCCGACAGCTACGCCCAGGCCGCCGTGGGCGGCCAGCAGCTGCTGCGCGTGACCAACCGCCTGTCGGTCTTTGCCGGTGCCGACCTCGACCACCGCGCCAATTTCGACGAAACCACCTACGACCTCACCAGCCTCGGCGGCTACGTCGGGCTGACCCAGCTGGGTGCCGGTGCGCTGTGGCGGCTGACGCTGGGCAGCACGCGGCTGATGGTGGGCGGCAACCGCTACCGCGATACGCTGCAGCTTTCGGCCGAGGCCAACGTCACGCTGTCGCCCGAACTGTCCTTCATGGGCTTCACGCAGTACGCCGAGCAGCGCCACGCCGAGGCCGACGAGGTGCGCGACGCCCGCGCCGCCACCGTGGGCGGCATGTTCACGCAGGCCTTCAACGACCTGCCCGGCACGCCGACGCTGGGCCTGCGCCTGAGCTGGACGCAGGAAGAGAACCTGCGCCTGCGCAGCGACCTCGACCGCGACATGCCACTGGCACGCGTCTTTGCTTCGGTGACACCGCTGCCCGCGCTGCGCCTGGCCGCCGGTCTGACGGCATGGCGGCAGAAGTACGGCAACGTCGACATCGGCTTCGGCACCGTGCGCCGCGACACCGCGCTCAGCGCCGACATGACGGCCAACTACGCGCTCGACGAACGCTGGTCGCTGCGCGGCGACCTGGTGTGGTCGCGCAACAAGTCGAACCAGGATCTCTACGACAGCAGCCGCAAGGCCGCGTCGCTGAAGCTCCGCTACCAGTACTGAGGAAGCCCCATGCCGACTGTCTTCCTATCGACCTCCCCCGTGTTGCGCGCCCTGCCGCTGGCCCTGGCGCTGACGGCGGCGTTCGCCCCGGCCGCCCGGGCCCAGGCCGTCGAGGCGCGCATCGTGCAGCTGCAGGGCGACGTGCGTGTCAACGGCACCCCGGCACAGCCCGGCCCGGTGCCCCAGGGCGCCACAGTGCTGACCGGCATCGACGGCCGCGTGCAGCTGCGCACCGCCGCCGGTGCCGTGCTGGCCCTGCCCGCCGGCAGCGAACTGCGCCTGGGCGACAGCGCCAACAGCGTGGCGCTGGCCGCCGGTGGCATGCGCCTGAACACGGCCAACGCCGAATGGCGCGTGAGCCTGCCCGACCGCAGCATCCGCACCAACGGCTTCCTCAAGCTGCAGGCCTGCGGCGCCGGCTGCGCACTGCCGCCGGGCCTGTACGGCCGCATCGCACAGGGCGAGGCGGTGCTCGAATACCAGGGCGGCCGCTCGGTGCTGCGCGCACGCAGCTTCCGATGGGTCAATGCGAGCACGCGCCCCGAGGTGCTGCCCGCGCCGCCGGCCCTGCTCGACGACCTGGGCAACCAGGCCGACGCCACACGCGTGCGCACCGAGGTGGCCGCCACTTTGAAGGCCGGCATCGACGCCTTCGCTGCCAACCGCGACGCCGAGGCCACGCAGGCCTTCGAACGTGTGCGCACGCTGGCCCCGGGCGAAACGCTGGTGCCCTACTACCTGGGCCTGATTGCGCTGAAACGCGAGGACAACGCCGCCGCGCTGAACCTGCTGCAGCAGTACACCCGCGAAGACCCCGAAGGCGCCGCCGCGCGCGACGTGCCCAAGACCATGACGCTGCTGTCGTCGTCGCAACTGCAGCAGGAAGTGGCCGCCGCGGTGGCCCGCGAGGCCGAAGTGGTGAGCACGCCGCCCGAGCCCGGCAGCATCGCCGTGCAGGCCTTCGTCAACAAGGGCAACGAGGCCTACCGCGCGATGGCCAAGGGCCTGGCCGCGATGGTCATCGCCGACCTCAGCAAGGTGCCGGGCCTGAAGGTGCTGGAACGCGAGAAGGTGCAATTGCTCGTCAACGAGGCCAAGCTGGGCGACAGCGGGCTGGCCGACACCGCGTCGGCCGTGCGCTCGGGCCGCCTGATGCGGGCCGAGAAGGTCGTGGTCGGCAACTTCGAGGTGCAGTGATGAACCTTCGCCTTTCCTTCCTTTCCGCGCTGCTGCTGACGGCTGCCGGCGCCGCCGCCGCGCAGGGCTTTGCGCTCGAAGGCGCGGTCATCGACAGCCGCACCTCGCGCAGCCTGGGCGTCATCAACGAACGCGGCGACATCAACGCGCTGTTCCGCGCGCAGAAGGCCATGACCTTCGGCATCCTGCGTTCGGCCGGCATTTCGCTGGAACAGCTGCCGCCGGAAGTGCGCTCGCGCATCGAGCGTTTTGCCACCACCAACCTCGACGCCTTCCGCGCCTTCAGCGAAGGGCTGGACCTGAAGGACCAGGGCAAGTTCGTCGAGGCCAAGGTGCAGTTTGCGCGCGCCGCCGAGCTCGACCCCGGCTTTGCGCTCGCCGCCGAACAGCAGCAGGCCATGCCCGACGTGAACTTGGGCAGCGGCGTGCAGGCCCGCGCCGTGGTGCTGGCCGCCGCGGGCGCCGCGGTCGACCGCGGCAAGGCCAGCTACACCGTCGACACGGCACGCGCGGTGGCCGCGCTGGCGGCCGGGCAGTCCGTCATCGCCGTCACCCTGCCCAACGCAGGCGACAGCAGCAGCACCAACAGCTACACCACCACGCCGCCGGGTTCGGGCACGCAGTTCGTGCCCAACATCGTGGCCGGGCTGGGCTACACGGTGACGCTGCCCTCGGGCACCACGGCCAGCGTGGCCAACGCCGCCGAGTGGAAGTCGGACGCCTTCCGGCTGAGTGGCGAGGTGCTCGACGGCCTGGGCAATGCCGCCATCGGCTTCCAGGCGCAACGTGGCAATGCCACTGCCGTGCCCGGCGGCAGCACCGTGCTGGCCGACGGCAGCATCGCCTACTGGGGCGCCTGGCTGTCGACGCCGGCGGCCAGCGCCAGCGTCAGCGTGTCGGGCCAGACGGTCACCGCGCCGCAGCTGGGCGCGGTCGACTACGCCTACGCCGATGCCACCCGCACGATGCCGACCACCGGCACCGCGGTGTTTTCGCCCAGCGGCGGTTCGCTGGGCCAGGCCAGCGGCACGGTAGCGGTGAACTTCGTCACCCGCGGCGTGGCGCTGCAGAACCTGGGTTTCAACATCGGCGGGCTGAACTTCTCGGGCCTGAACGGCAGCGCCACCTACGACGCGCGCATCGCCTCGGGCACCTTCGGCGGCAATTACAGCAGCGGCAGCTGCACCGGCTGCAGCGCCTTCACGCCGCAGAGCAGCAGCTTCGGCGGCAGCTTCGTCGGCCGCAACGCCGACGGGCTGGTGTTCTCGACCTTCCTGCTCACCGGCGGTGGCGGCTCGGCCGCCGGCGTGCACGTCTTCAAGCAGCCTTGAAAGCGCGCTCCAGGGCTTGCGCCAGGTCGGCCTGCAGGTCGGGCACGGCCTCGAAGCCCAGCGAGAAGCGCACCAGGTGGCCCCGCAGGTGCTCGCGCTGGCGGGCGCCAGGGCCGCGCATCTCGGCCAGGTCGTAGGGCACGACCAGGCTCACCGGGCCGGCCCACGAATAGCCGATGCGGAACAGCCGCAGCGCGTCGACGAAGGCGTCGACCTGGGCGTCGCTGTAGCGCGCGTCCAGCATCACCGAGAACAGGCCCGCAGCCGCCGTGCAGGTGGCACGCCAATGGGCGTGGCCCGGCGCGCCTTCCAGCGCCGGGTGCAGCACGCGGGTGATCTCGGGCCGCGTCGCCAGCCACTGCGCCAGCGCGCGCGCCGCCTGATCCTGCGCCGCATAACGCAGCGAGATCGTGGCCAGCGAGCGCAGCACCAGTTCGGCGTCGTTGCCTGAAACGCCAAGGCCCAGGCGCATGTGGGTGAGCTTGATGCGTTCGTGCAGCGCGGCGTCGCGCGTGACGACCGAGCCCATCAGCACGTCACCGCCGCCACTGGGGAACTTGGTCAGCGCCTGCATCACGATGTCGACACCGCTGTCGAAGGCGCGGAAGGCGATGCCGGCGCCCCAGGTGTTGTCCAGCGCCGTGGCCACACCACGCGCCTTCGCCGCGGCGACCAGCCCGTGCAGGTCGGGGAACTCCATGGTCACCGAGCCGGGCGCTTCCAGCCACACCAGGCGCGTGGCCGGTCCGATCATCGCCGCCAGGCCGGCGACGTCCATCGGGTCGTAGAGCCGGTGCGTGATACCCCAACGCGCCAGTTCGCCGCGCGCCAGCGCGATGCCAGGGCCGTAGGCGTTTTCGGGCAGCAGCACCTCGTCGCCCTGCGACAGCAGCGCCTGGTCCACCAGCGCCACCGCGGCCAGGCCGCTGGGGGCCAGAGCACAGAAGTTGCCGCCTTCCAGCGTGGCGATGCGCTCCTCGAGCAGGAAGGTCGTCGGCGTGCCATGCAGGCCGTAGGTGTATCCCGTCTTCTCGCGCCAGTCGCGAGCACGCAGCGCGGCCACGTCCTTGAAGAGAATGGTCGAGGCCTTGTGCACCGCCGGCTGCGGCGCTTCGAAACCGGCGGGCGGCTGGTAGGCGTGGTGGATGAGTTCGGTGGTGATGTCGCGGGCCATGGTGCGGGTCATGTCGGTAAGGCGGTTCAGATGGGCAGGCCGACGAGGTCGTGGCCCTCGGCGGCCACGATGCGGGCACGTGTGAACTCGCCCACCTTCAGCGTCTTGCTGGCCTTTTCGGGGGGCAGCAGCCGCACCACGCCGTCGATTTCGGGCGCGTCGGCATAACTGCGGCCCACCCCGCCCTTGCGGCCCAGCGCCGGCGCGTGGTCGACCAGCACCTGCATCGTGGCGCCCACGCGGCGCTGCAGGCGCTGCACCGACACCTGCTCGGCCACGGCCATGAAACGCGCGCGGCGTTCCTCGCGTACTTCCTGCGGCAGCATGCCGGGGATGTCGTTGGCCGCCGCGCCCTGCACCGGCGAATAGGCGAAACAGCCGGCGCGGTCGATGCCGGCCTCGCGCACGAAGTCGAGCAGGGTCTCGAACTCGGCTTCGGTCTCGCCGGGGAAGCCGGCGATGAAGGTGCTGCGCACGACGATCTCGGGGCACAGCTCGCGCCAGCGCTGCAGGCGTTCGAGGTTGCGCTCGCCGCTGGCCGGGCGCTTCATGCGCTTCAGCACATCGGGGTGGGCGTGCTGAAAGGGCACGTCCAGGTAGGGCAGTACACGGCCCTGGGCCATCAGCGGCAGCACTTCGTCGACGCTCGGGTAGGGGTAGACGTAGTGCAGGCGCACCCAGGCGCCGAAGGGCTCGGCCAGTTCCCCCAGCTTCGTGCACAGCTCGAGCAGCCGCGTTTTCACCGGCTGGCCGTCGAAGAAACCGGTGCGGTACTTCAGGTCGACACCGTAGGCGCTGGTGTCCTGGCTGACCACCAGCAGTTCCTTGACGCCGCTCTCGAAGAGCGCGCGCGCATCGCCCAGCACGTCGCCGATGGGGCGCGAGACCAGGTCGCCGCGCATGCTGGGGATGATGCAGAAGGTGCAGCGGTGGTTGCAGCCCTCGCTGATCTTCAGGTAGGCGTAGTGGCGCGGCGTGAGCTTGATGCCGGCGATGCCTCGGAATTCCTCGCGCGCCGCGGGCACCAGGTCGACGAAAGGGTCGTGAGGCTTCGGCACGTGCAGGTGCACCGCGTCCATCACCTCCTGCGTGGCGTGCGGGCCGGTCACGGCCAGCACGCTGGGGTGCATCTGGCGCACGAGGTTGCTGCCGCCTTCGCCGGTGTCCTTGCCGCCTTTGGCCCCGAGGCAGCCGGTGACGATGACCTTGCCATTGGCAGCCAGCGCCTCGCCGATGGTGTCCAGGCTCTCCTTCACTGCGTCGTCGATGAAACCGCAGGTGTTGACGATGACGAGATCGGCCCCCGCGTAGGTCTTGCTGGTCTCGTAGCCCTCGGCGCGCAGTTGCGTGAGGATCAGTTCGGAATCGGTCAGCGCCTTCGGGCAGCCGAGCGAGACAAAACCGACGGTGGGAGCCCGTTCCGGGGTGGAAGTGGCGATAGGGGTGGGCGCGTTCATCGCGCGATTTTCCAGCATCGCGCGGGCCCCGCCCGAAACGCCCGCCGCGGGCTACTTCTTCGGCGCCGGAAAACCGGGCAGGCCGGGGAACATCGAGCCCGCCTTCTGCATCTGCTCGAAGATCGAGCGACTCTGCTCGACATAGCTGCCCATGATGTCTTGCAGCGCCGGCGCCTGGCCGGTCATGAACTGGGTCCAGACCTCGGGGCCGAGGTGTTTGGGGTCGTACAGGCCCTTGCCCTGGCTGACGAACTGCGCCTGCAACTCGGTGAAGGCCTGCAGGTTCTTCTCGATCATCGTGCCCATCACGCCCTGCATCGCATGGCCATAGAAACGGATGATCTGGGCCAGCGCCTGGGTGGTGAACATCGGCACGCCGCCCGACTCTTCTTCCAGGATGATCTGCAGCAGGATGCTGCGCGTCAGGTCTTCGCCGGTCTTGGCGTCGCGCACTTCGAAAACCTCACCGCCCAGCACCATCTCCTTGACGTCGGCCAGCGTGATGTAGCTGCTGGTCTGGGTGTCGTAGAGGCGGCGGTTGGGGTACTTCTTCAGCGTGCGCACCGGGCCGTCGGCGGGGCTGCCCTCTTCGGGCGCGGTTGCCTGGTTGCGGCGGGTGGACGGCATGCGGGCTTTCCTTGTTTCCGAAGGCGGGTTCGGCTTCATTCTAGGAGCCGCCCCCAAAGCCCCGGGCGCGGACTTACCCCGGCGGGCCCGCTACCCCGCCACGACGGCGCCACGGGCGACAAAGTGCGGGTTCTCGAAACCCGGCTTGCCGTAGCGCAGCGCTTGGCCGGCCAGGTCGCACACGCTGCCGCCGGCCGCCACCAGCACGGCGTGGCCGGCGGCGGTGTCCCATTCCATCGTGCGGCCCAGGCGCGGGTAGACATCGGCCTGACCGGCGGCGATGAGGCCGAACTTCAGCGACGAGCCCGCGGGCAGCCAGGCAGACACCGGGAGGCCCTGCACCCAGGCCTGCAGGGCGGCCATGTCACCGTGGGAGCGGCTGCAGGCCACCACCGGCCCCGCGGCCGGCGGCAGGCGCACATGGATGGCCCGGCGGCACCCGCCCTCTTCGAGCCAGGCGCCCTGGCCCACGACACCGGCGTAGAGCCGGTCGGGCACCGGCAGGTAGACGACGCCCAGCACCGGCTGCCCCTCACGCACGAGCGCGATGTTGACCGTGAACTCGCCGTTGCGCGCCACGAACTCGCGGGTGCCGTCCAGCGGATCGACGAGCCAGAAGCACCCCGCCACCGCCGGCGCCTCGCCTCGCGCCGCGGCTTCTTCGGCCACCACCGGCCAGGCTGCTTGCAGACGCTGCAGCGCAGGCGTGATCAGCGCCTCGGCGCGCTCGTCGGCGAGCGTGACCGGCGACGCATCCGCTTTGTCCTGGACAGCGAAGTCCGTGCCGTAGATGTCCAGGATCAGCGCGCCGGCGGCACGCGCCAGGGCCTCCACGGCCGGCAGCAGGTCGGTCGCCACAGGGCTCATGCAGGGGCCCGCACATCGGGGGGGTGGCGCCAGTCGCCGCCCCGTAGCGGTGAATTCGTCACAGCCCGTCAGTGCGCCAGCGCATCGACTTGACACATCGGCATGGCTAAATTGCTGACGTTGTGTTTCGAGTGCTTACAGTGAAAACCGTCCTGACCATTGCGCCGCCCCCGCCCGCCCGACGCCATCGCCCGCTGTCGGTCGAACCTTTGGTGTTCGCCATGTTGCTCCTGGCCCTGACCCTGAGCATCAACATGGGCCTGCCCGGCACCGACGCGGCCCAGGATGCCGCCGAGAAGCGCCAGACAGCGCAGCCCGCCGAACAAACCCGGCAGACCGACAGTGCCGAGCCGGCCCGGGCAGCCCAGCCCGCTCACGTCGCCCAGATGCACTGAAGCCCTGGGCCGCGCCGGGCGGCCCCGCGGGCCGCCCAAGGACGCCGCCCGCAGCACGGCCTCAGGCCGGCTGCGCACCACCACCCGTCGCACGGCGGCGAACCCAGCCCACACTGCGCAACATGCCACGCCACAGCAGGCGCAACCCGGTCAGCGCAGCCACCACTTCCAGCCCGGTAAGCGACACCGCCACGAAGGTGTTCCAGCGCAGCTCGCGCCGCTGGAACTTCGCCGACATGTGGTCACGCGCGGTTTCGATGCTGTCGTAGAAGCTGGGAATCACCAGCAGCGTCAGCAGCGTGCTCGTGATCACGCCACCGATGATGGCCACCGCCATTGGCCGGTAGAACTCGCCGCCCTCGCCCACGCCGATGGCCACCGGCATCATGCCGGCCACCAGCGCGAAGGTCGTCATCAGGATGGGCCGCAGCCGCTTGCGGCCTGCCGCCATCAGCGCTTCTTCGCGGTCGACGCCCAGCGCCTCCTGCACACGCGCGGCGTCGAGCAGCAGGATGGCGTTTTTCGCCACCAGGCCCATGAGCATGATGACGCCGATGAAGCTCATCAGGTTCAGCGTGCCCCCGGTCAGCAGCAGGGCCGCGACGACGCCGATCAGCGACAGCGGCAGCGACAGCATCACTGCCAGCGGCGCCGTGAAGCTGCCGAACTGCATCACCAGCACCAGGTACATCAGCGCAATACCCGAGACCAGGGCGATGCCCATCTGCTTGAACACCTCCTGCTGATCGCGCGAGGCGCCGGCCAGCTCCAGCCCGTAACCCGGCGGATAGTCCATCGCACGCGCCAGCTTCAGGGCGTCGGCGGTCACTTCGCCGGGTGAACGGCCCTGCACGTTGGCCGCCACGCTGATCGTGCGCTTGCCGTCGTTGTGCTGGATCTGGCTCGGCCCCTTGCCCATGGTGACAGTGGCGATCTGCTCCAGCGGCACCATGCGGTTGCTGCCACTCACGGCGATCGGCAGGCGCTCGATGTTGCCGGCGCTGACACGGTCGTCGGGATGCAGGCGCACGGCGACGTCGCGCGTCTCGCCACCCGGGTCGACCCAGTCGCCCACCTCCACCCCAGCGAAGGCCACGCGCAGCGCCTGCGCGGCGTCGTTGACGCTGATGCCCAGGGTGTTGGCCAGACCACGGTCGAGCTCGATCTTCATCTCGTCCTGCGGGTCCTGCTCCGACAGTCCGACGTCGACCGCACCCGGCACGGTGCGCAGCTTGTCCATGAAGGCGCTGGTGATCTCGAGCAGCTGCCGCGTGTCGGCGCCGGTGAAGCGGATCTGCACCGGCTTCTGCGCGCCGTTGTTCAGATCGTCGAGCACCACGTACTCGGCGCCCACGAGGCGCGCGGTCAGCTTGCGCAGGTCGGCGCCGATCAGCTGCGAGCTGCGCTTGCGTTGCGTGCTCTTGCCGATGTCGACATAGATGCGTCCGCCGCCCGGGTTGACGAAGCTGTTGGTGGCCTTGGTCTCGGGCAGCGTGCGCGCCAGCGTGGCGGCCGCCTCGACCTTCAGGCGCGCGTATTCCAGGCTGCTGCTCGACGGCGTGCGGACGTCGATGGCGATGGTGCCAAAGTCCGACGCGGGCAGGAAGCTGGACCCGCCAAAACGCATCTGCAGGCCGATGGCGGCCACCAGGCTGAGCACCGCGAAGGCCGCCATCCAGCGTCGGTGGTGCAGCGCCCAGGCGATGACGCGCCCGTAGCGGTCGGCCTGGTGGTCGAACCAGGCGTTGAAGCGCGCCAGCTGGCGGCTGATGCCGGTTTTCGGCTGCTGGTGGTGCCCGGGCGGGTCGCCCCAGTAGGCCGACAGCATGGGGTCGAGCGTGAAGCTGATGAACAGGCTGACCAGCACGCTGGCCACCACGGTCAGGCCGAAGGGCCGGAACCATTCGCCGCTGACGCCGGGCATGAAGGCCACCGGCACGAACACCGCGACGATGCTGAAGGTGGTGGCGGCCACCGCCAGGCCAATTTCAGCCGTGCCGTTGAGCGCGGCAGTGCGGCGGTCTTCCCCGGCTTCCATGTGACGCACGATGTTCTCGCGCACGACGATGGCGTCGTCGATGAGCAAGCCCACGCACAGGCTCAGCGCCATCAGCGTGACGGTATTGATGGTGAAGCCGAAGGCGTACATGAAGCCGAAGGTGCCGATCAGCGCGATGGGCAGCGTCAGGCCGGTGATCACCGTGCTGCGCCAGGAGTTGAGGAAGAGGAAGACGATGAGGATGGTGAGCCCCGCGCCTTCGAGCAGCGTGCGCTGCACGTTGGCCACCGAGACGCGGATGGCGCGCGAGTTATCGCGGTTGATCTCGGTGCGCATGTTCGAAGGCCGCACCGCCTGGGCCTCGGCCAGCGCGCGCCTGAGGCCCGCGACCAGGGCGATGGTGTTTTCGCCCTGGCTCTTTTGCACCGACAGCAGCACCGTGCGCTGCCCGTTGTACAGGGCCAGGCTCTCGAGCTCCTGCGGGCCGTCCACCACATCGGCCACCTGCCAGAGCTTGACCACGCTGGCGCTGCCCGAGCCCGCGGCCACGGGAAGCGCCTTGCGCGCCACGACGATGTCGCGGAACTCGCGCGGCGTCTTCAGCCGGGCGTTGATCTGCAGCACGCGGTCTTGCTCGCGCGAGCGGATGCTGCCCAGGGGCAGCTCCTGGTTCTCGCTTTTCAGCGCCGCGGCCACCTGCTCGGTCGTCACGCCCAGCGCCTCCATCGCCTGCGCTCGCAGGTAGACGTTGATCTGCCGGTCGACGCCACCGATCACGCTCACCGCGCCCACGCCGCGCACGTTCTCCAGGCGCTTTTGCAGCACCTGCCGGGCCCAGGTGGTGAGCTCCTGCGGGCTGGTGGTGGCGTCGGTGGCGAGCACGGCCACGTTGAAGACCGGCTGCGCCGCGGGGTCGAAGCGCGAGATGCGCGGCTCTTTCACTTCATCGCGCAGCAGCGGGCGGATCAGCGCGACCTTCTCGCGCACGTCGTCGGCGGCCTTGCGGCCATCGATATCGAGGTTGAATTCGATGATCACGACCGACGAGCTTTCGTAGGAGCGCGAGTACAGCGAACTGATGCCGGCCACGGTGTTGACGGCTTCCTCGACCTTCTTCGTCACCTCGGCCTCGACGATCTCGGGGCTGGCGCCGGGGTAGTCGATGCTCACCACCACGGTGGGCAGGTCGACGTTGGGGAACTGGTCCAGCGACAGGCGCTGGTAGCTGAAGAGTCCCAGCACGACGAAAGCGAGCATGACCATCACGGCCATCACCGGGTTGGCGATCGAGACGCGCGTGAACCACATGGCGTGGCCCGCCTCAGCGGGCTGCAGCCGAGGCCGGGGCGGCGCTCGCGGCGGCGGCGCTCGCGACCACCAGCCGCGTGCCTGCGCGCAGCGCGCCCACGGTGGCGCGCAGCACGGTGGCACCTTCGGGCAAGCCCGCGGTGATCTCGACCGCGCTCTCGCGCTGGCCGGCGATCAGCGCCTCGCCGCGCGCGCCGGTGCTCACCGGGCGGGGCACGGCCTGGCCGCCCTCCAGGGCCAGCACATACGGGCGGGCCTGGTCGGTGCGCAGCGCCGAGGCCGGCACCACCAGCGCCGGCTGGCGCAGCAGCTCGACGCTGGCCCGGGCGAACAGGCCTTGCCGCAGGCCGGGCACGGGCGCGAGTTCGAGATACGCCATCACCGAGCGCGTGCCGGTCTGCGCGGCGGGGTTGATGCGCGCCACGCGCGCCGCCACGGGCTCGGTCAGGCCGTCGATGCGAACCTGGGCCACCTGGCCGACGCGCAAGGCCAGCACGTCCTGCGGCGCCACGGCGGCCTCGAGCTCGATGCGCGAGAGGTCGACGATCTCGACCAGCCGCGTGTCGATGGCCACACGCTCGCCCGGCTGCACCAGGCGCTGCGAGACCAGGCCGGCGATCGGGGCGCGGATCTCGCTGTCCCGCAACGATTTGCGCGCCAGCTCGGCCGCGGCGCGCGCTGCCTGCAGCGAGGCCGCGGCACCGGCGGCGGTGCTCGCCGCGGTGTCCAGCGCATTGCGCGAAATGAAGCCTTGCGCGACCAAGGCCCGGTTGTTTTCGAGCGTGCGCTGCGCGATGTCGAGCTGGGCCTGTGCCGCGGCGGCCTGGTCTTCGGCCTGGCGCAGCCGCCAGCGGAATTCCGTGGCGTCGAGCTGGCCGATGAGCTGACCGGCCTGCACGCGGTCGCCCTCGCGCACGGCCAGCGTCTGGACTTCCGCGCCGACCTTGGCCTTGACGACGGCGCTGTGCACGGCCTTGAGCCCGCCAGAGACGGCGAGCAGGCGAGTCAGCTCCGTGCGCTGGGCTCGGGCCACGTCGCCGCTGGCCAGTTCGATGGCCTGCGCCACCGGCGTGGCCGCAGCCGCGTCGCCCCTGCGGGCCGCCAGGGTGCGCGCCAGCAACAGGGTGGCGGCCAGCAGCAGCGCCAGGGCGACGATCCACAGGCGGGTGCGGTGGCTCATGGACGTGGGGGCGAGCCGCGGGTCGAACCGAAGGTCTCTGTCATGGGGACGGTCGCGAAGGGCGGGCGCCTATGGGGTTGGGAGCCCGCAAGATTGTAGGGACCCTCGTGCGTGTCGATCCTGCTCGTCATCCTGCGGGCGACTGCCGCGCGATGCCGCGCCGATATCATCCGCCGCTTCCCCGCCCGCCCGGAGCCGCTCGTCTTGGACCCCATCCTGCTCGTCAAGGCCGCCCTCATGGGCGTGGTGGAAGGGCTCACCGAGTTCCTTCCCGTGTCGTCCACCGGGCACCTGATCCTGGCCGGCGCGCTGCTGGACTTCAACGACGAGCGCGGCAAGCTCTTCGAGATCGTGATCCAGTCGGCGGCCATCCTGGCCGTGGTGTGGGAGTTCCGCGCCCGCATCGCCGCCACGCTGGGTGGCGTCTTCACCGACCCCAAGGCGCGCCAGTTGCTGGTCAACGTGGGCATCGCCTTCCTGCCGCTGGCGCTGCTCGGCCTGCTCTTTGGCAAGGCGCTGAAGGCGCATCTGTTCAATGCGCCCACGGTGGCGGCGAGCTTCATCCTGGGGGCTTTCGTGATCCTGTGGGCCGAGCGCCGCCAGAACCATGTGCGCGTGACCTGCGTGGACGACATGACGGCGCTGGATGCGTTGAAGGTCGGCATCGCGCAGGCCTTTGCGCTGATTCCGGGAACGAGTCGCTCGGGGGCCACCATCATCGGCGGCATGCTCTTCGGACTGAGCCGCCAGGTGGCCACCGAGTTCACGTTCTACCTGGCGATCCCCACGCTGGCCATTGCCGGGGCGTACTCGCTGTACAAGGAGCGCGCGCTGCTCTCGGCCGACGACCTGGGCATGTGGGTGGTCGGCATGGTCTTCTCTTTCGTCTCGGCCTTTCTGTGCGTGCGCTGGCTGCTGCGCTATATCTCGACGCACAGCTTCGTGCCGTTTGCCTGGTACCGCATCGCCTTCGGCGGGGTGGTGTTGGTCACCTGGTGGTTCGGGCTCGTCAACTGGGTCGATTGAAGACCAGATCCCATACGCCGTGGCCGAGCCTGAGGCCACGCTGCTCGAACTTGGTCAGCGGCCGCCAGGGCGGCCTGGGTGCGTAGCCCGCCGCGCTGTTGGCCAGTGCCGGCTCGGTGCCGCTGAAGCTTCGCTTTGTCGAGGTTCCCGGCCAGCCGACCGATGAGGCGCTGCAGGCCGTGCTGCACAAGATCATCACCCGCATACTGAAGCTGCTCACCTGGCGCGGCGCCCTGGTCGAAGAGCAGGGCGCGAAGTACACGGCCGACAAGGATGCAGATTCGGACGACGCCCGCACGCTCATGCCGCAGCAGGCAGCGGCATGGCCTTGCAGGCCGCGCCGGGCCAGTGGCCCGGCCCCTCGCCAGGCACAAGCAGTCCACTGGACTGCTTGTGCCCGGGCTCGGCCTACCGCATCGCCTTCGGTGGGCGCGCCGGCCAGAAGGTGCTGACGGTGCAGGGCACGATGCCGCGGGAGGCGCACTTCCATCAGAACCTATGCGCCGACATGCAGGACTTCAGCCTGCACGCGGCCGTGCGCTGCGCTGCCGACGAGCGCAAGTCGCTGGAGCAGCTTTGCCGCTACATCGCCCGCCCGGCGCTGGCCAACGAACGGGTGCAATGCAATGCGGCTGGGCAAGTCGTGCTCAAGCTCAAGACACCCTGGCGCGCCGTCACCAGCGCCTGTTCGCATTGCTCCTCGGTGCCGTAGCGCGCCAGAAACTCAGGCATGGACAGCCCCTTCTGGAACTGGACTCGGTTCATCGGCATGGCGCATCTCCTGTGGGAATGCGACCATCTTCGCTGGCCACTGGCTCATAGAGTGAGCTTGCTGAACTTCATCGCTAATCAGGACTAGTCAAGCGCCACAGCTCAATTGAGCGGGTTGACCCCCCCCTGAAATCGGGGGTGCCCGGCCATCTCCTGTTTCAATGTTCAACCAAATGTCGCCGCCGGACCGACAATAGTAACTTCGCGTGCTGCCGGCGCCTAAGAACCAAAGGGAGAAATGATGAATGTCAAAGCACTACTGTCCGGTTAAACGAGCCTCGCCGCGGCGAATCGCAAGCATTGGCGCGGCCTAGCGGCCGATTTTGTTTGGTGCCGATTTGAACTTCGATCTCTCAAAACCGCGTACTTTCCAGGGCTTGACAGCCTCTGGGGACGCACGTGCATGTCGGCAAGACCTTGTTCGCTCAAGTCATGGAGTTCGTCCCGTGGACCAGCTTCGTGCGGATCGTCCAACGCCATGGCGGCGATGCCGGCGTGCGCTCGCTGTCGTGCGCCGAGCAGTTCCGCGCCATGGCGTTCGCCCAGTTGACCTGGCGCGAGAGCCTGCGCGATGTCGAGACCAGCTTGTCGGCCAATTCGACCAAGCTTTACGCGATGGGATTTCGTTCGGCTGTCAAGCGTTCGACGCTGGCCGACGCGAACGAGTTGCGCGATTGGCGTATTTGGTCCGAGCTTGCTGCGGTGCTTATCCGCCGCGCCCGCAAGCTGTACGCCAGCGACTCGATGGGCGTCGAGTTGGACAACACGGTCTATGCGCTGGACTCCAGCACCATCGATCTGTGCCTGAGCCTCTTCGACTGGGCACCGTTCCGCTCCACCAAGGCTGCCATCAAGCTGCACACGCTGCTGGACCTGCGCGGCGCCATCCCTGCCTTCATCCACATCAGCGACGGCAAGATGGGCGACGTGAACGTGCTGGACTTGCTGAGCTTCGAGGCCGGCGCGTTCTACGTCATGGATCGGGGCTACCTGGACTTCACCCGGCTGCATGCCCTGCATCAGCGCGGTGCCTTCTTCGTGACCCGCGCCAAGAGGGGCATGAACGCGCGTCGCGTCTACTCGAACCCCGTGGACCGCAGCACCGGGTTGATCTGCGATCAGCTTGTCATGCTCACCGGCTATTACCCGGTTCGCAATTACCCCGAGCATCTGCGGCGCATCAAGTTCAAGGACTCCGAGACGGGCAAGACGTTGGTCTTTCTGACCAACAACACGGCATTGCCGGCGCTGACGATCGCCGCTCTGTACAAGAGCCGCTGGCAGGTCGAGTTGTTCTTCAAGTGGATCAAGCAGCATCTGCGGATCAAGCACTTCCTGGGCAACAGCGAGAACGCCGTGAAGACGCAGGTGTGGTGCGCCGTGGCCACCTACGTGCTGATCGCCATCGTCAGGAAGGAACTTCAAATCGAGGCCTCGATGTACACATGTCTACAGATCTTGTCGGTGTCCGTTTTCGAGAAAACCCAGCTTTCATGCGCCTTTCCAGGCGATGAGTCCACAACCAATCTAAGTGACGACGCCAAGCAGTTGATTTTGTTCAACTTTTAACCGGCCAGTAGTGATCGCGGATATCAAGTAATGCTCTGGCGCCATGCGCGCAACGACGCCTAACCCCTCGCTCAACCGGAGCGCCAACGGCAGGCCACCAGGCCCGGTCTGGCGGTACGCGGTACATTTTCGCCAGCCCGGGCCTGGCGTCCTGCCGTCGGCGCCCGGTTAGCTCGAACGTTAGGCGTCGGACAGAACCAAATGCAGTTCGCCTCAACACGGCTCGGCCAAGTGGCCTCGCCTTGGTCAATTCAGCTTCAGGGCTTCATCGGTCGCAGCGGCAGCGGCTCCGGTATCTCGCAGCTTGGTCACGGGCCCGCTTTTACGCGGGCCTGCCGGCAAATCACCAACACTCTTGGGCGCTCCACCTGCTGCGCACGGCGCTTTTACGCGCCGCGTTCACTGCCTGTGGCGCACGCCTCTCACCTACTCCGCGCGCCGCCGCCTAACCAGTCGCTCAACCGGACGCGCAACGGCTTGTCGCCCGGGCCGCGTGGCCATGTGGTACATCTTCGTCCACACGGCCCAGGCGCCAAGCCGCCGCGCGCCGGTTAGCTCCAACGTTAGGCTGCGCAGAACAGGCCGTGTGGCGCTCCAGCAGAGTCAGCGCCTGTCGGCGCGGGCTGAGCAGCCACGAGGCGCCAAGGCCGCAGAAGCACGGCTGCCCACCGGAGCGCGGCCATCCGGAGCGTCAACTCACCCAGACTCAGCAACCGAATAGAACCAAGGCCAGCGCGGCAACCTACAGCAAAGACATGGAGCCGCAGTGCCACATCGAGCCGACTCATTGCGTAGGAAGCTCTGGTTTTCAGTCAGTTCCTCGGGCCGCTGGCAACCGTGGTGCGTCTCACTTGCCCGGTGGTGGCGGCTTGAATACGTGGCGTACCACGGTCTTCAGCGCGGAGCGGGCGGCTTCAGGGCGGGCCACGAGGAATGACAGTGCCTCTCCAGGCCCGCCACCAGCGCATGGTCAGCGCAGCGCAGCCTAACCCCTCGTTCAAGCTGAGGCCCAACGGCAAGCCGCCAAGCCCAGTCTGGCGGTACGCGGTACATTTTCGCCAGTCTGGGCTTGGCGCCTCGCCGTCGGTCCCAGCTTAACTCGAACGTTAGGCCTCAGAACCATGCACCTTCGCACCGCCAACGGTGAGCTCTCCCTCAAGCTCCTTCACGCGACGCCGGCGCAAAGCCCGTCGCAACCCGACCTACACGTTGAAGTCTCGGCAACCGTCCAGGCCTACTCGGCACATGGGGTGAGAGCATGGCTTGAATGGCCAGATGTTGAGGCATTCATAGCCGAACTTGCCGTAGTGGTTCGAGAAGTCAAAGGAGAAGCGAAGCTCTATGCAATGTCGCCAGAAGACTTCGGACTTGTCGTGGCAAGCCTAGATTCGCGCGGTCACTTCGGAATCAACTTCGCCGTCGGCTCTAGACTACACACCGACAACGGCCAATTTCAATGTGATCTGCGCGGTGGGTTGGAGGTCGAGCTAAGTCAAGTTGAAGCCTTGCTTCAGTGGTTCCATGCTGTCATCGGCCGCACTGAGGCCTAACCCCTCGTTCGAGGCGAGGCCCAACGGCAAGCCACCAGGCCCGGGCCGGTGGTACGGGGTACATTTTCACCGGCCCGGGCCTGGCGTCTTACCGTTGGTCCCGCCTCAACTCGAACGTTAGGCCCCACAAACGAACATCTTCGCGCGCCCCGTTGCGTTTAGATCACTCTTGATCTATCATTCGTGCCGTGACAGGCAAAGAAGTCATCGCGAAGCTCAAGGCGGCGGGTTGGTCCGTCAACCGCATACACGGTAGCCACCATATCCTCGTCAAGGGCGGTCAAGCCGTACCGGTTCCCGTGCATGGTTCACGTGATATCGGCGCAGGTCTTCTCGCGGCGATACAGCGCCAAACCGGCGCGAAGTTGAAGTGAGGTGAAGACATGGATATTCGATACCCCGCGACGGTCGAGGTACAGATCGACGGAACCTACTTGGTTCAGTTTGTTGACCTCCCGGACACCTTCACCGAGGGTCAAACCAAGGAAGAAGCCCTGTTCAACGCGACCGAAGTGCTTTCCGCCATGCTGGCGTGGCGCCTGGACGAGTCGAAAGATGTACCCGCGCCAAGTCGGAAGATCAAGGGTGCGCACTACATCGCGCCGGATGCCAAAACACAAGCCGCAATGCTGCTGCGCCTAGCTCGGGGAGAGAGAACACTGTCGGATCTGGCGCGTGCGCTAGAAACCTCATGGCCAGCAGCCAAGCGTCTTGAAGATCCAACCCATTGGCCATCCCTCAAAACTCTCGATAGAGCTGCCGCCGCCCTCGGGAAGCGTCTGGTCCTTACGCTCGAATAGCGCGCAGTGGGGCCTAACACCTCGCTCAAGCCGAGCCCCAACGGCAAGCCACCGGGCCGGCGCTACAGTGCAGGTCTGCATTTTCTGCAGCGCCGGCCCGGCGTCTTCCCGTCGGTGCCGGCTTAGCTCGAACGTTAGGCTGCGCAGGACAAGCCGTGTGCTGCTCCAGCAGAGTCAGCGCCTGTCGGCGTGAGCTGAACAGCCTCCACGCGGCAAAGCCGCAGAAGCACGGTTGCCCACAGGAGCACGACCATCCGGAGAGTCAGTCCACTCAGCCTCAGCAGCCGAACAGAACCAGGGCCAGCGCGGCGACGGACAGGAAAGACATGGAGCCGCAGTGCCACATCGAACTACCTCACTGCGTGGGAGGCTCTGGTCGTCAGTCAGTTCATCGGGCCGCCGTCAGCATTGGTGCGCCTCACTTCGCCCAGCGCTGGCGGCTTGAATACGTGGCGTGCCACGGTCATCAGCGCGGAGCGGGAAGCACCTGCGGCGGGCCACGAGGAAGAACACTGATTATCCAGGCCCGCCGCCAGCGCCTGGTCAGCGCAGCGCAGCGCAGCCTAACCCCTCGTTCAAGCTGAGGCCCAACGGCAAGTCACCAAGCCCAGTCTGGCGGTACACGGTAAATTTTCGCCAGTCTGGGCTTGGCGCCTCGCCGTCGGTCCCAGCTTAACTCGAACGTTAGGCGTCGCAATCCACCCCTGCGGCGCTCTGCCGCTATCCTGAAGACAGACGGCACACGGTCTGCTACCATCGCGAGCCATGAAACCGTTCCGATGGCCACCCGACAAGAATGCCCTGCTCAAGCAGGAGCGAGGCGTGTCCTTCGAAGACATCACGGTCGCTGTGGAAGCAGGTGGCTTGCTTGAAATTGTGCCGCACCAGAACCCGGCAAAGTACCCGCGGCAGAAGATCATGGTCGTAGAAGTAGCAGGCTACGCTTTCCTGGTTCCGTTCGTTGAAGAGGAAGACCACTTCTTTCTCAAAACCATCATCCCCAGCCGCAAGGCTACGCGCGACTTCATCGCGAAGGAGTCAGACGATGTCTAAGCTTGATCCATACGAACTTGAAGTACTTGAAGCCTATGAGTCGGGCAAACTGAAGCCGATTGCGAGCAAGGCTGAACTACAGCGCATGCGCACTGCGGCAAGAGCAACAGCAATCAAAGACAAGCGGGTCAACATTCGCCTGTCGTCTGCAGACTTACTCGATATCCAGGCCAAGGCACTCGCTGAAGGCATGCCCTACCAGACTCTGATCGCCAGCGTCCTCCACAAGTATGTGGCAGGTAAGCTCGCAGAGAAGGAGCCGTCAGTCGTCGGCGCCCAGCGACGCCTAACCCCTCGCTCAAGCTGAGCCCCAACGGCGGGCCACGCGGGCCCGGTCGGCGGTACGTTGTACATTTTCGCCAACCGGGCCCGCGCGTCCCACCGTCGGTGCCAGCTTAGCTCGAACGTTAGGCGTCGGACGGAACCAGATGCATTTCGCCTCAACACGGCTCGGCCAAGTGGCCTCGCCTTGGTCAACTCAGCTTCAGGGCTTCCTCGGTCGCAGCGGCAGCAGCTCGGGCATCTCGTGGCTTGGTCACGGGCCCGCTTTTACGCGGGCCTGCCGGCAACTCACCGGTACTCTTTGCCGCTCTACCCGGTCAGCCCGGCGCTTTTACGCGCCGGGTTCACCACCTGTGGCGCTCGCCTCGCGCCTACTCCGCACACCGCCGCCCAACCAGTCGCTCAACCGGACGCGCAACGGCTTGCCGCCTGGGCCGCGTGGCCGTCTGCTTCATCTTCGTCCACGCGGCCCAGGCGCCAAGCCGCCGCGCGCCGGTTAGCTCCAACGTTAGGCGTCGTGTGGAACCAAATGCTGTTCGCCTCAACACGGCTCGGCCAAGTGGCCTCGCCTTGGTCAGTTTCTCTGCAGGCCTCACTCCACTGCCGGGAGAACGCCGCGGGCTTCTCCCGGCTTGGTCCCGAGC
>JAUXRG010000070.1 GCA_030681795.1 Rubrivivax sp.
CGGCCCCTGGAAATACAGGTCATCGGCAGTCGGGTGGCGGATCGTCAGCGCCTTGTTGATGTTGGCCATGCCCGAGGCCTCGTTGCCGTCGGCGTTGGTGACGACGAACATCGGGTCGCGCTTGCCGACTTCGCCCACCACGTGACCGAAGGCGGTGGTGGGGCTGTGGTTTTCGCCGACGGCGAATTCGGTGAGCGGCAGGCCGACGAGGCTCGGCAGTGCGCGCACGCTTTCGGTCACCGCCACACGCGCAGCGGGGCCGCCGCCGGCGTGACGGAAGTTTTCACGCGTCACCTTCCATGCGGCGATCGGCAGCGCGCGGCGCTGCAAGCCGCCTTTGACGTCGTCGGAATCGAGCGTGTGGTGCGGGTAGAGGTTGTGCGACTTGGCGCCAGTGGCGTGCACGCCCGCGCCTTTGAGCTGCTTGACGATGAGACAGGCGCGGCGGCCATTCAGCGCGCTTTGCGCGGCAGCATCGCTGGCCTTGAGGATCGCGCCCGTGAAAGCCATACGCGCAGTAAAGCTGAAGGTCGTCGAATCGGCATAGACCGGCGCGTCGGGACTGTCGGCGAAGTTGCGGGCATCGACCATGTGGACTTCATCAAAGCCGTGCGCACGCCAGTAGGCAGTCATGCGCGCGTTGTCCCACAGCGACACCATGCTGTGGTGCTCCTGCGAATAGCCGTTCCACACCAGCACCGGCAGGTAGTTGGTGATGTCCGGGTAGGCGGTAGCGAAGTGCTGGAACGCGCTCATGATGTAGGGCTCGCCGAGGCCGCCGTCGCCGATGGTGACGGGGAACAGCTTGTCGCGATTGAGATAGGCGCCGGCCATGGCGAAATGCTGGCCCTGTCCGAGCGGCCCGGCGGGGGCCAGCAGGCCCGGAATCGCGCCCGACAGGTGGCCGAGCAGGCCGTGGCGTTCGCGGAAGCGCGTGCGCATCTCGGAAACCGTGTGGATGCCCATGGCTTCCAGCGAGGTATCGAGGAACATCGCCGAGTAGAAGCCCGGCGCGTGATGGCCGACCTCGGTCACCATGTTGCGGTGGCCCAGCAGATGCAGCGCGGCGACGGCGTCGGCACTGGAGGCGAAGCCGCCCGGATGGCCGGACGACTTGCTGCCGGTAACCTGCAGGGTCAGATAGCGCAGCGCATCGGCGGCGAGCAGCGTCTGGTAAATCGCGGCCTCGCTGGTGGCGTCCGGC
>JAUXRG010000072.1 GCA_030681795.1 Rubrivivax sp.
TGGAGTTGCCCCGATATTGTGGACACCTGGTTAAGCCGCACTACCTTGCCTAACGATCTCTGCTTCGTAGGCGACCGGGCTGAGATAGCCCAGCGTCGAGTGCCGCCGCTGACGATTGTACCACATCTCGATATACTCGAACAGGTCCCGCTGCGCGGCCGACGCGTCCTCCCAGTCGAGCGCGTCCCCGAGTTCGACCTTCAGCGTCGCGAAGAAACTCTCCACGACGGCGTTATCGTAGCAGTTGCCGCGGCGGCTCATGCTCATCGTGCCGCCGTGGGCCTGCACGAGGGCGCGGCAGGCACGGCCCGCGTACTGACTCCCCCGATCCGAATGATGTTGCCACCCACGCCCCGGGCACCGCGCCGCGAGCGCGCGTGCCAGCGCCCCCAGCACGAGCGCTTCGCCTAACGACGTGCCGGTGCACCACCCGATCACCCGGCGCGTCGCGAGGTCCAGCACCACCGCCAGGTACAGCCAGCCCTGCCGCGTGCGCAGATACGTGATATCGCTCGCCCAGACGCGATCGGGGCCGCCGATCATGCGCGGGTCGAACTGCTGGGCCACGAGATTGGGCGCGACCGGCTCGACATGCCCACTGTCCGTCGTGCGCACGAATCGCCGCGGGCGCCGCCCCTGCAGCCCGTCGGCCCGCATCAGGCGGGCGACCCGCTTCTGGCTCACGCGCGTCCCATTCGCCCGCAACTCCTGCCGGATGCGCGGGGCGCCGTAGCGTCGTCGGCTCTGCCGATGCACCACGCGAATCGCCAGCCGCAACGGCTCGTCCTGCAGCGTCCGCGCACTCGGCGGCCGGTGCTGTGCCGCGTAGTAGCCCGAGGCCGAGACCTGGAGCACGCGACACATCAGCGTCACGTCAAACGTCGCCACGTGCTGGCGCATGCAGGCGTACTTCGCGCTCATCGGAGTTCCTTCGCGAAGTACGCCGCCGCTTTTTTTGCTGTAGACGAACACCCAAATTCCCGCAGCGCTGAACACGCAAATCCCCGCACCTGCCATTGACGGGACCGCCCTCGGCGGGCCCCCTTCGCGACTGGGCGAATGCAGCCCATGGCCCCCGGCGCGGAGGATTCGATGGCACG
>JAUXRG010000087.1 GCA_030681795.1 Rubrivivax sp.
GGCACAGCCCAGCGACACAAAGACATGGTGGTCGTCCGGATCCACTGCGGGACAACGTCGCGACATGTCGGGCAGGAGCGTGATGGCCTTGCCATCGACCGCGAACTTCCAGCACTGTGTGTTGTGACTGGACGGAGCCAGCGTCGCATAGCGGACGAGTTCGTGGCTGAGCGCCGCGCCTTCAAGGCCCAGGAGGTTTTCACGTCGCCACGTTTGCGCGGCGACGGCCTCATAGCCGTCTGGATCAGGGCTCTGGGAGCAGGCCGCCAGGACCGACGATCCGCCCAAGATCGCGGGTGCTGAAGAAATGAATTGCCTGCGCGTGATGATCACCATCATGACCCCCGTCTCTAGCTGCGGTGGGAGCGAAACGGTCTCGCTATGGGAACCCTTCTGTGGGGTGTATAGGTTCCTTAGATTCCTATCTGCCTGAAAGCTACGCGTCCGTTCTTGAATGGCGTAACGCGTCTCGTACAGTTTTTGACGTGAACAGGTTCAGGTATTCCTTGATTCGCGCATCCGAATTCAGCCTTTCGAATGTCTCGGCGTAAATCCTGTTGACGTCCTCCAAGGGCCGATGCGTTTCATCGGCCAGCGCCTGAATGGCACTGAGATGCTCCGGCTCCAGTTCGATGTGAGTTGAAGTTGCCATCAGGATTCGCACATAAACCACTATCAGAACAACATTATAGACAACGATATCTTGTCTTGAAGGGTGTGCACGCAGCTACTGATTGCCGAGCACGTTCGCTCGCCATTCCCTGATCCGGGCAATCAGTGCCTCTGGGCGTTCGCTGATGATCTTCGGGGAATCGGCATAGATCGTGCCGGCATCGCCGTCGAGACAAAGGGGGTCGCCTTCGGCGATGTGGGTTTGCCCCAGCGTGGCCTGTTTGGCGTTTTCATCGATGCGCAGGTCGGCGCAGCCGACGAGACAGACCTTGCCCATCTGGCGTGCGACGACGGCGGCATGGGAGGTTCGCCCGCCGCTGGCAGTGAGCACGCCGCTGACGACCGCGATGCCGGCGATGTCGCTGGTGGCGACATCGTTGCGCACCAGGATGGCGGGCGTGCCGCGCTCGGCAAAGGCCTGGGCGGCTTTGACCGAGAAGGCGGCCGGGCCCTGGGCCACGCCGGTTCCGGCGGGGATGGCCTGCCCCAGGGGCGGCTTGCTGGACTTGACGCGCCGGATGGTGATGGCGTCGACATCGATACCGGACAGCCGGCCAAGCGCCTCGTCCGGAGTGATGAGCCCGCTGTCGACCTGGTCGACCGCCATCCGCAGCGAGGCAAGCGCGGTGCGCTTGGCGGTGCGGGTTTGCAGCATGAACAGTTCGCCGTTTTCGACGGTGAATTCGAATTCCTGGGCATCGCGAAAGTTTTGCTCCAGGGATTCACCGACCTGGGCGAGCTTTTGCATGAGCCAGTGGGGGACATCGCTTTCGGCGGTTACCCGGCGGCGTCCCGAGACGATGTCTTCGCCCTGGGCCTGCTGTAGCCAGTCGATATACGGCCGGTTTTCCCCGTTCGACGGATCGCGCGTGAAGCCGACGCCTGCGCCCGAATTGCCGCCGGCGTTGCCGAACACCATGCGCTGCACGGTTACCGCAGTGCCGAGGTCATCCGCCAGCGCATTCAGGCGCCGGTACTCGACGGCCTTGTCCGACATCCAGGATGCAAACACGGCATGGGTCGCGGCGGCCAGCTGCTCGAACGGATCCTGCGGAAAATCCTGGCCGGTATGGTCGCGATACAGCACAAGGTAGCTGCGCGCCAGATCGCGTAGCGCACGAGAATCGAGCTGCCGGGCGATGCAGGCGCCGGTGCGGCGAAGGGTGGCGTCCAGCGCCACCTCGAACGGCGCAGCCGGTACGCCGGCAACAATCTCGGCAAAGGCCTGGATCAGGCGGCGATACGAATCCCATGCCAGCCGGTGGTCGCCGGTGAGCCGCAACAGCCCCGCCAGCGAGACGTCGTTCAGCCCGACGTTGAGCACGGTGTCCATCATGCCGGGCATGGAAACCGGTGCACCCGAGCGCACCGACACCAGCAGCGGGCGGCGCGCGCTGCCGAATCCCAGGCCACTGGTGCGTTCCAGATCGCGGATGCCGGATTGCAGCGCGCCCGACAGGTGCGCCTTCACGCTGGCTCCATTGCGGACGGCGCTGCA
>JAUXRG010000097.1 GCA_030681795.1 Rubrivivax sp.
CGAGGGTACCGAGCGGCCGCCTGATGCGCGCGAGGGTACCGAGCGGCCGCCTGATGCGCGCGAGGGTATCGCGCGACCGCCTGATGCGCGCGAGGGTATCGCGCGACCGCCTGATGCGCGCGAGGGTATCGCGCGACCGCCTGATGCGCGCGAGGGTATCGCGCGACCGCCTGATTCACGCGCGGGTCTCGCTGCGCCTGAACCCCGGGCGTCAAGCCGGCTTGCGAAACCCGCCCTCGGCCCAGGCCGTGGCGCTGCGCGTGTCGAGCTTGAAGTGCGCCGCCACGCGCACCTGCGCCACGCGCTCGCCGTCCGCATCGTGCGCGGCCAGCAGCGCATGCGGCTCGATCTCGTCGGGCACGATGTCCAGCGTCACCTGCCAGCGGCCCGCCACGGTGCTCACCGCCACCGCCTTGTGCATGGCGGCCTGGAGTTGCTGTTCGTGGCGGCGGAGCACTTCGGCGGCCGTCTTGACCAAGGTATTGAACGCCGCCGTGTCCAGGGGCTTGGGGTTCTTCTTGTCGCGCCCCATGGTCCAGGGCCCCACCAGCGCGGGCTCGGATTGGCCGTCGGGCGTCATGGCCACGGCCCAGCCTTCGTCGTCTTCGTTCTTGATGACGCGCGCGGTCCAGCCGTTGTCGCGCCACAGGCGAGGCTGCTTTACGGTGGCGGACTCTTCGGCGTCGGCTGCGGGGTCTGGATCTGGGTTTGCGCTTGGGCTCGGGTTTGGGCTGGTCATGCGGCAATGCTAAGGCGCCGGCCCCGCGCGCTGCGGCGATGATCGAGGCCCAGGCGACCTTTCACCGGGAAATTGAAAATGCGAGAGATCGAATTCGAACTGCGCGGCGAGCACATCGCACTGGACGCCTTGCTCAAGGCCACCGGCCTGGCCTCCAGCGGCGGCCTGGCCAAGGCCCTGGTCGGCGCAGGCCGGGTGCAGGTGGACGGCCAGACCGAGTTGCGCAAGACTTGCAAGATCCGCGCGGGGCAGGTCGTGGCGCTGGAGGGTGCACGCATCGCGGTGCACGCGGCAGCGCCGCTGCGAGCCTGATCCGCGCGGCGTCCACCCCAGGAGGTCTGCCATGCGAAACGTCACTCGCCGCGGCTTCGCCGCCGCCTTCCTTGCCCTGGTCTGCCAGGCCCAGGCCCAGACTTCACAGCAGGTGGTGGACACTCCCACCCGGCCCGGCGTGACCCAGCGCATGCTGGTGATCTCGCCCACGGCGCCCAAGGCCGCCGTCGTGCTGATCGCCGGCGGCCATGGCGGGCTGCAGATCTTTCCCAACGGTTCGTTCAGGTGGGGCGACAACAACTTCGTCGTGCGCACGCGCCAGCTGTTCGCCGACCAGGGGCTGATGGTCGCGGTCATCGATGCCCCTTCCGACCGCCAGCGCCCGCCTTACCTCGGCGGTTTTCGCCAGACGCCTGAGCATGCCGCAGACCTCAAGGCGGTCATCGCCTGGCTGCGGGAGCAGTCCCGGGCGCCGGTGTGGCTCGTGGGGACCAGCCGGGGCACCCAGTCCGCGGCCTATGCCGCCACCGAGCTGTCCGGCCCGGAAGGTCCCGACGGGATCGTCCTGAGCTCGACCATCCTCAGCGACGAGCGCAGCCGGCCCGTCCCCGCCATGCCGCTGGGAAAGATCCGCATCCCCGTGCTCGTGGTGCATCACGAACAGGATGGCTGCGCCTTGTGCGCATTTGCCCAGGTGCCGGCCCTCATGGCCAAGCTCGCGAACTCGCCCAGGAAGGAACTGCTGGCCTTCACCGGCGGGCAGAACCACGGCGACCCGTGCGAGGCCATGGCGTACCACGGCCTCAACGGGCGCGAGGCCGACGTGGTCCAGCAGACCGTGGCCTGGATCCTGGCCAGGTAGCCCCTCGCGGCGGGTCCGGGCCGAAGCGATTCGCACGCCGCGCTACCAGCTCACCTCGCGTTGCGGCGCAGCACTGGGCTTGTGGATCGGCAAGTCCCGCGCCCGCAACTGCCCGCACCCCGCTTGCACGTCCTGCCCGGCCGATTGCCGCAGCTTGGTGAGGATGCCGCGGCGGTGCAGCGTGCGCGCGATCTCGGCCGCGCGCTCCCAGCTCGGGCGGGCGAAGGGCAGCCCCGGCACCGCGTTGTACGGAATCAGGTTCATCAGCGCGTATTTGCCCGAGAGCAACGCGACGATGCCTTCGATCTCGTCGTCGCCGTCGTTCACGCCCGCGAGCAGCGTCCATTGGAACTGGATGGGGTAGCCGGTGGCACGGGCGTAGCGTTCGCCCTGCGCCACCAGTTCGGCCGGCGCCATGCGCGGCGCGCGCGGCAGCAGCTCGGCGCGCAGCGCCGCCTTGGTGCTGTGCAGCGAGAGCGCCAGCGCCGGCTTCACCGTGCCCACAGCGGCATGCTCCAGGGCATGCAGGCGCTCGAAGAGCCGCGGGTCGCCCACGGTGGAGAGCACCAGGTTCTTGTGGCCGATGGCGCCCCCCGTGCCCAGCAGATCGATCGCTTCCATCACCGCGGCCAGGTTGTGCGCCGGCTCGCCCATGCCCATGAAGACGACCTTGGCCACCGGCCGGCGCGTGCGCGCCAGCGCCACCTGGGCCACGATCTCGGCGCTGCCGAGCTGGCGCACGAGGCCGCCCTGGCCCGTCATGCAGAAGCGGCAACCCACCGCGCAACCCACCTGCGTGCTCACGCACAGCCCCGGCGTGCGGCCCGGCGGCAGGAGCACGCTCTCCACCGTCTGGCCATCGGCCAGGGCCAAGAGCAGCCGCGCCGAACCGTCCTCGCCCGGGTGCTCGGTGTGCAGCCGCGCCAGGGCGGCAAGCTCTTCGCACAGCGCCGGCAACTCGTTGCGCAAGGCCCGCGGCAGGAAGTTCTCCAGCTTGCGCCGGCCGCTGTCCTGCGGCAGGGCGCGCGCCCACAGCCGCAGCACGCGCTCTTCGTGCGCGGGTCCGGCGCCGAGTAGGCGCAAGCGGTGGCGGATGTCGCTGATGTGCATTTGTCGTGTGGCCTGGCGCAGATTGTGGCGGGCGCCGGCGCCGCCACAATCCCGCCCATGCCCCCGTCCGACCTCCTGCGCCTGGCGCTCGTGCCCTTGCTCCTGCTGGCGTTCGCCCATGCCCGCGCGCAAGTCCCCACCTCCCCGCCGGCCCCCGGCGCCTCGGCCCCGGCTCGGGCCGCTTCGGCCCCGGCGCGATCCGCTTCGCAGCCGCAGCCGCCGGCGCAGCGCGTCGAGATCACCGGCGGGCGCGAGTCCGACACCGAGGCGCGCCGCCGGTCGACCGCCTCCAAGATCGTCATCGGCCGCGAAGAGCTCGACAAGTTCGGCGACGCCACGGTCGGCGAGGTGCTGCGCCGCCTGCCCGGCGTGACGACCCCGGGCGCCCCGGGGCGCGGCGGCGCGCCGCGCATGCGCGGCCTGGGCGGTGGCTTCACGCAGCTGCTCATCGACGGCCAGCGCATCCCGCCGGGGTTCAGCCTGGAATCGCTGACGCCGGAGCAGATCGAGCGCATCGAGATCCTGCGCGCGCCCACCGCGGAGACCGGTGCGCGGGCGATTGCCGGCACCATCAACCTGATCACGCGCGAAGGCTACAAGCGCCGCGTCAACGACTTGCGGCTCGGGCTGGGCGTGGAGAACGGCCGGGTCTCGCCCAGTCTCGGCTGGACGCGCAACGACACCCTCGACGATCTCACCTACAACCTCTCGGCCTCGCTCTTCAGGAACGCGCGCAAGAGCAGCAACGAATCGCACACCACGGTCAGCGACGTGGCCAGCGGCGCCCCGCTGGAAGACCGCCGCGGCCGCTCCACGGCGCTCGAGCAGCGCACCGGCGTGCACTTGACGACGCGGCTGCAATGGCGGCTGGGCGAGGGCGGCGACATGCTCCTGCTCGCACCCATGCTGGTGGCGTCTGAAGGCCACAGCGACACCCGTTTCGCTCTCGACCAGGCGCTGCGCCGGCCCTCCACGCCGGCCTTCTACGACACCGGGCGCACCGAGGCCGATAGCCGCTTCGCCACCCTGCGCCTGAACGGCCAATGGCGCCAGCGCCTGGGCGGCATGCGGCTGGAGTTGCAGGGCGGCGGCGGCGCCTCGCGTTCGAGCAGCGACTCGCTGCGCAACGAATACGGCAATGCCAGCACGCTGCCGATCCGCGTCCTGGAAGAACGGGCGCTATCGAAGGAACGTTCGCTGAACCTCACCTTCAAGGCCTCGGGCCTGGCCGGCGGCGAGGCCGACGGCAAGGCCGGCGGCGAACACAGCCTGGTCAGCGGCGCCGAGATCGAAGCGCTGAACCGCGACGACACGCGCAGCTCGCTGCAAAACGGCGTGCCGCTGCTCACCGACTTCGGCGACGAGCTGCAGGCCCGCTCGCTGCGCCTGGCCGCCTACGCGCAGGACGAGTGGCCGCTCACCCCTCACTGGGGCGCCCACGCCGGGTTGCGCTGGGAAGGCATCACCACCCAGGGCGACGCCGGCGGCGGCGAGCGGCCGACGAACCGCAGCAGCGTCGTCACGCCCTTGCTGCACGCGGTGTGGAAGCCCGACCCCAAGGGCCGCGACCAGATCCGCATGAGCCTGACGCGCAGCTACCGCTCGCCCGCGCTCGCCTCGCTGATCGCGCGGCCTTCGATCAGCCGCGACTACCCGAGCGAGGGCGCCAACCGCGAGACCAGCCCCGACAACGCCGGCAACCCCAACCTCAAGCCCGAACTGGCGCGCGGCATCGATATCGCCCTGGAGCGCTACCTGGAAGGCGGCGGCGTGCTCAGCGCCAACCTCTTCCAGCGCAATATCACGAACCTGATGCGCGGCGTCACGGCGCTGGAGACGGTGACCTGGAGCCCGGTGCCGCGCTGGGTGCGGCGCACGCAGAATATCGGCGACGCGGTGACCTCGGGCCTGGAGCTGGAGGCCAAGTTCAGGCTCGGCCAGCTCATCGAAGGCGCACCCGCCGTCGAAATGCGCAGCAACCTGGCGCTCTACCACTCGCGCGTGGCTGCCGTGCCCGGCCCCGACAACCGGCTCGACCAGCAGGCCAAGGGCACGGCCAACCTGGGCGCCGACTACCGGCTGCGCGGCACGCCGCTGACGCTGGGCGGCAACCTCAACTGGGTGCCCGGCTACACCACCCGGCTGGAAGCCGACCAGACCTCCACCGTGAGCACCAAACTCGTCTGGGACGCCTTTGCCCTGTGGGCCTTCAGCCCCGATGTGGGCCTGCGCCTGCTGGGCAACAACCTGGCGCCGCGGGCCTACACCACCACCTCGGTCAACGACACCCTGACTCCCACGGGGGCCGAGCGCACCACCAGCGTGAGCCGCGGGCCGAGCTACACCAACTTGCAGTTGCGGCTGGAGTTGAAGCTGTAGTGACTGAAGTGCTGCCCGGCGTAGGGATGGCCCCGCTGACGGCCGGGCCGGGGGCGGGCACACTGCCGCATACGCCCCGACAGGCCCATCCGAGGATCGCCGCCATGACCATCACCCGCCGCCACCTGCTGCTCTGCACTGCCGCGCTGCCGCTGGCCGCTGGGGCACAAAGCGCCTGGCCCAGCAAGCCCGTGCGCATCGTCGTGCCCTTTCCCGCGGCGGGCACCACCGACATCCTGGCCCGCGCGCTGGCCCCCGAATTCGCCCGCGTCTTCGGTCAGCCCTTCATCATCGACAACAAGCCCGGTGCCGGCGGCAACAACGGCGCGGCCGAGGTCGCCAAATCCGCGCCTGACGGCTACACCTTCCTGATGGGCACGGTGGGCACGCACGCCATCAACCCGTCGATGTACGCGAAGATGCCCTACGACCACGTCAAGGACTTCGCCCCCGTCACGCTGGTGGCCGGTGTGCCCAACGTGCTGGTGCTGAACCCGGCTTTCGCCCAGGCCAACGGCATCCAGACCGTGGCCGACCTGGTGCGCGTGGCCAAGGCCAGGCCGGGCCGGCTGAATATGGCCAGCTCGGGCAACGGCACCTCCATCCACCTCGCCGGCGAGCTCTTCAAGAGCCTCACCGGCACCTTCATGCTGCACCTGCCCTACCGCGGCTCGGGCCCGGCATTGATCGACCTCATGGGCGGCAACGTGGACCTCATGTTCGACAACCTGCCCAGCTCCATGCCGCACATCAAGGCCGGCAAGCTCAAGGCGCTGGCGGTGACGAGCAGCCAGCGCTCGGCCGCCCTGCCCGACCTGCCCACCGTGGCCGAGGCCGGTGGCCCGGCGCTCAAGGACTACGAAGCGAGCTCCTGGTTCGGCCTGCTCGCCCCGGCGGGCACGCCGGCGGACATCGTGCTGCGCGTGCAGCAGGAAACCGCCAAGGCCCTGGCCCTGCCGGCGATGAAGGAGCGGCTGCAGGCGCAAGGCGCCATCCCCAGCGGCATGAGCCCGCCCGAGTTCGTGCGCTTTATCGACGCCGAAACGAAGAAGTGGGCCCAGGTGGTGAAGGCCTCGGGCGCCAAGGTGGACTGAGCGCGCGGCGCACCCGACACCTCCACCCCTCACAGGAACCCCTATGTACGCATTCCAGGACCATTACCCCGAGAACGTCGCGCATTGCTACGGCTGCGGTCGTCTGAATCCTCATGGCCACCAGATCAAGACCGTCTGGGAGGGCGACGAGACCGTCACCCGCTACAAGCCCGAGCCCTTCCACACGGCCATCCCGGGCTTCGTCTACGGCGGGCTGGTCGCCTCGCTGATCGATTGCCACAGCACCGGCACGGCCGCGGCCGCCATGTACCGCGCCGAGGGGCGCGACATGGACAGCCTGCCGGCCTTCCGCTTCGTCACCGGCTCGTTGCATGTGGACTTCCTCAAGCCCACGCCGCTCACCGACGAGATCGAAGTCCGCGGCCGGGTCAAGGAGATCAAGGGCCGCAAGGTGGTCGTCGAAACCACCGTGCTTGTCGACGGCGTGATCACGGCACGTGGCGACGTGGTGGCGCTGCAAATGCCGGACAGTTTTGGCGTCACGCTGAAGACCTGAGCAGCCCCCCGCGGGGCGGGCCTCAGCTTTGTCGTGCCAGCACGGCCTTGAGCCGTTCGAGCATCGGCGTGACCACGGGCACCGTGAGCATGGTGCTGGCCACGGCCATCAGCAGCAACGCGGTGAAGGTTTCGCTGGTGATGATCTGCTTGTCGAGCAGCACGTTGGCGAAGATGATCATGATCAGCGCCTTGGTCTGAAGCAGCCAGCCGATCAGCGAGGCTTCGCCCGGCTGCCACTTCAGGATCTTGCCGGCCAGGTGCGTGCCGACAGCTTGCCCGAGACCGAAGCGACCAGCAGCACCGCCGCGGCGATGAACACGGCCGCACCGCCCACCTGCCAGTTGGTGCGCAGCCCGGTGCTGAGAAAGAACACCGGCATCACGATCAGCAGCACGTGGCCGCGCAGCGCGTCCATCTGCTTCTGGTCGAACCAGTGCGAGTCCATGCTCGCGCCGGCCAGGAAGGCGCCGGCCATGTAGTGCAGGCCCGACCAGTCGGCGCCGAGGCCGCAGGCGGCGAGCCAGATCAGCCCGGCGTACCAGCGGTCACGCTCGGGAATGGCCACCATCAGCTTGCGAAAACCGTAGCCGACGACGATGAAGGCAAGCAGGAAGCCGCCCTGTTTGCCGACCCGCTCCCAGTCCATCAGGATCAGCGCGAGCACGCCCCAGATCGCGATGTCGTCGACGCTCGCGTAACGCAGGATGCGCTGGCCGACGGGCTGGCGCAGGATCTCGAGCTTCTCCATCAGCAGGATCAGGATCGGCAGCGCCGTCACCGCGCAGGCCATGCCGATGCCGAGCACGAACTGCCACGACTGCGCCTTCACGCCGACCCAGCCCGGGAACATCAGCATGCCGAGCGCCGCCACGCTGCCGAAGGCCAGCGGCACGCCCAGCGCCAGGCCGGCGGTGACGCCACTTTCGACGCGGTGTTCCCAGGCCTGGTGCAGGTCGAGCTCGACGCCGGCGATCCACACGAAGACCATCACCGCCCACCACGCGATGCCGTTCAGGCTCTGGATCACCGGCGCGCTGAACACGAACTTGTAGTACTCGGGGAAGGCCGCGCCGAGCACGCCCGGCCCGAGCAGGATGCCGCAGATGATCTGCACCACCACCAGCGGCGCGAAGTACTCGGTGCGCCCGAGCCGCCAGATCAGGTAGGGCACGGTGAAGATGATCAGCATCGCGATCAGGAAGATTTCTGTGGTGCTCATGGTGTTGCTTGAAGGCTGCGGGTGCGCAGCGAGAGTCGGGCCCAGCGCGGGCGGGCGCGAGTTTGCCATGCGCGCAACGCTGTCCTTAAACTGATGCCTGCCGTCACCGAGCCCGCCACCGAACCCGATCCGAGGAGACCACGATGCGTCACGCCAGCTTCCGACAGCACCTGCGCTGCGGCGCGGCCCTCCTGTTCCTGCTGTGCCTTCTGGCGCCGCTCGCGCAGGCGCATCGCATGCTGGTGCCGAGCGAGTACCTGAAGGACCCGAAGTTCATGGCGCTCTACGACAT